>CAZVFC010000015.1:111599-187454 GCA_964625855.1 uncultured Verrucomicrobiota bacterium | reverse complement strand
TTTGTTACCAACCGCCGCCCAAATATCATCTGAACCCTTCATGCATACGCGCTGGTAAACAACGCGGCAAAGCACTCCAAAGCTGACGAAGTAGTCGTCCGGGTGCATTATGCGGAGGGAGTATTGAAGGTATCTGTCGAGGATAACGGTGCGGGCTTTGACGCTGAAACGGTGCCCCTGGGCGAGGGCCTCAAGAACATGCAAGAACGTCTGGAGGCCCTGAACGGAAAGGTGGAACTTTTGCAGCGCCCCGGCCGGGGAACACGAGTTGTGTTTACGCTTGCAGTGGGAGGCGCGGTTCCCAGTCCCGCCGGGTCTCCTCAATAATGAGGATAGCTGAGAGCATGGAAAGCAATCCATGATTCGGAATGGCGCGCACCAGATGAGTACCAGAATCGGAATCGTCGAAGACAGCGCCCCTATTTGCAGGAATTGGATACGGATGTTGGGAGCGCAGCCGGGCTTGGAGTGCGTAGGGACATTCCGGACGGGAGAGGAAGCGCTGCAACGGATGCCGGGACTGAAGCCGGATGTCGTGCTGATGGATATCAGCTTGCCGGGAATGTCCGGGATCGAGTGTGTCGCCCAACTGAAGCCGCTCCTGCCCCACACCCGCATCCTGATGGTGACGGTCCATTCCGACAACGATCGCTTGTTTCAAGCACTCCAGGCGGGAGCCAGTGGTTATCTGCTCAAACGCACCACGCCGGTGGAACTGGTGGCCGCGATTCACGAGGTCATGCAGGGGGGCGCCCCAATGACCGGTGAAATCGCGCGCCGGGTCATCGAGTCGTTCTGCCGCCCGGCGGCAACGCCGCGCGCCGACTGCAACCTGAGCCGCCGGGAATACGAAGTGCTCGAACTGCTCTCCCAGGGATACCTCGACAAAGAGATCGCCGACCGTTTGCAGATCAGCTTCACCACTGTGCGCAGTCATGTGGCCCATATCTTCGACAAGCTGCACGTGCGCTCCCGAGTGGAAGCGGCGACACGCTTCGTGCAGTCGCCTCAGCCGGCGGGGGTAAAACTCGAGGGGTAGAAACCCGCGCGGGCGCAGGCCAGGCGCTGATCGGGGGACATCCCTAATAATGAGGATACCCGGCCAGACCCGGTTTGGCTAAGGTTCCAATGTATATATGAGCCAGCCGTCTCCAATCCAAGGAAACCATCGTCACGGAGACGATGACTTCCGAAGAACGGCAAGCCGGGGGTTCACGCTGATTGAACTGCTGGTCGTGATTGCCATCATCGCCATCCTGGCGGCCCTGCTGCTTCCAGCTCTGGCCAGGGCCCAAGACAAAGCCCGGCGGATCAGTTGTTTGAACAACACCCGCCAGATGGGGTTGGGCAGCCAGATGTATGCAGACGACGACTCCAAGGGCCGGTTGACGGGCACGCTGAAGACTACGCCGGTGGACCAACAGGCAGACGATGACATGAACTGGCTGTATGGCTTTGGATCAACCGGCTACATCAAGAACGTGGGCACCTTCGTTTGCCCGACAACCCGCAACGCAGTGGACCCCAATAAGAGGTACCAGGTGCTTTACCAAGGCCAGTTGCTGGAGAAGTTGGTGGATTTGGAAAAGAAGGCGACCGGCAGAACTGCCACCAACGGACACAGTTACGAAGTCTTCGGTTGTTGGTTCAACAAGTCGGCGAACTACCCGCGCAAAACCACCCGCTCGGTTCCAAGTTACGCAAAACACTCAGACCCGATGAAGGGCAATATTGCCGGGCCCAGCGGCACCTTCGTCATCATGGACGGTATGGAGCCGCACAATCCCGATTGGCCGTGGCAAAACTATCCCAATCCCTATTACGGCCATGGCAAGGACGGTGGCAACGTGGTCTTTGCTGATGGCCATTGTGAATGGATAGGCCGGTTAAAATGGAATTATCGCTATGAGCTGTCGGAGGACCACGGAGGGCCTTTGACACCTTACAACTAATCCCTCCACTGGCCCCATAACATTCAGCAACCACTAGTACAACACAAACACCATGACAACAAAGCGCAGCACCATCGGCAAAGCATTCGCCGCCGGGATTTCCGTGGCGATCATCTCCGCCTCGGCTTCCGCCGGGACAATATCTATCGAACATTTCAGCTATACGCCCGGCCAGAATTTGATCGGGCAGAGCAATTCCGACGGAGGGTATTGGGAACAGGCAGGCGACGACGCGACCCTGACAAACCAGCCCGTGGTGATTGCCGGCAACATCACCTATCCCGGATTGACAAATGCCACCGGCAACGAGGTACAACTGGGGGGTCTTGCGCGCCCGAATGGTCTGGCCGCGCGCTACGTGCTCCCAACCTCGGTAAGCAGTGGAACCCTGTATGCTTCCTTCATCTTTCAAATTGATGACATTACCGGGTCAACCGCGAACGGCTACTACTGGATCGCATTGAACAATGCAAGCGGCACCACCACCACGTTCCCGTCTGGCGCGTATGCCCGGTTTGCAGCGAAGCCAGACACCGGTGACCCGACGAAGTTCGTTCTGGGAATCGTTAAGAATTCTACCGGCAGTTACAGTTATGATACGAACGCCTACAGCACCGGCACGCCCATCTTCATGGTCATCAGCTACCAGTTCAACTCGGGTGGCAGTAGTGACGATGTTGTGAAGGCGTGGATCAATCCCGACCCCGCGACTTTTGGAGCCGGCAGCGAGCCGCCAGCGACATTAACGAACAATGTTGGCACTGACATTTCCAGCATCGTGAGTTTCATACTCTGCAACCGCCATTCTGGAATGGCCAAGGTCAGAAGCTTTGACGAGTTGAATTTCGGCACCGAGTGGGCAGATGTGACCATGGGAGCAGGGTCTACTCTCAGTCTTGACACCCAGCCTGCGTCCCAACGTTTGTTGGTTGGACAAACCATTCAACTCGACGTGAGCAGCCCTGACGCCACCAGTTACCAGTGGCAATGGAACGGCAACCCCATTGCAGGAGCCACGAACCCAGGTCTCGTCATTTCAAACGCGCAGGTTGCCGATTCTGGAAATTACACCGTGATTGTGTCAAATCCCCCACTTTCCCTGGTTAGTTCCGCAGCCGTTGTCACTGTGCTCCGCGATGTGTTTCCCCGGCTCGCTCCGCTGTGGGGCATCGCTCCGTCCATCATGGACGTCGTCACCAACCGCCCGTACATCACATCGGACATCGGTTCCCGCCCGGAACAAAGGTGCATCGCCTACTACCCGCCCTTGAATCACCTCTACCTGGTCAGCCGGACCAACATCGTGACTGGTTCGGGGGATCCGGCAATTTGGGTGCTTGACGGGACCACCGGCGAGGAGCTTTACCAAATGAACACCGACCCAGGTATCATCTTCGGCGGAGCGAATAATCTGACCTTGAATTCCATCGCGGTGGCCGATGATGGCGCGATTTACGCCTGCAACACCGATGTGGCAGAGTCATTTCGCCTTTACCGATGGGCCAATGATGACTCCAATACCGTGCCGGTCGCCATCTGGGGAGGGACTCCTCCCAGCATGGCCAGCGAGCGGTTGGGGGATGCGCTGGATGCCCGCGGATCGGGAATCAACACGGAAATCATCGCCGATTCTTATGAAGGCAATTGGGCGGCTCTGTTCCGTCCGGCGAGCGCCGACCTCGACAGTTTCTGGCTGAATACCGTTGCCTTCGCCAATCACTATGCCAACAGCAGCATCGGCCGGTCGCTCGCTTTTGGCACTAACAACACATATTGGGCTCATCGTGAAGGCGGACCTATCGTTCTGGCACAATATGATGTCAATACGTTCAACAGCACGAACCTGGCCTCCTATCCCGACTGGAGTCCGGACGTTGTCCCTCTGGCATTTGATTTCCAAAAGAGCCTCGGTGCGGGGATTGAGAACCCGAGAACGGACACAGTCCCGGACCCTCTGCGCCTCTATGAAATCTCGGACCTCAACCTGCCCATGCTCTTGGCAGAGTACAGTTTTCCCACGAACCATTGGAACAACGGTTACATGATCGGCAAGATTATCTGGGCGGAGGACAAGGTGTTTGCCCTCTCCGCCAACAACGGGCTGGCGGCTTTCTCAATCCTGCCGTACCGGCCAACGCTCAACATCTCGCTGTCCGGCGCAGACGTGGTCCTCTCCTGGCCGACAAATGCTGTCGGCTATACTGTCGAATCAACAACGGATATCTCGTCCTCGACGTGGACATCGGAGGGGGCGGGGACGGTTCAGGGTGAGGATTACGTGCTGACCAATCAAGTTGGAGGCATAAAGTTCTATCGGTTGGTGAAGTGAGGCGTGTTGCTTCGGTTTGCTGCAACACTTGAAGCCGCCCCGCGACCCGGAAAGCAGGGCGGCTTCGGTGCTTGAACGGGCGCCGGTTCTCGGCCCCAGGGCAGAGCCCGCTCGGGCCTGTCTGGAGACCGAGTTAACACAACCCATTACTGTTCACATGAAGAAATCACTGCTGTTTGTCTTGGGGGTCCTTCTGACCACCCCGGCGCTTGCTGAAAACACCGCGGTCGTTCCCGCTCCTCGATTGACGAAGACCAATTGGGTTGCCCGGCATGAAGCGTTCCTCGCCGAGGCGAAGCAGGGGCCGTGCGACCTGGTGTTCCTTGGCGATTCCATCACGGATTGGTGGCGCACCCGGGGGCATGAGGTCTGGAACAAGTTCTACGCCCCGCGTCACGCGTTGAACCTCGGCATCGGCGGCGATCGCACCCAACACGTCCTTTGGCGTATCGAACACGGCGAACTGGACCACGTGAAACCGAAAGTTGTCGTGCTGATGATCGGCACCAACAACCTCGGCAAGGAGAAGGATGGCTCCCCGCGCAACTCGACAGCCGAAGTGATCGAGGGCGTAACGGCCATCGTGAAGGAAATCCGCGCCAAGCTGCCCGAGACCAGACTGTTGCTCCTGGCCGTGTTTCCCCGCGGGACAGTGGACTCCACCTACCGCCTCCAGATCAAGGAGATTAACCAAGCCATCGCCAAACTCGACGACGGCAGGATGATCAAGTGCCTCGACATCGGAAAAGCCTTCCTCGCTCCGGACGGCTCGATCCCGAAGATTATCATGCCCGACCGGGTTCATCCGAGCGCGAAAGGCTACCAACTCTGGGCTGAGGCCATGGAGCCAACACTTGCGGCCATGATGCAATAGGCGCGAGAAACTCGGAACGGCGCCGCCCATCACGCACAACGAAAGAGCCGCGAAGAATCGCCGGGGGGACTCTCATGTTCAGACCACATCCCAAACCATGAACGATTGCTTCGCTTTTTGCTGACCGCCGCTCTGTCGGCCTTCCTGATGCGAAACGCCAAAGCGGCCGGGATACGTTTGAAGGCGCCGGAAAGCGGCCTTTCCGCGCAGTTGGACGCCACCGACGGGAATTATCAGCTCACATCGCAAGACCCGGCGTGGACCTTGGGCGGCAGCCTCGGTCTGCTGCTGACCAACATGACGACCTACCGCGGTCGCGACAACGCAAGCGATTATCAGCAAATCGCTTTCGAATGGTGGGTCGGGCAAGTGCCGATGCGCGCCCGCTCTCTGCTTTACACTGAAAGAGCGGTAGCGCTCTTTTCGCAGACTTGCGGCGCCGCTTCCGAAACGGCGCCCGTTCTCACGTGGAAAGCGACATCTGCCCTAGACCCTCTATCATATACCGCTATGAGCAAATACTCCGTCCTCGTCGTTGGCATGGGCAACCGCGGCATGCACCACGCCACCGCCTTCACTGCCAACCCCAAATTCCAGGTCACCGGCATCTGCGACATTGACCCCAAGCGCCTGGATGACGCACATGCTCTCGCACCTCATTGACTACACCTGTTGGTTCAACGACTACGCGCCCGCCACCTGGGCCATGGCGCAGGCCGCGGGCCGCGCCAAGCTCGGCGACAATCACCCCTCGCCCGACTACATCGGCGGCTTCGTGCAATTCGCCAATGGTGTGCGCGGCATCTATGAATGCGGCGCCGGCGCGCCCGACCAACCGGAGGTCGCCAAGTGGTGGGGCAAGAACCGCATCGGCGCGCAGGGCACCGAGGGCTTCGCCGAGGTCCTCACCAATGGCGGCTGGCGCGCGGTGACCAAGAGCGGCGGCTACCAGAGCGGCGAGGGCGCGATGAACTACGACCACGACATGCCCCCCTACATTCAGGAAATGGCCGACTGGCTCGACAACCCCCAGAAAGTCCACCAGTGCAACTTCGATCACGCCTGTCTCGGCGCCGGGATCATGCTGGCCATGCAGCGCAGCGCCGTCGAAGGCGGCCAGGTCGCCTTGCCGCTGACTGCCGGTGCCGACGAGCAAGCCCTGCTCAAGGCAAAGGTCGCCGACCGCCCCGTCCTCGTCTCCTGCGGCCAGAACAAGAAGGAGTTCGGCCTGGCTTAACGGCCAGTTGCGAAATCTCGTCGAGGAAGCCTGCAGCGGGCGCGGAACCTCTGCTGGGCGGTGGTTCTGTTGAGTGCGGACGGCACGCGCAGACTGGCTGGCAAAGAGAAAGCCACCTGGTCCCATTGGCCCATATGCGAGCTGTAAACCCACCTCTCATAGGCAGTATCTAGCTAATACCTTGGTGGTACCTTGGTAGTACCCTGGTGGTACCTTGCATATTTGACCAGGGTACTACCTGGGTACTACCAAGGTACTACCAAGGTACTACCTGGGTACGATGGTAGGCTTGGCACGAGGCCTGGGATGGGCCGCTCGGCCATAAAGTGGGGATTATTGGCTTAAATACCTGTGATACTGCTAGATATGTAGATCGGCCAGCGCCTGTCCCCTTTCCGTTCCGCTCAAGGATGCCCGCGTCGGACACCCCGTCACACTGCACGGACGACGGCTCGGACCTGTTTAGGCGGGTCGTTCCAGCCGTTGATATGCTGGCGGGTGCGAATGAAGATGGCCCTTCCGGTTGCGGGGAGACCATACCGCTTAACGAACATGTCGGTGATGTCGCACCAGCCGTCCACGGGAGCGGGCAGGAAACCCAGGAAGGGGAAGTGCTGCACGCACCGCCTGCCCGCGCTGCACGGCCGGGCGCCCAGTACCAGCGTGTGCTCGGCCGGCTGGCTCAGCACGTGGAGCTTGAGCTGGAAGACGCTGCCCTCGAGGGTGGCCAGCAGCTCGGCCACCGGGTTCGGACTAAAGTGCGGCAGGGCCGGGGGCAGATCGAACACGCTGAGCCCGATGTCCATGCGAAACGTATTCATCTGGACGTAGAGGTTGTAACCCGGCAGGGAGTTGCTCCGGCCCATAAAGCCCATCACGGCGCTGTCCGCGGCGATAAGGTCCCAGGCGGAGCACTGTGAGTCGGTCAGAGACTGCCAGCGCCGGGCGACATAGGCCATGTTGCTGCGGCAAGCCAGTTGGCCCGGCGTGCGCGGGTCGCGCGGCACGGTAAGCTGCTTGACGACCTGCCCATACCGTGTCGAGAGGGTTACATACGGGCCTACTTTGCCCGATTCAGGAACCGAAATCCGCTTGCTCATAAAGGTTGCTATGCCGGGGAATAAGCTCTTAACCACCCGCTCGCCCGGTACCGGGCGTGCCGATCGTGGCCCCACCGGCTGGGAGGCATGTTAGGAAAAGGGTTTCCTCCCGCAAGCAGATTCTGCCGCCGGCAGGGCGTTCCGCTGAAGGTTCGCGTCGCGTCGCGCCTGCGGCCAGAGGGGACTCTGACGCTGAAATGGATCGCTGAGCGCCTGTGTATGGGGCCGCAACTCCCGTGGCTTCCCTGCTCTAACGCTACCAACAAAAAGGCGCAAGCAGTGAAGAAACCTGTCGCTACAGATGCCTGCCGGGTTACAGCCCCCAAGCGGGACTATCGGTGAAACCATGTTGCGGTGAAACAGCGCTTCAGTCTAACTTGCCTCGCCCATGCTGCTGGACAAAGCGTCACACGAACTAGGCTGGCCCGAACGCCAAGAGGTGATCAAGCCCTCTGGCGGGGGCAATCGTGCCCTGGCTGAATTGGCCAAGGAGAAAATTGGGTTGCCGCTCAGACGCGAAGGCGCACAGGTTGAGGTGGGTCTTCTGTCACCGTCCCCGGCCGGGAGCGACACCGAAGCGCCGATTGCAGTCGTCTGCGAGTTCACCAAACGCCCGCCGGAACACCTTTACACACTGGCGCAGCGCTTGGCGTGGAATTTCAGCCGCACTCGACTGTTGATCACGGCCGAACGCGACCGGCTGCGTGCGTGGACGTGTTGCAAGCCGCCGACGTCAAGTCTCCAAGACAAGCTCGTATTCGACGACTCGGGCGCTGCCGGCGGGCAATCGGATTTCCCATCACTTACGCAGACCGCCACGAGCGCGCTTCATTGGGTGAACCTTGTTTCGGGGGAGTTCTTCCGCCTACGTGAAAACCAATTTCGACCGGAGGAACGTGCCGATGCCTTGCTCCTGGCAAACCTTCGCTTTGTCCGCACCGCCTTGCTGGACGAGAAGCTGCCCAAGGATGTCTGTCATGATTTGCTGGCTCGGCTCGTATTTGTGCAGTTCTTGTTTCACCGGAAGGACCGGAGCGCCAAACCATTCCTTGACGAGACTCTCATGCGCGGCCGGTTGGAGGGGCACTTGTCTCGGCAGCACACGAACCTCGAATCAATTCTGAAAGACCGGGACGACACCTACGCTCTGTTTCGCTGGTTGAACGGAAAGTTCAACGGCGACCTTTTTCCTGGAAAGGGAAGCTCGGCTGCGGCGAGGGAACGGGAGTGGGAAGAGGAAAAGGATCAGGTGAAGCAGAAGCACCTGGACTTGCTGGCTGACTTCGTTTCGGGTCGGATGCAAATGGAAAGACGTCAGCCAACGCTCTGGCCTGAGTATTCCTTCGACACCATTCCGCTGGAATTCATCAGCAGCGTGTATGAGCAATTCGTCCGCGAGGACGCAGAACGCGACAAGGCCTACTACACTCCCGCGCATTTAGTGGATTTCATCCTGGATTCCGTGCTTCCGTGGGAAAGCGGGGAATGGAATCTGAAGATCCTCGATCCCGCGTGCGGCTCGGGGATCTTCCTGGTGAAAGCCTTCCAGCGGCTCATCCATCGCTGGAGAAAGGCAAACCATGGAATAACGCCGAAGGTTGCTGATCTGAAGCCGATTCTGGAAAACAACTTGTTCGGGATGGACATCAATCGGGACGCCGTTCGCGTCGCGTCGTTCAGCCTCTACCTGGCGATGTGCGACGCGATAGACCCCCGCCACTATTGGAAGCAGGTCGTGTTTCCTCGCCTGCGCGATCGGCGTCTCATCGCGAAGGATTTCTTCCTGGAGACCGAAGCCGGTTTCCACACCGAACGTGATAAAGGCTCGTTTGACCTCATTCTGGGCAATGCTCCGTGGGGCAAGAATTCGATCAAACGAAGCCGCGATGCGTCCGCTTGGGCGAACAAACATGGCTGGCCTGTAACCTACGGTGACATCGGTCCACTATTTCCGGCCAAGGCAGCCGGGTTGGTCAAGCAGGGCGGAATCGTCTCAATCCTGCAGCCTGCCACCGTGGTTCTGTTCAACCGCTCTAAGCCCGCGCTTGCTGCACGCCGAAAGTTGTTCCAGTCGGTAACGGTTGAGGAGGTCGTGAATCTCTCGGCGTTGCGGTTCGAATTGTTCAACAATGCTGTCGGTCCAGCCTGTTTACTGACGTTCAGGAATGCAAAGCCTGGAGACGATGCCAAACTCGAATACATCTGCCCGAAACCACAGAAGACCAGTGAGGACCAGTATCGGGTGGTCATCGAGCCGCAGGACATTCACTCGGTGCCGGTCCGCGATGCAACCGGCGACCCGCTCGTGTGGACGGCGCTGGCGTGGGGAAGTTGGCGTGACCTGGAGTTGCTGAAGCACCTGAGTCGAAATCCCAATCTTGAAGAATACAGAGTCGAAAGGACAATTCATACTGGCGAGGGGATCATTCGAGGAACAACGCCAAAGCGCTATCCGTGGATTGTGGGACGACGGATCCAGGAGGATCGGGAATTCCCGCCGCGCACTTTCATCTATCTCAGACCAGACCTTCTGCCGGTTAATCAAGATCCTCGTGCGCACCGGCCGCCGCGGCCTGAGATTTTCAAGTCGCCTCAATTGCTAATAAAACAAAGTTGGGTGGTTGGTGTTGGACGTTTTCAAGCGGCCATCGTCGATGCACCTCCTGGGGATGAAGGCGTGATTTGTTCCGACAGCTATGTTAGCGTCCATGCGCCAGCGGAACGTCACGAGATTCTTGAAGCAGCGTGGCTCGCACAAAACAGCAAGTGGGCGACGTATTACCAATTGCTGACGAGCGGAAGATTCGCGGCGTTTCTTCCGCAACCATTAGAGGACGAACTACGCAGCTTACCACTTCCAGAGCCCCGTCCAGGACTACTGGACGGCATTAAGACCGTCGGAGACGTGGACAACCGAATCCGTGACCTCCTTAATTTCAAAGAAAGCGAGTGGGCACTAATCGAGGACCTGTTCGAGTTCACGCTTCCCGAATTCAAGGGCGATGCCCGTTCGCCGGGTCGCCAGCCCACGTTGCGAAAAGCTCAAGCAGGGAGCGTCGCTGGCGAAGTTGATTTGCAGCGATACGCCGAGCAATTTGTCCGCGTTCTGAAAGCGGGCTTCGGCGCCGAAAAGCAGCTATGCGCTACGATCTTTCAAGAGCCGGCCCCAAACCACCTGCCCGTCCGGTTGCTGGCAATTCACCTACATTGGCCGGGTCGAAAGGCCGTGGAGGTTGAGTTGATGGACTCTGAGGTTTTGCTCCAGCGGCTGACCAAGCTTCGCTCCGGTTGCATGAAGGCCCCCGACCAGGGGAGCGGATTCTATTTTGAGCGGAGCGCCCGCATCTACGCCCCGCACCCGACTCCTAAAGGCAAGGTTCCGACCGTGTTCTTGATCAAACCTAACCAGCGTCGCCAATGGACGCGTTCCATGGCCATGCGCGACGCGGATGAAGTCGCCGCCGAGATCATGCTGGCGAAGTGGAAATAGCGACCCCCGGATGAGGCGACGCCAGACTATCAGTGAGCAACTGTGGCCGAAGGACGCTTCGTTCAATTCACTCAGAATCTGGCCGAGGGACGCCGGGACCATCATACTGCGGCGCGTGTGGGCCGCTTACGACGATCTCGGTCCGGCCATCTTGAGCAGGGTGGATTGGTCTGCGGCGGAAGACGAAGTTGAAAGGAGCTTGACTGCTTATCACAGCCTCAAAATCCAAGAACGCCAGAGTGGCGACGAGCCTTTCATCCTGCACCCTGAAATGCCAGAATTCGAATCACGCGAGCCTGCTCCCGCTCGATCCAGAGCTTACGATTTCGGCTTTGTGATGCGCGGCGGGGACTATGCAATGATCTGGCCCATTGAGGCCAAGGTCTTGAAGACGGATCGAAAACTGACCGGTTACTTGCGCGATTTGGACGACAAGTATCTCAAATGCAAAGCCGCGCCATTTTCGCATGAGGGCGCGCTGATCGGATACCTCTTATCGGGAAACCCCGCCGTGGTGTTCGACGGGATTCGTGCGCATATCGGCCAATTGTTAATGCCGCATCAGGCGTTTTCGGGGCGCAATCACCGAACAACCACCCACAAGCGGGAAGTACCAAAGGGAAAGCACTACCCGAGAGATTTTCTCTGCCATCACCTCGTTATGGAGGTCAGGCACACTGGTTGAACTCATGCTTTTCCTCTCAATCGGAAGGTGGAGAATTGAGCAAGCATGAATGCGAAAGAGAGTTCCACCCCGCCCATATTCCCGTCCGTGGAGATTTACACCGACGGCGCGTGCCAACCGAATCCCGGGCCGGGCGGTTATGGCGTCGTGTTGTTGCATCCAAAGAAACGTGCCGAGGCCAGCGGTGGGTTTCGGAAGACCACTAACAACCGGATGGAGATCTTCGCGGCAATTGCGGGTCTCGAAATGTTGAAGCAGCCTTGCAGGGTTACGCTGTACAGCGATTCGCAATATCTGGTGAAAGCAATAATGGAAGATTGGGTGGCGGCGTGGAAGCGGAAAAGCTGGTGGCGCACCAGGACCGAACGCCCGGAGAATGTGGATTTATGGCAGCGGCTGGATGCCTTATGCCAGACGCATCAGGTGGAATTTCGCTGGGTGAGGGGTCATTCCGGCAATCTGGAAAACGAACGGTGCGATCAGCTTTCAATGGCCGCTTTGCGGCAGCCGAATCTTCCGGTGGATGAGGGGTACGAAAACAAACCTGAAACCGAAGGCGTCCGTCCCGACATGCAGGAAGGCGAGCCGTGCGGCAAATGTGGGACGCCGGTAATCAAGCGCAAAGGCAAATGGAAGCCGAGCCGGGACTACTACTACGAGTACCACCTGATTTGTCCGAAATGCCAGACGACGTATCACGTTGAATCGGCCAAGCGGTTCGTGGAGCAACCGCCGTCGTTGTTTTAGCTTCGAATCGGGTCAGAACAAAGGCTCTCCACAACTGGACGGGTGAGAGGGTGCCGGGAGGTTTGACATTCTCCACCGGAGCGACAAGTTCGGCCTCGTGTTATGGCTCGGAGACTCCGGGTGCAGTGTCCGGGAGCGGTGTATCATCCGCCTTCGCGGTCGTTACGGCGAGGGAGGCGTGATGAACCGAGGCGACCTGCTTCCGTCGGACTTCGGCAAGGCGAGACCGGCGAGAGGCGATTGTCAACGACGGCCAGGACCGGTGCTTGTTCCTGGAAAGCCCCGACGGCCTCGAGCCGAGCATTGCGAGCATGAACGTGCGAGGACGCGACAGTCTCTTGGAGTGCGGCAGTCCCCTTTGCTCCTTACGCCTCTTCTCCCACTGGATCGGCCCAGTTCCGTTAGGAACGAGATGTTTATAGCAACCCACCGCCCCGATATCGTGGGTCAAGCTCCGTCAGGAGCGGCACGTTCGGGCACGGCGCCGCAGTCAACTTCTGTCGCCGCCTGAGCGGGCACTCAAGCCCCAGGAGGCTGATCCTCTTCCAGCGGGAGCTCCTCCTTGCATTCCGGGCGGATGAGGTTCTGCCGAGCGTGGACGGCGAACACGACCTGAATATAGATTTGGGTATAGGTGTTGGCCATAGCGGCCGTATGTTCCTCGGGAGCCACGTCTTGGGCAAGCACGAATACATCCGATCGAGGGTAAGAGGTCGGGGCCACAGACGATGGCAGTCCTATCAGAGCCGCGTAGGAAACCGGCGGCAGTTCATGCCGCTCCGATGGAGCTTGGCCCGGCGGGTGAGGGGGGCACGCGTTACTATAGACTTGCCGCTGCTAACGGAGCTGTCGGAATCGCCACCAAGGCGCAGGGCAACCTGGTCCTCTTGCGCACGGCCGTCTTTCCGGGCAGGCCGTTTCCTCGCAGCTAATCTCCACCTTGGGAACAAAGACGATGCATCACGACTGGCCGATTCGGGATTCCCGGAGATGTCGTTCCTGGGCTGGCTGCGAGTGAATTGCGGCATGGATGAGCCCGGCAAGAAGCTCCTCGCCTCACCGTAAAACCTGCCTTGACAGTGCAGTTTTTCTTTGCCAAAATCCTGCAATGCTTAGTGGGACGAATCAATACTTCTCGCTCGCTCCGCCAGCCACAAAGAGGTGCCGTACGGCCAGAATCATTGTCCTGTCATTCGGGCGGGGGCTGCCAACCCGCTTGGAAGCGTTGTGGCTGCTATTCGTGCTGCTGCTGTCTGGAGCCGGGCTTCGCGCGCAGTCCTTCACGCCCATAGACCTCTCCATGCCCACAGCGGCCGGAGGCATGGCTCAGTGGGGCGACTACGACGGCGATGGCCATTATGATCTGGTGATTACAGGGCAGGCGCCCGGACTCAACGTTTACCACAACGATGGCGGCGGCAGTTTCACCGCCCAAGGCCTTTCGCTTGTCCTGAGGCAAAGCGCCGCTGTGGCGTGGGGAGACTGGGACAATGATAACGACCTGGACCTGGTGGTCGGCGGCGCCGATACCGGCGGCTATCCAGTGCAGGACGTATATTCGCTGACACGCTTTTACCGCAACGATGGCACCAACTTCACGCTGGTTGGGGAAGGCATCCCATTCGTGGGCTACCCGACGTTGGTAGATATAGACCGGGACGGCGACCTTGACCTGGTCATTGCCGGCGAAACCCCAAGTATCGGCGCAGGGGACAGCCTCATGATCCGGTCCATACGCATCTATCTGAACCAAGGCAACGGGAGCTTCCAACTCGGTGCGGAATTTCCGACGCCGCCCAATGTTTACTGGGGTGCGGTAGCCGACGTAAACTCAGATGGGTTCCCCGACCTGCTGTATTGCCAGGAGGTGGGTGCGGTTGTTACCACGCTGCTGAATTCCGGCGCCTGCCAGTTCAGTTCCAACGCTATCGCCTATGCGATGGGGCCCGGGTACTTGCTCGTGGGCGACCTCGACAACGACGGCGACAATGACTACGGCGTGATTGGCTACGACAATGGCCCGGGTGCCAGCGCTTCAGGTTGGGTGAGGAATGATAACGGCACCGGCACATTCCTTCCCGGCGTGGTTTACCTGATGTTCAACTCCGCTTACACCCTCGCGGACTACAACAACGATGGCCGACTGGACGTCGCTCTGGTCGGCGGATTCGGTGCGTGGGAAAACCGATTCCGCTTGTTCCGCAACCAGGGGGCCTTCGCGTTTACCGAGGTCAACCCGGGCATCGAAGGAACTCAGTTCCCCGTTATGGCGTGGGGCGATTACGACCGCGACGGCGACCTGGACCTGCTCCTCTCCGGAATCCCCAACGGCGCCTCGGGCACGAACTTTATCCGGCTCTATCGGAATAATGCCGCGGTCAGCAACGCTCCTCCGTCAACGCCAGCCGGTCTGATGGCCGCCGTAGAGGGCAGCGGAGTACAATTGGCATGGCTGCCGGCACTGGACCCAAACCAGGACGGGGGTTTGAGTTACAATGTGCGCGTGGGGCGCACGAATGGAGGTGTGGACATCGTCGCACCGATGGCGAACCTGGCTTCTGGCCGCCTGTTCCTGCCGCAGCGGGGCAACGCGGGCTTAATCACAGCCATGCCGCTTACGAATCTCCTCGCCGGCGCCTACTATTGGAGTGTGCAAACCGTGGATAACGGCTTCGCGTCGTCTCCCTTTGCCGCCGAACAGACCTTCGAGATACCGCCCGGTCCGCCCCGCGCGGGCCAATCCGTGGCCTCGGATGTCAGGTACCAACACTCCACCTTGAGCGGATCGGCCATTCCCAACGGTGCAGCGGCCTGGGCATGGTTCGAGTATGGCCTTTCCACCAACTACGGAACCACCACCCCCGCGACAGGGATCGGGCTCGGCACCCTTCCGGTTCCCATCACTAACGAGATCACGGGACTTTTGACGGCGACGAACTACCATTTTCGCCTGGTGGTTTCCAACAGCGTGGGCACAAGCCGCGGCCCCGAAGGCGTCTTCTTGATCCCCAACACGCTCCCCACCCTGCAATTCGCCACCAACCTGCTGGTCGTCTTTCCCAATCGCTCCAGTTCCATGTTGAGCTTCACAGTAGGAGACCTCGAAACCCCACCTGACTCGCTCTCCATTACAGGAAGGGCATCAAATGCGGTGTTGCTACCTCCGTCCGCCATTCAACTTGGCGGCTCGGGCTCAAACCGCACATTGGTAGTGACCCCCGCCGCCGAACAGCGTGGTATGACCATTCTGAGCGTGATTGTTACCGACGAGCACGGAGGGCAGAAGTCCAAGTCTATAACCGTGCGTGTCGAAGATTTCAGCCCCGGTTGGGTTTTGGCCACCGGGTCGGGCGACGTCGTCGTGGCCGATGCGGATCGCGATGGTTGGCTCGACATCATCCGCATGGACCGTTGGAGCCAAAACCAGAACGGAACCAACCTTGTTCAGCCATCGTTCTACAGCATTGAAAGTCCGCTCGGTTCACCCGCTCTCGCCGACATTGACAACGACGGCGACATTGATCTTCTGGAGACGGGTTCCAAGTCAACGCGCGTTTGGACCAACGGACTTTGGATGGCGCATTCCACACGCTTCCAGAATGCCTCCGTCAACGGCTTGGGCGGCTTCAACAGCGGTTCGGCGACGCTCTGGACCGATTTCGATCAAGACGGACGCTATGACCTGGTCATGGCGGGGTACACTAATTGGCCGACGGCTAACAGTTACGTGACTCGTGCCTTCCGCAACGAGGGTTCACTCGCCTTCACTCTGCTGGCCGACGTGCTGCCGAACTTGGCTGATGCCGCGCTGGCATGCGCCGATTTTGATCGTGACGGCAACATGGACATCTGTGTAGCGGGCACAACTAATGTCCAGCTTATGGGATACTACACCGGCCTTTTCCGCAACGATGGCACCGGGCACTTCAGCCCGCAGGGGACCGGCTTTCCCATGGTCACCAAAGCGCTGCTGCTCTGGGGCGATTTCGACAACGACGGGTGGCCGGACCTGCTGCTGAGCGGAACGACCAAATTGGGCAACCTTTTCACCAACATCACGAAGGTTTTCCATAACGACAGGAACGGTGTCTTCTCGGAATACGCCAGCCTTCAACCGCTCACCTCGCCCAAGGGCTTTCTCACCGACCTCGATTCCGACGGCAGATTGGATGTGGTCCTATTGGGCAGTCCTCCCTCTCAGAGCTTTGTGACCCTCACCAAGATGTACCTCAACAAAGGCGCCGGGCAATTTGTGGACATCGGCCCGGCGCTGGTAGATACCAGCTCAACCCCCACAGCATTGGCAGCCGGCGACCTCACGCGGGAGGGCAAACCTGGCCTCGTGATTGCGCCTTACTACGTCCTCCGGAACAACTTCCCCGGAACCAACACACCTCCCGAGCCGCCCTCAGGATTGCAGGCCGCTCCAACTGCCGACACGGTGACATTGTCCTGGTGCGAGGCGACCGATGTGAATCAGTCCGGCGGTTTGAGCTATAACTTGAGGGTAGGCACACAACCCGGCTTTGTGGATGTAATGAGCCCGCTGGCTGACCCCGCAACGGGCCGGCGCTGGGTTGTCGGACCGGGAAACGCCAGTGAGAGCATTCAGTGGCACCTGCGAGGACTCAAGCCGGGCCTTTACTATTGGAGCGTTCAGGCTGTTGACTACCCGGGCGCCGGCTCGGCCTTCGCACCCGAGGCGTCCTTCGTGATCGCCGATCCGCGTCCGAGAATCCTCTCCGTCACCCCTGACAACGGCGCGGTCGTTCTTCAAGTGGAATTCGGTTTGGCCGGTTCCTTCTCATTGATGATCTCGCCGGACCTGAGCACGTGGACCGAGCTGGGGCCGGTGAGCTACGGCCTCGGCACCGCGAGTATTTCCGTCCCCGCAAGCGTAGATCAAGCCCGGTTCTTCCGCCTCCGCAAGAGTACGTATTGATTTTCGCTTACGGCCGGTGTGCCTGCGAAGGTCGTCCGAGGCGCGGGTTTTATGCGGTCTTGGATGCCCCGCCCCGGGCGATACCGGAGCTGCGCAAGCTGTTCAGCGAACCTCCGGCCTTCGGCTCCGCACGAGCGTTAGCCAAGCTGTCTTCGTCCTGGGCCTCCGGCTCCCGTCAAACCCCGACCGCCTGCCATCTTTCCCGGTCCGATTTGCATCCTTGGCCCCGAAGCCCACGGCTGAGGGCAACGGATGCAATCTGAGGCCCTTAAAGCCAGAAGCGCCGGAAAAAGCGCTATTACTGGTGGTTTCCTGGCGGCCTCCACCCCTACAGGTGGTGTACCCGGGGCAGCCCGGTTTCCAATCAGCAGGTCGGGGTTGACCTGGAGTTACCGCTTGAATTGGCGGCCAAGCCGCCTAACCTGACATGAGCAGTGGCGGCAAACACAAAGATGAACTGGCGCTGGCCATTCAGCGGGACCGGGGTTACCGGACGAATTGTCTGGTTGATTGCGGCCGGAGTTTCGGCGGTCGCGGGGGTGGCGCAGAGCCCGGCACTTGCGCCGGCCAGGGTCCCGCTGTCGTTTCGTGTCCACCCCGACCAGCCGAACGTGCTGACGTTCGCCCCTGCTTCGGTGCGCTTCATCCGGTTTTTCATTCACGAAACCGAGGGTACGCAGCCCTGCCTTGACGAGCTGGAGGTGTACGGAGCCGAGGGGGAGAACCTGGCGCTGGCGAGCCGGGGAGCCAAAGCCAGCGCGTCTTCGTGCCTGCCGGGCTATGCCATCCACCAGGTCGCGCATCTCAACGACGGTCGGTATGGGAACAGCCATAGCTGGATCGCCGCCGGCACAAGTGGTGAGTGGGCGCAGATCGAACTGCCCGCGCCGGCGTTGGTGGTGAGAATGGTGTTCTCGCGCGACCGCGAAGGGCACTTCCGCGACCGCCTGCCTGCCCGGTTTGAAGTTCAGGTGTCCATGGACGGCCAAGAGTGGAAGACGATTTGTGTTGCCGGCACAGGCCTTTCGCTGCCGGCGGCCGGGGATTGGGACGGGCTGTTGCGCTATGCCTTTCTGTGTGAGCAGGAGACCTGGTCGCGCGTGGACAAGGATGCCCCCGTTGACCGGGTGCTCAAACAAATGGAGGTCATGCTCGAACGCATCGCTGCCAAGGGCGTGGACGTCACGGCGGAACGGCGGGAGTGGGCGACCTTGCAGCGGCGCAGGGCGCAAGCGGCGGACAAGCCTGCCGACAACCTGGAAGCCAGCGAGGCGGAGTATCTGGAAGCACGGATGGCGAAGCGGCGGCTCTTTCTGCGCGATCCCGACTTATCGGCGGGCCAGCGGATCCTGTTCGTTGCGCGGCATCCCTACGAGCCGTCCCATAACTACAGCGACATTCTGGACGCAAAGTGGCGGCCAGGCGGGGGCATTTGCGTGCTGGAGATCCCGCAACGCGAGGGCAGGCTGGACCCCTCCGTTGCCAAGGTGACAAGCTTGTTCGAGGCCGGCGACGGTGTGGCGCGCGACCCCATGGCGAGCTTCGACGCCGGACGGATTTACTTCGGCTACCGCGCCTCGCCGGACGGATACTATCACATCCGCGTGGTCAACGCGGATGGGAGCGGGTCGCGACAGCTTACGGACGGGCCCTTCCATGATTACTACCCTTGCCCGCTGCCCGACGGGGGCGTGGCGTGCATTTCCACCCGCTGCAAGGCCCGTTTTCTTTGCTGGCGGCCGCAGGCGTTCGTGCTGTTCCGCATGGAGGCCGACGGCACCGGGTTCAGGCCGCTGTCCTTCGCGAACCTGAGCGAGTGGGCGCCGTCGGTGATGAGGGACGGCCGGATCCTTTGGACGCGCTCGGAGTACCTGGATAAGGGGGCGGACTTCGGCCACACGCTGTGGGCCATCCGGCCGGACGGCTTCCATCCCGAGCTGATTTTCGGGAACAACACGCTCAACTGCTACGTGAATGCCAACGAGGTGCCCGGCACCGGCGAATTGTGCTGCACCCTCATCTCGCATGGCGGCGATCTCAACGGCCCGATTGCCCTGATCAATCCCGCCAAGGGCCGTTTCAACCCGGCTGCCATCACCAACATCACCCCGGATTCCCAACCCCGTTACCACATGGACTGGGCGCAGCGCGAGTGCTTCCGCGACCCGGTCCCCATCGCCCGCGATTACTTCCTGGTGAGCCATGCGCCGCAGAAGCATTTCGCTCTCTACGCCATTGACCGCTTCGGGAACCGCGAGCTGCTTTACCTGGATACCAGGATCAGCAGCATGTGCCCGACGCCGCTGCGGCCCCGGCCGGTGCCGCCGGTCCTGGTTGCGAGCCCGAGTCTTGGCAGCGACGACGCGATGGGCCAGTTCTTTGTGGCGGATGTTTATCGTGGCTTGGAGCCCAAGGTGCCGCGCGGCACGGTTCAGTATTTGCGCGTTTGCCAGGAGGTCCGGTCTGACCTGCAACGATTGCCCAACGGGGATTACCGACAGGACCATCCGCCTTTCGAGGACTTCTACGCCTCACCGACACACCTGGTGCGAGGTCCGTACGGCTGGCCCAGCTACGTGGCCAAGGCGTCGCTGGGCCTGGTCCCGGTGGAGGCGGATGGCTCAGCCTTATTTTATGCTCCGGCCGGCAAGGTCCTGTACTTCCAGGCGCTGGACGAAGAATTGAATGAGGTGCAGCGGATGCGCAGTGTGGTCCAGCTTCAGCCCGGCGAGCGACGCGGCTGCATCGGCTGCCACGAGGATCGCGCCACGACCGCGGGGGCGCGCGCGGCGCTCGCGTTGCAACGGGAGCCGCGGCGGCTCGAACCACCGTCCTGGGGCGCGGTGCCGTTTGCCTACGAGAAAGTCGTCCAGCCGGTGTGGGACGCCCATTGTGTGCGCTGCCACGATGCCAACCACGAGCGCAAGGTGGACCTGACCGGCACGCTGGGTCCCGACCGCGTCCCGGCCTCCTACCGGACGCTCATCACTCAGGGTTGGGTGCACTACTTCGACTACACCTGGGGCCGCGAGCATAACCGGGCCGAGCCGCTTACCTTCGGCACGACGCAGAGCAGGCTGTGGCAAGTGCTCCAGGCGGGGCACCACGGCATCCGGCTGACGCGCGACGAGATGCATCGCGTGAAATGCTGGACGGACCTGAACTGTCCCCTGTGGCCGGATTACATCCAGCGTGAGCTGCGTCCGAACCTGGCGCACACGACTCCTGGAGAAGCTGGTCCGTGAGCCGCGAGCGTAAAGCAGCGAAAGGGCTCGGTGGGGGGCTGGCCCGGGCCGAAGGCCCGCGTTTAAGCGTTCCACTTCATCAGCCGGTCCACGCCGAGCTTGATATCATTGTACCGGTTGTCACCGGCTTCTCTTTCAATAGCCAGGACGCCTCCGAAGTTCAGTCGCCTCAGAGCTTTCAGGAAGGCGTCCGTGCCGACTTCACCCTCGCCCCACGGCATTTCCTGTCCCCACGTCCCGACCACTTTCGTGCGCAGCGCATCTTTCGCGTGAACCTGCCTGATCCACGGGCCCAGAGTTTCCACCGCTTCTACTGGGTTCCCCTTGTTGTAGAGGATCATGTTGCCCGGGTCCAGGTTGACGAAGAGTGCCGGATGGTTCAACTCCTCCAGCAGCATCTTCAAATCCGCTGCCGTCTCCTGGCCGGTCTCCATCAATAGACCGATCTGTTTCTTTGCGGCGGCGTCCGCCAGCGTCCGCACCTTGTCCTTGAACCGCCGGGCCGCCGCGGCGTCCTGATGGTCGAAGAAGCCGAAGTGGAACAGCAGGTAACCGACTCCCAGCTCTGCGGTAATCTCCAGGGCCTGGAAGACGCGCTGCTTGTTCGCGTCCCAGTGCTGTTCCATGACGATGCCGCCGGTCGCCTTGATCGCATCCAGCGTCGAATAATCCTCCTGCGGGAAGTTGATGACCGTGGCGGTCACGTCCCACTCCTCCTTTACGACCCGGGGCAGGAAGTTCTTGTCCGTGCCGTCTATCGCCGGCCAAAGGCCCAGGTTGATGTGCGTCAGGTTCGTCTCCTGGCGCAACTGCCCCAGCTTGTCCAAATCGTTGTGCAGGGACCACACACACACGCCGATTGGCCAACCATCGCACTTAATCATTTGATCTTGATCTCCTTTCCTTTGAGCGCGGACTTCTCCTCCGCCAATACGAGTCTTATCGAGTTAAGCGAATCCTCCGCCGTTAAGACTGGCGGGACTGGTTCGCCTTTGAGTCGTCTTACGAAATGAATCAGCTCCAGCAAGTGGCCGGAACGCTTGTCAATTTCCGGCACGACCGGTTCCCCCTTCTCGAGGCAGATCCGGAACGGGACGGGCCTCGTGCAGTCGTAAGCGATGGTCGCGCGTTCGAGCATGATATTGAAGCTCATCTCGAAGCCGAAACTCGGCGCCATGAGGCACCCCCCTTCCGCCATGATCACCATGTCATGATTCCCATACAAGTAATTGGTCGTAATATGGTCCAGTTTGCCGGTCGGCCCCAACACCCCACGCGTGCTCACGGCCCTGGGCAATCCGAACACATACTGCACGTAGTCGGTATCATGAATGTGCAGATCCATCAGCGCCCCGCCGCTCTTCTGACCCGCCAGCATCCAGTTGCCCCAGCTCCAGGTCGGCGCCAGACTCAGCCGCCGGAACGACGCGGCCCTGACCTTGCCGTATTGGCCCGAGTCAATCAGCTCCTTGGCCTTGACATATTCGGGCCAGAACCGGATGCAGTGGCCGATTTGGAGTATCCGGCCACGCTTGTTCGCCGCCGCGATCATCCGCTTGCACTGCGTCACATCCAGTGCCATGGGCTTCTCGCACATCACATGCAGGCCTTTCCGCAGCGCCTGGATCGTATGCTCGGCGTGCAGGTAGGTCGGAAGGGTTATGGACACGGCGTCCAGCCTGGCCTTGGCGAGCATCTCGGCAAAGTCCGTGTAAAGCTCGACGCCCGTGAAGTCCAAAGGCTTTTCGGCGCCGGCGAGATTGCCCGCCATGCCGCGGGGATCCCGGAGCCTGTTCTCGTCCGCATCGCACACGGCGGCGACCTGAACATCCTCAATCGTTTTGTAGCAGTTGAAATGGGTCTTGCCCATGAACCCGAGCCCGACCACGCCGATTCGTATCATTTGAATGACCTTTCTTGTCTAATTGAAGTTCACTTGGTCCAGGGAGCTGTTTTAAGCGCTTCGATCTTCTGAGGCAAGCGGAAGATCCGGCGGGCATTGCCATGCATGATCAGGTCCACCAGGTCGAGTGCGTCGGGCAGAGTCAGCCAGCCTTCGTCCACCAGTTCACCCAGCGCCAGAGAGATTCCACGCCGCGCCAGGATGGAGTGGCCCAAGACGGGTTCGACCGGGATGTAATCGCCGCCAAACGGAAGGAGCTTGTTGGCGGGGGCGGTAACGATGTGCTTCTTGAAGTAATCCTTCGCGGTCACAGGATTAATGATCCATGACCAGCACATGTCAATATGCGCATTGGCATAGTGTTTGGCGAGGGCCAGCATGGGCTCGTACTGGGGGTAACCGATGTGCATGAACACAAAGCGTGTATCCGGGGAGAGCCGGCAGAGCTCGGCGGCGGAGCCGGGGTTGTGCAGGACCCGCCCCAGGGGCATGGTGTTTTGGCCGGCGTAATACCCCGTGTGAAGCTTGACGGGCAGTTGGTGGGCGGTGGCTTTGTCCACGCAGTACCAGAACAGATGATCCTCCAGCAGCTTGCGTTCTTCAGCGGTAACGGGGTCTTTCTGCAGCACTCGCTGGAAGACGGGTTCGGCCTTCTCGGCGGGCACACGGGCGTAATCAATGTCGCGGCTGTAGGCTTGCTGGGATTTGACCGCCACGGCGTATCGAGCATAGCGTTCGAACCACCAGTCAATCACCCCATGCCAGTTCCCCAGCGTCTTGACATCAATGCCGGTGGCAGCGGCGTACGGGCCGGAGCGGGGACCAGTGATCATGCCGACAATGCTGATGTCCTGCATGAGCAGCGAGGGCGTGGCAGATTCTCTGAAAGGCCCGCCCGCGAGACAGTTGACCTGGCACGACTCGATGCCGCCGAGGTCCTGGAGAATCCGTTTATAGAAACCGGCGCGGCGCATCCTTTCATAACCAGCCTGGATCTTGGAGACAGTGGCGGCGGACAGGTCATCCACATCATAGAGTTCGCGGCAAGCAATCCTGACCGCCTGGGCATAGCCGGTATTCCGGACGGCGGGCCAATAAGGCGAGATCAGCTTCCACTTGGCCGCGCGATCGCCTTGCGGTGAGAGAAACAGCTCCATATCGGCTTTCGGCATACCGGCGACCAGGAGGTCTGAATTCAGGTAGTGGCTCAGCAACAAAGCCCAATCGTCGCAAGGAACGCGCGCGGGCCCGGCGCCCTTGAGCCGCTGGTTCTCGTCCAGCAAGTGTTCGTGAGTGTCAATCAATGGGGTCCGGAAGACCCGGTCCGAGATAGACCTGCGGAAGTCGCCGGGGCGAGCGGATTTCCTGGGGGCCTGGCCCACGGCGGCCCGGGCTTGGAGTGAGCTCAGCGCAAGCAGAGCCCCGAAGGCGCCGGAGGTCTTCAAAGCGGTGCGCCGCGAGATGGAGCGAGTGGATTTCATGGTCTGAGGAAAGGCTGGAGCGGGCGAGAGGCGATGGCAAGTCCATATGGCCGATACCCTCTCATGGCTCGCTGACAATGGTAAGGGTCGCGAACATCCTGAACAGTCCCCGCCTGGGTTGTGCGCGCAGGCGGCGCTATCGCTCCTCAAATTGCTATACAGCGCGGAGTCGGCTCGATACCCAGGCCCGGCCACGCCCAGCCATGCGACAACGAACAACGCGGCATTTGGCCGGAAGGTGTGAGTAGGTGGGGGTGATGCGTGAGTCGCACGCGTTCTGCGTGAGTTTCACCCTCGGGGCATCCGTACTGACCTCGAATCGCCTGCAAAACGGCGTTGGCATGGTTCTTGATAGTTAAATTCAATTGATCATGAAACCGCGCGGCATGATTCGCGAAAAGTATCCTCTACGTCCGTGCGCTAACCGGCCTTTTTTTCCTTAGCTACTTGTAATTTTTCGCTTTCTATTTGACCGGTCCTCCGCTTTTCTGTAATTCACCGTGGTTTGCCCGCCTTCGAAACTGGTGCGGGCGCCATGAACACGTTGTCGGCCTAATGCCATAGATTAAATGCTGAATACGAAGTCATTTCTCGCCGTTGATTTTGGCGCGGGGAGTTTCAAGCTCGCCGAGTTCGAGGTCAACGAGTCGGGTGGCCTGCGACTGAAGCAATACGGCCTGAAGCCGCTGGGCGCGGAAGGGGCGCAGGAAAGCGCGCGGGAAGCGGCGATCCAGAAAGCGTTGCAGGGGATGCTGGCCGAGAAGGGAATCAAAGCCAAGACGGTCAACGTTTGCGCGCCGGGGTTCCACGTCTTTTCGAAGTTCGTGAAACTGCCGCCGGTGGATGCCGGCAAGGTGACGCAAATGATCCAGTACGAGGCGCAGCAAAATGTGCCCTTTCCATTGGAGGAGGTGGTCTGGGATTATCAGATCCTGGGCTCGACGCCCAGCGGAGAGCTGGAGGTGCTGCTGGTTGCGATCAAGGGAGACATTGTCGAGGGGCTGTTCCGGGTGACCGAAAGCGCGGGCCTGCGCCTGCAATTGTGCGATGTCTCCTCGGCGGCGCTCTGCAATGCGTTCCGCTACAACTACGGGGATTTGGAGGATTGCACGATGCTGCTGGACATCGGCGCCAAGACGAGCAACTTGCTCTTCTTCGAGAAGGGAAAGGTCTTTTCGCGCAGCATCAACGTGGGGGCCAACTCGATCACGCAGGATTTCGCAAACGAATCGAAGTTGAAATGGGACAAGGCGGAGCAGCTCAAGATAGATGAAGGTTTCGTGAGCCTGGGCGGGGCGTATGAAGAGCCGGAGAACCCGCACCAGGCGGCGATCTCGAAGATCGCGCGGCAGTTCATGACACGGCTGCATATCCAGGTGAACCAGACGATGCAGTTTTACCGCGGGCAGCAGGGCGGCTCGGCGCCGCAGCGGTTGTTTCTCTCCGGCGGGGCATCGGTGATGCCCTACACCGCGCAGTTCTTTGCCGAGAAACTCAATGTGCCGGTCGAGTATTTCAACCCGCTGCGGAACGTGCAAATTGACCCGTCCATCAACCTGGAGGAACTGGCGCGCGTCGCGCATTCGCTGGGCGAGGTGGTGGGGCTGGGGCTGCGCAATCTGGCCCGCTGCCCGGTCGAGTTGAATTTGATGCCGGAGAGCACGCTCAAATGGCAAAGCTTCAACCAGAAGAAGCCGTACTTCATCGCCACCGTGTTCAGCCTGGTGTTGGTGATTTGGGCCATGGGATTTCTGTTTCAGAAGCTGGCGGGTGTCAAGCAGGAGAAATTGCAGGACGCCATAAGCAAAGTTGGGCCGGAGGAGATCAAGGAGGTCCAGTTCAAGAAGGCTTACCACACTGATCTGAAGAAGGTCGAGCAGGATCAGGAGCAGATCATGAATTGGATCAAGGGGCGCTCCTTCTGGGCCGACGTGCTGAGCGAGGTGCGCCAGGCATTGATCCGGGTGGAGCAAGGGACCGCGAGCAGACTGCGGACCGACGCGGGCGTATGGGTCGAGCAGATGACCACCGCTGCGCCGAGGCCCGAGGCGGGCATGACAGATATGGGCGCTGGGAACCCCGCGGCCCCCATGCCGCTGCCGGACGGCGGCGCGGCCGAGGCGGCCTTCAGACGGCGCTACGGCCTGGAGCGAGGCGGATCGCCGATTCCGCCGCCGGTACCGGCAGCGGAAATGCCGCCGGAAATGGCTCCGATGGCGCCGGCGCCGCCCCCGGGAGAGGGAATGGTGGGTCCGGACGGCCTGCCGATCCCCCAGGCGCCGACGGAGAATTCCAACGAAGTTGCCACGGTCACATTCACCTTTCGCGGGGTGAATGTGGCGGGAGTATCCGGCCAGCCACAGGCCAATATGGGCATCGCCTACGACGTGCTCAAGGAGCTCCAGGAAAGCCCCCTATTCGACAAGGAAGCAACCAAGACATCCACCGACGTGATCCTGGACGAACAGACCGGCACTTTCACGTTTAGTATTGTCGCCCGACTGAAGCACCCGTTGAAGCTCTAGCATGGACTGGATCAAGCGTAACTTATATTTTGTCATCGGGAGCCTGGTGGCGCTGCTCCTGATGGGGTGGGCAGGTTGGTATTTCTACTCGAAATGGGAGCTGAACAACTCGCTGCTGGTTCAACTTGACGAGCAATACGCGAAACTAAAGCGCTTGTCGGAGCAGAACCCGCATCCCGGGTCGGGCAAGGTGGACAACATTCAGGCCGCCAAGGACCAGCAGAAGCAGCGGCGCGCCTGGATCCAGAAGGCCTGCGAGCATTTTCAGAGGATTGCCCCGATTCCCGTCGCCGAGTCAGGCAAGGTGACCGATCGCGAGTTCAGCGTTGCCTTGAACCGGACCATTGACCAACTGCAAAAGCAGGCAACCAACGCCAACGTGGCGCTGCCGCCAACCAGCAGCAGCGGCCAGACCTACAGCTTCTCCTTCGAAAAACAGCGGCCAATGCTCGCCTTCGCGGCGGGGAGCCTCGAACCGCTCTCCGTTCAGTTGGGAGAGGTCAAGGCGATTTGTGACGTGCTGTTTCACGCGAAGATCAACGCCCTGGACGGCCTGCGGCGGGAGCGCGTTTCCGAGGATGACCAGCGCGGGCCGCTGACTGACTACATCGTGGAGACGTCGGTAACCAACGAGCTGGCGGTGCTGACGCCTTACGAAATCACTTTCCGCTGTTTCAGCACCGAACTGGCCTCGGTGCTCGCTGGCTTTGCCAGCTCGCCTCACAGCCTGATCGTCAAGACCATTAATGTCGAGCCGGCCCCGGCCGCAGCGCCCACCGACTTGAGTGCCGCGCCCGTCATGACCTACATGCCGCCCCAACCGGCCTACACGCCTCCCCAGCCGACCTACGTGCCGGCAGCCGAAGCCCCGATGAGACCGGGCGCGGGCTTCGAAGACCGTTACGGGCTCCGCGGACGCCGTGCGGCGCCCCCGCCTCCGCCTGTGACCCAGCCGACCTATACCTACGTTCCTCAACCGATGGCGGCGAGATCCAGAGGCGGATTGCCGACCGTGCTTGATGAGAGACAAATCAAGGTCACGATGGTCGTGGTAGTGGTGAAGCTCACCTGTCCCAAGTAAGATGGAAATCCTGAAGAAACATTACGAGAAGGTGCTGCTGGGAGTGGTCCTGCTGGGATTGGCGGCGGCGGTGGCATTCCTGCCTTTCAAAATCGCCAGTGAAAAGCAGAAGCTTGGGGACCTGGTCAACACGCTCAGCAATCCCAATGCCAAGCCCTTGACGAACCTGGACCTCGCCGGGCCGGAACAATTGCTGAAGCAGCTTGCGGCTCTGCCCCGGGTTGATTTTTCGGCGCCTAACCGGCTCTTCAATCCGATGCAGTGGCAGAAGGCGGCAGATGGGCGGCTGCTCAAGGTGGATTCGTCCAACATCGGCCCTAACGCGCTGAGCATTACCAACCGCAAAGAGCTGTGCCTGATCATCACCCTCGACGACGTGACGGTGACCGATTCGGGCGGCCGCTACCGCGTCGGCGTCAAGAAGGAGGCCTCCGACAATCCCCGGGAATGGAGCAAGACCCAAAAGTACTGCAAGCTTGGCGACAAGAACGACACCTTTGCGCTGCGTGATGCCAAGGCGGCGCCGGACAATCCCACCAACGTGGTGCTGACGCTGGAGCTGAACGACACCGGCGACCGGATCAAGGTCAGCAAGGAACAGCCATTCAAGCGCATTGACGGTTACGCGGTGGATATCAAGTATCCGCCCGAGAACAAGACTTTTCCGCCCGCGCGGCGAGAGGGGGCGACGCTGTCCTTTAATGGCGAGGATTACAAAATCGTTGCCATTAGGGAGAACGAAATCGTATTGTTAGCCAAATCGAACGAGAAGAAATGGACCGTGAAATACGGCGCCGGCGCCGCACCCTGAATCAAGCCACAGCTTAAACCGCGTTGAATTTACCAACCCGCAAGCGAAACCATGACTAAAGCAGCCATCCTCCCACTCAGTTTCACTCTCCTCATCGCGACCGTCCCGGCGGCGTGGGCCCAAACCCAGGCCACCCCGGAAGAAACGGCCATCAACGAAGCCATTTACCGCCAGGCAAATCGCGTCACGCTGCTCCAGAGGTTGGCCGAGGCGCGGGCGGCCCAGGAGCGCCGGGCGCTGGCGCCAGCGGGCAAGCTCTACGACGAGGCTTGGGAACTGGTGCAGCGGATCGGGTCGGGTGTGGAGGCCGAGCGCGACCAGACGATTGCCGGACTAGCCGCAGTGCGGCTGGAGCTGGCCCGGACGGCACAAAGCCACGGCCAGTTGGAGGAAGCCGAGACGCAGATCAATGACATCCTGCGGGTGGACCCTTCCAACGCGGATGCCATTGAATTCAAGCGCGGCAATCAGAAGCTGATGGCCGAGCAGCGCGGCACCGTTGCCAGCGCGGAAGTCAAGGCACAGGTGCCGGCCGTCATCGAGGAGAACACTCAAGCGCGCACCCTCGTTCAGGATGGCAAGCTACTCTATGAACTGGGCAAACTGGACGAAGCCGAAGCCAAGCTTCGTCTTGCCCTGAGACAAGACCCGCGCAGCCAGGCGGGGCTTTATTATCTGAGCCTGGTGTCCGAGGCGAAGTACACCCGGGCGCTCAAACAGCACGGCGTGACGGCCCAACAGAACCTCAGCGAGGTCGAGCAGGCCTGGGCCAACCCGGTCAAGCGTGAGTTACTGCCGGTGCCCAACCCTTACGCCCACACCAATCTCATCCATACCAGCCCCTCCCGCCAGGCCATCGTCAGCAAACTCGACCGCATCCGCCTGGATAGCGTGAGGTTCGAAGGCTTGCCGCTCAGCGAGGTCATCATCAACCTGAGCGATGAGTCCAGAAAACGCGACCCGGAAAAGCGCGGCATTAACTTCCTCATCAGCCAGACCGCAGATAGCAACGGCTCGCAAGCCCCCCTTCAGGTGCAAATTGGTCCGGACGGCAATCCCCTCCCGGCACCGCCCCCTGACACGGTGGATATCGGCGGCATTCAGATCAAAATCAATCCTCCCCTCACGGATATCCGGTTGGCGGACGCGCTCGACGCGATCATCAAGGTCGCCGAGAAGCCGATCAAGTATTCAATCGAGGATTATGCCATCATATTCTCGCTGAAAACGGTCGAACTCGATCCCACCGGTCGTCCGTTCAAGCCGCTCTACGTCCGGTCGTACCGGGTTGATCCCAATACCTTCTACCAGGGGCTGCGAAGCGTCGGAGCTTATGTCTTCGGCGAATCCATGAACGTCATGAGCGGGGGAGGGGGCGGCATGGGCGGCGGAATGGGCGGCGGCGGCGGCGGTATGATGGGTGGTGGGATGGGTGGTGGGATGGGTGGACAGGGCCAAAACACCATTAGAGGGGCGGTTATCTCTCGTGTGTCGGCTGCTCCGGGCGCAGTCCAGGGCGGCATGAGCGGTGGTGGGCAGCAAGGCGCCGGCGGCGGCGGCGGCGGCGGCGAAGGCGGCGGTTTGGCTTTCATCACCAGGACCAATAACATGGAGGAAGTCTCAGTCGCGGCACGCAACTACTTCATGACCCTGGGTGTGGACCTTGATCCCTTGAAGCCTGAGAACAAAGGCAAGGCGTTGTTCTTTAACGACCGCCAGGGCATGCTCATCGTCAGGGCCACCATGGAAGAATTGGATGTCATTGAGGCGGCGATTAACGTGCTCAACATCGTTCCCCCGCAAGTGCTGGTCAAAGCCAAGTTCGTCGAAATCTCACAGGAGGATAGCAAGGCCCTTGGATTCGAGTGGTACCTGGGGAATGTCCTGATGAACAACGGCACGATTGGCGGACAGGCGGGCACGGCCCCCTCCATGAACGGCGCTCCGACTACCGCCAATCCCCTCGGGACTTTTCCTGGCAATCCCTTTGCGGGCACGACGCTCGCGCCGAAAGCATCGGACCAGCTATTGACTTCGGGCTTGCGCAACACTTCCACCACACTCTTTACCCTGACCGGCATCCTGACCGACCCGCAATTCCGCATGGTGCTCCATGCCCTCGAGAATCGGACGGGGGCGGAATTGCTGGCTCAGCCCGAGGTCACCACCCAAAGTGGCCGCCAGGCGCAAATGAAGGCCACCGACGTCCGGACGATCGTCACTGGCTTCGGCTTCAGCCAGAACCAGGTCACGACGGGGACGGGGACCGTCACGTCCGGGACGACGCTGCCCCCAGCGTCCTTTGTGTATCCCTTGCCTGAGCAGATGGAGTTGGGGCCGGTCCTGGACGTGATTCCAGCCGTGCTTTCGGATGGCTATACCATCAACCTGACATTGATCCCTTCGCTCACTGAGTTCGTGGGCTACGAAGACTCCAGTGCGTTCACCGCTCCAGTCCAACAGCTTGCCGGGACGATCCCCGGGGGCCTGATTGTGGTTCCTACTGTCCTGCCTGCGTTCCGAGTGCGCCAGGTGGCATCGGCGGTCAATGTCTGGGACGGCCAGACGGTGGTGCTCGGCGGCTTGCTCGCCGAGACGGTCCAAACCATCAAGGACAAGATCCCGATGCTGGGCGACTTGCCGCTGGCGGGCCGGTTTTTCCGCAGTGAGCAGAAGACCGTCGCGAAGAAGAACCTGCTGATCTTCGTCACCCCCACACTGATTGACCCGTCCGGCAACCGGTTGCACTCGGAGGACGAAATGCCGTTTGCGAAGGAGTCTTTCCCGCCCCAGCCGCCGGCGATGACCGATCAGGCCAATAAGCAGTGATGCGGGTCGTGCCGGGCCGCTAAGAATGTGCAAGCTTATGTTAATTTCGCTTTCTGCCCGTAAAGCGTTGGTTTGGTGTTGCCTGGCGACAGCCCTTTCCGGCGTTGTTCTTGGCCAGACCAACTACGTCACCAACGGCGTGAATTTTCCCATCGCCGGCTTATTGCCGCAGGATCAGGCTCATCCCGCCTTGAGCCTCAACCTGTCTGGCGGGTACCTCATTTGGCAGGACAACATCAGCGACGGCAGCCATTTGGGGCTTAGCGCGTTGCGGTTGGACAGCAGCTTCTCCGGCGTGCTCTCGCCCTTTCGAGTGAATTCGATCGCCACCGGCGACCAGGAGAATCCCCAAGTATCGCTCTTGCAGGGTGGCGGAGCGGTCTTCGTGTGGCAGGGCGGCCAGCAGGGATTTCAGCGCATCTACGCCCGGTTCCTCTCCTCGGGTAACACCTGGAATGGCAACGACTTCAAGGTCAACACCTTCAATACCAACTCGCAGGTCAATCCCGTGGTTGCGACCCTGGCCTCCGGAAATGTGGTCGTGGCATGGGCGAGCTTCAATCAGGTGGCCGCGACCAGCCTCCAGGATGTTTATGCCCAAGTGCTTTCCCCCGCCGGCAGCAAGATCAATGGCGAGTTCCTGGTCAATGATCAGTACACGAGTTTCAACCAGCGCAACCCGGCGCTGGCGGCGCTCAGTGACGGACGGTTTGTCATCGTCTGGGTATCCGAACAGCAGCGCGTGCTGGATCTTCCGGACAGCACGGCTGGTTTGTCGGGCACCGCCAGCGTGGATGTTTACGCGCGGATATTCACCGCCGGCGGGACCCCCGCGGGCAATGCGTTCCTGGTGAACACCAGTTCCAACATCTGCGCGAGCCCAGGAGTGGCGGCGGGTTTGGGCGGCACTTTCATGGTGATCTGGGCGGAGAAGGGACGTATGGCCGGCACTAATGGCTGGGACATCCTGGGGAGGACCTTCACGAGTGCCGGTGCCGGCGGTCCGTTGCGCTACATCAATACAACCCGCCTGGGCGATCAGTTCTTGCCCTCGATCAGCCATGACGGCACGGATTACCTGGCGGTGTGGACCAGCCTCGGGCAGGATGGATCGCGGGAAGGCGTTTACGGGCAGTTTCTCAACGGCGATGGCAGCCACGATTGGTTTGAGTTCCGGGTGAACACCACTTGGATCAGCCAGCAAGTGCATCCCGTCGCGGCCTCGGATGGCCAGGGGCGGTTTCTGACGGCTTGGACCAGCTACGGCGGCGGGGCCGGCCAGTTCGACCTGGTTGCCCAGCGCTACGTCAATGCCGCGCAGCCGCTGCCGGCGATGTCCGCCCCGTTTGTTCATGTCCCCTTCGTGGTGCATAACAACGTTTATCAGCCCCGAATCGAGGTCTCATGGCCGGTGCAGGCCGGGCTTTCGATTGATCACTATAACGTTTACTTCAATGGCGTGCTGGCCGAAGCGGTGACGACCAATGTTTGGGTGATGACCGCGGCGCAGGGATTGACGGCCGGCAGCACCAACTCGTTCCAGGTTAATTACGTTACGACCGGTATGCGGGTGTCCCCCACATCCCCAGCGGCCACCGCCGTGACCTGGGGCGGTTACACCTGGGGCGGCATACCATTCGAGTGGATGTCGCAACACTACGGCGGCGACGTCTTTACCTGGCCCTCACCCAATGCTCCCGTGGCTTCTGGCGGGCCGACTCTGCTCCAGGTCTTCCTCACCGGCGCTGAACCGGCCAATCCGTCGAGTTGGTTGCGGACCACGGTGACCCCCAGCGCGCAGGGCTACTTCCTGAGTTGGAACCCGCGTCCGGGGCTGACCTACCAGGTCCAAAGTTCGGCGGATCTCAAGTCTTGGGGGAACCTGGGTTCGCCGCGATTTGCGCTGGACACAGCCGATTCCATTTACCTTGGCGTCAACGACCCCGGCTATTACCGCGTGATGCTGCTGCGCTAGAGGAGCTTCCTATGTTGCGAATATTCAAGAGAGTAGCGTGGATCGGAATGCTGGCCGGGGGCATGCTGGCCGCCCAGGCTTTTTCCCTGATCGGACCATTCACGACCTGGCAGGTGTCGGACCTGGGTTATGCCCTTCCAGGCGACGTTGGGGGGCCGATGAACATCGGCGAGGAATACCGCCGTAACACACCGGTGATGTATTACGCTGCCGACGCCAACTTTTACGGTTACTTCGGGTCGAACGGCGTGTGGGCGGTGGACCAGGCGTTTGCCATCCTGAACAACCTGAAGCCCGTATCGAGTTACAGCGCCGACCTGTCGGAGATTCCGCTCGAAGCCCGCCGGTTCAATCAGAAGGCCGGGGCCCTCAACCTGCTGGATGTGAAATCGGCGGTGCTCGGCATCATGGTAGAGCAACTGGGGTTGGACGACTCGATTCGTTACACCTGGACCTTGCACAACCGGTTGGCCGGCGGAGCATGCCCGATTGGGAACCAATACCTGGTCGTCAAGCGCAACTTTGGCATTGTGCCTTCGAACCTGGATCAACTTCAGTATTCCAGCTACGTCAACGAGCAGCTTTTTTCGTACTTCATTCACGATTACTGCGCGAATCCTCCTGCGGGCGCCCCGCTTTCGGAAGCGGTGGAAATCCCCCTGGATGTCCTGGAGAATGCGTTACGTTTCGCACCCGTGTCGTCCGTCGAGTTCAACACGCTGGCTCCCGGGGGCTTCTACACGGGGCTGACGCGCGACGACGTGGCCGGTTTGAGGTACCTGTTGCGGTCCGGCAACGTGAACTGGGAGGACAATCCGCCCAACAGCATCGTGTATGTGACGAACAACGCCCCCTCGGCGCTGCAGTTGCTGGTGACTTCGAACCTGACCCTGCTGAGCGCCCAGTCCCTGACGAACAATGACGCGGGCTTGCTGGCCATCTATCCGGGGCTGGTGATTGTGCCGGGCAGCACCGTGGCTTCCCTGTCCAACGTGGTAACCACCAACCTCACGATTTATTATACGAACTTCCCTTGGGATCCGTCCGGGACGCCGCAGCACCTGATGTATGCCACCAATTACGACACCAACGTGATGTTTGTCTATCACCGCCAGTTCGCCAACCTGTTCACCAATTCGTTCTCGAAAAGGAGCTGGGTGACGGTGATTGACACCAACATTTACTTCCCCCCCCAAGCCCCGGCCGGCTATTTCGTGACCAACACCACGGCGACCACGATGCTGACAAACCAGGTGTCGGGAGACTTCTACATCATTACCAATGCCTGTGGGGTGCAAATCCTGTCCAACGTCCTGACGAAGGTGACGGGCATAACCAATACGCTGGTGGTGACCAATGCTTCCACAACGAACATACCGGGCGGGACGACCCTGCTGTCGCGCACCTATATCACGTGGTTCACCAATCACTACCTGGCGGATTTCGAGGTGCTGTGCGTTACCAACCAGCCCGGCCTGCGCCGCGGCGTGGAGAAGCTCACCTTTGTCAAGACGGCCTACGACTCGCTCCTCGGCCGGTTCTACGCCCCGCAGACCAACTTTTTCGCCATGACCACGGTTACCAACAGCACCAATTGGGTGCAGACCTTTCGGCGGGAGGTGACCACCCCGGACTTTCTGTTTACCGCCGTTGATAACCTGCCCGGGCCGGCGGGGGCACTGATCTGGGCTGACGTGCGGCGCGACATCACCTTTAACGCCACCAACCAGTTGCCCGGACTGAATGGGCCGGGGACGATCGAGCCGCAGACGCTGATAACCTTTAACAAGGCGGGGCCGGTTTACTACAATGTCGTCACCAACAACCTTTGGGCGCTGGACGAGCTCACCGCCGTGCAGGACGTGCTGTGGGCTTCTTACGATGACAGCACGAATGCCCCCGTCGTATATCCCAACGGTACAAGCATTGCCTCAGTGGAGAGTCAAATGCTTCTGCAAGTGACCAGCACGACGTTGCCGCCGGCCCGGCTCAACACGGCCTACGCCACGCAACTCACGGGTACCGGCGGTTCCGGGCCGCCTTACACTTGGTCGCTGGCCCCTGGCTCGACGGCGCTGCCCTCGGGGCTCGCGCTGGGGCCAGATGGCAGGGTGACCGGCACCCCCACGGCCAGCGGGATCTATGCTTTCTTCGTGCAGATGAACGAACCCGGCGGCGGATTCACCGTGTGGCAGGTGACGCTCACGGTGCTGCCCTAGCGGAACCAGAGCGATGAACCGAACCCATTTAGATTTGCAGACATGAAAAGAAAGATTCTCACCGGGTTAGCCAACCTGGCAGTCGTCAGCCTGGTGATGGGCCGGACCGACCCGTCCTGGGTCAACAACAGCGTCATGCTTTGCCCGCCCAGCATTCCGCCGCAGATTGACGCGACCACATTCGTCAACAACTCGGCGCTCATCATCAACACGTTCAACTCTTTCTTTGGTGCCCAGCCCTTCACGACCGCCAACACGGTCAACTACACGAACTACGGGGTGCTGAGCGCGCTGGAGGGATTCCGGTTTGACACCTTCAACACCTCAACCGCCCGCTATACCAACGCCGCGACCCTCCTCAATGAGGTCGGCGCGGTCATCAATTGCGGCGGCACGAATAACGGCCCGTATTTCACCACCAACTCGGGCTTCTTCACGGCGGGGATCGGGTCTGTCTGCCTGGCCCGGGCGACCAACATCATCAACCGGGGCAGGATTGAGATGGGAGTGGACAGTTTGCTCAGTCTTCAAGGCCAGAATGTGAGCCTGGCCGGCGGATTGCTGAACATGGAAGGATTCGAGACCGGTCCTTTCTATGGCTCGGCTGGAATGTTTGACGGGTACTGGGGCGTGGGAGATACCCCCCGCAGATACAACCCGGCTGGCAGCTTCGGCTCGGTTTCGGCCTTTTCGCCGAGCCATTGGGTGACCAACCGCAATTACTCGGCGATGGAGTGGGCCTTGTCGCTATCCCCCGTCAACGGGTACATGAATCCGAACTTCGTGCTGGGGCCGTCGAATTTCCTGTTTCAATTGGTTTACGTGCAGAATTCCGAGCCTTCATTTCCCACAACCAACATCAACGTTTACTTCCCCGGAATCAGCGTGGTGGAATGGACTTGGCGCTCAACCAACATCGTCAGCGGTATCGTCTCGACCAATCGTCTCTACCTCGAGGACTTCATGCTCGTCATGACCAACCTGTCCCTGACAACGAACGGCGCCGCCCCACCCAACACCGGCTATGGCTGGACCTACATCCCCACCAATTATTTCTTCTTCCAGTACGGCGCGCCTTTGGCTGGTGTTCCGGCCACGCCGGGCATCCCGTTTGGCATCTTTCCCAACACGAACATTACCACCGAATACACGGCCTACGAGGCCATCTTCCAGCCGACCACAGTGCTGGTGAATGAAGTGGCCGGCCAGACGTTTGCCAATGTGCCTGGCCGGATCGAGGTAACCGCCAATAAGCAGCTTGACCTCCGATCAAGCCGCATCAGCGGCCTGAATTATCTGCGGCTGACGGCGACCAACCATTTCATTCAGGATGCCAACACGCGGGTCCTGACGGCGGTGGCGGATTACAACCTTGGGGTGACCAACAGCACCCTGGTGGTGAGCAACCTCCTGGCGCCAACCTGCCCGCGACTCAGCGGGTACGTGGACCTGTTCAGCACGCGGTTTACCAACGTTTCTTCGGAGATATTCGGTTACGACACCACCAACACCTATTTCATCCTGATGGTGGACAGCCACTTGTCGAGTTCATCGCCGAGCTATGTCCAGAATCTGACGCTGCACGCCACCAATGTGGTCATCAGCGACGTGCTCAACGTGCTGTCGAACATCACGATTGACGCGTATCACCTGTGGATCACCACCAATGGAGCGAAGGCGCAGACGCCACGAGGAGAATTGAACTACCCTTCCGGCAGGATGCTAGATCTGGCAGCGCTTCCGCGGCTGCGGACGCTAACAAATTACGGGGTGATCAGCGTGCAGAACTCGGCGTTCTTCGGCAGCGCCAGCCAGCCCTACTGGAACTTTGTGAACCACGGCGACGTCCGGACCGAGGGCTGCTCGATCTGGACGACCAACTTCGAGAATACCGGGTTCATTGACGCCGGGCCGGGGTCCGCCACGATTTCCACTTCTACGGCCACGCTCAGCAACGGCGTTGTCAACGCCCCGTTCAACGACATCGTCCTGAACGTGGGCCATTTGTTCATCAGCAACCACGTCCTTAACGCCGGCCATAACCTCACGATCCGGGCCACCAACTCTTTGACTGACGGCGGCCCGGCCGATGGGAATAACGGGAACATCTGGACCACCGGGGTTCTTGGATTCAGCCTGCCCTTCCTCCCTCCTGTCGCCAGCCTGCTGGGCACGGCCATCACCTCGACCGCGCCGGATTGGGCCCAGGTCGCCAACCAGTGGGCCGGGCAGGACCGCGGCGCGGTGGCGGCGGGTTTCGACAACAACGCTGCCCTGGGGCGGCTCATTTTGGACGGCGGTTTGAACAGTTCCTATTTCTTTAGCGGTCCTGGCACCTCCAATGCCCTCTATGTGGACAGGCTGGAGTTTCAGAACTACATGACCAACTTCACCGACGTCGGCGACCTCGCTAACCTGTCTTTTGCGCCGGGCATGAAGATCTATTACGCCCAGCTCATGATCAACGGGTTCTCCTGGGCCGAAAAGCTCAACGGCAAGAACGGCGGCGGCCTGAATTGGGTCTGGGGCTATGCCGGCGCGTTCAGTTCGACCAACATGGTTTATCCTGACGGCACCACCAACCGGCTCAACCAGGCGCTGGTTGAGAGCTGCTTCCTGGATTCCAACGGCAACGGCGTTGCCAACTGTCTGGACCCGGCGCCGATATTGGTGCCATCGCTGGTGGATTTGACCGCCACGTTCACCAACCTGCCGCCGCGTGCGGTCGCCCTGTCCTGGAACACCATTCCGAACTCGGTGAATTCCGTCTTCTTCAAGCCGTCCCTGACGGCGACCAATTGGCAGCTTTTGACCAATTTCGTCTTTAACAGTCCTGGGGCAGGCCGGGCTGGTATTGTGACTCCGCTGGGCGCAGGCGCCCGCTACTTCCGCGTCCGCGTGGATGCGCAGTCGCCGTAACCGGCGGTTCAACCTGGAGCGGTGGCGCGCACCGGACTGGAGCCGCAGATCAAGCGCAGGGAATGAGTTGTTTGACTGGTTAAGTTTTTAGTGAAGTGTGTTATGAGAAGATTGCGATTGAGTATCTCTTTCCTGAGCCGGCTCAGCATGATGCCCCTCGGGATCAGTGTTTGGCTGGGACTGACCGGGGTGGCCTACGGGGCGGCGCCCGCGAACGACAATTTCGCCAGCGCCGAGGTTATCCCCATAGGGTTTAACGATTGGGGCACCGTCCCCGGGGATAATACCGACGCCACCGCCGAGCCGGGCGAGCCGGCCCATGCCGGCCGGGCCGCGGCTAACTCAATCTGGTACTCATGGACGGCCCCCAAGGATGGCACAATCTACCTCGACCCGTTCGACAGCGCCTTTACCGCGCGGGTGGCTGTCTATAACGGCAGCATCCTCTCGAACCTCAGCGTGGTGGCGGCCAGCGATTTCAACGCGCCTAACGTGAGCATCCCGGAGAAGCCCCCGGGGAATATAGGTGGTGAAGGGAATCTCGGGGGTGTCCGCTTCCGCGCCAGCGCCGGCACGACGTACTATTTTGCCGTGGACACCCAGGACGGCGCATCTGGCTCCGTCGTCCTCAACTGGACCTACCATTCCTCCGGCCTGTTCCGGTTCACTTCGACGGCCTACAACTGCGCCGAAACCGAGGGCGGGACCCTGATCACCATCACGCGCCTGTTTGGAAGCGACGGGCGCGTGGCGGTTGACTACGAGACGGCCGATGGTACGGCGTTAGATGGCGTGGACTATTTTGGAGGTGCGGGTCAGATCATCTTCGAGAATCAGGAAATGAGCCGCAGTTTTTTTGTGCCCGTCCTTTACGGCGGACCCACACCCGCAGACAACCGTGATTTTCTGGTGAACCTCACGGCCGTGGCTTTGAATGACGAATTCGACACTCTGGTCAATCCGCCCCGGATCGACCCCGCCATCCAGAGCACAACGGTGACCATCCTTGACATGGACACTGATCCCGACGTGGGACCAGAGGATCCGCCCGATGCCATCGTCAACTTCGACAGCAAGCATTACTGGTGCTCGGAAGGCCCAGGCAACACCGTCACCTACAACTTTTACGTCTATCGTTTCGGCACCAACGTCGCCGGAACCAAAATTCGCTGGGCGGTGAACAGCAGCCGCCGACCGGAGGACACAACCTTCTGGGACGACCTCTTCCCCCTATCCGCAGGTTCGGATTATGCAAGCCTGACCTCACCGGAGTGGACAAATGCGCTCTGGGATGTCCAACCCAATTACAATCATACCACCGCAAGCGATGGCGCCGGCTGGGGTGAGCTAACCTGGGGACAGAACGACTTTAATGGTAAACTCATCAGCTTCACAGTTACCAACGACACCCGTGTCGAGTTCAACGAAGATTTTATATTCAGGCTGTACGCCGTGCCTGGAGCCACCGATAGCGCCAAGCCCGGTTGGGTTGGGGAGACGATCGTGACGATCCTGTTTGATGACTATCCCGCAGGCGCGCTGGATGAGGATTTTAACCCTGATTATGACTACCCCTTCGTGACCGATCCGCCCGACAACCCGAATCCGGGGGCCAACGGCACCGTCTTCAGTTTGGCCATGCAGACCGATGACCGGCCAGTCATTGTCGGCAACTTCACTGCCTACAACACCACCCCGCGCAATCGCATTGCCCGCCTGACGGTGGATGGTGCCCTGGACACTACCTTTAACCCGGGCGCAGGGGCCAACAACTTCATCAACACTGTGGCGCTGACTCCCTCGGGTCAGGTCGTAATCGGCGGCGGCTTTACCTCGTTTAACGGCACCTCGCGGCGCGGGGTGGCGCGGCTGAACAGCGATGGGAGTTTGGACGCCAACTTCAATCCCGGTTTGGGCGCCGACGGCACGGTCTGGGGGCTCGATCTCCAACTGCCCAATGGCCAGGTGGTCATCAGCGGCGATTTCACCACCGTCAATGGCGAAGCTCGCAAGTACATCGCCCGCCTGAACCCTAACGGCTCCGTGGATCAGACCTTCATCCCCGCAGTCCCGGATGACATAGTCAACGCGGTCGCGGTTGACAGCACCGGCAAAGTCATCATCGGGGGAGCCTTCAGCACCATCAACGGCATCCGCCGGCGCTGCATCGCCCGCTTGAATGTAGATGGTTCCCTGGACAACACCTTCAATCCCGGCACCGGCTTGGACGGCCCCGTTTACGCCGTCAAGATCCAAACGGACAGCAAGATCCTGATTGGTGGCGCGTTCACCCAGTTCGATTTGCGCCAGCGCAAGAGCATTGCCCGGCTCAACCCTGACGGGTCGCTCGATACCACCTTCAGCCCGGGGACTGGCTTCGACGGCCCGGTTTACTGTCTCGGCTCCGAACTGAGTAACGGAACGAATGCCTTCATCTATGCGGGCGGCCTCTTCAGCTCCTACAACGATACCCGACGCCTTGCGCTTGCCCGCCTCCTCCTGACCGGCGAGCTCGACACCTCGTTCCTGGATACGGCCTATAACCAGTTCGCCGGCTTCCCAACTAGCCGCTTCACTCCCGAAGTGGAACCGCGCAGTTATGTCTTTGGCATCGGCATGCAGCAGGGCACCAATGTCATCGTCGGCGGCGGCTTCGTCCGCGTCGGCGGCGGCCGCAATAACGAAGGAAGGATTCGGCCGGCCGATTTGGACTCCCAAACCCGTGCGGCCTGGCGGCAGCGCAACAATGTCGCCCGCTTGCTGGGCGGTTCGACCACCGGCCCCGGCAGCATCGGCTTCAGCCGCGACACCTACACGGTTGACCAGAACTATGGCACGTTCCCGGTCACTCTGGTCCGTGCCAATGGCGATCTTGGCCAGGCCGCCGTCAACTTCTCCCTCCCCTACGCCCAGCCCGGCCCCGGCGTCGCCGTCAGCGGCAAAGACTTTAACTATGGCGTCATCCGGCCGCTCTACCCGTGGCTGTGGCCAACGTGGCCATGGAATCCGCCGGCGCCTTGGCCTCTCCATTGGATGAAAAGCGACGGCAGTTCCGGCAACAATTACAACACAACGGTGGTTATTCCTCCCAGCACGCTGGTCCAGGGCAATCGCTCGATCGGCCTCGAGCTGGCCCTGCCGAGCGGGGCCGACGTCTTCTTCCTGGGCGGCGAAAACATCCCGCTGGGAACGGCCCTGGCGACGTCTGCCTCGACCTTCACAATTGTGGATAACAACCGGCCCGCCGGCGTGCTGAGTTTCGCGGCCGACAATTTCGTCGTAAATGAGAATGGCGGCACGGCGACCATCACCGTCAGGCGCACCAACGGCAGCGCGGGCCAGGTAACGGTCCAATTTCAAACCACTACCGCGACGAATGGATTTCCTCCCAGCCTCCATCCCGCCACTCCCGGAACCGACTACACTGCCACCAATGGCAATTTGACCTTGGGCGATGGGGTGACCAACAGGAGTTTCGCCGTCCGGATCCTGGATAATACTGTGTCGCAGCCGGACCGGACGGTGAACCTGCGATTATTCAGCCCCGGCGGGGGAGCGACCCTGGGCGTCTCGAACTCGGTGCTGACGATCATTGACAACGACTATGCACCGGGGCGGCTCAACTTCTCGGCCAGCACTTACATAACCAACAAGCATGCCGGCGCCGCCACCATCACCGTGACGCGCACCGGCGGCAGCCTGAACCTGCTGACGGTTCAGGCAATGACCACTATCGGGACTGCCACCCCCGGCGTGGATTACCTCCCGGCGACCAATACCTTAACCTGGAACAGCGGCGATTCCTCGCCGAAGAGCTTCACGGTGCCCCTGCTGGCCAATGGCATCCCGGGAGACGAAAAGAATGTTGGCCTTCAGCTCGCGAACTTCTCAATCCCGGGCGCCGCCGGAGCACAGACGAACGCCGTCCTGAGGATTATCAACGACGAGTTCTACGGCGATCTGAGCTTCAACGTGACGAATTACCTGGTCAATGCGAACGGCGGCTATGCGACCGTTACGGTCATTCGCCGCAACGGCAGCGCGGGCACCGCCACCGTGAATTATGCGACCGCCGACGACAGCGCCCTGGCCGGCCGCGATTATGTGGCGGCCAGCGGAGTGTTGAGCTTTGCCCCCAACGAACTGGCCAAGAGCTTCAACGTGACCATTTTGGACAGCGCAGCAACCAACGCGGCGCCTTACCCCGGCGGGCAGTTGAAGTTCTTCGTGAACTTGAGCAACGTGCAACCCCCGGGCCCACCGCCCGCGACCATATCCACCCCCCAGGCCGTCGTCGCCATCATTGACAATGAACAATACTACAATATCCCCGCCGGATCGGTGGATACGACCTTCGAGCCGGCCGGCGGTTTGAACGCGGACGTGCGAACGCTCGCGCTAATGGCAGACGGAAAGATCGTCGTGGGCGGCGACTTCACCTTTGCCGGCGACTACAGCCGCAACGGCGTGGCCCGCTTCCTGCCCAATGCGGATCTGGACCAGACCTTCCTCCACCTTGGCGGGGGTGCCAACGATTCGGTGCGCGCCCTGGTCGTCCAATCAGACCAACGGATCGTCATCGGCGGCTGGTTTACGAAGGTCGCCGGCCTCAACCTGAACTATATCGCCCGGCTGAACTTCGACGGGACGGTGGATGGAAGCTTCAATGTCATTGCCGGCGCCGACAACCCGGTCTATGCCCTGGCGGAGACGTTCGTCAATGGTAACCGCAAGATTGTCGTGGGCGGCAGCTTTTCGTCCTTCAATCAATTGCCCTACAACCACATCGTCCGCTTGAACGACAACGGAAGTGTGGATGCGGGCTTCCAGCCCGGGGTGGGAGCCAACGGCGATGTTTACGCCGTCGCAGTCTATCCCACCAACACCCTGCACGGCGGCAAGGTTCTGATCGGCGGCAGCTTCAGCCATGTGGGCGGGTTGCCGCGGCCAAACATTGCCCGGCTGAATGTGGACGGTTCGGTTGACCCGGCATTCAATCCAGGCAGCGGACCGGACGCAACGGTGCGCGCCATCGCCATTCAGTTGGACGGGCGGATTCTCGCCGGCGGCGACTTCACCAACGTCAACGGTTGGCTTTCCAGCGGCATTGTGCGCCTGAACGCAGACGGAGCCATGGACATGCCATTCACGGCCAACCTCGGCCAGAACAACAATGGCTCGGTGCATTCGATCGCGCTCCAGCCGGATACGCGGATACTCCTGGGCGGCGACTTCAGCCGGTTCAGCGGCGTTACCCGCAGCAACATCACGCGGCTTCACTTTGACGGAACGGTGGACACCTCGATCAACTTCGGCGGCGGCGCCAACGGCTATGTTGGGGCGTTGGCGGTGCAGACGGATAACCACATCGTGATGGGTGGCGGCTTCACGGAAGTGGACGGCAAATCGCGTTCGCATTTGGCCCGGCTCTACGGCGGTTCCCTCGGCGCCCGTGACCCCTCCGGCAGCTTCGAATTCACCCGGCCCGTGTTTTCCTACCGCAAGAGCGACCCCAACAGCCTCATTGATGTTCGCCGGCAGGGCGGGACTGCGGGGACCAATGTGACCGTGACGTTCCACACCGCCGATGGTACGGCCGTCGCGGGAGTCAACTACGTTGGCGTCACCAACACCTTGAGCTTCCCGCCGGGCGAGACTTTCGTCAAATCACTGGTTCCCATCATTGCGGATACGGTAATCGGCCCCGATCGCACCGTGGGGCTGCACTTAAGCGACCCCCAGCCGGCGGGTGCGGCGCGGCTGGGTCTGCAACCGCAGGCCACCCTGGTGATTGTTAACGACAACTGTGCGCTGCGGTTTTCGGATGCGACCTATTCCCGCAACGAAAACGCGCCGGATGGGCGAGCCACTATTTCGCTGGTCCGCACGGGCAGCGCCCTGAACTCGGTGTCGGTGGATTTCTCGACCACCACCAACGGCACGGCCCGGCCCAGCATTGATTTCACTATGGTCAGCCAGACCGTCACCTTCCCTCCTGGCGAGACCAACCAGAACGTGTTCGTGCCCATTTTCAACTTCCAGGGTGTCTCGGGCGACAAGACCGTCCTCATGCAGTTGGCCAACGTCAGCGGCGCCGGCGCTACCCTTGGCAGCCCATCCCAGGCCACTCTCACGATCATAGACGATGTCCGCATCCCGCAGCCCACCAACAACGCGTTCCTTAACGCCCGAGGTCTCGCCGGGCCTTGGGGCACTACCGCCGTCAACACCGCGGATGCGGATGCCGAATCGGGTGAACCCGCCCACGCTGGGTACCCTGCCACCAATTCTGTCTGGTTCGCCTGGGTGGCTCCGCTGGACGGCTCCGTCACCTTCGACACCTACGGCAGCGACTTCGACACCGTCCTGGCCGTCTATACGGGAAGCGGCATAGCAAACCTCAACACCGTCGCGGCCAATGATTACCTCTCTCTCGACTACCCGCAGTGGACCATTAACGTGCCGACCTTCGTTCCTTATTATGTTCCGAGCAAGGTCTCATTCAACGCCCGTGCCGGCACGACCTATTACATAGCCGTAGATGGCTATTTGGGAGCCACCGGCAACGCGTCCCTGAGCTGGTCTTACCACTCCGCCGGAGTGTTCCGCTTCAGCGCCGACTACTATGTCTGTTCCGAAACCGACTCGTCCACCGTGGGTGAGCCGGGCCAAACAACGCGCTGGAGTACTCTCGGCGCGCGCGTGACCGTGACCCGCATGGCGGGTGCCACCGGGCGGGCGCTGGTGGACCTCATCACCGCCGATGGCAGCGCCACCTCGCTCAACGACTATCAGACTGTCCTGGCCACCCTGGTCTTTGACGATTGGGAAATGAGCAAGAGTGTCATCATCCCCGTCATCTTTGGTCCGTGCAGCACCAATCGCTCCTTCAAAGTCAACCTCATCAACCCGCGCCTGGACCCGGCCGAATCTTCGTCCGTCCTGCCGCCGCGCCTGGACCCGGGCCACAGCCTCACCACGGTATTAATCGAGGATTTCAACGGCTGGCCGGGGCCATCCCCGTGTTTGAACACCAATGAGACTGCTAAGTATGGCCTGGTCAACTTCGAGCGTGCGACTTATCGGACGATCGAGACCCTCAGGAATAATCCCGACCCAGACACGAACGGCACCGTCACCATTCGGGTGATCCGCCAGTTCGGCAGCCCCGACACCGGCGCCAGAATCGCCTGGGCGGTTGACAGCGACCGCGGCCCGCGGCCCACCAACTACCGCGACAATGCCTTTGATCTTTCTGCGGCATCGGACTACGCCAAGCCCGAACCCGCCACTTCGAGCCCGCCGAGCACCGACCCCGCTGATTTCCTGCCCATTTACGGTGGTGGAGATTCTACCGCGCATACCGATGGCGTCGGTTGGGGCGAACTGAGCTGGGGGTCGGGCGAAAACACCCCCAAAGAGATCCAGATTACCATCTTCGACGATGGCATTCCCGAGTTCAACGAGGACTTCATCATCCGGCTCTATCCTGTTCCGGACGCGGGCGACAACGCCACCATCGGCAACGTTGGCGAGGCCGTGGTGACCATCCTGCACGATGATTATCCCGCCGGCGCGGTGGACCCCGACTTCAACCCTGACAACCAGCTTTACAGCGAGCCGCCGATGAACACCAAACCTGGCGCTAACGCTCTCGTCTATGCCATGGCGCTCCAGCCTGATGGCAAAGCCGTTATCGGCGGCAACTTCACCTCCTACAACAACACCAACCGCAGCCACATCGCCCGCCTCAACACCGACGGCACCCTCGATATCACCTTCGATCCGCAAGCCGGAGTCGCCTACAGCATTGACCAGCGCCTGGCTAGCGTGACCACCTTGGCCCGCGACAGCACTGGCCGGATCGTCATCGGCGGGCTGATGACCACTTACAACGGCGTCCAGCGCAACGGCGTCGCCCGGCTCAACTCCAATGGCAGCCTCGACCCCTCCTTCAACCCCGGCCTTGGCACCACCAATACCATCTGGTCCGTGCTGGTTCAGCCGGACGGCAAGGTCTTAGTCGCCGGCGAATTCACCTCGTTTGACACCCAGCCGCGCCGGTATATCGCCCGGCTCAATGCTGACGGCACCGTGGATCCGACGTTTGATCCCGGCCCCACTGGCCCCAACAACCATATTTATGCCATGGCCCTGGCGCCCAGCGGCACCACCAACACGCCCATCATAATCGGCGGCGCGTTTACCTCGGTCGGCGGCCAGCTCCGCGGCGGCATCGCCCGCCTGAATGCAGATGGTACCCTCGACCCGACTTTCGCCCCGTTGCTCGGCGCCAACGGCGTTGTCCGCGCCGTCGTGGTCCAGCCGGAGGGCCGAGTCCTGCTGGGCGGTGAATTCACCCGCGTGGACAACCTCCCCTTCAACCGCTTGGCCCGGCTCAATCCCGATGGCCGCGTTGATGACACCTTCCAGCCCGGTGACGGGGCCGACGACACGGTCTTTAACATCACCTTGCAGGCCAGCGGCGCTATTTACGTCGGCGGCCTCTTCACCTCCTTCGATGGTACCCATCGCGTGGGCTTCACCCGCCTCTTTCCCAATGGCCACGTTGATACGAGCTTCCTCGACACCGCCTACAACCAGTTCGCGGGGCTAATCAAGCCTTACTTCAATCCCGACGTCAACCCCAAGAACTTCGTCCTTACCTCGAAGGTGCAGACCGACGGCAACGTGTTGATTGCTGGCAATTTTGCCGCGGTCGGCGGTGCGCGAACCGCGTATGACGTGTATGGCAACCCGGCCGTTCAAACCAACCTCACCGCGTCTTGGATGGAGAAAGAGGCGCGCACCCGTTCCGCCATTCGCAGCCGCGCCAATGTCGCCCGCCTCCTCAACACCCCGACGGTCGGCCCCGGCAACCTTGGCTTTGTCCAGGACGCCTATAGCGTCAACGAAAACGGCCTCTATACCTTCGTTCAGGTGCTCCGGGAGAACGGCACTCTCGGACGCATGGGGGCAAACGTCGCCCTCCCCGGCAGAGTGTCCGGCGTTGGCAAGGCTCAGGCCGGCACCGACTACACCTTCTCCAACGTGGGGCCCGTCTATGAAACCACTCATGATTGGGGCTTGGCCACGCGCTGCTACAGTGACGGCATTTGGGGCACCAATAACATAACCTTTGATGTGCTGAATCGTGCCTTTGGCGTAACGCCCGATGATGTCGTCGTGAGCATCATCGGCAACAGCGCTCTGCCGCAAGATCAGGTTGCGCCGCTCCTCCTCGACTCTCCCAGCCAGATGGACAGCGTCTGGCTCGGCGGTGAGAACGTGGCCGTGGGCGGCGCTCTGGGTCGTCCTTCCGCGTCCCTGACCATCCTTTCGGGCTTCACCAAGCCCGGCGTGATCGGTTTTGAATTGGCTGAGTACTACGTCAACTCGGCCGACGGGACCGCAATTATCACCCTCACGCGCACCAATGGCAGCGACGGAGTCGTTTCCGTTCAGTATGCCACCACCAACGAGTTCCTGCCGCCGCCTACCGCCGTTCCCGGCGTGGATTACACGACCGCCACCGGCACGCTCACCTTCCTGGACGGCCAGACGACCGCCAGCTTCAGCATCCCGATCATCAATAGCTCGATCGCCGGGTTGGATAAAGTCATCAATCTCAAGCTCTTCAACCCGGCGGGCGGCGTCGTGCTCGGGGCGACCAATGCCTTCTGCTACATTATCAACAACAACTTCGCGTCCGGCCGTATCAACTTCAGCTCCGGCAGCTATGTGACCAATGGAGACGCCAGTGCCGCAGTCATCACCGTTCGGCGCACTGGCGGGAACGCCGGAGCCGTGTCCATCCAGGTGGCAGCTACCGATGGCACGAACGCAGTCAATGGCCAGGATTACCTGGCTTTCACGAACACCCTGGTGTGGAACAATGGCGAATCGGCGTCCAAGACCGTCCTGGTGCCCATCCTGCCCAGCACCACCGTTCAACCCGACAAGGAGGTGCTGCTGCGGTTGTTCAACCCCTCGACCAACGGGCTGGTGGGCAATATCCACTCCAATGCCACGCTGACCATTCTCAATAACCACTTTTACGGCCACGTGCAGTTCCTCATGCCGGTCTTCAGCGTCAAGGAGAACGGCGGCGCCGCAACTGTTACGGTGACCCGGACGGACGGCAGGTCCGACACCATTGCGGTCAACTACTCAACCAGTGATGTCACCGCCCTCGCGGGCACCGATTACGTGGCCGCCAGCGGCACCCTCGTCTTCACGAATGGCGAAGTCAGCAAGACATTTGATATTCAGATCAACGACAACCTGGCGCAGCACGGCAACCGGTCCCTGCGCGTTAGCCTCCTAAGTCCATCGCCGGCTGGTACCTTGGGCGCGCCGGCGACGGCTACCCTCACCCTGATTGACGACGAGACCTACAACGAGCCGGCTGGCTCGGTGGACACCGCCTTCAACACCTCGGTCGGGGCCGACGGCAGCGTGTTGACGCTGGGCGTGCAGTCAGACAACCGGATTGTTATCGCGGGTGATTTCAGCATGGTCAACCAGGTCGCCCATGGGCGTATCGCCCGGGTCAATCCATACGATGCCAGCCTGGACAACGACTTCTGGGCGACCATCAACGCTACGGTTCGGACGCTGGTGAGCCAATCTGACGATCGCATCGTTATCGGCGGCGATTTCACGAACGTCAACGGCGTCGTCCTCAACCGGATTGCGCGGCTTTCGTACGACGGCACCCTGGACACCGGCTTCAAGCCCGGGGCCGGGGCCGACAAGCCGGTCTATGCCCTGGCGGAAACCTTCCTCAATGGTGCGCGGAAGATCATGATCGGGGGCAGCTTCACGGTCATTAACAGCATCGGGCGCAATGGCATCGCGCGCCTGAACGACGACGGCAGCGTGGACACGAGCTTTGCTCCCGGCCAGGGAGCCGACGGCACCGTATATGCCATCGCTGTCTATCCGACCAATACGATCCACGGCGGCAAGGTGCTCATTGGCGGAAACTTCACGACGGTCGGCGGCGTGAGCCGGCGCGGCATCGCGCGGCTGAACCTTGATGGCTCGCTGGATACCGCGTTTGATCCCGGTACCGGCGCCAACGAAGTGGTGCGGGCGGTGGCGATCCAGACAGACGGCCGCGTGCTAATCGGCGGCTCGTTCACGAGCGTGCGCGGGGTGGCGATGAACCGAATCGCCCGGCTCAACGGGGATGGCTCATTGGATGCCACCTTTAACCCGGGCCTGGGTGCGAATGATTCGGTTTACACTATCGCCTTGCAGCAGGACCAACGGATTGTCCTCGGCGGCGAATTCACCCTGTGCAGCGGCGTGACCCGGGGGAGGCTTACCCGTCTGCTGCCCAACGGGACGGTGGACCCGATGGTCAACTTTGGCGCGGGCGCCAACGGTTTTGTGGCGGCGCTGGCGATTCAGCAGGAGCCGTTCATTGACAACCCGCAACAGGAGCGGGAGAAGATAATCCTCGGCGGCGGGTTCACTCAGTTCAACGGAGCTTCCTGCCAGCACCTCGCGCGGCTCTATGGCGGTTCACTCGCCGGCATGGGCGGCTTCGAATTCACCTCGGCCAACTACAACACCACCGAAAACGGCACCAACACGGTTATCTCCATCCGCCGGACCGGTGGCACGAGCGGACCGCTGCCGGGCGGCAGCACCGCGGTCACCTTCTCCACCTCGGACGGAACGGCCGTCGCCGGGGCCAACTACATTGGCGTGACCAACACACTGACTTTCCCGCTCGGTGAAACACTGATGCATGTGCTGATCACCGTCCTGGACGACCTGCAAATCAACCCCGACCGCACGGTCAACCTGGCCTTGTCCAACCCACAACCCGCAGTCAGCGGCGGGCCGCAGCTCGGCCGCCAACCCGTGGCCACCCTTACCATTCGCAATGACGATGCCGGCGTCAGTTTCGCGTCTTCGACCTACAGTCGCGATGAAAACGCCAACGACGGCGCGGCGACGATTGACTTGGTCCGCTTTGGCAATACCAACTCTCTGGTGTCCGTTGACTTCGCCACCACCACCAATGGCACCGCAGTCATCGGCACCAACTACTTCCCGGTTACCAATACCATCGTATTCCTGCCCGGCGAAGCCAGCCGGAGCATCAAGATTCCCATCGTGAACAACAATCTCATCGAGGGGAACAAGACGGTATTCATGGTCCTGAGCAACGCCATCGGGGCGTTGTTGCTGCAGCCGGCCCAGGCCGTCCTCACCATCATTGACAACAACCGCGCGCCGGGCCAATTCCTGTTCGCAACCAACGTCAACTTCGTTTCCCAGGGTGCCGGCAATGCCCTGATCACCGTGCTGCGCACCAACGGTTCCACCGGGGTCGTGACCGTGGATTACGCCACCCTCGCCGGCACGGCCATTCCCGGGGTGGATTACATTTCCACCAGCAACACCCTTGCGTTTGCCGAAGGTGAAACCAGCAAACAAATCGTCATCCCCATCATTCAGCACCCGCAAGCGGGTTTGGACAAAACGCTCACGATTGTTCTCACCAACACCACCGGCGGGGCGGCCATCCTGGGGCCGAACACCGCGAGCCTTACCATCCTGGACAACCACGAGGCCTTCAGCTTCTCGTCGCCGGTCTATGCCGTGGCCGAGAACGCCGGCAGCGTGTCCATAACCGTCATCCGGCAGAACGGGAGCAACAACCTCACGACGGTGCGCTACGCCACCACCAACATTACCGCCCTGGCCGGTACCAACTACGTCGGTGTGGCCAACGGCGCCCTCACGTTCAATCCGGGCGAATCCATTAAGAGCTTCACCGTGCCAGTGATCCACGATCCGCGCGTCACCGGCAACCTGTTCTTCGGCGTGAACCTGTTCAATCCGACGCCGCCCGCGCAACTGTTTAACTACAGTTCTGCGGTGGTGAACCTCTTCGACGTTGACCCTGGCTTCAGCTTTGCGTCCACCAACCTCATTGTCATCACCAACGCCGACCTCACGATGGTCACGAATGCCCATTACGGCGTGATCAAGAGCATGAGCACCAATGTAGTCATCAGTGTCCTTCGCTCCAACGCCAATACGGGAACGGTCTCGGTCCGCTACGCCACCGTCACCAATCAGACGGACAACGCTGAGTCGCCCGTGGATTATACTGCCAGCGCCGGTTTGCTGACCTTTAGCAACGGCGTCACGTTCCAAAGCTTTACCGTGCCCATCAACCCCAACCGGCAGGTCCGGGGCGACCGCACCTTCAGCGTCGTCCTCACCAACCAGACGGCGGGCGCCCAATTGATCCCGCCCAGCGTCGCCACGGTGACCGTCACCGACGACATCTCCGGCCTGAGGTTCTCCAGCGCGGACTACAGCCGGCTCGAAACCGGCGGCTCCGCGACCATCACGGTGCTGCGCACCGGCTACACCAACAGCCTGGTCTCGGTTCCGTTCTCGACGGCCGACGGCACCGCCACCAACGGCGTCAACTACTTCGCCACCAACGGCATACTCGTCTTTACCAACGGTGAGACGGTGAAGACCTTCTCGGTGTCCCTGATAGACGACGGGATTGTCCGCGGCGATAAAACAGTTGTGCTCGGCCTGGGTAATCCGCTGGGCAACGCCGCGCTGGTTGATCCGGAAGCAGCGACGCTCACCATTGTGGAGGCCGACGGCAGCCTGGTGGTCGAGGCGGGCGTGCAGCTCATCAGCGAGAGCGGGCCGATCAACGGGGCGATTGACCCGGGCGAGACCGTTACGGTGCTCATCGCCTTGCGGAACAGCGTCGGGACGAACACCGCGAACCTCGTGGCGACGCTCCTGTCCACCAACGGCGTTGCCACCAGCTCGCCTCAGATCCAGACTTACGGGGAATTGGTGGTCCACGGACCATCCGTCTCCCGCCCATTCACCTTCAAGGCCAACGGCGTGAATGGCCAGACCATCACCGCCATCCTGCGACTGCAGGATGGGGCCATCAATCGAGGCGAGGTTGCCATCAACTTCGCGCTCGGCAGCTCGGCCCTCACCGCCATCAACAGCTCGGCCATTACCATCAACGACAATACCAGCGCCACTCCGTATCCTTCCGTGATCAATGTCAGCGGTGTGGGCGGGCAGGTAAGCCGGGTGACCGTGACGCTGACGAACCTGAGTCACACATGGCCCAACGACATTGATGTGTTGCTGGTATCGCCGACCACCCCGGACGCTCCCACCGGTCGAAAATCGTACCTGATGACCAAGTGCGGCAGCAGCTACACGGTGAATAACGTGAGCCTGACGTTTGACGATATGGCGGCCACGGCCCTGCCTCGCTTCAGCCCGCTGGTTTCCGGCACCAATCGCCCGACCTCTTATCACCCGGCCATACCGCCGTTCCCGAGCGCGTCAACACCACCCCCGCCTTATAGCACCAACCTGTCCGTCTTCAACGGCATCAACCCGAACGGCAACTGGTCCCTCTATGTCATTGATGACGCCATGGGCAATGTCGGCGTCATTTCCAATGGCTGGGTGCTCAACCTCACCACGGCCGGTGCGGTCCTCTCTGCCGCGGACGTGGGTTTGACCATGACCGCCGCCCCCGCGACGGTGGTCACTACCAGCAATGTCACCTACACGCTCCGGGTCACCAATCATGGCCCCGGCAGCGCTGCGAACATCGTGGTCAGCAATGTTCTCCCCGCTGGCACCGCCTTCATCTCCGCCAATCCCGCTCTGGGCGCCGTGGTCACAAACGGCGCGGGGCTGTTGACTTGGACGGTGCCGTCGCTCGTTAAGGATGCCTCCGCCTCTCTCACGCTCGTGCTTCAAGCCAACCGGGTCGGCCGGCTTACCAATGCGGCGACGGTGATGACCGGCACCACCGATAAGAACCCGGACGACGATCAAGCGTCGGCGGTGGTGACCGTTATCGCTCCAACGGCCGACTTGTCCCTGAGCCTGGTCGGGGCTCCCAACCCGGTGCTGATCGGCAACCAGTTGACTTACACCATGGTCATTTCCAACGGCGGCCCGGCGACGGCCACCAGCCTGACGGCCGTGAATACGTTGCCGCCCACCGTGTCCCTGGTTTCCGCTTCCCCCGCCGGCTACGTGCTCGCGGGCGATTCCCTCACCTTCACTAATCTGGGCAACCTGGGTAGCGGCAAGCAAACCACGGTGACCATTGTCGTCGAACCGTTGGTGGCCGAAACCATCACCGACAGCGCCCGCTGCAGCTCGGTGGTCACTGACCCGCTCAAGGGCAATAACCTGGGCTCGGTCAAGACCATTGTCGAGCTGCCAACGCTGACCGCGCGGCGCGTTGGCAACAATCTCGTTCTTTCCTGGCCGGCCACCCTCTGGAACTTCGGCCTGTATAGCACGACCGATCTGCGCCCGCCGGCGGTCTGGACTCGAGTTTCCAGCCCGGCGCCGGTGGTGATCGGCGGCCAGAACACCGTCACGGTGCCGATGGACGGGAGCCGGCGGTTCTTCCGGCTGGAGGCTGCGACAACGCCCCTGCTCCAGATGAACGCCGGGGCCGGGGCCAGTCTCACGCTCTCCTGGCCCACCAACGCGGGAACCTACCTCCTGCAAAGCGCAACCGATCTGCGCCCGCCGGTGGCTTGGAGTCCGATGACCGGCGTCGTGCCCAAGGTAGAAGGCGACCAGAACGTGTTCACCATTCCGATCGGCAGCGGCAGCCGGTTCTTCCGCCTGCACCCGACTCCCTGAGCAAGGGGCGATCGAGGCTGCCGAACCTGAATATGCTCAAACAAGACTGCCAAACCGGTGGGGCCCAAAGGGCGCGGCGGCATGATGCCGCCCCCCTTCCACCCCCGTTTCGGGCTCACTCCTTTTTCACTATGAAATCCTCTATTCGTTTGCCACGGCCTGGGGTTCTCTCTTACTGCCTCCTGCTGGCCGCCCTGTCCTTCCACGCCGCCGCCGGCGCAGCCGGCCGCTCCATCCTCGCCACCGCCGCCGCCGGAGTCGGACAGCCTCCCGCCGGTCATGATTTCACGCGGGTCGCCCCTGGCCAGGTCTTTGTCCCGAACCATCTGCTCGTGCGGTTTGCGTCCGGGGTCGAGTCGGCCCAACGCACCCAGATCCTGAACACCCTGGGCGGCGCTGCAATCGCACGCGAGTACGAGCTGGTTCCTGGTTTGTTCCTGCTTACATTGCCTCCCGGGCAGACGGTCCAGCAGGCCCTTCAGAGCTATAACGGCACTCCGGGTATCCTGTACGCGGAGCCCAATTATCTGCGTGAGTTCTATCCTGCTTTCCCCAACGACCCCCTCTTCAGCGAACTGTGGGGAATGCACAATACCGGCCAAACCGGCGGCACACCCGGTGCCGACATTCATGCGGCTCAAGCCTGGGACCTCAACACCGGCACCCGCCAGGTGATCGTCGCCGTGGTTGACTCCGGCTTGGATTACACCCACCCCGACTTGACCAATAACGTTTGGACTAACCTGGATGAGATCCCTGCCAATGGCGTGGACGATGATGGCAACGGCTACGTGGACGATGTCCACGGCTACGACTTCTCTGACGACGACCCCGAACCCGACGATGAAGTGGGCCATGGCACTCACTGCGCCGGCACGATTGGCGCCGAAGGCAACAACAACATCGGGGTCGCCGGCGTCTGCTGGCAGGTGCAACTCATGGCTGTCAAGATCGGGGGACTGTTTGGCATCTCCACTGCCGATGCCATCGCGGGCATTCAGTACGCCACGCTGATGGGGGCGGATGTGATGAATGCATCGTGGGGCGGCGGCGGCTACAACCAGGGCCTGAAGGACGCTATTGATGCGGCGGGCGCCGTCAATATCCTCTTCGTGGCAGCCGCGGGCAACAGTGCGAGCGACAACGATATCATTCCTCACTATCCCTCCAGTTACACGTCGCCCAACATTATTGCCGTCATGTCCACCGATCACAACGACATCCGTTCCGTCTTCTCCTGCTGGGGGTTGACCTCGGTGGATTTGGCTGCGCCCGGCACCGATATTCTGAGCTGCCAGCCCGGTGGCGGTTACCAGTTGATGAGTGGCACCTCGATGGCCGCCCCCCATGTCTCGGGCGCCTGTGCGCTCCTGTTCTCCGCCGAGCCCGCCCTCAGCGTCGCCCAGGTCAAACAAGCCTTGATGTCCACGGTGGATCCGGTCGTGCCCGGCCTGTGCGTCTCGGGGGGTCGCTTCAACATGTTCCGCGCGCTCACAAGTCTCCTGCCCGGCAGTCCGCTGGTTCTCCATACCAATTATCTGAGCGGCGGCAATGGCAACGGGATCATTGATTTTAACGAGTGCAATAACCTGGACGTGGTCCTGACGAATCTGGGAAACACCACCATCACCGGCGTGCGCGGCAGCCTCTCCACCACCACCCCGGGTGTGGCCATCGCCCAGGCGACCTCGGCTTACCCTGATTTTCCCGCGGGCAGCGTCGGCACGAACTTCATCCCCTTTAAGGTCAGCACCACCCCTTCGTTTGTCTGCGGCACCCCGATTGAGTTTTCCATCGTCGTTAAGTCCGACCAGAGTGTGGCCGTTTACCAGTTCAGCATTCCCACCGGCGTGCCCGGGACCCCGTTCCGGTTCAACAATAACAATCCGGTACCGATTCCCTCGCCGGGCCGGGCATCCTCATCCATCCTGGTCTCGAACATACCATTCGCGGTGAACAAAGTCAGCGTCTCGCTCTTCGTGGAGGCATTTGAGGATTACTTCCTGAAACTCGAGTTGATCGCGCCCGACGGCACCACGAATGTGCTGTCGAGCGAGAACACGCTGTTTGGTGAGAACTTCGGCTTGGCCTGCAGTCCCGATTCCCAGCGGACAACCTTCGACGACGAGGCGACGATTCCCATCGCCTCCGGCGTGGCGCCTTATGTCGGCTCGTTCCGGCCCGCCCAGCCGCTATCCATCTTCACCGGCAAATCCGGGACGAACGTCAACGGCCTCTGGCAACTCCGTGTCACCGATACGGGCGGGTTCTCGGCCGGCACCATCCACTGCTGGTCGCTGTCAATTACGCCGACTCTGTGCGTGGATGGCGGCGGCCAATGCCCCGGGTCGGATTTTGCCCTCGGAATGACCGCGCACCCCAACCCGATCATTGCAGGGAACAACCTCACCTACAGCCTGGTGGTGACCAACAACGGCCCCAGCAGCGCCACCAATGTGAGCGTCACCTACCTGCTTCCCGGCAGCGCCCTCTTCGTCTCCGCCACGACTTCGCAAGGCACCTTCGCCCAGTCCGGCAGCCTGGTGACCTTCAACCTAGGGCGCATGGAGCCCACAGCCACGGTCACGATGACCGTCGTCGCGCTGCCGATGACCCCGGGCACGATTTTCGCCACCGCCAACGTGGCGTCCGAGCAACCTGATTTTGTTCCCGCCAACAACTCGACCACCGTCCTGACCCAGGTCAGCCCTCCGACGACCGACCTCGCCGCGGCGATGGCCTCGGCGCCCAATCCGGCCCTGGTTGGCAGTCCGCTCACTTACACCGTTTCCGTGGCGAATAACGGACCGAGCCCCGCCTCGGGCATCACCGTGACCAATGCCTTGCCCGCCAACGCCGCCTTCCTGTCGGCCACTGGCTCGCTGGGATCGTTTGTTGCCGTGGGAAATGTCGTCTTCTGGAGCCTGCCGGGCCTCTCGTCCGGCAGCGCGGCCACCGCGACTATCGTGGTTGCTCCGCTGGTCGAGGGGACTTATACCGCCACGGCCGCGGTCGGGGGCGCGCAGTACGATCCTGTTGACAGCAATAATATCGCCACGAACACCACCGCGGTGGGCCCGGCCGCCGACCTCGCGATCGGCCTCGCGGATTTTCCCGACCCGGTCGTCGCCGGCAGCAATGTGACCTACGTCATCGCGGTGACCAACTTCGGCCCTAGCGCCGCCAGCGGCGTTATCGTCAACGAGACGCTCCCGGCCGGCGTCACGATGGTGTCCACCAACCCGGCGCAGGGTTCGGTCACGGTCTCGAATACCGCCCTCATTTGGGATGTGGGCGCCCTGGGCAGCGGCGCGAAAGCCACGTTGACCTTTGTGGTTCGGACCACTGTGAACGGCAAGCTCAGCACCACTGCCACGGTGATTGCCGCGCAAGCCGATGCCAACCCGGTCAACAACAGCGCCTCGGCCACTACGGTGGTCACCGAGCCATTTATCAGCATCGCCGCCGCCAGCGCGACTCTGACCGCCGAGAGCTTCTCCCCGCCCAACGGCGCGATTGACCCTGGGGAAACCGTTACTGTGATCTTGCGTCTTCGCAACGCCGGCAACCTCAGCACCCGCAATCTCGTAGGCACTCTGGTGACGAACACGGCCGTCCTCCCAGTCCCGCCCAATAACCCGCAGACCTATGGCGTGCTGGCTCCCAGCGGGTTCCCGGTCGGGCGTTCTTTCTCCTTCACCGCCAGTGGCACCAACGGGCAGACCATCACCCCGACGCTGCTGCTCCGCGACGGCACCACGAACTACCCGCCCGTGAGCTTTCACTTCACCCTGCCCAGCACCCAAGGATTTGCCAACGCCGCCGCCATTGATGTTCCGGATCCCGATGCGCCTAATCCGCCCTACCTGCCGCAGTCGGGTCCAGCCAAACCGTATCCGTCCGTCGTTACGGTTTCGAACCTCACCGGCGTTTTGGGCAAGGTTACCGTCACGCTTTCCGGTCTGAGCCATACGTTTCCCGGGGATATGAACGTGCTGTTGGTGGGGCCGAACGGCGTCAAGACCCTGCTGATGTCAGACGCTGGCAGCCAGCCGTGCTCGAGCCTGACCCTGACTTTCGACGACACCGCGGCCTCTCCTCTGCCGTCCGTCGGCGCACTGACCGCCGGCGCCTGGAAGCCGTCTGCGTACAACACCAACCCTGATTTCCCGACCAATGCGCCGGCGGGTCCCTACAGCGCGGCGCTCTCTTCGTTTAACGCCATCAACCCCAACGGCGAGTGGGCTCTCTATGTGTTCGACGATACCGATGGGGACGAGGGCGTGATCCTCGGAGGCTGGAGCCTCGCCCTGACCATGCTCACCCCGGTCAACCAGCTTGCCGACCTGGGGGTGGCTGGGGTTGCCGTGCCCGATCCTTGCCTGGTCGGGAGCGCCTTGACCTACACCTTCACCCTTACCAACGCCGGGCCGAATACGGCGACCTCCGTGGCTTTTACCAACATCCTGCCCGCGGGTGTGACGCTCGTTTCCGCCAGCCCGTCCCAGGGGACGGTCCTCACCAATGCGACTGGCATCATTGCCAGCCTCGGATCACTGGCCTCCGGCACCAATGCCACCGTGACGGTCGTGGTCACGCCCACGCCCGCACTGCTTCCCCCGGGCGCGACGAACGCCACGCTCGTCAACACTGCCTCCGTCGGCGCCGACGAGGGGGATCTCAACCCGGGCAACAACTCCGTTACCGTCAGCAGCGCGGTGGGGCGTCCCGTCGCCGACCTGGGCGTCGCTCTGTCCGCTGTGCCGGATCCGCTGGTGGTCGGCTACTACCTGACCAACACGGTCCTTGTTACCAATAGCGGCCCGGGCGCGGCTATTGACGTCGTGCTGACCCAAACACTGCCGCCGGCAGCCGGCTTTGTGATGGCCAGTTCCACCGTCGGTTCGTGCACGAATCTCGCCGGGGTTGTTACCTGTGCCCTGGGCAGCCTGCCCGCCAACAGCACCGCAACCGTCACGATCATCCTCACCAACTCCGTGGCCGGCTGGATGACCAATCGAGTGACTCTCGCCACAGCTTCGTATGAACCGAATCCAGCCAATAACAGCGCCACTTACGTGACGACGGTTGCCAACCCGGCCCCGAACATTATCAATGCGGGCGCGGTACTGGTCGAGGAAGGCCAGGGGGGTGCTATCAACGGGGTGATTGATCCCGGCGAAACGGTCACGTTGAAGCTTTTCCTGGCCAACGTGGGCTCGCTGGACACCGGCAATCTGAAGGCCACGTTGCAGCCTACGGGCGGAGTCAACGCGCCCAGCGGTCCGCAGTATTACGGCACCCTGAGCCAGGGCGGGCCCTCCGCGGCGGGATTGTTCAGCTTCAAGGCCGCGGCGGTGCTTGGCAACACCCTGGTTGCCACCCTGCAACTCCGGGATGAGCACCCGGGCGTCGCCACCAACAGCCTCGGGACCGTGGACTTCATTTTCAGCCCGCCCGCTACCTCCGCGTGGGTCAACACCAACGCCATCACGATACCCGATTATGGTGTCGCCACACCTTACCCATCCTCGATCAACGTCACTGGCCTGGTCGGCCGGGTGAGCAAGGCGACGGTGACGCTGCACGGCCTGCGCCACGGCTTCCCGCACGACGTCAACGTGCTACTGGTCAGTCCCTCGGGCACCAACGTGCTGGCGATGTCGCACACCGGCGGCGGAAACGCCGTGACCAATGTCACGTTGACCCTCGATGACACTGCCGCGGCAAGTCTGCCCAATTATGGTCCGATCGCTAGCGGCGCCTTCAAACCCAGCAGCTATGAAGGCCCCATTTCCCTGCCCGGCACCGCGCCCTCGCAATCCTACCGGTTTCTTCTCTCCGATCTGAGCTGGACCGAGCCGAATGGCGCCTGGTTGCTCTATGTGTACGATGATTCGATCGGTGACGCCGGCGGTATCGCCCGCGGCTGGAGCCTGAACCTGACCACGGTGGTGACCGTGGGCCCGGTGGTAAACCTGGCCGTCAGCTTGTCCAGCGCGCCGAGCTTGGTTTATGTGGGCGATGCCCTCACCAATACGATCACCGTCCGAAACTTTGGTCCGGACTGGGCCACGGGCGTGATGCTGACCAACCCGCTGCCCGCGGGCTTCAGCTACGTCTCATCCTCGCTGTCGCAAGGCAGCATCTCCGGCATCGGCGGGGGGACCCTGGTTTGCAGCCTCGGCGTCCTGCCGCCCGGCGAAGGCGCCCGGATCACCATTGTTACATCGCCTGCCACTCCGGGTTCGTTCCTCAACACCGTCGTGGCCGCCGTGAACGAGGAAGACTTGAACCCCGCCAACAACTCCGCGCAGACCGGAACCACTGTTTCAACCGCCACCCAGGCGCAGTTGTTCGGATCCATCTCCAACGGCCTGTTCCAGCTCACAGTGAGCGCGGAACCCAGTGTCAACTACGCGATTCAGAGCTCGACGAACCTGGCGTTGTGGATCTCGGTCAGCACCAACACCACCTCGATCGAAGGCCTGATCCATTACACCGATACCAACTCCCCGAACTTCGAACAGCGTTACTATCGCACCCGGCGTCTGACGCCCTGAACCGAAGTGAAGGTTCTGGGCTTAACCGGTGGAATTGGCATGGGCAAGTCCGCCGCCGCCGAGCTGCTGAGCTCGCGCGGGGTGCCGGTGGTGGACACCGATGTCCTGGCGCGCCAGGTGGTCGAGCCCGGCCAGCGCGCGCTGGCTGAAGTCGAGCAGGCTTTCGGCGCGGACATCGTGGGCGCGGATGGCTGCTTGTGCCGCCACGAATTGGCCCGCCGCGTCTTTGCCGACCCCGCTGCCCGCAAGCGGCTCGAAGACATCCTGCACCCCCGCATTCGCACCCTTTGGCGTGCCCAGGTCGAAGCCTGGCGGCAGGAAGACCGTCCGCTCGCGGTGGTGGTGATCCCGCTCCTGTTCGAGACCTCCGCCGAAAAGGAGCTCGATGCCACGATCTGCATCGCCTGCTCGGCGGCCACTCAGCGCCAGCGCCTGCTCGCCCGCGGCTGGTCGCCCACAGAGATCGAACAGCGGATTCGCGCTCAATGGCCTGTCGAAGTGAAGATGTCCCGGGCCGATTATGTCATCTGGACTGAGGCGGGTCTGGACGTGCATGCAGACCAACTGGAGCGCGTCCTGCAGGCCTTTCCGGCGCGTCAGGCGGCGTGTTAATGCGAGCCGGGTGGCACAACGACCGCCGGAGCCCTTCCCCGCCAAGTCCAACCATCATCTGACCCCAATGGCGGTTAGTTAAGGCGTCAATCATGGATCAGGAGGCAGGCGGCTGATTCTGTCTGCGCCTGCTATAGCGCAGAAAGGTCCGGAGGTGCTCGGGGTGCTCGCGCCAAAAGCTGACCAGCCTCGAAAACACCGCCAGCGTTTGCGGGCGCAAGTGGTGCTCGATGTCCTCGACCTCCTGCTCCACCGTCGCCGCGTCCAGCCCGAGCATCTGAAACATCTGTGTGAGAAGATCGTGCCGGGCTTGGATGTGCCGCGCCACTCGCCGCCCTGCCGGCGTGAGTGTGAAGCCGCGATAGCGCTCGTAATTGACGAAGCCCCGCTGGGCGAGCCGCCGCACCATGTTTGAGACCGCCGAGCGGCTCAGGCGGAGGGACGCGGCGATATCCGCCACGCGGGAATACCCCTTCTGTTCCTCCAATTCTTGGATCCGCTCCAAGTGGTCCTCAGTGGATTCCGAACGGTTCAGGTTCGTCGGCCTCGGTTTTGCAGTTTTGGCTTTCACCCGTCAATCTTTAGCGTGGGTAGGGTGTGTTGGCCAGAGATTCCGAGCCAACTAATTGTATTAGCCAGAATACATTATTGTTGACAGATACTATCGGTCTGCTCTCCTGCAGATAAATGTGTCTGGTCCATCCGTGAGAAAGCAGGCAGAAGATGTGACCGCGCCGAGTGGAGCGAATGTTCCGGTTCCGAGTCAGCCGGAAGGAAGTGGTTCCGCCTGGCGGCAGCGCGGCAGGCGCGCGTCCTTGAGCGAGGTCTTTCGCACGGTCCAAGTCCCCGGCGGGAAAGCGACCCTTTGGCGGAAGTTCCTGGCCTTCTCCGGGCCGGGCTATCTGGTGGCGGTGGGTTACATGGACCCGGGCAACTGGGCGACCAGCCTGGCCGGCGGTTCGGCATTTGGCTACACGCTGCTGTCGGTGATCATGCTGTCGAACCTGATGGCCATCCTCCTTCAAGCCCTGTCGCTTAAACTGGGCGTGGTGGCCGAACGGGACCTGGCCCAGGCGTGCCGTGACCACTACTCTCGCCCGGTCAGCTTTGTGCTCTGGGTGGCGTGTGAGATCGCGATTGCCGCGTGCGATCTGGCGGAGGTGATCGGCTCGGCCATCGCCCTGAACCTGCTCTTTGGCATACCGCTCGTGTGGGGGGTGTGCATCACGGCGCTGGATGTATTGGCGGTCATGTACCTGCAGCACAAGGGCTTCCGGTTGTTGGAAGCCTTTGTCCTTACTCTCATCGTCACGATCGCCGTGTGCTTCCTTTTGGAAATGATCTTCTCCCGTCCCGCTATTTCCGGCGTGCTGGGGGGATTCCTGCCCCGGAGCGAAATCATCACGAATCGGGACATGCTCTTCGTGGCCATTGGCATCCTCGGGGCGACCGTCATGCCGCACAACCTCTACCTGCACTCGGCCATTGTGCAGACGCGCAACTACGAGCGGACGCCCGAAGGCAAGCGTGAGGCCATCCGGTTCGGCACGCTGGATTCCACCGTGGCATTGATGGGGGCGCTCTTCATCAACGGGGCCATCCTCGTGGTCGCCGCGTCCGTCTTTCACCGGGCCGGCAAGACGGATGTGGCCGAGATCCAGGATGCCTACAAACTCTTGTCCCCCATGCTGGGGGTTGGGCTGGCCAGCACGCTCTTTGCCGTGGCGCTGCTGGCCTCGGGCCAAAACTCCACCTTGACCGGCACCCTGGCCGGCCAAATCGTGATGGAAGGCTTCCTGAACATCCGGCTGCGGCCGTGGCTGCGGCGCCTGATTACGCGACTCATCGCCATTGTTCCGGCGGTCATCGTCACCGCGCTCTACGGCCAGAGTGGCACGGCCAAGCTTCTCATCTGGAGCCAGGTGATTCTGAGCCTGCAGTTGTCATTTGCGGTCATTCCGCTGGTCCAGTTCACCGGCAGCCGTGCCAAGATGGGCGAATTCGTCAACCCCCGCTGGCTCAACATCCTCGCCTGGGCCACCGCCCTGCTGATCCTCCTCCTCAACCTGAAGCTGCTGGGCGATTTCTTTGGAGTGACCCGGTGGCTGGGCTTGCTGTAATCTCGCAACCGACATGTTCAAGCGTATCCTCGTCGCACTGGAAAACACGCGGGCGGACGAGAGCCTGCTGCCGCAAATCCAGAAGCTCGCGTCGCTCCTGCACTCGGAGTTGTTGCTCGTGCACGTCGCTGACGGCTGGGTGGCACGGAACTTCAACCAGTTGAAGCTGGCCGAATCGGACGAGATGAAGAGTGACCGCCGCTACCTGGAACAGACCGCTGAGCACCTGCGGGCAGCGGGGTTGCGGGTCACATTTCATCTGGCGCTGGGCGACCCAGCGACAGAAATCCTCAAGGCCTCCAAAGCGGAGCATTGTGACCTGATCGCCATGACCACGCACGGCCATCGGCTCATCGGCGACATCATCTACGGAAGCACGATCGAGAGCGTCCGCCACAAGGCGACCGTGCCCTTGTTCGTGGTGCGCGCGTCTCGCAGGTGAGACCGAGTGGCGGCCTTCGGCGAGCTCTTTCCCAGTCTCAGAAACGTCAGAGCCCCTGCCAGCCGAGCAGGCAATGCCCGTTGCTGCGCAACCTGCTTCTATGCACAACACATTGATGATCCGTGTCTTACGCAAGGATGCGGCCTCCGCGCGAAGGGTTCTCGACCCCAGGAGCGCGGTAACACCTTGGCGTGTCTCCGGTGTCTGGCCGGTGATACCCCGGTGAGGCTCCCATGGGGGTCGGTCCCCATGGGAGACTCACCGGGGTATCGCCCTGCCCACATCGTTGCCTAACCGGTGCTGCCCGCGGGGATAGAGATCAGTTCGATGATCGCAAACCCTGTGATGCGAGCAACTTACATGATTGAATCATGCACCCCTGCTCTTTGGCGGCTTGTGAGCACGCCGCAACCTGCCTTGCCAGTGACGAACTTCCCGGATGAAACCGCTTTCCTGGCTTTGTGGAGGTGTCCCCCTCTCGCACGCAATCCCTTCAGGATGGGAAGCCGGACTCCTTTGCCCCAACCCACCCGGCCACTACCGCTGCTTCATGTCTGCGAACAACGGCCTACGGCAACAGAGCCACGCGATAGAAACGCTGCCCATCTGGCTCCGTGGGATCGGACACGGTCATCGTGCTATTCGTCGCGACGGCGGCGCTGCCCAAATTACTCCAGTTGGCTGGAGACAGATTGGTCGTGTATTGCACCTGGTAAGTCAGCCCCGTGACCGCGCTCCACGCAAGGGTGACGGTGCCGGGGGTTTGCACCACCGGCTGGAACACCGGTGGCGGCGCCAATTTGAAGGTGGCCGTTATAAGCTTGTTTGTGTCGAGCAACAGGACGAGCGGATTCGAGTTGCCCGAGGCGTCCCCACTCCATCCGGTGAACACGCAATCGGTTGCAGGCGTCGCGGTCAGCGTGACGATGTCGCCGTTGGTATAAACGTTACTGGCCGGATTAATCGCGACCGTGCCGTTGCCGTTCGGCAACACCGTCAACGAGACCTGCGTTGGTTTCAACGCCCCGAACAGCGCGGTGATGGATGACGCGTTGGTGACCGTGTGCAGCCAAGGATTGGCAAAGCCGCTGGCGGCGCCCGACCAGCCGAAGAAGTAGTGACCCGGCGCCGGCAGTGCCGTGACTTGCACGGTCGAGCCCAGAGCGTAAGGCCCCGTCGGAGGGCTTAGCAGCACCTGGCCGTTCCCATTCGTAAACAAGGTTACCGTAGTGCCAAACACCGCCTCCACGGTGCGCGGCTGATCCATTAGGACCGTCGTGACGTTGGTGGTGGCGGTGCTGTCGCCTGTCCAGCGAATGAAGGACCAGCCGTTGGAAGGCGTCGCTGTGAGTGTGACGACCGTATCGCTGAGGTAAAGATCGCTCCCGCTGTAAGGCGCCGGGGAGATACTGACGCTGCCGCCGCCCGCTGTGCCAGCCAAGAGCGGGTAGGTGGTCGGGACCTGGAACCATGCCTGCACGGTCCGAGGCTGGTCCATCACGACCGTCGTGACATTGGTGGTGATGTTGGTGGCGGTGAGGTCGCCTGTCCAACCGGCGAATAACCACCCGTTGGAAGGCGTCGCCGTAAGGGTGACGACCGTATCGCCGAGGTAGAGGTTGGTCCCACTGTAGGCAGCCGGGGAAACGCTGACACTGCCGCCGTCCGATGTGCTGACCGACAGCGGATAAGTCGGCCAGATCTGGACGTAGATCAGGGCGGCTTCCGCCCAGTCCGTGTAGGAGGAGTTATAGGCGATGGCGCGAATGGTGGCGCTGTTCGTGAGGGTGAAAGGCCTGGAATACGACAGGGCGGTGAAATCCGGGGTGCTGCCGTCGAGGGTGTAGTAGATGGTCGCATTGGGGCTGAAGGTGGTGCTCATCGTAACCTGAGACAAGTCAACCCGGGTAACCGCGCCGCCGCCGACGTCAATCCCATCCACCCGCACGACCGGGCTATTGGTGAGCCGAACCGCGGTGGCGGTGATCGCGCAACCGAACCGGCTGGTGAGGGCAGCCAAATAAGCCCCGGCTTTGGTGAGGTCGAAGTTGGTAATGACCAGACTGGTGTTGGTCGCCCCGGCTATCGAGAAGCCATTGAACATCCACTGGCAGGTGAACGGGATCCGATCCGATACGGCAAGGCTCAGATTGGTGCTCGCGTGCAGGGTGAGGGAGATCGCTGGTGGCGGTTCCGACAGAAGCAATGGCCCCAGAGTAATCGCCAGTGCCTGGTCCCCGCCCCCGGCGATGCCCACCACGTTGCTCAGTCCGGCTGGAATATTGGTTTGGCCGTAAGTGTTGTCACCCCAAACCACCACGGTGCCGTTGCTCTGGAGCGCCATACTGTGATAATAGCCCCCGGCGATGGCCAGGACGTTGGTCAATGCGGGTGGAACATTGATCTGGCCGTAAGTGTTGTCACCCCAGGCCACCACGGTGCCGTTGCTTTGAAGCGCAAGATTGTGCCAGGCGCCCGCGGCGATGGCCATGACGTTGCTCAATCCCGGTGGCACCGTGGCCTCGCCGGAGTAGTTGGCGCCCCAGGCTACTACCGTGCCGTTGCGCCGGAGCGCCAGACTGTGAGCATAGCCGGCGCCGATGGCTGCCACGTTCGTTGCGTTCGCGGGGATGCTGATCGCGCCGTCGGAGTTGTAACCCCACCCCGCCACCGTGCCGTTGCTCTGGAGCGCCATACTGTGATAATAGCCCCCGGCGACGGCCACGACGTTGTTCAGCCCGGCGGGAACATTGGTCTGGCCAAAGCTGTTGTCACCCCACGCCACCACCGCGCCGTTGCTTTGGACCGCCAGGCTGTGCTCGCCGCCCGCGGCAAGGGCCACCACGTTGCTCAATCCCGGTGGCACCGTGGCCTCGCCCTCCCCGTTGTAACCCCAGGCAACTACCTTGCCATCGCTCTGGAGGGCCAGACTGTGATAATAGCCGGCGGCGATGACCACCCCATTGGTCAGCCCCGATGGCGCATTGGTTTGGTCGAACTCATTACTGCCCCAGGCCACCACCATTCCCCCGGGGGAGCCAGCTTCCGTTACGCACGCTCCCAGCCAACACAACAAAGCAACTATTTGCCATGCCCGCAATTGAGTCATCGTCATAGGTATTATGGATTGGGTCGCCGCGGTCGCAGAACCACCAACGTCAGTAAACCGCCACACGATAGAACACCGCTTTGACTCCGGTCAGGACCCGGTTGTCAATGAAGAGGATGTGGTCTCCGGTGCCGGGCATGTTGTCGCGCAGCACCGACCAGCGGTCAAGGCGGCTGGCGGTTTCCAACCGGTAAGTGCGTCCTGCTACCGTGCTGAACATGACCTGTGGGGTCTGGCCCGGCGCAAAGGCCGTCCAGAGCTCGAAGCGCGAGGCCGGGTTGGTCGGGTTCAAGCCGGCCAGGTAAGCCTGCCAGACGGGCAGCCCGTTCGTCGCGATCAGTTCCGCCGCGGCGAAGTTGTTCGTAAACCCGTAGTAGATCAACCAGGGGATTGGCGTCCCGTGCGGCGGCGCGGCTGGATAGAGCGTGATGAAATTCGTGACGCTCTGCATCTCGAGTCTCTGACCGCTGGGCAACAGGTTCGCGTAGACGCTGTTGTCGAGGCTGAACGCGCTGAAAGCCTGGGTCGCCGTAACCAGGTCGGGATAGGTGAATCGAAAACTTACTAGGTCGCCAAATGCCGCATACGGGATGCTGGTCAGCAGGTTGTCGGTATCCGGACTGGTGATCGTCAGGATTCGGAAGCCCGCGGTGTCGGCAGTCTCGGTCATGCTCCAGCCCTGGAGAATCTCGTTCGTTCCGGTGGACTCCAGGGTTGCCGTGCAGGGGTAGTTGGGGCGGTAACTCAGCCGCAGCGCGCGCACGAACCGCGGCACGTAGGTCGCCCGCAGCCGGATCGCTTGCGGCCCGAGGTCGGCATCGGTCACCAGGCGCAGAGAGCCGACATTCACATCGCCCGCCCAGTCCGGTGGGTTGAAGGGGAACTGCACCACGTTGGTATCAATGTTGTTGGTTTCCGGCGGATCCACGGTGTCGTCAATGATATCAATATTGGTCATGACAATCTCGGTATTCCAACTGGCCGTCAGCCCGCCGTAGGTGATTTCGAAGGACGGCTGGAAGCCGTCTTCCGGGTAGGCGGGCACGGCCTCCCGCTTCAGGGTCGCCCAGCGCAGCACGTACTGGCTGCTAATATCCTTCTGGATGCTCTGGAACTGCGACGCCAGGTCGCCGCTGGTCGCGGCCAGGTAATACTTGCCGCCAGTCTGCGACGTGAGCAGTTGAAGAGAATTGGTATTCACGTTGTTCCCGAAGGCCACGCAGTAGATCGCCACATGCTTCTCTTGCGCCAACTCGTACAGGGTAATCACTGCGTCCATGGGGTCGGAGGTCGTGTTGAGGGCGCTCGAAGAGTCGTTGCCGTCGGTCATCGCCACCAGGTAGCGCTGCTCATCGGGGTTGTCGGCTCCGAACTGGTTGAGCGCGGCGTACATGGCGTCCCAGCACCGGGTGCCCGCGTAATTGCCCTTGACGTAATTGGTTTGGATGCCGGCAATGGACTGGCTCAGGACCGTCTTATCGGTAATGAAGTAGTTGTTCGTGGTGGTGAGTCGGTTGGTGACGAACTGCGGAGCGGTGTTATCGGCATGGAACTCAATGACGCCGAACAGCGCATTGGGCGGTTCCTGATTGATGAGGAGCACGGCGGCTGCCTCCATGTTGGAAATGGCGCCGGGCACCTGAAACATGCTATAAGTGTAATCCAGCGCCAGGAAAGTCTTGAGCTGTTTTGAGCTCGCGCTCATCAGGCTGCGGAGAACGGGCGGAGCCTCACTCGAGATCGGCACCCCGTCTTCCAGGCACAACAACTGGAGCTCGCTCGGGGGTCGCACCACCGGGTTGGTGCCGTCCCGGAGGGAAAAGGAAAAGTCCAGCAGATAGGGCGCGGACCAGGTATTGATGACGTTTTCGATGGTCAGTTCGCTGAGGGTCGCGTAGTTGATGGTCATCACGACGTTGGTCGAGCCGGTGCCCCAGGCGTTGACGGCCCAGACCGGCACGGTGAATACGCCCCCATACCACGGCGTGCCGCTGATCACGCCCGTGGCGGGATCGAGCGTCAGCCCGGCGGGCAGGTTGGAGGCGCCGTAGCTCGTGGGGGAGTTGCTGGCCCGGATGGTGTAGCTGAAGCCGCTCTCATTCTCCGTGCCCGAGGCTGTGCGCGGGCTGGTGATCGCCGGCAAGGCCGAGGCGAGGGTCAGCGTGAGCACCTTCAGATCGCCGCCAAACTGATTGCTGGCGGTGATCGTGATTGGGAATACGCCGCTCACGATTGGCGGCCCGGAGATGACCCCGGTGGCCGGGTTGAGATTCAAGCCATCGGGCAGCCCAACGGCAGTGAAGTTGGTGGGATTGTTGCTCCCCCGGATCGTATAAGTGAAATTGTTCCCCTGCTTGCCATTGGCGCTCAGCGCGCTGGTAATCACCGGCACCGAACTGGTGATGCTCAGCGTCAACATCTTGCTGTCCCCGCCATATTGATTGGTCACGCCGAGTGCGATCAGGAACACCCCGTTAACCAGGGGCTTGCCGGAGATGATCCCGGTAGTGGTGTCAAAGACCAACCCGGTCGGCAGCCCCGTGGGAGAGGAGGCACTGAACGAAATCGGGTTTCCCACATCCAGGTTGGTCGCCGTTATGGTATAGCTGAAATCCAACCCCTGCTTGCCAGTGGCCGAGAGCGGGCTGTTAATGCCCGGAACGCCCGTGGTCAGGGTAAGCACCAACTGCCCGGTGGTGGTCAGCGCGGCATTCGTGGCGAAGATGGCCGCATCGTAAACGCCGGACACGGCCGGAACCCCCAAAATCACCCCGTTTGTCGGATCGATGCTCAATCCTTCGGGCAACCCGGAAGCGCCGAACGTGATGGGAGTCGTGCCCGTGGCGGTATTGGTAAAGATGAAGAACGCTCCCTGCCGCCCGGTGGCGTGAGTCGGACTGGTAATGGTGGGCGGCACCAACACCGTCAGCGTAGCCACCGAACTCGTCAGCGAGCCGACGATGTTCGAGAGAGCGACGCTATAGCCGCCGGCGTCATTGGTTGTCACCGCGGCGATCGTCAGCCGGTTGGTCCTTGCCCCGCTGATCCGCCCACCGTTGGCCAGATTCGTCCCGTCCTTCCGCCAAACATAGCCCAGCGGCGTACTGCCGGTCGCTGTGACACTGAAGACCGCGTTGCTGCCGAGGATAACAGCGGTGTCTTGTGGCGGCACGCTGATCCCAGGGGGAATGAACACGCTCAGCGTGGCCACCTGGCTGGTGGCGGCGGAATAGACGTTGCTGACCACGACACTGTAGCCTCCTGAATCCGCCGCCACCAAATCGGTAATCGTCAGATTCGTTCCGTTCGCGCCGCTGATGCGGGCGCCGTCCACGAGTTTTGCCCCGTTCAGACGCCATTGGTAGCTCAGTGGCGCGGAACCCGCCGCGGTCACATTAAACGAGGCGTTGGACCCCGTGACGCGGATGAGCCCGCCGACCGGCTGGGTGAGGATCCGTGCCTGGTCATAAACCGTCAGATTTACTGCTGCGCTGACCGACGTGAGTCCGGTGTTGGTTCCGGAACTGTAGGTTACCCGCGTGAAATACCAGCCCGCGTTCGTGAGCTGAGCGTTCGTGATGGTGCAGGTAGCGGCAGTGGCGCCGGCAATCGTGGTGAATGGGCTTAGCCCATTGCTGGACATCAACCACGTGTAGCCGGTGATGGTTTCCCCCGCTGTTGGGGTGGCCTGGGCGTTGAACACCGCGTTGCTCCCGACCGGCAATACCTGGTTGCCGGGCTGCACGGTGACCGTCACCAGCCCCAAGGCTGGCCGGGCACACAGAACAAACGCGGCGCCGATTGCGGCAAGGCCCCGGAAGAAAATGGTCTTGGACTTCATGGGTGTTAGTTGGTTTCGGTGATCGGGCAGTGAGATAACCACGCTTGGAGAGGACTAGAGCGCGCGACCCGCTTCAGCCTGTGGGGAGAGGGTTCTCCGGGGAACCATCTCATCGCTGTTCCTGGAGGGCTTGCGGTTAGCGCTAGCTCGATCATTAGTATGAGCGCGTGGACATTTCCCTTCTAGGGGCGAAGTTGAAACGCGACGCGGATACCATAAGACCACACCGCCGCCGCCGCGTCAACGCAGAATTCGCTGTCTATTACGGCCGGTGGTTGTGGGCGTAAGCGCAGAGGGCGCTGAGGTTGCCGGCGGGCGTGTCGCGGGGGACTTCGCAGCCTGCGCCGACAATGAACCTCGGGCCGGCCTGGTGATGACATTCCGCAATGGCAGCGGTAACGCTCGCGGGATCGCCATTGCGCAGCACCGCCACCGGGTTCAGGTTGCCGAGCAGGACGGCGTCCGGGCCCATCTTCTGCCGGGCTTCCTCGATCGGGGCGAGTGAGTCCAGGTCCACAATCTCGCATCCAAGCTTGCCGAGACCCTCCAGGATGCGGCGGGTGTTGCCGCAGATGTGCATGCGCACTCTCCCGCCCAGAGCATGGATGCCGTCCACGAGCTGCTTTTCAAAGGGCCAGACAAACTCGTCATAGATCTGCGGGCCGACCAGCGACGCGGCAGCGTCACCGACGCCGATGATGTCCGCGCCGGCCTTGATTTGTTCGCCGGCGAACCGCAACTCCATCTCGACTATGAAGGCGAAGAGGTCACGCACAAAGACCGGGTCGTCAAAGAAATCCATCATTAGCGTGTTGATGCCGCGCAGATCCGCCGCTTCGGCAATCGGGCCTTCGATCCAGCCTTCGATGATCTTATCCTTGCCGACACGCTCTTGGTAAAGGGCCAGGGCTTTGATGCCGTTGTGCATGCGCCCGCCTCCGAGCGGGTCAGGGATCTTGAGCGCAGCGAGCTTCGTCTTATCCGCCAGCAGGGCCTGATCCTCTATGAGGGCGACGGGCTGGTTGTCAAAATACTCGACGGCGGCGCCGCAATCCGCCGCCTCGCGAGCGGGGTCGGACATGGTATTGACGTAGTCAAAGCCGAAAGCCTCAGCCGTGCGGATTTGCCCTTCGACCAGCACCCGGTAATCGGTGCAGTAATCGCGGTAGCGCGCGCCGATCTGCGCGCAAGCGAACATCATCGTGATGGGCATGAGCGGCAGGCGGTCCACCGGACGGCCCGCCAGGTGAGCCAGAACTCTTTCGCGGCTGGTCATGGGCAAAGAGGCAAGATTTCGATGCAGGCCCAAAGGGACACCGACCAACCTAAATGAACTGCTGCATCGCCAGCAAGACGGCCGACCTTTACCGGTTACGCCGGGGCCACGGACTTCTTGGCCAGGGCCACGGCCCCAACGGCGTTTTCGCTGTAACCGTCGGCGCCGATTTCATCCGCGTATTTCTGCGTGATGGGCGCGCCGCCGATGAGGACTTTGACCTTGTCACGCACGCCCGCCGCTTTGAGGGCGTCAATGGTGGTCTTCATCGAGGGCATGGTGGTGGTGAGCAGGGCAGACATGGCGACGATGTTGGCTTGCTTGGCATTGACCGTCTCGATGAACTTCTCCGGCGACACGTTCACGCCGAGGTCAATGACCTCGAAGCCGCCGCCTTCGAGCAGGGAGGCAACGAGGTTCTTTCCGATATCGTGCAGATCGCCTTTGACCGTGCCGATGGCGACCCGGCCGACCGGCTTGTCGCCACGGGCAACCAGCAGCGGGCGGATCAATTCCAGCGCGGCCTTCATGGCCCGGGCCGAGATCAGCAGTTCGGGCACGAAATACTCGTTCGCCTCGAAGCGCCGTCCCACCTCGTCCATGGCCGGCACCATGTTTTCGTTGACTAATTTGAGGGGGTCAACCCCTTCCGCCAGGGCTTGTTGGGTGATTGCCTGAGTAATCTTGGCGTCGCCGCTGACTACCGCTTCATAAAGTTTCTTCAGATCGGCCATACGATTCCTTTCAATAACATCTGCGCACGTTGGTAGCAAGAGTAGTCGGGGGCGCATTTAAGTCAACCGCGAATTGTGAGCCGGATCCCAGCTTCGCTCGATTTCCTCCAGAGAGCGGCCTTTAGTCTCCGGCACCAACCGCCAGAGGACCACGAGCAGCGCCAGGCAGAACAGCGCGTAGATGTAGAACGGGAAGGCATGATGGAAGCGCTGCACAAACCACGAGTCTTTGGCGTCCATGATCGGGAAGGTCTGCGTCACGGCGTAGTCGGCCATCCAAAGAAAGAAGGTGGCCAGCCCCAAGGCGCGCCCGCGTATGGCGGTAGGATAGATCTCCGACAGGATGACCCAGGTCACCGGCCCAACTGAGAGCCCGAAGCAGACGACATAGACGATGATGAACAGCAGCATCCAGCCGCTAACGCTGGTCGGGTCCGGGATGTTCTGGGCCATAAGTCCCATCGCCAGCAGGCTGAGGCCCATGCCGGTGGCCCCGAGGAACATGAGCGGCTTGCGGCCCCACTTGTCCACGGTCGCAATGGCCACCACGGTGGACAGCGCGCTCGCGCCGCCAATGACAATCTGCTGGAGCATCCCGGCATCCACGCCGGTCGAGGCGCTCATGTTCTTGAAGATGGTGGTGCCGAAGTAAAGGAACACGTTGATGCCGGTCACCTGCTGCAGGATGGCCAGCAAGATGCCCACGATCAGCGGGCGCCGCAGGGCGCGCGAAAAGAGCTCCGCCCAGTTGCCCCTTTCCGCGGAGAGCGCCTCGCGAATGCTGGCCAGCTCCGCCTGGGCGAAGTCCTCCCCGGCAACCTTGGTCAGGATGCCCCTGGCCTGCTCGACCCGGCCCATTTCGACCAACCAGCGGGGGCTTTCCGGAATCCTCAACAGCAACAGGCCGAAGGCTACGGAGGGCAGAATGCCGGTGGCGAACATCCAGCGCCAGCCGAACGCCTCGTTCCACGCCTGGTCGCCGCAGCGGGCAATGAAGTAGTTGACGAAATAGACCAGCAGAATGCCGCCAACGATGGCGATCTGGTTGACCGATACCAGGCGACCGCGCAGGTGGGCGGGCGCGATCTCGGCGATGTACATTGGCGTGGACATGGAGGCGATGCCGATCCCAATGCCACCCAGCCAGCGGAACAAGATGAAGGTCCAGATGTCCCGCGGCAGCGCCGTGCCGATCGCGGAGATCAGGAAGAGCGCCGCCGCCAGCAGCAGGGCTTTCTTGCGTCCGAACCGGTCCGAGATGGGCCCCACGACGAGCACGCCCGTCGCGCAACCGATCAGCACGCAGCCGGACGCCCAGCCCTTCATCACTACATCCAGGGCGAAGCGGGCGGTCAGGAATTCGATGGCTCCAGAGATGACCCCGGTGTCGTAGCCGAAGAGCAGCCCGCCGAGGGTGGCCACCAGGCAGATCGGGATCAGGTAGGAGAGGTTCGTGCGAGCCGTCGGAGACGGACGGGCGACAGACGCGGCAGCAACTGGCATGGGCGCCACTCTCTCAGGCGGGACTACGGGCGTCAACGGCTTTACAGGCTCCCAGCGCAATCTGCAGAGGCACAAGCACTCTCTGCCTGGCTCCTGCCCTCGGATCCCCATTGTATGCTCCTTGCCCCCTCCGTTGGCCCTTCCTACCAGACCTCAACGGGTCCTTTCGGCACGGGAATCTGTCCGGCCTGGGCAGCGCTGGCCTCCTGCATGAACGAGGCGGTCATGGGCGGTGGACGGAAGCGCGGCTTCAGCTCGCCGCTCTCGTCCAGGAATTGTTCCCGCCAGCGGCGGTAGCGGCCGAGCAGTTCCAGGAACTCCGCCCGGCTGGACACGCGAACCACGTGGTGGTTAAACTCTTTGGCCGGGCCAAAGCGCTTGGAGTACCAGGGCGCGACCTTCCGAAACATCCGGCAGGCATGAAGTTCGCCGAAGACCTCGATCATCAGGTCAAGGTGACGGCACATCAGGCGCACGCGCTCCTCGAAAGCGGGCTCAGGCAGGAGGTTCCCCGTCTTCAGGTAATGGAACGTGTGCTGGAATATCCACGGGTTGTAGAAGGCGCCGCGGCCGATGCTCACGCCGGCGCAGCCGGTTTGGTCGAGCATCACCTTCGCCGCCTGGGGGGTGGTGACATCGCCGTTGCCAATCACCGGGACCCGTTTCAGCGCCTGCACCACAGCCCGAATACCGGCAAGGTTTACCCTGCCCCCGAAGCCCTGTTCGCGGGTGCGGCCGTGGACGAAGATGGCTGCCACACCGACATCTTCCAACGCGCGCGCCAGCTCCGGGGCCGTGAGGTTCTCCTCGTCCCACCCGAGCCGCATCTTGGCGGTGATGGGGATTCCTACGGCATCTACCATTCCCTTGACCAATTGCGCTGTCTTCCCCAGCTCCGTCATCATTGCGGAGCCGCCGCCCACGCGGCACACCTTGCGCACCGGGCAGCCCATGTTGATGTCGGCTGCGGCGATGCCGAGCGACTCCACGTAGGCTGCGGCATCGCGCATCTCCTCCGGCACGGCGCCGAACAGTTGCACCGCCAGGGGTTGATCGGCGAGGGCTGTCTCGATGAGCCTGAGCGCCTTGGCTTTCTTCTCGAGCAGGGAACGCGCGTTGACGAGGTCAGTGGTGGCCAGACCGAGGCCGCCCAGCTCGCGTACCGTCAGGCGGAACGGCAGGCTGGTGTAGCCGGCCAGCGGGGAAAGGAACAGATTGGATGCCAATGTCAGCGGCCCAAGGCGCATCGCCAAGACTATAGCTGGCAACGCTGGCAAAAGCGACCCCCATTCAGCCTGGGCCTCTTACGGCAAAGGACTCCAGTCCGACACGGTTAAGGCATCAGTCTCACCCGATAGGAGCGCTGAGGCTCGTTGGCGCCCGGATCGAGGTATTGGAAGGCACTGCTCGTGGTGGTGAAGTTTGTCAATTCCGCCCAGTCAAACAGGTTGCTGCTCGCCTCGACGGCGTAATGGCCCGGACTGCCGCTGACCTGCAACTGGATTTGGCCGCCAGGCATCAGGCTGATCGAGTCAATCTGGGGCGGGACCGGCTGAGTGACGGTGAGCACGGCGTTGGAACTGGTCGCCATCCCTGCGATGTTGGAAACGAC
>CAZVFC010000015.1:0-111499 GCA_964625855.1 uncultured Verrucomicrobiota bacterium | reverse complement strand
CCGGCGTGCCAGTCGCCAGCACGCTGAAGACCGCATTGCTGCCCTGGTTAACGTTCTGGTCCTGGGGCTGGGTGGTAATCGCAGGCGCCACATTGACGGTGAGCACGGCGTTGGAACTGGTCGCCATCCCTGCGATGTTGGAAACGACCACCGAGTAGCTGCCCGCGTCGGTGGGTTGAGCATTGGCCAGCAAGTAGCTGGTGTCGGTTGCCCCGGCGAGGTTCGTGCCGTTGAACCGCCATTGGTAGGTCGGGGCCGGCGTGCCAGTCGCCAGCACGCTGAAGACCGCATTGCTGCCCTGGTTAACGTTTTGATCCTGGGGCTGGGTGGTAATCGCAGGCGGGGTATCACCGCCCAGTACCAGGTTCCGTTCGTACATATTGCCGGTGACCTCGCCGACGGCAACGGCGACCGTGCCGGTAGCGCTGGGATAGCCGCCCAAGCTGGCGGTGACGGTGTAGCTGCCGACCGGCAGATCAATGAAGGCATAGAAACCCGTTCCGTCATTCGTCTGCACACGGCTGACTGGGCCGGTGAGGCTGACCGTGGCGCCGTCCGCCCAGGCCCCCGTACTGACAATCGTGACCGTGCCCATGATGTGGCCGGTGGTGGGTGAGGTTTTCCAGGGCATAGTGGGGATGTCGTCCCAGGTCGGGGTGACATTCGGCACCAGGGAATTGGTGAACCCAGACCAGGTACCGCTCACGTATGGCACTGCGTAGGAATAGCCGCAGAAGCCCTCGGCGTGGTTGCCGGCCGGCGACGCGTCGCGCGTCATCTCAAGATGGAGGATGGCATTGGTCAAGTAGTTCAGGTAGATGCCGGGTCCGATGACCAATTGGCGATTGAACTTGCGGTCCTTCTCGAAGTTAATCCAACGAACGTAATCGGTCGGAAGCTGGTGTTGACGGTAGTAGGTCATCGGCACCGCCAGGTCCATGATGCCCTCCTCCATCCAGCTATCCCAATCCGAATACACGTCATAATAGGGGCGCGTGGCCCGGAACGCCTCGCGCGTCGAGGCGGTGGGCGAAGGATTCCACGTCACAAACGCGCCGGACTGTTTGACCCACGGCTTGGTCTTTTGGATGCGGGCGTACATCTGCCGGACGAAAGCGGTGGCCTGGTCGCGTCGCCATTGCTTGAACTGCTCGCTACTGGAAGCGGGGTCTCCGGTCAGACCGTAGCGGGCATTGTATCGGGCCACGCTCGTGGGATTGTAGCCTTCCGTGTTGGCTTCGAAGCGAATGTAGTCGTAATGGATGCCGTCAATGTGGCCGTCGGTGCCATCCGGCCCGGCGGTGGTCTGGAAGTTCACCAGGTCCATGTGCGCGTTCACCAGATACTCCAGCGCCTTGGGATGCCCCGGGTCAAAGGCACCGTCGGCGTTCTCGGCGCCGGTGGTGGAACTCAGCCGGGTGGGCCAGTAATTGTCGAAGGTGGTCAGGCTGCCCGTCGGGGTATCGCTGTGCTGCGAATAGACTACGCCTTTGGCGGTCTTGAAGGCCACCGACCAGCAGTGGACCTCGATGCGCTTCTTGCCGCCGGTGGTGTCGTGGGCGCCTTTGATCAAGGCGGCCAGGGCGTTGAAGTTGGCCGGCGAGAGGCCCGACATGTAAGGCTCGCCCACGCCGGAGGGATAGCACACGTCGGCTCTCTTTCGCACTTGGACGATGACAGCGTTGCAGTTGGCTTCGCGGATCGTCCCCGCGGCGCTCGTGCCGGGAACACCGAGCAAGGCATCCACCTGGCTTTGATTGTAGAACCCGTTGTGGAAGGCGTCGAGCCAGAACGCCCGATACTCAGCGGCGCGCGCCGGGACCAGAGACAGCAGCAAGCCCAGTAGCAGCGTGCCAGATAAGATGCGAAGCGCGCAGTGGGTTTTAAGGCGCCTGGTTTGAGTCTGGGAGATCAGGGACTTCGATTGCAAGCTAGGGCTTTCGTATGGCATAGATTGGCTGGCGTTTGGGCCGTTGCTGGCGGGCCGGTGGTCGGCGCGCGGGATCAAGGCAGCAGGCGGAGTCGGTAATAGCGCTGCGTGACGTTGGTTTCCGAGTCGAGGTATTGAAACATGGAGCCGGTGTTGGTGATGTGCGCCGCCTCCACCCAGTCTAGCAGGTTGGTCGCCGCCTCGACACTGTAAAGGCCAGGAACGCCGCTGGCCTGCAACTGGATTTTGCCATCGGGCGCAAGGCTAATCGAGTCAATGCGAGGCGGTGTCGGTTGGGTGACGGTGAGCAACGCGTTGGAACTGGTTGCCTGGCCGGCCACGTTGATGATTGCGACGGAATAGTTGCCCGCCGTGGCCGATTGCGCGTTGGTGACGGTGAAGCTGCTGCCCGTGGCCCCGGGGATGGGGAGGCCACCGAAGTACCACTGGTAAACCAGCGGCGCGGTGCCGGTCGCAGTCACCGAGAAAAGTGCGTCCTGCCCGGCAATAACGATCAGGTCCAGCGGCGGGGCGATGATGACTGGCGGCACGTTGACGCTCAGGAGCGCGTTGGAGCTGGTCGCACTGCCGGCGATGTTGGTGACCACCACCGAGTAACTGCCGGCATCTGAGGCTTGAACGGAGTCGCGGGTGTAGCTGCTGGCCGTTGCGCCCAGGAGATTCGTGCTGTTGAAGCGCCATTGGTAGCTCAACGGCGCGGTGCCCGCAGCGGTGACGGCAAAGGTCGCGCTCTGGCCGACGTTGACACTTTGGGCGGGAGGCTGCGGCTGAAGGGTGATTGAGGGCGGCGTTAAGGGTGTAACCAAAACGAACCTGGCCGCGTCGGCGCTGACCAACGCGGTATCCACTGCGTTGTTCCCCAGTTCCACATACCCGCCCGTCCCGGCGGCGAACAGCAGGTTCGTGCCGACCAGGAACCAGCCGCCCTGGTTGGGCGTGACTGAATACTGGTTCTGCAGGCTGCTGACGATGCCGCCGCTATAGGCGACCCGGTAGGTCGCCCCGGCCGTCCGGTTCGCGCCGATCTGGTAATAGACATAGACATCATAGTAGCCAGCGGTCCCAATGGCCGGCGTCCAGCGGCAACTGCGGGTAATCGAGGAACTGCTCGTGCCGGACGCATAGAGATAGTTCGTGCCGACCTTGGGCACTCCCGCAGTCGCGCCGGAGGTCCACGACCCGCTGGGGGAGGTATTGCTCCAACCAGGGTCGGAGTTATCAATGACGATCTCCGTCGCGGTGCTGCCAAAGGCCGCGTGGATCGTCTTGTTGGTGGTCATGGTGACCGAGAGTGGATTGTTGGTCCCGGTGGCGTCGCCGGTCCAGCCGGTGAACTTGTACCCGGAATTGGCATTGGCCGTCAGCGTTACAACCGCACCGGGCGCATAGCTGGTCTGGTTCGGGCTCTTGCTGACCGTGCCGCCGGAACTGGCGGTGGCGGTGAGTGAGAACGCCACCGCCAACACCGCGTCGGCGCTGTTGGTGGAGCCACCGCCGTTGGTGACGACCACCGAGTAGGAGCCGGCATCGGCGGCCTGAGCGTTGGCGCGGGTATAAGCGCTGCCCGTTGCGTTGGCAATCGGCGTCGTATTGAACCGCCATTGATAGCCGAGCGGGGCGGTGCCGCTGGCGGTCACAGTGAAGGTCGCGCTATGCCCGGCGATAACCGTCTGGCTTTGTGGCTGGGTGGCAATCTCCGGCGGGGCCGGGTTGGTCACCACGGTCAGGATGGCATTTGAGCTGGTGGCGCTGCCGACGCTGTTAGTGACCACCACTGAATAGGGGCCTGCGTCGGCCAGTTGCACGTTGCTCCGCGTGTAGGTCGAAGCGGTTGCCCCGGCGATGTTCGTGGCAGACAACCGCCACTGATAGCTGAGCGGCGCGGTGCCGGTGGCGCTGACCGTGAAGGTGGCATTAGCCCCCTGGCTGAGGCTCTGGTTTGCCGGTTGGGCGGTAATCGAGGGCGCGACATTCGCGCCCAGCACAAGGTTCTGCTCGTACATGTTGCCAGTCACCGCGCCAATGGCGACGGTGACCGTCGCCGAGGCATTGGGGTAACCGGACTTGCTGGCGGTGACGGTGTAAATGCCGGGCGTCAAGTCAATGAAAGCGTAGAAGCCGGTCCCATCACTCCTCTGCGACCGGCTTTCGGGGCCAGTGATGTTCACCACAGCGCCGTCCGCCCAGGCGCCCGTGCCGGCGATCGTGACGGTGCCCATCATGTGGCCCTTGGTCGGGGACGACTTCCACGGCATGTCAGGGAGGTCGGCCCAGGTTGGGGTGACATCCGACACCAGGGAGGGGCTGAAGCCAGCCCAGGTGCCGCCGCTGTAAGGCACCCGGTAGGAGTAGCCGCTGAAGCCGTGGGCATAGTTGCCCGCGGGCGACGCCGTCCGGGTGAGCTGGAGTTCATAAATAGCGTTGGCCAGCGAGTTCAGGTAGGTGCCCGGCCCGATGATCATGTGGCGGTTGAACTTGCGGTCCTTCTCAAAGTTTATCCACTTGGTGTAATCGGTGGGCAGGCTGGCCCAATTGTAGTAGGTCATTGGCACCGCTATGTCCATGATCCCTTCCTGCTGCCAGCTATCCCAATCGGAATACACGTCGTAATAAGGACGCGTGGCCTGAAATCCCGCCCGGGTCGAGGTGGCGGGTGAAGGATTCCAGGTGACGAACGAACCGGATTGCTTCACCCACGGCTTGGTCTTCTGGACGCGCGCGTACATCTGCCGCACGAAGGCGGTGACTTGATCGCGCCGCCATTGCTTGAATTGTTCATCCGTGGACGCCGGGTCCGCGGTCAATCCATAGCGGGCTTTGTAGCGCGCTACACTCGTTGGATTGAACCCTTCGGCGTTGCCCTCGAAACGGATGTAGTCGTAATGAATGCCGTCAATATGGCCATCGGTGCCGTCCGGCCCGGCGGTGGTCTGGAAGTTCACCAGGTCCATGTGCGCGTTGACCAGGTACTCGAGGCACTTGGGGTGCCCGGGGTCAAAGGCCCCGTCGCTGGTCTCCGCGCCGTTTATGGTGCTCACGCGGGTGGGCCAGTAATTATCGAAGGTGGTCAGGCTGCCCGTCGGGGTGTTGGTGTGTTGGCGGTACACCGCGCCTTTGCCGGTCTTGAAGGCCACCGACCAACAATGAACCTCGACGCGTTTCTTGCCGCCCGTGGTGTCGTGGGCGGCCTTGATCATAGCCGCCAGGGCGTTGAAGGTGGCCGGCGATAGGCCTGACATGTACGGCTCGCCCACGCCCGAAGGATAGCTGACGTCGAAGCGGCGGCGCACCTGGACGATGACCATGTTGCAGTTGGCATCGCGAATAGTCCCTTTGCTGCTGGCATTGCCCGGCACGCCGAGCAGACTGTCCACTTGGCTCTGGCTCAGGAACCCGTCACCCCAGCCGTCCACCCAGAACGCGCGATACTCGGCGGCATTGGCCGTAACCGAGGCGCAGCTCAGAATGAGCGCCGCGAGCAGCGCCGTGCTTAAAAGGGAGCATGGGACTGAGGGGCGCCTCCCGGCCTCAGTGTCCACAGGTGTTCGTTCGCGGTTGAGCTTGCAGTGTTTCATGACTTCTGCGGCTAGGGCAATAACCGGACCCGGTAAAACCGGCTGGCCTGGTTCGTTTCAGGGTCTATGTATTGAAAGACGGCGCCGGTGACCGTCAGGCTATGCAACTGGGTCCAGCCCGAAAGTGTCGGAGCGCGTTCAATGGCGAAGCTGCCCGGGCCGCCGGTGATTGTGAGTTCCACCCGCCCGTCGGGCAAGCTGGCCACCGAGTCAATGTAGATCAATTTGGGTGCCTGGACGTTGAGCACGGCATCGCGGCTGGCCACCAGGCCGGCGATGTTGGAGACCATTACCGAGTAAGTCCCCGCGCTCGCAACCTGCACGTTGGGCAGGGTGAGCAGTTCGGTGGTAGCGCCTGCGACGTTCGTGCCGTTGCACTGCCACTGGTAACTCAAGGGTTGGTTCCCGACCGCCATCGCGGCGAGCCGGACGGTCGAGCCCGCCGTAGCCGTCCGGGAAAACGGTTGCACCGTGAGATAAGGGCTGCCGTCGCCTTCCAGCACCAGGCTGTGATAACCGCCGCCGGCAACCGCCACTCCGTTGCTCACGGCGCTGGGAGTGTTGGTCTGTCCGTTGTTGTTCAGACCCCACGCCAGCACCGTTCCATCGGCTTTAAGCGCCAGGCTGTGGTAGAAACCGCCCGCGATGGCCGCGACGTTGGTCACCCCATCGGGCACGAGCGATTGGCCGAAGTCCGGGCTGCCGCCGGTATCATTAGTGCCCGCGCCCCAGGCTGCCATCGTCATATCGGCTCTTAACGCCAGGCTGTGATATCCTCCACCGGCAATCGCGACGACATTGCTCAGGCCGGCCGGAACCTGGGATTGGCCGAAGTCCGGACTGCCGCCCGTGTTGTTGGTACCGGCGCCCCAAGCCACCACCACGCCGTCCGACTTCAAGGCGAGGCTGTGGTAACCGCCGGCGGCAATCGCCACCACATTGCTCAGCCCAGCGGGCACGGCGGATTGGCCGTACTGCCGATTGAGGCCCGTGTTGTTGGTGCCCGCACCCCACGCCACCACCGTGCCATTCGACTTCAAGGCCAGGCTGTGATACGCGCCGGCGGCGATTGCGGTGACGTCGGTTGCGGCGGGCGGCACGATCGCCTGCCCATAGTGCGGATCAACGCCGGTGTAATTCGTGCCGGCCCCCCAGGCGGCCACGGTCCCGTCCGGTTTCAACGCCAGACTGTGGTAGAAGCCGGCGGCCAGGCGCACCGCGTTGGTCAATCCGTCGGGCACGATCGCCTGGCCATAGTGAGGATTGAGCCCTGAGTTAGTCTTGCCGGCTCCCCAGGCGGCCACTGTCCCGTCAGCGTTCAATACCAGGCTGTACTGGAGGCCAGCCGCCAGACCCGATACGCTGGTCAGACCGGCCGGCAGGTCTGCCTGGGTAAAAGTGTTTTGACCCCACCCCACCAGCGGCCACAGTGCCAACAGCGCGTTCGAGCTGGCGGTGCTGCCAAACGAATTGGTCACCACTACCGAGTAGCCCCGCATGTCCGCGGCCTGCGCATTGGCGACAACCAGGCTCGCGTTGGTTACGCCGCTGAACTTGCTGCCATTCGCCAGGTTCGTCCCGTCCCGTTGCCATTGGAAGGCCAATGTCCCCTGCCCTATCGCTCCCACAGTGAACACCGCGCCGGAACCGGCGCTGACCGTCTGGTCGGCCGGCTGGGCCACGATGGCGGGCCGGAACGGCGCGATCAACGTCGCGTTTGAACTCACGGCCACGCCGCTGACATTGCTTGCCACCATCGAGTAGTTGCCCATGTCCGCCCATTGCACATTCGCCACCGTCAAGCTGTCGGTTTGTGCCCCGTTGATGCTCCCGCCGTCCACGAGGTTCACGCCGTCCTTCCTCCACTGGTAACTCATCGGCTGGGTGCCCACGGCGGCGGCACTGAATACCGCGGTCCCCCCGGCGCCCACGACCTGGTTGAGCGGTTGCGTGGCGATGCACGGATCGAGGAGAGTCAGGAAGGCGGTATAGCTGATGACCGTGCCATAAGTGCTCGACACGAGAACGTCATAAGGGCCGGCATCGGCCGGCTGCGCATTGGTGCGGGTGTAGCTGCTCGCCGTTGCTCCCGCGATGTTGCTGCCGCTGAACCGCCACTGATATTGCAGCGTGCCGGTGCCAACGGCCGTGACACTGAGGGTGGCGTTCATTCCCGATCCCACGCCGGTGTCAGCGGGTTGACTCACAATCGTCGGCGGCACGATCACCGTCAGCACCGCGTTGCTGCTGATCGTCGAGCCGATGCGGTTGGTGATGAACACGGAGTAGCTGCCGGCATCGCTCGGCTGGAGGTTGTTCTTCGTGTAACTGCTGGCCGTCGCGCCGGCGATGTCGGCGCCGTTGAACCGCCATTGATAGACCAGCGGCCGCGCTCCCGAGGCCGCCACCGTGAACGTCGAGGCATTGCCCTGGTTGTTAGTCTGGCTCTGTGGCTGCGTGACGATGGCCGGCGGCGCCGGTGCATACACAAACTTGTAGCCGTCGCTGTACATCCGGGCGGAGCCGCTCAGAGTGCCGCCCGACCGGGTGAACGACACCGTCGGGACCGTGACCCCGGGGTTGAGCGTCATCCGCCCCACCAGTTTCCACGTATTGGCTTCCGCCGACTGAAACGCCGTCGTGGTGGCGGGCAAACCACTGCAGCCGCTTTGGCCCACCGTTGCGACGATATCGGGCGACACACTGCTCGCGCTGCAATGAGTCAGATAGACATCATACGTGCCGCCGGCTACCGGCAGCGTCGGCCGGAGGGTGACCGAGGGCGAACTGCCGCCGCCCCCGGTGGCATAGCGCACCGCCGGCACGCCGTTCAAACCGGCGGCCGTGCTCTTGCAGCTTGAAGGGCTCCCGACAAACTGCGAGTCTGCGTACGGTGGGTTAGGGCTCAGCGTCGGTCCGGGGAGGTAGCTCTCCACAATGACATCATTGACCGCGACATCCAGGGTCGCGAACACGTGGTCGCCGGAGACGCCCGTGTGATTGCTGCTGTTCCTGGATTTCACCCGATAGTGGTAGAGGGTGCTGGCGCTCAGCCCGTTCAGCACGACCGTGTGGTAATACAGCGGGGTGCTGTTGGTCACGGCGCTGCCGTAACTCGTATCCAGGCCATACTCGACCACGCTGTCGGCGCTCTGGTCGGTGGTCCAGGTGATCGTGGCCGAATTCAGCGTGACGTTGCCATCCGACACATTGGCAATGACGGGTGCGTTGGTGGGAAGGTTCCCAATGTTGTTGGTGCGAATGGCGTCCCAGACATCCGGTGGGTGCAGCTCGGCGCGCCAGAAGTTGGCCCCTTGGTAGCCGCCCGCGGTGGCCGGGTTCGCCTGGTTCTTGAGCGCGTTGAAGAACTCCGTGACCTGCGCCGCGTCCACCGTGCCGCTGGTCGAGCTCCAGCCCTGGCCGGCGCCGACGATGGGCTTGATCGAGTTCACCCATTGCCCGCTCAGGCTGTTTTGCCAATTCTTATACTGGGTCGTCATCCAGGAAACCATGTAGGTCGGCGTCACCCCGATCTCGATCCAGTAATCCTGTGGCATGACCGCGTCGCAGTAGTAACCGAATTCCTTGTACGGGAAGGTGCTGTGATAGCTGATAATGGGAAAAGGCGAGTGTGCCAGGAACTTGCCCGGCCAATTGCTCCGCACGGCCGAGCAGAGCTGGACGGCCTTCGTTTGGTTGTCGGGGAGATTCCGGCTCTCCCACTCCGCCTCCGCATCGAAGACGAACCCGTCCGCGCCGACGTTGAACACGTAGTCGGCTGCCGCGATCTCGCCGGGGATGTCAATCCCATCCGAGCGATTGTAGCCGAAGACCCACAACCCCGCGGCGTGCCCCGCGTTGACCACGTCCGCGGTGAACTGCGGGTTGCCGTTGGAGGGATAGAGGTTGGGGCCCGTCGCCGCCTTGATGATGATGTAGCGCAAGCCCTGGTTCTTCAGGAAGATCATCATGCTCTTCAGGTCCGTCACGCTCGGCACGTTGCCACCCATGTGGTTGATGGCATTGGGCAGGATGTAGATCCAGTCCCCCTTGCCCAGGTTCCCCGGGTCAATGCCGCCGTCGCGAATAACGCCCCGGGCGGATTGGCTTAAGGTGAAAACCGGCACCCCAACTCCGAGGAGCAGCACGAGGCGGACAGCACGACGCAGCAGGCACATCTTAAACTATTATAATATCCCGGAAGTCCACCCAAAGGGCAAGGCCATTAGCAACATTCTGTAGGGTTTTCCCTCACATATTGATGTAGGGGAAAGGCGGGCCTGGCCGGCGGCAGGCTTGTTGTCGGCGAGGTGTGGGCGTGATGTTTCGATGGGCCTTCGATGGTCGTTCGAAGGTCCTTCGAAGGTCCTTCGAAGGGCGGCAGGTGTTTCTTGGCCCGCTGAGAACCCTGCTGCGGCCCGAAACAGCGCTTCTCCTTAACCCAATCACCGGCAAACCTGAAGGTGCGGGCTCCTGAGTCGCTATTTGAGCACCTGGAACAGGCTGCTGAAATCGTCCGTCCAGAGCCGGACCTTGGCGGCGTTGGTATTGACGGAGTAAGCAACGCCAGAGATGGCGGGCGAGTTGATGATGCGCGAATCGCGCGTCAGCAGCACCCAGGTCGAGCCATAGAGCCACCACTCGCCTTCGCCGTCGGCCTCGTCGTAGTCAATGGCGGCCAGCCTATAGCCAAAGTGCCGGGCGAGATTGACGACGATGGGTTCGAGGTTGAGGTAATGATTGGAGATGTGCACGGCGATCACACCGTTGGTGTTGAGGTGCTTTTCATAGACCTCGAACGCTTCCTTGGTCAGCAGGTGCACGGGGATGGCGTCGCTGCTGAAGGCATCCAGCACCAGCAGGTCGAAATGCTGCGGCGGTTCGCGTTCGAGGGAGAGCCGGGCATCGCCGAGCGCCACTTCGGCCTTCGCCTTGCAGTGAGCCAGGTAGGTGAACCATGAGGTGGCGACGCGCTCGACTTGCGGATTGATTTCGTAGAGGCGCAGGTAGTCTCCCGCGCGGCCAAAGGCCGCCATGGTGCCGGCGCCCAGGCCCACCACGCCAATGCGCCGGGGGCCGGAAGGCAGGGCCTCGACGCCCAGGGCGATGCCGCTTTGCGGCCCGTAATAGCTGATCGGCCAGGTGGCCTGCTCCGGGTCAACGAACTGCAGCCCGTGCGTGATGCGCCCGTGCTGGAGGAGCAGGTAATGCGACTCGGGATCATCCTTGTAGTATTCGCACACGGTCAGCACGCCGTAGAAACTGCGGCACTGGTAAACCCGTTCCTCGCGGTCCTCCCGCGCCTGCATCCAGAGGCTTGTGCCCAACCCGGCCAGCCCCAGCAGCAGCCAGAGGCAGGCCAGGAAGTGCCAGTGCCGGAACGTGCGGAACTTCCCGCGCGCAATCCAGGAAATGACCAGCAGGGCCAGGATCGCCCACATGCCGATCCGCAACGCGGTGAAGTAACCCTTGGGCACCGTGGTGGTGTGACTCGCCAGGCGCGTGATAAACCAGTCGAGCCCGCCGAACACAAACAGCGGCAGGATGCAGGCGAGCCAGCGCCACTCGGCGCGGGGCGAGGCGGGCGGGACCGTGCACAGGGGCACAGAACCTTCGGGCGGCGGGACCTTCGGCGCTCCGCCGGCGGGCTGGCGGTCGCGGATGCAAACCACCAGGAACAACAGCCCGCACAGGAAGAGCCCCCAGTGCAGTTCGTAATAGGCTGTGAAGACGAGCGGTGCGGCGACGGCGACCAGCAGGCCCCCCAGCGCGCCGCCCGCGGCGATCATCAGGTAAAACCAGGTGAGCTGGCGAGGGTCGGGCTTGAGGCGGTAGAGCTCACCATGACACACCATGCAGCAGATAAACAACCCGCCGCAATAGACCGCCACTTGCTGCCACAGCCCCCAATCGCCGCCGTGGAACAGCGCCCAGCACCAGCCGGTCATGGCGGCGATGAGCGCGAGGGTGTAGGGGAACCGCGCGTACCAGCGCGGACTGTCGAAGCAGATCACGAAGCTCAGCAGGTACAGCGCCAGCGGCACCACCCACAGGAACGGCACCACGGCGACGTCCTGGCACAGCTTGTTGGTCGCCGCCAGGAGCAACACGGACGCGCAGGCGGGCAGCAACAGCCAGAGAAGCACGGTGAGGGAGGAGGGGCGCGGGACGATGGACGGGGTCCGGGGTGTGGGGTCCGTGGCACTGGTTGCTGCATTTTGCTTGGCGCCTTCCGCCTTCCAGAACTTGATCGCGCACAGGGCGCAGCAGAGGGCATAGGCAACCAGTCCCCCGGCCCAAAGCGTGGCTTGGGTGATGCGCGTGAAATGCGTCTCGAAGTAGAACGGGTAGCTGACCAGGGCCAGCAGCGAGCCGACGTTCGACAGCGCGTAGAGCCGGTAAGGGGAAACCCCGGGGTTGGCGCGGCTGAACCAGTGCTGCAGCAGCGGGCCGGTGGCAGACAGGACGAAGTACGGAAGCCCGAGGCAGACAGCCAGCAGGGCGAGGATCTGCAGAGTCGGATTCCCCCCGCCGGCCGGCTTCCAGGAGTCGGTGGGCGTGATCGGCAGGAGGGCCAGGGCGGCGAGCAGCAGAACCAGGTGCACAACCGCCTGGGTGCGCGGCTTGAGCCACCGCGTGGTCAGATGGGCGTAGGCGTAGCCCCCCAGCAGCAGCACCTGGAAGAACAACATGCAGGTGGTCCAGACCCCGGGCCCGCCGCCAAACCACGGCAGAATGTACTTGCCGATAAGCGGCTGCACCTGAAAGAGCAGGAATGCCCCGAGGAATATCGCCAGCGCGTAAGCGGTCATCGGCGGGAGATTGTCAACCTTCACCCATGATTGCCAGTGCCAACTGTGGCAGAGGATTCTCAAATCCGAAGGCCGAGACCCGAAACCCGGACTCTGACGGCACCGCAACTGCCCGGCCAGCGGATGCGTGTTCCGAGTGTTTGCGGCCGTAAATGCGATGACGTAGGGAAGGAGGAGGACTCCTGCAACGACCCTTTCACTTGTCGGGCAGTTGGGGCCAGGCTTACTGGGTGACGACGCGGTAGTAGTGAGTCGGAGATTCTGCAGCCTGCACTTCCTCGAAGCTGAAATCTCCGGTCTGTGGGTCGTCCTCCTCGGCTGCGCCGATCGCTCCCCAGTCAATGAGATTGGTAGATGCCTGGATGAGGTAGGTCCTTGTGTTGTCGGCCGAAAACTGCAAGCGTGCCGCCCCGTTGGTGCATGTCACTGACAAATCAGCGACAGGTTTGGCTGGATGCGCGTAGAGATCTGGAATTCGGTGGACCCGATAAACACTGCAGTCTTTGTAGGTCACGTTGGTATTGGCATACATTGATATCGCCAGATCGAACACGATGTGAGGCACCGCATCGTGGGTGACCTCCGTGATCCGACACATCACCGCGTTTGGCCCGTATGAACTGGGGGCCACCCCGTTAACGTAGCTCACGGCTGCAAAATTGTTCAATACGTTTCCGGTCTTCGGCAGCGGCTCGGCGTTGCCTTCCCGGTCCGTATAGAGCCGCTGGGCAACATTGGTTCGTCCGTAATCCCATACTTGGGAGACTTCCATCGTCTGCTCGTTGATGCTGTACTCGACGGCCCGGCTGTAGTAGTTGGTAACCGAGGCGATCGGAGCGAAGGGGCTAACTCGATAATTGCCGTTATCATACAGGATCAGGGTGCCCTGCGGTGTGATAGTCGGTGCGTGTTGAGCGTATTGCCAGAAGAAAGGCGTGCCCACCGGCGTCAGGAGGTATGGCTGCCACGCGGGACCCCAGTTTTCAGGCGGACCGAGGATCCACCGAAGCGCTCCCGTCGCGCGGGAGAACTTGACGACGGCATTCTGGTGGCGCATGGAAACGATGAGTGAATCGTCGCGCGGGTCCTCAATGACGGCGTTCGAGTGTTCGGCGTCCCAACTCCCACCGGAGTAGACGATCGCGTAACTCATGCGCCAGGGATCCAGCACGTTCTCCGGCACCCACGTGTGGAGCACCGCGGCGTTGGTAGTCGAGATCTCCACTACTTTTTGATACTTGACGATCGCTGGCTTTCGAGGGGCGTTCGAGACCGTCATGCTGGTCGGGTAATTGGTGAGAGTGTGAACCGCATCGCTCAGGTACAGAATGGTACCATGGCCCGTTGGCACGCCTTCATGGAGATTGATGGGCAGATTGGTGGGCACGACCCAGGAGTTGACCGTTTGTCCCAGCAGATTCATTTCCACGAAGTTGGTCTTCCAGGGCATGAACAGATTGCCGTTGTCCAGGCGCCGTACATCCGCCGTTGAGAGCCCCACGGTGTACCAGACCACCTCGCCGGAGCTGTCCACAATCGTTATATACCAATAGAGTTCGTTGCGCACCCCGACGCGGAACAACGTGTAGCCCGGCTCCATTCTGTCCGGCTCGCGGTGCAGCAGGACGATGTTGGGGAAGTTCGTCGGCAACGGGCTGGTGATGAATTGCAGGGGCTGGCCGGCCGTGACCTGGTTCTGGTTCCGGTCGCAGAGCGTGACCGTAATCTGGTTGGTGCGGGCGGGTTTGAATCCCAGCAACGGCACGGAATGAACCTTGGCATAGTCATAGAAGCGGCGTTCCCAGACATTAGTCCCGTCGTTCACCGACACGCTGACCCTCGTGTCCCCATCCGTGGTTAGCTGCAGGACCCCGGCGAGCGGCGCATTCGTCGCTTTGGTGAAGGACGGCCCGGACACCAGGGTCACGCCGTGGGAGCAGATCGAGACCGCCAGGAGCGCGACCGTCAGTGAATACAGCTTTGCGTTGCTCTGTTTCATGTCTTTCGTTGTCTCGGCAGGTCTCGCTTCCAGGAGCATTGCTGGGGCTTACTGCAGCCGGAGCCGGTAAAAACCTTTCGGAGCTGCGTCTGGAGCGTTGGTCCAGGAGGAACCACCGACGGGCCCAGCGATGGTCTGCCACTGGTCGGGAGCGAGCGTTGGATTAAGCTCGACATACACGCTGGCGGAGGTGCCACTCCATTCGAACACCCATGCGCCATCCTGGTCTTGCTGAATTCTCGTGATCTCAGGAACATCTATGCTGAAGGACAGGTCACTCCTGTCGAACAGAGCCCCATCGGTGGCACTGCGAATTTTGATGGAATAATCGTCGCCCGGAATGAGGTCCAGGCCCACTTGCCATTTATAGGCGCCGGTGCTGGCATTCGTGGCAAGGGACTTCAGGAATACCCCACTCTGATAGAGATCAATCACCACATCTTCGGCGATATTGTCTTCCCATTGGATGAAATACTTCAGGCCGCGCTGCCACGCTTCGCCGCCGTTGGGAACGGTCTGGGCAATCATCGGCGCAACCGTGTGAAACGCGCCGTCCGACCAGCCACTGGTGCCGCCGTCATTGGAGGTATTAACGCGATAGTAGTAGGCCGTGCCCGGGGCGGCATTGCTCCAGACGTAGAAGGCTCGTGTCTGATCCGGCACGTCAACGACGGGATCGGAAAAGTCCGCATTCGTGGCGACCTGGAGATGATACGAGGCGGCCAGGCCTTTCGGGGACCACGCCAGACAGACCGGCAGTTGCTGGTTGACCGAATAATTCGTGCCAGGCGCGGCCGGCAAGGGGCCAACAACCTCGTAGGGCTGAGGTCCCCGGTAATTCTCCACCGCAGCCAGGATCGGGGGATAGGCTACATCGGCAACGTCCGGGCAACAAAAGATGAACTCGCCCAGATCGTCATAGGGGCTGAACATCGTCATCGCCACGATCAGTTCTTGGGTGAAGGGATTGTAAGCCGTCGGCTGAGGCAGGAACACGCCCTGGCCGGTTTGCGCCCGGTAATACACCGTGAGGTTGGCGGGGTCGGCAAAACCAAAGCTCACGGTGTCGAACCCGAGCTCGGCATCCAACTGGTAGATGCCCCAACTGGTCAAGCTCACCCGCGCTGGCAGCACGCGTGGCGCCTTCCCTTGGAATTGTGGATTCACCGGCGCGTAGGGTGCGCGTATCGCGGTCACCTCGGTGTAGCCGCCACCCCCTTCAATGACCGTCATGGAGATGCCCGTCCCCTCAAAGTCATAAGTATTGCCGTTGGCCGCCTCGAACACGGAGCTCACCAGGACTTGCGAGGCAGGGGGATAAACAAACCGGTAGGCCCGATAGCTGGCCATCTTCGGATCATCGAAGCGCATCTCAAAAACCACGGTGCCACCCGGCGTGACCTCGGTGCAGGCGGGAATCCACTGGTTGGTGGCACCGCCGATGCCAGGCATGATGTTGGCGCCGCCCCAACCGATGAAGGTATTGCCGTTGGGCAGGCGCTGGGCGCTGCCGTAGTGCCAGGCGTAGTAATTGGTGGGAGGGGCGTAGGTCCACATCAGGGTGGCGACTTTGTTGGTCTCGTCCAGCTTGTACTCGTAAACCTTCGACGACCGCGTGGCCTGTTGATCGGCATTGCAGTAGATCAGGATGTTGCCATTCTCCAGCCGGCTCAAGGTATGGCCGGAGAAATGCCCCAGGGCCTGCAGCGGGTTAACGCCCACAAACGAAAACTGATTCGCCGGTCCGCCCAGACGCCACATAATCTGGCCCGTTTGCCGGCTGATCTTCCAAACATCCATCCCGAAATTGGAGATGAGGAGATTGCCATCGGTATCCATCACCACCGTATTAAGATGAAAAGCGTCAATGACCGGGTTTTTCGCAGCGCTATTGGTGTAGGCAGTGGGAGGGAAATACGTTGGAATCGTGAAATGGTCCCACGACCGCCATTGGAAGACGACGTTTCGCCCGGCGTCGAGCTCCTGAATGATCGCCCCGGCAACCAGTGCGTTGGGATACCCGCCCACAACGTACTGGCTCACGTCCATTTGCGTCTTGTAGTAGCCGTTCAAGAGCACATGGCCGTTGGGCAGCAACTGGAACTCGTGCGCGTCAGCCACATAGCCGTTGCCGGCCCGGATCGATTCCTCAGGATTGTAGCCCGCATCCAGAACTTCGTGGATGCAATCCCCGCCGCCAGTCCACGAATGGGTGTGATAGATGTTGGCATAGTGTAAGTACCCATTGGGCAACACCTTGAAATCGTAGGTGTAGTTCGACACACTCTGGTACCAAACCGGTGAGCCGTCATTCCTCAGTATGATAAGATAATAGCCGCCGTTCGTTGCGGAGTCGGTGATCTCGAGAAAGATGTAACCGTCGGCCACGGCGTTGGTATCGCAGGTGGTTACCGTCAGACCGGGAAAATCGGGCGGAAGCTGCGCCTTCGCGGTGAAGCAATCTAAGCTCAGCAGTGGCACGACGGTTGCATAAAGCAAACCGAGTCTACGGAGTTTCATAAGAACAGCTTTCTTACTCATTAAATTCGGATCTATAGGCTCTTCGCATTCTCACCGCAGCGCCAGGATCGGAGGCTCGTCATGGCACGCGCAGCCGGTAGAAACGGGAGGAGAAGTTAGTCGCGGCGTCATCCGTAAACACGGCACTGCTCTTGGTCAGGGGCACGGTCTGCAGGACCTCCCAGTCCCGGAGGTTGGTAGAGCCGATCACCGTGGCCTCGAGCGCGCCCGGAATCGAGAAGCCAAACTGGATGCTCCCATCCGGCAGATTGGTCAGCGAACCGCCGTCTATGGTGACGCTGGTCAGATTGGTGATCATGCTGAAGGAGCCGCTGAAATCATATAGGGCCGGATCCGTCGTGCTGCGGATCTTCAAGGTGTAATCCGAACCCAGGGGAAAGGCTTGATATTGACCCACCGTCCAGGTGTAGGAGCCGGTGCTGGGAGTGCTGGCGACGAAGTTTCGATTGGAAATCCCGCCTTTATAGATGTCGAGGGCCACATTCTCGGAGATGTTGTCCACCCAGCGGATGGTGACCACCTGGAAGCGTTGCCAGGTTTCGCCGCCCGTCGGGTAGGTTAGGCGAAGCATCGACGGGACGGTCTCGAACGAGGCTGTGGCCCAATCACTCGCGCCGCCCTGATTGACGACGCGGACGCGCCAGAAATACTGTGAATTGGTTAGCAGGTTCTGGAGGACAAAACTGCTGGTGCCCAGGGCATTGGTGTCCAGCACAAGGTCGGCGAAGCCGGCATTGGTAGCCACCTGGAGATCGAACGAACCCACGAGACCCTGGGGTACCCACGTCAGGGTGACCGGCGCCGCCTGGTTGACTTCGCTTTGATCTGCCGGGCTAAGGATCGCTGGTACATAAGGCGTTTCTGCCAAGTCGGGGTAGGCGAAGATGAACTCGCCCAGTTGTGTGGTCGTCACCCGCAGTTTCTGCGTGCCCGAATCATAGGTGGTGGGCAGCGCCGAGAACTGCCCCTGCCCCGGAGTCGGTCGCTGATAAACCTCCACTTGAGCCGGAGTATGAACCGCGGGCGTATCGAACACGTAACCGGTGTCGGGCAGGTCCAGGCTGAGCTCGACGTCCAACTGGACGATATTGGAAGCCGAGAGCACAATATGCTCCATCACCACCTGCGGCGCTTTGCCGGAGAACTGCGGAAAGCGCACGGCATCCAGGTGGCGCTGGACCAGCAGCTCGTTTTGGGACAAACCGCTCAGACCATTCACCGTCACCGAAACCCCAGCTTCTGGCGAAGAGTAAGTCTGACCCGCGACAATGGTTTCGAAATTCGTGCCTCGCACGAGGTCCGAGCTGTTCCACACCTGTTTGGTTACGCTGCTGCTCGGGCCTTTAACGGCGTGTTGCATCTCAAAGACGACGTTGCCCGCAGGCGAAACCTCGGTGATAATTGTTCCGCTGGTGGCAATGGCGCAACCCCAGTCAATGAGTGTGTTGCCGTTGGCGAATCGCTTGACCGCGCCTGTGCACGGCGCCGAGATGTCAGGCGAATGGCGATATTCCCACACCAGCGTTGCGGTCATGTTCTCTTCGTCCAGTTGATACTCCACAGCCCGGGAGTAAGTCCGGTCGTTCGGGGTGATTCCACCTCCCGAAATGTTGCCGTTATCGAAGAAGAGCAGGTTGCCGTTGGCCAACCGATGGACGTCATGCTGTCCCACCGTGTAGTAGGGAGCGTTCTCTTCATGCTCGCCAATGAAGGTGAATTGATTCTGCTTGCCGCCCAGGCGCCACATCACTTCCCCGGTTTGCCGGTTGATCTTCACGATCTCGGAAGTAGTGCGCAAGGAAACGAGCAGATTGTTGTCCGTCGGGTCTATGCTTACAGCGTTCATGTGCGCATAATCAATGCTCTGTTGGGTGAGGTTGTAGAACGAATTGGTTATCGGGATGTGGTCAAACGTGTGCCACTCAAAAACGAGCCGCTTATTGGCGTCAATCTCCTGGATGATGTCGCCCGTAACGGTTGCAGCCGTCTTCCCGCCCTCGACGAGTGCGCTCATATCAACAGTCCGCACCTCGGTGCCGAAGACCAGGGCATGGCCGTTGGGCAAGAGCTTCATGTCGTGGGTGTCCAGGGTGTAGCCCAGGGTGGTGAAGCTATCAACAGAAGTCAGGGTCTCATCCTTCAGGCTGAAAACGCCCCCGCCGGGTACGGCATCAAAGCCCTGGGGTGTTACAAATCTGGAGAGCGTGGTGGCCTTGCTGGCAAAGAGGGCATTGGTACCGGTGTTATCAAGCACGACATAATAAAGCCTGGTGCCCTCGGCGGTGCGGCCGCCAAGACTCCCAATCAGGTCGCCCGGGGCTGCTCCTCCGTTGTTGGTGAGCACAATGTAGGGGTAATCCGCAGGTATGAAGCTGGCTTGCACCAGATGATAGTCGTTCATCGTGACCTGAGCCGTTTTGCCGGTTGCACTGTCCACCCCTTCCCAATAATGAATCCTGTGACCGGTGTTGGTAACGGCTGTCAGTGAGACTGATTGCCCGGCATCGTACCAGGGACCGACGGGATCGCTTGTGATCGTGCCCGCTCCGGACGGTGTGACAGTGGTCTCCAGCAGGTATTGAGTGACATAAGTTGCTGTATTTGTCGTGTCGGAAGCCGGCATGGTGATGGAATGGGCTTGGGCTCCGCCATCGCTCCAAGACGCAAAGCTGGACCGGCTATGGCCATCGCCAGCCGCTTGGGGGCTGGGGGCGTCGAGGATGTGCTCAGAACCAGCCACCCAATCGAACGTGACCGGCGCCGCGTAGTTGGTGCCGTCCACGGTAACCGTCAGGCCGCCGGGTGTGGTAGCAACGGTCGCCAGCTCGGCGCTGGACCGGTTGGCCGAAAGGCCCACAGAGATAAAGGCAACTACAAATGCTAAAGTCGTTGGTTTGGCTTTCATAATGGAAACTGGTCTTCGGACACCCGATTCTGTTCCGGATTCCCCGTCTGTCGAGTGTGCGTCCGGACGCACACCCACCCTGTGAATTGCATAATCGCTCATGGCCAATCTTCGCGTCGCATCCTTCTCAAGCGTCTTCCAACTGCTGAATCGCGCTTCCGGCGAAGAATTGCATTGATGACCAATGGCCCATTGTAGCGCTATACATTGGCATAACGTACACCCCTATGGGCCGGCAGGAACTAGGATTTCCCCTATATGGCACAGCTTGTTGGTCGCCGCCAGCAGCAACACGGACGCGCAGGCGGGCAGCAACAGCCAGAAAAGCACGGTGAGGGAGGAGGGGCGCGGGACCATGGACGGGGTCCGGGGTGTGGGGTCCGTGGCGCTGGTTGCTGCATTTTGCTTGGCGCCTTCCGCCTTCCAGAACTTGATCGCGCACAGGGCGCAGCAAAGAGCGTAGGCGGCCCGTCCCCAGGCCCAAAGCGTGGCTTGAGCCACCGCGTGGTCAGATGGGCGTAGGCGTAGCCCCCCAGCAGCAGCACCTGGAAGAACAACATGCAGGTGGTCCAGACCCCGGGCCCGCCGCCAAACCACGGCAGAATGTACTTGCCGATAAGCGGCTGCACCTGAAAGAGCAGGAATGCCCCGAGGAATATCGCCAGCGCGTAAGCGGTCATCGGCGGGAGATTGTCAACCTTCACCCATGATTGCCAGTGCCAACTGTGGCAGAGGATTCTCAAATCCGAAGGCCGAGACCCGAAACCCGAACTTTGACGGCACCGCAACTGCCCGGCCGGCGGATACTTATGCCAGGGCGAACACCAATGCGGAACAGCCAACGCCACCGAATGATGCCCACAGCTCGAATCTCATTCTGCGGACCCCCGCTCGGTCCGCGGACGCCCTTCGGGAACAGGCTCAGGCGCGTGTCAACCGAGCAGCCCTCAGTACCGCGGGGCGCGAAAAGGCCAAATCTCTGTAACCCAATCCTCTGCGCCTGCGTATATCTCCTTGTAAAGGCTCAGAAGTCCTGACCGCAAAATACATACGAAGCTTATGAAAAAGACTGCTCTACTAATTGCTGGCGCTATACTCGCAGGAACAGCCGTGGTTTACTGGTTCACCAAAGGAACCGACAAGACCGAAGACGCGTCCCCGCCTGAACCGCACCTCACATTCGCGGAGCCTGCCGCTCCTGTAGCAGTCGCAGAGGCCGGCGACCATCACAACCCCGCTCCAGTCCACCCCGAGCCCAAACCCGTCGTTGCCGCCCAGCAGGCGACCGTAACCCCGCCCAGCGCCTGGTCTCGCCTCGCGGAAAAGTACGGCCCCGAGAAAACAGCACTTTCGGCCAGGATCACTTCCAATATCACCAGTGTGATTGATCGTGGCATCGAACTCGCAAATACCTGGGCAACAAACTCCGGGTCCGCCACCGTCGCCGAAGCCGCGAGCAAAGAGATCCTGCGCAGCGCCACGACCCAGCTTGGTCTGAGCGAAGACCAGCAGCACCAAACCTCGGCCCTCATCCAGAACCTGATCGGCAAGCGCATGAACGCAGTCACCGACCTGACCTCGGCGATGCGCACCGAGCCGGAGCAAATCATGGACATGCTTCTCGCGGGCGACGCCTTGGCCCGCGGCCAAATCACCCAGCAACAATACGACGAAATAACCCTGCCAACCCGTACCATGCTCCAGAATCTCTCCGGATTCATCATGGGCCAGCAACCCGGGGCCACGGGCATTGCCCAGTTGGTCGGAGATGAAGCCACCGCCGCCAAGCTCCAGGCGATTCTTACCCCGGAGCAGCAGGCCAAACTCACACAGATCGCCGCCATCGCGAACGAGCGTATCCAGGCCCGGCGCGCCCGCAACGTCAACAACCCGGGCCTCTCCGTTCAGAACGGCCAAATCCCGATCATGGAACTGGATAAACTCGATCAATCCGTCGCCGCCGTCCAGAAAATGACCGAGGCCGCAAAACTCATGATGGAAGGCATGAAAGGCCTTAAAGAGGCCAATCCGCAAACCGGTGCCCGACCCTGATTGCGTTCGTAGCGGGTAGGGATCCAAACCGTCCTGTTCCAAGAGACTCGCTTCGGTCTTGAATCCTCCTCCGTTGCACGTACTGCATCTGCGGCAGCGGCGGTTCGGCTTATAGTCGGTTTGTCCGATGCTACCCCTGCCAGGCATCCCGGGCCCGGCTTTGGCCGCCTCCTTGCCCATCTGGTGGAGGGCATGCGCTGGTTGCGGAGCGCCTGCGGGCCTTTCCGTGGAGCAGTTTTGGTCGGTATCTGGCCGCGACGAAGCATCAGCCCGGCTGGATACGGGTTGACCGTTGGTTGGGTGAGCACGGTATTGAGCAGGACTCGGCCGTGGGGCGCCAGCAATTCGAGCGTCAAATGGAAGTCCGCCGCATCGAGGAAGCCGACGAGGAGGAACTGAAGCCGTTGCGTCGCGGCTGGGGCCTGGGGAGCTAGCAGTTCCGACAGAAGATGCTGGAGCGCATGGACGGCAAGCTCGGCGAGAACCACTCCGGGGAGCTGCACCGGGAAACGGCCGAGCAAAAGGCCAACCGCACCACCTACGAGGAACTCACGTGCCTGGGCTGGCCGGAGTCGGATTTCGCAATGCGCAGGCGGAGCGACCCTGGCAAGCTAGCCCTCGCTGACCGACTCAGGAAGGAGACTACTTTGCCGGTCAAGTGGGTCGCGATGCGCGTCCAAATCGGCACTACCAAGGGCACCAAGTCCATGCTCCATCATCTGGCCCACGGAAAACAGCAAGGCAAAGCGGCGAAGGCCTCCAAATCAAGTGAACAACTCGAATTCCAATCTACGGTTTGGCGGCCGGGGTCCTTTGGGTTCGCTGAGGTAAGGCGCGAGCTTTCCCGGGTGAAGCCGTTAGGGCGAAACTTAGGCGGCATGGTGTGCGCAGAATTCGGGTCAACGGGTATTCGAGGCTGTGGGTTACTTCTCGAGATACTCGTGCACGGCTTGCATCCGATTATGCACGCCCAACTTCCTATAAATGCTCCTCAAGTGATTGTTTACTGTCCAGATGCTGATAGTGAGGAGGTCAGCGATTTCCTTGTCCAGATGGCCGCGGCTAGCATAGCTTAGCACTTCCTGCTCACGGCTGGTCAGGATCGCCGACGGAAGGGATTCGGTTGCTGCCTCCGATTGGCGGAAGAAGCTCTGAAAATAATCCTGGATGTGCTGTCTGACCAGGGACGCGGTCAAGCTTGGCGAACGAATGGCAGCGTGGAGTGGATCAAAGAGCCGCGCCGGCAACCGCCGTCGGAAAATATAGCCTCGCGTCACGCCGGAGATGGAGGTAAAGATCTGACCGGCCTCGTCGTGTATCCGGTAAAAGAAAACCGGCAGGTCGCGGCGCCGCTTTTTGAGGTGCTCGGCTAATTGTGCGGCTTCGGGCAACATGCGGTTGATCAGTATCAGCGCTGGGTGGTCCGACTCCAACGCGTCGAGCACAGCTTCTGCACTGCGGAATACCCTCGTGCCGGTGAACCCAGGCTGTTCATCGAGCCAGTAGCGCAGGCAACTGTGCAACGTGGCGTCTCGCTCCACCACGGCAATCCATTTGCGGAGTCGGTCAGCGGCGGCGATCGGCGCGGAATGGGCCGGCGCCGCGCCCAAAACAGTGAAGAGCGTGGTGTACGTGACGGCCAGCGGATCGTCCGACCAGGCGATAGCCAGTGTGAGTTCACGCTCGAAGCGTTTGGATGCCGCCGCCCATCCCATTGTGAGGATCGTTTGGTGAATCTCTCTCGCCTTGCGTGCCCCGAGTTCCGGGTCGTTCGTCCCCAGGGGGAAGTACGTGCGCGCTCCTTCACGTTCGATGCGTATGGATTGCTGCGGCGTATTCAGGTCACTGGCACCCATCAGGATTACCTGCGCCCTCTCGTGTTCGAAGCACGCAGAATACTCCGGGGTCACAGCGAACCGCGCCTGCCGGTAGCGCCGATGGACCAGCCGCTCTCCCCAATATGCAAGGTCCTTATTGACGTGGACCAGCCGGTGCGTGCTATGCAGGAGCGTGGCTGCTTGCCAGCCCTGGTTGCGGATGGTTTCGTAGAGGTGCTGGGCTTCCTGAGCCGCCTCGGCTCGCGTGCGTCCCGCCAAAGAGAATGTTCGCCGACGACCTTGAAACTGGACCCTGAAAGCCCACCCTTTCACCTTGTACGTCCGACCCCGGCGTGTGAAAGAGTTCCGAAACACGCGCCGGCGCCAGACCGAGGTCAGGCGTTGCGGCCCCGCGGCTTCAGATCTTGTACGCCCGGTTTTTATGCTTGAACATAGCTTAGCCATTTGCCATCAGCCAGTATATTCGAGCGGCAATTGGAATGTCGAAGAGAGCGTCCAGCAGCGACGGGGCGCCCTACCATCAGAAAGCCCAACCTCCGGGAACCGTCGCGAGGCCCGCCGATTGCCGCTCTGAGGGCAATCAGCATCGTTGCACCACCCCTGAACTCACGGTATGAAGGACTCCGAACCATCCACCCGTCCAGTGCAGCTCAGACAGGTTTGAACCCGCGATCCGGCAATGAGAGTAGCTAGATTGAGTTATTGTCCGCTGGGTCGGCGAGATTTACGCTCAAGGTCGGTTGCTACGAAGATTAGGATTCTTATGAGAAATACCAATCGCTTTCAGCCGGAGACCGGCCGCAGAGGTTTTCGGAGCAGGTGTTACCAGCGGCATAAAGGTTTTACACTGATCGAACTGCTTGTGGTCGTTGCAATCATCGCCGTTCTGGCAGCCCTGCTGCTGCCGGCGCTGAGCCGGGCCCAGCAAAAAGCCAGGATCATCGGCTGCGTCAACAACCTCAAGCAAATGGGCTGCGGCAGCCTGATGTATGCGGAGGATTATCGCGGTAACTTTAGCGGGCCATCCTGGTACCCGGTCTTAAAAGCTGGCATAGCGCCTCACTCGGGATATACCGATCGCAGCGATTCCGATGACGACTTAAACTGGCTCTACCCGAACTACGCGAAGAGCCTGGGCACTTTCATCTGTCCGGCGACCCGCAACACCATTAGAAACACACCCATCTCCTATGCCGACGCGCCCAATGGAACGTATTTGGAGGATCTGATGAACAACGCGGTTAATACCAAGACCAACGGTGCTAGCTACGAGGTGTTTGGTGTTTGGTATCCGCAACGGAATGATCCGTGCGGCAAGAAGAAAACTGAACGGGAGGTCCAAACCCATGAAATCACGCATTACCCTGCCGCCATCAACACCAGGCCAGGGCCAAGCGCGTTCTTCTTAGTCATGGACGGAGATGATCCCAACCCGAGCCAGCCAGAGAATCCAAATAACAACTGGCCGGACTCGGGCAACAATCACGGGACGGCTGGCATGGCCGCTTTTTTCTGCGACGGACATGCCCAATTCATCGCCAGGAGGCGCTTTCTGGATGTGTGGAATTTGTCTCAGGATTCAAACACCACCGCTCCGTGATCTTTGAGTCATGCAGATGCACAAGGTTCAACCCATAAAATTAGATACAAGAAGAACAACTGAATCTGGTTCCTCCCTTTGTCCCCCCCGTTCGAGCGGGGGCAAGAGGCGGCTGCAAGAGGGGAAGATCGGAGCGCCGACGGGAACCGACTCTGGCACGCTAAACCACTAGTTCCCCACCAAACACAAATGAAATCGAAATCACCAGCCATTCCGAGTTTAAACGTCCCTAACAACCGCGAAGCGAAACCAGGTTCGATGAGAACGAAAACATGGTTCAAGGCGACGGTTCTCGCCAGCGCGATCACAACCGCCCTGGCAGCAAGCGGAGCGACGTACAATTGGAACACTTCCGCAAGCAGCAGCACCTGGAACACCACTGACACCACGATTTGGCAAGAGGGGATCGCGTGGGCTAACGACACCACTACCCCCAATGCCGCCATCTTGGGCGGTGCTGGAAGAACGATCACCCTCGGCGAGCCAATCACCGCCGGCAGTGTGACATTTACTAACGGTCTAGGTACAGTACGTTATCGGATTTCCGGCAGTACGCTGACCCTTGCCGGCACAACACCGACGATCAATGCCGCTACCAACGCTACAATCGCTTCTACGCTGGCGGGAACTGACGGGTTCACTAAAGGCGGCGTGGGCCGCCTCGCGCTGAGCGGAATCAATTCGTCTCTCAGCGGTCCAGTTTTTATCAATGCCGGCCCCGCGGTCGCCGCCAGCGGGCTGGGATTCAACGCGGCCGTGATAGCGAGCAATGTGAACGCGTTCGGCACTGGCCCGATAGCCATCGGAGCGGTTCCGAATTTGCGCGCCATAGAATTCAGTTTGACAGGTGGTGCCACCGTAGCCAATGCCATCAACTTGCCTACCGACCCAGCAGCAGTTCAGGTCGGCATCCAAGGTTACAACAGCTCCACTTCGTACGGGCTATCCGGCAAGATCAGCGGGGGCAGCCCGGGGCTAGTATTCTTCATTGACATGGGAAACGTGCAAAGCGCTGGAATCACACGGCTGAGCAACGCGGATAACGATTTCAAGGCTGGCACCATTCACGTCAATCGGGGCGTCCTTGCCGTCACCTCGGACAGCGTGCTGGGCGACCCAGCGAACGTTGTTAAGACTTACCAGTCGGGTACCGCTGGGGCATTGCGATTCGACGCTCCCAATATCAATATCGCCCGACAGATGATGATGTCCGCGGGATGCGGCTTGGACGTTCGTGGGGATAATAACGGGGACGGCACGGTGGAAACCTCTAATGATGCCACCATCTCCGGAAACATGGACGGAACCGCGGTCACTTCCGTACCTTGGACGGTCAGGGGTGGCAGCCAGACCAACGGCACGTCCACTGGCTCGCTTCGGTTGACTGGAAACAATACGTTCGATGGAGCGATCATTGTCTATGCCGATACCAAGCTCATCGCCGGTTCGTCGACCGCGTTGGGTGCCGATTACAGTTGGAGTTCGACCGCGGTCACCAACGGCGGGACCTTGGCGCTGGATAACGTCGATAGCTACGCCAACCTCGAGCGGCTCACGCTCTACGGCGCGGGCTGCCGATCCGGCGGCGTGGGCATGGGTGCGCTGCAAAACCTGGCCGGCGACAACACCTTCAACGGCTCGATAACACTTGGCGCTGACGCGGCGGTCGGGGTTGCGGCTGGCAGCTTGACGCTGGGGGGTGAGATTGCTGGATCCTACCGGCTGACCAAGGTCGGCACTGGAACCTTGACCCTGACAGGCGCCAACACCTACACCGGCGACACCATCGTCAGCAACGGGGTGCTCGCTCTAAGCGGCAGCGGTACGATTGACAGTTCCACGCAGCTCAACCTTGCTGCCGGCGGCACCTTCGACGTGTCCACGCTGGGGTCGGATTACACCCCTGGCTGGGGGAGTTTATGCGCCAGCGGCACCGGCACCGCCCCGGCCACGATCAAGGGAGCTTCGGGGTTCAGCGTCAATTTGAACTGGCAACCGATCAACCTGACGTATGACGGCTCAAATCCAGCGCTATCTATCTCGCAGGGGACCCTCAGCCTCAACAACAACGCGTTCACCATCAATGCCGCCTCCGCGCTGCTCCCAGGCACTTATACCCTTATCCGGCAGGCCAATGGCAATATTGGCGCCAGCGGCACTTTTTCAGCGGCCGGCACGGCGATTGGCAGCCCTGCTAGCATCTCCGTGGTTGGCGGTGAGGTTAGGCTGACGGTAGCTGGGTTGCCGGCTTCGAGCTTCACTCCGGCGGCGGGGGGATACATCGGGGCGATTCAAGTGACGATCACTCCCCCATCGGGTGCGATGGCTTACTACACTACCAATAATTGGGCAACGACCAACCTCTATTCGGGTCCCATTACGTTACTCCCGCCACAGAGCGGTCTGACGATCCAGGCTTTTGGCCGGATAGACGGCTACCCGGATGGCGTGGTCGGCAGCGCGACTTACACCTCGGTGACAACGCCGACATGGGTGGCCACCTCTGGGGGCAACTGGTCTGACACCTCCAATTGGTCGAACCTGGTTGTGGCGGCAGGGACCGACGTCATGGCCGATTTCAGCAAAGTCGCGCTTGGTGACGACTGCCAGGTGTCGCTCGACGGAGCCTACACGATCGGCCACATGACCTTTGATGATCGGAGCGCGACCAAGCATAATTGGGGCTTGGTCCCCACCACCGGAAACCCCCTTACGCTGGCCGTCAGCAATGGCTCGCCGACGATCACCGTCGCCGGTGGCGTCACCAATACCATCAGTGCGGGGCTCGCTGGCACCAACGGCATGACGAAAGCTGGCATCGGTACGGTGACGCTCACTGGCTCAAATGCCTATACGGGGACCTTCGTGGCGAGCGCCGGAACGACCGTTTTTGGCGTCGGCGGCTCGCTGATGAACGCTTCGGGGATCATCATCAGCAACGGTGCTAGCGTCCAGTTTAGCGGAACCCCCGAAACAAATCCTCTTGGCACAAACAACATGCCCATTCTGATCATGCCGGGCGGCACGCTGGCGGTTGCAAACAGTCCCAATTGTATGGGTTGGTACAGATGGGGGATGGCCAGCATCACCGATTATGGCGCCGTGACGCTTTTCGTGGAGCAATATGCCAACACCCTTAGCCTTAACGGCGGCACGGTTAGTGGCCAGGGCCCGCTCCGGTTCTACGTCCTCTATAACGGCAATGATACTGCGATCAGTTGTACCAACACGGGCACGATCGCCTGTCCGTTGATGGCGAGCACGCACAGGTACGTTGATGTGGCTGCGAACTCAACCTTGAACCTCTCGAGCAACTGGTCTGGCGCCTGGACAAAGCTGGGCGCGGGTCAAATCATCCTCACCGGCATCTACGACGATCCCGCTAATACGATCACCATCAGCCAGGGCACTTTGCAGGTCGGCGACGGCGGGACTGCCGGAGCGCTCAGCGCCCCTGGTGCAGGCGCCGCTAACATTGCTAACAATGCCACGCTGGCATTCAACCGCAGCGATGCGATCGAGGTGGGCAATCTGATCACCGGCAGTGGCACGCTGATTCAATCAGGTTCCGGCATGCTAACACTCACGAATGTCAAAACTTACACCGGCAGCATCCTCATCAACAAGGGGGTGCTTGCCTTGAAAAGCAGCGACGCCCTTGACAACTCCACGCAGCTTAACATCGCCGCCGGCGGCACTTTCGACGTGTCCGCGCTGGCGTCGGATTACAGTCCCCGCTGGGGGAGTCTGGCCGTCGGCGGCACTGGCACCGCCCCAGCCACGATCACGGCCGATGCAGACTCTATGTTCAACCTGATTTACTTGCAGCCGATCACTATGACGTACGACGGCTCAAATCCAGCGCTGTCGATTTCGCAAGGCACCCTTAGACTCAACAACAACGCGTTTACGATCAATGCTGCCTCCCCGCTGGCCCCGGGCACTTACACCCTTATCCGGCAGGCCACCGGCAACATTAGCGCCGTTGGTACCTTTTCAGTGACCGGCACGGCGATTGGCGGTCCCGCCAGCATCTCGGTGGTTGGCGGTGAGGTCAAGCTAACCATAAGTGCCGCGCTGACCCCGCCGACTTTGAGCGGCTGTGGGCCGCTCAGCGCGGGTTCCTTCCCGCTGACCTTCAACGGGCCGAGCGGTCAGGGTTACCATGTGCTGTGCAGCTCCAACGTGGCGCTGCCGATCGCGCAATGGGGAATCCTGACCAGCGGCACCTTCGCCGGCAGCCCGGTGACGTACACGGACTCCAGTGCGACCAATAGCCCGAGATTCTACCGTGTGGTGTCGCCGTAGCGAGAGCCGCTAGGGAAAGGTTCAAGCCGGAGATTCGCGCCGGCGCTTGGCACTGGGGGCTGCTTTTTGGGGTGCGTGACGTGGTGTGGTAACCGGATATTCTGGATTGATGCCGCGCGCCATGCGAGTGGAGTATCCGGGCACGATCTACCACGACCTGGACCGTGGCGGCCGCCGAATCGGGGGCAGAAGCGAACCGGCACTGGACGGGCCTTCAAGCTCACCCGCGCAACCGGTTAAGCCGGGCGGCAACGAGGACCGATTCAAACAGAACCTGCCACGAATACCGTCTGCCTTCGAGAGGCCGCTTTCTCTAATTGGTTGTGGTTGCGCACGGTCTGGCCAGGCCGCGGGTGCCTCTGCAGGCAGGGGTCCAAATTGCCCTGTTCCAAGACACCCGCTTCGGTTTGGAATCCTCCTCCGTTGCCCGTACTGCATCTGCGGCAGGGGCGGTTCGGCTTATAGCCGGTTTGTCACATGCGACCCTTCCCGGGCATCCCAGGCCCCGCTTTGGCCGCCTCCTTGCCCATCTGGTGGAGGGCATGCGCTGGTTGCGGCGTGCCTGCGAACCTTTGCGTGGAGCAGGTTGGGTGGACAGGCCGTGGCGCAGCCAGCGGCGAGAGGCACGGCCCAGACACCGCCAAGACAGTACCTGGCTTAATACATTTTCTATTAAGCCAGGTACTGGCTTGGGCGTGTCTGGGGCCTGTCTTGGGCGTGAAGCAGGGATCAAGCCTTTACGTCGGGTTTGACCGGGTGAGTCGGTGACGGCCAGAGTGGCGCCAGGCTGCAAGTGGATCGGCTCCGGGGCGAAACGGGAATTCCCAACGACCGGGAGGCGGGCCGCAAACCGTTTGCGCTTCTGATGGAGAAGCGGCGGGAAGTGATGATGGCGCGGCGGCTTCGGCAGGAGACCACCCTGAACTTGAAAGGAGTTGCCCAGCGTTTGCAGATAGGTAGTTGGACCCATGTTTCCAACCTGCTGAATGCGAAACCAGAATCCCCAGCTTCGACTCTCAACCCGCCTCTAACGCCAGTTGGTAAAGATGACCTCGGGGGTGGTGGGGAAGGGCAGAGCGGATGCGGGAACCTGGGGTTGCATGACTTAAGCATTATCACCTGCGGGCCAATTGTGCAAACCTTAAGTAGAGGCCTCCCCAGAGGGCGGTCGTGCCCGGCAGGCTCTGATTCTCAACCCTCAACGCTCCCCCCTCCACCCATGGTAACGGCTTCATTTGCTGGGCGTTTTGACCGGAATTGACGTATTGACACTATCCTCGGACTGTTTCATGATTCCCGCATGAGACTACCGAATCCGGAGGAGCTGCCCGTTCGGCGGGGCACTTCGGGCCAAACGTTCGGTGTGAGCGCCGCGATGACATTTGAGACTTTCCAGCAGCAGGTAGCCGAGGCCCAGTCAAAAAGAGCGTGGCAGTTCGAGGGGCAGCGCGATGCGCCGCTCTCCCTGGACCGCATCGGCGACATCGAGAGGGAGCAAGGTGTGGAGTTGCCGGATGATTATCGGCGCTTCCTGAGCGTTTGGGGTGCAGGTGAGTTTGCATTCACAGCAATCTACTCGCCCGATCCGAGTAGCGATTGGTCGCTCTGGCGTGACCTTCAGCAATTCTTGGGAAGCCGACGTGATTTTCTCCCGTTTGCTGGCAACGGTTGCGGCGATTACTACGGTTTTCACGTTGCGTCTGGGCGCTGCGACGACCGCATTGTCTGGGCCGATCACGAGCAGGACTACTCAGTCGCGGAGACCGAGTATGAGGGCTTCATCGACTACATGATGAGAGAGGGCTTGAGGGTGGAAGCATGAAAACACCGACCAGACGCTCGACCGAATGACGAGGAGCGCGGTCAGCCGCACGTTCCAATTCAGGCGTCATTGGCGCGCTCCTCGTCATCGGTCAGCTTTGCGTTGAAAGGATACCATGCCCCATTGTGACTGTGGTTTTGATTTCGTAAAGGCGCGCATCAAGCGACGGCCTCTGGTTTCGTATGCCTTGATACCGCACAAGAGTTACAGAGCGGCGATTCGGCGAGAGTATGCCATCGTCGTTGAGAAGAGCGCCGAGAAGAAGCATCGGAGGATTGCGAACGCATCGGGGTTCGTCGGTAGCCTCACACAGTGCCCGCGTTGTGGGGCCTGGTTGTTTGATGAGCCGAGGCCCAGGCCGCAGGCGGGCTTTGTTGTGCTTCATAGAGCAGCCCATACAGCCAAGAGCGCTGCAGGCAAGCGCGGGATTCGCGTTTTGTTCCATGCTGGACGCTTTTCGCCCGCGCTGCCTGAGCGCCATCGTTCGCCGTAGTATGCCACTCAGCGCGCTGAACCAAACTGATATTGCCCTCATTGGCCGGGCGCTCCAGGCGATGGCCGGCGGGGACATTGTCCACGGGTTCGAGTTCGGAGGGCGCATCGGGGTCGAGTTGCCCGAGTTCCAGGAGATGGGGGCTAGGTGGCCCGCTTGGGATGATGCCGATGACCGTTCCCCGGAGTGCCTTGCCATTAACAACACGCTTAATGACCTTCTGCATGGCGTCGGCCTCACGGAGCGGCAATGTACGGAGCTGCTCGGGGTGGGCAGACAGGAGTTGCTTGCGGCTTATCGCAGGTGGGCAGCATCACGAGGCTGGAGCGCCACAGGCGTGAGATGAGAACGGCGAACAAGCGTAGTGGAGGCGACGGCGGGGTCACGGTTCTGTTGAACGCCGGATGCCACCGGCCCGCCGCGCCTCACCACGTTGGAGGCAAGTCGACGGATGCGAACGGTGGCATTGATCTTAGCGGTCGTCCTCCTGGCACTGGGAGTGTGGACGTTTGGGAGCTACTCAAGCTCGATTTCCGTCTGCGCCAAGACCGGTATGTTGCGGTATTTGCAGATTTGTGGTCCATTCCGGAGCGAGCGAATCGAGCAAACTCCATTGAGTCGGGTTCTTGTGGAGACTGGTTACCGCAAGCCGGGTGAGCACGAGTGGTTGTATGCTCATGGTGGAGGGAGAGAGCTTCTCGGCGGGCGCTACACAGCATCTGGTGCGACATTGATGCCAGGCACTGTGCAGTCGGCGGAAGTTGCTTCGGCGATTCGTTTGCTCATTGCCTACACTGACAAGCCGACAGTCGAGCAATGGCTCGGGAGGATTTTTGACCCAGCTATTTCCCCGCACGTCCCGATATACATCGGGAGCTTGGCAGGCGTTACGAATCGTCTCGATTGCCTGCGAGAGCTCACCAATAGTGAAGCGATGTTCCGAGAGATGGAGATTCCAGACCAGAAATGAGGCTTCGTTCAACAAGATCACTGGAGCGAATGCGGGCGGGCCACCGTTCCTGTCGGCGGCGGTCGCTCACCTCTGGCGTTATCCATGAAGCGAGCCGGTGCCATTTTACTGCTTGTTGTCACCGCTTTGGGTGCTGTGCTGGGTTTGCCCTTGCTGGGTGGGATCTGGCTGCCGGATGTCTTTTTCGACCGTCAGCACACTCTGGCCGAGCAGCGGCTTGCAAATGGCCATTCATTTAGAGTCATCCAGTATTGGAATCATGGGGACTTCTACAATACGGAGTTGGTCCATATTTCTCCTAACGGTGCCGTCGAGACGAGCGTTCTAGATGCTGACGATGACAAGACTTGGCATGTCCCTTTGGCTATAGACGAGCAGCTCAAAACGGCCACGATCATCCTCGGGGGTGGTCGAGTGAAGACCGTAGAGTGGCAATGAGGTGCGGATTGGATAACCAATCGTGTCAGCCGACGCCGGGGGAGCGCCTCAGTCGTTTTCTGTCGCTTTTGGCCCGGCGTGGCTGCGCTGACCGTTAGTCGTCACCGCAGGCGCATCGGCGTAGCGCGGGCGCGGCGCCCGACGAAGCGGAGTTTGTCGAGCGGCGAGCGGAGGAGCTGCAGATCAGCAACCGCCGGCTCATCCGGGAGCTGATTTGGCTGGAGCGGGACGGCAGCCTCGTGGCTGGCGCCAAACTCCAGCGCGAAGCAGCGGACTTGGCGCTCAAACGCCTCCATGATCCGCGAGAAACAGATCCACACCAACGCCGGCGCCGGCGCCAAAGAGCTGTGGGGGAGGCTCGCCTGACCGGCCCGCAACGACCTGCGCCGCCGCCCCTCAGCGCGTTTCGATCAGCGCGCGAAACTGCGCAAAGAGCCCCGTCGAATCGTGCGGGCCCGGCGATGCCTCCGGGTGATACTGCACGCAAAACACCGGCCGGGTCTTATGGTGCATGCCTTCCACCGTCTGATCGTTGAGGTTGATCCGATCCACCTCCACCTCCGGCGGCAGCGTGGCCGGGTCCACGGCGAACCCGTGGTTCTGCGCGGTGATCTCGACGCGGCCGGACTCGAGGTGCTTCACCGGCTGGTTGCCGCCGCGATGGCCGAACTTCAGCTTGAAGGTCTTTCCGCCAAACGCCTGCCCCAGGATCTGGTGGCCCAGGCAGATCCCAAATATCGGCACGCCCCTCTCCAACAAGTCGTAAACCGCCCGCACCGCGTAACCGAGCGCCGCCGGATCACCCGGCCCATTGGATAGAAAAACGCCTGCCGGCTGATAGGCGAGCGCGTCCGCCGCCGTCGCCGTGGCCGGCACCACCTGGACCTTGAATCCGTGCTGCCGCAGCCGCCGGAGGATGTTGTACTTCATCCCGTAGTCAAACGCGACAATCGGGATATCCGCCGGCGGCAACGGCTCGCGCGTGTCCCGCGCCCCGGCCCCGGCGGCAGCGCGCGCGAGGCGGAAGTTCGCGCTTTGCTGATCCTCCCGGTCCCACAGGAACGGCTCTTTGTGCGTGACTTCCTGGACGTAATCCACGCCCGCCAGGCCGGGCCACTCCTTCGCCTGCCGCACCGCCTCGGCGTCGCCCACCCCTTCGGTCGAGAGGAACCCATTGAGCGCGCCGCGCACCCGCAGCTTCCGGGTCAGCGCGCGCGTATCAATTCCCTGGATGCCGGGGATGCCGTTCTGTTCGAGGTACTCGCCGAGAGACGACTCCGCCCGCCAGTTGCTCACCAAGGGGGACAGCTCGCGAATCACAAACCCCGCCACGTGCGGCTGCCACGACTCGACATCCTCCCGGTTCACCCCGTAATTGCCGATGAGCGGATAGGTCATCGTGACGATTTGCCCCTTGTAGGACGGGTCGGTTAGAATCTCCTGGTAGCCCGTCATCGAGGTGTTAAAGCAGACCTCGCCGCACGCCGACGCGCGCGCGCCAAAACCTGTGCCGTGAAACAACGAACCGTCTTCCAGTGCTAGTATCGCCTTCATCTCAGAGTGGTGACCACGCGGCCTGGCCGGTCGCCCGGCCGCCGCGGCGCGATCCGGCAGTGGCCCGCCGGTCCAACCTGCCGGCGCTCGACTGCGGTCTCGCCGCTGGCCGCAGCTATTTCTTCTTCAGCTTCTCCAGCTTCTCGATGAACGGCTTGGGCCCGCCCGGTTGGTAGCCCAGCTCGCCGATCTTCCGGCCGTCGCTGTCGAGCACGATGATGGTCGGGTACCCCTCGATCTTATATTTCTCCTGCAGGGCCGCATTGGCCTTCTTCAGCTCCGGGCTTTGCTTCTTCTTCCGCGGAAAATCCACCTCGACCAGCACCAGGTTCTTGGCGGCGTATTCGGCAAACTCGGGCTTGGAAAACACCTCCTTGTGCAGCTTGATGCACCAGCCGCACCAATCCGAACCGGTGAAGTCCATCAGCACCAGCTTCTTCTCTTCTTTGGCTTTGGCCTGCGCTTTGGGCAGGTCCGTCAGCCATTCTAATTCCGCCGCCGCGGCTTGCAGCAACGCCCCGCAGGCGAGGATTCCTATTGCCATCTTTCTCATCGTATTTCTTTCGGTTCCGCGTCGCCGGCTAAACCCCGGCCGGTTCGGGCTGGTCCATCCAGACCGTTTTCCCCCCCACGATCGTGGCCACCGCCTTGCCGCGCAAAGGCCAGCCGTAAAAAGGACTGTTCCTAGCCTTGCTCGCGCTCGTCCCTTTGTCAAATACCCACGCCCGGTCCGGGTCAAACACCGTCACGTCCGCGTCCGCGCCGACGCTCAGCGTTCCTTTCGCCAGCCGCAGCAGCGCTGCCGGCCCGGTGGTGAACTTCGCGATCACGCCGGCCAACCCCAGCCGCCCCGTGTGGTAAAGCTGCATCAGCGCCAGCGCCAGTTCCGTCTCCAGGCCCGTGATCCCGAACGGCGCGTAGTCAAACTCGACCTCCTTCTCGTAGTCGCAGTGCGGCGCGTGGTCGCTGCCAATGACCTCCAACGTGCCGTCCGCCAGCCCTTCCAGGATCGCTTCGCGGTCCGCGGCCGAGCCCAGCGGCGGGTTCATCTTGAAATTCGTGTCATAGGCGGGCCAGGCCGGCCGGCTCGCGCCGCTGGCGGCGCCCGCCCAAATGTCCTTGCCGTCCGCCGGCCAGAACTTCTCGCTGCCCGCCACCGCCGCGTCCGTCAGCGTGAAATGGTGCGGGCAGGCCTCCCCCGAGACCGGCACGCCGCGCTGCTTGGCCGCGCGCAACAGCCGCACGCTGCCCGCCGTGCTCAGATGCTGGCAATGCACGCGCCCCCCGGTCGCCTCCGCCAGCAGAATATTCCGCGCCACCATCATCTCCTCGCCCGCCGCCGGCCAGCCCCGCAGCCCCAGCGCCGTGCTCCAATACCCCTCGTGCATCACCCCGTCCGTCACCAGCGAGTAATCCTGGCAATGATCCAGCACCGGCAGCTCGAACATCTTCGCATACTCCAGCGCCCGCCGCATCATGTCGTTGTTCTGCACGCAATGCCCGTCGTCCGTAATCGCCACCACCCCGGCCTGCTTGAGCGACCCGACCGGCGCCAGCTCCTCCCCCGCGAGGTTCTTCGTGATCGCCCCCGCCACATACACATTCACCACCCCCTGCGCCGCCGCCCGCTCGTGAATCAGCGCCACCGTCCCCGCGTTGTCTATCGGCGGCTGCGTGTTCGGCATGCATACCACCGACGCAATCCCGCCCCGCGCCGCCGCCGCCGTCCCCGTCGCTATCGTTTCCTTGCTCACCTGCCCCGGCTCCCGCAAATGGACGTGCATATCAATCAGCCCCGGGCATACCACCAGCCCCTTCACGTCCAGCCGCTCCGCGTCCGCCGGCGCCCGCCCCGCCGCCTCGCCGCCCACCGCGGCAATCTTCCCCTGGCTGACCAGCAGGTCGGCCACGGCGTCAATTCCATTGGCGGGATCTACCACCCGCCCTCCAGTCAGTAGCAGCGCGTTCATGCCCGCCCAAGGTACAGACTCCGCCCGGAAGTTCAAGCCCAGCCTTCCCGGGCGTAACAGCCTGCCGGATGTCGGAGCACTGTGTTTGAGGGAGGCAGTCCGGCAGCCATGTCCGGTCGTAAAACCCAGCCGCTCCTGTCTCTGTTCAGCGAGTGAGCCCAGGGATAGGTTTTTGGCCGCTGGCACTTGGCACTTCAAAACCTATTCGAATTTATGCAGGGAACATGTGCGTACCGGTGGAACGGCCGCGCCCTCCTCAACCAAAGAACCTGTCGTCCCGCTCTTCCCGGCACGGGTGGTTCCCCAATCAAGCTGGGGGCCAACATGAAGAATTTCGAGGGCATAACAATCGTGTTTGACATTCACCAGCGCATTTGCTAGAAACTGCAAAAAATAACAGCGCCGCCCACCCCGCCGGCGAAGTACTGGCAGCGCCGCGGCGAACGGGTGCAGCGCGGTGGGTGAGCCTGGTCAAGCGCTTACTCCTGCCGGAGCACGCGTGGTCCGCGTGACGCCGGAGCGAGAGCGGGGCGCTGATCGGGAATTATAGAACTCAGATGAGCAGCAGAACCACCAACACGAAGATGCGGCTCCAATGGCCTGAACGCCGATGCCCTCGCTCGACGTGGCCCTGCACACCCCCAGAGTCCGCGGTCCCACCGTCCCAAATGCGGAATTCTGCTTTCTATTCTCCAGTCCATATCACTTCCTTAATCAGAGTTGGAACCCTATGAAGCGACGCATCCCTCATTCTGGCCGTTATTTTGAATGCACCGCCTGGAAACCGCGCTTTGCCATTTGCTCTCAGCGCTCTGCGCCCCGAGCTGGGCGCTTTACGCGTTGCTTCGGAGGTGTGCTTATCGCCTTGCTTGCAATGGAGGGCGCGACCTGCACCTGGGGCGCACCGCTACTGACTGAGAATTTCGACTACCGAACGGGGGACAACATCACGTCCAACGGCTGGACGGCCTATAATGGCGTCGGGAAGAATCCTATCAAAGTCACCTCAGGGGGATTGACATATTCGGGCTACGCCTCCTCAGGGATTGGGAATGCAGCCGCAATCAGGGCAGTCGACGGCGAGGATGATATCAAAGTATTTGATTCAAGAAATTCCGGCAGTCTTTACGCAGCCTTCTTGGTTAATGTGAGCGATGCCGGCACAGATAGCGACTACACCTTTGGCTTCTACCAATACATTCCCACCACGTTCTACGGAAGAGTCTATATACGGAAGGCCGATTCCAGCATCGCATTTGGACTTTCCAAGTATAACGACACGCCTACATATACGAGTTTTAGCTACGCCTTAAATACGACCTATCTCATCGTGATCAAGTACACATTTAGCGGCATGTCAAAAGACGATACTGTCGCACTATACATTAATCCTACTCCCGGCGGGTCCGAACCATCGGCGACGATAACTGCCTTTACGGCAGCAAATAGCGACTCGATTGGTCTGAGTGCGTTCCTTCTTCGACAAGGCGCAACTTATTTTCCATCCGCAGTAGTAGATGGGATCAGGGTGGCAACGTCGTGGTCGGACGCAGTCGCCGCAGCGACCGTCACGGTTGACAACACCGGTGCCCCAGCGGCGGGAAGCATCACTGCTGGAACAAGTGATGCGGTCCTGTTCGGTTTCAAGCTCACGCCGTCCGCGACCGTAGATTTCACTGTCCTGGACCTGACCACGGCTGGCACCGCGACCTCTTCCGATCTCAGCAACTTCCGCGTGGTTTACGATGCCGATAATTCCGGCGCGTATGACGCCGGCGACACCATCGTCTCCGCCAGTGCGTAGTCTCTGGCGAATCCGATGAATTTCACCATCTCCGGCCAGACTGATTTCATTACCTCCCGGCGGTACCTCGTCATCGCCGACGTAGCGAGCGGAGCAACGGTGGGGCACACTTTTACCGCGAGCATTCCAAATGCAAATGACGTGACCACCACCGGGGCTGAAAGCGGCACGGCGACGGGTAACGAGCAGACGATTGCGGACGCTGCCTGCACCTCACCAAACGTCAGCTTTGCCCTGACTGGTGGCGGGTCGTATTGCGCGGGCGGGGCCGGGATGCCCGTGGGTTTGTCCGGCTCCGAGAACGGCGTCACTTACGAATTACACAGGGACGGGCTGGGGACCGGTCAGACCGTGGCAGGCACTGGTTCGAGCATTTCCTTTGGCAATCAAGCCGTGGCGGGCGCCTACACCGTTTGGTCAACCTCCGCCGGTGGCTACTGCGTGGAGCAAATGGCCGGCAACCCAAGCAGCGTGAGCGTTTCGATCAACGCGCTGCCCGCCATCACCTTGGGGAGCGGGCCTGCCGTCGGCCAGGGAACAACCACCGCGAGTTTGTCCTATTCAGCCGCCACGGGCTCGCCGGACCAGTATTCCCTGGACTTCGACAGCGCCGCAGAGGCACAGAACTTCACCGACCTGCCGCTCGCCTCGCTTCCGTCCAGTCCAATCACCATCATTGTGCCGGGAAATGCTGCCGTTGGAACTTACAACGCAGTGCTCACGGTCAAGAACAGCAGCACCGGCTGCGCTGGAGCGCCGGTTCCTTTGACGGTCACCATCACCGACAATCATGCGCCGCAGGCGCAGGATATCCCGCTGGGTGCTCAAAGCGGAATCAAGCAGACTCTCCAGATTATTAACAACCCCAAGTATGCCCCATACGATGCGGACGGCGATACGTTGATCCTATCGGCGGTGAACTACACCAGCGGCAACGGCGCCACGGTGACGGTCAACGGCACTGACGTGGAATATACCGCCCCGGGCACATTCACGGGTTCCGACAGTTACTCCTATACCGTGAGCGACGGAAGGGGTGGAACAGCCACCGGCACGGTGACCGTGACTGTGTCGGCTGTGGTCAACCAACGCACCGCGCAACTCAGCTTCGACGTGGGTGGCAACGTATGGATGATCTTCTGGGGCTTGCCAGGCGAAATTTACACCATTCAGCGCGCGACCGACGTAAACGGCCCTTGGAGCGATCTCTCACCCACCGTGACGGCCTCGACCTCGCAACCTTATGGGCGAATTACCTTCACCGACGGGAGTAACCCGCCCTTCAGCGGCTACTACCGGCTCAAACCATGAAAGAAATCGCCAAACGCAAACCAGGAAACAAGATTGTGAAGACACGACTTCTTCTCGCCGGACTGACACTGGCGCTGACGGGCATTGGGCGGGCTGGGCTTTACCACGATGGGTCGGGGGGAATTATCCCGGACAACAGCAACGTGGGGAGAACCTGGCAGCTCACCTCCACTGATGATTGGACAATCACCGGCGTCAGCGTGGTGCTCAACATCAAAGGCGGTTGGAACGGTGATTTGTATGGCTACCTGACGTATACCGACGGAAGCAGTGAGATGACGCAGATCCTGCTGAATCACATCGGGGGTGGGTCTTCAGTCGCATCGGGCAGTGGTTTCGGGACAGGTGTGGCCACAACGGATTACGCGAGCTTGCTGAACAGTGGGGTGAGGCTGGTGGATGGCGGGGTAGGAGGAGACATCCGCATTGTCACGCCGGGAGCGGGGAACTATGTGCCCGTCGGAAACTACAGTGCCGATAGCAGCGTCAGCTTCAGCAGCACCTTTGGGGGGATGAGTGGCAGCGGGACGTGGACGCTGTTCTTCGCCGACACATCGGCCGGGCATCAAAGCGAGCTGGTGAGTTGGGGATTGGAGGTTGTGCCCGAGCCGGTGAACGTGGCGCTGGGGTTGTTCGGCGTCGTATTTGCCGGAGCCACCGCCGTCCGCTGGCGACTCAAGCGCAAAGGCTCTTCAGGTTAGCCGCTAGCTCGAATGGTTGCGGGGCGGATCGGTTGTCTTCGGCTTTCATCCGCACGAGGCACCGAGCCAGGTCTGGGCCGGGGGTGCAACCGGTTTGAGCTGTTGGCCGTCAACTGCGGTGCCGCCGGCCAGCATGGAGTTCTTGTCTCCCGGCCGGCTGGGTGCCAAGGTGGAGGAAAGGCAACTGCATGGTCTCAGGATTCGATGGCGTGGCGTGGCTCCGGCTGAGCCAGCAACCCGGCCGGGGCGGCGGGGTCGGGCGATGGCTCTGGGTGGTGTTGGCGCTGGGGATGAGTCTCGGCGCCTTCGCGGCTCACGGCGGCTCCGAGAGCCTGTCCGTCCGCGTGCGGGTGGATTCCGGCGCGCCGCGCTTGCTGGTCAACGGCCGGCCGGTCCGGGCCCGGATGTTCTTCGGCGGACCCGGCTCGGCGCCCCTGCGGGTTGAACCCGCTGGACGCGCGGTCGAGTTTGAGTTCACCGCCCGTGAAGACGCGCCGGGCAACGGCACGCTCCACTTCCGGTTCGGGCACGCCGCCGGCGATGTGTTCCTCGACGACATCCGGATCGTGGACGCGGCTTCGGGGGGGGAGGTGGCGCCCGGGGCGGATTTTGAGAGCGGGCCGGACTCGTTCGCGCGCCAGTGGACTTTCTGGCCGCCGGGAGCGGCGAACACCGTGGGCACGGCAACGGTCGAGCCGTCCGTCGGCGCCGCCGGGAGCGCGGGCCTCCAGGTCCGGCTTCGAGAACCTCCCGGCGGGCAGTGGCCCGACTGGCACATCTATCATCTGCCGAACTTGGCCATCACGCGGGGCAAGCGTTACCGCGTCACGTTCTGGGCGCGGGCGGAGCCAGCGCGGGACTTGACCGTGGCCCTCTACCGGCCAGGGGACCCGTTTGTGCACCTGGGGGGCCCGGCCGGGCCGTTCGCGGCGCAGATCCGGATGGCCGCAGCGGCCGGGGTGGACTTCGTCAGCTTTCCCCTGGCCATGCCCTGGCCCGCGCCCGGCGAGCCGGTGAACTGGCAGGCGGCGGACGACCTCTGTGCGGAGGTGTTGGACGCAAACCCGCGCGCGCTTCTGCTGCCGCGGTTCGGAGCCGACCCGCCGGATTGGTGGCGCAAGGCGCACCCGGATGAAGTCATGACCTGGGAGAATGGCTCCCGCCAGTATCACGCGGTCGTCGCATCGCCGCTCTACCGTCGCGAGGCGGCCGCGCGGGTGGCGGCTTTAGTCGAGCACCTCGAGGGCAAGTTCGGCGGCCAGATGGCGGGCTACCATCCGTGCGGCCAGAACACCGGCGAGTGGTTCTACCAGGATACCTGGGGGACTCTCCTCAATGGCTACGCGCCCGCCGACACGAATGCCTGGCGCGCCTGGCTTCGCGAACGCTACCGCACCGACGCCTCGCTGCAGGGGGCGTGGCGCGAACCGGCCGCGACCCTGGACGGCGCGGGGGTGCCCGAGCCCGCGCGGCGGCGCGCGTCGCCGGCCGGCATCCTGCGCGACCCGGCGACCGAGCGGGCGCTCATAGACTTCGCCGAGTTCCAGCAGCAGGCGATGGCGGATTTGGTTTGCGAGCTGGCGCAGGCCGCCCGCCAGGCCTCGCGCGGACGGAAGCTCGTGGTGTTCTTCTACGGGTACGGGTTCGAGTTCGGCACGATTCGGCTGGGGCCCGCGACCTGCGGCCACTACGCCCTGCGCCGCGTGCTCGATTGCCCGGATATTGACGTCCTCTGCTCGCCAATTTCCTACTTCGACCGGGGTATCGGCGGCAGCGCGCCGGCGATGACCGCCGCCGAGAGCGTCGCCCTCGCCGGCAAGCTATGGTTGTGCGAGGACGACACCCGCACGCATCTCGGCAGCGGCGAGTTTCCCGGGCAGTTCGATGGCGGGAAAGACCTGGCCGAGACCCTGGCACTGCTGCGGCGCAACGTCGCGGCGGAGGCGACACGCAACTTTGCCACCTGGTGGATGGACCTGGGCATGACCGGCTGGTTTAATGACCCGCGGATGTGGGAGGAGATGAAACGCCTCGAGGCCGTGGACCGCGTCTTCCTGGCGAAGCCCATCGCCTACCGGCCGGAAGTCGCGGCGGTCCTGGATGAACGCGCCATGATCGAAACCTCTGGCAGCGCCTGGAGGGTCACCGAGCCCGGGATCTACCAGGCGCGCCGGCCGCTGGGGCGCATGGGCGCGCCTTACGGACAATACCTCCTCGAGGATGTTGCCCGCGGACGCGTCCCGGCCAAGCTCTACGTCTTCCTGAACGCCTGGCAGCTTGCCGCAGCGCAGCGACAGGAGCTGCGCCGCCAGACGCGCGGGGCGCTCCGGGTCTGGTGTTACGCCCCCGGCTGGCACGAGGGTGACCAGACTTCGCCGCAAGCCATGCGCGAGCTGACCGGCTTTCGCCTCGTGCCCGTCTCTCCCGCCCGGGCCTGGGCCACGCCGACGGACCCCGGCCGGCAGCTCGGTCTGCACGCCGCGTTCGGTATTGACGGGGCGGTGACCCCGTTGTTTGCCGCTGCCGACGCCTCCGCCGCCGAGACCCTGGCAACCTACCCGGATGGCTCCGCCGCGGTCGCGCTGCGCCAATCGCCTGACGGCTGGTCGCTGTTTGCCGGCGCGCCGGGGCTGACTTCCGAGTTGCTCCGCCTCGCCGCTCGAAAGGCGGGGGTCCACCTCTACACGCAGACGGATTGCAACGTGTATGCGAACGGGCCCATTGTGGCCCTGCACGCGGCCCACGGTGGGCCCATCACTCTCGACACCGGGCGTCGCGGACAGGTGCGGGACGCGATCACTGGCGAACGTTTCGGGCGCGGCCCCCGGGTGACGGTGCCCATGAAGAAAGGCGAAACCCGCGTGCTGCGCCAATAGCTTATGATTCTGTCCACTGGAGAATATCGAACGTACTCCGCTCTGGCTTATGCCAGAATAGTTGCCGTATGCCGAAACCGTGCTAGTGGTTATCCGTCTTAAGCAATATGAAAGTGTCCACCACAAAGCCCCCAATCTGCTCAAGCCCGACGCTTGCGGCAAGCAGCCGTCCGCTGCCGAGCCCTTCCGGCGGCGGTCGCTCCGCAACCCTCTCCCGGCCTGTGCGCCCGGCGATCAAGACGCGCGCAGTGGCCGGCTTGGTCGCCTTTGCCCTTCTTCTGCCTTGCCTCTCCCCGGCACAAGAGGCGAAGACCAATTCGCCCTCGCAGCTTTTCGCTCAGGCCCTGGCTCGGATCACCCGCATCCTCGCGCCGCCGACCAACCAGGCGCCGCGCACCTTCACCACCACCGTAAAGCTCCTCCGGGCGGAGGGCTTGACCAAAGCGGCGGAAGGCCGCGAGCTGGACCTGGCGTTCCAGGCCCCGGACCGCCTTCGGCTTGCCCTGAAGTGGGACCAGCAACGCTATGTCGCGGGCCGCGAAGGCCAGGTCGTATGGGGCTATGTGCCGGAGAAGAAGTTCGGCCTGATCGGCTCGCCTGACCAGCCGCCGTTTTCGACCGCCCCGGGCACCCGCGACCCGAAGCCGCTCGGCCCGATCAAGCTGCCGATCCCGGCCGAGCAGCTTGCCTTGCTGCCGTTCCTGACCGACGTGAAGGCGCTGCCGAATGAGAGCGTTGCGGACACTCCATGCCGGGTCCTGACGGCTGCGGCCAAGCCTGAGGTGGCGGGCGCGATCAAGCTGCCGCCGGGAACCGTGCAGTTGTGGATTCGCGAGAGCGACTCTCTGCCGCTGCGCCTGGCCTATCGCGACGGGAAGGGGACCGATGTGCAGCTTGAATTAGTCAACCCTCAATTCGCGGAGGCGTGGCCGGCGGATAAATGGAAGCTAAAGCAAGGCCCGGCCGACAAGATTGAAACCGTGGCACGCTCGCACTTGACACGTTTCATGAACGTGGCGGTTGGCATGTTGGGCGAGAAAATCCCGCCGCTGGGCCCGGCCACAGGCGAGCGGCGGGTGGTCGCCCGTGAAGGCAATGGCCGCTTGGAGTTGATTGACGGCACCCGCGTGCTGGTTCTCAAGGGCACGCCCGAGGAGATGGGCCGCCAGCACGGTGTGCTGATGAAGAAAGACGTGCGCCAACTGGTGGACCATATTCTCTTCGGCGTGGGTGTGGGCAGTTCATTCGACCGGGGGCGCTGGGTCTTTGGCGAGATCGAGGCCGCCCAGGCACGGTTAACCCCGTTCATGGATGAGCGCTACCTGCGCGAGATGGACTCCCTGGCCAGTGCCGCCGGGCTCCCGCGCGAGGAAGTGCGGCTGGCGAACTACTTTCCCGAGCTCTTTCATTGCAGCGGCTTCGCCCTGTTCGGCAAGGCCACGATGGGCGGGCGGCTCTATCACGGGCGCATCCTTGATTACCTGCGCGGCATGGGCCTCGAGCAGAGCGCGGTGGTTATGGTGCTGCAGCCGGACCGCGGCAATGCCTGGGTGAACATCGGCTACGCCGGTTTCATCGGGTCCGTCACCGCGATGAACGAGAAACATGTCGCCATCGGCGAAATGGGCGGCAAGGGCGAGGGCCACTGGGATGGCAAGCCGATGGCCGAACTGGTGCGTGAGGTTATGGAAAAGGCGAACACGCTGGACGAGGCGGTCGAGATCATGCGCAAAGGCCCTCGCACGTGCGAATACTACTATGTCGTCTCTGACGCAAAATCCAACCGCGCTGTGGGTATCGCCGCGACCCCGGACAAGTTCGAGACCATTTTACCGGGCCAAAGCCACCCGCTCTTGCCGCACGCGGTGCCGGACACCGTGTTGATGTCGGCTGGAGACCGCTACGAGGAACTGGCTCGCCGTGTGCAGGCGAATTACGGCAAGTTCGACGCGGCTGGCGCCCGCGATCTGATGAAACGGCCCGTGTGCATGACCTCCAACATCCACTGCGCGCTGTTCGCGCCCGACACGCTGGAGTTCTGGGTCGCCAATGCGGATTCGCAGAATGTGGCCGCGCACACACGCTTTACGCACTACAACCTGGCCGAACTGCTCCAGGCGGAGAAGTCGCAGTAATCGGTCCCACCGCCCACGCGAACGGACAAATCACGACTCAACCCAACAACCAGGGACTAAGGTCACCTCCAGGCGTCGGGCGCGAACCTGACGCTGGTAGGGACGTTTCGCCGAAACGTCCGCGGACGCCACGGCGAGGCGTCCCTACCCCGCCGGGGCGGCATGAGGCAGGGGAGCCGTGAACTCAAACGTGCAAAAGGCGTCTGCCTACGCGTGGACCGTGGTGGCTTTGCTTTGGCCGGTGGTGGTGTTGAACTACCTCGATCGCCAGATGCTTTCCACCATGGGCATATCCATCAAGGCCGACATCGTGGAACTGCAGAGCGCCAGGAACTTCGGCTGGTTGATGGCGATCTTCTTATGGGTCTATGCGCTCTGCAGCCCGGCGGGTGGCGTGATCGCCGATCGCTTCAGCCGCAAGTGGTTGATCATCGCCAGCCTTGGGGTGTGGTCCACGGTGACGCTGCTGATGGGGCAGGCCGCGAGCTTCCACCAGCTCTTCGCGTTGCGCGCCATCATGGGCCTGAGCGAGGCGTTGTACATGCCGGCGGCCTTGGCGCTGATCGCCGATTATCATTGCGGCCCGACACGGTCGCTCGCCGTGGGCGTCCACTTGAGCGGTGTTTACATGGGGCAGGCGCTCGGCGGCATCGGCGGATGGGTGGCACAAGAGGTTTCCTGGCGGGCGGCGTTCGTGGGCTGTGGCGCCATCGGGGTCGCCTACGCCCTGGTGCTGATGATCTTCCTCCGCGATACGGCTCGCGGCAGCGCACAGAACGCTGCGTCAACCTCAGCCACGGGGGCGGCGGTCGGCGTGGAGTGGCGGGGCTTTGTAATTCTGATTCTGTGCTTCTCCTTGCCGAGCCTGTCCGGCTGGGCGGTGAAGAACTGGCTGCCCACGCTGTTGCAGGACCGCTTCGGGATGACGCAGGCGCCCTCGGGTCTTTGGGCCACCATCACGCATGCCGGCGCCGCGTTCTGCGGTGTGATTCTTGGCGGGTGGCTGGCGGACCGCTGGGCCCAGCGCACCGTTCGGGGGCGCACCTATCTCAGCGCGCTGGGTCTGGCTTTGCTCGTGCCGGGGATTCTGGTCATCGGGCTGGCGCCGGGATTTGCGCTGGCCATCTCCGGCTCGCTGCTCTTTGGCCTGGGCTTCGGCATGTTTGACGCGAACAACATGCCCATTCTCTGCCAGGTCGCCCCGGCCCGATTCCGTGCCACCGGCTACGGCTTGTTGAACTTTTTCGGGATCGCCTCGGGTGCTTGCCTTACGCCTCTACTCGGGCAGTTGAAGGATAGCGGGGTGCCGCTGGCGGTCAGTTTCGCCTATTGCGCTGTGCCCGCCCTGCTGGCGGCGGTGCTCATGCTGCTGCTGCGACCCAAGGATCGTGATCGCGGCAGTCTATCCTCGGCTTGAGGTCAACATGCGGCGAAGCTCTCATCCGAATCGGACACGGCGGTGGCGGGCGTTGCTCGCGGCGCGCTCGGTGGTTTTCTTTTCCTGTCTTGGATGCGTGATCTCGGGTCGCGCGCTCGATTTGCGTGATGCGGTGGTTGTCTCCGCGCCCGACGCTTCTCCCAGACAGAAGCAGGCGGTGACGATGTTGGTGGAGGAAGCGGAGAAACGCACGGGCATCCGTTGGCCACAAATGACCTCGTGGCCAGCCACTAACGGGCCGGTGATCGCAGTGGGACTGAAGTCCGCCCTGGGTGAAATCGCCGGGCCCCACGCGGAGAGATTGCAGTCAGATGGACAGGCGGGACGCCTGTCCTACGGGGCGGAAGGCTACCGGCTATGCGTCCGGAACGCGGAAAAGAACCCGGCGGTGGTGGTACTTGGAAACGATGAGCGCGGCGTTCTGTTTGGAGTCGGGAACTTGCTCCGCGAGCTGCGAATGGATCGGGGGAACGTGAGCCTGCGGGATGACGTGGATATCAGCACCGCCCCCAAGTATCCGCTGCGCGGGCACCAGTTGGGCTATCGCCCCAAATGCAACTCCTACGACGCTTGGGACCTGCCCACGTGGGAGCAGTACTTCCGCGACCTGGCAGTCTTCGGCTGCAATGCCATTGAATTGATTCCCCCCCGTTCGGATGATGATGCCGATAGTCCGCACTTCCCCCGACCGCCGATGGAAATGATGCAGGGCATGTCGCGGTTAGCCGATGCCTACGGACTGGATGTTTGGATTTGGTATCCAGCCATGGATAAGGACTACTCCGACGCGAAGACAGTGGAATCTGCCCTGCGCGAATGGGGCGAGGTCTTTGCGAGGTTGGGCCGGGTTGATGCGGTGTTCGTGCCCGGCGGCGATCCGGGCCACACGCAGCCGACAGTGCTGATGGCTCTGCTGGAGAAGCAGACCCGGAACCTGCACCACCACCATCCAAAGGCGCAGATGTGGGTCTCACCCCAAGGGTTCAACCAAGCCTGGCTGGACGAGTTCATTCAAATCCTGCAGCGCGAACAACCTGGCTGGCTAAGCGGAGTGGTGTTCGGCCCCCAGGTGCGGATCAGCTTGCCGCGTTTGCGCGAACTCGTTCCGGCCCGGTATCCGATCCGCCACTACCCGGATATCACTCACTCGCGGCAATGCCAGTATCCTGTGGCGGATTGGGACGTGGCCTATGCACTGACCGAGGCGCGCGAGTGTATCAACCCGCGGCCGGAAGCCGAAGCGGTCATCTTCCGCAAGACCCAGCCCGACACGATTGGGTTTCTGACCTATTCAGAAGGGTGCAACGACGATGTGAACAAGTGCATTTGGAGCAGCTTGGGCTGGGACCCGGAAGCCGATGTAGCAGACATTCTGCGACAGTACAGTCGCCATTATGTCGGGGAACGTTACGCCGATGATCTGGCGCAGGGACTATTGGCTCTGGAGCGAAACTGGCAGGGGCCGCTGTTGGCGAATCAGGGCGTGGATACGACGCTGAAGCAGTTCCAGGCGTTGGAAAGGAAAGCCACGCCGGCGGACTTGAAGAACTGGCGTTTTCAGCAGGCGCTCTTTCGGGCGTATTATGACGCCTACGTCCGCCACCGACTGCTTTATGAGACCGACCTGGAGATGCAGGCGATGGCGGCCTTGCGAAGGGCGCCGGACGTTGGGAGTTCCCGCGCAATCGCCGAAGCCACACAGATCCTGGACCGCGCGCTCATAGACCATCCGAACGCCGATTGGCGCCTGCGCATCTTCCAATTGGCGGAGGCCCTCTTTCAAAGCATTGGCATGCAACTGAGCGTCGAGCGATATCAAGCGATCGCGGTGGACCGTGGGGCGAGCCTCGACACGCTGGATTACCCACTCAACAACCGGCAGTGGCTCGAAGAACAGTTCGCCCGGATTCGCAAGCTTACTTCGGCTCCCGAACGACTCAAAGCGGTCGAGCAGATTCTGCAATGGACCAATCCGGGGCCGGGCGGGTTTTACGATGACCTGGGCAACATTTCCTGCCAGCCGCATCTTCAGCGCGGGCTCGGGTTTAGCGAAGACCCGGGCTGTTTCCAATCAGCGCGGGTTGATTTTGAGGAAGACCTGGTGGTGGACGAACCGGACGAAAGGCCCGGGGTGGCGCGGCGCCTGTCCTGGATGGATCACGCGGAGGCGCTGTACGATGCCCCGCTTCAGATGGTCTATCCTGGTCTCGATCCCACAGCGCATTACACGATCCGAGTTCTCTATGCGGGTGACAGCCCCAAACGGAAGATCCGCCTGGTCGCCAACGACACCATCGCGCTGCATCCTTATTTGGCCAAGCCGATGCCTTTCAAGCCGCTGGAGTTTCCGATTCCCCCGGCGGCGACGCAGCAAGGCAAACTCACGCTGAGCTGGTTTGGTGAGCCTGGCCTGGGCGGAAACGGCCGCTCGTGTCAGGTCTCCGAGGTCTGGCTGATAAGGGACTCGCCCTCGGGGCCATGAACGATTGATAGGCAATAGACTATGAAGACTAAGCGCTCGCCTCTGGACCTCCCGCATAAGAACCCGGTCAAGGAACTGCTGAAGAAAGGCCAGCCGGCGGTGGGAATCGTCATCAGCGTGAATAGCGTTGAAGTGGCGACGCAGGCTGCTGCTCTGGGATTTGATTTCCTGTGGCTGGAGATGGAGCATACGCCGCTGAGCCTCGAGACGGTGCGCAACGTCGTTTTGGCAACCCGTGGGCTGCCCGCAGTGCCGTTTGCGCGCCCGCCGGTGAATGAGTTGTGGATGGCCAAGCGAGTTTTGGACTGCGGAGTGCTCGGCGTCATATTCCCTTTCACGAGCACTCCCGATCTGGCGCGGCAGGCCGCCGCCGCGTGCCGTTACCCGCCGCACGGGCTGCGAGGCTCGGGGGCGGACCTGGCCCATTTCCGCTGGCCTGCCCCGGAGGGCTACTACGATTTTGCGGACCAGAATGTCATGGTGGTCGCAGTAGTCGAGAACACTGCGGCGCTGTCTCAGATCGAGGAAATTGCCGCCGTGCCGGGGATTGACGTGCTCTTTATCGGCACCAGTGACCTTTCGTTCTCGCTGGGGCTCCGCGGCCGGCAGGACCATCCGCGACTCGAAGCCGCCATCGCTCGCATCGTGGCTGCCGGGAAACGCAACCGCAAGATCCTGGGCCGGCCGGGCCTGAAACCCGACAAGATCAAACGCTATCAGGACCAGGGCTTTCAGTTTTTCATGGCCGGCACCGACACGGCGTTCATGGCGGCGGGCGCGGCCCAACTGCTCAAACCGCTGGGCAAGGATCGCCGCTTCGCCTGGGGCGGGGGAATCTGACCTGAGTCTGCGATCGGGACCGCCCGAGGCCACAAGAATCGCCTCGTTGGGTAGAATCAGGCCGGGTGGCTATTTCTTTGCAGCGGCAAGCCCCAGCGCCCGGGCGTGTTCCAGCATGACTTGGCCCAGGCTCTCACCGTAGAACGAGGCGGTGACTTCGTAGCCGCTTTTCTGATACTCCTCTTTGGTCAGGATGTAACCGATCTCGTCCGTGGTAAGCGCGGCGACGCACGGATGCGCAATGCCCGCGTTGCGCAAGGCGTCTTTGACGGCCAACCCCAACTCGCAGATCGGCTCGCCCGGAAACGTCACCATCTCGAAGTTATTCACGCGCAGGGCATAGACCGGCGCTCTTTCAGGGAAGAGGACCTTCACCATCTGCTCGAGTTGCTCCTGCGTCACGTGGTATTCCGCGCCGGCGATCCTCACGAAATCCGGCGCGCCCTGGCGCGGCGGCAGAGTCACCCATTGGGAGCCCGCTGCAAACCGGATGACACTCTCGGGGCGGAGTTCCTTGGCGAGCCGCCCAGCCGCTACCCCCACCTGCCGGCCATAGTTCCAGGCCTGCTCGTAATTGCTCCCGCCGTTTCGGCCGACGGGAGAAATGTCGCCTTCCGCTCCATTGGCAAAGAGACAGGTCACTCCCCCGCCAAGGAGATCCTCGACGGTGCGTTGCATGCTGCCGGCCCACTCGCCTGAAACCAACATGTCCTGGGCGCTGACGAAGGTCGGGTGCGCGGTGTAGTTGACCAACACCGCGTAAGGCGACCCATCCGCCTTGTCGAGCCGAAGAACAGTGATCTGCGGATCAACAAACTTGCTGCCGCGCCGGTTCCGGTTCTCGTTCGGAAAGGCCACCGCTCCGGAAGCGGCTTTCACCGGCTGCAAGGCGGCGTGAGCTTCCCTGAGAGCCTTGGCCAGCCGGTCCGTGACGAAACTAAGCACCGGCTCGGAGAAAATGCCGATGTGCGGATTGTTAGCGACGTTCCGTCGGTCGAGCGAATAGCCTTCGAGTCCGGCGTGGGTGTGGCTTGCCGGGATCAGCAGCCGGTCCAAAGTCAGGCCCTCGATGGGGGCTTTCTTCAGGGTCTCTTCGGCCACACAGATCGGCACGCTGCACATGTCCACTGCGACGACAGCGGATTTCTCCCCATCCGAATCGAAGAGGATGACCTTGCCGTAAATGGTGTCGAGCGTACCTGTGGCCGGCTTGCCTTGCCGAGCGCCGTAGCCACCCAATTGCGTGGGAATCTTCTCTTCCATCGGGTTGATACTCACCCGCGCGACCCCCGCCTTGAGGGGGGCAGCCGAAGCCTGAGCGACCGCGGCCACGCACCATCCTGCCAAAACCGCGGTTGCAACTTTCTCTCTCGCCCCGGATGGCCACCGGTTCGGCCGGCCCCCCAAGGTCTTGGCCGGGTGGCGCTGGAAGGGCTCGAAGGACGTTCCGTGTGACAAGGCAAACAGGCTTCTACAAGCAGGGAAGAAACCAGTGCAGCCGCCGTGTTGTCTGGGATGGTTCATGAGGTCTCGTGTTGTGAGAAAGTTAGCCGGCGAGGCGAGCCCGTCAAGGTGCGGCTGCGAAGATGCCGGGCAAGGCGGCGTATCTGGGCACCACCACCGGGAGACAGGAGCCCCGCTGGAGGCGACTTGGCTAGACCCACGGGTCTGCGGCCAGGCCAAAGCCAGCGCCAATCGGTGTTCTGTCCACTTCTAAGACAGTGTGAGTTACCCGATTCGTCGGCAGGGCGGGGATGTAGCTTCCTATGGCGACCAGCATTCACAGGCTCCCAGTCAGCAGCGCTGGTGTGACCACGGCGTGACCCCGGCGTTATACCGGTGAGGCTCCCATGGGGACCGCTCCCCATGGGAGCCTCACCGTGGCCTCTCTGGGAAGTCCCAGTCCGATCGCGGTAGCCGGTCTTGGGGTGATGCAGGGGTTATGTGGGGGGCAGTGGTTAGGTCGGGCGCAGCAAGTGGCCAGGGCGAGTCTCGATGGCACTGGGGAGGCACGACTCGGGCAAGCAGGGGATCGGTTCAGTTTCCAGTGTGGGCGACACGGGATTGTCCTTTACTCACGGCCCGGAAACGGTCAGCCTTTGGTTAGCGGCGACAGCGTATGGCCGAGACCAGACAACAAAGTCCGAAGCTTGCAGTTGATCTGCTGATCATCGGGGTGGGCGTGGCGTTGGAACTTCTCGCGTCACACTTCGGAGTGAGAGCGGGTCTGGGGGTCCAGAGGGGGCTCGGCACAGTTTGGGGCGGCATCTCGCTCATCTACCTGGGAACACTATTTCTCCTGAGCTACTTCTTCCCAGATAGCAGCTATATCCTCAATTTTCTGCGGTACGTGTGCGAGGAGTGTTCGCGGGGCGGAAGAGGCCGGCACATGGCGCTGCTGTTTTTTGCGGGGGGGGTTGTTCGGTGGTTGGCTTTTGCTCTTCGGTTTGGGAGTCTTCTGAGGCATGAGCGAGGCGCTAACGAACAAATCGCTTGAGGCCACGGCGGGACGGTTGTCCGCGAGCACATCGGGCGCCCCTAGCCCACCGCGCCTCAGCTTGGCGTTATTAGGCCTGTGGTTACTGACCAGAACGAATTACGTTCGAATAACAAGAAACAGCCCCCAAGACTGACCCGCAAACACAAGGGATGACCCATTTATGAAACAAGCCCTCATTACCGGATTGATCGGTCTGCTGGCCAGCACGCTGGCGACGGCGGAATCCACACCGCAGGACAAGGTTGTTAGTGCCGCGAAGCAATTGGCTGACAAGCCTAACTATAGTTGGACCACTACAACGAAGGAAGGCGACGGCAGCCCGGGACGGGTCGGGCCCATCGAGGGCAAGGCGGAAAAGGGTGGCCTGATCTTCTTGAGTTTCTCGATCGGCGCGGTGCCGGTCGAGGTGTACATGAACGGACAAAAGGGCGCGGCCAAGGCGACGGAAGGTTGGCAGACCTTCGATGAGATCGCGCAGACCAGCGGCACGGCGGCCGCCGTGGTGCGTTATCTGCGCACTTATAAAGCGCCCGCCACCGAGTCCGCGGCGCTCAGTGGAAAGGTGAAGGACCTGAAGGAAGCGGAGGGCGTGCTTTCGGGCGACCTCAACGACGAGGCCGTGAAAGAGCTGTTGGAACGCGGCGCGCGCCGCCGGGAAGGGCAGGACCCACCCAAGATCGAGAACCCCAAAGGGTCGGTGAAGTTCTGGATCCAAGGCGGAGTGCTGACCAAGTACGAGATCAACGTCCAAGGCAAAGTCACGGCGGGCGAGCGGGAGCTCGACGTGAATCGCACCGCCACAATTGAGATAAAGGACGCCGGTTCCACCAAGCTGGAGGTGCCCGCGGAGGCAAAACAGAAAATGCTCTGACCGTCCTGGCTTGCTTGATCCCCCGGCGCGGATGAAGTGGGCCCCAACGTTCGATTAGCGCAATGTTCTCTTTTCTCAAGCGCCACAAGGTTCTTCGGTTCTCGCTGCTGAGCCTCCTTGCCCTGACGCTGCTGGTCGTATTGTGGCTGGGCTACCGCTCGATCGGGCCTTACCGCTCTTATCGGGCGGACATGATGAAACCCGCTCCGGGGCAGAGCGCACAGCCAGGGACGCTGGAAGTGGGGGTGGCCAAACGTGACATCACACCATTGCTGGATACCTACGACCCCTGGGTGGATGCCGATAACAACGGAAAGTTTGAGCCTGCAAAGGGCGATACTTACACCGACAAGAACGGCAACGGGACGTTTGATTTCGTTTGGATCGCCGGGTTTGGCAACAACCGGCCCGCAAAGGGCGTGCATGACCCGCTCTGGGCGCGGGCTATTGCCTTCCGCAACAACGGTGTGACGGTCGCGATGGTGTCCCTGGACAGCATAGGCATCTTCCATGAGAAGTTTATCGAGGTGCGGAAGATGATTGATCCGGCGTTGGGTATTGACCACGTGATGTTCTCTTCCCTGCACAACCATGAGGCGCCGGACACTATGGGGATTTGGAGCTATTCCGTCCTCCGTCCGCGCTTCGACTCCAGGTACATGGCCCAAGTGCAAAAGGCCTGCAAGGAGGCCGTGGAAGAGGCGGTGAGGAATCTCGGGCCGGCGGACGCAATTCTGGCTCAGGTGACCGCCGGTCCCGAAGGCTACGTGGACGACAGCCGACAGCCGGTTGTATATGATAACGTGATCCGCTGCGCGCGCTTTGTGAAGAAAGGGACCGATGACACCATTGCCACCGTAGTCGCGTGGGGCTGCCACCCCGAAACGCTGGCCAGCGCGAACTCCCTGTTGACTTCCGACTTCTGCGGCTACTGGCGCGACGCGGTTGAGAACGGCGTGCCCGAACCCCGTGGGGTGAAAGGGTTGGGCGGGATGTGCATTTACTTCCAGGGCCTGGTCGGAGGTCTGATGACGCAGCTTCATACGACAGTCCCTCACCGCAATGGGGTGGACAAGTTCAGGGATGCCAGCTTTGAGAAGGCCCAGGCACTGGGCGAAAACCTGGCGATATTAACCGTCAACGCGTTGCGCGGGGAAACGGCATGGCGGCCGAAGGACACCCGGGTGGCCGTTGCCGCGAAGACTATCTTCGTCCCCATGTCCGGCCTCTTCGGATGCGGGGTCTTCCTCGGGTTGGCGCATCCGGGCTGGTACTGGGGAAAGGGCAAGAGCGAGCTGGATGTAATCCAGATTGGCGACCTGGAGATTCTAACCATCCCGGGCGAGATGTATCCGGAGCTTGCGGAAGGCGGCATCGAATACCCCGCAGGGGCTGACTACCCCGGCCCCCCGATCGAAGTGCCGCCGTTGCGCTCACAAATGAAGGGCAAGCTGAACATGATTGTGGGCCTAGCCAATGACGAGGTGGGCTACATTATCCCCAAGAGCCAGTGGGACACGAAACCGCCCTACGCCTATGGCCGGTCCAAGTCACCCCAATATGGGGAAGAGAACTCGCCCGGGCCGGATGTTGCCCCCACCATCCATCGCGAGGCCACGGCCCTGTTAAACCAGTTCCACGCACCGCAGGAATCCCGGCGCTAAGGTCACGCCAGGGAAAGGCAAAAGCACGCGGCCTCCTTTCCGGGCAGCGAAGCGCAAAAAGAAGCAGCCTGGGCTGTGAGGCCCAGGCTGCACGATGGAACCGAAATCCAGGACGGGATTACGGGTATGACAACCGGTAGTAGGTCGGCGCTCCGGCCGCAGTCGAGTACTGGAACTGGCTACCGACCTGCGAAATTCCCGTGGTAACCGGGGTCCAGCTTGGCGAACTGACGCTTGGACTGGATAGCAGGTTGAAGGGGACGAGCGGCCACGAGATCGTGATCATGCCGCCCGACTGGCTCACGGCAAGGCGAGGTTCACCCGTGCTAGCGAAGAAGTTGTCAAACGTGGCATCCGCGGGACCGTCGTAGGTCGGTGAGTTGTTGTTGGCAACTATAAGACCCACCTGGCCGCTGGCAAAGAAGGAATTGATATCAGTCGCCGTCAGTCGCTTGATGGGCGTGGTTGTATCGGGCAGTTCATAGACCTCCGCCACGAAGTCGAATCCCTTGCCCATCAAGACAAACCGGTAACTCTTGCCTCGCTCGAGGTGCAGGCCGCTGGGCTCGTTTTCAATCTGATCCACCGGGATTTCGTTGACCAGGAAGGTGATGTCCAAGTCGCCGTTGTTGGTGCCGGGAAGCGTGCCACTGCCGGGCTCCCAACTGAACAGGTAGCCGCCAGTCGTGCCTGGCCCAGGCGTCTGAATGCGACCGGCGACGCCGAAGACCTGTCGGATCGTGTCGTCGAAGTCAACGAGGTCTGCCGCAACATAGAAGTCTGTGTACACACCGGGCGTGAAGCTGCCAGCTCTTCCCTGGCCGAATGTGCCGGGGTCGGGAGAAGCAGCGCTCTGGATGCGGTACTTGTTGCCACCCGGGAAGCTAAAACTCCCCGTCAGAATGGGATTGTATCTTTCCCAGGCCAGCAGCGGGCTGGTGTCATTGCCGTCGTTGAAGTTGTCGGAAACCGGCACCGTGAATAGGCGAGCGGCGAGGACCTTATAGCTTGGGAGCGTCGGGAGGAGCGTGGGAGCATTTCCACCCAGCCAGGCGATCGCAACTTGATTCCCGCGCCACGCCACCCGCGGGTTGGATGATGCCCAAATGGCCTCGGGGTTGGCCGGGTTCTCCCACTCACTCACGACGAACCGCGGCCCCAGGGGAACACCGTCTTTGCTGAACAACCGCGCCTGGACGTATCTTACGAGCACGTTGGGGTCCGCAACGGTAGGCAAAAAGCTGCTGAAAACGACCACCACACGGCCGTTCGGGTCAATCGCACCATCCACGTCGGTCGTTCCGGTGTTGTCAATGGGGTCGGTGTCGTCCTGGACTGGGCGCGACCACCGCAAGGTGCCATCCGCGTTGATCACGGTCACCCAGGGTGTGTTCGTACCGCCGCTCGAGCTGCTGTTCACATTCACATAAGCATCAACGCCGTTCCCATGGAAACCACAACCGCTGCCCGACCCGCCCTGTCCGACTTCAGGATGCCCGGACAAGGTGGCCAGGTTGATGTTGGCGCTGGTCGGGGTCCCCGCGTTGTTAAAGAGCCGAATTGTGGCGCCGACGCCATCTTGATTCCACCGTACCGCAAAGCCGCTTGCGGTCACGCCTACGCCTGCTTGTATGCTGCCTCCGATCGCTTCGGAACTGATCGCGGCGTACGCCATGACCTGCACGCCCGCAGGAGTCAGGATGCGATAAACCGGCACGTTGCCACTAGGCTGGCCGGTCAAGGCCCGGTCCACCGCTTGCCGGCTCTCGCCGACCAGCACAACGTTGCCGTTAGCAAGATAATCCCACCCGCCGGTTCGGATCGCTCCGACCGGTTGGATATCTGCGTCGCCAAAACTTAGTATCCCCAGGTTGGTTATCCCGTTGATCACGCCAGGGCGCAACGGGGTCCCGTCGTTGTTCAACAACTGTACATAGAGGGCATCGTTCGCCGGGCCGGGCGTCCCTTCATCATCCGAATTAATGTCATATAGCTCGGGGATTTCCAGCCCGATTTCCCAGCACATCGCCCCGAAACCAATGCCGTTCCCAAACTTGTTTGCTTTCGCATCATACCCACCCCACCCGGTGTAGGGCCCGATCGCCGTGTTATCGGACCGGAAGAAGGACAAATAGCTGTTAGTGGTCGCTTGATACTCGGTTCCACACGCGCCGTTGCCGGACACATCCCGGTTGGTCTGGACCGTGGGCGGGATAAGCAGGTTACCCCGCGAGTCATGCAGCGTCCACGCACACTCTATGTCCGTGATGCCAACCCCATCGTTTTCCCAACTGAAAATCACATTGCCGTTGGCCGCGATGTCCACGCTGGGATGCTCGTGCGCTGGGGGATTGAAGAAGTTGGTAGTCACGTAGAACGTGCTTGTGAGCGGCGCAAAGCCGCTGTCTGCTGGCGTGCCGGGCTGCGCGAGGCACAGGAACGCCGCTGGTGCCAGCGCGATAAGAACTGCGATTAGTGTTTTCATAGCAGGATGACCGTGGTGTTTGCTTTTCATCATTGGGTGTGTTGTACCGTGGTTACTACGTGCACGCGGGTTTGGCGCTTCAGCACCAAATAACCTTCCGTTGTGCACCAAAGCATATCGCCGATTCTCGGGGATACTTGACGAGGGCCTTCAGAGCGCGGGGATGGCGTTTCGGCGTTCTCGCGCCCTCGCGCCTTAGGAAGTCGCCACTCCGCCGCGGCGAGCGGGGCTTTGCCGGGTTCAATCAGGGTACACCCCTCGAGGAGCCCTTTGGACCTGGCCCTGCGCCGTCCCGCGTTCATCCCGTTCTTATTCACAATGCCTCTTTCGCCACGGCGACCCCTTGGGCGGCAGCCGGGCCACATTTTATTCCTCCTGCTCTGGGGTTTGCGCGCCATTCCAGAGTTCAAAACTCGACGCTGCCCGAGAGCGATTCGTTACTGGCACCTATCGCATTGGCTCGAACCTAAGTCTTTCGAAATTGTCCACTGGACGATTTCGAACATCCGAACGGTTCCCTCCTCCGCCATCCCTCGAAGCTCAGCGAAGCAGCCGCTGAACAGGGTGCGTTGAACTGTGAGTCCGTGCCGGAGACGACCCGTCTGCCCGCGATCTGAGGCATCGAGGGAAACCATGATCCCGACCAGGACGCGATCCTCCGGGACGAATGACTGGCACGGAGACGTGGGGATGCCGGCCGGGCCAGCGGTATTTCCCAAGGTTGGAGATATGCCTCTGCTCGTTTAGCCTGGCAAAGTGTTAATTTTTGGTGCGCAGCCAAACCGGGTACTGTAAGCTGGCGGTGGGCCAATACTGGCCAGCCATACCTAAACTTATGAAACGAACGATCCTAATGGCCGCGTTCATCGCGGGACTCACTACTACCCAGGCTCAGGAACAACTGTCGCGGCAGGAGGCGCTCAAGTACGCCTTCATTCTCAGCGGCGACCTGCCGGCCATGCTCCAGACACCCATCCCGACGGACCCGGACGTCAAACGCCCGGTCGCTGTCCGGGACGGCGAGTACGGCGGCATGGTCTTGCCGGAGTCCAAACTCAACGCCGAGGTCTTTGCCAAGGCTGGCAAGCAGGCGGTGCCCGTCGGGCAGCTCTGGCTGCTCAAGCTGGCCCCGATGAAGGACGGCCAGCCTGTGCCCGCCAGCAAGCTCCGGACGGTGGAAGTTCGCAGCGAGGACGCCGAGGCCAAGGTCCTGTGCTGCGCTCTGGGCGTGCGCAAGAACGCCGACGACGCGCTGGAGTTGCTGGTGTTCGGCAAGGACAAGGAACCGGTGCTCGCCGCTCCCATTCACACCATCTCCCGCTCGCAGGCAGACCCCGTTGACATCTCCGCCGAGCGAAGGGATGACGGCGGCCTCGTGACGCTGCGATTCCTGGGCAAGTACGAAACGAACTTCATGGTGACCGACCCGGAGCAATTCTGACAGCCTGGCCGCGTTCCCGGGTTGGGCGAGCTGACTCTGCCGGTCCGTAACCAGGCGCACCTGGACACAGTGGCTGAACGAGCAACCGTAAATTGACTCATACTGGTGATGGATTATAGTGATCACTGAAGACTGAACCACGGACTACGCAACGCTGACTCCTATGAAAGCCAAACTACTGGCCTTCTGCGCCGTCGTCTTGCTCTCAAGCCTCGGCCCTCAACTGTCAACCGCCCGGGCGCAACCATACTCAATTGACTGGTACACGATTGACGGCGGCGGCGGTACGAGCACCGGGGGTGTTTATACGGTCAGTGGCACAATCGGCCAGCCGGATGCCGGGCAGATGAGCGGAGGGACCTACACGCTCAGCGGCGGTTTTTGGGGCATCCTGGCCGCCGTGCAGACGCCCGGCGCCCCCTGGCTCACCGTCGCGCGCAGCAACAGCGCCGTGATCGTCTCCTGGCCGTTGCCGGCCGAGGGCTGGGTGTTGGAAGCGACGAACGCCCTGCCGGCGGTAGCGGCGCCCTGGCCGCAGATCGCGCCGCCGTATCAGACCAACGGCGCGAACCTGCAGGTCATCGAGCTGACCCCAACCGGCAACCGGTTCTACCGGCTGCATAAGCCGTGACCCTCACTTTTCCGTAAGACCAGCCCGAGGCACGCCTCAGTGCTGACTCCTCAGGCAAACCAGCGAAGTCGGTTGGGCCGTGCATTGCGGGTGTTGGCTTTGCTCGCCGTGCTTGGCGTAGGGCTGCTTTACCTGGTGTTCATTCTGCCGTTTTGGGGTGTGCCTTTCAATGAGTCGCGTCACGGGCGGGTGCCGCTCACGCCGCCCTGGGCACTCGAATGCTGGCTTTGGGAGGATGACAGCAACACGGCGGCCCGGGTAAAGGAATTGCTGGAAGGTTACGCCAAATACGATCTCCCGGTGCGCACGATCCTGATAGACAGCCCTTGGAGCTGCCGCTACAATGATTTCAAGGTGGATGAGGAGCGCTATCCCGAGCCGGAGCGCTTTTTCCGCAGCCTCGAGGAGCAGGGCTGCCGCGTTGTCTTGTGGATGACCTGCATGGTCAATAGCCGCAGCAAGGACACCCGGGTCAAGGACTCGCAGGGGTTTTACGAGGAGGCGCGGTCCAACGGGCATTTGGCGGGCAACGGCTATCAAGTGAGCTGGTGGAAGGGCAAAGGCGGCTTTATAGATTACAGCAGCCCCAACGCCATGAAGTGGTGGCAGGGACTCCAAGAGCAAGTCCTGGATTGGGGTGTGGACGGCTGGAAACTGGATGGCTGCGACACGTTCTTCTCGGGCAGGCTCGGGAGGATCCCCGTTCCCTTTAACCGCGCGCATTCGGGCTGGATGACCACCCGACAATACATGGACCATTATGCGCGCAGCGAATACCGGCACGGTCTAAGCCGCAACCCGGAGTTCGTCGTCCTGGTTCGCGCGCTGGACCACCCGTGGAGTCACCCGGAAGGTTTCGCGCCGCTGGACGCGGCACCGGTGACCTGGGTAGGTGACAACCGGCACACCTGGGGCTATGATGATCGCGGTATCCAGGCAGCTATGACCGACATCTTGCAGAGCGCACGTGTCGGCTATTGCGTCGTTGGCAGCGACGTGGCCGGCTACCATGGGCGCAGCAATGCTGATGATGTTGGCCCGGCGACAGCGGCTTTGCTGGGGTCGTGGTCGAAGCCTGTGGGCGGCACGGCGGCGACAACCAACCAATTCGGCACGGCTTCCGATAACGACATCGCGCCCAACATCTATATCCGCTGGGCCGAGTTCTCGACGTTCTGCGGCCTGTTCCTGAATGGCGGGCATGGCGAGCGCCGCCTGTGGAAACGCTCCTGGCCAGAGTTGGAGATCATTCGCAAGTTCTCCTGGCTGCACACCGAGCTGGTGCCTTACATGTATTCGTATGTGGTGGAGTGTCACAACGGCGCGCCGCCGCTCATGCGGCCGCTGGCGCAGGGCAAGTTCCATTACCTGTTTGGCAATGAGCTGCTCGTCGCGCCGATTTACGCCGACAAATGCGACTGGGCCGTGTCGCTGCCGCCGGGCCGCTGGCGGTATCTCTTCCACGATGAACAGGTCATGGCGGGGCCGGCCCAGGTCCGGCGCGAGTTTCCACTCGACGAGTTCCCGGTGTATGTCCGCGAAGGTGCGGTCATCCCCCTGAACGTCAGCCGCCCCTACACCGGATTGGGCGATACCAACTCCGCGGGCTTCACCACGTGGTTGATCTATCCGGACGGCAAGAGCCAGTTCACCCTGTGGCATCCGGAGACACATCCCAAGCCGGAGAGGACCACGCTCGCGGTGGACTCCGGCGCAACGCTTAGATTGGCGTTCTCAGGCAAGCGCGAGCCTCACATCCTGCGAATCTTCGCGCAGAGAAAGCCGGCGCGCGTCACGCTGGATGGCGCCGAGTTGGCCGAGGGGGATGCCTGGCAGTTCGATGCGCCGCACCACCGACTCATTATCAGGACGCGTGACTATGCCGAGGGCAGGTATGAGATCCGATAGAATGAAACACATTGCCCTCTTCATCGAGCCGACCGCGGCGCAGCTCAACATCTTCTCGGCCTTCACCCTGCCCCGGCTCGGAAGCTTCATCCTGGCCGGCCTGGTGAACCGCCGCCCTTCATGGACGGCCCGGGTATTCATCGAAGGACGCAAGCTCTTCAACTTGCAAGCGTGGATGGCCGAGCATGGCCGGCCCGACCTGGTGGGCATTTCCACGATTACGCCGACGGTCAAACGCGGCTATGCCCTGGCGGACGAATGCCGCGCCCTGGGCATACCAGTAATCCTGGGCGGACCGCATGTGACGTTTCTGCCGGATGAAGCCCTGGCCCATGCGGAGCTGGTGGTGCGCGGAGAAGGAGAGCAGGCCATGAGCGCCTTGCTGGACCTGTGGACAGACGGCTACGTCAAAGCCCCGGACGCGGACTATGCCCGGGTTCCGAATCTCTCCTGGAGGGATGCCGCAGGGGCCATCCGCCATAACCCGCTGGCACCCTGGATCGCCACACTGGACAACCTGCCGGTGCCGGATTTCTCGCTCGCCGACGGGACGGCGGACTGCCGGTTCGGCGGCAAGCAGACGGTGATGGTGCAAACATCGCGCGGCTGCCCGTTCGACTGTTCGTTCTGTTCGGTCACGGGCATGTTCGGCAAGCAATTCCGGTATCGCTCGGTCGAATCGGTCCTCCAGGAGGTGCGGCGCTACAATCGGAGGGACCACTTCGTCTTCTTCTGCGACGACAACTTCACCGCCAATAAGCGCCGGGCGCGGGAGCTGGTCGAGGCGATGATGCGGGAGGGGTTTCGCTTTCAATGGTCCACGCAGGTGCGCGCCGACCTGGCGCGGGACCCGGACCTGGTGCGGCTGATGAAGCGCGCCGGCTGCCACACGGTCTTCATTGGCTTTGAGTCCGTGAACCCGAAGAGCCTCAAGGAGATGAAGAAGAACCAAAGCCTGGAGGACATCCAGAATGCCATGCGCGTCATTCAGGGCGCGGGGATTCATATTCATGGCATGTTCGTGTTCGGCTTCGAGGAGGACGACTGGCCGACGGTGGAAGCCACGGTCCGTTTGGCGCGTGAGATGAAGTTGACCAGCGTCCAGCTTCTCCTCCTGACGCCGCTGCCGGGGTCAGAACTCTACGAAAGGCTGAGTCGCGAAGGGCGGCTTGCCTCCCGGGACTGGGACCTGTACGACACTCATCACGTGGTGTTCCGGCCCACGGGTTTTACGCCCTTCGAGCTCCAGTGCGCCCAGGTTTATGGGCACACGCGGCTTTATACCCTCCCGGAAGGACTCAAGAAAGTGGTTACGGGCCGGTTTGTGGCCGCCGGTTTGTCTTTCTATGCCTGGAAGATCAACCGGGACTGGCAAAAGAGCAACCAACCTTATCTGCGGCAATTGGCAGCCGCCTCCCACCCTAACGGTGCTGGTAACGACGGGTCTTCGCACCTGGCGGGGGACGGCTGGATTGATGCAGCGCGGCGACCGCTGATCGCCACGCCCGCCGGTTCATGACTCTGCTCCAAGGGACCCAATCCCCGCTACGGCAGAGCCACAAAGTAGTTGCCTGTATCCGGTGAGACCGCGGTGCGGCTCGCCCACGCGCTGCGGCGCGTGGGCCGCTTCCGGCTGGGGGTTTGATTGCCCTTTGTCTGCCTCGCTTCTTCGGCTTTGCTCAATGTGCAATCTCCGCAGCTTCGCGAGCGACCTTGACTGAGTGGTGCCTTTGAGTGTCTTCTCCGCGATGACCTGCACCTTGTGGTCCGCAGCCTCAAGCTGCTGGACGAGTTTCACCTTGGCCTTTCCCATCCTCGCGGATACCGTTTGTGCCAACCTCAGGTGAGGAGTTTACCGTATGAACCAGACAGGGACTGCAGTGGAGGAAGAGCTTGCCCGTCTATGTTGAATATCCTACTTTGGGAGTAAGATATGCAACGCTCTGTCAGCCGGCCCTCGCTCTTGAAGGCCATCCAGGTGCGCCTCGCCGAGTCTCCCGTGGTGGCGCTGCTCGGCGCGCGGCAGGTGGGCAAGACGACGCTGGCGAACGAGGTGGCAGCAGCCTGGGTGGGGCCGTCGGTCGTGTTCGATCTGGAAGTTAGCACCACGCGCGAAGCCTTGGCCGCGACACCGGAGAGGACGCTGGGCGAGCGCCAAGGGCTGGTGATCGTGGATGAAGTGCAACGGCTGCCTGGGCTTTTTGAGGTGCTTCGTCCGATCTGCGACAACCCGAAGCGGCAAGCGGTCTATCTGCTGTTGGGCAGCGCGTCCTGGGGCCTGGTGAAAGGGGTTTCCGAAACGCTGGCGGGGCGGGTTCAGTTCGTGGACGTGGGGGGATTCTCGCTGGCCGAGGTGGGGTTCGAGAAGCAGGATCGGCTCTGGCTGCAAGGGGGCTTTCCGCGCGCCTTTTTGGCGGAGAACCCGGAAGTGTGGGAACGGTGGATGGAGGCCTTTACGCGAACATTTCTGGAGCGGGACATTCCGGGGTTGGGCTCGAAGGTCGCGCCGGAGGCCTTGGGCCGTTTTTGGAGGATGCTGGCGCATTTCCATGGGCAGACGTGGAATGGGGCGGAGCTGGCGCGCTCGATGGATGTGAGCGTGACCGCCGTCAATCATTACCGGGATTTGCTGGCGGGCACGTTCATGGTGCGCGTGCTGCCGCCTTGGTTCGAGAATCTTGGGAAACGGCTGGTCAAATCACCCAAGGTGTATCTGCGGGACAGCGGCGTGTTGCATCACCTGCTGGGCATCGGCCAGATGCTGGCGCTGCAAACCCATCCGCGTTATGGGGCAAGCTGGGAAGGCTTTGCGCTCGAGCAGACGCTCATCGCGCATGGCGAGCGCGAGGCGTATTTCTACGGCACCCAGCGCGGGGCCGAGCTCGACCTGGTGCTGCTGCGACGGGGACGCCGCTGGGGATTCGAGTTCAAATGTACCGACGCCCCAAAGATTACCAGGTCCATGCACGTGGCGCTGGACGACTTGAAGCTCGAGCATCTTTGGGTCGTGTACCCGGGCTCGCTGCGCTATCCGCTGTCAGACAGAATCTCCGCGCTGCCGTTGCGGGAAACCGGCAACCTGAAACTCAAACCGCCACCCTCGAGCGGGTGAAGTGAGCCAAGGATGATTAACCGGGGGACGTCGTCCGTCCGGGACGATGGGGTGCGGCCGGGGCTGAATACAAATCGGCGACCCTTCCAGCGGCCCCTCGCACTCACGCGCGGCACTCGGTCAATGGCCCTGGCAGACCGGCGGTTGAGCCGTGAGCTGAGGTTGCCAAGGCTCTCCCGAAACCCTCTGCAGTGCCGCAGGTCGCAGCCGCGCGTGTGAATCATCGGCGCGGGGCCAGGCGGTTTGGCGGCCGCGGGCAGTCCCCGACGAGCTTGAGAGCCTCGCTGACGAAGATCTCGCCGGTGCGCTCGCCCAGACTGGTGCGCGTAACATAGGCATACCGCTTGAAGCTGTCGTAGTCTTCCTTGGTCAGGATATAGCCAAAGGCATCGTTGGTCAGGCCGAAGAGCAGGTTATGCTCGCCGCGCATTTTGCGCTTCAAGTAATAGCCGATGTTGGGCAAGGCTTCGCCCGGAATAGTGAGAACCTGGGTGTTGCCGACGTTGATCAGGTTGACTTGCGTGGTCACACTCGTCGCATCTCCGCCGGGGCTGCCGGGCAGAGTCTTCAACAGCTCGCGCATTAACGGCGCGTCCACCGGGAGTGACAGGGTGCGGGCTGTGCAGGAGAGCTTCGGCGAATCCTGCTCGGGCGCATCGCGGACGATCCGCAACGCCTCGTCGGCCAGCAGGCGGCCAATGCGCTGGCACTCTTCCCAGGTCCTGGCCTCCTTGCCCTCTGGCAGCCGGTTGTCAGCGGTCACCATCCCGCCTTGGGCGCTATTCATGAAGATTCCCGTCCCGCCACCCTTTTCCGCCAGGCGCTCATACAACGGGCCGACCAGGTCAGGGCTGCAGATGCCCGCGTCGCTTCCCAGCACCTCGGGATGGATGGCGTAATTGACCAGCGTAAAGACCGGCTTGCCCGAGGCGTCCAGCGCCTGGATGACATGGCAGCGCGGATCGTACAACTGCTCCGCGTAGTAATTGTAGGCAATCTTTCCTTTGGCTTCGCCCGTGGCAATCTTGAGCCGGACGGGCTGGAGGTTGCCGGCGGCCACACGGATCGCTTCGGCCATCCGGGCGCACACCATCTCCAAATACTTTTCGTCGCGCGCCGTGCCGCCGCGGCCGTCCGGGAAGCCATAACAATCCGGTGCGCTGTGGGTGTGGGTCACGCCAATCAGGATGTTCTGCGCCGGAATCTCCTTCACTGCCGCGCGGACCCGGTTGCCGAGCACGGCGGGGAACCCGAGAAAGTCCGCGCTCACAATGGCGCATTTCGTGCCCGCCGATTCCAGCACCAGCGCCCGCACGGTCAGGTCGCCTTGCCTTTGTTTGACGGGGTGCGAGGGCCCAACTCCGCCGCTGACCGGGAGCAGCGGGTCTGGATTGACCGTGCGCACGGCGATACCTGCGCGCAGCTCCGCCAGGCTGTTAAGAGTGGAAACCGCAAGCGAAAGCAGCAGAGTGAGAAGTCTAGCGTTCATGGGTGCGGGGCTTAAGATAACCCAGCCGGCTCAGGCTGCAAGGAGCGAAGCTCTCGGATGGACCGGGTTTTGCACTTGCAGAGCAAAGGCGGAGGCACAAACTTGCCGGGATGAGTGCCGAACCCGTCCACTCGGGGCTTCGGCCGGCGGTGCCGGCCGGGATGCGGCCTTACGTTCTGAGCGGTGGAGCGATCTTAGCCTGCCTGGCCAGCCTGAAGCTGCTTATTCATTTCTACTTCAACGCCTTCTCCTACTATGGCTACCTGCGGGACGAGCTCTATTTCATTGACGCCGGCAAGCACCTGGACTGGGGCTATGTGGACATTGGCCCGCTTACCATCTGGCTCGGACGTCTCTCCCGGGAGTTGCTGGGCGATTCAGTGTTCGCCTTGCGCTTCTTCCCGGCCATCGCTGGGGCGCTGACGGTTGTAATCGTGGGCCTGATGGCGCGGGAACTGGGCGGGGGGCGTTTCGCTCAGGGACTGGGCGCGCTGGCAGTGCTGGTGGCGCCCGTTTGGCTCGGTGCGCAGAATATGCTATGCCTGCCGGCCTCGGAACCCGTCTGGTGGGGCCTATGCGCCTATGTCCTCATCCGCATCCTCAAGACCGGCAATACGCGGCTCTGGCTCGGCTTCGGAGTGTGCGTCGGGATCGGCCTGCTCAACAAACCGTCCATGCTCTTCCTGGCCGGCGCCGTAGTGACCGGCCTGCTGCTGACGCCGCAGCGCCGGTACCTCTTCGACCGGTGGGCCCTCATGGGCGGAACCGCCGCGTTCCTGATCGTGTCGCCCTATCTCGCCTGGCAGGTCGCGCACGGCTGGCCCACCATCGAGTTTCTGGCTGGAATGAAACACATGGTCGCGAATCAAATTCCCTCGCTGGTCTTTGTGCTCGGCCAGGTCTTCTACTTGCACCCATTGAATTTCCCGATCTGGCTTGCCGGGCTGGGTTGGTTCTTCCTCGCGAAGGAGGCCAAACCCTTCCGGGTCTTTGGCTGGGTCTATCTCGTCATCTTGCTGTTCCTGCTCGTCGTCAAGAGCAAGATCTACTATTTCGCGCCAGTCTATCCGGTCCTGCTCGCCGGCGGCGCCGTGGCGATTGAACGATGGGTCCATCAAGGCCGCTGGAGGTGGTTGAAGTTCGCATGGCCGACGCTCCTGGTTGCGGGCGGGTTGCTGACCGCGCCGGTAGTGCTTCCCGTGCTGCCCATCGATAGAACTGACGCCTACATCAAAGCGGGCTCGGCTGGGCTGCTTCAAAACGCCTACGAATTCACCTCCAGTTTCCATGACATGCATGGATGGCAGAACCAGGCTCGGGTGGTGGCCCGGGTCTTCCACCAACTCTCCCCCGAGGAGCAGGCCGAGTGCATCATCTTTGCAGGCAACTTTGGCGAAGCGGGCGCGATCGCCTATTACGGCCCCGCGCTAGGTTTGCCCTCGGTGTGGTCCATCCACCAGAACTACTACTTCTGGGGGCCTCCCGAGAAGAGCGGCAATCTCGCCATTGTGTTTGGTGTAAGGCCGGAGGTGCTCCGGCAGTTCTTCGGAGAGGTTCAGCAAGCCGCCACCATCACCTGCCTTCACGCCGTTCCATCTGAACAAAACGTCCCGGTGTACATCTGTCGGAAACCGATCACGTTGCTCCAGGATGCCTGGCCGAAGCTCCGAGCGCACGCGTTCCTCAACTATTGACCCATATACCAGCCCCTGGCCGATCTTTAATCCTTGCCCGCCCGGGCCTGGATTGGGATATTCCGCGCCATGAAAGTGCGGCGGCTCCTTCGCAATCTCCTTCTAGGCGTCGCGGCCACCATCCTCGCCGCGCTGCTCTGCATCGGCCTGGTCTGGCTTTACTTCCACCCTCGGCTCCAGGTGACCGGCGCGGTGGTGTATGGGCACCGTCACGGCCAGGACTTGACGATGGATGTCCTGCAGCCGGCCAAGCCTAACGGAATAGGTATAGTGCTGATGGTTAGCGGCGGGTGGCAGTCCCGTGCCGGTTCCTTTCAGCCCTGGATTGCTGCGCCGCTGTTGCGACGCGGCTACACGGTCTTCGCCGTGTATCACGTCCCGCAACCCGAAGCGACGGTGATGGAGATCACGGACGACGCGAACCGCGCGGTGCGTTATGTCCGGCACAATGCCCGCCAGTATGGTGTGGACCCAATGCGACTGGGGGTTACCGGGGGCAGTGCCGGCGGACACCTCAGTCTCATGGTGGCGACGCGCGGCGGTCCCGGCCCGGCGGATGCCACCGACCCGGTTGACCGCGAGAGCAGCGCCGTTCAGGCGGTGGCGATCTTCTATCCGGTCACCGACCTGCTGAACCTCGGCGATTCCACCGAGAACCTCGGCGACGGCGGTCCGCCGAAAAGCTTCGTCAAGGCCTTTGGACCGCGATCCACTAACCTCGCCGTTTGGAAGGTGATTGGCCGCGAGATGTCGCCGATCTACTACGTGAGCTCGAACCTTCCCCCGTCGCTGATCTACCATGGCGATGCCGACACGCTGGTGCCGCTCGACCAATCGCAGCGCTTCCAGGCGGAAGCGCGAAAACACGGCCGTGTCGTCGAACTGGTCATCCACCCCGGCGGCAAACACGGCTGGCCGTCAATGGTCTGGGATCTCCGCCGGTTCGCGGACTGGTTCCACCAGCATCTTGACCAGGCCAAGCCAGAGCAGTCGGCAGCCGGGCAGCGATCCCGATAACACGTTCGCTGGCGACCTGTGCCGCATGTTTGAAATCGTCCGATGGACGATTCCGCACACGCAACGCGCCGTTCGGTGGTAGAATGAGGGCGGTGAGCCTGGAACTTAAGATGGTCTGCGACCTATGACCAACAACGGAGATCGCCTTCTCGGCAAGCGCGCTTTTACTCTAATCGAGCTGCTGGTAGTTATCGCCATCATTGCCATTTTGGCCGCGCTGCTCTTACCTGCCTTGTCGAGGGCCAAGGACAAAGCTCTGACCACCAAGTGTGTGAGCAATCTCAAACAGCTCCAGCTCTGTTGGATCATGTACCTCGACGACAATAATGACCTGTGCCCGCCCAATAACCCGGGCGGTTTCCCCGGCGGTCCCCCGGGCAGCGAAGCCTGGATCTACGGCGATGTGCGGGTGGACATCAGCACGGCCAACATCAAGGCCGGAGTGCTTTACAGGTATAACTCGGCTGTCGGCATTTATGTTTGTCCCCTGGACAAGTTTACGCTTTCGCGCGGCGGCACGAATTACCCGACCACGCGGAGTGTTTCGATGGTCAATGCCATGCCTCCTGCGGGGAGGAAATTTGCGACCATCACCGATCCGAAGCCGGTCAAGGCCCTGGTCTTTATGGACGAGGATGACCGGCTCAATAATCCTTTCAACGGCATCAACGATGGCAACATCGGTTTGCGCAATTATCCAACCAAGGAATGGGGTGATTCACCCGGACGGCGCCATAACAACGGAGCCACGGTCTCCCTGGCTGACGGTCACGCCGAGCATTGGAAATGGAGATCGAAACGGAGGTGGTTCATGCGCGGAGCGGTGTTGCCCGACGAAACGCCGGATCTGCTGAAGATTCAGCAGGGGCTTCCCGGGTTCCCTCCGTAACCGGGCTTTGTCACTACTGCGGGCGTCCTTTGGGGACGAATTTGTAGGGCAGCACGTCGGGCACCACGCGAACCTGCGTCGTGAATTTGAAAGGCGGCGAGTGGTTGCCGATCGGGAAGGTGAGTTCAACGAAGAATGCCGTCCAGCCTTTGGACGGCTCGGGAACCTTTGCGAGATAGACCCCTCCGCCCTGATCGGTCAGCGTCGTGCTTTGCCATACCGGGCCCAGTGTCTCGAGCCGGAAATCGCGGGCATCGGGATTGGTGGCTTGCCAAAGATTAACCGCGGAGGGCGCGTCCTTGGCAGTCACGCGGATGGCGCTGTCCTTTTCCAGCGTCCAGGAAAACTGCGGCAGGTGGGAGTTGTTCAGAACGGCATTGTAGCAGGCCAGCAAGGTTTCATACGCGTCCGAGCCCTTCAACGAGTGGTCGGCGTTGGGCACGTAGCGGAGATACTTCACGCCTGGCAGGTCGTTGAAGTAGAATTGCGACGAGTCCGGCAGGAAGAACTGGTCGCCGCAGGCATTCAGGATGAACTTCGGCATCGTCAGCCGGTGGCGATATTGGTAAGGCTCCTCAATCTTCATCAAGGCTTGGTATTCCGGCGTGCCGTTCCAGTCCATGATCCTGAATGCAGTATAGTCTCCGATTGAGGGCGCCCAAAAACCGTAGGCGGCGTAGTGGTGCATCATGGAAGGCTCGATGTTCAGAACGTCAATCACGATGGGAACAATCGCCACCACGCGCTTATCCACCGCCGCGGTCGTCCAGGTCGTCCAGCCGCGCTTGGAGCCGCCCGCCACGACGAAGCCAGCCACTTTGGCTTCGCCCCCCTCGGGACTGGCGCAGAAGGCGGTGACCGTGTCCATGGCGCGAACGGCGGCTTTGGTCATCGGCAGGCGGGCGGGCCATTTAGGGTCGCCCGTCCGAAGGAACTTGTCCCAGGTGTAGGCGATGAGAGAATCCTCTTTCCGCCCTTCGGTTTCGCCGGCGAAGACCAGCGGCTGGTTGGGGACCATCTTCAATTCAGCAACCACCGACTTGGTCTCGAGCGCAATCCGGATCAGGTTGCCGTCGGCGGACTTGGGTAGCTTGCCGTCGTTGGCGCCGCCGCCGATGAACAGCAGTGCGTTCGTGGCCGCCAGCGCGTTGGGCCTGACAATGGTCATCCAATGCTTCCAGACGGGCCGGTCCACCTCGTTGGTCGTGAGCCAGGCCTGCGAGGCCATCTCCAGAATATAGGTGGTCTGGTCCTGGCCTCGGACGGTGTTCACGACGCGGTAGCTGTAGTTCGTGTCCGGCGCGGCGACGTAACTGTCCAGCGCAGTCCGCTCGTCCGGCACACTTGAGACATCAGAAGCAGTCCCGTGCTCGGGCACCCCGCCCTTTTTGGCTGGCGAACAGCCAACTAGTGCCAACCCGATGAGAACCGCAGAAAGGGCACGCTGCCATCGGGTGGCAAGTTCATTCATGGATAGCTTGATCATAGAGTTCAAAGGCAACTGGCTACCGGGATCGTCCGCACCACGGAGGGATACTGGATCCGCGCGCCGGGTCAATCCTTATAACTGTGCTTGGGTTGAAATGAACGTCGCTGCCGGTCACACGGCTCAGCGCCAGCCGCAGAGCGACGTCAATGCGAGGCTCGGATCGTAGCCAGCGCCGCCCTGGCGCTTTCGTCGCCTTGGGCCGCGCGAGTCCTCAGATCCTTAGACCACGCCTTTGCGTGCGTCCTGCAGGGCCATGACTTGCTCAGCGGTCACGCCGGGCGACTCCGCCGCCTTTTGGAGCAGGATGGCCGCTGCCATGCCGGCCACGAAGTCCTGTTCGCCGTCGGGATGAGAACTAACCGGCGCTGGGAAAGACTGGACTTCCTGCCCGGCGATCCCCATAGAAGAAGTAACACTATGAAGCCACCACGGAGCATGAGTTGCATGGGTATAAAACGCTTGCCGGCCGTCGGTTTCTACATCGCCGCCTGGCTGTCTTGGGCGGCCATGGCGGCGCCGCTGCACGCCGGCGAGTTGCGCATCGAGCGGCTGTTCGGCTCCGAGACCAGGACCGGCCCCTACAAGCATCCCGCCCGCGTCGAGGAACTGCGCAACGGGGATCTCTACCTGGTCTATTACGGCGGTGAGGGTGAATACGCGACCGATACCGGCGTGTTCGCCTCGCGCGGGAAGCACGGTGGCCGCAAATGGACAGCGCCCATCCGCATCGCGCATGACCCGTTTCGTTCACTCGGCAACGCCGTGGTCTGGCAGGCGCCCGACGGCTTGCTCTGGCTGTTTTACGTGGTGCGTTACGGCGCGACCTGGTCCACCTCACGCGTCCAGGCCAAAGTCTCGCGCGACAATGCGCAGACGTGGTCGGATGCGTTCCCGCTTGTCAGCGAGGAAGGCATGATGGTCTGCAACAAACCGATCGTCCTCCAGGACGGCGACTACCTGCTCCCCCTTTACTTCGAAGGCGGCCACGACCCGGAGTTTACAGCGCCCAACAGTTGCGGACTGTTCCTTCGCTACGAGGCAAAAAGAAAGACATGGAAGCAAACTGGCCGCATCCGGTCGGCCACGGGGAACATTCAGCCCGTAGCGGTTGAGGCGAGCGAAAACCATCTCGTCGCCTACTGCCGGCGAGCCGGCGGCTTCGAACCAACCACCAACGGTTGGCTGATCCGGGCCGAGTCGCACGACGGCGGCCAGACATGGACCGAGGGCCTGAATTCCCGGTTCAGAAACCCCAACGCCGCGGTTGACTTCGTCAAGCTCCGAGGCGGGAGCCTCCTGCTGGTGTTCAACGACAATATGAACGACCGGACCCCACTGACCGTCGCACTCTCACCGGACGGCGACCGCACCTGGCCCTGGCGGCGCAACATCGCCGAGGGCCCTTACGACTACGCCTACCCCATGGCCGTGCAAACGCGGGACGGCAAGATCCACCTCATCTTCACTTCCCACGAGCGCAGCGTCGTGAATCACGCCGTGCTCGACGAGGACTGGATCAAGCAGGGCGGGAGGGTGCGGAGTTGGCTGCCGAAGTGAGGCGGCGGGCGGCAGGCGGAACCGGTCCCCGGCTTTTGGCACTCCGGTTAGCGCCTCTTTCCCAGGCCGTCGTGATTGGCTGAAACCGCCTCCTGCCACGCTTTGGGGATCGTGGCGACGCAGGCATTCAGGTTTCCCAGCAGGTGTGAGCATGCCCGAAGCTTGCTTCCACCCCGACCCAATGAGAAGCGAATCTAAACGCCAACCAGCAATCCGTGCCTGCCCCTCATAAGAAAATATAACAACAAATGTTTTGACAGCCCCCATGGTGACGGTACGATAGGCTCGGCTTCTGGCTCGACGCCAGCAGGCGCCAGCCGCGAGCCATAACAACTAACCATGGAATACGTTATGAGAAACGCAACGAGTGCCTCGCCTGATCGCATCCCCCACATTCGACGGCTATTCCGTTCCGTCGTCGGAAATTGTAGCGCCCTGGCAATAGCCTGTGGGCTTCTCAGCTCGCAATGCCCTGCCAACGCGCAGTCGGACAACTTCGATTCTTATTCGAGCACCGCCCAGCTCACCGCCGCCGGGTGGTTCCTCTCCTCGCTCAACCCGGCTCTCGTCAACACAAGCTTTCCGGCGGTGGGCGCGGGCAAGGGCTTGCGCATACAGGCCAACCCCTTCTCGCCCTACCCGGCCGTGGGGATGTGGTACCGAACCAACGATTACACCGATTTCTACGTCGCCGTGGACATCGCCAGTTGGCCCGGCACCGACACGGATCAGGCCTTCGTCATGTTCGGTCGTCTGACCGATGCAACTAGCGGCAATGTCTCCCCTAACCAAGACATGACTACGGCCCAGGGTATAATCTGCAATTACGACGTCGCCCAAGACGGCGATACCGCTACCGACCGAAGCGGTGGACAATTCCAAATGAATATCGTAATTCCGCCGTTGAATCCCGTCACGACTATTGCCGCCGTAGACATCACGCTCATCCGGGGGCGGCCCTATCGCTTCATCTTCAAGGGCGTTGGCACCCATTACACGGCCCAGATCTATGATTGGAATGATCTGACTACGCCCCTCGTGACCATTGAGGGAGACGACGGCGGCTTTTACACTCATGGCGCGTGTGGTCTGGTCACTTTCTACCGTGGTAGCGCGGCTGTAGCGACCGACATCACCTACGACAACTATTACGCAGCCGCAACCGACCCCAACCTGGCGACGCCGCCCGCGCTGTCTCATCCGATTCCCGATACGCCGGTCCTAGCCACCCGTACTCCTGCAGACCGATGGAAGAACTTCCTCAACCTCGCTTCCGGCATTAGCTTCACCGCCAACACCTACAGCGCGAACGTAATCAACGCCTCGGCCACCAAGCTGCGCCTCAACGGGGTGGATGTCTCCTCGCAGTTGGTACTCTCGGCCAACGGCACGACCATCAGCGGCAGCCTGCCTGGGACCGCGCTCCAAAACAACAAGCTTTACAGCGCCGAACTGGTCGTCACCGACGTGGCGGGCACCAAGAGCTCCACCAACACCTTCTGGTTCGACACGTTCTCGGACGCCTTCCTGCTCAGCTCGAACGTCAAGATCATCGAGGCCGAGGAATTCAACTACACCAACGATGTCGGCGTCGCCGGGTTCTTCCAATTGGACCCCATCCTCGTGTCGGGGATTGACACGAATGGGATGCAGATCAACGGCTTCGGCATCGGCTACTATGGACTCGGGGGACTGGCCGGTGTTGATTACTCGAACCACAGTGCGACTGCCGACGGGAGCTTCGCCGATTTCCGTTTCCTGGACGCAGTGCGCACTCGCAACGGCGGTTTGCTGGGCATTGATGACTTACTCCATCCCACGGGGATGGACCCCGGCTCCGACAACATTCGAAGTCAACACGCCGCCTCGAACCTGCTCGAATACGTCGTCTGCCGCACTGAGGTGCCCTCGGATGCGATTACAAACAATACGTATGAATGGATGAACTACACGCGGGATTTTGCGCCAGGATTCTACGTGGCTTATCTGCGCTATTCGTCGTGGGGCGAGACCTCGAACGAACTCCACCTGGTCACCAGCGATCCGACGCAGCCGGGGCAAACGACAGTGAAACTGGGCACCTTCAAGATTCCCAACAACCTCTGGTATGCCAACTACCTGTACACACCGTTGGTGGATGACACCGGCGCACAACCCTTGCTAAGCCTCTCGGGCACCAACACGCTTCGTCAGGTGATCACCGGTACGCCGGCCAAGGACAACCGCCTGATCATGCTCAACTATCTCATGTTGGTTCAGGCGCCGATAGCCGTGTTCTCCTCGGGCACGGTCAACGGCACCTATACGCCCGAGGCCAGCGCCACCGTCAACGTTGCCACCCGCCAGGTCACGATCCCGGTTTCCGGTAGCAGCCGCTTCTACCGCATCGGCTCTAACGTGGCGGTGCCCATCAAGAGCATCTCGGTCGGGGGCGGCACGGTGACACTAAGCCTTTAGCGGGCACGGCCATGGCGGGCTTCCCGGCGCTGGCAACCACCGCGGCCGGAAGGCCCTTTTCGGGGCAGGACAAGCGTCGCTTGCCTGTCCTGCCCGTTGGCGGTCGCACGGGGGTCCTGGCCGGCGACCCTGCCTCCCCGGACATGGGCGGCATGTTCGAGATCGTCCACTGGACAATATCACATGACCAATGGGTGGAACGGTGCTATAATGTAGATAGATAAAGTGGATTAAGATTTGGTGAGACGTATGAATGCCGATCGAAAACTCCTTTTCGGCAGGGGTGGTTTTACCCTCATCGAGCTGCTGGTGGTCATCGCAATCATCGCCATCCTGGCGGCGCTGCTTCTCCCCGCCCTGGCGGGGGCGAAGGTCAAAGCCCAGACCATTACCTGTCTCAACAACCTCAAGCAGATCGGCCTCGCGTGGATCATGTATGCGGACGACCACAACGGCATCCTGGCCCTCGGGCCGGGCCTGGGGGGTGCGGGCGCATTTGATTGGGTGGCTGGCGGGTTGAATTACAATGCCAACAACACCGACAACACCAACGTCACTTACCTGCTCCAAGGCGCGTTGGGGCCGTATTTGAAGGCAGCCGGCGTTTATAAATGTGTCGCGGACCGGAGCACGGCAACCTTTGGCACAGTCAAGTTGCCGCGGGTGCGGACCCTTTCCATGAGCCAGGCGTTCTGCCTCCAAAATGAGGGCCACCTGGAGGATGACAAGCCGAACTACTACCGACACTACACCAAGGTTGCAGACATGACGCGCCCCGCGCCTGTAAACCTATGGGTGCTGATTGACGAGAGCCCCGACAGCGTGAACGATGCGGCCTTCGCGGTAAGAATGGACCCGTACGGCACCATCTGGCAGGATATTCCCAGCACCCTGCATAATGGCGGTTGCGGCTTTACTTTCGGTGACGGCCACTCCGAGATCCACAAATGGAAAGACCCGCGCACGCTGTCGCTGAAGGTCAAGTATGCGCCCTGCCAGTACGGCGTGTTCCAGTTCAACAACAACGACATCAAGTGGATCCAGGATCGAACCACCGCGCCAAAGTAGACTGATTAAGGCGGATAGTGGTAGGGCAGCACGTCCGGCACCACATAGACCTGCGTGGTGAACTTGAGTGGCGGCACCCCGCTGCCCGGGTAAGTCAGCTCCACAAAGAAGGCCCTCCAGCCCTGGGCCGGCACGGGCACGGTGCCGACGTACACACCGCCGCCCTGGTCCGCCAGCGGGGTGCTTTGCCAGACGGCGCCGATTGTCTCCAGCCGGAAGTCGCGTGCCGCAGGATTGGTGGCCTGCCAGAGCTTGACCGCCGTGGGGCTGCCCTCGGCCACAACGCGAATGGAGTTGCTGCTTTGCAGTGTCCACGAGAATTGCGGCAGGGAGGCCTGCGCGAGTACCGCTTGGTAGCAAGCCTCAATCGTCTGATAGGCGTCGGAGTTGCCCAAGGAATGGTCGGTATTCGGCACATAGCGGAGGTACTTTACTCCGGGCAGATCATCGAAGTAGAACCGCGACGAATCCGGCAGGAAGAACTGGTCGCCGGTGTCGTTGATGATGAACTTGGGCATGGTGAGCCGTCGGCGATATGCATAAGGGTCAACGATGTCCATCAACCCCGCCATTTCCGGAGTGCCAAACCAATTCATGATGCCCATGTCCACGTAATCATGAATGGCCGGCGCCCAGAAGCCGTAGGCACTGTAGTGATGGACCATGGAAGTCTGAACGTTGAGGATGTCAATTACCAACGGGATGATGGCCACCACCCGCTGGTCCACCGCCGCCGTCGTCCAGGTCGTCCAGCCCCGCTTCGAAGCGCCCGCCACTACGAACGATTGGACGTTCACGCCTCCACCCTGCGCGCTGCCGCAAAACGCGGTGACCGTGTCCATTGCGCGCACGGCCGCCTTGGTCATGGGCAGCCGCGCCGGCCACCGCGCGTCCCCGGTGCGGAGGTATTTGTCCCAGGTATAGGCGATGAGTTCGTCCTCGGAGCGGTTGGTGGATTCCCCGGCAAACCGGAGTGGCTGGTTGGGCACCATTCTCAGTTGGCTGACGATGGTTTTGGTGTCAAGCGCGATCTGGGTCAGCATCGAGTTCGCGCTGGTTGGGACGGTGCCCGGGTTGCTGCCGCCGTCAATAAACAGGAGCGACTGCGTATTGGTCACCCCGGTTGGCTTGACGATGATCAGCCAATGCTTCCACAAGGTCCGGTCCAGGTCGTTGGTGGTCAGCCAGACCTGCGATCGCAGCTCCAGAACGAACGTCGTTTGCCCGGCCCCCACATTCGTTTTCAGCACGGTGTAGCCGTAGTTGGTATCGGGCGCGGCCACATAAACATCCAACGGAGTCAGTTGCAGCGACCGGTAGAACCGCTGCGAGAAGTCGGTGGCGCCCGTATCGAGCCAGCACGACGTCGGGTTGGTTTGGCACAGGTTGGTTAACGCACGCCAGGCGAGGAGGTTCGTGGAGGCCTCGAGGCGATGCCACTGCCCCGTCCCGTCGTTGAGGGTCACTAACGCCTGCCGGTTGGAAGCAAGGATCGTCAGGCCAAGATCCGCGCCAGCCGCGGCCCAGCTCCACGCCAGAAGACCGCACACCCCCGCCCACATCCATCCCGGGACTGACTGTGTCCGGCGTCCCGTGATGGGCGGCTCTGTCTGCCGGACCAGGCCTCGCGCCATTGGAAGACTCATAGATCGCAATCGTACTGCGCTGACCTGAGCATGCCGCTGACTGGAGCCATTGCACAAGGGAAAAGCGGTTCGTCCACCCATCCCGCCGCCGTCTCCGCCGTGGTATCGTGTTCGATTCTGTCCACTGGACAATATCAAAAGACAAGGTTGGCCGTTGGTGGTAAACCAATACGCAATCGAGTCGTAATGTCACAAACTAACAACCACAGATCTATGAAAACTCAACTCTCCTCCGTGCTCGGCGTTGCCGTTATCACCGCGCTGATGTCCGCAGCCGTCTCCACCCGCGCTGATCTTTACATGTTCCATGTAGATAGCAGCCAGAGCAGCCTCACGCTCTCAGGTGATGCGTTCGGTTTGGCTTTTGGCGGGCAGGGCGGGAATCCGAATGCGATGATGGCCTCTTGGAGCGGCGGCATTGGCGTTGATCTGACGGGCGGGGTGCTCACCTTCACCGGCGGGAGTTCAATTACCGCCAGCCTCAATCCTCTGGCGCCGTTTTCGACTTCGCCATTTCAGTTTCCCACGCCAGGAGTGGATGCCTATGGTCCGTACGCGAATGGCTTTATCCCGACGTATGGCCTTGCCGTCATCAACGGCGTTTACCGCAGTCTGACGTTGGACATTACTGCGGGCACGGCCACGCATGGGGCAGCTCCGTCCGGGGTGACGTTGCAGTTTGACGCCGGCTGGCTAGACTATGGCGCTCTCCTTAACGGCAGTCCTTTTCCTCCAGTTGGGGGCGGCACCTCTTCGATGGTCGGCGTGGGCGGGCCTAATACCTCGAGCTCCCTCGTTTCCTTCGACGGAACGACGCTGTACCTGCCCATCCAGCTTCATACGACCGGCGACAACCGTAACGAGTACTGGAATGGCACAATCGTGGCCGTCATCCCCGAGCCCACCTCCCTGGTGCTGACCGGACTCGGTTTGTTTGGGCTTGTCATCCTGCGATCCCGGGGCACTCGGCGTGGCTTTTGATCGGCGTTGAGATCTTGAGGTCAGTTTTCTCAGCCAGGAGGCCGACCGATAGAGGTCGGCCTTTTGTCTAGTGCGCTTGACAATTAGCAGTTTCTGATCTAAACTCTGAGTACCATCACCCCCCAATGAAAGGAACAAAGCAAATGAGATCGAACTCCACTCACTCCGCCGTAGCAGCAGCTTGCCGTTTGCCTCGCGGACTGGCTCTATGCATGGCGTTGGCCGGTTTGCTGGCGTTTTCAGCCACCCTGCCGGCGCAATACGACGACTTTGACAGCGGCACGGATACCGGCTGGCTAAAGTCCACGGCCCACCCGAAGACGATCACCTTCCCCCCCGATGCACTGGGCGGTTACGCCTACCGGCTGCAGGGGACGCCGATGACCTCGGGTTCTGACACCAACTCCCGTGTGTACTGCTACATGGCAAACCGTCTCTACACGAACTTCTACGCCGCCGTGGATGTCGTCGCTTGGAACACCAACCAGGACTGCGAACAAGTGCTCGGCATTATCGCCCGGGCCAGCAGCAACGAGTACACCTTTAATTATTCTTTTGATCCGGATGCGCCTTGCGGCCTCGTTTACAACGTGCTGTCGCACAACTATAGAACTTACACGGGTCCCACCAATTACGGACCCCTCGGCGCGTCCGATCAGATGAGCATCTGGGGCATCGTCAACGCTTTCGGCACCGCCTCGCTGGGGAATCCGGTCGCGGTAGTCAATGGCAACCCTCCATCGGCGGCCTTCCGCTGGCTGCCCGGCCACGCCTACCGCCTCGTTTACAGCAGCACGAACTCTTCCGCGGACGCGCAGCAATGGTACACCGCCAGCATCTACGATGTGAACGACCTGACCCAACCGTTGTTCACCATGACGGGTGACAACAGCTACCCCGGCAACGACCAGTACATCCCTCCGTTTGGCTATGTTGGCATCTTCACCTACAAGATTGAAAATGGAGACTTTGATTCAACCGTGGACGTCACGTTCGACAACTTTTACGTCGGCGAAACTGCTCCGGTGACCTCGGTCCTGCCCCCAGCGATACCGCACGGCAAGCGAGGCGCGCCGCAGGTCGTAAACCGCGTGCCGGCTTCCTTCAAAAACTTCCACCCGGCGGCCAGCGGCATCGCCTTTAATGCCACGACCCTTACCACGACCAACACGATCAATACCGACGCCATTAAACTGTACCTCAACGGGGTGGACGTGTCCGCGGCTTTGATCATTTCCGGCCCGGCCACAAACGCCAGCGTCTCCTATTATGGCCTGGCGACGAATGTCGTATACGATGCGCGCATTGTGCTCCAGGACGCCTTGGGCCGGCGCACCACGAACGAATGGACGTTTGACACATTCAGCGATGCTTACCTGGCCTCCTCGGCGGTAAAGGTTATCGAGGCCGAAGACTGCGACTTTACGGACTACGTCAACGACGGACTGTTCATTGACGATCCGCCGGCATCCGGCCTCTACGACTACGACCCGGTCACAGACAGCGGCACACAAGTCAACTACGCCAGCGGCTATACTGATCAGCCCGGCTCTAACGCAAAGCACGGTGGTTTGGACTATTTCGACTACGACTCATCGCCCCAAACGTTCCAAGCTCAGTACCGTCATGTGGACAGTTTTGGCACTCAGCAGGGCAACTTCGCCTGCTGGATAGGCGCCAATAACACTGCCTATGACTATAGCCGTGCCTACGAGACGCAGCGCAGCAAGTATTCCAGTGTGAACCCGACGCTGCATGAATACATTTTGATGCGCACAGAAGGCGGTGAATGGCTTAACTACACCCGCGTGTTCGACGGTTCCAAGAGATATAATGCCTACCTGCGGGCGGCCTGCGGCCTGGCGCAACCTGTGCGGCTGGACCAGATTGCCACGGGGCCGGTAACTAACACCCTAGGCAGGTTCACGGTGCCCAGCACCGGCTACCAGCAGAACTATCGCTACATTCCGCTCGTGACTGCCGACGACTCCCTGGCGGTGGTCCACCTCAGCGGCACGAACACTCTCCGCCTGACAATGGACAGTCCGCAAAACAACGGCACCAAGTTTGGCCTTTCCCTCAACTATGTGGTGCTGGTTCCGGCTGCGCCGCAGCTTTACTCATCCGAAACGGTGAACGGGACTTATACGCCGGAGTCGAGCGTGCTGCTGGATGCGGGAAACAAGAAGTTCACCGTTCCGCGAGCCGGAGCCTCACGATTCTACCGCATCGGCTGGACCAGCCAGGTCAAGATCATTGGCACCGCTCTCGTTGGCGGCAATGTCGTCCTGAGCTACCAGTAAGCCTCATCGCGTCTGGAGCAACGGCTGATCGCTGCCCGCGATCAGCCGTTTTGGCATGGGGGATGGAACCGGATCGAATCCGGGGGGCTAATCCAATCGGAAGAACCGAAGGGCATTTTCGCGCAGAATCTTCGCCCCGAGCCGCTCCGCCTCAGCGGGCTGGAAGTACCCGGCGCCCAGCTTTTCCTCCAATACCTCGCCGATCAACCGCCGCGCCAGCGTCATCGCCCCGTAGGTCTCCTCGAGGTGCCAGTTGTCGCCGCCAAGCATCATACGCGATTCGTCCGGCAGGATTTCGATGGCCTCGTGCAGCGCGAGCTTGAAGTGGGACGGGCTGAGCAGCGGCGCCCACGTCAAGTCCAGCCAGAGGTTGCGATAGACCAAGGCCAAACCCAGCAAATCCCGGCTCCACGGATACGCCAAGTGCATCAGGAGGAACCGAGTGCGTGGGTGCCGTTCGATGAGGCCCGCCGCCTTGAGCGGATGTGAGCCGCGAATGAGGGCGGTGCCCAGGTGCATTTGCACCGGCAGATCGCGCTCGGCGGCCCACCGGCAGAGCCGGTCCACGACAAGATCGCCAAAAGCCTTACATTCCGCCGGCCCTGGGGCGGCCTTGCCCCATGCCTGCCGGGCGAGCGGTTCGTCCGGCTCGTCGAAGCCGACGTCGCGATCGTACGCCAGCGCGTTCTTCAAGGCGACCTGGTGCCGCGACGCCAGGCTGTCCACCACCTTCTCGAGGGCGGCCAGGTAGTCGTCAAAGGAACCCGGCGCAAGCCCCAGCCGGCCGAGCAGCTCGTGCGCGCGGTTGCCATTGTGGTCGCGCGACTCAGTGTGCCAGCCGCAGGCGAACGAGTTGATGCGGAGTACCGAGTTGTAGTTCCGGCCAAACGCCTGGCGCGCATCCAGGAGCGGGTCTGCATAGGGATCCGTGATCACGCGTTCGACGCCAGCCCGCTGCAGCACTTGCTGGCACCAGTCCGCTGCCTGGTGCCGCCGGCGAACCGCGGCATCCAGCGCCTCCCAGTTCTCTTGCGTGATCGCACCCTCCCCGGCTCCGTAAAGCTCCGTCACCGCGCGGACGAGATTGCGCACAAAGGAGTTGGAGCCGCTGGATTCCAGGTACGGCGCGAGGGCGGTCCAGGTAGTTGGGGCCGCTGCCGCAAGCATCGGGTCGCTCGCGCGCGTCTCCGAAGGCAGCGGATACGGCCTCGCCTGGGTCCACCCGGCGTAGCTTTGCTGGAATAGCTGCAGGAGGTTGACATTAGGGCTGAGCGTCGTCTCGGGCAGATGGTGCTCGTGGACGTCCACGATTCCAGTGCTCGCGATGAAGTCCCGGATGGATTGCGACATAACGTTACCGCCTGTCCCCCTGCCGGATCCAGGCCTCGTTGAAATGGGCGTGTTTGATGGATTTGCTCGCGGGCCTGCCTTTCGAATCCAGCCGGACTTCGCTCTGCTTCTGCTGGAAGGTATAGGTGGCGTGCAGTGTCCCGTCCTTCGCCTGGATGATGGAAGGATAATGATAGGAACCGGAGCCGGCCTTAATGTCCTCCTCCGTGTCGCGCTCCAGGTGACGCGTCCACTTCCAGGTCTGCCCTTCGTCGTCCGAAAGCGAGACAGCCAGGCGGTGCCGTCCCTTTTCCAGGTCATTGTGGATCACCAGCCAGAGCCCGTCTTTGAGCACCAGGACCTCGACTCCCGCGCCGGGATCCAGCCTGTCCGAATCCACGACCCGGCTCCAGGTTTCGCCGCGGTCGGAAGACTCGCTCAATTGTATGCGTTGAGGCGCGGGCCCGTTGTCGCGCATAAAGGCGACCAGCGTGCCGTCCTGCTTGCGCGCGAGGCTGGGCTGGACATTGCCGGCGCCAACAAGCGGTGTGCTGGTGAACCAGGTTCCACCCCAGTCATCCGAGATTGCCATCAGCGAGAAGTTGAAGCCGTCGGAATACAACGGCACGATGAGCCGTCTGCCATCGAGAACACAGGGATGGACCCGGGTCATCCAGCCAAGGCGGCAGGAGAGTTTGTCGGCCGCGAGCTGGCGAGTTTCCGTGATCCAACGGTCATACTCTTCCGCCTTTTCGGCCGGGCGCGGGCCGGCCGCCAACTCGTCGAGCGCGGCATTTACCGTTGTCTGGAAGTTCGTGCCCGGACTCAGGTGCAGCACCTCGTTGACCTCCCAGCGCGGCGGGCCGGCCCGCTGGTAGTCCGAGGAGATCCGGTACTTCATGAGCGCCGTCTCCCAGCGATTGGCGAGGATAGTCGGCCAGAGCAGCCAGAGGCGCTTCCGGGGGTCAATGAACATCGCGGGATTGGTGTCCGGATACCCCGGCGTATCGGCCATTAGGAAAGGCGCGCTCCATTGCCTGGTCCCCTTCGGCTTGCGTGCCCCCAGCACCACCACATCGTCCGCTTTGCGTTCGCCGGAACCGTGGTACCAGCACACCAGCAGACTGCCATCCGGGCATTCCACGACACACGAGGCGTGGTTGTGCCAGTGTTCCAAGGGAAAGATCAGTTCCGATTCCAGAAAGGCTTTGTCCCGGGACGCGGAACTTCCGCCGGCCGCGCAGCAAATCTGGACCGCCAGGCATGAACACGCCAACCACGCACGCACCATGATCTGTGACTTCGGATTCATACCGGGGAACTCATCTGGCAAGAACGCAATCCAGGAGCGCCTCGCCATCGCGGAAGTCGGGGATGACAATATCCGCTCCGACCCCCAGCAGGCGACGGTGTTTCCACTCATCGAAACGGCCGGAGCCGTTGCGGGCTTCATCGCTGGCCACCGCCACCGCCAGGCCGCCCGCTTCTTTGGTGTTCTGAATCTCGACATACCCGTCGCCAAAGGACAGTAACTGTTCTCCGCGGATACGGTTCTCTTTCAGGATGCGCTCGATTACCAGCTTCTTCGAGAACTGCTTGTAGTCATCCACCGCGCCGTAAAGGTGGCGGCCAAAGAACCGGGTGACGTCGAGCAAGTCCGCTTCCTGCCTGACAAACACCTCGTCCGTGCCGCTGGCCAGGTAGAGAGGCAAACCGCGGCGTTGCAGCACCTCCAGAAAACAGCGCGCGCCATGAACCAGCAAATCATCGGGTCTGAGCGCGCCGCTACGCAGACCTTCGAGACGGTGATGAATCCTTTCGTTGAGGCGGCGGAGGTATTCATGCTTGTACCACAGCGGATTGCGCGGCGTGCCGCCCCGTTCCTTGATCCGCTCGGCCAACTGGATCATCTGGTAGATAGTTTGCTTGCCATTGAGCCGCATGATGTCGTCGTGGCAAAGCTGCCGGCGCATCTCCGCTGTCTCGCCCGGCAGGGGCGGCAGCAGCTCGACAAACAGGGGGACCATCACCTCCGGCCAGCCCTGCCGGATCAGGGAAAGTGTTCCATCAAAATCGAACAGCACATGGCTGATTTGGGGTCGCGGGGCGAATTGCGGGCGGAACTCCACCAGCCCTTTGAACCTGGCCGAAGGCGCCTTTGGTGTGCTCCGAAGATCTTGTGGGCTTTGCTGTTTCATCGCTGGCTTTGTCGTCGAGTCTCCCATAAGGGCACATCGCCCCGGTTCATCGGCCCTAACGGCCTGGTTGCTGGATAAACCCGTGGTAGAGCCCCATGTAGTAGGGCAACAGGAAGACGGTGCCGGCGCCCAATTCGCGCCCGTCGCCGCCGTAATCGAGATCCCAGGGATCGGTGTTCCAATGGTTAAAGTGCCGGTTCTCCACCGGGAGCACTTTGCCGTCCACCCGGTTGCCGCGCGCGGACCGGTCGTCGGGCGATTCCACATCGCGAGCTTGGACCGACGGGAGAAGAACCACGTCCAGGCGATGACGGTTGCGCAGCGGCCAGTTGAGCCGGTCGAGCGGAAACCCGTAAAGCGTGGTCATGGCGTCGTCGTGCCAGCCCGGCCGGGGGCTCACGGGGAAGGAGCCCCACGGGCTGGTGGCGGTGGCATTGAGATTGAGTGCGGCGTAGGCAAAGTTGAAGAAGGGGTTCATCTCCGGCGCTTCATTCATCCAGTAGCGGTAAAAGGAATACCGCATCAAGGACTTCAACGCCTCATCCCGCGAGCAGCGCAACAGCCCGTAATAGCACATGAAAGCCATCTCGTCGTCGGATTGGTTGCCCGAACCGGGACCGTGCTGGACCTTGGGATGCATGGCATTATGCGCATAACTGTCGCGATCAATGAGTTCGCGCGCCGCCGCGGCATACTTCGCATCGCCGGTGATATGTTCGGCCACCGCGAGGTAGCACAGGATGCTGAGTGATTTGAGCCCACGCTCCTGCCACCAGAACGGGTCATGGTTTAGATACTGTGGCCCGTAGATGGCCCAGCGCGTCGGCTTGCCGTCATGGTCAATCAGCACAAAGCGGTGCGTTAGCAGGTGGTCCGTCACGCCGCGCACGACTTCGCGCACCCGCTCGCGCTCCGCATCGGTGTCGGCGCAAAGGTCGTAGTAGAGAGGATAGAAGAAGTAGTGGCCGTCCAACTCGTCGCTGCTGGTATCGGACTTCCAAAACCAATGGCCGTCGGCGCTTCTGGGCCAGCGGGGCTCATAGACCTTCCAGAGTTTGTCGTGCTTCTGTTCCTGGCGGTCCCGTTCCAGGCGGCCAATGTTGGGGTCGTGCCAGTCCACGGGCCGGATGGTGCGGGCAATATAACCTTTGGGCGGCGCGTGCGCACAACCCTGCGTCACCTTCTGGAGAAAGCGCAATGCTTCGAACGCTTTCCTCGCCCGCTCTTTGGCCTCCGGGTCCTTGGTTGCCCCGTAGGCAAAACATTCTCCGGCCCCATACATGGCGGTCCAAAGCCCGTCGTTGTCACTGTCCTGGGGGTTCGCCGTTGTCTTGTCGCCCGGCTGACGTAGAGGCGCCTCCGCAACGTAGCCGTAAGGAGTGCGCTTGATATAGCGCTCGATCTCCTGTTCATAGAACTCGGCTTTCTCCGCCAGTGTCATCGGTCGGTGCCCGATACAGCCCACGCCCGAAGCCGTGGCGAACCAGGCGGTTCCCCGCCCATCCAGCGCAACTTGAGCGATATCATCGTGTGGCAGCCAGCGAGGCCCCTGGCGGTAGTGCCACCCCTTTCCATCAAATCGCACCGCCCCCAAGTGCGTGGCAAACCAGACCTCGCCGTCGGGACCGGCGGCCATGCCGGTGAAGTCATTCCAGGGCAAGCCATCCTTGCCCTCGTAGAAACGCCAGCCTGCGGCGGTCCGGCAGCCTGCACCCGCCTTGGTCGCGAACCACAACTGCCCCTTCGAGTCGAACGCCACCCCGAGCACCTCTCCCACCGCCCACGCCCGCCCGCCCTCGTCCCGCACCGCGACCGACTGCCAGTCTTTACCGTGCAGAGCCCACAGCCCAGCGCTCGAGGCCGCATGCAACACGCCGTTTGAGGACAGAGCCGCTTGGCGGAGGGCGAGGTGATCGGGCCAGCCCAGCGACACCGGCTGGCCGCCCTCCGGAACGGCGAAGCAAGCGTGCGCGCCAACCACGAAATTGGTCGCTCCGCCGCGCAGGAGTTGGCGCACTTCCCGCCAGGGGACAGGCGCTTTGACGGGCAGCCCTTTGCCGTCGGCATAAGCGAACAGCGCGTCAGTCCCGGGTTTCAGTTCAGCATTCACACGCCACTGGCCGTCCTGGAACTCGTGCCACTGCCCCGCCGCAAAGAGCCGCAGCACGCCGCCGGGCGCACAATCTACCAGTGTCACCAGACCGGCCGGGGCGCCATCCTTCGCGGCGAAGCGCTGCGCGATCTCCTGCCGGAAGTGCTGTGGTGCGGGTTGGAAATCAGCCGCCACGCCTGTCAGGACTGCCAGGCCGAGCGTTGTGCCCAGGAAGAGCCTTGCATGCATCGGCCTTATTCTCAGTTCCTACCAGCCGTTGAGCAAGAGGGAAAAGAGGCGGCGTTTCGGTGCTGGCACCGCACCACCGGGCATGCCCTCTCTTCCTTTCTCGCTTGCCCTGATCGCCGTCACCGATGCAATTTCAACCCCATGACGCTGCCCATTTCACGACGCAGATTCCTTGCCCGCGCGGCCACCGCCTCAGCTTTGGCTGCGTGCTCTTCGCCCCGCGCGTTGCTCTCAGCTCAGCCGCTGTCTCCGGCCGCCCCCACTTTCCCGACGGCCGATCTCCACGTGCACCTGGACAACAGCACCATTGACCAGGTGCTGGTACTCTCCCGCCAATGCGGCCTCAAGTTCGGCATCGTGGAACATGCCGGTACCAAAGAGAATCAGTATCCCACGGTGTTGAGCAATGACGCCGAGCTCGGCCGGTACCTGGCGATGCTCGCCGGCAAGCCCGTCTTCAAAGGCATTCAAGCCGAATGGACCGATTGGATGACGTGCTTCTCACCGGAAGCGCTGGCCCAGCTTGATTACGTGCTGACAGACGCCATGACCTTTCCCGGCAAGGACGGCCGGCGCGTCAAACTCTGGCTCGCCGACAGCGCGCAACAGGTGGACATGTCCGACCGACAGGCCTTTATGGACCGGTTCGTGGATTGGCATGTCGAGATCATGGCAAAAGAGCCCATTGATATCCTGGCCAACCTCACTTGGCTGCCGGCCGGCATGCTCGAACAGTGGGAACGCTTCTGGACCCCGCCGCGGATGCAGAAAGTGATAGATGCCGCGTTGAAATACGCGGTCGCCCTTGAAATCAACTCCAATACCAGACTCCCCAAGCTGCCCTTCCTTGAGCTGGCTAAGGCGGCGGGGGCAAAGTTCTCCTTTGGCTCCAATGGCCGCTATCCCAACATGGGCAAGCTGGACTACTGCTTCGAGATCGTCCGCCAGCTCGGACTGAAACCCACTGACCTGTTCACTCCCGCACCGGATGGCCTCAAGGCTGTGCAGCGACGGAAGACCCTCATGCGGACATCTTCGCCACGACCGCCTTCATCTTAGCCAAACCGGTTTTCGCCACCCGCAACGCATCCTCCGACCAGTAGTTCCGGTTGAACAGTTCCAGCGACACGACTTTCTGCCCCCCGGCCCGACGCCAGAGTTGCAGGATTTCGATCAGCGGCGCGACCCCGTCTCCCGGGTACATGCGGTAACTATCATCCATCTTCTCCCGCGGTGGTTCGCTCGGATAATCGTTCAAGTGGAACACGGGGATGGCTTCAGGGCCAAGCAGCCGAATGCCGTGATAATCCGACCCGCCCTTATACAGATGAAATACGTCCGCCAGCACCGAAGCGTTCCGGTGCCCCGCTTCTATGGCCACCGCCACACACTCGCTCAGGCGCCCGAGGTTCTGCGAGAAGCCCCAGACCTCCAGCGAGGGCGCCACCCCAATCCGCTCGCCGGCCTCCAGCAAGGCCCGATACCGTTCTGCCACCTTCATCAAGTCCAGCTTGGGCAAGCCGGTGGCCCCCGCAGGAGGGGCGGCGATGCGCTTGCCTCCGATCTGCGCCATCATATCCATCTCGCGTTTCGCTCGCTCGAGGCCTTTGGCCCGTCGAGCGTCATCGTCAACGATCCATTCCGGGAACCCAATGGCACCCTCGATCGTCAGCCCGGCATCACTGATCCGTTTCTTCAAGTCCGCCAGATTGCCGCCATTCTTGACGTGGTCTCCAATGGAATCCACCCAGGGTTCAATGGCGTCATAACCGGCTTGAGCCGCCACTTCGACTTCCTTGACGATGCCCAGCTTCTGACCGCGAATGGTCGCCGTATTCAGGCAATAGCGGAATGGCGGCCCTGGCACTCGGCTTGGCGGATCAGCCGGCCCCGCCAGGAGCCAGGGCTTTTCCACCATCGCTGCGGTCCCAACCAGCAGTCCGGCGCTAGCCAGGACTTGGCGGCGTGACAATTTCTGCGCGTTCATCGCTCCCTCAAGTAGTCTAAAAAGTCGTCACTGGCCAGATCGGTCTGGCATTAATCCCCTTAATTTTGTTGGTGGGCGCGACAGGGGTCGAACCTGCAAGGATTGCTCCAAAGGATCCTAAGTCCTTCGCGTCTGCCAATTCCGCCACGCGCCCGGACCGCCAAACCATCTTCGCCATGGCGGGAGGAGGTGTAAACACCTTTTCCGGCCTCGGTCCGGTTCGGACCGGCGCCCAAGATTCACGAGGCGTGGATGGAAGGCAACCGCAACCTGGATGTACCCCGGTGAAGGCCTCGGTTTAGGTGGGCTATTCATCTCATCCACTTGGCCGCTCAGGTCCGGCCAACGGTGACAGGCGGGTTCAGGGCGGCCGGAAGGTGTGAGATTCCGTCTGCGAATAGTCTGTCATGATCCCTCTTCCCCCGGTGAATTCCCGAGACCTTGATCCGTATTTCCCGGAATTGCCCTTGGTCGGTCCCTCTGCAAACCTTGATCAGCCAGCGAAAAGCACACATGAACGCCGACTCACAATTGATTGTGGCAGTGATCGTTTACGGAGTGACGCCGCTTCTGGTTCTGGCGGCTGGTTACCTTGGCTGGAAACGAATTCGGCCCCGCTGCCGCCGTTATGGAATTGACCCCTATCACAACCGCGCCTGCGAGCGGAAGAAGTTCTGGGGCTACGAGTGAGATCGGTTTCAGGGCCGGATGGGCATGAAGCGGAAAGGCTCGCCCGTCACCGTTTTTCCAAAGTCGCACGCAAGGTCAGCTCGGACCCTGCGCCTACTTGGATTTCCTTACGAAAATCGTTGAACCCAGCCTTCTTCACCTCAATCAGGTGTGGGCCTGGGGTAAGCCTTAGCCTGGCGGGCGCATTGCCGACGAACGCGCCGTCAGCGAAGATTTCGTAGGTATCGTCATCCGCCTTTACAAGGACTGAGCCCATGTCGGGCGGTTTGGCCGGGGACGCAGCGAAGAGCGGGGCATCGGACCTGGCACCATCGGGTTGAGAAGACGGTTCGCCCGGTGCGGATGCGCCGCGGGTTTCAAACTCGTGAGCCAGTCTCTGGCCCTCGGCTATTTGGTCGGGCGTCATGAATCGTTCGACCATGGACACGTTCACTTTGATATCGTCCGAGCTCCGATTATCCTTGGCGGCCGCAAGCACCAACCACTTGTAGGCTTGCACGTAGTTTGTGGTTACGCCCTTGCCTTTGGCGTAGCAGAGGCCCAGGGCGTGTTGCGCGCCCGGATGACCGTGCTCAGCCGCTTTCTGAGTCCACTTGATTCCCTCGGGGATATTCTTCGGCACACCCATCCCCTCGAAGTAACAGTTGCCCAGTTCCGATTCGGCTTCCGGCAAACCCTGGGCGGCTGCCTTGCGAAACAGCTCGACTGCGTCAACAATGCTCCTCCCCAGAATCTCACCGTGTGCGTACCACATTCCGAGATCGAATTGGGCTTCCGCCAGGTCCTGGTCGGCCGCCTTGCGCATCCAATAGACTGCCTCCGTCATATTTCGTTTTACGCCATCGCCCTCGGCGTACTGCAAACCCAGGAGGCATTGGGCGCGCGCGTTGCCCTGCTCAGCAGCTTTGCGACGCCATTTGGCGGCCTTGGCCGGGTCGCGAGCGATACCATCGCCCACGGCATACATGGTCGCCAGTGCGGCCTGGGCCTCGGCGTCTCCTTTGTCGGCTTGAGCCTTGATGTCTTCGAAGCGCTTGCGACTCGCGGCACTGTCCTGTGCGGGCAGTTGCAGCGCGATGCCCAAGCACAGCAGCAGAACCATCCGGACTAAACGGTCGGCTTTCATGCCAGCAGCATAACCGCTTTCGCCCCGCTGGCAAGGGCTCACGCGGGACGCCGGCGGCACGCCCCCGAAACCACTGCCCTGCCGGTATTCGGCGGTTGCACCCCTGCTTTGCGCCGCCGACCGCTTCCCCTCGGTTCCGGCCGGATCAAGGTAACACGCCTGGCGCTGCAACCTTGGGCTGGCAAATTGGAACGTCGCCCGCGTTCGCGGGATTCTGTAATGCACCTGTCCCTGCGATAGGGCAGGTGCCTTAACGCCTCGGGCCGCAGCCGGCCTACGGGACCTGATAGAAAAGCCGGTAGAACACCGACGGAGTTGCCGGGTCAATCGGCAAGGTTAGCGAATTGGTGGTATCCGAGCCAGGCAGCGCGGCCCAATTCGTACTGAGCCCGGTGGCGAGCGCATTGGTTTGCGCCTGCAAGCTCCAGCCAATGTAACTGGCTGGCCACTCGATGGTGAGAGCATTTCCGCTGACTGAATACATAATGTTCGTTGGCTCGGTCGGCACCGTGGGAACGGAGATCACCGCGATCGTGCCGTCCAGGGCCAGACGGTTAGTCCACCCTAGTCCGTCCGGAAGGGTCGGAAGGTTAATCGGGGCGAACCCGCCACCGGCATAAACCAGCGCGTTGAACAGCTTGAAGCTGTCGCCGGCCGCCAGATCGTCGCCGGTGGCTGTGACCGTGAGGCTGCCGCCGTAATTGATGCTTGTGTCGGCGCTCAGCAAGTCGCTGGAAAGCGTTGCGCCGCCCTTGTGAATCTCCATTACGGTTGCGCCCTGTAAGGCGAGGGAGCTGCTCACAGCCAGCGTTCCGATGGTCGTTCCCGGGGCCACGGTGCTGTTGGCTGAGGCGATCACCGCGCCCAGGACGTTGCCGCTGCCGCTGAGGGTTTGGCCACTAGCCAGTGTCAACGTGCCATCCGTCCGGGCGCTGACGTCGAGGGTGCCGCCGGCCAGAATGATGTTTGCGCTGTTGTTAATGGTGGCGCCGCCTGCCAGTCCGAGCGTGCCACCAATAGTGGTTGTGCCCGAGTAGGTGTTTGCCGTTGTCAGCATCTGTGTTCCCGAAGCGATGTTCAGGTGAACCTTCCTTGTGCCACCCGAGACCGAGTCGGTGATGAGCTTGTCGTAGGTGTAGGTGTTGGTGCCGGCGCTGACGGTGAGAGCGGAATCACTGGTTGTGCTGCTGTTGCCAATGATCTGCGTGCTGGTGCCCGCGTTAAACAAGCCGCCGACCTCCTGGTTGAAGCCCGCCAGGTCCAGCGTGGAGTTTCCCCCGGAGGACTGCCCCATTAATAGCGCGGCGGTTGGGCAGAGGGCGTTGTTCACGCCGAGCTGAATGGTCCCCACGGCAATCGTGGTCTGGTTCCAGGAATTGCCGGTCGAGTTGATAATCCAGGTGTTGGCATCGGTCTTGGAGAAATTGCCAGCGCCGAGATTGAACTTCCCGTTGATGATGCCGAGGCCCGAGCCCCCTCGAACGAAGAACGTGCCGGTGAATCCCGGCGCGCCGGTGACATCGCTCAGGAGCGTCAACTGGGCGGTGGCGGCGTTGACACTGGCCTGGCACAAATAATCGCCGCCGAGGGTAATGGCGCCGGCTATTTCGTTCGTGCCGGAAACCGTTAACAACAGCGATCGCAAACTCCCTGCCGACGCGGCGTTCATATTGATCGCGTAGTCCGCGGGCAGGGTTACATCTCCCTCGAGCCTCAAAGTGGACCCGGGGTTGGGGCAAGCGGTGCCCGTCGTCGAGCTGCCAGACAGAACGATCGCCTTGCTCGGACCGAGGCTCGTCGGGTTCGTTACCAGCAACGTGCCGGTATTGACGATGATGTCCGACGTGAACGTATTGGCGGCGCTGAGTTGAAGCACGCCCGTGCCCTCCTTCAGCAACGTGCCCGAGCCGCTGACCACGGCGTCGCAATAGTTTGTCACTGCCCCGGGTGAGAAGGTGTTCGTTCCATTCAGGCTGAGACTGCCGCCGAATTGACAGTCGCCGCCACCAGCGTAGATGGTAGCACCGTCATCCATGACGATTTGCTTGCTGCCCGCCCCCGGGTTGGAATAGAAACCAAGTGTCGCATTGGTGCGGATAGTCAGGGTATTGGCCGGGCGGCCAAGAGTAGTGCCCAGGTTTTGGAACCCCAGTCGGCCCTGGATGATCTCAATGTCGCCCAAATCCGTCTCGGACGCCGACTTGATCCAGATTTCCTGCGGGCCGACTTTCATAAGTTTGTGGCCGTTGCCGGTCAGTCCCGTGCCGCCGGCGATGATGTCCCACCGCTGTGTTGAGGCGCCGAAAGTCGCGGGGCCATCGAGCACCACATTTTGGAGGGCGTCGTATTGCAGCGCGCCCGTGTTGTCAACGGCACCCAGGCCGTCAACGCCGCCCCCACTTACGTGGACGGTTTCCGCGACCAGGTTTTGACCGTTGACATCTAGCGTGCCGCCGTTGGTCACCGTGGTGGTGGCGGCCGTGTCGCCCAGGGCCGTCCCGCTGGCGGTGCGCAGAGTTCCTCCTTCGATGCGGATGGCGCCGGCAAACGCGGTGTTGTTGCCAGCCAGTGTGAGGACATTCGTGCCGGCCTTTACCAGCGTGCCGGAGCCGCTCACTGCGCTAATGGCGTTCTGTCCGTCGTTAGCCAGCGTGAGCGAGCCTCCGCCGGCCAGGTTCAAGCTGGCCGTCAGGACTGCGCCCGGCCCCGTGAAAGTGTAGCCCTTCAGCGAATTATTCATCGTCACGCTGGGCGTGTTCAGCTCGCCCTGCAGCTCGACGGCCGGCGAGGCCGAACCGGTGTCGTCAAATGTCACGGGGTCAAAGCTGAAGAACTTGTCGGCACCCGTGCTGCTGTTCCAGGTGGCGTCGCCGTTGATGTTCCAGCGATTGTTCACGCCATCGCCCACCCACGTCAGGGGCTGCGGGCTGCTGCCAGATACAACCAGGTTGACCTGGTTGGGGGTCAGCAGGTCAATCTGGGGCGTGCTTCGACTTTGGAGGATCTGGCCGCTGAGTTGCAGGTTGGTGTTGCCGCCGTGCAATGCACCTGAATACGTGATTAACGTGTAGGAGCCGAGGGCGAGCGCGTAGTTCAATGGATTGATAGGAATCGTATTTGTTCCGCTGAGAGTCAGGTCTCCACCTACGGTCAACTGGTCATTGCCGATGCCGAGTTGGTCCGAAAGGTCGTAGGGCAGTACCGCCCCGCCGGACAGAGTCAAGCCGTTGTTCAGGTATAGCATTCCAGCCACACCGCTGGTCCCGGGCGACAACTGGGCCCCGCCGCCGACGGTGAGGTTGCCGGTGATGTTCCCCTCGCCTTGCAGGATCTGGGTCGGCCCGAGCGTGAAGCCGCCGGCGGCCGAGGCGTCCAGACTGCTGCCACTGGCGACGTTGAAGATCGTGTTGCCGCCAATGCTGGCTCCGCTGCCCAGGCTCAGCGTGGTCGCCGAGATCATCCCGGCATTCGTGATGGTCCCGCCGCTCAGCGTCAACGTATCCACCGTGAGGTCGCCGGGGGTGAGATCCTCTCCGGGCTGCATGTCCAGGAGGCCGCCGGTCATGTTAAGGGTGCTGCTGCCGCCGCCGCCGTACACGCGTCCACCGACGCGAACCTCACCCCCGCTGATGTTCAACGTGCCCGTGGCGCTGCCGGCACCGCCCGCCAGCCGTCCCAGGCGCACGTTGTTGGTAACGATCAGAGAGCCAGAGCCAGCCACGGTGGCCTCACCCACCGCCCTGCCTGAGCTGCTGGATTGCTGGTAGCCGATTTCGAGGGCGTTAACGCCGATGGTGCCTTGGCTGAATGTGAGCCGTCCCGTCGCGGTGGAAACACTGGTTCCGCCGCTGGAATTGTAACTGCGGCCTACATAAATGGTGTTGCCCACCTGGGCATCCACGCTCCCGCCGGTAAAATCAGCAATGCCGGTCAGGCTGATGCCCGTGCTGCCGCCGTCGTAGTTGTCTCCGATCACCCAGTAGCTCATCGGCCCTGTTCCAGCCGCGTTACGGAAAACGACGGACGGATTGACCAGGCCGGGCGTGAAGCTCAGCGTTCCGGTACACTTCCTGCGGCCAATGCCGATGCCGTAGTCGGCATAGATCCAATTCGCCTGGCCCAACAGGTTGGTTGAAGGCTGGCCCTGGTTTGAGCTGGTTTGACCCACCGCCAGACCCCAGGTCGTGGTATTGCAGGTGATGACATTTGTCTTGGCCAGGATCAACGTCCCGCTCGGCCGATTGCCGCCGGTGTCGTTGCCACCATTGCCAAAGCCGATCCGGACCTGGCTAAGGTAGGCGGTGAAGGAATCCAAGCCCGACAGGTCCAAAGTCGCCCGGGTGCTGGACGTGCTGCCCGTCGTGGTCTGCGTAATGTCCAGGTTGCCGGCGGCATTGCTGAGCACGAGAGACCCGCCCCCGGTAATCGTGGCATACACCGTGGCGCTGGCACCGTCGGCGGCGCCGGATCCCACATAGAGAGTGTCGGTTGAGGTGTAACCACTGGTGCCAACCACAGTGCTCCGTGTTCCGGTGGCGAAGAGCGTCTGGCCGGGGGGGATCAGCGTCGTATGAAAGTTGTTGGCGCTGGAAAGTGCCGAGTAAACGACGCTGCCTATGGTAAAGTCGGCATCGAGAACGTTGTTGACCGCGCCGGCAGCATTGGTGTAGCCGACGGTTTTCCCGAAGACCACCGAGTCGGTTGCCGTGGGGGCCTGGGCGGTATCCCAGTTCCCGACGTCCGACCAGTTGAGAGTGGGGCCCGCGCCGGTCCATGTGGCGGCACCCGCTGCCGGAGCCAAGCCCATCAGCGCCACGGCGAATACGCTGAAGGCAGAGAGATGAGACGGAGTTCGTATCGGTTTCATGGATGCATTCCTTTCGTTTTGGTTTGGAGGTTGCCAGGATTCAGGGTTGCGCGAGAGAAAAAGCAATGAACGCCGCGATCTCAGCGTGGCAACTACCGCCCGCAGTATCGAGTTATTCATGCGAGGAGGCATTGTATGCAATGGCCAAGCCGCTTGTCAACCCCTTTGTCCGCGACCTGTCATGCCGGGGCGCACTCGCGAGTCGTTGGGGAGCGCCGACATTCTTGTCGGCCTGTAGGTTGCAAGCGCGCATGGGCAACTCAGGAACCAGCCGACAAGAATGTCGGCGATGCGTCCAAACGTGCCCGGTTTCTGCAAGGAACTCCCCTCGATCGCTTGGCGGCTTTCCGGGAGCGGCGCAAAAAAAAGGCGCAGCCCGTGAAGACTGCGCGCATTCTTTGCCAAGGCGCATCGGAAACAGCCGATGCGCGCAATGGAAGGAACAATGCAGGGGAAAAACTAACCAGCCGAAGTGCGGGTCGCAACAAGAAAAAGCAAAAAAGTGAGGCTACCCAAGCGGCGCTCAAATTTACTCGACAGCTCTGACCGTGCGTCCCCATGCTTCGCCGCAAACCTATGTGCGGCACCGAAGTCCCGATCCAATACCTGCTCACCCTGCCGCCCCGTATGGCAGAGGAGTTCGAGCCCCTGGAAGGACGGCGGCGCCCGGAATGGTTTGCCGGCTGCGATCCGGCAGGCACGCCGCTGGGCTCGGGCGGGGGCACGGCCCATCTCCTGGCCGAAGCCTGGCGTGCCACTGCGCCGGAGCGATCTTTCAACGATTGGCTGCGTGACAGCCGCAAGCTCATTCTGCACGCCGGCGGGCAAAGCCGGCGTCTTCCGGCGTACGCGCCGACGGGCAAGTTGCTCATGCCGATCCCCGTATTCCGCTGGTCGCGGGGTCAGCGCCTGGATCAGTCGCTGCTCGATATGCAGTTGGCGGACTACCAACGGGTGCTGGCCCATGCGGGCCCGGCCGCCGTGGCCTTGATCACCAGCGGCGACGTGCTGCTGCGGTTCGCGCGCGAGCTGCCGCCCTTTCCTGACGTGGACGTGCTGGGCCTGGGTATGTGGGTGGCACCGGAAAAGGCCAAGGACTTTGGCGTCTTTGTCTCTCCGCGCCGCCGCCCGACGGAGCTCGCCTTCTTCCTGCAGAAACCGCCGGCGGCGAAAATCCGCGAATTGGCGGATACGTATCTTTGCCTGGTGGACACCGGCATGTGGTTGTTGAGCGAACGCGCCGTAAGGGTGCTGATGGAGCGTTGCGGGTGGAAGGACGGCGGGTTCGGATCGGACGGCCCGGCGCGCTACGAGCTTTATGCGCAGTTCGGCCTTGCCTTGGGCAGGACGCCGACTCTTTGCGACGCGGCGGTGAACGCGCTCACCTGCGCTGTGGTGCCGCTGCCGCAGGCGCAGTTCTATCACTTCGGCACGAGCGAACAGATGATCGTTTCCGTCTCCGCCTTGCAGAACCTCGTGCTCGACGAATCCACCGTCGGCGGCGCGGCGACCGGGCAGCAGCCGGACCAGGTAACGCAGAACTCGCGCTTTGACGCCGCGTTGCGCCGGCAAGGCAACCACAGTCTCTGGGTCGAGAACAGCGTCGTGCCGGCCAGTTGGCTGCTCGCTTCGCGACACGTCCTGACAGGCGTGCCCCAAAATGACTGGACCCTGCGCCTCGATCCCGGCGTATGCCTCGATTTCGTGCCCGTGGGCGAAGACCAGGTCTGCATTCGCGCCTATGGCTTCAGCGACTCGTTCCACGGCCAACTGGGGGAGGCTTCGACCCGCTGGCTGGGCCGGGCCGCTCTCGAGTGGTTCGAGGCGCGTGGGCTTGCGCCGGACGAGTGCGGTCTCGATGTTTCGGCGGACATTCAGTCTTGTCGGCTCTTCCCCGTCTTCGCTCCGGGCCAGATTGATCCGGCTTTCGTGGAGTGGCTCTATGCGGCTGTGCCGGAAGGCCGGGGTGAGTTGGCGGCGAAGTGGCGCGGCTCGACCCGCCTCTCCGCGTTACAATTGTCGGACCAGGTCAATGTGCGCCGGCTTTGCGCGCAACGCGCCCGGCTGCGGCAGGGCTGCCTGCTGCCGATGCTGAAGAACTTTCGGCGCAGCGTCTTCTTCCGGCTCGACCTTGAGGCCACCGCGCGCGCCTTTGCCGCCGGCCCCGACGGCTTGCCGGAGCTGCGCTTTGGCCCCGACGATGACCCGCTGCGGCTGGTGCACGATCAGATGTTCCGCTCAGCCGTGCTGCGCCACCGCGGGGAAGCGGACTGGCAGAAGTTCGAGGCCGGGGCTTTCGCCCGCCTGCGCGAGATGATCGCCCGTGAAGCCCAGCTTGCGCCGGCCAGCCCCCGCCGTCGGGTCCTCGACGACCAGATCGTCTGGGCGCGCAGCCCCGTCCGCTTCGACCTCGCCGGCGGCTGGACCGACACGCCCCCCTACTGCATCGAGCAGGGTGGCAAAGTGCTGAACCTGGCCGCCGACCTCAACGGCCAGCCCCCGATCCAGGTGTTTGCCAAGCTCTCGGAGCAACCGGAATTGGTCATGCGCTCGATTGATCTCGGGGTCGAGGAGCGCGTGCGCACCTACGCCGAGCTGGACACCTTCGGCCAGCCGGACCGCCCGTTTGCGCTCGCCAAGGCGGCGTTTGCGCTCGCAGGCTTTCTGCCGCGCTTCCATGCCGACGGCGGCTTTGGCTCGCTCGAGCAGCAACTCCGCGAGTTCGGCGGCGGCATCGAGCTGTCGCTGCTCTCGGCCGTGCCCAAAGGTTCCGGCCTCGGCACCAGCAGCATCCTCGCGGCGACCGTCCTGGCCGCCCTGGGCGATTTGTGCGGTCTGGACTGGGACCGCAACGTGCTCTTCACCCGCACACTGGCGCTCGAGCAGATGCTCACCACTGGCGGCGGTTGGCAGGACCAGGCCGGCGCCATCTTCCGCGGCATCAAGCGGATCGAGACCGCGCCGGGCCTGGCGCAGAAGCCCTCCATCCGCTGGCTGCCGCAGCACCTCTTCGCCCACGAATACGCCAACCGCTCGATCCTGCTCTACTACACGGGTCTGACCCGGCTGGCGAAGAATATCCTGGCGGAGATCGTGCGCGGCATCTTCCTTAACTCGCCGACACACCTGGGAACTATCGCCGACATCGGCGCCAATGCGGACCTGGCCGACGTCGCCATCCAGAAGTGCGATTACTCCATGCTGCTGGCGGCTATCCGCAACAGTTGGACCCTCAATCAGCGCCTGGATTCCGGCACCAATCCGCCGGGCGTCCAGCAAATCCTGTCACGCGTCCAGGATTATCTCGGGGCGGCCAAGCTCCTCGGCGCAGGCGGGGGCGGCTACTTGCTCTTGTTCGGCAAGGATGAAACCGCGGCCGCAAGGATCAAGCAGACGCTGACCAACGATCCTCCCAACTCCAGGGCGCGCTTCGTTGACTTCAGCCTCTCGGAAACCGGCCTGCAACTCACACGGAGCTGACGGGCACCGGATTCGACACCCGGGGCAATTGGCGTAAACTGTCTGCAAGCCAATCGCCATGCAGACCGAACAGGCAGTTGAGTTGGACATGACGCACCCGGCAGAACCGGCCGCGGCCGCTGTCACGCACCTGAGCGTCACCGGCATGACCTGTGGCAATTGCGCCCGGCATGTGACCGAAGCCCTCCAAAGCGTACCCGGCGTGCGCACAGCGACGGTGAGCCTCGAAGCCCACGCGGCATCCGTGCGCTGGGCGGCCGGTGCGGCGCAAGATGTCCCCGCCTTGCTGCGCTCGGTGACGGAGGCTGGGTACGAGGCCCGGGTGGCCGAGGCGCCCGCGCAGGAACCAGGCCGGCGAACCTTGGCGGGTTGGGAGCTGAACCTGTGGATGGGCGTGCTCGGCACAGTGCCGTTGATGGTGGGCGAGTGGTTTTTGGGGCTGGGCGCCGCGGGGTGGTTCCGCTGGCTCTCCTTTGGCTTGGCCGGCATCGTGCAGATCTTCGCCGGGGCGCGGTTCTATCGCGGCGCCTGGGGCCAGCTCAAAGCGGGCCGCTCGAACATGGACACGCTGGTGGCGCTGGGCTCGACCACGGCCTTTGCTTACAGCGCCTGGGCGTTGCTGAGCGGCCAAGGCGGTCACCTCTACTTCATGGAAGCCGCGGCCATTATCACCTTGATCAGCGTGGGGCATTGGCTCGAATCGCGCGCCACTGTCCGGGCATCAAGCGCGCTGCGCCGGTTGCTGCAGCTCGCCCCTGAGCTGGCCCGCCGGCGCAATCCCGACGGCAGCGAAACCGAAGTCCGCGTTGCCGATCTCAAAGCGAGCGACCTGGCGGCCCTGCGCCCGGGCGACCGGGTGCCCACCGACGGCGAGGTGACCGAGGGCGACTCAGCGGTGGATGAGTCCATGCTCACCGGCGAATCCCTGCCCGTGGACAAGGCGGCCGGGAGCCGGCTTTACGCGGGGACAGTAAACGTCAACGGACGGCTCGTCATGCGGGTGACGGCGACGGGCGAGGCGACGGCGCTAGCCCATATCATCGCCGCGGTGCAGCGCGCCCAAACCAGCCGCGCGAACATCCAACGGCTGGCTGACCGCGTCAGCAATGTCTTCGTCCCGTTGGTGGTGGCCGTGGCGATTGCCGCCGCGCTTTGGTGGGGCCTGGCCCCCGGTTCGGCTAACCAAGTCCATGACTGGCTCGGGCGGTTCCTGTGGGCGGCGCACGTCCCGTCCGGACGGCTGGCGGCGGCACTCATTATCGCCGCCGCGGTGCTCATCATTGCCTGCCCATGCGCTATGGGGCTGGCCACGCCGGCAGCCATCATGGCGGGCTCGAATGCCGCCGCCCAGCGCGGCATCCTGATCCGCGATGGCGTGGCGCTCGAAAAGGCCGGGCACGTGACGGCGGTGGTCTTCGACAAGACGGGCACGTTGACGGCGGGGAAGGCGGAGGTAGTGGAAACGTGGGAGGGGGGAGAAGTGCGAAGTCCGAAGTCCGAAATCCGAAGCAAATCCGAAGCCCCGAACTCCGAAGCAGGAGCGCCTAACCTGAGTCTGGCGGCTGCCCTTGCGCGCCATTCCTCACATCCCATCAGCCAGGCGGTCGCGCGGCTTTCCTCCAGTGAATTTGAGCTGGAGGATTGGCAGGAAGTTCGCGGCGCGGGAATCCAGGGCTCAACCAGCGCGCCGCAGCCGGGCGCCGGCGCTCAGGGATCGGCCGGCGCACCGCCATCCTCGCCCATTCCAACCAACGCCGCCGCGGCTGCGTCCTCCGCCCCGGCACACTTGTCACCCGCCACCCGCCACTCGTCACTCACCGTAAGGCTCGGGTCCCTCCGCTGGCTGGAGGCGTCTGGTGTGGCCCTGGCCCCTGGCAAAGGATTCATCGAGCAGTGGACCATGCAGGGCGCGACGGTCGTGGGCTTCGCAACCGAGAACTCATTGCACGGCCTGTTCGCGGTGAAGGATGCGCTCAAGCCTGGCGCATCCGAAGTGGTCCGGAACATTCAGCGGCAAGGACTGGAGGCTTACCTGCTTACGGGCGACAATTCGTTGACCGCCGCCAGCATCGCCGCCCAGGTCGGCATCCCGGCGGACAACGTATTTGCCGAAGTCCGGCCCGAGCAAAAGGCGGAGTTCGTGGCGAAACTCCAACGCCGGGGCCGGCGGGTGGCATTCGTAGGTGACGGCATCAACGACGCGCCCGCGCTCGAGCAGGCCGACCTCGGCGTGGCGGTCAGCCGGGCCAGCGACATCGCGCGCGAGGCGGCGGACATCATCCTGCTGCGGTCGGACATCGAGGCGGTGCCCGAGGCGCTCGGCCTAGCGCGAGCCACCCTGCGCACCATCAAGCAGAACCTGTTCTGGGCGTTCTTCTACAACGCCATCGGCGTGCCGCTCGCAGCTCTCGGTTTCATGAGCCCCATCCTTTGCGCCGCAGCGATGGGCGTCTCCGACCTGATTGTCATCGGCAATGCCCTCCGGTTGCGGGGCTGGCGATTGCGCGGCCAATCCTGAAGGCGAACCGCAGGCAGTAGCGGCCCACGGAAGGCGGAGAGCGACAAAACGCTGATGCCCACTGCAATCTTGCAGGGGATCTCTTCTTGTCAGCGTGGAGACGTTTTGCCATGATCACCACAAGGGCTTGACCTCGCGCGTCGGAGATTCGGCCAGATCAGTAGCTGCAATGCCTGAATGATTATGAAAGCGACCAAACCGGGAGGCTTCAGGAGACAGTTCGTGTCCTCGACCAGCGCCGTGCTGATTATTCTCGCCGCGTTGTTGGTTCTCGGACCAGAGGCCGGTTTGCGCGGACAGAGCGCGGAATGGCACCTGGTGCCGCCGGAGGAGGTCCCGGTGATCGGCACGTTTGCCTCCATCCAGCTCTCGAACTACCCCCCGATGCCCTACAATCCCTTCCCTGAGCTCAACGTCTTTTGGAACAGCAACAGCCCCCTGTGGCTCTGGGTGGACGATACCGGGATTGATTACGCCGCCCTGCGAGAGCAGCGGCAGATCGCCCGGGCGCTGCGAAGCCTGGAGAGCCAATACGGCCTGGAATCAATGGATGACCTGCCTCCGGTGCCGGGGGGCTGGGAAGGCGGCGGCGAGGAGGAAGGGCCTTGGCCTGAGGGACCGGAGACCGTTTACCCGGAGGGGGCGCTGTGGCTTGCGATTGCGCGGCTGACTAACGGAGCCGCACCGCTGACGCTGACCAACACGGTGCAAGACGTCCTCTACGAACTGCAGTCCAAGCTGGCGGTCCCGAATGGCGCGTGGAGTGCGGAGGGGTGGGTCCTGGGGGCGACGAATCAGAATTGGACTCCGGCCTCGGCTGCGGTGGGGGACCGCACCAACAGCCTGTTCTTCCGGGCGGTTTCGTTGGGGACAGGGGACATCCATGGCGTGCCCTGGGGGTGGTATGTGGAGCACGGTCTGTCGCCGCTGGGGCCGGGCATTGGGGTTGGGGATGCAGATGGCGACACCTTGCTCAATTGGCAGGAGTATCAGTGGGGCGGCGATCCGCAGGAGCCGGAAGGGTTTTCGGTGTGGGTGAGCAGCCCGGCGGGGTATTCGGGGATTCCGTAAATCAGAAGGAGAGCATAGACCATGGAAGCAAGGAGATTGGCTCGCTGGATTCTAACGCTGATTGCTGGCTTGGGGCTGCTCTGCCCAAGGGATGCACGGGCGGGGGATGGGACGAACTGCGCCGTGTTCAAGGATTGGCAGGCTTTCGGGTGCCAGATGACACCGGGCGGGGCTGGGGCGTTACCCTCTGAGGTGGCCAACGCGGGCGGCAACCAGGCGCACTGCGTCCCATGCGAGGGGAGCGGCGGCATGGCCCGGTGGTGGGTGGACGAACCGTATATCGGGTTGTGGGTAGTGGACGAGCCGTTGAGCTATGCAACGTCGAGCGGCCAGCGCATGGCGTTTCGGTGGACGCACCGGCAACGTTCGCGGTTGCCCGACGCGTTGCGCTTCCGCGAGGTGACTGGGGCGGGCCGGACTCTCGGGCAGACGATGGTGCCCATTCGGCTGCGGGAGCAGATGCTGCCGGGGTCTGGAGTGACCATCATGACCAATGCGGTATGGTGCCACAACTGGTGGTCGGAGATCGTGTTCTGGGACACCAATTTCGAGGCGACCGCCCACTCCCCGACGGTGGATTCTTATTACGGCACGAACCGGGCCTACTATCCCTTTTCCCTTTACTACCAGGGGCTGGTGTTCACGGGGGAGGGCGGCATGATCTGGTTCGACGGCAGCAGCGCGTCCGCTCCCAACGGAGCCGCCCAAGTGCGGGTGGAAATCCTCGGGCACACAACGGCGTCCGGGGGGCCGGAGGTCCCGGTGCGGACGTGGCAGTATCCTCCGCCCTATCCAACCAGCGGAACGATTTGGGTGGACGATCCGCACTACGGTTTTCGGCTGGTTTATCCGGATGGGAGCCAAGATGAATACGGTTTTGTGCTCTATGTTGGGGGCCACCCTTGGCCCCCGATACAGTATGAGTACACCGCGCGGGCGTATTTGACGCGGCGGATTGACCCAGCCGGGCGGGTAACCCGGCTCGGATATGATAATGTGCTGCCCCGCAACGGCGATCCCACTCAGCCGGCTTATGTGGTGCGCTATGTCGTGGACTCGGACGGCCGGACCAATACCTACACTTACAATGCCAACTCGGACCGGCTGGTGCAGGTGCAGGACGCGTACGGGCGCACCGCCGGGCTGGGGTATGACGGCAACTCGATGCTGGCCTCGATTACGGACGCCATGCAGATGGTCAGTTCGTTTCAATACCAACCGGGGGTGGCCAACAGCCACAACGGCTGGCTGACGAACCTGACGACGCCCTACGGCACCACGACGTTCACCTGCGCGGACGCCACGGACGGCAGCACCCCGGACGGGTACTTACAGCGGGCGGTCCTGGTGAGCGAACCCACCGGAGCGCATCAACTCTATTGCTACCGGCACCAGAGTCAGGGCTTGGTGGCCGGCATAGCGACCAACGCGCCGACGGTGCCTGGCGCGCACTTCGACACGGGCAGCAACGGCAGCAACGCCCCGGAGCTTTACTATCGGAACAGCTTCTATTGGGACCGGGGGCAGTGTGACCGGCTGCCGGGGAGTTTCTACTACTGGCTGCAATGGCCGCATGCGAGCTTGAGTGCGGCGCTAAACACGCTGGCGGCGACCAACTATCAGTGCGCGCGGCTGAAGCACTGGCTGTTGGGCAGCGATGGGGGTTCGGTTACTGGCACCCTGTCGAGCGAGCGCGACCCTTCGCCCGACCTGGCCGGGCAGACGGAAGGCGGCCGGACGTGGTATGACCATCCGGGCAAGGACGCGGCTAACCCGCATATCGAAGGCGCGAGTCCGCTGGCCAGTTGTGTGGCGCGTGCTTTGCCGGACGGCACAACCAACTACGTGTGTCTGGACTATGGGATTCCGCTGGGGTACTACCCCGCACGCCGGTGGGAGACCTACACGGCGAGTAACGGCGCAGTGGCGCTGCGCACCAACTGGTATCGCTACTCGGCCAATGGGGTTGACCTGGTGAGCGTGACCAACTCGCTGGGGCAATGGGTGAACCTGAGGTACAACACCAACCACCAGGCCATCGGCCTGACCAACACGCTCAACCAGGCCGCCGGGCTGGTCTGGGACAGCATGACGCTGAACCTGCGGGAGGTGTCGCTGCCCGGCGGCCAGAGCGTGGGCCTGACTTATTATGATCCGGCCCACCCACCGGGCTGGCCCTTGGGGAGCAGCAACTCGTTGCTGCGGAGCGTCACGCTCCAGCCGCAGAACCTGACGACGCAGATTAAGGCGTACACCTACGGCCTGCCGCGGGTAGTCCAGAGAAGCGGCACGGGGTTGCCCCCCTTAACGGTCACCCACTCGTGGGATGGACTGAACCGCTTGACGGGCACGGTGTTCCCGGACGGCACGAGCGTCTCGAACGTGTATGACCGGCTGTATCTGGGCGCGAGGAAGGACCGGCTCGGCAACTGGACGGGCTATGGCTATGACGCGCTTGAGCACCTGACTTCGATCACCGATTCTCTGAGCAATACTACCCTGTTCGGCTGGTGCGAATGCGGGGGCCTGACCAGCATCACCGACGCCCTGACCAACAGCACCGTGCTGAACTACAACAACCAGGGGTTGGTGACGAACATCCTTTTCGCCGACGGGAGCAGCCTGAATTACAGCCTGGACGCAATGGGCCGGGTGACGAGAGTGGCCGACGGGCTGGGCAAGGCCCTGACTTATGGCTACAACAACCAAGGGCTGGTGACCACGGTCAGCAACGCTTACGGTCTGGTGGAGCGCGTCGTTTATGATGCAGTAGATCGCCCCATCCAGGTCACGGACGCCAATAGCGTGACCGTGACGAATCAATTCGATCTGCTGAACCGGCTGACGGCTCGCATCTGGCAAGACGGCAAAGGCGAGGGCTTTGGTTGGGCGACCAACGGGCTGGCGGCCTACACGAACCGAAACGGGAAGGCAACCCGGTTCACCCGGGACGGCGCGGGGCGCCTGACGGGAGTAACGAATGCCGACCTGGAGATCACGGCGCTCAGGTATAACTCGCTGAACCAAGTGACCGATCTGTGGGATGGCCGCACCAACCACACCGGCTGGAGCTATAACGAGTATGGCTGGCTCTATAGCAAAGTGGACGCTCAAAGCCGGGATGTGCTGCGCCTGGGCCGTAACGCCAACGGCCAGGTTACCAACCGTTGGACGCCGCAGTTCGGCGACACGACTTATGTCCGCGACGCCAACGGCAACGTGACCAGCATCCAGTATCCAGGCTCCAGCATCAGCTTCGCATACGACCCGCTCAACCGGCTACAGAGCATGACGGACGCTGTTGGCACGAGCGGGTTTGGCTACACCGCCGCCGGCCAATTGCAGAGCGAGAATGGTCCCTGGTCCAACGACACGCTCACTTACGGCTACACCCAAGGCCAACGCACGTCCATGACGCTCGGCTCCCTGGGCTTCGGCTACGATCACGACTCCGCTTGGCGGCTGCAGACGCTGACGTCGCCCGCCGGCACCTTCGGCTACGACTATACCGTAGGGCAGAGCGTCTCGCCTGCCCCCCTGGTGCGCGCGATTACCCTGCCCAACTCCGCCTCAATCATCAACCACTACGACTCCCTGTCGCGGCTGGATTACACGGCCCTGCTCAACCAGTGGGGCCACGTCCTGGACGGTTATGGCTACACGCACGACCTGCTGGGCCTGCGGACGAATATCGTGCGCGACCTGGGGCTGACCAGCAGCACCGTGAGCATTGGGTATGATCACACCGACCAAATCACCTCCTGGTCGTCCAGGGAAACGAGTGGGGTGCTACGCCAGAACGAGCAATGCACCTACACGTGGGACAAGGCCGGCAACCTGCGCTTGTTGGGCAAGGGCAATCTGACCGAGACCTTCGGCTGCGATGTCCTGAACCAGATTACGAACATCACCCGCAGTGGCACGCTAACCGTGAGCGGCGCCACGCCGGTCCCGGCGGTCAGCGTCACGGTGAATGGCCAACTGGCCCAGACCAACGGCGACTTCACCTTCGCCTGTACCAACTTCACGCTGACCAATGGCCAGAACACCTTCACGATCATCGCCCAGAATGCTGCCGGCCTGCGCGTGACCAACACCACTACCGAGAATCTGCCCGCTGCCATCTTGCTGACCTGGGACAGCAACGGGAACCTGACCAGCGACGGCACCCGCTTCTTCGCGTATGACCCGGAGAACCGGCTGCTGACGAACTGGGTCGTCGGAGCGTGGAAGACGGAGTTCGTGTATGACGGCCTGGGCCGCCGCCGCATCGAGCGAGACTACGGTTGGTCATCGGCCATTGCCGATTGGCAATTAACCAATGAGACCCGCTACATGTATGATGGCTGGTTGCTGGTGCAGGAGCGGGATGCCAGCAACAACGCGCTGGTGACCTACACGCGGGGGCTTGATCTCTCCGGCACGCTCGCCGGTGCGGGCGGCATCGGTGGGCTGCTGGCGAGCACGGATGGAAGCCGCTCAACGTTCTATCATGCCGACGGTGCGGGCAACGTTACTGGGATGATCGACGAGCAGGGCAACATGGCCGCACGATACATGTATAGCGCCTTTGGCAAACTCGCCGGCAAATGGGGGCCAATGGCCGACGCCAACGAGATGCAGTTCTCGTCCATGCCCACGCACCGGCTGTCGGGGCTGAGCCTCTATCCGTTCCGGGCCTACGACCCGAGCCTGCAGAGATGGTTGAGCCGGGACCCGCTGGGCGAATGGGGCGACATGAACCTCTACCGGGGCACGTTCAACTCGCCGTTGAATGTGGTGGACCGGAGTGGGCGTGACAACTACCTGCCGGGCGGCGAGAACTCCACCGCCGGACTGAGCTTCTCATTGCTTCTACCGGCTCCGGTTCCGACGCCGCCATCAATCGGGCCAGCTTTGGGCAATGCCGTCCCATTCAACCAGAACCAGATGCCGAGTCCATTCACCTACAATGCGCTCTTGACTGGCGCACCGCACTTGGTTGATACGCCTCTTGGATACGATCTTGGGCAGTTGAATGCTGAGCTGATCAACAGCGCTCTGATACCTGCTGTCGGTGGTAGCCTATTGAAGGCCCCTAGTCTTGTCAGCAAGTGCCCGCGGGGCTCCCTGAAAGGGTCCCTGGATGGCTTGACAGCGGCAGAGCGGAACTTCGTGAACGAAATGCTCGCAAACAGCAAGAACGTCGAAATCATTCCGAGGGGAGTCGGTAAGACAGCCGATTTTCTCATTGACGGCGCGAACACGGAGCTGAAGACGCTTACTACCGCTGGACCCAACACACTTAAAAACGCCATCGAGCGCGCCTCATTTCAAGGGAAGGAGATCGTTATTGACGCTAGGAATGTGGCGATCACGCCGGAGGCCGCAGCCGCCCAAATCCAGCGTGCTCAGGGGAACATTGGTGCCCTCCAGGGCAGAGTCACGGTGCTGACATCAGGGGGTGTGGTAACGTTTTAGGAGACATTATGGGCCTTGATGCGGTTGTATATCGAAGTTCCGATAGCCTCGCGAAGGATTTCGGCGCAGGCTTATTCGAAGTGAATCAAGCCACTGGCGAGGCATCGCTCAAGCCAGGGACGCACCTCCGCCTTCCTTTCGGCGCCACGGTTGCTCTCCATCTGAGGCTGGGTAACGTTGACAAGGTGGGATCGTTGCGGCAAAAGGTCGGCCAGCTCCTCGGAGGTTCCGACTCCGTCATATTCCGCAGCGTTCTCTACTCAGGGACCCACTCCGGTGACACGGTCGGACACGAAGAGTTTCCGGCACTAAGGCGGGAAATAGGGTTCTTGCAGGCACAAGAAGACGCGGAAATCAAGGAGTTGGCCGAGTCTCTCCAATCGCTAGTGGGAGCCGCTGAAGCAGAGCGGAACCCCATCGTATTCGTTTGAGACCTTAGAAGACACTTACGTCCACTGTGACCCCAAGACACCTTGATTCAGGCGAACTGATTCAGCAGGTCATTCAAGGCGAGCGGCCTTGCACCGACCTGTCCGAACTGGGCATCAGAATCCAGATTGTTGATGACAAGTGGCATATCGAATCGCCTCCGATGGAGGCGGTGAGATTGCATATCGCCGATGTTGCCCATGGCCTCGTGAAGTATGCGCCCAGCCCGAACGATTTGAAGAAGTGGGCAACGTTGATGCTCTGCGGTTCGGGGTTTATCGACTTCTCGGAATGTGAAACGCAGACCGGTTGGGACCTGCTTCTAAATGCTCTCTGGGATGCGATGGGTACCGGGACATTTAGCAACAGTGCTCTCCATTTGGCTGAGGAACTTGCAAAGTAATTGAAGGTGGCACGACGCCCAACAAGGCCGTGAACGCGAAATTCGGTATCCAGTGAAGCCTATGGCCCCTGTTGGAAACGTAAAGGCTCTCTTGACCGTGCCTATCGTCTGGACAAAGACACCTGGAGAGCCTGAGTGGAAAGCTATGTTAGGTGACCAGGAATGTCGCCTGAAGATGAATGACTTTCCCGAAGAACCGCTATATACCCTCACTTGGAGCGACCAGACTCTGGATATGGACGACGCGCCTCCATGTTGGACTATCCCTCGTTCGTAACAGTGCGAAAGGGCACTCACCAAACAACCATCAGGGCCAGGCTTCTTCACTTAGCCGTTGCCCTGTTGTGGTGTTGTGTCCCCACGGCCCAGGCTCTGCGATCCCCGACGCTGCTCCCATCGCTGGGCTGCTCACAGCCAGGCCAACAGCTAAAGGAAGAAAGCGCCCCTTTCCAAAAAACGCCTCTTTTCGGGGAAGTGGGCTTAACCCTTGAGAATGGGCCTGTTACGGCGGAAAGTCGCACACGCTCCTTAGGCCCCTTTGGAAGACTCACCGGCAAATGGGGGCCAATGGCCGACGCCAGCGCCATGCAGTTCTCTTCGATGCCCGTGCATCGGCAGTCCGGGTTGAGCATGTATCCCTTCCGGGCCTACGATCCGAGCCTGCAGCGGTGGTTGAGCCGAGACCCCATCGGCGAGTCTGGCGGGATCAACCTCTATGGCTTTGTGGGCAATAACCCTGCGAATTACGTTGACCCTTACGGCGAGTCGTGGTTCGGCGACTTGCTGTACCAGGCGGGCCAGGGGATCTACGACCTGATGATGGGTGACCGGCCCGGGAGCTATGACCCGAACATGAAGGGCTCGATCGAGGCGGCGATGGGGATGGGGATTGACCGGAACGACAACGTGCTGCGGGACTCAATCGGGCAGGGCTTTGCCACGCTTGGAGAAATGGGTAAAGCGGCCGCGGAGTCCTACATGGGGGGCAAGCTGGCAGAAGCGGGACTGGGGGTTGCGGCGGCGGGTGTCTGCAAAGCAAAGCCACTTCTCAGGGCCGCAAAAAGTGCAACCCAGCTTGAATTCCAGTTCGCACCGCAGGTTGAGCAGTATGCACTGCGAGCCGCGGAGAGTGGATTCTATCCTGTGATGGTGCGCGGTTCGGAAAATCCTCAGTTCATTACGTATCTTGAGAAGGGCGACGTGTGGAAATTTGGAACCACCGTAAGGCCGTCCGCCAGGTACAGCCCAACCGAGCTGAAGAACATCGGTGAGCACGGCGTGGAGTACTCGACTGAATTTCTGGGCACAAAGGGACAGGCTATACAGCTACAAAACATGAAGATTGAGAATTACCGTTTCCAAAACGGCAGGCTCCCACCCGGGAACAAGATTATAAACTAAAGGACGGACGGACATGCGAAAATTCACCAGCATTTGGGAAGTCACACCTGAAACCGCGCACCCGCGGGCCAAGGACCTCTTGGGTGAATCCATTGTTTGGAAGTATGGAGACCAAGACTCTCCACTCGGCAACGATACCGGCGCGGACACGTTCGCAGCCTATCTCGACTTTCGTGGCAACCACCCTTTCGGTGGGATCGAAGGTTTCATACGGGAACAGCTTTCGTTCATGGGCGTTCCCGATGCCGACTGGGATATGCTCGACACGAATCGTTTGCGCCAATCGCTGAATACAGACCGCGGTTTCACGCTGCTGACCCGCGATGACTTCATCATTGGCCTGGCATTTGCGCAACTTCTGTTGGACGGTGCCTTGGATCCTATCGTCCGCGAGCGTGCAATTACAGCGGTCCGTCGGCAGGCAACCAACGTAGTGCTTTCGTTCCGGGGAGGCGGAAGAGACGAAGCACGCGCGAAGCAATTGGCAGGATTTCGGCAGGTTCTTGAATCAGCTTGAAGGTGCATGATATGGCGGAGTCATGAAAACCGTTTCGGCGGCTGTCGGCGCGGGTCACCTGCGAA
>CAZVFC010000014.1:0-189945 GCA_964625855.1 uncultured Verrucomicrobiota bacterium | reverse complement strand
CGCTACTGGAAAGGTCGCCCCCGCAATTATCGAGGCCTTAACTAAGGGCCATTCGGGACTGACCCCACTTTCCTGTCCAAGCGAGCGTCTGAAGCAGCGCCCAGTGCAGGCCCAGAAGAAGGATCAGCAGGAACGCCGTGACGATTCGTAACGAGCCACCCATGGGCAGGGAAGTTTGCACTTGCTGGAGCACGCTGTCTATAGGATGCAATCCTATGCCCTAGCCTGCCTTCCGGCTAAGACGGGCGGCGGCGGCACAGGGGTGGCCGACACCCTTTGTGAGGCGATCGCCCGGCCAACCGTTTCCAGCAGACTCCCATTCATGAACGGCTTGATCAGCAGGCCGACGGCGCCCACCTGGCGGGCGGAGGCTCGAATCTGCGAGCTGTCGTGGCCCGTAATGAACACCACCGGCGCTTGGCAGCCAAGGTTCCTCAAGCGGGAAAGGAGCTCGATGCCGTTGATCTCGCGCATCTCAACATCAAGCACCAGGCACCGCGACGCGGAAGCCACAGCGGACCTCAGACATTCGTGCGCTGATTCAAAGGTGCTCACCGAGTAACCCTCCCACCGGAAGAGGCGGGACAGGGCCTTCAGTATGGAACGGTCATCATCCACCACTGTGACCATCGGTTTGTCCTCCAAGTGGTTGGACGCGGGCGCGGCGATGCCAACCCCATTTCTGATCTCCATGGCTGGTTTTGGCCTATTCATTTGTGGCACCTTGAGGTTTGCATGGCCATCATGCCTTTGCATGGGGCCTCCGGCGTGAGTGGTGGCGCGTGCCGATGAGACTCCGCACGTCACGGCGACGGCGGCAGCGGGCATCAAAAGGAACTTGGTTGTCTTCATAAAGGACTTTCATCATTCGACGGCAAAAGGTTATTACTATTGTGGCAGCGAAGGTCCCCGGGAGGGGATCCCGGCCCACAGCCAAGGCAAACAATGCCCCGCCGCGGCGCAGCCAGCCGGGAAGTTTCTAGATGGAAGTGGAGACAATCCGCCGCCCTGAACTCGCCCACTGCTGAGGCCGGCCAAAGGGCCGCCCCAGCGCCCAAGGTGCTGTCACCCGCGAGCGGGATTGTCTGGGAGGACTCCGCGTGGGGGCGGCTTGGGAGGTTGCTCGGCGCGGGGGAATCTGAAAAGGTCAAGGGCCGGGACCTGCGGGCGGGCACAGGCGAAGTAAAACTTTGTCGCCTGCCAGACCGGACCCAAGTCCAACTTGATGCCGGGTTTGACCTGCTTCCGGTCCTGCCTTTCCTCCTCCGCGCTACCTTTTTTGATGGCCTTGCAGAGTGCGCAAGGATGTTGGCCATCGAAGGTCTTCGCGACCGCCTCCTTGAGCGACGCGTCGCTCGCGTAGGTGATCAGCATGCCTGTCCACGCGACTGTCTGAAGCAGCGCCCAGTGCAGGCCCAGGGAAAGGACCAGCATGGACACCGTGGCGATTCGCAACGAGACACGCACTCGAGGAGTACTCTAGAGTCGCTGGAGCACTCTGTCCATAGCACTAAAGTACTATGTCGGCGGGCTTGACACCCAATAGCAGGGTCAGTCCCGGAGAATAGTAATCAGGGTTGACATGTGATTGGATTGGGTCCGGGATTACCGCCGATGGCACGCCAGATACGCATCGAGTATGCCGGCGCTGCGGTCGGAGTTGGGGAGGCTCCTTGGCTCGCACGGAAACGGCGTTGATCCGAACTCGGGCAGAAGTTCTGTTCAGGCCTTCTGCCGCTTCCTGACACGGTAAGGGACGGGGTCTTCTTGGAGGTGGAAGCCAGTTTCGGGCTTAGGCGGTGGCGGAGGGGGCTCCAATAGCGGGCGGAGCTTCTGGAGAATCTCCCGCCACGCCGTGTCCAGCGTGTTGCCGTCCCGGTTGTCCGCGAAGTGCGGACGAGAATCGGGCACAGGCGTTGGCGTGGGAGGATTCATCGTGGCCTTTTCGGCTTCCTCTCCTGCGCTGGCTTCAATTCCTGCGCCTGCTGTGCTAAATTCTCAAGCTGGCCCGCCAGTTCCGCCTCTCCTTGAGCTTCCAGCGCGGCGCGGCGGCGCTGTTCAAAGAGGGCGTATTGCTCCTGGGCCTTCCGGTCGGCTTGTTCACGCGAAACCCGCCCGCTGTCTGGCAGCACCCGGCGCTCATTGAACTTCAGAAAGTCACCCAGCAGCGTCCGCCTCACCTGCCGCCCGCCCTCGGTTCGAACTTGTAAGTGATCCTTACAAGTTGCCGCCTCGGCCAGTTCGCCTTCGGCGTAGATCGCTGCCAGATGCAGGGTCATGTTTTGCGGCGTCGTCTGAAACAACTCCGCCATCAGCGCCTGCGTGAGCCAGACGTTCTCATGCTCAAACCGGCATTCGACTCGCGTCCGGCCATCCTCCGTCTGGTAGAGGACAATCTCGGATGAGGCGGCAGGGCTGGAAATGGCTGTTGGCTTCTTTGGTTTCATGGCGTTGGTTCATTTCAGCCTGCTGGCTCGGGCGTGAAAATGGGGCTTGGGGGGCATCAGCGGCTTCGCATCAACTGGAGGAAAACCGCTCATCACTGTTGGGCCCCACATTCAGCCGGAAAGGGATGCCGTGGGCGCGACAGTCGTGGGGATCCAAGCCAGCGCCGCCGCCGGGCCGGCGGCGGATCTCCGAAATCATTGCTGTGCCCCAAGCCATGTGAGCCTCGCGCCGGATAGCATTTCAATCCCCTTTGCCTGCAACGAAGAAGGAGTCGCGGACAGCAGAGGCCGGAGGGAGAGGGGGGGTGTAACCGCAAGGACCACTAACCAGGGACCACGGCACGGGAGGGTGGATGAAGCGAAAAGCCGGGCACTTTAGGCGCCAATTCCCTGGCCTTCGTCCCGCAATCATACTTTACAAATGGTCCGACCAAACGCATTCTACGCCTGCAGACGCCAGGGCGCTCACGGTTTTCCGTTCGTATTACGCGAAAGGGGAGGACTACCTCGTGACGCCGCAGGAAGCCCCGGCTTACCGCAAGCGCTTCGCAAAGCTGGAGGTCACGGTGTGCGGGCCACAAGGAATTGGAGCGGCTGAAAAGGCGACGGGAGCAGGTCTGTGAAAACCCTAATGGAAAAGTGGAAGCGCCAACGTGCGAATTGCGGGACCTCCACGGGAAAAGCGGTTGACCCCCGGTCATGGCTCCTGATAAGCTCAGGGCATGCTTGGTGAGCCCGAAAACCAATTCTCCCTCACCCGCGCAGCACTGAGTACGCGCGCCGCGCAAAGGCAGTTTCCTATCAGTTTTTTAGAGTCGCCCCCATAACCGAGCGTGGCCACAACGAAGGCTATGAAACTCAGCAACCATTCCCTCTGCCAAGGCTCACTGGCCCTGGCCGCATTCGGGCTGGCATTATCCCTCCTCCAAGCAGCGCAAGCCGCGGCCTGGGCCACCAACAGTCCGATGATCACGCCACGCTACGGCCACACGGTCACCCTGCTGCCCAACGGCAAGCTTTTGGCCGCCGGCGGCTACACCACCAACTTCACACTTCCGCGTATCAGCGCCGCCGCTGAATTGTATGATCCGGACACGGGCAGGTGGTCTGCAACCGGGGCGATGCACACCAACCGTTGTTACCACACTGCAACCCTCTTGCCCAACGGCAAGGTGCTGGTCGTGGGAGGAAACGGCGGCCTTTCCTCGGCGGAGCTGTACGACCCCGCCACCGGGACCTGGACAACGACCGGCGCGCTGGCGGCCGGGCGCGAGTATCACACAGCGACGCTGCTCTCTAACGGGAAAGTGCTGGTCGTTGGCGGTGACAACAGCCAGGGCGCTCACCCGCCATTTCCTCCTATTTATCTTGCCAGCGCTGAGCTCTACAGTCCGGCCACCGGCCAGTGGACGCCGGCCGGCGCCATGAGTCACGCACGCTGCGAACACACCGCCACCTTGTTGACCAACGGCCAGGTGCTGATCGCCGGCGGCTCTGGTGGCTACAGCGCCTCAAGCACCGCCGAGCTATATGACCCGGTAGCGGGAACCTGGACGCCCACCGGCGCGCTGCAAGCCGCCCGTGGGGGGCATACGGCCACGCTGTTGCCGAATGGCAAGGTGCTGGCGGCCGGAGGCACCAGTTCTTTCCTGCCGCCTCTGGGCCCGAGTGCCGAATTGTACGACCCCGCCTCAGGGACATGGACTGGCACCGGCGAACTCAACACCAACCGCGATAGTCACAGCGCGACCCTGCTGCCCAACGGCAAGGTGCTTGTCACCGGTGGCTTCAGCAGCTCAACCTCCGGCGTTGTTCCCAGCACTGAAGTTTACGACCCCGCCACTGGCCTGTGGACGGCGGCCGGTAACCTGGCCAGGGCGCGCCAGTTGCACACAGCGACGTTGCTGCCTAACGGCAGACTACTGGTCACTGGAGGCCAAGGCAGCCTTGTCTTTTCCGATGTCCTGTCCAGCGTGGAGCTGTACGATTCAGCCACCGGCGCCTGCGCGGCGGCGGGCACGTTAGCCACGGCGCGGTACAGCCACACAGCGACCTTGTTGCCCAATGGCCGGGTGTTGGTTGCGGGAGGCTATGCGACTGGTTCGGCCATTCTTTCCAGCGCCGAGTTGTATGATCCGGCTGCCGGAACATGGACCGCGACCGGCTCCATGAACAGCAATCGGACCTTGCACACCGCAACCTTGCTGCCCAATGGCAAAGTGCTGGTTGCCGGGGGTAAGGGTTCCGGAGGGGCCGGCGCCGAACTGTACGATCCCCAGACGGGCTTATGGGCGCGAACCGGCGGCTTGGGAACTGCGCGGTATTGGCATACGGCAACCTTGCTCTCCAACGGAAAAGTCCTGGTCGCCGGGGGCTCTGGCGGAGTCAACCGACTTTCAAGCGCGGTGTTGTACGAGCCAGGCAGCGGAACTTGGACACCGACGGGCCCCCTGAACACCGCGCGCGATAGCCACACAGCGACCTTGTTGCCCAATGGTAAGGTGCTGGTCACGGGCGGTCAGGGTGCCGGAAACAGCGCGGAACTGTACGATCCAGCAAGAGGCACTTGGGCCTTCACAGCCGCAATGAGCGCCAGTCTCTACGGGCACACAGCGATGTTGCTGCCTAATGGCAAGGTGCTGGTCGGCGCCATTGCACAAGTCTATGACCCAGCCACCGGCACATGGAGTGGCACCGGCACTCTCAAGACATCCTTGGGCTATGGTCCGACGGCGACATTGCTGCCTAACGGAAAAGTCTTGCTTGCAGGAATCAGCTCTTCCTCCAGCAGCAGTGCCCAGCTCTACGATCCTGCTACAGGAACCTGGGCCTTGACCGGTCCGCCCATTATCAAGCGGCAGTGGCACACAGCAACCTTGTTGCTCAACGGCAAGGTTTTGCTCGCGAGTGGCACCACCAACTACTTTGATTTCAATGTGACTGCCAGCGCCGAGGTCTATGATGTGGGTCTAGGCGCTAGCGCAGCCGCGCAGCCGCAGGTCGCCACCTGCACCTCTCCGCTTCCGTTGGGAGGCAGCCTGGAACTTGGCGGCTCCGGCTTTCGCGGCCTCTCCGAAAGCTCTTCGGGCAACTCGCAAGACTCGTCGGCAGATTTTCCTCTGGCGCAGTTGCGGAGCTTGGAGGGGGGCCGGAGCCTCTTCCTGCCCTCGGCCAACTGGCAGTCCAACTCCTTCGTTTCGGCGCCAGTGTGGGGCTTCCCGCCCGGCTACGCGCTGGCGACGGTGTTCGTGAATGGCATTCCCAGCACGGGGGCAGTCGTCAACGTAAGTGTGCCCGTGCTGGCTCCCACCACCCTTACGGGCGCCAGAACATTGACCAACGGTGCCTTCCAATTCTGCTTCACCAACAGCGTGGGTGCGTTATTCGGTGTGCTGGCCGCGACGAATCCGGCTCTGGCCTTGAGCAACTGGACGCCGCTGGGAGGCGTCACGGAAGTCGCCCCCGGCCAGTTCCAGTTCACCGACCCGCAGGCGACGAGCACGCCGCGCCGCTTTTACCGTATTGGGTCGCCTTGAACATGGCCGGGAAGGTTGGGAAGGGGTCAGCGGTTGGCCTGACCGGGGGACCACGCTCTTGCTCAAAGCCATAGCGGGGCGTGTGCATTTGGGACCCTCCAAGGGGGGCTAACACAAACCTGCATAAATGGATGCGAGCCAAGGCGCCGGGAAGTTCAGCACGAAACTACCTCGGAATATGAATGGGCATACGCTTTTCTATGGGCTGCCCCCTTTTCCGGCCAAAAATGGGCTTGACCGGACTCCTAATCCAGGTAATCATAGGATCACGAGCTTAAAGAAAGGACACGCGATGGCTTATAGGAGTAATTCGGGCAAGGCCTTCACTCTTATCGAGTTGCTGGTCGTCATTGCCATCATCGCCATCCTGGCGGCCTTGCTGCTGCCGGCGTTGAGCAAAGCCCAAGCCAAGGCCAAACGGAGCGCCTGCCTCAGCAATATGAGACAAGTGGGCGTCGCGCTCTTCATGTATGACGGCGACAATGGGAAGCTGCCCAACCCGGGAGGCAACCAGACTTTTGACTTCAACAACCAATTTGCCGAGGCCAACCCGCTCAAGGTCATCCGGCCTTACATCGGAGCAAACCGGGTGGATCAGAAGACTCCCGTCTTTACCTGTCCAACGGCCCAGCCTTCCAAGAAACCCGCCTATGCCCCCACCGCCATGAGCTCGACGGCCATGCTCATCAGCCAGCTTGTGCTCAACAAGGGCATGAGCAAGATGCGGGCTCCCGCCCGGACGGTCATCATCCAGGAGAATTACTGCCTGATGAACGCCTTTTGGTATGAACCGGAAGGGTCGGGCGATTCCTACACGCAGTGGCACACCTTCACCTCCTCGAGCGCCAACGAATGGAGCGGCACCCCGCGCGAGCATTACAACAATCTGCACGAGCAAGGGGGTATTCTCATCTGGTGTGATGGTCATGCCGAGTATAAACAAAACCGAAAGACCTCGAGCCTCGACTTCGGTTTGGTGGATGTGACGGGGAAGGACTCGCCCTGGCAACCTAACGAGGCACACTCCCGAGCGACCTATTATTATCGGTGATGGGAAAGCCGCTCCGCGCAGAAGCTATGAAACCGCTCACCCGCTTGTCACGGTTCATCGTCCCGGCGTTGGCGTTGTGCCTGGTTGGCTGCAACCGAGCGCCGCAGGTTGACGCCACGCAACCGTTGCAGCAGTCCTTTGAAACCGCCGCGCCGGAAGTCCGGCAGGCCATCGCCACGGTCAACACCAGTCTGAAGGCAAACGATTATGCGGAAGCCACGAGAGCATTGGCCCCGCTGGTGACACAACGCCCCCTGACCGAGCCGCAGAGGCAGGCAGTCGGCCTGGCGCTCCAGCAGATCAACCAGGCCGTCTCCGCAAATCCCGCCCTCGATACCAAGGAAATGTACCAGCTCCGCGAGCAGATGTTCCGAACCGTCCATAGCGGACCGCGATTCTAGAGAAAACGAATGGCCCGGCTGCCCGTCCTGCAAGAAGGAACTGCGGGAACTCAGGTACAGGCGGCGGGGCTGGCTGAGTCAGCGCCACGCCATCCGCCTGCAGATTCGTCAGGGCCAATGCCGCCCCGGCCGCTCCGGGCAGCGCGCTACAACGGCCGGGTTCCGCGGCGCGGCCCGATGCGAGCCACGAGGTCAGGGGCCTTGGCAGCGATTCGCTCGCTGAGATAGCGCCGCCCCTGCATGACCATCCGGATCGCGTCAAGGACCTGCTCGGTGCCTTCCTCCTTGAGGACATAACCGTGTGCGCCCGCGGCGAAGGCACTTGCTGCAAAGTGCGCCTGGTCGTGCATGGAGAAGACAACTATCTTCAACTCCGGGCAAATTGTGTGAAGCTGCGAGATCAAGGCTAAGCCGTCGCCTTCCTTGAGGCTCAAGTCCACAATCGCCAGGTCAGGCCGCAGCGCTAGAATCCCTTCCTGCGCCTCCTGCTCGCCGGCAGCCTCCCCGCACACCTCCAAGCCCGAATTCAACTCGAGAAGCAGCCGTAAACCCCGGCGTACCGCCGGCTCATCGTCAACCAGGAACAGGCGAGTGGGCGGGGGCGGATTATCTTGCAGACGTGCCATAAGCCGGGCATCGCCCGCTGCTGAAAGCGATAGCGGACCACTCTGCGAGCGCCAGGGCGCTACATATCATCGGCCATTTTACCACGCCGGGAAAGATACGCGGCCGGTGGCGCTCTTGCTATCGGGGTTACCCCGAACTTGCGTCGGGGAAAATCGGAGTTGGCGGTCCTCCGGCAGAATCCCGCGCTACTTGCGCCTCGGGCTCGGCTCCGCTTTCTCCCCGTGGAACCAGTTAAAGGCGTAGCTGACCAGCTCGGTCGCGCGCGTCAGCCCCAATTTGGTCTTCATGTGCTCCCGATGGGATTCAATGGTCTTGATGCTCAGATGGAGCTTTTCCGCAATATCGCGCGAACCTAGTCCATCACCAATCAGTTCCAGCACCTCCAGCTCCCGATCGCTAAGCGCTTCGATCGCCGTCTCTGCGCCTGTGCTCTGACCCACCAGTTTATCCATCATCTTCTCGGCCAGCTTCTCGCTGACGTAACGTTTGCCTTGCACGAGCTGCCGGATGGCCTCGATCGCTTTCTCAGTACCTTCTTCCTTGGTGATATAACCGTCGGCGCCGGCGCGCAGCGCACGCTCCGCGTAAGTGCCTTCGTCCCGCATGGAAAACACCAGGAGCTTGGTGGCGAGCGACTGGACCCGGAGCTGTTTGATCAGCTCCAGGCCGCTACCGCCCTTGAGCGAGAGGTCAACGATCGCCACATCGGGCTTGAGCGCCAGGATCTTCTGCAAGGCGGCCGGTCCGTTATCCGCCTCGCCGCACACCATCAGCCCCGGCTCCAGGCCGAGCAGCAGTTGGAAGCCGCGCCGAACGATGGGGTGGTCGTCCACGAGGAAGACGCGGGTCTTGGAACTGGCAGCGGTTGGTTTCGGTGGCATAAGAAAACCCTTAGGTTGATTTTGGAGAGACGAGGCTTGGCGGCGGCAACAGGCAGGAAACCACGGTGCCCCGCTCGCCGCCCGGCCTCAAGGCAAACTGCGCGCCGATGACATCGGCGCGGTATTTCATCGTCCGCAAACCCAGGCCATTGCTCTTCGGACCGCGCGGCGGCAGGCCCTTTCCATCGTCGCGGACCTCCAGCAACACCTGTTTGCCGGCCCTGGACAGACGAATTGTGATGTGGCGGGCTTCGCCGTGCCGGATGGCGTTGTTGACTGCCTCCTGGACGATGCGGAACAAATGTGACGCCACCGACTTGTCGCGAACTGCCACCCCCGCATCGGCGTGCATGCGGCAGGAGACGCCGGATCGCTTGGCGGTTTCAGCGGCGAATTCTCTCAGCCCCGCGACCAGTCCTACCGCGCTGAGTTCCGCCGGGAACAGCCCGCGGGAGATGGCCCTGGCCTGGCTGATCGCATCGTTGATGCAGCGCACGACTTCTTCGGCCAGATCGGTTTGGGCAAGCCCCTTGGCCGCCAACTGGTGCGCCAGCGCCTTGCTCAACAGCGCGGCGCCCGTCAGCATCCCCCCGAGTGAATCGTGCAAATCCTGCCCGATCCGCTGCCGCTCGAATTCGCCAATGTCGAGGATCTGCTTTTCCAGGTGCTTACGTTCGGTGACATCCTGGATGATCGAGAACAACAGGCAGCGGCCTTTGACCTGGACGGGGCTGGAGTGAACCTCCACCGTGCGAACCTCGCCGCTGGCCAGCCGATGCGGGAAGGTTACGTAACCACGGGATCCGCCGCGGGCTCGGTGACGCAAGCTCTCCGCCGTCAAGGGCGGCACCGCGCACAGATCCTCGACCTTCATCGTCCGCAACCGCTCGCGCGGGTAACCATAGAACGCCGCCGCCGCCGGGTTGGCGTCCTCGATGGCCCCCGGCTCCGGGTCCACCAGCAACATCGCCGCATCGTGACGCTCGAACATGGACCGGAAGCGTTCCTCGCTTTCCGCAAGTGATTCCTCGACCTCGAAGCGATGCAGCGCCTCGCCGATCAGCGGTGCGACCGACTCGATGAAGGAGACCGTCTCTGGGGGGAACCGGTCGGCCCGCGGGTCGGCCAGGTGAATCGTGCCGAGCAGCCGCCCCTGGTATCGGATCGGCGCGTGGGCCAGGCTGTCATAGCCCACCTCCAGACAGGCCAGTTCGGTCCGTCTGCCCGCGTCCGCGCAAAACTGCTCGGCGAAGCCGCTGGCGCGGTTGCAGAAGAACGAGCCGTTGCTGCTGGTGAACCGCGCGTCTCCCGTGAGCGACCGACCCTGGAAAATGCGGCCGCAAGGGCAATCCGTCGTGTCCAGCGAAATGCAGTTCTCCAGCTTGAGGAAAGCGCGGCTGTATCCGCAGTGAGAAGTATAAGGGATGCGCCCGTCGCCGCCCACCAGCCGGATCCCAGCGCAGCGACAGCCGGCCCATTCACGAAGAAACTTGGCGACGGAATCAGCGTAGGATTGACGGGACGACCTGGTCGCGAAGAGTTCCAGCAACTCCCGCACGCCCTCGACCCGCCACTCGTTTTGCTTCTGCCGCGTGATGTCGTGCACAATGGTCATCAGCACCTTCTGTTGGCGCAGGCGGACTTCCTCCATGTGCACCAAACCCAGCAAGGTCGAGCCGTCCTTTCGTTTCAACAAAGCCTCATATTGCTCGACTTTGCCGTGCTTCCGCACCTGGGCCAGCAATTGCCGGCGCTGGCTGGGAAGAGCGTAGAAACCCAAGGCGGGCCTGGTCCGGGCTTCTTCAGGCGTCACGCCCCCCAGGGCGCACAAAGCGCGGTTGAAGACGATCACCTCGCCCTGGTGCGTGGAAATGGCAATCCCCAGCGGCGCGGACTCGAAGAGTGTCCGGTATCGTTCCTCCGATTCGCGGAGCGCCTGCTCCGCTCGCTCGCGCTGGGCGATCTCCCGCTGCAGCCCCTCCACGCTGCGCTTGAGGTCGGCGGTGCGCTCGGCCACGCGCAGCTCCAATTCGTCACGCGCGCGGCGCAACTCGGTCTCCGCGCGCTTCCGTTCAATGGCGTAACGGATTGCCCGGCCAATTTGCGCGCCATCGCTCCGGCCTTTGAGTAAATAATCCTGGATGCCCTGCTGCACCGCCTCGAATCCGACCGCTTCGTTCGCCGCACCCGTGAGCACCACAATCGCCAACTCCGGCGCCGCCGCGCGGGCCCGCTGAAAGGTCTCCCGCCCCACGCTGTCGGGCAGCGACAAATCCAGCAGCAGCACGTCGAAGCGCCTTTGCCTCGCCTGTTCCAGGCCCTCAGCCAGCGTCTCGACGTGGGTGACCTGGAACCGGCCGGGGCTCGCCTCGTTCAACGATTCCTGCAACAGCGCCGCGTCCGAGGGACTGTCCTCCACCAGCAGGACGGCAATGGGTTGGGCTTCGCCCGAAATCATATGCTCCGCCCAGCAATATCACAGGAACGTCACGGCTAAAAGCTAAAAGTCCGCCGATTCGCCGCGCCTCCCATTAGCCCCCCCGTACGGCAGATCAGATCACCGGCTACGCGGTTGAGCACCCCTTCCCGCCCTGCGGGGATGGAGACAGCCAAACCGGCAACATAAATAAGCCATGCTTCTCAAAACCGCACCTTGTGGCCGCCAGGGGGCTGGTAGCTTACCACGAGCTTACTACGAGCTTACCAATAGGGGTCTGGAAATGGCCAAAACGACTTCTGGCCGGGTGTTTTAGAGTCGCCTGCCCACGCCCTTGGACTATTCCACCGTGACGTTATCAACCCGGGCATTGCCGACCACGACAGCCACTTTGCTGCCGCTCTTGAGCGCTCCGTCCCAGTTGGGGATCCGGAGGGAATAAGTCCCGCCGACGATCAATCTGGTCGGTGCGGGCGGGAATTTTCCCGCCTGGTGCATCATGCGTCTGTGAGTCCGAACCGTCGCTCCGCTGGGGACGGTTCCCGCTTCCGGAGCAGTGATCATCGGGATCTGGGCGCCGCTGGCCTGGTCAATGAGATACACGGTGGGTAAGCGATGAGCGCGCGGTTGAAGCTCTCCCTGAGGGCCAATTCCGCCTGAGCGAACGGGCTGGCCAGTGACTTGCGTTGAAACTCGGCCGCCCCCGACAACGTTTCCTTGGTGGCCGTGCCCGGGGTTGGCTCTGCCGGCGGTCTCGGTGGTTGGGCCTGGGCGGCGGCCGGGACTGCGGGTTCACTGTCGGGCGGCTGAGATTCGGTCGGTGACTTGCCACAACCAGCCGCTGCTAGCGCCCCGGTCAAAGCCAGTGCCACAGCCCACTTGTCCAATAGCATCATAATTCCATTTCTCGCAGGCGCCTCATAGCAGCCCGTCGTTCCTTGCGGTTACCTGCAACTTACCGCTGTCCACTGCTTCCGCGAATAGGAAATTCCCCTAAACAAGTTCAGCCTTTCCCCGATTGTCTGCTGCCGGCCTTTGAGCGAGACTCGACACCAATGCGGAGCCAGAATGAATAGGCCTTTCAAAATCGCCGGGTTCGCGGCCTGCGTCGTTGCCGTGGTGGCGATGAGCGGGGGCCATTGGCTCGCGCTGCAGACGGTGGCCTGGGGACGCATGATCGCGGACTTCTCGCAACAGGATTCGATCGGCATGGCTATCGCCAAGACGTTCAGCGGCAAGCATCCCTGTTCGATGTGCGTCAAGGTCCGCAAAGGCTGGCACGCCGAGAAGGAGCAACAGGAAAAGGAACCCTGGCTTCAAACCGAGAAGCAGCCCGAGGTGGTCTGGCAGTTGCGCTGTTTGACCGCTCCGCCCGCGCCGACCACGCCGCACCTCGAACACTCGTGCGTGCCTGTCCCGCATTCCGATTTCATCGAATCTCCTCCCTCCCCGCCCCCTCGCGCCCTCTTCGCCACGCTGTAGCCCGGATGTCCGGCCCTGGCCGGGGCACCTGGGGCTGCTTCCACAACGTGGAGACGACCCAGGCGACATCCTGCCGCAGCGTTTCTCTCGCACCCATCTTGTGGCCGCTCGTGTGGGCTGCCGCGTTCAGTTCCCAGTTTTAATTGATAATCGGTTCGGATGTCTGCTTCAGCCCGGCCAGGCGGCGCAGGCGGTCCGGCCATGAAGAAAGTGAATGTGTGAAGAGAAAGAATGTCCGAGGTTCGATTGCGGGGCATCTGATTGCCCCGGCGCAGGTTTCCCAATTCGCCCTATGGCAGGCCTCAGAGCCCGCAACCCGATACCGCTCCCAGCCGGTTTGGAGGTCGGGGGTGCGGCGGGCCTGGCTGGCCGCGCTGCCGCGCGGCGGCATGTCCGCGCTCCGTGTGCCGGCAGTTGCGGTCGCGATGCTCGCAATGCTCGCCTCCGTCCAGGCACAGTATTCCAATCCCCCCGTCTGGATGCCGATGACCATGCTCAACGTGAGCTTCGACACCGCCACCCTGAGGCTGGACGTTGTGGACCAGGCCACCAAGATGGGCGCCGGCTGGTATCCCACCCTCACGCTCGCGCCGTCGGGAACCTTCGACCCGGCCCAACCGTGGGGCGTGCTCAACGGCACGGAATACAGCCGTCGGCTCGGCTGGGACGACGTGAACAAGAACTTGACCGACGGCACGGCCATCCTGGACAAGATTCACACCACCTACGGTGCCGGCGCCAACCTGTGGATCGAATCCATCGCACAGGACTCGGCGCTCAAGTGCTACCTCGCCATCGGCAGGTACGGTGTGAATGCCGATAACACCCTGACGGTGGACCCGACCATCAATGCCTACTCCGGCATCTTCGGCACGGCGGGCAGTTCCACCAAGTGGCGATGGGACGGGAGAATGGATCATAATACCTACGCGGTGAGTCTGTCCGACATTGCCGTCCCATGGCAACTGTTCTCCGCCACCTACAAGGTCTATGTCGGCGACGCGGTCGGCAACGAAATCCTGAATGCCGATCTGTCCTCCGCGAGCACGATTGAAACGTGGACGTGGCAAGCGGTGCCCGAGCCGACGACGCTGAGTCTGGCGGCGATGGGCATTATCGGCCTGTTGGTGTCCCGCAAGTTCAGATCGTAAGTCCCACCAACACCCGCGCCGGAGAGGCGGATGCGCGTCCGCCTCTCCGTTTGCGACAAACGCATTCACATGCATATTCCAGACCCGTCTTCGCGGACGGCAAGACTGTGGGCAACCGCCATGTTGCCCTTGGCGGCGGTGGTTTCTGCCGGGGCGTATTGGCCCCCACCCTCGTGGGATCCGATGCTCATGCTCAATGTCACGCTCAACGCGAGCAACCAGCTCGCCGTGGAAACCACCGCTTACACCATTCGCTTGACCGTCGCGCCCGGCGCCTTTAATGCGACCAGCAACACCTACGATCTCTCCGTTGTGACGTTCGATCCCGCGCAACCGTATGCCGTCCTCAATGGCACAGCCTACAGCCGGGTGTTGGGCTGGTACGACCAGGGAACGACCGGGGCCAACGGCGACGATTTCTACGCCACCTACGCCGCGCAGTTGAATGGCAACTACGTGTGGATTGAAAGGACCGCTGGTTCGCCCGAACTCAGAACCTACTTCATCAACGAGGACGTCACCGGCGATCCCGGCACGCCCTACACCCCCATTTTCGGGACCGATGGCAGCTCCACCAAATGGCGCTGGGACGGGAAGATGGACCACAACGCCTACGCCGTCGGCCTGCAATACCTCACTACCTCGAACCAGCTCTTCACCGCCACCTATCATCTCTACATTGGCGACGCCGACGGAAATCCCGTTCCTGGTTACGGCGACACCACCACCACCTGGCGCTGGAAAGGTCCGGTTGTGCCGGTCGTACCCACAGTCGCCATCGCCAGAACGAATGCGCAAGTCCTCGTATCGTGGCCGCCCACGGTGACGAATCTCACACTTGTGGCCGGCGATTCGCTGACGACAACCACCTGGACGGCGGTGACCAGCGCGCCTTTCCCGCTCGACGGGAAAACCGCCGTCCTCCTGGATCCATCCGCCGGCCAACAGCTCTTCCGCCTCCAGCTCACGCCATGAACCGCACCCTCACTTGCCTGGCGCTGGCGGCCCTTGCCAGCTCGGCTTCCGCCGCCGTGCTCACCAACGTCCCGATGCAAGGCAGCATGTTGATGCCCGCGGTCTGGTACCACGCCGACACCGACTCCGTGACCGTTGAGCTCTCCGACATCACCGTCACCGCGCAACTTACACCGCTGTTGGTCAGCCATCCCACGGACAGCTTTTGCCCGGCTGACCCGTGGTTTGATTGCCTGGATCCCAGCCGGCAGGGGCTGGCTTTCAGCCGCCGCTACGGGTTCGATATGCATGCCATGACGGACTACCTGCTGGACAACCGGGAACTCTGGATTCGCAAGCTGGCCGGTTCGCCGGACCTCGGCATCTACGACTATGCGGACACCGCGCCGAAAACCTGGACGCCGATCTTCGGCACGGCCGGCACGACCAACGCGACCTATTGGAGCGGCTTAATGTGGCACGTGGGCATCGCCGCGCCGCCCGGCACGAATACCTACACCGCCACTTTCGAGGTTTACGTCGTGAATACCGAAACCGGGCTCGAAGTTCCCGGCTCAGCCTCCGGGCCGTTTGTCCTGGAGTGGACCGACGTGCCCGATGGCCGGCCGCTACTCAACATTGCCGCACTGGTGCCTGGCCAGGTCCAACTCACCTGGCCGGCGAGCGCGACCAACTGGACGCCGGTGGCAGCCTCCACACTGAAGGCGTCCAGTTGGTCCGCTGTCACCAATACCCCTGAGCGGCTCGACAACCTGCTCACCGTAACACTCAACGCCGCGGAACGCGTCCAGTGCTTCCGCCTGAAACTTAACCGATGAAAGCGCTCCCAACCCGCAAGCCACCGACAACAGCGCCGCGAGCGTCGCCCGCTCGGCCGCGGTGGCACGGCTTCACTCTGATCGAACTGCTCGTCGTCATCGCCATCATCGCCATTCTGGCGGCCCTCCTGCTGCCGGCGCTGGCCCGGGCCAAGGAATCCGCCAGGTCTGTCCAATGCCTGAACCATTTGCGCCAGATCTCCCTCGCCACCCGCCTCTACGCCGAGGAGAACGAGGATCTATTCCCGCGCAGCCAGCACTCCGCCTTTGCCAACCGGCAGCTTCCGTGGGAGCGCGCCCTCGCCCCGTTGCTTGGCGCGAGCGGCGGCGCGACCGCCTGGACGAATCTGCTTCAGAGTCTCTACCACTGCCCCAACGACAAGAAGCCCGGGCACCTCAGCTACGGCCTCAACTATTACTTCGAGGTCGGCGAGGATGATAGCTATCCTGGCAAGCCGCAAACCTGGCGCAAACTCTCCCAGATCCCCAAACCCTCAAGCACCGTTATGTACACCGAAATCCTCGTCGCGATCATGGCCGACCACGTCATGCCCGGCCTCTGCTGGATGACGGTCGCCGATGCGGAAAACGAGGTCGCCTCTCGCCGCCACAGACAGAAGTCCAACTACGCCTTCGTGGACGGCCACGCCGCCGCTCGCGAGTTGCGCGCGACCTTCGACCCGGCAAAGCAACTCGATCGGTGGAACCCGTCCTTGGCGCCGTAGGAATATTCGGCCACGGCGGGCAAACGTCGCGCCCGGAACGCCGCACCACTGCCGGCTCACCCCGCCACACAGAGTGGTGATTCACGGTGATTGGAGCGTCCGGTTGAGTAGTGGACGAGTATGCACGAATAGTCCCAAGTCGGTACCGCTTCTGCCTCAGACTTCAGGGTGAACCTTCGGCAAACCCGCCGGGCCGGAGAGGCTCCCAGAGCGTGTACGCCGGATGCACACCGGAGGCTCACCAGAGGTACACCGGAAAATCCCTTGTGCCTCCGGTGTGCCTCCGGTGTACCTCCGGTGTACTCAGCGCGAAGGACCGGAGAATCGGGCGGTTGAAACCGACCCTCCCCTCATAGAGCCAGCGGAGCAAGTGCTCCACGCAGTGAAAGCGAGTTTGCAGGAGCGGCATGGGGCAATGAAAACGGTTCGCTTGCTTGGCCTCCTGTCGCTACTCTCGCCGCGGATGAAACTGACCGGACGCGTTCACGTTGCAGTCGTTCTGACGAGCTTGGCACCGCAACTACTCATCACGGCCCCCATGTCCAAGCCGCTGGGGGTCCACCCAACGAACCCGCGCTATTGTCCCTGAGCATCAACGCGCGAGTCCCCCAGAAACCATGAAGCCACTCACAAGCCTCCTCCTCCTACTGCTTGCACTCTCACTCCCGGCTGCGGAGCGATGGGGACAACACGAAATCAATCTCGCAGGGCCCGCCTCCGGCAATCCCTACCTCGAGGTGCAATGGTCCGCCACGTTCATTCAAGGCGACCGAGCCATCGTCGTGCCCGGGTTCTGGGACGGCGATGGCACGTATCGCGTCCGCTTCAGCCCGCCGACGCCGGGCGAATGGCGCTATGAGACGCACAGCGCCACGCCGGAGCTGAACGGCAAGACCGGCACGTTCACCGCCACCGCGCCCGCAGGGAAGAACCACGGCCCGGTCGAAATCTTCGACGCCTTCTATCTGCGCTATGCCGACGGCACGCCCTATCACCAGTTCGGCACCACCTGCTACGCCTGGGTGCATCAGACACGCGAGCTTCAGGAGCAAACGCTAAGCACGCTCGCCGCCTCGCCGTTCAACAAGATCCGCTTCTGCACCTTTCCCAAGTCGTATGAATACAATCGGAACGAGCCGGAGTGGTTCGCCTTCCAGAAACGCGCCGACGGCAAGTTCGACTTCAGCCGGCCCGATCCAGCCTTTTGGCGGCACTTCGAGCAGCGCATTCTCGACCTGCAGCAACTGGGCATTGAAGCAGACGTCATCCTCTGGCATCCCTACGACCGCTGGGGCTTTGCTGACATGAGTGACGACGAGGACGACCGCTATCTCCGCTACTGCATCGCTCGCCTGAGCGCCTTCCGCAACGTCTGGTGGTCGCTGGCCAACGAATACGATTTCATGACCGAACAGCGCCCGGGTCATCGCGGCAACAAACAATGGGAGGACTGGGACCGCTTCTTCGCGATCCTTCAGCAGGAAGACCCGCACCAGCGGCTGCGGGGGATCCACAACGGCAGCAAGTGGTACGACCACGCCAAGCCCTGGGTCAGCCACGCCAGCCTGCAGACCTCCGACATGAACCGCGGTGTGCGGTTCCGCGAACAGTATCGCAAGCCGGTCATTTACGACGAGTGCAAGTATGAGGGGAATGTCCCGCAGGGCTGGGGCAATCTCACCGCCCGCGAGATGACCCAGCGTTTCTGGCTCGGCACCATGAGCGGCTGCTATGTCGGCCACGGAGAAACCTATAAGCACCCGCAGGACATTCTCTGGTGGGCTAAAGGCGGCGTGCTCCATGGCGAAAGCCCCAAGCGCATCCAATGGCTTAAGGACTTCATGCTGAAAGCTCCACCGTTCCATGAACTCCAACCACTGGGTGACGACCAAGGCCGTTTCCTCCTTGCAAAGCCGAACGAATACTACCTGCTCTACTGTCTCAGCGGCAGGCCGCAAGCCATCCAGCTTGCGGGCACACAACCCTACAAAGTGGACGCTTTTGACCCGTGGGAAATGACCGAATGGGCCGTGGGCACCGCGCAACCCGGCGGGTTCAAAACCGCCGCGCTGAAGAACGATGTCGTCTATCGCTTCGTGCCGTATCGCCCCGGCGAGAAGCCCCGGCCGGAAGCTCGGCCTACCGCCTCCGTTACAGAAGGGGTGGCCCCGCTTACCGTGCAGTTTGACAGCGCCACGGGGAACCGGGTGCATTGGGATTTCGGTGACGGCACCACCAGCGCCGAGCATTCACCATCTCACACGTTTACCACACCAAACCTCTATTCGGTTACGCTGACCGTAACCGACGCGGCCAGCGCCAGTGCTCGCAACCAACTCCTGATCGCCGTGGACCGCAATTCCAGTGCGCCGATCGTGCGGGCTGGTTTTGCTCGCGATGAGACTCCTGTCCTGAGACTCCACGGGACGGCGAAGCGCGGCGCGGATGGGGCGCTGGAACTACCTGACGGCGCTCCGTGGGGCCGGGCGGAGGCTGGAGACGCGGTGATCGAGAACCTCCGCGGCCTCCGGTCGTTCACCATCCTGAGTTGGGTGAAGCCGGTTAGCCTGAAGACCGGCAGCGGTGGCAACCGGATCGTCTTTTGCCTCAACCGCGACCACTCGGGGATTGATCTGGTCTGCCACGCGGATGGCCGTTTGCGCCTGGCTGTCAACCAATGGCCCGACGGCATTCAAAACGATAGTTCGCCCGGCAAACTTCAGGTCGGGAAATGGACCTTCTTCGCCGTCACCTACGACGCGACGCAATCACAGGACACTGTGCACTGGTACTTCAGCCCGGTCCTGGACACGCCGGGTCAGGCGGTCATTACGCTGGACCGCAAGACATCCTACAACGCTGGCGTAGTGGACACTGACATTGGCCTCCTGGCCATCGGCAATTTCAATGAGACCATGCGCAGCTACGGCTGGGACCGCCAGTTCCGCGGAGAATTGCGCGGACTGCAGGTCTTCGGCAGCCGGGCCGGCGGACGTGGGGCGTTGACCGTTGAGGCCATCCGGAGGCTCACACCACTGTCAGCAAAAACGTCAGCAAACTAGTCCGCGCCAGTCGGCGCTGATGATTTTGGTAACGACAACGGCAGCCGGTGGGAGCAGAGACCGGCTCGCGTTTGCCTGGAACTGCATTTCTCGTTCGGGCACATTTCGCGCACGACGAGAAAGCGGTGGCAGTTGTGAGAAGACCGGCTGGCGCATTCACGCCTATGTGCTGATGGGCAATCGCTATCATCTGTTGGTCGAAACGCCCGAGCCCAACCTGGCGGCGGCGAGGAAAGGGCGGCATGGCACATGGAAGGGCGGGTGTCGGAATGGGGTCAGGGCCCTCTCATCTGCTGTGATCGGCCTGAATCGGGAAGCGTGACAGTGAACACGCTGCTGAAGGAGTCGTTCGTAAACCTCCGGCCGTGGTCATCAATCAAATTCCAATGCACCTCGATTACGCCATTGGACGTGCGTCCGGTGAAGGTCTTTAAAGCGGCGCCGGCGGGAGAGTGGATTTCGATGCTATAGACGCCGTTGGATTCCGGCAGCTTCGCGTAAAGTGTAGCGCCGTTCTCATTGAAGGAGTCGTAGGCGGAATTGAACTGGCAGAGGTTGGTGGAAACGAAGAGCACCGCCGGGCCACGGACCTTGACCGCTGTCTGCTCGTCCTCCGCGTCCTTGATGAGAATGAACTCCGCCTGAAGGGCATGTCTTCCTGGCGGATCGTAGGTGGTGGTCCAGCCGAGCAAACAGTTCCCGTTGGTGGCGCGCTCGCAGGTCTGCCGTTCCCTTTCCTCCCCACGCGACAGTGTATCCCGCCCGCCATCAATCACGAGATGAAGGATACCAAGATTGGTTGCCGCTTGGTAGCTGACCGGGACCTCGAAAGTGGCGGTGCCCGGCTCTGCCCCGGTCGTGACTGGCCTGAGGGTCATCAATTCACCCAAAGCCGGGGCATTTATCTCCGCAGTCGTTCTATTCCGCAGAAGTTGACTGAGTGGCCGGCCTTTGTAGAGCGGGTCCTGGACTCCCGGGGCGGGGAGGCTCGCCCCGCCTTTCGCCGGTTGCGCCTCCGCCAGCAAGATTTCGACTGCGGCCTGCCGCTCAGCTTCTGCTTCTTTCTCTATCTCCGCCGCGCGTGCCTCCATCTCCGCCATCTCCTGCGCGAGCTGCCTTTGCTCATCCTCTTGCTGGGTTTTGACCTCGGCATCTGACGCCGGGCGGGGCCAGACCACATCGGTATCGTGCGGGATGCCGAAACGAGTGCCGTCTTCAAAGGGACCGCGTCGCCGTCCCGAGGGCCGCATTCGGCCGTCGTTATCCACGCAATCCAATCCGACCGAGTACAGCACGAAATGGCCGTCCGCCGTAGCACGATAGCGCAGGGGCTCGCCGTCCATGAAGTCCAGCGGGGGCTTTGGTAGCAGTTCCGGCACGAGGACTTGCAGCGTGCCCGGATACGAACCATGCCGCCCCCGGTACCGTTCCAGCGCGATGGCGGTGATGATGAGCCGACGGCGGGCTTCCGTCTCGGCGGCTCGGCCAAGCATGCCGTAACCTTGTCTCAAGTAGCCCAGGCTGATTTGTCGCATGTTCATCATGGATTGGACTCTCGATGGTTGCTTTGACTGAAAAGGGGCCTTATTGGTGGACCCAGGCAACTGGCGCATCTCCAGCCAGTTTGAAGCTTGCACGGCGCGGCGCAGCTCGTGCTCGCGGTCCCGATGGTAGAGCAGCAGGGCCTTTTCGTCCTCATAGCTTCCATGATGCAGGTAGCGCATGCGGCGCCAATAGGCATCAAGTCCATACCAGGCGTTTCGGGGCCAGCGGAAGACCTGGTTAACGGTGATGCCCATCGAACCGAGGCCTTGCTGACGTTCGAGTTGGCATATCGCCGTGTGGCAGGCGCGGGCAAACGCCTCCGTCTCCGGCAGGCCCTTGAGGAGATCAACCGATTCCCACTCGTGTTGGAGTCTGGCGAGTCGGTTATCGTCCCAAGGGCTCGCTTGCAGCACTTGCCAGATGGCGTCATACGCTATGGCGGCGCATCCGTACCGCACGAGGTGTGAAACCTCGGCCGGCTCAGGGTCCCAGGCCGTGACCAGGCGGGTCGAGGCCAGCAGATTGGTCCATGCGGCATCGCGGTTCCCGTCGTGCAACTCCAGCACCGCCCTTGAGCCGAGCACCTGTGCGAGACTCCTCAGCGCCGCGAGGTGCGGCAGCAACATGGCGCTACCGTTCCTCGCCACCAGACTGAAGCGAATCGGGCCGGCCAGCGTCGCCTCACAAGCCGAATCCAGGTCCATCCGGTTCTCGGTCAGCGCTGTGCGCAGCGCCGGCCACAGGTCTCCCCCGGGCTGATGCCTCGGCCACGACGGATAGGAGTTGGGATGAAACAGCAACTTCTCCTGTCTCCACGCAACGAACGCCGTGTCGGTCCCCGCCACTGCCAGCAGAGCCGGGTGCTCCATGCGGTTCAGGGAACCCCACCCGTAGTTGGAATCGCTGTTGTAGGTTCGCGAAAACTCACCTCGGGTCAGGGCAGCCGCCCGAGCGCGCAGTTCGTCTGACGTTGAGAAGTCGAAGTCCGCGAGGTCAGTCTTTAATCCTTGCTGACGCAGGGCGCGACGCGTCTCCTCGACGGCCCTTTGCTCGCTGCCACCGGAGCGCCACAGCAGCAGGGTGCCAAGCGCCACCAGCGCCAGGATGCCGACCGCGATAATCCAACGCCGCTTCATAATTACTGCACCGAGGGTGCTTCGGTGCGCATTCTACAAGGAGAGCTGGCGGATTTCCAACCTGTTCCTGGGCCCTTGGCTACGGGGAGCAGGAATACCTGACCGAGCAGGAGGGTGGACGCGCGTCGCTGATGGCGGGACAACAGCTATACCTGACGACAGACCTAGCGTCGCGTGGAGGCACGCCGCCTGCTCGGCTCCGTTACAGACTCTTGACTCAGGCGGCTGGACCTCAAACAATTCAGTCAATAGAAACTATGCGCACCAAACTCGTTCTTCTCCTCACATGCATTGCGTGCAGCCTGGGCCTGGCCCAAACGTTGGACCAGAAGGCACTCGACGGCGGTCTGGATGCATTCAAACCCCTGAAGGCTCCGAAACCGCGCGGACTCGCGCTCAAGCAGGGCGACCGCCTCGCGATATGCGGCGATTCGATCACCGAGCAAAAGATGTATTCGCGCATCATGGAGGATTACCTGACGATGTGCGTGCCGGAGTTGAAGGTCACGGTGCGGCAATACGGCTGGGGCGGCGAGCGGGCGTCGGGATTCCTGGCCCGCATGACCAACGATTGCCTGCGCTTCCAGCCCACGGTCGCCACCACGTGCTACGGCATGAATGACCATCAGTATCGCCCCTACCTGGAATCAATCGGAGAAACCTACCGGACGAACTCGGAAGCGATTATCCAAGCGTTCAAGGCCAACCGGGTGAGAGTGATTCACGGCTCGCCGGGTTGCGTGGGCAAGGTGCCGAAGTGGACCCAGCACCCTGAGTACGCTGTGAGGGACCTGAACCTGAACCTCTGCAACCTGCGTGACATCGGGATCATGATCGCGGCGAAGAACGGCGCCAGGTTCGCCGACGTGTTCTGGCCGATGCTGACGGCCGGCATCGCGGCGCAGGAGAAATTCGGCACCAACTACGCCATCGCCGGGGGTGACGGCGTCCATCCCGGCTGGGCCGGCCACACCGTGATGGCTTACGCCTTTCTTAAGGCCCTGGGCATGAAGGGCGACGTGGGGACCTTCGTCGTAGATTTGCGGAAGGACAAGATGAAGGCTTCCAAGGGGCACGAAGTGGTTTTAGCCAAAGATGGCGTGTTTCAGATCCAGAGTTCGCGCTATCCATTTTGTGCCTGCATCCCGGCTGCACAATCCTCCGCCTCTTACCCGGTGTGCGGCGAGGATGACCCGACCAGGGATAACAGTATTCGCTCGGGCTTGACGCTGGTTCCCTTCAACGCGGACCTTAACCGACTGACCCTCATTGTCAGGAAGGCCAAGAGCAAGACCTGCAAGGTCACTTGGGGCGCCGAAAGTAAGACTTACGCCTCGGACCAACTGGCGCGGGGCATCAACCTGGCTGAGGAATTCCCACAAAATCCCTTCTGCGAAGCCTTTGCCAGGGTGGATGCGGCGGTGGCAGCCAAGCAGGCTTACGAAACCAAACAGATCAAGGAGCGCTTCCGCAGCCCGGAAGCCAAGGCCAACATGGAAGCGGTGGCCGCCCAGACCGAGAAGGAGCGCGAACCGCTGGCGGCAGCAATCAAGGCTGCCTTCGTGCCGGTGACGCACACGATTAAGATTGAGCCCCAATAAGGCTCAGGACTCCTGATCCCGTGGAATTGGGATGAACCCGACCGGCTCGTAGATCAAGCGCAGGTCCGTGCCGGGAAAGACCGTTTCGGTTGCCGTCAGTTCAGCGCACAAGTGTTCCAGGGCCACGTCGTGGATGCCGCTGCTGAGCCGGTGTAGCCGCACCGTGAGCGTCTTGGCAGCCGGGTCTGGACACAGGTCGGCCGCGCTGGTCAAGACTTGCCGCAAAAGCGCCCGCGCGTCGTCGCTCCGCGCTGTGCCGCAACAATCCCAGCGCCAACAACGCCGGTACCGCCGCCAACACCCCGGCCTGCGGCACATCAGTCGCCGCTTCAAAGCGGATCGGTGCCGCCGCCAGTTGGCCCAGCGAGGCCGCCACCCGCTCCTCCACGCGCGTCGTGGCCACGCCCAGGGCGGCCTGTTGGTCCACCACGCTGCGCTGGCTCTTGCTCGAGGCCGGCGCGCTCAGCGCCGCGCCACCAGGGGCCGGCTCGTCTTTTTTTTAATGCCCTGGAGCCGGCCGTCGTCCAGGGCCTTGTGCAACGTGCTGGGCAGGATGTTCAAGACCGCGCTGATCTGCGGCACCCGTTGGCCTTGATCCAGCAAGCGCTGCACTGCCACCAGGCTCTCGGCCGTCAGCCGCGAGCCCTCCCGCCGGACCGCCGGCGCGAAAAAGGCGCTGGCCCCGCGCTCGCGATAAAGCCGGCAGTAGCGTTTGACCGTCGTCATCGATACCCCGAACGCTTTGACGATTTGCCCCTGCGTGGCCGTACCGTTGACGATGAGCTGGGTGGTGAAAAAACGGAAACTGGCCAGGTCATCGGTGCGGTGGGTGAAGACGGGCAAGTGGCCGTTGAAATAGACGACCTGGTCGTTGCGGCGTTCGACGGCCAACTCGTCGTTAAGAGCGGTGGTGCCCACGGGAAACAAAGGCAGCTGGACTTGCGGCATGGATGCAGTCTTTCACGCCGGGCGGTTCCGGCAAGTGCCAAAAGAGGGAGCGTTTTGGGTCCAGCCCCTTTCCACGATCCGCCGCCGTTCAAGGCGCGGGATCAGGAGGTCTGAGGCTACAGGCACGAGGGTTGGTAGGGACCTTTCGCCGAAACGTCCGACGCGGACTCTTCGGCGAAGCGTCCCTATCTAATTTAGGGAAGGCGGCGCAAGAGTTGAAGGCTACGCGGCCGGAGTTGGCCAGTGCGAGGCTTCGCGGACGCGTTCCAGCACGACCTCCGCGAGGCGTGGATCGCTGCCCACGCTCGTTGAATACCACAGCCGCTTGCCCTTGAACTCCGTGGGGTTGAGCCACGTCGGCTGACCGCTCTCAAGCCGCTGGCGCACAACACGCTCTGGTTGCCCAAGCAGGACCGGGATGTCTTCCCTCGCGTGCAGGCCGTCACTGATGAAAAAGGGCACGACCACGAGGTTTCTGGTCTGGGCCATTCGATAACACTCGCCGATGCGGGGCTCCTCCTCCATGAAGACCGCATGGACGCCCGCATAAAGCTCCCGCGCGCGGATAATTTCCACTTGTCGCTCGATGGGCTTGCGCGAGTTGTCGTCCTGTTCCGTCCCGTGGCCGGCCAGGAAAAGGGTCAGGGCTTCCGGCCCGGGCGCCCGCGGGAACGGAAATCGTTCGACGACCTCCCGGGCCCGGGCGAGCAGCACGCCGGTCATACTGTCGTGGGTGCCGACGGGCCTGCAGTAGAAAAGGGTCCGCGAGCCCCGCCGCAACACGCGGCCGAAGTTCTCCAGTCCATCCCCACGCAGGCCGAGCGCGCGGGGAATCACCTGCTCACTGAAGAACCCTTCGCTGATGAACAGCGGCGCCAGGAACACGCGCTGCGCCGTTAATCTAGCCAGCACATCGGCGAGTCGCGGCGCCTGCTTCCAGAATGCCTCGCGCACCTCGCCAAAGAGGTTCCGGCGGCGCAGCTCGGCGGCGTGTTGAACCACCGGCGCGCCCGATTCAGCGTTCGCCGTCGAGCCGTGCCCGATCAGCACGAGCGCGGCATCGGAAAAGTCATCCTGACTCACCTGCCATGCTTAACCCAAAGACCGGCGGCTCGCAAGTGAGCGGGTTCTGGATTGCGCTTGTCGAGCGGCCGGCGATGTGCCTTCATCCGCGGATGTGCAAACGGATGCGCCACGCCGGAAGAACCTCACCGCCCAGGTCCGCATACCGCTCCGCCCTCGCATGAGAAGAATCCCACTCGCATATCATCCCAGTTTGATATTCCTGCTCACTGCGGCGCTGCTGGGCGACCCGGAGTGCTTGTGTGCCGGTGAGGTCAGGGGCCAATCACGGCTGATCTTCTGCTGTTCGCCCAGCAATGATTTGTACGTGGCACTGAGTGGACCGTCCTATCCGCGCTATCCCTCTCCAACCACCGCCATCCAACGCGCTGCTCCGGGATCGGCGGTTTTGCTGCTGGCGGACGGCTATCCTGAGCGCACCACCACTGTCCAACCCGGCGATTGGGACCTGGCACAGGAGAAACTCCTGCGGTTGCTGATTGAATATCCCGCCGCGATACCCGGGCTGGACCTTGCGCCTCCTCGCGCCACGGCCTGGGAACGGATCGTTGTATGCTCCGACACATTCGGGCCGGAATTGCCCCGGCTGCGCCTGCTGGCGGCGCACGATTGCCATTTTACGCCCGTGAGCGGTCCCGGGATCGAGCGCATCGTGAAGCCCCAACCGGCCCAGGCATCCGCGACGGGCGACCTCCCCTGGGCCGACTTGGTCGTGGCACGGGTAGCGGGCTATGACACGGCCGTTTACGGCCTGCCCGAGTCCGGCACCTTCCCCATCTTGTTCACGTTGCCGGCGCGCAACCTGATCGTGGCTACGACCAAGCTCAGCGGGTTTGCCACGGGCCGATACGCGCCGGCCGGTGATTGGCTGCTGGTGTGGGAAAGAATCCTTTCCACGCTAGATCCCGAAAGGCCGGTGCGGCTCAGGTTCACGCCCGCTGTCAAGCCAGCGTGGAGTCCGACGGCTAAGCTGCCGCGTCGCTTTCAACGCCAGGCATTCACCGAGGCGGCCAGGTGGTTTGCCGGGTCTCATCTTCTGGTTCATCCGTCCGAAAAGGAAAGCCTCCACCAGGCGCTGGCCCGCAACGAGGAAACCACCGGCCCGCCCCGGCCCGACGCGCCGAAGGGCGACGGCTCGCTCGGCATCCTGGAAGGCTATGCCTCGGGTATTCGCTGGGACGGGCATCAACTTCGCCGCTTGCCGCTGCGGGCGGATTGCAACGCCGAAAGCGCCATGGTCCTGGCCCTCGACGCCCGATTGAATGGAGACAAGCGGAGCCAGGCCATCGCGAGTAACTTGCTGGACTTCGTGTATTTCAACTCCGGGATCTGTCGCGGCGCGCGGGCTGATCCGCGGCACGCAGCCTTTGGCCTTATCGGCTGGGGCGACATCGCTCCGGCGTGGCTGGTCGCCAACTACGGCGACGACAACGCGCGAGCCATGCTGGCCACGGCAGTGGCGAGCGCCAGTCTGGGAACGGATCGCTGGGACGAACGCCTCATGCGCGCTCTGCTGGCCAACCTGCGCACAACGGGCAAGCTCGGCTTCCGCGGCGACCGCATTGACCTTCCGGCGCTGGAGAAGAATGGCTGGAAGCCTTATTACGATGGTGAGGTGGTAAACTATTCGCCGCATTTCGAGGCATATCTGTGGGCCTGCTATCTGTGGGCTCATCGCCAGACCGGCTTCGAGCCGTTCCTGGCCCGGGCCAAGACCGCGATTGGCATGACCATGAAGGCTTATCCCGACCAATGGCGCTGGCAGGATAACCTCGAACGGGCGCACATGCTGTTGTGCCTGGCATGGCTGGTGCGCGTCGAGGATACTTCGGAACATCGCGAGTGGCTCCACAAAGTGGCGGGTGACCTGATTGCCCACCAGCAAGCTTCCGGCTCGATTCGCGAGCGGCTGGGGCGAGTCCACGGAGGGCACTATCGAACGCCGCAACGCAACGAGGAATACGGCACCGGGGAGACTCCGCTCCTGCAGCAGAACGGCGACCCGGTAAGCGATCAGCTCTATACGACCGGGTTCGCCCTGCTCGGGCTGCACGAAGCCGTAGGCGTGACGGGCGACAAGAAGCTGAAGAACGCCGAAGACCGGCTCGCCGAGTATCTTTGCCGCATTCAGACCTGCTCGAAGCGATTTCCCCATCTCAACGGCACATGGTTCCGGGCGTTTGATGACCGGCGCTGGGAGGCGTGGGCAAGTTCAGCGGACATCGGCTGGGGCGCCTGGTCTATCGAGAGCGGCTGGGGTCAGGCCTGGACGGCGGCGCTGCTGGCGTTGCGGGAACAACGCACCACACTCTGGGATTTTACCTCCGCGAGCCGCGTCCGAGACCATCTTCAGACGCTCCGGACACAGCTCGGCTTGGAATAGTCCCGCCGCGGCAATCCTGCTTGACCGGAACCGGCTCGAGGTTCACTCTGGGTCACGGAAGACACCACCGCATGAAGAGAGCAAAGGTCTCAACGAAATTGGCCCAAACAGGCTTCCTTGTCCTGGCCGGTTGCCTGTTGGCTGGCTGCAATACAGCGAAGGTCACCAGCGAGCGAAACCTGGCGCCGGCGCCCACGGCAAAGCCCGAGGTGATCTACGTGACTGACTTTGACCTGGGCGCCCAGAACATCCAGCATCAGGATGGTCTGCTCTCCGGGCGTCCCGGGCCGGTGGGCCGCGTGGGCGATCGCCTGTCCGGAGCCACCAGTGATCCGGCGGCTCGCGCCCGCCAGTTGGTGGACCTCATGGCTAACTCGCTGGTTAAAGATCTCTCAGACGCCGGGTTCATTGCCCGCAGGCTGCCGCGGGGCGCCGCGCTGCCGCGTGAAGGCTGGCTGCTGGAAGGCGCGTTCACCGAAGTACAGGAAGGCAACCGGCTCCGCCGGGCGATGATCGGTCTGGGTGAAGGACAGACGGACCTTCAGGTCGTCGTGGGCATGCAAGCACTTGGCAGTGGGCCGCCCAAGCCGTTGTTCGAAATCAGCACCGATGCGGCCAGCGGCAAGAAGCCCGGCGCCGCTCCGCTGGTTGCCTTGAACCCCTATGCCGCCGCTGTCCGGTTCGTCATGTCAGGTCAGGACCTGAACAAGAACGTCCGGAAGACAGCCTCCCAGATTGCGGCGGAGGTCTCCAGGCGCGCCCAGCAGCGGCAACTGTAGTCGCTCACCGTATGTCCGATGCCGCCGCCTGGCATTGCTGGCCCGGGCGATCGATCCCCTGCGGCGGCTTCAGTCAGTCTGAGTTTGTCTGAGTTCCACGCGCCGCGTCTTGCCGCTGGTGGTCTTGGGCAACTCCGGCACAAATACAATCTCGCGCGGGTATTTGTACGCGGCAATCAGCCGCTTGCAGTGGCTCTGCAGTTCGACCTTCAACTGGTCGCTCGCGATGGCCTCGGGCCGCAACACGACGCAGGCCTTCACAATTTGACCGCGCAACGCGTCCGGCTGGCCAATGACCGCCACCTCCAGCACAGCCGGATGCTCCAGCAGCACGCTTTCGACCTCGAACGGCCCGATGCGATAGCCCGAACTCTTGATCACGTCGTCCTTGCGCCCGATAAACCAGAAGTAACCGTCGGCGTCGCGCGTGGCGCGGTCACCCGTCAGGTACCAATCGCCTCGAAAATGCGCCGCGGCCTCGCTCGGATTGCGCCAGTAATCGGCGAATAGCCCGACGGGCCGATGCGGCTTCACGCGAACGGATATTTCACCTTCCTCACCCGTCGGCACCTCTTGCAGGTGCTCATCCAGCAAGGCCACCGTGAAGCCCGGAGCCGCTCTGCCCATTGACCCCGGCCGGACGGCATGCCCCAGGGAGCGGAAGTTGCCGACGAGCACCACGGTCTCGGTCTGGCCGTAGGCTTCCTGCAACGTCAGCCCCGTCGCCTCTCGCCAGAGGTTTAGCACTTCCGGGTTCAGCGGTTCGCCCGCCGTGACGCAATGGCGCAGGTAGGGAAAGCGCCAGCGCGACAAATCCTGCCGCACCATGAGCCGCAGAGCGGTTGGCGGCGCGCACCAGGTCGTGATCGGAAACTTGGCGAGGGTGCTCAAGGTTAGTGCTGGATCGAACTTGCCCGGCGCGTCCAAAGCGAACACGCAGGCGCCCATTTGCCAGGGCCCGTAGAAGCTCGACCACGCCGCCTTTCCCCAGCCGAGGTCGGACAGGTTCCAATGCACGTCATCGGGCTTGAGATCCAGCCACAATTCTCCGGTCAACCGATGCCCCAAGCCGTAGCTGGCCTGCGTGTGCATGACCATCTTGGGTTCGCCGGTCGTGGCGCTGGTGAAGTAAAGAATGCCAGGATCATCACTGCGAGTCCGTTCGCACTGGAAAACGGAGCTGCTTTCGCGCAGCCCACGGTCAAAATCAACCCAACCGGGTGGAAGTGACGAGCCAAGGCCGTGCTCCCGCTGGTGGCCGGCCAGCAGACGAATCCCGTCGAAACCCTCCACCTTGGCGATGCCGTCCTGATTCGTGATGACCGCACTGATCTCGGCATTCTTGACGCGATAGGCGATATCCCGCTGGGTCAGCAGCAGCGTTGCCGGCACCGGCACCGCTCCCAGCCGAATCAGGCCGAGCATGGCGACCCACCACTGCGGCACCCGCGGCAGCATAATCAGCACCCGGTCGCCAGGCCGCACACCGCACGCGCGCAGAAAACCCGCCGCCTGGCAGCTCAGCGCCGCCAGTTGCCGGAAAGTGAATCTTTCCTCGGCGCCCGTGACCGCATTCACGTACCAGAGGGCAGGAGCGTCAGGACGCGCCTCGGCCCAACGGTCGGTCACATCAGAGGCAAAGTTGAAATAGGCAGGCGCTACGGGCCCGCCCGGGTTCGCACGGTGCATTGTGAACAGAGATAACGAATTTGGCCCCCAAAGTAAAGCTAGTGCCCGCTCTTGGACCAAACCTTGTGCAACCCAACCCGCCGCAATGGGCCAATCCGCTCAAGGCGGGGCCGGTCCGGGCTCACGCCGGGATCTTCTCTGACTTGCGATAAACCATGCCCTGGAAGAGGGCGATGAGGTCGCCTTGGTCGTCTTTGACCTCCACCGTGTAAGAGCCTAGCTTGAAGTTCCTGGAAATCTCTCTGGCCTCAGCCCAGAGCGTGCCGGTCGTGGCGGCTTTCATGAAGCTGATGCTTACATTGATCGCCACGGCGACGGTGCCGTGCGAATTCGACGCAGCGGCAAAAGCAAAATCCGCCAGCGTGAAGATCGCTCCGCCCTGCACCGTCCCATACCCATTGAGGTGGTGCGGATGCAGAGTCATTTTGGCGCGCGCCTGGCCGGGTGATACCGTCAGCAAATGGATGTTGGCACGCTCGGCAAACCTGTCGTTCTTGAAGTAACGCTCGACGCTTTCCATCGTCGAGATCGGTTGGGCGGTGGAGGCCTGTATCTCTTTGCTCATAGCATTATCCTTTCGGCTTGTGTCAGGCGTGCTTGTCACCCGCCTCCGCAGCGTCGTGACGGTTCGCGCCTTTCGCCTTGTGCGCGGCGCGTCCGATCCGGAAGGCCGCTTGGTTTCCTTCATAGAAGGCTTCCGCGAAGCCAGCGCGCAAGGCCGCCAGCCACTGCTCTTCCGCTATCGGCAGGTGCGCGCTCAGCGCGCCAAGTAACGCCACGTTCAGGGTCTTGCGGTTCGGCAATTGCTTCAGGTCCACGGCGTCGGGCATGATCAACACTCCGCCCGGGCGCAGCAGGTGGCGGTTCGGCTCGACCTGCGTGGGCTCCAGCACGAGCAGGTAATCCGCCTCGCCGCTCGGCACCATCGGGCTGAACACCTGGTCTCCGAAGCGCACGTCGCCCGTCACCGAGCCGCCGCGCTGGCTCATGCCTTTGATCTCGCTCTTCTTCACGTCATAGCCGGCGCGCAGCACGACGTCGGCCAGAATATCTGTGCCCTTGAGCACGCCCTGGCCGCCGAGGCCGGCCACTACGATGTTGGTTACCTTCTTCATTGGGTCAGGCGGTGGGAGAGCCCTCCAGCACCGCGGTGTCCTGAGCCTTGCCGGCGGCCGCGCCTTGCGGACCGGACGGGCATTCACAGGATCTTTCTTCGTACTGCTTGAGTTGCTTGGCGATCAGGATGCAGGGTCGGCGCGCAATGATCACCGCCAGTTCATTGCTGTTCAAGCACTCCGTCAGCAGCCGGTCGAAATCATCCGTGCCGAAGCGAGGCTCGATCACATGCACGCGGCGGATGCCGAGGGAGCGGGCCAGATCTTCGAGCACCACCTTGCCCGTTGGATCGTGCTCCAGGGTGCGGCCGGTGCCAGGGTGCTCCTGGTGGCCGGTCATTGCCGTGGTGGAATTATCCAGGATGATCAACACGTGCCCGTTCGGCGGAGGATTATAGACCATCTCCACCAACCCGCTGATGCCGCTATGCACGAAGGTGCTGTCGCCGATCACGCTCACCACCCGCCGCGCCTGGGCTGCCGGCAGCACGTGGCGCAGGCCCAAGCCCACTCCTAGGCTCGCGCCCATGCACACGCACGAGTCAATGGCCTCGAACGGCTGTAGCACCCCCAGCGTGTAGCACCCGATGTCCCCCGCCACGATGCAATCCTGCTTGCGCAGCGATTCGAAGACGATGCGGTATTGGCAGGCGTCGCAAAGCTGGGGCGGTTTGCCGGGCGGCACGGCCGGCTCGGCGCTCAGATCATTGTTCACGATGCGCCGCACGCGCGGCACGTCCAGCTCGCCAAAGCGATACATCTCGGCTTTGCCTTCAACGGGAATACCCTCGGCGCGAATGGCCTCGACCAGATACGGGTCGCCTTCTTCAATGACCAGGCAGCGCGCGACGCTCTTCGCGAACTGCCCGATCTTCTTCATCGGCAGCGGGTGAGTGAATCCGAGCTTGAGCACGCGGGCCTCCGGGGCGGCTTCGCGGAGGTGCATGAACGAGATGCCCGAAGTGATGATGCCAAGCGACTGGGACCCTTCCACGATTCGGTTCAATTTGCAGGTCTCATTCCATTCCTGCATCGCGGCCAACTTCTGCCGCAGACGCCGGTGGGCCGGCCGGGCGTAGGCGGGGATCATGACCCGCGCCCGAATATCCCGCTCGAAGCTCGCCGGGCGGAGCGGTTCGGCTTTCTCGCGGGGGCGCACAACCGTATAGCTGTGGCACACGCGCGTGGTAACGCGGAACAGCACCGGGGTCCGCCACCGCTCAGAGATCTCGACGGCGGCAAACATGAAGTCATACGCCTCCTGCGAGTCAGACGGTTCGAGCATCGGGATGCCCGCTGCCACCGCGTAGCGCCGGTTATCCTGCTCGTTCTGGCTCGAAGCCATGCCCGGGTCATCCGCCGAAACGATGATCAACGCGCCCGTCACGCCCGTGTAGGCGGCGGTAAACAGCGGGTCGGAGGCCACGTTCAGGCCAACGTGTTTCATGGTGCACAGCGCCCGCGCGCCGCCGAAAGCCGCGCCGATGGTGACCTCCAAGGCCACCTTCTCATTGGGCGACCATTGCGCATGGCCGCCGAACTCGGAGAAAGCCTCGAGGATTTCGGTTGAAGGCGTGCCGGGATAACCCGCACCCAGGGCGACGCCGGCATGGCGGGCCGCCAGCGCGATGGCTTCATCGCCGCTTAACAATCGTCTGTTAGACTCATTCATTCGATAAAACGCACCTTAGGATATAGAGGTCCTCCACGCCTTTGGAAGCCAAAATCCGTGCTTCCTGCCCGCCGTTGGGCCGTTGGACCGTTGGGTGCTCGGAGATTTTCAGCTTGAAATCCGGGAACGGACCCTCCAAGTCTTACTGGATTCGATCATGGAAAGCTTATCCATCGCATACGTGGTGCTGGCCTTCGCCCTGGCAGTCGGCGGCGGCGCGTTGGGCGCCTCGCTTGGCACTTCGCACCATCGGCTCTGCGCCCTGATCAGCCTGGGGGCGGGCACCCTCCTGGGAGTAACCCTCTTTGCCATCCTGCCCGAGAGTTATGAGGCGTTGCGCTGGTGGGGCGTCTTGCTCGCGATGGGATCCGGCTATGCCGTCTTTGCGGTCATCAGCAAATACGTGTATCATGTCTGCCCGGCCTGCGCGGCCAGCCATTTCGACGAAGCCGCCACCCACCACTTCAGCGAAATCGCCGCGGCGATGACGCTGGCGCTCGCCATCCACTGCATCGCCGACGGCCTTGCGCTCGCTGCCGGACACGAGGCGGAGGGCTCGCACGGTCACGGGGGCCGGGTGCTCGACCTCTCGCTCGTAATGGCCATCTGTGTTCATAAGGTCCCGGAGGGTTTGGCCCTCGGCAGTCTGCTGTTGGGCGCGGGCTTCAGCCGAGGGCAAACCCTGCTGCGCGTCGCGGCCGTCGAATCCACGACGCTACTGGGCGGCTTGCTTGGCTGGATATTTCTCCGGCAGGTGTCGGACTACTGGCTGAGCGCAGCGGTGGCCCACGTCGGAGGCGGCTTCATTTTCCTGGCCGTGCATGCGGTGCTGGGCGAGATTCTCAAACACCACAAGGGCCTCGTGCTGACCAGCTTTGGCGTCGGCTTCGGCGCAATCGCCGGCCTGACCGTCCTGCTCCGCTTGCTCTGAGCGCGGAGGGTCATCCCCCGATCCGCCGCTTGAGCGGGCCAGGGAAGGCGACCAGGTCCGAGCGGGTCTTGCCATTCTCAGTGATGCGCGGGAGCGTATAGACCATGCCGTCCTTGCCGATGGTGATGGCGTTGACATAGAGCGGGCGCTGGCCGTTCTCGTAGAACACGGCGCCGTTGTCGGTGTACTTGCCCGTCTCGATGTCGTAGGTGATCAGGTGCAGGTCTTCCAGCCCTTTGGCTTCGCCCATGGCGGTCGTGGCCTTGCCGGCGAGGCGCTTGCCATCAATGTAGATCGGGGCGCCGGTCAGGTAATGGATGGTCTTGCCGTCGGGGCCGAGCGCGAAGCCTAGGTAGCCGTAGCTGAATTGGTCGAACATGCCGCAGCGCTTGGAGGGCTCGGAGGTGATGCGGTCGAGCACTTCGAGGCGCGGCACGCTTGCGTCGAAGCAGAACAGGTAACCCGAGTTGCCGTGGACGCCATAAATCATCTTGTCTTTCGGGCGCCAAAGGGTTTGCCGCCAATTATAGCCCATGTGGCCCGGGTTGGTCGGGTCGTAGAGGCCGAAGTAATCCTTCTTCATGTCCTCGCCCTGAACGGAGACGACGGTGTCCGTGGCCGGGTCATAGCGGAGGATCGTGCCCTCGGAAGTGGTGAAGTAGGCCGAGCCGTTGTCCAGGTTCACCGCAATGGAGCGGCACACGGTGCGGTAGGTCGCGCCGACGCCGTCTTCGCCCAGGGCGCACATCTTGCCGAAGCTCTTCTGGTTCCTGGTCGCAAGATCGTAGCGGTAGAAGATGCCGCTGGGCCAGGTGAGGGCAAACATACGGCCACGCTTCGTGTCCATGTTGAACGTCAGCACGCCTTCGCGCTCGGGGCAGATGCCGTAGTCCTCGAACTTGCCCGTCTTGAGGTCGTAGGAGAGCAAGTGGCCGCCAGGGTAAGACTTATAGCCCGCAGGCGGGATGCCCATCGTTTCCTTGCCCTCGACGATACTATAGACGCCCACGTGCGTGGCGAAGTAGAGCTTGCCATTGGCCTCGGAGAAGTTGACATGGCTCTTGCCCTGGGGGATGGCCTTGGTGCCCTTCTCGCCGCAGGCCTCGGTCAGGTCGCCCAGCTCTTTGATCTGCTGCGTCTTGGGATCGAGGCAGAACATCTTGGCGCCCTGGTCAATGTTCTCCGAGCTGAGCACGTAGTAAATCTTGCCGTCGCTGCCGGTGCCCATCGCGTTATAGCTGTCGTGGCCCAGGGCGAAGTTGGAGTTATAGACTTTGGCGGTGATCTTCTTGCCCTTGTAGGCCTTGCCGTCCGGGACGACGAGCTTTTGCGCGGCCTCCTGCGCGCCGCACGCCAGCGCGCTGGCCAGGAGCACAGGCAGCAGGCGATTAAGTGGATTAAAGGAGTTAGCTGAGTTAAACGCGGTGCGCGGGTTCATGCTTTGCATAATGGATTCGCTCTAATCTATTCGCTCAAACGCCCGCGCTCACTCGCGCCAGGCCGATTTCGCCCCCGATGTAAGCACAACGCACCCCCGGCGTCGAGTGCCACCTTTGCATGAGAACGATTAAGATTGACGCAGCCGGACGCAACGCCCGGGCGAGGGTCACCCGAGACACACCCTATACACACCGTAGCCTCGCCGTATCCACACCGTAGATAACATTTGGAGGGCCTTTTCATAACCCACTGCCCTGACGGGACTTACCGCTGACTCGCTGCCAGCAGAAGCCACACTCGTCACACCTCGATACCTTCCAAGTAACCTATTGATGTCCAACGACTTACACCCAGGTTCCGGGAATCAAAACCCTCCTTCGCGCCCCGTCTCGCCTGCCAGGCGCCGGAACGAACCGCACTGATCACGCCATACCGAATTAAATTGACAGCGCGGCGAGGAGTGGGAGCACAGCACGTTCACGCCAGAGCTTTCGTTGCTGATAAAATCCAAGCAGACCGGTGGGCATCAAATCCGATCTTGGGATAGTAAGTTTCTGCTCTCGGCGCCGCCAACAGGATGATCTTCGCTTTGCGGCCCAGCCTCGACTGGGTCAGGCGAATCAATTCTCGTCCGATTCCCTTCTTCTGATATGCCTCGTCAACCGCTAAATCTGATAGATAACAGCAATACTCGAAATCAGTAACCGACCGAGCAAGCCCGACGAGTCTGCCTCCATGCCAGGCCGTGCAAAGCAGGTTCGCGTGATCGAGCATCGCCCTGACGCACTTGGGATCATCTACCGGGCGTCGCTCCGCCAGCGTGGAACGCTTCAACAAATCCACGAAGTCGGCCTCGCTAATTCTGCGGGCGTGCTCGTATCGGATGTTCATCTTGTTGGCGTCTTATATTGCATGGCGGAAAGCAGGAAGAGCCACACTGACGAGAATTCCCACCAGAATACAAGCGCCAATGAGCACGTCAGCGATGACGATCAACCCGAAGGTCAGCAACAGGCCACCGGCCAAGGCATCTTCTATGGCGCCGTCGCCAAGGCCGCTCTGCCCGATCGCGGCGGCATTCACTGCCTGCGCCACAGCTTCGCGACCCACTGCCTGGAAAACGGCATCGAGATCACCGTCGTGCAGCGCTTGCTCGGCCACGCCTCCCTCTCGACCACCGCCGGCTACCTGCACGTGCGCGCCGAACGCCTGGCCCAGATCCAGAGCCCGCTGGGACTGCTGGACCTTAAATCCCATCTGCTGGACCGGTGAGTGGTCCCTCCGGCCATCCGCCGGAGCTGACATTGGCCCGCGTCCTGGAGGTCTTCCTGCCCGAATAACCGGCGCAAGGAACTGGTCGCACGGGCCCGGCTGGCCCTGGCACAATCCCCCCTGCGCTCCGCCCCCAAAACACCTCCACCCCCCGCCACTCCCGCACCGCCCTCGTTGGCCTGCCCCCATTGCCAGGCCACCACTCTGCGCTGTGTCGCCCGCATGGATGCCTCAGGTAAATGGACCTTCTTTGCCGACACACGCGGCCCGAATCTGCCCCGTTACCTGGATACCTCATGAGCCTCGCCCCCTCTCAGCCGACCTCCCCGTTGCCGCGCGTTGCCTCCCCCGCCGCGCTCGCGCACCCCTTTGCTCAGCCCCGCTCCAGCTCCCGCGCCCAGGTTCGCCCGGCCCCCGGCTCCTGCTCCGCCAACCCTCTGATCATCGCTCCCAGTGACAACGCTCCCAGGTTCGGCGCAGCCCAGACTGCTTCCACCCCTCCCCGGTCCGTCGCCCTCAGACTACTTTTCCTATAGTCTCTCCGCCCTCAGCAGCGGCTTCGTCCAACCAGCGAGGTAGGCAGCGCGCCCGGTTTCGTCATCCCCATTCCTGGCCGCTCAGCCGGGCGCGCTGCCTACCTCGCATTCTTGTTGGGCTAAAGTATGATGTTCCTCGCATCAGTGCGATCATAAACTCTGCCGGTAATCAGATGATCAATCTGACCAACCGGATAAAAGAGCCAATAGAGCGCCTGCTTCGCCGGTCGCTCTGCACCTGTTCCGGGAATCCAAATGAAAGTCCTCTCCTGCTGTATCGGGTCGTTGTAGGCTGTACCTGCCGCATTCGGCAACCAAACCGTGTTGCTCGAATGAAAGTGCCACCGGACGAAAGCGAAGCCGCCGCAATACAGTCCGATCACGGCAACGAGGATCACCACGCCGCGCCGCATGGAAGCTCGGGGACTCATGCCCAACGTTGCGGATGAGCCGCCGGACTTCCACAGCATCCGATGACTCGGAAACCGTGCTGTCCGGTCGGCTCCATCCGCCTGGTTCGGCGATCTCATGGCCGGCCTGCCTGAAGCTTGGCGAGGGCTTCGGCGATTATGCGCTCCGCTTCCTCACGTGTGGGCGGATCTTCAAAGTTCGGGGCATCACCCAGAGCGGTGCCCTGCTGTGCATCATAACGCCGGTCCTCCTGGGGATCGTACATCGGGCACTCAAACTCCCTCATGACATCTACCAGCTTATAGCACTCGCTACAAATTCCACGAAGGTCAAAACGGAAGTGCTGGTCCGACCAGTGGAACTCGATGGAGCCTCTGGAGGTCCGCACGAGGGGAAACTGCTCGCTCGGATCAAAAGCCGGGAAAACCTGCTTAAGCCGTTGGAGGATCTGGCCCACCGGAAGTTTGGCCAAGCCGGGCACTCGTTCACCATTGCAGAGAGCCCCGTAGATGTCTGCCGACGGGATGCCCAATGCGCGCTCTTGCTTCCAGAAGTTGATATCGTAGCTCACAACTGGAGTCTCATAGCCGAACGCTCAGCATCAGCGGTGGGAGCCAGCCGCCACTGATACACGTATTGCCGCTGGCCTAAACGGCTGGCTCCCATCCGCTGAATGCTGTGGTTGGCCGTTTTCATGGTGTCTGCCTCCATACCTGCCGAAACTCCAGCCAGACCATCCATGCAGTTACTGCGACAGCAACCAAACACGCAGCTATACACCCCCACATACCCGCGCCCCAGGCGATCGGTCCAGCACCAAGCAAACATAGAAGATATCCAAAGAAGGGGATAGCACCGACGAGGAGGATGCCAAATCCACCAAGCGCAATGAGCTTCAAGTTGCGCTGAGAGGCGGGAGACAACCGGCTAATCCCAAACGCAACTATCCCACCCGCAACCCCGAGGAGCATCACATACAATAGTCGCCTCGGCTCGGAGGAGAAGTAACGAATGCCTTCGTTCGTGACGAAGAATTCATAGATGTCGTGAATGATCAAACCCGTGATCAGCACAAGACCGAGAATGAGCGGTACGCGGCGCATGACGTCCGATTACGGCCAACGCTCACCATCAGCGGTGCGAGCCAGCCGCCGAGGGCACCCGAACTGGAAATGATTTGAACGGCTGGCTCTCATCCGCTGCATGGTGTTTTGTTGGGCTGGGCATTGTGGGCCAGAGTCTTCATGGTCCACAGACACATCTAAAGAACCTGGTCGAATTTGTGATTGGCAGAATGACCTCGTAGTTACCGGAGGTGGCGGTCGCGAGGTTCGTCAGCGGCCGCCATAAGCTCCCGCCTGCGAGCGAGTCGGTCGTCTCCAAGTGGCTGCTCGGGTCATTGGTAGGCCATGATAGAGCCGCCTGCCCTGGACCGACGTGGGCAATGGTCAAATGAAGGCTTGGAGGATTGTCCAGAGCGAACATCTTGACGCCTGGCGGCATCGTGCCTTCGGTCACGTAAACGATGTTGGGGCACGCAAAGGCGAGATCTGCCGGGTAAACGAGCCTCTCAGGCCCGGAAGTGACATTGCCCCACTGGGCGAGGTATCTTCCGCAGTTGTTGAATTTCTGAATGCGATGGTTGCGATAGTCAGCGACGTACACGTTGCCCAAGGGATCGGTGGCGATAAGGTATGGGGCGTTGAATTGGCCTGGTCCTTGCCCTGAACTGCCCCATTGGGTGAGGTATTGGCCCGCGGAGTCGAATTTCTGGATGCGGCACACACCTGCTTCCGAGACAAAAACATTGCCCCCGCCATCGATGGCTATGCCACTGGGATACTGGAACTGGCCGTTTCCGCCACCATGCGTACCCCATTTTCGTAAGAACACCCCATTCGTGTTGAAAACCTGGATGCGGTGGTTTCCCCAGTCTGTAACGTAAATCTGGTCGAGGTTGTCAATTGCGATTCCGTTGGGCCGGTAGAACTGACCGTCATTGGTGCCCTGGGAGCCCCAGGACGCGATAAAGACACCATTGGAATTGAACTTCTGGACGCGGCTATTGCCTTGGTCCATAACATACACACACTCGCTCCGGTCCACCGCAACTCCGGTCGGCTCGTAGAATTGTCCATTGGGCTGGCTGCCGCCGGTCCAACGAACCTGAAAGACACCGTTGCTATCGAATTTTTGCATCGTATGGCAGGACTGATCGCTCACATAAACGGCCCCACTCCTGCCCACAGCTATGCCCATGACTTCGACAAATTGACCGGGATCGCACCCCCAAGTGCCCCATCGGAGCAGAAAAGTCGCAGGGGAGGCGAGGGTGTCTTGGAGGTCCGCGGCAAAGAACAGACTAAACGCAACGACGGCACGCAGTGCGGGCTTTGGTCGGATTCTGATGCTGGATTCGAGGTGGTTTAGCATTGTGGTGTCCTCCAGTGGGCCCAACGCTGCGCCTGAGCCGCGCGGGCACAGGCGCACGAACAAAGAGGAAGCGCCAACCGCGTCGGCTCCAGGCGCCTGTGTGCGCCTGACATGGGCGTGAACTGATGGCGTGAAAGTCCCCTAGGTGTGAACACGGTCGTTGGGCCTCTCATAACGAGGGGCATGATGGCCCAAACATTAGACCGAGGCAACTGCGGAATCGCGAGGTTCCGTGGGAAGGAAGCCAGGGGTCAAAGCGGATGAGCCGACGAACAGAAAGACCCTATCCGGTTGACGGAGCGCACAAGCTGGCACGACACAGCGCGGTCCGGTGTTCCCTTCTGCGGGATCCAGGCGATCACCCGCCGCAGCCGTGGCGTCTCGACCTATTGCAGGTTGAGCGAGCTACGGCGCTACGTGGTGGGATGGCTGAACTACTTCGGTATCAGCCAGGCCTATCGAGAGATACCGGCAATGGATCAATGGCTGCGGCGGCGGGTGCGCATGTACTACTGGAAACAGTGGAAGCGCGCCCGCGGACGGCGGCGGAACCTCATCCGGCTGGGCATCCACCCGGCGGAGGTTTACAAAGCCACCCGCAGTCATCGCGGATATTGGTGGATGGCCGGCACCAGCATCGTTCAGCGCGCGCTGGACAACCGCTGGCTGACGGAACGAGGAGTGCCCAGCATCAGGCAACAATGGATCGAGATGCATTACGGCCCCAGGAACGACAACTTCAATCCTGAGGCTGTTAATCTGACCGGAACCGCCTAGTGCGGACCCGCATGCTAGGTGGTGTGGGAGCCGGGAGGTCAACCCTCCCGGCGACCCGATTGGACAGTGTCGTCATCTCAGGCATTCCCCTGACGAAGCCAACCGACAACCCACATAACCACTGCAAACCCAAGGCCAAGATACCCGGCCCAAACGTAATACACCACCGGGGTGGGCACCACCCGGGTAATAACTTGGCTCTCCCACAAGACGCTAAATGCCTTTTCCCCGCGAGCCTGCTGCGCGGGCGTGGTAATGTCCACTGGCGGCTGTTGACCAGACACTTGGACAGTTTTGGTCTTTGTCAGCCACCGATAAGCGCTCAAGGATACTCCTGTGTGGACCACCAGCAGCACCAAAAGGGCCAGGAGGAACTGATTAGAATGGGTCAAGACGCTCATGTGCGCCGCTCCGTCCAACGCTCCGCAGCAGCGGCCCCGCGCCAGTGCCGCAAGATGCAAACAGGACGGGCTCGCGGGGTCCGCTGCCTGCGGTGGTTGGGTGCCCGGTTCATGATCCAGCTCTGGGCCGAACTGACAAGTAACTCCAGACGCACAAGAGCGCACCGACCACCGCAAGCCCTGGCCACACGACTGAGACGTCCAGCGAGACGGCTGCCGCGCTAGAAGACGCCGACGCATGTAGCGACTTAATTACGTCAACAATGGTGCCGGCGAGACCGAGAACAAGCAGCAGCAAGCCGGCGATTCCGAAGGCAATTCGCAAACCTTTAGATTTCATAGCACTGGTAGCCTTTCCACCCAACGCAAAAACTCAGCGGCGGCGGGCCACTGAGCCACAAATGCAAACAGGAAGCGCCACCCGCCGTCCGCTGTAGTGATCTCGTTAGCCGCACACCAACTCATAGTCGTTTCCGCGCTTCTCGTAATTCCACTCCAAAACCTCGCCAGACGTTTCGCGTATCCAAGGTCCTACACCAATGCTCTGGCCTGCGATCTTCGCAAACTCCTCCTCGAACTCCTGGCGACCATGTGCCCAGCCAATTGGAGTAAGCGGGTATGGCGGGTAACGGTGGGCTAACGATACAATCTCGTAATACTCGTCTTCTGCAATCTGAGATAGAAGCTGGTCAAGAAATGCCGGACCGGCAACGCCACGCAGGGGATACTGCAAGCTCCGATATGCCCTTATGAACAACCCAATGCGCCGCTCTTGTAGAGCACGTTCTTCAAGCTCCGCCCCAATCACCTCCTCGACATCGGCGACACAATGCAGAAAAAAGGCCACACCAAAGCGCGGAGGGTCAATATTTCGGAATACGCGCAACGGAGGATAGAGCGTGACGAACAACTCGCCAGTCTCGCCCAGCCACGTATTAAGCTGCGTGAACTTCTCCTCTGGTAGTTGGATCGCGCGCGTCATGTGCGGCTAACGCAAAGGTGAGCGATGGCTGGCCCTCCAGCAACTTCCGAATTGCCAAGCGGCGTGGCGGGCCAGCCATTCGCTCGACCGTCTGGTTCTGCGATTCCTAATCCATGTCATAGTAGGCGGCGTATGCTCCTGTCTGACTCCCGCGAAAGACGTAGATGCAGACGTTGTCCACGTGTGGCCAAATCCTCGGATCGTAGTCACGCATGACCTGCCTGCAAAACTCCTCGGCGCGCATCCCGTCGGGTGCGTGAGTCTCGAAATCTCGCTTCTTCCACTCGCCGATGTAGATCATCGGATCGGCTCCCTGAAACAACCACCGATCTCCCTGCCAAGTCACGAAGTTCGGCGTGCGTGTCAACTCAGAGAGCGTCTCCTTCGGCAGTTGCACCTGAACCCATCCCTCCGAGGTCATGCGCGTGTCGAATCCCGGAAAACGCCCGCCTGGGATACCATGCGTCCATCCACTCTCCATCTGCTCCCAAGAGATCATCCCGAAATCGCCGTCCTTGGTGTATCCAGCAAGGCCGTCACGCAGCACCCTGTAACAGGCGAATGCCTCATCCTGCCCGGCAAGCGGCGGAGGTGTCGGTGCACCACAGTGCCTGCACGTGGCAGCCCGAAAAGTGTCTGCCGTCGGAGACAGGAACAAATCGCCGCCGCATGCCGGACACCCAAGCTTGACCCACGAGCCAACACCAAGTCGAAAGCAGTGATCTTGGTTCTGGCCCGATACGCAGCAATGCTGCCGTCCCACATAATCGGGGCACGTTTTTGTCGGTGCCTCGAACAGCGGGAACGGAATCCCAAGGTCAGCGAACGTGGGCATGGTCTTTCGCAGAACGACCGAACTGAGCTATCGGCGCGAGTAACGCCGACAGCTCACAACAACCACAAAATATGAGTGAAGAAATTGACAATCGAAAACCAGAGGCGGAGCGCCGATTAGCTCCAGTGAGCTTGTTGGGATGCGCGATCTGTGGCGGTCGAATTGTGGAAGCGCGTGGGCGGCATCCCGGAGACGCGCCGCGCATCGTGTGCCCGACGTGCCTCGCTGACAGGCTGGACATGATACGCGAGATTGCCGCCCCTGAATACGGACGGGCGTGCTCCGCGCACCCCAACAGAAATCGTCTTCTCGCACGGACGTGAGGGCTGGCAGTCAGGCACACAGGCGATCCGCGCTGTGTTCATGTCTGGGAACCGTGTGAGAATCGTAATGAACGATGGACGTAGCGGCGATGTAGCATGGGATACTCTGCCATTGCCCAACGCCAAGCATCAGCGGTGAGAGCCAGCCGCCGATGAGGCCGGATCTCCGAGTGAGCTGAACGGCTGGCTCTCATCCGCTGCATGCACTTGTTGGCTGTCAATTTGATTTTGTCGGCTTGGCGCGTGAAAAGCGGTGCCAGACGTTTGCCTTTGGATGAGAACCGCTCGGCCTCTCTTCTGAGCCGACGGCATCCCGCGAAAACCAGAGATCCCCATTCTCGAGTTTATAGGCGCAGGGGCCGAACTTCAGGGGTGGTATTCTCAGGTCGATCACGTGTGGGGTAGTATTGGTGTTCGCCGCGTAGGTTCCTTCGCAGACAAAGTATTCGTCATCGCCATCTTTGACTACCGTGACTGTTGGAAGGGAGTTACCTTTGGAATCGGTGAGCGCGAGGAGGGCGAGGGGTTTCGTGAAGCGCATGCTGATCTGGTTCGCGGATATGGTTATGGTCTTCACGCGAGATTCGAACTGGGGACCGAGGGGGAGGAGAAAGGGCGGGATCTCGTCGGGGCCGAGCAACCAGGTGCCGTGAATGGCCAGATCGACTGACGACTGACTGCTCGCAGTCTTTAGTGGAGGCTGCTTCGGCTCCTGGAGCGGGGCATTCGTGGCCGCATTCGGAGGCGGAGTCGCCGGCGGTCTATCGGGTGGACTCTTTTGCGAGCAGGACGCGACGGTTATCAACGACGCTACGAGGAGGAGACTTTGAGGAACCTTCATATTTTAGCCTTCACTGGCGTTTTCTCTGAGAGATGGTATTTCAGCCAACGCCGCGCCTCACCTACCGCCGCCGGGGAGGCAGGTGGAGCGCAGAAAAGATACTCGAATCACGCTGGGCTGCCGAGGGGAAAGCGCGGGCGGCGGTTAGGTGCAGGCGCATGGTTAGCTCTTCCGCTTTGGCAGGAATCCGAGCAAACCCTCCCGAGCATCCGGCCCCTTCTTGGAGATGAGGAACAGGGCATCCGTCAGTTTCTTTTCCTCTTCTGGGCCGTTGTATGCCCAGTCGTCCGCATCGGGTGGAGTCCTGGCGATGATGGCCTGGCAGAAGGAAGTCCCTTGCAAGACATCCGCGATTTCGTTGGCTCCCGCCATTCTGAAGGACTCGATGATCCGATCCATGGAGGTACCGTACTCTGACCAGAGAGCCTCCACGCCGTCGCCCTCGACCAAGCCGATCGCCCCCACAACATCCAGCACAGCTTGCTGCTGGCGGGTCAGTTTTTTGGGCGGCAGTCGCTCCCACTTGCTTGCACAGTGGTCGAGGTATTCAAAATCGTCCATACGGATTCAGAGCTAACAAGTGATTATACAGGTCTGGATATCCACCCATTTCGGGGTGATATCCAAACGCCCCCTCTCCGCGGATGAGAGGTTTCTCTTCAACACGGCCATTTGTACTCCCTCCACATTCCGCTGTAAAGCCCCATTTTGACGGCTCTTCCAGCTTGCGCCCAAGCAGAAACGTGCCGTATTCTCGTCCACCTCCGCCCAAGGGTGGGCGGTATCAGCCATTCATGATGCCATGCAGCAGGTTGCCAGAGAAACCTGGGTAGCCTACCAGCGGCGGCTGGAGCGAGGTCGGGTGCCGGCGCTCCAGCGCCCGGACTACCACAAGTGGACCCGCTTCTACCTCGATTTCTGCCACAAATACGGCCATCGGCCACGTTCGCCCGCGAGCCTGGGGCCATTTCTCAGCAAGCTGGCGGCCAAGAACCAGTCGGTAGAGCAAAGAGACCAGGCCGCTCATGCCATCAGGCTCCTCCTTGGCGACCACGCGAAGTCCAGCGCAAGCCTCCCGGTACCAACCGCCAAGAGCCCGGCCAGCGCCGCACCCACCCCGGGCAGGCCAAGCCAGCCGGCCGCGCCCCGGCCAGTGACCCCACAGCCGGCGCCGATGCCGCCCGCCCGAGCCGTCCCGGCCCCTTGCCCGCCGAACAGCAGCCTGGCCGCGACATGGCGTGGCCGCCTCCATGCCCAGGACCTGACGGCTGGCTACGCGGGCACATTCCTGCCCCGGCAGCTCGAAAAGAAATACAAGAACGCCGCCAAAGAGTTCATTTGGCAGTGGTTCTTCCCGGCACCGACCCTCACCTTCATTCCAAAGCTCCGGGAGCAACGGCGCTATCATCTTCACGAATCCCATGTTCAAGGCGCCGTCAAACAGGCCGCCGCGCGCGCCGCTATCCCCAAACGGGTTTCGCCGCACACCTTCCGTCACACCTTTGCAAGTCATTTACTGCTGGCTGATTACGACCTGCAGACGATCCAGAAGCTGCTGGGCCACAGCGACATCAAGACCACGATGATTTATTTGCAGGCCGTGCCCAGCCTGACCCTCAGGGAAGCGAAGAGCCCGTTGGACCTGGATGCAGCGTTAACCCGGGGCCGTCTCCCCGTGGGGCCGGACGATGCAGGAGTTGCTGGGGCGCCATGACGTGTCCAGGACCATGATCCACACGCACGTGGTACGCCAGGGCGGCCGCGGGATGAAGAGCCCCCTGGACTGCCTGTGAACGGGATGCGGGTTGAGCGGTGAGCCAGGTCCGAGCCGAGTACGAGACGCGTCCAAGACAGTGCCTGGCTTAATAGAATTGGTATTAAGCCAGGTACTGTCCAGGCACGGTCTAGGCCCTGTCTCGGCCAGGGCCTGCCCGACGCAAGGCTTCCCAAGGCAGGTGTCCATAAGCGTTTATGAAGCGAATGGGCTCCTCTATCGGAGGGCCAATGGCGTCCAGGCCCCGCGAGGGGTTCACTTCCAGCCGCTAGCAATTTGGTGTGCCGGGTCGAGCAGGGGGCACCGGCTCGTGGGACTTGCGGCCATGGACCTTCTCGTAGGCGCGGCAGAAGGGGCACAGGCCCTCGAAGGTCTTCACGATCCAGAACGCCAGGCCGGCTTGCCGGCGCCGGGCGCGCTGGCACACGAGGCAGTTCGCGCTGCGCTGGGCCAGCGCCCGGGTCCGCTCGGTGATGATGGGCCCGTTCACAGAAGCCTACCCCTTGGCCAGGTCCGGCGCGTGATATTCGCTTTCATGCTAGAACTCCGACATTGTCGCCTGACTGAATGATCAAACTGACCAGGCCGATTCTGCCTGAATCGAGAGGCGGGTCAAACTGAAACGTCCCCGCCTATCCCCTTCGGGCGACAACCAGGCTGGCTGGCTTTCAGCTTATCGCGCCAGGAGGCGATAGAAGCGGCGCGGGGAGTTGGTGCCCGGCGCGTGGGTCAGGGGGGTGACGCAGAAGAAGTTGCTGGAGTTGTTGGAATTCGTGAAGGCCAGCGCATTGCTCCAGGCGAGGAAGTCCGCGCTCGACTGCAGTTGGTATTTGCGCCCGACCACCGTGGTCGCATCGGCGCGGAACACATTGTTCGACAGGGACGGCGGCCCGAACACCGGGTTGATGGGCGCAATGGGGTTCGTAAAGGCGTGAGCATAATACAGGATGCGGTCCGGGTAGGCGCCTGGATGCTGGTCGAAGCCGGCGGTGACATTCGTGCTGTTGTAGTTGTTGACGCCGGACTGGCATTCCTGCGGGCCGTAGGCCAACACGTCGGCGTCGGACCGGGTGGTGGCACGCAGGACCGCAATATGGCCGGAGCCGGTGGTCTCCTTGCACGAGGCGACGACCAGTGTGCCCGCATTGGCGAGGTGTTGGGCATTGGTAATGGCGGGGACGGGATACCAGCCAGCCGGGTTGGTGCGGAGCCAGTCAGCCTGCTTGTTGGCCAGGTTGATGTCCTTCTCCTCCGGCGGCCGCAACAGGTAAACGCCCAGCGCGGCCGCCGCCCCGGCGGCGAAAGCGCTGCAATGCGTGCCTTTTCCCTCGGTCATGTTCGGCCCGCTGCCGCCCTCCGCGCCGGTAAGCCAGTTCACGCTGACACCCTTCTTCCAGTACTGCTCCACCCACAACGTGTCCAGAAAGTCCGACAGGGCCTGGCCTGCCTCGCCGATCGCGTTGGTGGGGCCGATCTCGAGGGAGTTGGTGGTCGCGGGGCTCAGCCCGGCGCCAATACCCGAGGCGGAGGCCGTAATGGCATAGGTGCCGGGGCTATTGACGACGAGGTTGTTGAACACTGCCTTGCCGGCTGCATCGGTGTGTGCGGTGGGCGAGCCGCCGGCAAAGGACCCCGTGTTGAGGCTCAGCATGACGGGAATGTTGTTCGTGGCGGAGTTATTGGATTCCGCATCCAGGGCTTGCACGACGATTCGCGGGAGCGCGGCTCCGGCGGTTCCGGCCAGCGGGGCCGCCGTGAAACTCAGCCGGGTTGCCGGCGGGACCGGGGCTGGGGGCATCGCCTCCGCCCACGTGGAGGCCACGCGAAGCGAATCAACCAGGTAGGGAGGGCTCGCCACGCCACCGCCGCCGGCCATGTTCCCCGCCGCCCGGAGATAGATCTGGCCGAGATTGGCCGCCGCCGTGGTGCCGGTGCTGGAGGCATCGGGCGTAGCCGGCTCGCCCGCCGCGATGGGAGGGTTGATGAACAGGGAAGCTGTCCTGGCGGCAAAGTCGTATTTGAGCACGATGAGATTGACCGTATTGAGCGCCAGCACCGGGGCGGCATAGCTGGCGCCCTGACCATAGGTCCTGATCCCCAGCGTGTAGCCGGTGCCGTTCGCGTTCGATTTCTCGGCCAGGTCGCAGGGATCATTGGCGGGGACGAAGTTGCCGCCGTTGCCGGCGACGGGCAGCAGGCCCATAAAGGTATAGTTGGCTGGAGCCGTCATGCCGGTGTACCGGAGCAGAACAGAGGCATAGACGACGCCGGTGCTGACCGATGCGGCGAACGGCCTGGAGGTGAAGAACGGCGACGAGGAGGTGCCGGCGTTAGGGTTGGCCGCAACTGCCGCTTCGTTTCCCGCGGGGGAGGTGTCCGTGAGCCCGGAATAGGTCAGGCTGCCGCTGCCGACGGTGATCAACGAATAGGAGTTTACCCACTGTCCGTTTCCCGCGAGCGTGCCGCCCGACGGGTAGTCAAAACCGTCCTCCAGGTATAGGGACGCCGGCGCGTGCCGGGCGCAAAACAAGCCGGCGGCAACCGCCAAACAGAAGAGAAACCCGCGTTTTGCAGGGCTGTGGTCGGGAAAGTGCGGAGTCATTCGTTACACTAGACCGCGCGAGTTTACCAAGATGGGGTAGTTTGGATACCTACTCAATTGGGGGATGCGCGATTTCGCACAAACCTGTATAAATCCTCTGAATTATACTCAAGCACCAATAGCCAATATGAAAACACTGACTTCTTTGCGATCGGCTCTCCTTGTCTGGCTGGCGACGGGCACCGTTTGCCTGCTGCTGCCAAGTGTCCAAGCCGCCTCCTTGTTCGAGGAGGGGTTCGACTACACGTCGGGCGATGCGCTGGCGGGACAGGGGACCTGGGCGGTAACCACTAACAGCGCCTTTATCACGGTCGGCAGCCTGAGCCTGGATTACCCCGGTTTGGCGGATACCGCGCCGGAAGGAAGATCGGCCAGGATCGCAGGTCAGAGCGCCAGCATTTCAGGGTATACGTATAGCCCATTTAACGCGTCCGTGAGTAGCGGTGAGGTCTATGCGTCGTTCCTGTTGGATTTCAACGGCACGGTCGCGGGTGGCAATTACACGTTCATGGGGTTGCTGCCATTCGCGGCCAGCGGCCCGGGCAACGGCGGCAATTTCAACAACACCTACGATCCCTGCGATCTCATCTCCAGATCGTCCTCGGGCAACGTCCAACTGGGGATCAGAACCTTGGGCCAGGGCACTACCTACGCCACTCCGACGCTCTCGCTGGGCAGTGTCAACCTCATCGTCTTGAAATACGATTTTGAGGACAAGACAGCTTCTCTCTTCATCAACCCCAGCCCGACGGGAGGTGAGCCTGCGGCCAACGCTTTTAGCACGAGTGCCGCCGCAACCCCGCCCGCCGCCAGTTTGGGCCAATTCTACCTTCGCATTGGCGGCGTGAACCAAGGCAACTACCTGGTTGACAGCGTTCGTGTGGGAACAACCTGGGACGATGTAGTCGTCGTGCCGGAACCCTCCGCCCTTGCGCTGATGGGTTTGGGCGCGCTGGGCTTTGCCTTCTTGCGCCGGTTGCATCGCTGAGAGTCGGGCCGAGCGTTACCCGTTTGACTGGACATATCCTCACACTGGCGTTGACGGTCTGGTTTGCCTGGACCGCCGCTGCCGAGCCACTCACCAACCGCCAGGCAGCCGACCGCCTGGCGGTGGCGGTTTATGACGGCCCAGGCTCCGCCGGCAAAGGCGTGCCGCGAGTGCGCGCTCTGCTCGGCGCCGTAACGAACCTGACCGTCGCGCGCGTCAGCCCGAAGGAGATCGAGGACGGGGCGTTGAAGCGGTTCGATGTGGTCATGTTCACGGGCGGCAGCGGCAGCGGGCAAGCCAAGGGCTTGGGAACCGCCGGGCGTGAGTCGGTGAAGGAATTTGTGGAGCGGGGCGGAGGCTATGTGGGTATTTGTGCCGGTTCGTACCTGGCATGCAGCGGCTTTTCATGGGGCCTGGGGTTAATCAACGCCAAAACGCTTTCGCCGCTCTGGAAGCGAGGCACCGCCACGGTCAAAATGGAGATGACCGACCACGGGCGGGAGATCTTCGGGCCGCTGCCGGGCGAACTGGACTGCCTCTACTATCAAGGGCCGATCGTCGGTCCTGCCGGCGTGGAAGGGTTGCCGGAATTTGAGCCGCTGGCTTACTTCCGGTCGGAGGTCGCCAAGAACAACACACCCAAAGGCATCATGGTTAACTCCCCGGCGGTCTTCGCTGGCCGCTTTGGCAAAGGGCGGGTGCTTTGTTTCAGCCCGCACCCGGAGCAGACCAAGGGCTTGGAGAGCCTGGTCACGAGCGCCGTCACCTGGGCCGGAGCCTCCTCGTCCCGCCAGCCGGAGGCGGGCGCGCAGGAGTCCGCGGTGACAGACGATGGGTTTTGGAAGGTTGGCGTGGCCCGCTCGAATATCACGCCCACCAACTCTCTCTGGATGGGCGGCTACGCCGGACGCACCCGTCCAGCGGATGGCAAGATCACCGACCTGTGGCTCAAGGCGCTCGCGTTCGAGGACGCGGCCGGGCATCGGGCGGTCATCGTCAGCAGTGATTTGCTCGCCATCCGAGGCAGCCTTTACCGCCGCTGCCTGCCTCGCTTGAAGGACCAGTTCGGACTGGAGCCATCGCAAATCCTGCTGACGGCCTCCCACACACATTCCGGGCCGATGCTGGTCAATCGGTCCGGTGGCCTGTCCGCGTTTGACGAACCGGAACGCTCTCGCATCGAGCAATACTCCGCGGGGTTGGCGGACGCGATTGTTGAAACCACCGGCCGCGCGCTGGCGGACCTGGCGCCGGCCAGGCTCGCCGCCGGCCAGGCGGAAACGGCTTTCGCCGCCAACCGCCGGAACAACCCCGAGTCTAAGCGGGCGGAGTTGGCCGAAAGAGGCGCCCTGGCCGGGCCAATGGAGCACTCTGTTCCGGTGCTTGCGGCGTATGGACCGGACGGCGGATTGCGGGCGGTGCTTTTCGGATACGCCTGTCACAACACGACCCTGACCAGTGCATCCGACGCATTCTACAAGTGGTGCGGGGATTATGCGGGCTATGCCCAGGCGGCCCTGGAGAAGAGCCACCCCCAAGCCACCGCCCTGTTCTTCATCGGCTGCGCCGGCGACCAGGACCCGGTCGTGCGAGGCCGGCTCGAACTGGCACAGTGCTACGGCGATATGCTGGCGGCTGCCGTCGAGCGGGTTCTCGCCGCGCCACCCGTTTCCCTCCCGCCCGCACTGAAGACCGCCATGGAAATGGTCACGCTGAATCTGGGTGAGGTTCCAACTGAAGCGGAATTGAAGAGACTCGCGGGCGACCAGACGCCCTACGTGCGCCGCTGGGCGACCAACCTGCTGGCGGATTTGAAGTCCGGCAAACCGCTGGAACGCACCTGGCCCTATCCGGTGCAAGCCTGGCAATTTGGCGGGCGGCAGCTTCTCATCACGCTCGGCGGCGAACCGGTGGTGGATTACGCCCTCAAGTTCAAGCGCGAGTTCGGGCCGCAGACCTGGGTGGCAGGCTACGGCAACGACGTGATGTGTTACATCCCGTCGCTACGGGTGTTGAATGAAGACAAACCGCCACTGGCGTCGCCGCTCTGGGGCTACGAAGGTTGCCAGGCACTGAAAGTCCTGGGCCTGCCCGCCCTCCGCTGGGCCGATGACGTCGAAGACCTGGTTACAGCCGGCGTGCGCCGGGTAGTGAGCGAAACCGGGACGCAGTGATAGCGCGCGACTCGCGCTTGCGGTTCTACTTTGAGCCGAAGGCCGTGCCCGTCTTCAAGTCGAGGCCGTAGTAGCGGGTGAAGAAGGCCTCGAACACTTGCGCCAGCGCGAGGGCGAATGCGTTGCGATTGGCATGCGTATCCCGCACACCAACGTAATTGACCTCGATCTGCACGCCGTCCATGCCGCCGCCGCTCATTGAACCGTGCCGGCGGGTGTTGTAACCGCCGTCGAAGTAAGCCTCGGCCAGGCCGAGATTGGGCATGCCGGGGCTGGGTACGGCGGGATAGCCTTTCGCCGCCAGTAAACCGCCGATGCTGTTGGTTCCCCGCAGCAGTTCCGAAAACGGAACCCCGGTCCGCCGCGTCAGGCTGCGGATGGCGCTAAGGTCGGCATACACCGGATCATTCAACACGCGATCGGTGTTGGTAAACTGGTCGCCGTTGAGGCAATAACCAAGTTCGATCCGCCGGAAGGGGTGGCTCTGTCCGTGAAGATCAACGTACAAGCCGGTGCCCGTGCTGGCGAGGACATTGCTGCGGGCAACCTCAATGAAGTTCTGAAAATCACTCCAGGCCTGGCGCGCGCCAGGATCAGGTCCGGCGCCTTCTTCGATCGGCCGGTTGCAGTCAACCTTGCGGCGATCCAGGCGACAGATGATCACATGAGGCGAGCGCCCGAAGTAGTCGTGGAAGCGGCGCTGCACCGCGCGCGCCAGCTCCTCAGTGTAAGCGTCGGAAGTGAACTCGCCTCGCTTGCGGTCAGCAATCTCCAATGGGTGCAACGTCCCACCATGCGGGGCGGAGACAATGAGCGGCAACTCGCCCGCGATATACTCGACATAATTGCTGCGTCCGAAATAGCTTTTGCCCGGCTCATAAGCAGGCTGGCCGAGAGCGCTACCCGGCGTTATGAACAACGCCAACAAGAGCAGGAGAACCGGCCGAAACGTGCGGGCGCCCCGGCGATCGTCCTTGCGCCAGGAAGCTATGTTAAGATCCTTCATCGTCGGATTCAGGGGCTGCCTATTCCACATACCAGAATGGACTGGCCGGCAGGTTGGCGGAATTCAACTGCCAGAGCACCCGGAACGCCACGCGCTCGACGTGACCGTCGGCGGCGGTGACGTTGGCGCCTCGGTTGTGGACCGTGGGCCGGCCCCAGTTGTACGCGACACCATAATTCGGCCACGTATCCTTCTGTTTGTCGCCATCCTGGTCGTCCTGGAAGGGATATTGCAGCGGGGAGTAAAGGTAATGGCTGATCGTGTCGGTGAATATCATCGCCTGGGCCGGGCGTTTAATGCGCGAGGCTGCCATCGGAGCGCAATGATTGCCGTAGTAGAACGGACCGGAGACACCTTTGTAGGTCCCAACAGTTACCGGGTCTCCATACGCGCCGAAGTAGCAGCCGATGTAGCAATTCCAATTCGTTCCCGAGGGCGTACCGCCCGAGAGCGGGGCGGGGCCCATGCTGCCACCCGGGCACTGCCGGAGCCGGTCATAGAACAGGGGGTCCGTGTTGAAGGACGCACTCCTATCGGTCTTTGCTCGCTTGGCGACGTAAGGTGCGAGCATCTCGAACCAGAACGGCGCCGTGTAGGGCGGCGTGCCGTCTTCGCCAAACAGGGGAAACTTGTCGCTAAAGTCCGCCTCATACATCAGGCACGCCCAGCCCCAATTCTTCATGTTCGCGGCGCAACTGATCGCCAGCGCTTTGGCTCGAGCCTTGGCCAGGGCCGGCAGCAGCATGGCTGCCAGGATGGCGATGATCGCGATTACCACCAGCAATTCGATCAGGGTAAATCCGCTTCGGTGCTTGACGTGGGTGGTCTCCGGGGACACCCTCTCGGCGCTGGGCTCTGAACAAACTGCTATCATGCCCCCGACTCTAGATGGCCTTCCTGCCGGTTACATCCCTCAAATGGATAGGCTGCGCTGTCAATCGGGCCGGCGCAGGATGCGGTAGTTTCGAGCAAAGAGTTGATGGGTGGCGTCGGGTTTGCCCGTCAGGTTGCCAGCCGAGTCGGCGCCATCAATGATGGCCAATTGGATGACTTTGGCCTCCAGCAAGCGGGCCAGTTGCACCGGATCACTGCGCAGCCCCATTTTGTTGCCCTGCATGGCGGTGGCGACCACCAGCACCGGCGGATGCTCCGGGTTCAGGCGCGCGGCATCGCCCGGTTTGAGCAGCGGCGCGCCGGCCAGCGAAATGACCGCACCTGCCTCAGCCGATTTCTCCAGCGCCTCCAAAAAGTCCTTTGCAGCCAGCCCGATCTCGTCCGAGAGCATCGGGTTTCCCACGGCGGCTGCTTTGGCGGTGAAGACGGTGACCCCGTGCTTTTTCAGGGCGCTCCGGAGGGATTCTTCGACGATCGAAGGCGGCCCCCAGGAAGCATCCGGCGTAATGAGGGCGACCTGCTTCTTTGTCCCCGCAAGACGGACGGTTTCCTCGGCCAGCACAGAGCTGAGAGCCTGGCTGGGCTCCAGGAGAACCCGGACCTCCTTGGGCTCGCAACCAGGAAGGAGTGACACGAGCAGCAAGGCTAAGCCGCAGCGGGCAATCCGGCGCCGGAGGGAAAGCCGAGACGGAACTCGGATCGGCAGCGACCAGTCACGGGAGGGAGTGGCGCGCATGGGGATCAATCCGGTGCGTTCTGGTACCCGTAAGATGCGGGAATGTCAGCCGTGTTGTAGGCAAACGGAGCATCGCCGTTGGGCAAGGCTGGGTTGTAGTAGGTTTTGATATACTGAGCGTGACCGTCCACCATGCTGACGTTGCAGAGCGCGTCCTTGTAGGAGATGTCCAGGTTTCCCGTCCGGCTCTTGTGCCAGGAGTAACCCCAGTGGATGGGCCATTCAGACATCAGCCACGTGCGCGCCGGATGCTTCACGGTGGACAAGGTGATGTTCAGGAGGTTGTTCCCCGCGTTGCCCCGGTTGCCGCAACCGTTGTACACATAGCTGCCATAATCGAGGACCGGGTTGGCATAATGGGGCATCGGGAATCCATAGTCCTTCCAACCGCGGTCCTTAGGACAACGGAAGACCACATGATTGCTAGGGGAGGAACCGGTCACGCCGGCATAAACCTTGTCCAGTTCCTTGTACCACCACCAGACGTCTTTCGGGCCCGAGTACCACCAGATGCCCGCGTTGGACACACTGTCCTTTGCCGGTGTCCTGTCCCGGTTGTCTCCGCAATAGAGCACCATGGCCAGGTTGAGCTGTTTGAGATTGGAAAGGCACTGGGTCTGGACCGCCTTGGCTTTCGCGATGCTCAAAGCGGGCAGGAGCAACGCCGCGAGGATGGCGATGATGGCGATGACCACGAGCAGTTCGATCAGCGTAAATCCTCTCCCCCGACTCCGGCCGGCACGGCAACCTGGGCTGCCCGGTGTGCGCGCTTGCATGTCCATTGCCTTCATGCGTACAAACTTAGCGCAACTGCTCGCCGCAAGCATCTCCCAAATAGATGGGTGAAGCCGGCTAGGTTGCTCGGCTGCTCCCGAAGCGGATTGCCCGCGGCATTGGCAAGGCTCTTTCAAGGCGCCTCCGATCTGAACCAGTCCAGGGTGATGCGGCGGATGCGCAGACGGTTGAGGCCGCCGACTTTGGAATCGCCGGCGCAGTAAGCCAACAACACCGCATCCTCAGTGAAGTGCATGGCCGTGTAGCAGAACCAACCATCCGGCGCGCTCTCCAGCAACTTGCAGCGTGGCCAGGTCTTGCCGCTGTCGGAGGAGATCGCCGCCACCAGCGGAGTGCGCTTACCTTTCTGGAAGGGGAATCGGCCCGAGTGATCATTGATAGAGGAAGAGTATCCGCCCCGACTTGAGGGTCACGAACGCCCCCTCGGAATTGCGCGGGTTATTTGGGTTAGGCTCGAGATTCAGCACGGCGGTGTTGTCCACCGCCTGGGCCATCCAACCTGCCAGGCCCAACCCGAGCGCAGCCAGAAGCCGAGCGCAAACACTCACGGGTCAATCCTGGCTTCCCTGGCCCAGTCCACCGTCCAGTTCGGAACGTCGCCGACGTGCGGGTCGTTGTCATTATTCCAACGGGCGCGCCACAGCCGATTCGCGGGGTTGATGACATCACCTCGACGAGCGGATGCGGCGTGGCCGTCGCAAAACAACAAATCCGTCTGGCGACTGTGGCGGTTGGAAGGCCACTGATCGTACTGGGTCGGGTCCAGGTTGGCCGGCCAGGTGTTATACAAGGAGGGATTCTCAAACGCGCGCGCATCCCCGAGCATAATCATCTCGACCGGCCGGCGCACCATGGCTTCCGACACCAAGCCGCGGGCCGCAAATGTGCCGTTGATGTCCCCGCCCAACCCGAGCGGCGGGTTATGGCCGAGGTCGAGCCCCCAATCGTTGTAGGCGAAGGAGAAGCGGGAGTTCAGGGTAATACCATAGGGATCATAGATGCCATCGGGGCCTCTGGCGCCGAGCGTCTTGTTGACGTTGGTGTTCCAGGCAGCGTCGGGCCGCGCGGCTGGGCAGGCGAATACTCCCCGGTTATTGGCCATTACCGACAACAGCCGGGTCGGCCAGACGGCATAGACCTGGGGCGTGACCGAATAGCATCCGGGATAGGTCTTGTTCTCATTGAGGTACATCACCAGACCGAGCCCAATCTGGCGGAGATTGTTGAGACAGCCGGTCTGTTTGGCCTTGGTCTTGGCTCGAGTCAGGGCCGGCAGAAGGAGGGCCGCCAGGATGGCGATAATCGCAATCACCACGAGCAGTTCAATGAGCGTGAAAGCACACCGGCGTTCGCGCGCGGTCTTTCGCTTCGAGCGGTCTATGGCGTTTTGCTTCATACGGAGCGCCGATTCTCGGTTGCCAACCTGCATTGAATCAGGAAAACCCGCCGAGAGCAACCATCTGGTCCCGCGGACACTCAGTACCGCCGGTCAAAGGAGTAGTTTGGGGCATTGGTGTCGTAAAGCTTTGGATCATAGGTAATCATCGAGGAATGCCCGTCGGCGAACAGGGTATTCCAACGGTAGTTCTTCCAGTGCCACAACAGATCGCCCATGGGATAAGGGGCGGTGGTTAGTGTCCAGTGCCGCCATCCCACCCAGTAGGCGCCCCAGGAAGTGAACACCACGAAACGGCTTGGCTTGGCCACTTCGCTCAGCTTGATAGAACTCACCACGGCGTCTTTCGGCCTGACCGTGAGGGTGTAAACGCTATTCGCCAAAGTATAGTCTATGTTTGCCAGGTAGGAGGAGCCGAAGTCCTGATAACCGGAGTTGCCCGTGCCCAGGTAACTCTTCTTGTCGCTCGGGCAGCGCGCGACATCAACTTTCGCTCCTGGCGTAGCCTTCACGAGGTATTCCGAAAGCCAGCGTTCCTGGGCCGTAAGACTGGAATAAGGCGACTGCAGTCCCGGGTTTCCCACCCAGCTCAACTGAGTCACCGTTCCGTTCCTGGTGCTGCCGGGTGGAAAACGATCGGTGAAGTCGCCCAGGTAAAACGAGGAGGCCAAGCCGACCTGGCGAATGTTGCTGAGGCACTGGGTCGCCAGCGCCTTTTGTTTGGCTTTGGCTAGCGCCGGCAACAACAGGGCGGCGAGAATCGCGATGATGGCGATGACGACCAGCAGCTCAATCAGCGTGAACGCCCGGCTTCGACCGCGAACGGCAAAAGGACGGACCCGAGCCAGGCCACGCTGGGCGTGCGTCCGCGATTTGCCCGGCGAGACAGCCACCTGCACTGCGATGGCAGTATTCTTCATGTTCTTGACTTCGATGGCGTGGTTTGCCCGGACGGGGCACGGAAATCCGCTTCGCGCAGCTTCAGACGCACCCCGCCCTGCATGGTGGTGATATATAGTTCCCCCGGCGCGACCTCGAACACGAACGGGTACGACAGCCACGCTCCGGGTTTGCGTGCGACAACAACGGGCACGCTCCAAGTTTTGCATTCGTCTTCCGTAAAGGCAATGGATAATTCTCCACGGTGGTTGCTCACCGGTGTGGCAGACCAACGCCGGTCACCGCCCGTCAGAGGAAAGGTGTCCGTGCCCTTGCTCGTGCGCAGGATGGTGGACTCGTCAATCTTGAAGCCGGACGTAGCGGCAAACAATGGACGGGCTTGCCAGGTTGCGCCCTCGTCAGCGCTGAGCCAGCAATTGGTCTCCTGGAGGCAAAGCAGGTCACCGTTGCCCAGCCGCACAAAGGGACCCGTGCGAAGGCTCGGCATTTCCGTTGCTCGAATATTGATCTCGAGCCCGGAACCGGCGGGCTTCATTCCATCCACGGGAGCAGCGGTCGCTTCGCGCGGTGCCGCGCGGGTGGCGCCCGGTTGAATCGCCAGCCCTTCCTTCCCGGCCAGCGCGAGCAGTTGCGCCCGCAACAGGTCGGCCACGACGCGATGCCCCTCATCATTAGGGTGCAGCCCGTCCAGCAGCAGGCAGTCCAGTGATCCGCCCGGTTTCCGTCCCTCCGCGAGGAATGCAGCGCGCGCGTCCACCAGCACAGCCCCGGTTTGGCGGGCGACCTGGCGCACCGCTTCGGCGTAGCTGTCGAGCAAGCCGTTCAAGCCGTCCGGATTGTCCGGGTGGTAGGGCGGTTTGCCATACAACTCCTTGAGGATGTCAGAATAGACCGCCAGCGAGCCGCGCGGCGCCGTGGTGGAGTCACCGAACGCCACGATCGTGACCGGCACGACGGGGTCGGCAGCCGCAAGCGTAGTCGAGGCCCACCACGTAACCGCTGCCAACGAAACGAGCAGTTGAGCCGGAGAGTTCAATGAAGGGAATGGGGTGGCAAGAGTGATCTAATACCGCCTATCGAAGGAATACTCCGGCGCCACCGGCCCATTGGTGGGGATGTATCTCATGAGACCGGCATGCCCATCGCCAAAGAGCGTGTTCCAGCGGTAGCTCTTTTGATGCCACATCATCTTCGCCAGCAGCGGCTGGGTGGCGATGTTCTCTGAATACCAGCCCACACGGTAGGCGCCCCAGGCGGTGAACACAATAAAGCGCGAGGGTTTCCTGATGTCGCTTGTCTTGACGGTAGTGGCGTCGTTGACGTTGAGCGTGTAGATGATCGGACTGGCAGTGCCCTCCGGGAAATAAAGGTTGGCCAGGTAGGACGTGCCATAGTCCTCGAAGCAAGAGCGCCCGGTCGGCGGGCTGGCCGGGCTTTGTTTGTCGCTGGGGCAACGGGCCACTTCCAACTTCGCGTTGGGGTCGTTCTTGACCAGGTAGGGAGTCAGCCAGCGCTCGGCCGCCGTAAACGTGCTATAGGGCGAAACCAAGCCGCTTTGCCCAACCCAGCTCGTCTGGGTGTTGCCCCCGTTTCGAGTGATCTTGGGAGGATACCGGTCGTTGGCGTCCGACAGATACAGAACCGAAGCCATGCCAACCTGCCGGATGTTATTCAGGCATTGGGCAATTTTCGCCTGCTCCTTGGCCTTGGCCAGCGCCGGCAGCAGCAGTGCTGCCAGGATCGCGATGATGGCGATGACAACGAGCAGTTCGATCAGCGTGAACGCTTTGCGAGGCGCCGCTCGGGAGCGCGACCTGGCCATGTCTGATCTGTGAGGTTCCATATAGTTTTCAGTTTGCCTTCTCAGAATAACGAGCGTTGATGGTTCCGACATCCCCCAATTGGATAGGACGGCTGCGTGAAAAGAACAAGGGGTTCGAGCAGGTCAAAATGCCGCACCAGGAAAGATCAGTTCGGCCGCGGCCAGTCCACCCAAGTGGTTGGTCCGGATCAGGTGCTCCACCCCATCGGCCTTGCCGCCTGAGGGTGCCAGCAAACATCGGCAAGACCGCCTGGCTCGAACACGATTCCTTCCTGCTCCTCGCATTTGGTTGCGCTGAAAAAAAGGGCGACCGGGAGAACCTCGACTCCCGGTCGCCGCGTATGCTGCTTCAGACCCTTACGGGCAAACGCACTTGTAGTAGATCTGCTCGATCGCAGTGCTGATCGGGACGTTGTAGTAGGGCGCGGTTGCGCCGCTCACAGGCAGCCAGGTGCCCGTCGTCAGATTGGTCGTGTAGTACAAGGCACAGCCCATCGGCCAGATCAACTCAAGCTTCGGACCCGCCGGTGTGGAGGAGCTTCGCCAGGTGAGATCCGTCACCGAGGCGGGCGGCGTCACGACCAGTGTCGCGGCCGGGCTGACAGCGCCGTTAGAGCTGTTGGTAACTGCCAGGGTATATTGGCCGGCATCTGTGTAGTCCACGCTGGCGAAGGTGAGAGTCAGGTCTGTTCCGCCCGCCACGTCCACCCCATTCCGTTTCCACTGGTAGTTCATCGGGGTGGCGCCGATCACTTGCGCGGTGAAGGCCGCTGGCGTCCCGAACTCGACCGTTTGCGATGCCGGTCCCGCCACGAAGACGGGGCCGTTGGTTCCATACTTGCCCAGTTCGTAGTGGAGTTTAATCCGCTCCGGCGACAGGACGGTCTTGTAGTAGGCCGCCTCATCAATGACACCTCGGAATGGGTTGCCAAAGCCGTAGGCGGCGTTGTCGCCGCCGATGTATAATCCCAGGCGTTCGTTCGGCATGCCCAGCCCGATGGTGCTGGCAATCAGCTTGCCATTCGCATAGAGCGATTCCTGCCAGCCGTCGAAGGTGCCCACCAGATGGATCCACGTGTTGAGTGCCGCCGGCGTCCCTGAGATCGTTTGGTCCCAGGTTGTAACGCCGCCGGTGGCAAACCACCAGGTGCCGGCGCTGGTGGATGAGCCGGCTATCCAGAATCGGTACCCGCCACGGTAGTTGTCGAACAGGCACGGAGGAGCGACCTGGGTGGGACTGCTGTAGAAGTCCTCGCTGACCAGCGGATAGTAGCTTGTGCTGGCGGCGAGCGTGGTTGGCTTGGCCCACAATTCGATCGTGTAGGTGGGGGCGTTCAAATCGGATGAATATGGGATGTATGCAAAGTTGGCACCCCCAAAAGCAAGCGCGGGGTTTGCGTCTCCCGCGAGCGCGCCGGTTTGGTTCCAGGCAGAGCCCCACTGCGATCCGGTCGGATCCGAGGTTGGCGTGCTCCGCCAGGTTTCACCGTCATGGCGGCCCATGGAATCGTAGATGATGGGTGCGGTTGTCTCGTCCAACCGCCAGTATGCCTCCGGCCCGTCCGCCAGCACAACCGACGCATAGCTGTTGGGATCAACCGTGAGGAGCGAGAGCGTCGCCACGGCGCTAAGCTGGCCGGCGGCGGCGTTGGTCACCCTCACGCGGTAGTCACCCGTCTTGGTCGCATCCACGTTGGCTACGGTCAGCGTTGAGGCCGTCGCCCCGGGCAGGTTCGTGCCGGCGTGTTCCCATTGGTAAGTCAACGCCGGGCCGTCGGCCGTCACGCCGAAGGTGACGCTGCCGCCGGGATAAACCGCCCGCGATACCGGGTCCTGGGTAATGTTGGGTGGATAGTCCGCGTAAACAAATAGGCTGACTACGGTGCTTGTGACCGAACCCGAACTGCCGCTGCTGATGACCACATCATAATACCCGGTGTCCGCATCCGACGCGCTGGCCTTGGCATAAACAGAGCCGGTCGCGCCGGCAATGTTCGTCTGGGTGATGCCGTCGCCCTGGCGCCACTGGAAGCTGACCGGAGGCGGTCCATAACCATCAATGCTCAGCGTGAACGGCGTGCCCGCATACACAGTGGTCGGGTCAAGGACCGGGTTCGGGTCCACGAATTCCGGTGCGCTAGTGGCACCAAACGCGGCCAAGGCGTGGCTCCGGAGCTGGCCTTCGGTCAGTGTCTTGTTATAGATGGCCACTTCATCCAGGCATCCATTGAACCAGCGATTGGCGACGTTCCGGTCGCCACCGATCCACGTGGGGCCAATGAAGTGCGCCGTCTTGTGCGTGCGGCTATTGACCTCCTTGCTCCAGTTGGTGCCGTCGTACATGTAGAGTGTGCCGCTGGTGGGGGTGACCGCCAGCGCCGCGTAAACCCAGGTCTCATCCGGGGGCGTGAGCATGGACTGATAGCCGAAGGAGTCACTGGCGCTCGTATTGGTGGAATACCACCAATACCCGAGGTTGTTGGCCGTGCCGCGGAAGTTCAGACCGGCCACAAACGGGGTGACGGTGGTGGTGGTGACTCTCCCATGCATCGCGATGCCTGCATACTCCTTTTGATCGCCGCTCCGCTTGAGCATGCACTCGAAGGTCACGGCGTCCGTAGCGATGTTCAGCGGCGGCACGACGACCACGCCGTTGGTGCCGAACACTTGGAGCGCGGTGTTAGTAGTCTCGAATCCGGGGTAAGTCGGCCCCTGCAATTCGGGGATGGTGGTGCTGTAAGTGCGATACTGGCCGTCAGCGGCCGCGCCCCGAGTGCCGTTGTTCTTGGCCACCGAGGGGTTGAACCGTTCGTTGAACCGCCAGTAGCCCGGAGGGTTGTGCGCCAGAATCTGCGCCGCATAGCCCGCCGCGTTGGTGGTCGCAGCCGCATAGTGCGCGGCCACATCATCGGCGGTCAGGGCGTTGGTGTAGAAGGCCGCCTCGTCGAACATTCCCCCGTACCCGTAAGTAATATCCCGCGTGACGCCAAAGCACAGGTTGCCGCTGGTGGCGGGCACATGCACGGCGCCGGTCGCTGTGCCTGCCAGGGTGCCGTCAATGTACATTTTGACGCTCGAGCCATCGAAGACTCCAACCAAGTGGTACCAGTGGTTGGTGTCAATCACCAGGGGGCACGCCACCGTGCTGCTGGTCGTGCCCGAGTTGCGATAAATCCGGAACACCCAGCCGTGCCCCGTGACCAGGTTGTCCCAGTCCGACTGCATGAACACCCACCCGGTGCGTGGGCTGGCCCAATTAACCATGCCGAACGGGTAGTTGAAGTACTTCGTCGCCGGCTTGGTCCAAATCTCGAAGCTGAACGGCCCATTGTAGGCCAATCCTGCCTGCCAGGGCACTCGCACATAGTTGTAGTGCGTGTTGGGGCTATAGGGAACGCTGATCGCCGTGTTGTCTGGATCAGTCAGCGCGCCCGGCAACCCCTGCTGAATCAAGTCGTCGCGGCAAGTCGTTACGTGCGTGCCGTTGGCGGCGGCACCCAGGGTGCCGAGATTGACCACGACCGGCACCATGTCGTTGGTTACGTCCATTTCGCTGAAGCGATGATAGGTGAGCGGGCCGTCGGCGAGGACGGCGGATGGATAATCGGCGCGGGCGGTCAGCCCGGTCGTGAGAACTAAAGCGCCGGCGGCAGCCAGCTTCATGAGGGCTTTTATGCAGGTTGGTTTCATAAGTTCAGTCGGTTTCCGAACCTGGATGGGCATCCCCAGCTTGGTTGCCAAGCCTGGTCCGTTTTCCGCGAAGTATGCCGAAACACCCGAGGGCGTGCATCCCCCAAATGGATAGGTTCCCCGGCCCGCTTTCCCGAGCCGCCTCTCCTCCACTTTGGGTCGTGCACCAGCGATGCACAAGGGATGCACAAGGGATGCACCAGCGGGAACCGGTCGTGCATCCGGTGTGCATCGCTGGTGCATCGCTGGTGCATGGCGTTGGGATGGCCCGGGCAAGGCTCAGAAGCCGCCAGATCCCCGGGACGTCAGAGCTCTTCCGATGCGGGAAGGGAATTGCCGTGGCGCACAGCCGAGTCTCTTAACGGCTTGCCTCTGCCAACTAAGAAGGGCGGCCGGGAACTGATATTCCCGGCCGCCCTGGGTGCCAACCCCATCCATCTTCGGCCCGGTGACTTTGGATTCGAAGTCTAAGGAGAAACCGATAGCCTACAACGCTGACGATTCTGCTGCTCTGGGGGTCGTTTGCGGCGTCATTTCGCAGCTGAACGGTGTGAGGGAGAAGCAGAATGGCGAAACAAGCGGTCTCGAGGTGACAACGGTCGACGACCAAGCCGAATCGAGCACCATGTGGCCCAGGTTCTCAAGTGCGATCCCTGGGTTTGAAGCGATCAACAAAGCAGGGAGGTGGAATTACCAGCGCGATCGGATCTACATCAGGACCGATGAAGTGCTCCGACGAGCAGCCCGCAGGCGGGCTGTGCCACCCACCCGCTCGTTGGCTCCATCGAAGGACGAAACTCGGAGAGGGTCCGCATTCTGCCAAGTGTGCCGGAAGAAGGGGGTCAAGAAAGGCGCTGCTTCCCGAGTCCTTTACGACCTCCGACTCAGCAAGCGGGGAATACGAACATGGGTCGTGCGGTACCACTACCGGACGTTTCATTGCCGCCGCTGCCACAGGACATCTGGCACGCCGGCGGAGTTCCGGGCGGGAAGCATGTATGGGTGGAATGTCACAGGCATTGTAATGTACATGCTCATTGAACTCGGTATGACGCAGAGATCAATCGCAGCCGCTTTGAATCGAATCTTCAAGCTGGGCATCATCGAACGCGAAGTGCTTCATCTCAAGGAATGGGCTGCTCGTTTCTACGACGCCACCCGAGGGCAAATCCTGGCAGTGATGGTGAAGGGAAAACTAGTCCAGGCGGATGAGACGAGTGTTATCATCAAGAGAAGGCGAGTATATGTGTGGGTCTTCACAACACTACGGGAAGTTGTCTATTTCTATACGGAAACCCGCGAAGCGAGCTTCCTTCAGCAAATCCTGACCGGCTTCAGCGGAGTCCTGGTTTCTGACTTCTATGCCGCCTATGATTCCATTCCGTGCCCGCAGCAGAAGTGCCTGCTCCACCTTATTCGTGATCTAAACGATGCAGCCCTTGAGAACCCTTTCGACGAGGGGCTCAAAGGTCTGATCGTGAGCTTTGCGGCCCTGCGGAATTGCATCGTGGACACGATTGACCACCGAGGGCTGAAACACCATTTCTTGATGCGCCATCGGGCGGACGTCGAGCGGTTCTACCGAAATATGGCCAAGGACAAATTGGATAGTGAGTCTGCAAGGAAGTGCAGAGAGCGGCTTCAGAAGCACCGGGAGAAATTGTTCACGTTCCTGGATCATGATGGAGTGCCGTGGAACAACGATAATGCGGAGCATGCGATCAAAGCCTTTGCTCGTCTGCGCCGTGGCATCGAGGGCCTAACAACACCCAAGGGCATTGAAGAGTACCTCGTGCTTCTGAGTGTCTGCCAAACCTGCAAATATACGGGCGTAGATTTTCTGGATTTCCTCCGTTCCGGGGAGAAGGACATCTACGCCTTCGCTGAAAGTCGGCGCGGGCGCAGGCAGTGGACGCAAACCAGCCAGCCGGGCGGCTTGCCGGCGGATGCGAGCCCAGACATTGGTAGTCAGCCGTGACCGATGCGACATCAAATCCCTAACGCAACAGGAGCCGAGCTGTCTCAAGCATCAGTTCCCGCGGCATCTTCCATGTCTTGGTTGTTTGGCCAGGCTGCGTTCTACGCAGCAGGAAATGGGCAATTCGGCGACGCGGCTGCCGCGTTCCGTGCCCTCCGGCCCGCGGATCCAGGCGGCCTCGCGTCCGCAGCCGGGGCAAACGCACCTTGACGACTCTTGCCGGCGGCGGTACTTAAACATCATGAGTGTTGCGACAATTCAGGCTGAGGTTCTCAGTCTTCCGCCGGGGAGAGGGCAAAGCTGATTGATGTGCTCTGGGAATCTCTTGCGTCACCGGAGGTGACGTCGCGCGAGGCCGCTTGGGCCGAGGAGTCGGAGCGTCGCATTGACGCCTTCGAGACCGGCAAGCTCAAGACCCGGGATGCCGGGGCTGTTTTCTGTGATTTGCGCAAGGGCTTGCGCAAGTGAACGCGAGATTCACTTCCTCCGCAGAAACGGAACTCCAGGAAGCGATCGCGTTCTACGAACGCCGCCGAGAATGGTTTGGGCGCACGACCCCTGCATGAAGTCGAAGCGGTGGTGACGCGCATCGTTGCGCATCCGGCAGCCTGGACACCGATGTCTTCCTGAACGCGGCGCTGCCGGACTCATCGCTCTCCAAGGTATTCTCGGGGGTGAAGGCCGAGGCGCCGCGATGCAGGATAACGAGTGTCCTGGCGCGACGCTCGGCGACTTTAAGCTGGCGCGTGGTACTTCCGCCCATCCAGGGCCGCATCGCCGGCGTCATCCGCAATCTGCACAGTTCTCCTTCATCGTCTCGCTGATCGCTTATGCTTATTTCGCCTTCCACGGCTGGAAGGGCCACCGCGTTGGACGGACCCTTTCGGGGAGGGGATCGTTCAGGCCACCAATGGCTTGAGACCGTGACGGCAAGCGTGGCACCGGTTTGACCCCGGGGCCATTTTCAGCGCCGTTCAGGAGGGAGTGAAGAGAAGTTCAAGTCTGCTCGAATCTCCTTATCGCCAATCCGGCAGACGGCGGTGTCGCCCGAAACGGAGAACCGGACTCTGCCGGCTTCCTGGGCGGTCTGGGCCTTTGTTTGGTTGGCGAAGGTGACCAGGCAGGCCCAGTCGGAGTCGGAAGGAGCTGTTCCAGGGTCCTTCTCGCCGATCAAACTGATCCACTCTTCCAGTTTCGGGACTCTGCCGGTGCCGGCAACCTCGTCATGGAACCGCATGACGTTAGTTGTGGCGGGATGCCGTCGCACCACGTAGCCAATGCGGTCGGAGATGTTCAGCCAATCGGTCGCCAACTCTACGACTCGTGCCTGGTCTCCGCCCACGCCGAGGGTCGTCAGGGCGTCATGCTGCCCGAAAAGCGTGTGCTCATTCTTGCCGAATTCGTGCTCCAACCCGATGACGCCGGTTTCACGCGAGCGCAGGGCAAAGTCCTTTTGCCTGCGCAAGCGCTCGATATACACGGTCATGTCGCCTGGCAGCGAGGTGAAGAAGAAGGCCTGCTGCACCACGCCTTTGTGGCGATCGAGAACACCTGACGCGGTGAAACTGTTGCTGCTGACCTGATGCGAGAAATTGCGCAGGGCCGCGTAACGGGCGGAGGCGTCCTGACCGTTGATCAGGCCCGGCCCGGAACTGAAATGCGGCCAGATCACCCAGTTGCCATCTTGAGGAAAGGTCAGTGCCATGCGCTTCTGGCTCCAGGTAAAGGACGCGAACTTGGACGGCGTGCGGTGAACGATGGTTCGTCCCTCCGGCAGGTAACAAGTGCCACCGATCGAGCGGTCGAACTCGGCGGGTGAGAGAGGCTCGGCGCCTTCGCCGAGGACGGCGTGCGCGTAGTAAGCGGCAATCAGCCGGGTCGCGGCGTGGCCGCTCGATTCAAGGTCGCGCCGCACGTTGTAGTAGCCGTGTTCCTGCTTTTGTATGCGGAGCAGATAGTCGAACCCGACCTGTTCGAGGTAAGCCGCCTGCCGGTTTGTCGCCAGCAGACTGAAGAGCCCGTAGGACATTGTGTCGGTGGCCTGAGTGTGGGTGATCTTCCAATCATTGCCGCTAAAGTAGAATGGCGCCGCATCCCAGGCCATGCAGCGGACCAGCACTGCGAAGCCGTCCGGCACATGGTGCAGGCAGGCTTTCGGCACCGCGGTTCCGGTCAGTAGATAGGGCAGGGAATTCTCCAGGAGCATGCTCAGTGTGGTCTTGAGGTAACCCAGGTGCACAATGCCGTGATTCTCGACGGTGAAGTCCGGGTGGGCGTTTGTGGTGGTCACCCACTCGCGCACCAGGCGGTTATCGTCGCCAACCTCGCTGCTGGCGTGGTCGGCGGCCACCGATAAGGAGTTGTAGCAATAGAGCTTGGCTGCGTGGTCCCATTGTGCGGCGCGGGGATGGGCCGGCATCATCTGAGCGGCCAGGGACAGCATCTGGGCGTTCCAGGCGTTCTCCTCCGCGCCGGTATCGTTCTTGAAGCTGCTCTTGGGTTTCTGCCGGAGAAAACGGTCGGCTTCATGAACCAAGATGCGGCAAAGGCTCTCCCGCAAGTCCGGCTCCAGACCGTCCCAGACCAGCCAGCCGGCGAGGACGGCGGAGCGCGCCCAAAAAGCCGATTGCCACTGATCGCCCCAGCGTTTGCCGTTCTGGCAGGCGCCCGAGCCGGTGACGTGGCCCTGGGCGAGGTATCGGAGCAGGCGGGTGCATTCGTCAACCGCTCGACGCCGCTCGGCGGCGGACATCCCACGGGCGGGCGGCTCCGTGGTCGCCAGGAAGGCGTTTACCAGAGCCGCATAAGCGATCGGGCGAATTTCATTCTCCTGGTTTCCCCCGTCGCCGTAGTAGGCGCAGTCCGCTTTGCCAGGGACCGGCACGCAGCGCTGCCGCAACACCGCGCCCCAAAGCCGGACCGACTCGTAATAGCCGCTCATGAGCCTCTCCGTCCGGCTGTGGTTGGGGGCCGAGCGCAGGCCAATCCGCGGCAATGGCGCCACCGAGAGAGAGACCGCCGCCTCCCGGCCTGCGGGGCCTGGGGGGGTAGAACGGGTCTGAGCCCGGGCCGTCGGCCACAGCGACAAGGCCAACATCAAGAATGCTACGGTGGCACGCATCGGGGCGGCACGGGATCCGAGGCTAGGCATGACGCCCAACCCGGAGGGCGACGAAGCGCGAGCAGATCGAGCCGCGAGAGCGCTCTGACTACCGCGCATCGCGCCCTTTGGGAAGCTGGGCGACAATAGCCGCCGCGACGTGCTGCGCGAGGTATTGATAACCCTCGGTGGTGTAATGGACATTGGCGGGAAGTTGGATATTCCCGGGGCCGGCCAGCGAATGCCGATAAAGGTCCTCGGTGATGACGCCCGCCGACGCCATCACGCGCGCCGCCGCTTCGTTGTACTTGACCTCGTCTCCCGGCACACGGCCGGCGGAACCTTCGGGAATCGGCGTGGTGTTCCGCCAGATGAGCTTCGCGCCGGTCGCTTCCAGCCGGTCCACCAGTTGTTTGAGGTTGCGCTCGTACTCCGGGAGGGGCACCTGCTGACGACTGCCGGGAGATGTGGGCGAGACCAGGTTGTCGTTGGTCGGCCCCATGTACTTCAGGTCGTGCAAGCCCCAGTTGAAATGGATCACGTCCCACCTGGATGTACCGAGCCATGCGTCGAGGTGCTTCAGCCCGTTTAGGGTGGGACCGCCGTTGACCGGTATGCGGTGCACGTTGGCCTTACCTTTCAGCAAGTCGCGCACGGGGACCGTGTAGCCAATGGAAATGGAATCGCCGATCAAGAGGACGCGTGGCAGGCCGGGCACATCCTCAATTTTGGTGAACGCCGGATTGGGCGCCGACTTCTTGCTTTTCGGGGCGGCTTTCTTCTCCGCCGCGTGGCCCACAACGGCGGCCGTCAACAGGGCGATTCCACAAGTGATAGCGGGGTTCATCATAGCAATGTTATCCTTCAGGTTTCTTGTTTGGTTCTTGTTTTGTCTGGGTGGTTCACTACATCGCGGCGGGCGCGTGACGTCAGCGCTCGGCGTAGGCGCGGACCTCAAAGAGGCGCGCCGACTTCTCGCCGTGGCTGGCCTGGACCAGGACGCGGAGGCGTTGGGCGTCCACGGTGGGGAACCGGTGGATCCGGCGGCGCTGGAAGTTGTCCTTGACCCTCGCAACCTCGTGCCAGCTCGAGCCGTCGTGCAGAAGACCCAGCGGGATCTCGTCGTGGACATAGCGTTCACGGCCCGATTAAAGGGCAGAGCGGGCATTTGCGCCAAGCAAAACTGCGGGGAAGGTCCGCCGAACGGTGTGGGAGGCGTGTGGTCCACCTGATCGTGCGGTGGACCTACAGTGGGAAGCAGAGGTTTCGCCCCATTAACCTTCCTGTCGGGAGCGTATCTCGAAACGGCCACCGGAGCGCGGCTGTCCTCAGCCGCAGCAGCCCCGACTATGCGGGCCTCCTCCAGTGTCCAAAGAGCGACTCCCTTACGCACGTGCTGCGGCTGAGGACAAGCCGCGCTCCGCCCATGTCCCGATTGCCGAAGGTGGTGGTCGTGTCAAGATACGCCCCCCTGTCGGTCCACTTGCCTCCACCGCTTGCGATAGCCCGCCGAATCTGCTTGGCTGGTAGGTGAAACCGATGAGCCAGACCAACAGTCCTTCTCCGGGTGTCCGCAGACTGCTAACTGCTGATTCAACCGCACGGCCTGATTATCGCACCACCTCGGGGCAACAGTTTGCAGCCCTGTGCCTGCTCTTGTCGCTCGCCGTGAGCGCCACGTTCTGCGGCGCCACCCGGGCGGCAGAGGCCCCGGCGCTTCAGGTGTCGGGCATCTATCCGCACCTGGCCTTCTTCAACGATGGGGCCGAGTGCGGGACGGGCGCCGTGGTGCCGTGGGCGGATCGGCTCTGGGCGGTCACCTACTCGCCGCATCAACCGCGCGGGTCTTCAGACAAGCTCTACGAGATCACACCCGACCTGCGGTTGATTATCCGGCCGGAGAGCATTGGCGGTACGCCCGCCAATCGCATGATCCATCCCGAGTCGCGGCAGCTTTTCATCGGCCCCTATGCGATAGACGCGCAGCGGCAGGTGCGGGTCATTCCTTATGACAAGATGTTCGGGCGGCCCACCGGCAACGCGCGCCATCTCACCGATCCGGCGAACCGGATCTACTGCGCGTCCATGGAAGAGGCGCTTTACGAGGTGGACGTCCACACGCTGGCGGTGACGGAGTTGTGGGCCGACGAGCAGGTCACTACGGGCCGGCACGCGGAGCTGCCGGGGTATCACGGCAAGGGGCTTTACTCCGGCCAGGGCCGAGTCATCTATGCCAACAACGGCGAGCACGGCAAGGAGGCTCAGACGCGGCCGGAGGTGCCTTCGGGCTGCCTGGCCGAGTGGGACGGCAAAGCCGAGCAGTGGACGGTAGTGCGCCGCAACCAGTTCACGGATGTGACCGGCCCCGGCGGCATCTCAGGCAATCCTCAGCCTGCCACCGACCCGGTCTGGTCCATCGGTTGGGATCATCGCTCGTTGATCGTGATGCTGCGCGAGGCCGGTGCATGGCATGCCTACCGGTTGCCCAAAGCCAGCCACTGCTACGATGGCGCTCACGGCTGGAACACCGAGTGGCCCCGCATCCGCGACATCGGCGAACGCGACCTGCTCATGACCATGCACGGCATGTTTTGGCGCTTTCCGAAGACCTTCTCCCTGGCACATTCCGCCGGCATCGCGCCCCGTTCCACCTATCTCAAGGTCATTGCCGATTTCTGCCGCTGGGAGGATCGCATTGTGTTTGGCTGCGACGACGCGGCGAAGGCGGAGTTTCTCAATAAGCGCAAAGCCAAGGGCGCGCTGGCCGGGCCGGGCCAGTCGCAATCCAACCTGTGGTTTGTTGATCCCGGCGCCCTGGACGATTTCGGCGTTCCCCTTGGGCGCGGGGCCGTCTGGCTGGACGAGCCGGTGCGGGCCAACGCGCCCTCCGAGCCCTTTCTCTTTGATGGCTTCGAGCGCCGGTCGGTGCACCTGTCGCACACGGCTGCCCAGCCGGTGACCTTCAGCTTCGAGGTGGACCGTCGGGGCAACGGCCAATGGACGCCGCTGCGCGAAGTCGGTGTGCCAGCGGGCGGCAGCCAATGGATCGCGTTCGGCAGAGGCGAGCACGGCGCCTGGGTGCGCGTCCGTGTCAATCACGACTGTCCGAAAGCCACGGCCCTGTTCGCTTACAGCAACGTGGACCGGCGCGGCACCCGAGCCGATCGCCGTTTTCAAGGGCTGGCCGGGCTTTCGGATCAGAGCATGTCGGGCGGCCTGCTCCACGCGCGGGGCGGCGACGCCCGAACGCTCTCATTCGCCGCGGTGCGCGCGCGAGCCGGAGCGGCAGAGGAGGCGGGGCTGTACGAACTGGACGGCAATCTCAAGCTCCGCCGGGTGGAAGACCCGCCGCGTCAAGCCTGGCTCAAGCAAAACGCCGCCATCCCCAGTGGAGTGCTGACCGTGGACGCGGCTTCGGTGCTGTTGGTGGACGACGCCGGGAACCGTTGGCGGCTCCCCAAAGGTGACGCGTCCCTGGATCAGCCCGGCCCGCTGGGCGAGGCGCGCGTGGACCGCGAGGTCTGCACCGAGCGCGACCTGTTCAACGCGCACGGCACCTTCTACGAGTTGCCGGCCGAGAACGCCGGCGGCTTTGCGAAGCTCCGGCCCATCACCACCCACAACCGCCGCATCCACGATTATTGCTCCTATCGCGGCTTGCTGGTGATGTCCGGTGTGTCGGGCACGGCGGCGGCTTCCCCGCACATCATCCCGTCGGATGACGGCCAGGCAGCGCTGTGGGTGGGCGTGGTGGACGATCTGTGGCGACTGGGGAAGCCCCGCGGCATCGGCGGTCCGTGGCACAACTCGGTCGTGCGAGCGGGCGAGCCGAGCGATCCTTACCTGATGACGGGCTACGACCGGAAACGTGTCCGGCTCGCGCACGCGTCCACCCAGCCGCTTCGGATGAGGGTGGAAGTGGACATCAGTGGCGCGGGAACCTGGGCAAGCTACAGGGAGTTTAAGGTACAGCCGGGCCGGTCGGTCGAGCACGCGTTTCCCCAGGGCTTCAGCGCTTACTGGGTGCGCGTGGTGGCGAGTGCGGACGCAACGGCTACCGCGCAGTTTACTTACGAATAGGCCGGCAAGCCTGCCCAACCTGCTGCCGCTGCCGGTCTATGGCTCATCCGGTCTGCTAAATCTCCACCGTCTTGCCTGGGATGGGAGCCGGGTAACGGCCCTGGGCGTCGGCCTGCACGGGCGCGGGGCTCTTTTCCGTCAGCTCACCCACGTTCGCGCAGAACTGGAAGTTGGAGGCCATCGCTTCCTCCCACGTAATGACCTTGCCCGTATGCACCGCGGCCCGGCCCATGATGGAGCCGAGGTTCGACAGGGCGGCGCGTTTGGTCTCGTTGTGGGGTTTGTTGTTGCGGATCGCGCTTAGCAGCACGTCCCACTCGGCCTGCCACGGGTTGACCGTCTCTTTCGGCGCCCGCCAGGCGAGGTTGGAGCGTTCAGTGCGCTGGTCCTTGTAGATGTGCGTGGTGGGGGCGTGGATGTTGCCGGAGAACTGAGCGGCGCACTTGGTTCCGTGGACGTAGGTCGCGAAGTCGGTGTAGCAATTACTGATGCAGCGGTTCACCACCTCGGCCTTGGTGCCGTCGGGGAAGGTGAATTCGACGGCGTAGTGGTCCAGGTTCTGGCCGCAGTCGGTGCTGCCAGGGATGCGGCCGCCGACGCCGTGGGCTGATACCGGCCAGGCGTCCTTGATCCAGAAGCACTCGTCCATCTGGTGGATCATCAACTCGATGAACAGGCCCCCGCCCGACCACATGAACTGGTAGGGATGACCGGGGCTGAGCTGCCAGAGCAGCTCGTTCTGGCCGCGCGGGAACGGCGGCATCGCGTAGCTGGAATCCATGCGATAGGCCCGGATGAGCTGGATGTCGCCCATCGCGCCGTCGCGAATCTGCTGGATCAGCGCCTGCCGGGCGGAGGAATGCCGGCACATCAGCCCGGCGGCAATCTTGAGGCCCTTCTTCTCGGCGGCTTCGCCGGCCTTGAGCATTCGCTTGATGCCGCCCGGGTCGGACGCGAAGTCTTTCTCCATGAACACGTTGACGCCCTTCTCCACCGCGTACTCGAGGTGCGGCGCGCGGAAAGCGGCGTGCGTGGCCAGCATCGCCACGTCACCGGGGCGCAGGCAGTCAATCGCCTTGCGGTAGGCGTCGAAGCCCAGGAACCGGCGCTCGGGCGGCACGTCAATCAAGTCGCTCAAGGTCTGAGTCAGCGCCGCGTAGGATTGATCCAGCTTGTCCTGGCGGAGGTCGGCCATGGCGACCAGCTTGACCGGCCCGCCCGCGCCCGAGAGAGCGGCCCGCTTGGTGCCGCCGTCGTCGCCCAGCACCAACCCGCCCGCCGACATGGCGTTGGCCACCGCGCCGCTGCCCCGGCCGCCGCAGCCGATCAACGCCAGGCGGATGGTGTTGTCCTCCGCCGCGTGAACATGCGGCAGGGCCATGCCCGCCAGCGCGGAGGCGGCGGCGAATCGGCCGGTGGCCTTCAGAAACTCACGACGGGTGGCGGATGGGAGTGGGTGTTGGTTCATAAATGGCTTGTTGTCGGACGTTGACACGAATTTAGGTTTCTTCACGCCGCGCGGTTAAGACGTGGCCGCGCGTGCGTCTTTCAGCATGAGCACCGATCTTACCGGGTCCGAAGCCCCGCGCCAGCCCCAAGTTACCCAACACTCCACCCTATAGCGGCAAGCATCCTGCCTGCCAGCCTGCGGGGCGTCTTGCCCGGCGGAATTCCCTGCGAACGCCGGTCCGCGCCGCGCACAGAGTGCACCCCCAACCCAGGCTCGGACGGCATCAATCACCACAAAGTGCTGTTCGCCCTTCAGCGGCCCCGCCCCCAAGCGGCTGGCGCTCAGCACGTTGGCCCCGGCGACGATCCAGCGCTGGCGCTGGGCTTTGGTAGAACACGGCCTGGCCTGTTTTTCCGGCTCGCGGAGTATCTAATACTCTCATAAGCTCGTAGCCTTTCTCTTGCCGCCCGGGCGGCTGGCCCGGGCTGGACCCGTCGCCGCCGGCGCAAGCCAGCCCTGGACGTATGTTCGGTACTAGCACGCGGCCCGCCCGCCGTCCAGGGTAGTGCCTCGGCGGCACGCTTGCGAACCCGCCCCCGCCCGGGACGCCGTCGCCGCGTTAGGGCTTGGATTTGGGACTCACAGGCAATCCAGCGGGCTCTTCATCCCGCTGCCGCCGGGTGGTTGAGGGTTGAAAGTTGAGAGTTGAGGGCCTAAGCCTGAGCCCCAATATGTTCAACTTTGAAAAGTTAGATACCTGGAACGAAGCGATCGCCTTCGCCGACATTGTCTATCAACTGACACGAAGGTTTCCCGACGAGGAGCGATTTGGTCTGACTAACCAAATGCGTCGAGCGGCAGTCTCCATCTCCTCCAATCTGGCGGAAGGGTGCTCGCGATCCTCTAAGGCTGATTATGCACGCTTCGTAGAAATCGCCACTGGTAGCGTCTTTGAAGTAGTCTCGCAAGCCACCATCGGCCGCAACCAGGGATTTCTGAATCCCACTGACTACGATCAACTCTATCGTGCCGCGGAGAAGCAGAGCCGCATGCTCAGCGGCCTGAGGAGATCCCTCGAATTGCGCTGACCCTCAACCCTCAACTCTCAACCCTCAACCGTTCCCGAACGCCTGGTTCTGCGTCGAAACCGCCACCTTCCCTTTCACCGCCAGATCGCTGAGAAATGCCTCGATCTTGGGCTCGGCGGGTAGCATCGCCTCGCGCGACTTCATTTGGTGAAAACGCACGTAGCGCCGCACCCAGTCGCAGTAGGTCCGCTCCGTCCGGATGGAGTAGTGCTTGAGCCGCATCACCTCGCGGACCTGATCCAGGAGCTTGAGCTTGGGATTGGGAATGACGCTCTCGTAGCCCACCACGGGCGGTGGAAGCGGCCAAACGCAACCTTGACGGCGCTGATGGTTTCCCATAGACTTGCGCGATGAAGCTAATCCTGACACGGGGCTTGGGTCAACTCCATGTTTGTGCCTTAATATCCAATATCATGGACTGCTTTCCATGCTAATCAAGGGTTGGGCGCACGTGATACGCGTCAACCGTCTCTGAATCCATGAGCGTGACCTTCAAACCCCGCCTAGGAGCGCTGGGGCTGGTTGGGCTCGGGGTGGCACTGTTGTTGGGCGGTTGTTCGCGGGTTGAGGACCGCCGTTCGGGATCGGGTGTTTGCGAAGTCCACAACGCCACAATGCAAACAGCGGTGGTCTACCCCTGCAATAAGATGATCCACTGGACCACCGACTATTTGAGGGACCGCCCGAGACTATTCCCGCATTGCGTTGATTATGCGCCATCCGAGTACGATTATGAAGGCCAGCGGTTTAAAGTTTACGTTTGCCCTGCATGTGCGCGGGCACGAGAGGAGTACATTGCCAAGCGGAAGACGCGATAGCAGGAGGCCCAACCAAAAGGATTGAGCCAATGAGGAGGAGCGCGTTCAGGCTGGTGCCGCATTCGGGCGCTGTTGACGCGCTCCTCCTCATGGCTCATCCTCAACGTTAGCGTTCGCCCAACTCGCAACGCCATGCCATTACCCCACGTATCATCTGAAGGCGGTCCGGTGCTCATCGCAGATTTCGAGGCGTTGCGTTCCTGGCGAGGTGCATTCCATGAATCCGGGGATTACCAGAGAGCCTGTGATGTCTTGGGTACGGCTGCATTGACGGAGCTCCAAGTCGGGGATCACCGCGCTATTGTTTGGGACATTGGCGGCCCCGGCACAGCAGATATAGTTCGGGTCAGTCCCGCACACATTTCGATTGTCCGCATTTGGCCAGATGCCTCATGGACCGAGGACGACTGCGAGCGGACTGTGATTTCTGCTGCTACCGAGCGTCTTGGGTCTGAGCCACTGGCCCAGCTCTCGATTCATACAGGCTATCTGCTTGCGCTATGGGCACCGGAGGACATGGCGGCGGGAGGCCTTCCGTCAGGAGATTCGGGGATACCTGATGACTTGAGCATAGGGGATGGTGGAGCGTATGTGCGGGTGCCCTCAGGCCGCTACTCCGTGAGTGCTTGCGAGTGGCAAACCGGCGTCTATGATGTCACCAAGATTGATCTCAGACTTTTGCCATGAGCAGGCACGACGACCAACCAAGGGCGAACCATCGGCCTGGAGCGGACGCGGGATGGCGCGTTCTGTTTCCACTCGGACGTCCTCGGCCCCGCGCCGCTCAGGCCGGGTGTTAGGTGCTTCAAGCCTCACCATGAATCGAGCAGCAGTCATCACTCAGTTGCGAGAGCAAGGATGGACTGTCGAGGCTCAGGCCGGGCAGCCATTTCGGTTGCCAGCCACTATCGCAAATCGTTACCCCAGACTGCCTGATTCACTGGTTGAGTTTCTGTCCGGCCTCAAGCAGTGCGTTGACCGTTCACAGACGACATGGTTTCTGTGCCAGTGTGATTACGAAGGCACGAGCGGTTCAGCGTTCCGTTGGGATGAGTGGGAGCAGTTGTCTTTGGACTCCGCACGTGGTGACGCCGATTACATTGCCGAGATTCGTGCATTTTGGGATTCACACTTCCCGATTTTATTCTCTGTCCACTCTGGCTACGCGTATCACGCGGTTTGCACTGCTTCCGACAGGTTCGGCCAGGTCGTTGAGGGCTTTGAGCCAGCATTTGAGGAGGTCTTGCCCGTCGCTGATTCGTTTGAGAGTTTTATTACCACGTTCACTGATGCGAGACGAAGCACCTAACAACCAACGGCCTGGAGTGGACGCGGGATGGCGCGTCCCGTTTGCATTTCAACGTCTTCGGCCCCGCGCCACTCAGGCCGAGCGTTAGGCCATTTCATGCGCCAGCACGTTCCAGACGCTTTGAGAGTTGATGTTGGTGCGGCCGATTCGCGGGAGGAGTTGCATCGTCTCCTTGCAGCGGCATTTCAGTTCCCAGACTACTACGGCCACAATTGGGATGCGTTTGACGAGTGCATCCGAGACGTTGAGTTGGCAGCGCGTGTTGAGATTGTCGGATTTGAGGCGCTGCGCGCTCGACTGCCGAGAGAGGCTGAGCTATTACAGCGGTGCGTCACAGATTTTGTTTCGGAGTCACACCATGACATCACGATACGAATGGCCTAACCCCTATCAAGCCCGCGGCGTCAATAGGCAAAAGCATTTTTTTGCGGAAGGCTGAAAGCCTTCCGTTTAGCGGCCCTCGGGGCGGGAACTCCGGCTTAGTTTTCCGTTGGGCAGCTCGGACTGGGGAGTCCGGCTAAAGGGCGCTGCAGCGAACGGCCTCTCCGCCGTCCGTTCGAGCGTTGCGGGAGTTCGTGAGCGCACCGTGCGCTCCACCGCCGCCGCCGAGGCCGTCGCTGAGTGGATATGAAGCCGCGCACAACGCCCCGCACTTCGTGATAGACAAGAAGCTGGCCGTGGGCGACGGACTCTTCTTTGTGGCAGAGGCCGGGGGAAAGGTCGTGGGCAGCATCATGGCCGGATACGACGGGCACCGCGGCTGGATTTACTCGCTCGCCGTGCTCCCGGACTACCGCGGGCGTGGCCTTGGGACGCGGTTGATGCGGCACGCCGAGGAACGGCTCAAGCTCTTAGGCTGTCCGAAGATCAACCTCCAGATCCTGCAGGGGAATGAGGCGGTGGAGGCGTTCTACCGAAAGCTGGGCTACCAGACGGAGCCGCGCATCAGCATGGGCAAGAAGATCATCGAAAACATTCCCTCTGCCGAATCCGGCGCTCCATCGAATAGCGGCCCCGCCCCGCAGCTTGGCAATTCGGGTGTCACGGAGGGGCCGCCATCGGCGAGCTGAGCGTTAGTTTCCGGGTCGTGAATCTGTAACCTCTTCGACCAATCGCTTAAGTACGATACAACAATGTGCCTCTGGATGGCATGATTTATGAGAAGCATCGTTATCATTTTAGGGTGCTTGGGCGCCGTATATATGCTGCGCAAGGTGCTGGGCATCGCGTTTGGGCCGGCACTTCACACTCATCGGCTGCTTGAAGAGTTTCCCGATGCCGAGCAGACATCGGTGTTCTTACCTTCCCTTCCGATTTCCGTTTGGCATCTCTGGAGGGAGCCGCGACAGATCTGCACCCGGATTGAAGAAATGCGGCGGCAAGGATGGACCTATTTGCGGAGCAGTCGCGTGCGGGACGGTCGCCTAACCTTGCGCGGCGTGACGCTGCATTTTATCCGCACCGATGAATTGGTGAGGAGACATGCAGCCTGATAGAATCACTGGGGCCAGCACCTTCGGTGCGAGCGTGGTAAAGGAGTGAAGCGACAACTGCCTATAGGGGTCGCCGGGATCCTCTGCAAAGCTTGCCTGCGTCGGAGCCGGTAACGCCCTCTCAGAACGGCCAGAACTTGGGGATGAAATACACTGCCAGCGCGCAGAAGATCACGTTCAACGGAATGCCGACTTTGAGAAAGTCGCTGAACCGGTAGCCGCCGGCGTTATAGACCATGGTGTTGGTCTGGTAACCGACCGGCGTAGCGAAGCTGGTGGACGCGGCGAAAGCGACCGCGACGAGAAACGGTTTCGGATCCAGGCCGAGTTTGACGGCGGTCGAGATGGCCACGGGGGCCAGCAGCACGGCGGTGGCGTTGTTGCTCATAAACTCCGTGAGCGTGGCCGTGAGCAGGTAAACCGCGGCCAGCACCACAACCGGGCCGGCGTCTCGGGCGAGGCCGAGCGCGTGTTCCGTAAGGGTTTGCGCCGCGCCGGTCTTGTCCAGGGCCAGGCCCAGCGGCAGGATCCCGGCCAGCAAGAGGATGACTTTCCACTCGATGGCGCGGTAGGCGTCTTCGGCGCGCAGGCAACCGGTGAGCACCATGGCCGCGCAGCCCAGGAGCGCGGTGGCCACGATGGGCAACACGTTGAGCGCCGCCAGCGCCACCACCAGCCCGACGATGGCCAGCGCGACGGGGGCCTTGCGGCGGTTGAGCACCACGTCGCGCCGGGGCTCCATCACCAGGAAATTGTCGTCTTCACGCAGCCGCGCAATCTCGGCCCTGGGGCCCAGCAGCAGGAGCGCGTCGCTCGAACGGAGGCGCAGATCAGCCAATTTGTCGCGGAGCACCGTGCCGCGCCGGTGCAATGCGAGGACGATGGTTTTGTAGCGCCAGTGGAAATCCAAATTCTTCAGGGTGCGGCCCGCCAGGCGCGACTGCGGCGCCAGGAGCACCTCGACCAGCTCCATGTCCTTGCCTCGGAGCTCCTGCTCCTGGAATTTGAACTCCGGCTGCAATTCCAGCCCCAGACTGTTCTTGAGCTTGAACAGCTCTTTCACCGCCCCGCGCGCCAGCAGCACGTCCCCTTCCCGCAACGGTTCGTCCATGGGGAACCAGATCTTGCGGTCGCCGCGCAAGATTTCCAGCACCGTGATGTCATTGGTCTCGCCGAGCTTCGTTTCGAGGACGGTCTTTCCGAGCAGGGGCGAGCCGGCGACGACGCGCAGTTCGGTTATGTACTCTCCCAGGCCGTACACCTCGGCCAGTTGCGCGGCCCGGCGGCGGGGCAACAGCCAGCGGCCCGCGACCAGGAAATAAACCATGCCGGCCCCGACCATGATGAGCCCGAGTTTGGCAAACTCGAACATTCCAAACGGGGCCACGCCAGACTGCGCGGCGATGGAACTGACCAACAAGTTCGTGGACGTGCCGATGAGAGTGCAGACGCCGCCGAATTGCGAGGCGAACGACAGCGGAATGAGCAGCCTCGAGCTGGAAATCTTCCGGGACGCCGCCGCGCCGGCGACCAGCGGCAGGAAGACCGCGACCGCCGCCGTGTTGTTGATGAAAGGCGAAATGAGCGCCACGCCGGTCATGACCAGCAACAGCAGCGTTGTCTCGCTTTTCCCGTGCTGGATCAGGGCCTGGCCCAGCGCCGTGAGCGCGCCGGTCCGGTTCAGCCCCGAGCTCAGCACGAACATGGCCGCCACCGTTACGGTGGCCGGACTGCTGAAGCCGGAGATGCCTTCCGCCGGCGTCACCAGCCCCGTGACCAGCAGTGTGCCGAGCACCAGCAGTGCTACCACGTCCACGGGGAACCTCTCGGAAGCAAAGAGCGCGATGGCTGCCAGGACGATGATCGAGACCAGAACGATGTCCATCGGGGGCCCTGATGATTATGGATTCCCGGGTTTGGCCGGCGCCAGATGCCCGAGCCAGCCCATGAGCCGGCCCTCGCCCGCGTGCGCGCGGATGGCGTTCAGTGCGTGAATCGCCGACTTGACTCCCCTCTTCTTGCCAAAGATCGAGACCGCCTTCGCCCCGTCCAACCGCCGGCGTCCGGGCGATCCCTCCGCCCGGCCAATCGCGGTTCCGGTTTGCCGACCTGCCACAGTCATGCGCGGATTGCAGGACGGAGAATGGCTCCGGCGGCTACCCCGCCCATCATTCGCCAAGAATCGCTGACCGCAGCCGGGACAGTTGCATTTGTAATCACTCATGGTAGCGGCTTTCCGAATGGCAGTTTAGGCATTCGACCATGCCAGGGCAACCTTCGGGCGACAGCATGACTGAAGGCAGTGGCACACCGACATAACTATGTCCCTGACTCACAGATGCTTATGCTGACATGCCAAAGCATAGCACGCCGTTTGACGGGTCTGGCGAGCTATTTTCTGCAAGTCATTGTGGAACAATAGGTTGTACCAAGAAGCGTCCGCGAGGCGTCGAAAGTTATCTACGGTGTGTATGCGGGGTGTGTCCGGTGAGGATCGGGGGTGTCTCGGGTGTGACTGCTTGGCGCCGCTGGATCCGGCGCCTTCTCAGACCAAATGAGTTCGTGACGAGCCTTGTGGCGAAAACCGTCTTGGAGCGCAGAGTCGGCATCCGCGCACCACTTGACCTCCGGGAACCTTTCCGGCGCGTATCCACCTTGTAGGTCACCGTGGTCCGGGTATCCTAAGGTGGCATGGACAAAATCGCGCTTCTGATAGCGGGCCTCGCCCTGGTGACCTCGGCGTCACTTCGCGCCGGGGTGGCCGGTGCCGCTGCCGTTCCGAAACGCCCGGCGCTGCCGGTCATTCATTGCACGGACTTGCTGCATCCGTACGATGACCCGGACGATCACTTCGATTTGGCCACGCTCTACGCGATGCGGGGGATTGAGCTGAAGGCGGTGATTCTTGACCAGGGCCGGTCCCAGGTGGAACGGCCGGGGACGGTGCCGGTTTGGCAGATGAACCGCATCACCGGGCGCGACGTGCCGGCGGCGATCGGCCTGGCGGAGAAGCTCCGCGGGCCAAGCGACAAGGCGCTGGACCAGAAGCCGCAATTCCAGCGCGGCGTGGAACTCATCCTGACGACGCTGCGCCAGTCGCCGGTGCCGGTGGCCATTACGGCAGTCGGGAGCATGCGCGATGTGACGGCCGCATTCAACCGCGAGCCCGAGCTGCTTCGGACGAAGGTAGCCAAGCTGATGGTGTTCATCGGCGAAGCGTCCGACCCGAAGTTCGTCGAGCACAACGTGAGCCTGGACTCGCAGGCTTACGTGGGCCTGATGCGCTCGGGCCTGCCAATCTACTGGGTGCCGTGTTTCGACGGGGGACCGTGGAAGAACCAGGGCCACGCTTCCTTCTGGCAGGCGCGACACGAGGACTTGCTCAAGAACGCGAGGCCGGAGGTGCTGCAGTTTTTCATCTACGCTCTCGAGAAGGAGAAGTCCGAGCCGGTGGCATTTCTGTCCGCGCCGGTGGACCCCGAGCGGAAGCGGCGCTTGTTCGACGGGACGCGGAATCTGTGGTGCACGGCCGTGTTTGAACGGCTGGTGGCGCCGGACGCGGCGAAGGGCGTGTTTGGGTTCGCCGAGGCGAATATCACTATCGGGGACGATGCCGTGGTCCGTTATGGCCAAACGCCCTCGTCGAAGAAGGTCATGCGGTTCGAGGTGCGGGACCCGGGCCGTTACGCCGCCCAAATGACTGATGCCACGCAGAGATTGCTTGCGTGCCTGGGTGAGTCGAAGTAATTCCAGCTTATGAAACCAAGTTGTGCTTCGTCCGTCCTGTTGGCGTCTGCCCTGGCGTCGTGCCTCGCGTGGTGTGGGTGCCACTGGAATAGTTCTGGCAAGCGCTCCCCGCAGGTGGTTTCCCTCCAGCCCATTGATGTCCGGCTGACAGTAGCTGCCAATCAGTTCGAGCGAGGAGTGGCCGGAACCTGGGAGACGGGCGAGATCCGGCCCGCCATCGCCTTCGACGAGCTGATATACTGCTGGCATCTCCGCCTGGCGCCGGAAGAAGGTTTCCGGCTCTACCTGCGAGTCAAGTCGGAGGCCGGCGACTATTCGCCCTGGCTGTACGGCGGATACTGGGGCAGGGTCAGGAACCTGGAGAAGCGCAAGGAGCCGGTCTTCGATTGGGGCAAGGTGGCCATGGACCAACTGCTGCTTCAGCGCAAGGCGCGGGCCTTCCAGTTTAGAATCGTGGATGAGGGCGACTCGCGCTTGAGCCAGCCGCCTTCTCTCTCGGTGGTGGTGACGGACAACTCCCCGACACCCGCGCTGGCGCGGCGCTACGCACTCCGGCGAGATCAGTCCCGCGCTCCGGCGATGATCCTGGACCTGCCGTTGCGACGCCAGGCCGACTCGCAAGGCACTCCGATGCCCGATCGCTGCCAATCCGCGGCTCTGGCAGCCGCGATGCAGTATTTCGACAAGGCCGTGGGCCTGGAGGACATCGTGCCGCTGGCCTACGACGTGGAGTATGAATACCCGGGCATTTGGCCGCGCACCATCGGCGCCGGCATCCAGCATGGCTTCGAGGGCTACATTGACCGGTTCCGGGATTGGGACTACGTCCGCAAGACCGTGGCCGAGAACAAAGTCATCCTGTGTTCGATCAAGATGCTGCCGGGCGATTACAAGGCGCCGCCATATCCCCAGATCGGCGGGCATATCGTGGCGCTGAACGGGGTCACCGACGATGGCCGGGTGGTGGTGACCGATTCGGCCCTGTGGAAGGAAAATCGCGGCTATCGCCTGCAGTGGTTCAAGGAGGATTTTGAGAAGGTCTGGATGAAGACCAAGGGCGGTGTGGGCATGGTGATTTGTCCGCCACCACAGGCCCCGGTGAAGCTTATGCAGAACCTGCCGCCCTTCCCCGCAGACCGCCTCAAGGCCGCCGCTGCCGCCAAAGCGGGCGGGTCGTGAGCCAGATTTCGGGCGGGAGCGTCGGGCGGGTCACTCAATTGTGTGATACCGCTGAGGCGACTGCCGCGTCAGATTAGGGTGATGACGTCGTTGACAATACTTAGACCGCAATCCCGTTGTATTATGAAGCAGCTCTGGCTCTCGGTTCTCGCACTTCTGATCGCAATCTCGGCGTCCGCGGCCGATTCGGCTGGTAAACCGAATGTCATCATTATCCTCGCCGATGACTACGGCTGGGGCAGTCTGGGCTGTTACGGAGGGACCGGTTTGAAGACGCCAAACTTGGACCGGCTGGCGCAGGAGGGACGGCGCTTCACCCACGCCTATGCCCCGGGCTCGGTCTGCTCCCCCACACGCTACGGCCTGATGACGGGCCGTTACTATTGGCGCACGCCGGTAAAGGACGGCAGAGTGCTCCCGGTGAACGCTCCGTTGCACATCGAGACCAATCGCCTCACGCTCGCCTCGCTCTGCAAGAGCCAGGGCTACCGCACCGCCGCCTTCGGCAAATGGCACCTCGGCATGACCCTGGAGCGCGTCACGGACTGGGGCAAGCTGCTCAAGCCGGGTCCTTTGCAGGTCGGGTTCGACCATTACTACGGCATGGCGGCGAACATCGGTAACAGCCCGCACAGCTTCATTGACGATGAGGAAGTCACCGGCCACATCCCGGGCGAACCAATCATAGTGCAGGCTGGCAGCGAAGCCGGGAAAACCACCACCGGTATCCGCAGCCACTGGCAGCCCGACCACATCATGGCCACGCTTACCACTAACGTGACGGCCTGGATCGAGGCGAACCGCGCAACCCCGTTCTTTGTCTATTACGCACCCAACGCAGTGCATGAACCGATCATGCCGAACGCGCGGTTCAAGGGCAGTCCCTATGGCAAGTATGGGGACTTTATCCACGAACTCGACTGGAGCGTCGGCCAGGTGCTCACCACGCTTGATCGTCTGAAACTGGCCGACAGGACTTTGGTAATCTTCACGAGCGACAACGGCGGTGTGGTCAACCCGGGCAACGAGAACGCCTCCGCCGCCATCAAGGCAGGCCTGAAGATCAACGGGCCTCTGCGCGGGGGCAAGCACAGCGAATGGGAGGGCGGATTCCGCGAACCGTTCATCGTGCGCTGGCCGGGCAAGGTCCCCGCGGGCACGGTCAGCGACCAGGTGATCTGTCTGACCGATATGCTGGCGACCCTCGCGAGCCTCTTCCACGCGCCGCTGCCCAAGGGACACGCGGAGGACAGCTTCGACGTGCTGCGCGCTTTCACCGAGTCCAAACCCGGCGCCCCGCTGCGGGACCACGTGATCCTGCAGGCGGCCGATGCCACCTACGATCTCCGGATGGGCGATTGGAAGTTCATCGAGCGCGCCAATGCGCCGGATTTCGAGTCAGTGCGGAACAAGAGGAAGACCGAAGCTGCGGAGAAGAAGAAGAAACGAGCCGCCTCGCAGAAGGACGAGTTGTTCAATCTCCAGGAGGACCCGGCCGAGGAGAGGGACGTGATTTCCGCTCAGGCTGACCGCGCGGCAGCCATGAAGAAGTTCTTGGGCGAGTCACGCGACCGCGGCTACACGCGCATCGGCGCCAGCAGGTAGCGAATACCCCAGGGGCAGAGATTCAGCTTGCGCGAGCGCCGCCGGATGATAGAGTCCGCCCTGCTTTTGCTCCACCCGCCGGGTGGGTTTTTGTTTTAGCGGAAAGAGATAACGCGTTGTGAAGATTTTTAGCGGCAGTTCGAACCGACCCCTGGCTGAGGCCATTTCGGCCTACATCGGCATTGAACTCGGGCAGTCAACGATCAAGCCGTTTCCGGACGGCGAGACATTCGTCAAGATCGAGGAGAACGTCCGCGGCGAGGACGTGTTCGTGGTGCAGTCGAGCAGTCCCCCCACCAACCATCACTTGATGGAGATGTTCATCATGATTGACGCGTTGCGGCGGGCGAGCGCCGCGCGGATCACGGCGGTGCTGCCGTTTTACGGCTACGCCCGGCAGGACCGCAAGGATCAGCCGCGTGTGCCCATCACGGCCAAGCTGGTGGCGAACCTGCTGGTGGCCGCCGGCGCCAACCGCATCCTGACCATGGACCTTCACGCCCAGCAGATTCAGGGTTTCTTTGACATTCCCGTGGATCATCTCTACGCGGCGCCCGTGATGTATGAATATCTGAAGGAGAAGCACTGGCCCGACTTGGTGGTGGTCAGCCCGGACGTGGGCGGTTTGAAGATGGCGTATGCCTATTCGCAAGTTCTGGGGGGTGGCCTGGCCATCGTGGCCAAGCGGCGCAAGAGCGCGACAGAGGTGGAATCCCTGGCGGTAATTGGCGAGATCCGACGCAAAGACGCGTTGCTCGTGGACGATTTGACGGAAACGGCGGGGACGCTGACCGAGGCGGCGGCCTTGATCAAACGCAAGGGAGCCCGGAGGATTTTGGCCTGCGTTTCCCACGCCATCCTGAGCCGGGTGGGGATCGAAAGATTGCGAAAATCGGCTATTGACGAACTCGTAACAACTGATACCGTCTTTCGCCCTGCCATCCGCGGCGTGAAGATTACCACGTTGTCGGTGGCAGGGCTTTTGGGCGAAGCCATCAAGCGAATCCATAGTAATTCGTCGGTCACTTCGCTGTTTGAGTTCAAAGGCGGGCGCACCAGTTAGCGACCGGGCGCTCAGGCCGAACCATTTAACGACAATGAAATCTGTAGCACTGAACGCATCACTACGCGCGCTGACCCGCCGTGCGGGGGCAAAATCCCTTCGCGCCGCCGGCCGCATCCCGGCGGTTATTTACGGCCAGCAAGCCCAACCTCAAAGCCTGGAGGTCAAAGCCAAGGAAATGGAGGACCTGATCCACCACGCGGTTTCCGAGAACCTGCTCGTGGACCTGGAGGTCAAGGACGATGCCCGGCCCAAACGGCTGGCGCTCGTTCAGGAAGTCCAACACCACCCGCTCACCGGCAAGGTGCTGCACGTTGATTTTCACGAGGTCGCTGAGAACGAAAAGGTCAGCATCATGGTGCCGGTCGAGACGATCGGCGAAGCTGAGGGGGTGAAGACCGAGGGCGGCGTGCTCGAACACGTCCTATTCAAGGTCAAGGCACGGGCCTTGCCCAAAGACCTCCCGGAGGTGATCATGGTGGATGTCACCCATCTCAAGATTGGCCAGGCCGTTCACTTGGGCGAGCTCCAGGTGCCCGCAAACGTGGAACTGATCGGCGACAAAGGGATTCCGGTCATCGCCATTGCCGCGCCGCGCACGGAAGAAGAGGAAGCGGCCGAGGCAGCCGCCGCGGCCGAGGCTGTCGCGGGCGACGTCGAGATGATCAAAGAGAAGAAGGAAGAGGGCGAAGAAGGGGCCGCTCCGGCCAAAGGCGCGGAGAAAGGTGCCGTCAAGGGTGCCGAGAAAGCGCCGCCGAAGGCCGCGGAGAAGGCTGCGCCGGGCGCCGAAAAGAAGGCTGCCCCAGGCGCGGACAAGAAAGCTGCGCCAGCCGCCGAGAAGAAGAAGTAGTAGTGTGGATGGCGGCCCGGCGATACTCCGGTTGCCTGACTGGCCCCGCGCATGGAGAATCTGTATCTCATCGTGGGCTTGGGGAATCCGGGTGCAGACTACGCGCGCACCCGGCACAACGCGGGCTTCCTTGTCGCCGAGCGGCTCGCCGGTCGCTGGCGGGCGGCTTGGAATTACGAGAAGAAGTTCAACGCGCGCCTCGCTCGATCCGAGCGGAGCGATGCGCGGGCACTTCTCTGCGAACCGCAGACATACATGAATGCCAGCGGTGAAGCCGTGGGCGCCGTCGTGTCGTTTTACCGGGTCCCGCTGAATCAGATGATGGTTGTGGTGGACGATGCGGATCTGCCGGTGGGCGAGATTCGGCTGCGCTCGAGCGGGAGCAGCGGCGGCCATCATGGGCTGGAGTCCATCGAGCAGCATTTGGGCACCCGTGAGTATGCCCGGCTGCGGATTGGCATCGGGCGCCAGACGCGGGCGCGGGAGATTACCGGCCATGTGCTGGGCCGATTTAGTTCGACGGAAGCAACATGGATAGATAGAGTCTTGGACGTGGCGTCCGACCAGGTGGAAACCTGGCTGGAGGCCGGAATACAGAAAGCAATGAGTCAATTTAACGGAGTCGTGGACGGCTCCGCCAACGAAAGCAACGAGCAGTGAAACGATACGAAGGCCTGTTCATCCTGGATACAGCGGCCAAAGAAGAAGGCATCAAAGACACCATTGACCGGATCTCCGCTGAGATCACCAACCTGGGCGGCAAACTGGAGACCGTGCAGAAGATGGACAAGAAGAGCTTCAGCCGGGTAGCCAACAAACGGCACAGCGCGGGGTTCTACGTCAACATCATCTTCGAAGGCCAACCGTCCCTGCTGCCCCAGTTGAAGCGCCGCTTTGCGATGAACGAGGACGTGTTCCGGGTGATGTTCACCAATGCCCCGGTGCCAAAAGCCGCGACGACAGCCAAGTAGAGGAGACGTATGGCCAACTACAATAAAGTCATTCTCGCGGGGAACCTGACCCGCGACCCGGAATTGCGATACACATCCAAAGGCGTGGCAATCTCCAAGTTCGCACTGGCGGTGAACCGGGTCTGGAAGAGCGAGACCGGCGAAAACAAGGAAGAGGTCACGTTCGTGGACATCGACGCGTTTGGCAAGCAGGCCGAAACCATCAGCCAGTACTTGAAGAAGGGCAGTCCGCTCCTTATGGAAGGCCGTCTTCGTTTGGATCAGTGGGACGATAAGCAGACGGGCCAGAAACGCAGTCGGCTGGGTGTTGTTTTGGAGTCCTTTCAGTTCTTGGGAGGCGGCAATCGCGTCGACAATGCCGCTCCCGCGGGCGCCCGACCCGCCGCGGCACCTGCTGCCGTCGCGGAAGCTCCGGCGGCGCCCGAGCCCGCACCCGCTGCGCCCGAAGAAGACGACGTTCCTTTCTGACATTCGCCGGGACAGCCTGATTACTCCTTCACGCATCACGTTTTAATCATCACGAACCTTTCCACCCATGGCCAAAACTGAAGTTATCCTCACCCACAACATCGTCGGATTGGGCGCAGAGTCTGATCAGGTCAAAGTCGCCGCCGGTTACGCCCGCAACTACTTATTTCCGCAGGGCCTGGCCATTCCCCTGACCGCCGCCAATAAACGCCGCCTGGAGTCTCTCCGGCAGCGCCGAGCCGAGCGGGAAGCGCACGAGCTCAACACCATGACCGACCTCGCCAAGAGCATTTCCAAGCTCATCTGTCTCCTCACGGTCAAGACGGGCGAAGACGGCAAAATGTTCGGCACGGTAACTGCGGGCATGATTGCCGACCAACTCAAAACGCAGTTCGACATCACGCTTGACAAGAAGAAGATTCACCTGGAGCAGCCCATCCGCGCCCTGGGCCAGCACGAGGTCGAATTGCGCTTGCACGCAGACGTGGTCTCCAGCCTCAAAGTCCATGTCGAGAGCACTACGCCTCCGCCCGCCCCCACTGAGGTGCCAGGCGCGGAAGCGAAAAAAGAAGAGCCCAGGACCGAAAAGCGGGGGCGACGCCCCGAGTCGGTCCACGGCAAGTCCGAAGCGGCCCACGCCAAAGGCGAGGTCGGCGACAAGAAGTCTCACGGCGCCAAGGTCGAGAGGTCTCCAAAGCCGGATCGGCCGCACCGGCCGGAGAAGGCTCCCAAAGCGCCCTAAGCGTTCGTAGCCGGGTAACTACTGCAGTGGTTCTCATCGCTTTCCCGCCTGCCGCGGGCTGCGGTCGGAGTGAGCCGTTGGCTGAGCCGGCCCGGTCCTGGGTCTCTCATTCGCTAACGGCACCCCGGGGAATTCCTTGGAGGCATTACGTAGTCTCACGTGCCGGGAATCAGTACTCCCTGTTGTTGTCGGCAATTGGCCGAATTGCTAGTTTCGCTGATCAAGAACCGTTGTATCTGAGCCATACTCATGGAACTTGCAGCTATTGCAATCCCTGTCGGAGCGGGCCAACTTCGGCCGGGCGGCAATCTAGAGATTGCCCGCGGACGAGAAATGGTGCCTAATGCCAGAGTGGAATGGGTGTGCTGCCATGCTAACCGCCGAACTGTTGCCGCCAACACTGGCTGTGTCATGCCATGAAGACGGTTCTGGTGCTGACCCAACATCCGGATTTCGCCGAGTCGGTGCGCGTGGGAATCAATCCCGAGCACTACCGCGTGCTGCATCGCACCAGCCAGGAAGACGCGGAACCCTTGCTGGCGCATGGGCTGGTGGCGGCGTGCGTCGTTGACGCCGAGTTGACCAGCATCCAGGGCCTCTGGTTCTTCGAGAAGCTGCGCCGCCGCGCTCCCAAGTGTCCCATGATTCTGTACGCTGGCGCCGGGCCGTGGGAGTGGGAGGAGGAAGCCTATCTGCAGGGCGCAGTCCACATTTTGACCAAGCCCGTCCGCCCTCGCCTGCTGACCGCTCTCCTCGATCGCCTTTGGACGACGCCCGGCCTTCCCCACCCAGTCCCCGCGCCTGCGCCTGCCTCGACGCCGGATCCAACCAGATCGGCCGACACGCGAGCGACGCCGGGAACCGCTCACACCTTGACCGTCTTGCGCGACTTCTCGGGCATCCTGACGCATTCGCTTAATGCCGAGGGCATCCTGAAACAGTTCCTGCTGCTCTTGCGCGAGATCCTCGGCATCAATCGCGCCGTGGTCTTCCTGCGGCAGCCGTTTGCGACCTTCGGCGACACTCCGGGGGAGAGCCGCCGCCTGCGCGCCGCTTCGGCCATCGGGTTGTCCTCCGCACTGTTGCAGCACTTTGAGTTGTCGTTCGAAGCGGGGATTGGCGGGCATCTCTTTCGCCTCGGCCGCATCCTCCGGCGCCACGGCGAAGAAGCCCGGAATGACATTGAGGCACAGAAAGAATTCGAGCTGCTCGGCGTTCAGGTTGCGGTGCCCATCCTGGATCGGGAAGCCCTCCTGGGCGTGGCCGTGTTCGACGGACGCATCACCGGCGAGCCGCTCGTCAACTCGGAGCTGGAACTCATCTTCCATCTGCTTGAGCAGTTGGGGCTGGCGATCAAGAACATCTGGCTGCACGACCAGTTGGCGGGCAATCACCAGATGATGGCTGACATCCTGCGCGAACTCAGCAGCGCCTGCGTTGTCGTCAGCCGCGATCTGACGATCCTCCACGCCAACAAGATGGCGCGCCGGTATTTCGCCCGCTCCACGCGGCGCAGTGGCGAGCCGGAGTTCAGCGACCTGCCTCAACCTCTCAGCGCGAAAGTCTATCAGGTCCTCCAGACCGGCTCGGCAATATCTGGTTTCAAGTACGAGCCGGAAGAATCGCCCGGCACGGTTTACAGCATCAACATTGTTCCATTTCAGCGGCAACAGGCCGGCTTGCCGGCCTCGGCGCTGCTCATGGCCGAAGACCAGACGCAGAGCCAGCAGTTGCAGCGTCTGGAAATCGAGACAGCCAATCTGCGGCTGGTCCGGAACATGGCCGACCGCCTGACCCACGAAATCGGCAATGCCATGGTGCCGCTGTCCACCCACCAGCAACTGCTGGCCGACAAGTGGAAGGACCCCGAGTTCCGCGCCTCCCTCAACGGAGCGCTGGCGGAAGGGGTGAAACGCGTCACCCGCCTCATCAACCAGATGCGGTTCCTGGCCCGCGACACGATGGATGCGCCCGAGGCCTTCCCGCTCGTCCCGCTGATCGAGGAAGCCTACCAGGAGGCCTGCAAATACCAGCCGGCCAAAGCGGCGCAGCTCAAGTGCGACTCGCCCAGCCAGCCCATCGTTCTTTCCGGCAACCGGCCGGCGATCAGGTATGCCCTTACCGAGGTCATCCTGAACGCGCTCCAGGCGAACTCGGCCGACCCCAGAATCGGCGTCCAACTGCACGCGGAGCCGGGTGGCAACGGCCTGCATGGACTCCAGATTGAAATCCGGGACAACGGCACCGGGTTTACGCCCGAGGCTGCCCAGAAGGCCGCCGTGCCCTTCTTCACAACACGCAATGTCGGACTGGGACTCGGCCTGACGGTGGCCCGCAAGATCTTTGAACTCCACGGCGGCAGGCTCGAGATCGTCTCGCCCAAGCCTGGCCAGGCTGGCATCGTTCGCATCTGCCTCCCGCAGCATGCTTCGATGACGCTCCCGGCCTAGCGGACCTTTCGGCTTGCCATCCCGTCCGGTCCTTGTAGAATCTGTGTCCGGTGGACTTGTCGGTTTTGGCGACGGGCCCATCATGCGGCGACAACAACCTTTGACCATGGCCTCATCGCTAACATTAAGCGCGACGCCGGCGGTGGCGGAACTGCCTGCAATCCCTAAACGCAAGCATACCCTCCTGATCGTGGACGACGAAGAGGGACCGCGCCAGTCCCTGCGGTTCATTTTCAAGGATGAGTATCGGGTCTTTACCGCCTGCGACGGAGCGGCGGCGGTAAAGCTGGCGCAGGAAAACCGAATTGACGCAGCGGTGCTGGACATTCGCATGGCGGGCATGTCCGGCATCGAGGTCCTCGAGCGCCTGAAGTATGTGGACCCCGGCATCGAAGTCGTGATGCTGACCGCGTTCGAGACGACCGACACCATGCGCCAGGCCCTTCGCCTGCGCGCCTGCGACTACATCAACAAGCCGTTTGACGTGGCCACTATGCGGGCGGCGGTCGCCAACGCGATGCAGCGGCACACGCTCGAAAGCGAGATCAGCACTAATGCCGAGAAGCTGCAGCAACTGCTCAGCGAGCTTCAGACCCATAAGATCGAGGTGCAAATGGCCAAGACCCGCGGCGAAATCTACGCCAGCATCATTCATGACATCAACGGGCCGCTCACCGTTATCTCCGGCTTCATTCAGCTCATGAACCAGCGCATTGGCAGCGCAACCCGGCTCGATGTCGAGGACTTGGAGTTTATCAAAGACCGTCTCAAGACCATCACCCGGCAGGTGACCAACTGCATCGAGATCTCACGCCGCTACCTCGGCTTCCTCCGGCGTCAACCCGACGAGGCGCCACGGGTCGGCGTGAACCAACTGTTTACGGACCTCAACCATCTCATCCGCGTCCACCCCAGCCTCAGCGCGAACCAGTTCACTGTCCACCCGCTGGCCCAAGACCTCGCCGTGCGCATGAACGGCACCGACTTCATCCAGGTCCTGCTCAACCTGGCGGTCAATGCCTTCCAGTGCGCGTCCCGGCCGCATTCGGTCGAGATCAGAAGCCGGGTTTTCTCCCAACCGCTTGACTTGACGACGTTCAAGGACGGGCCCGAAACGCGGATGCTCAACGTGGAGGGCCTGGACAACACTCCCCCCATCCTGATGACCTCCGTCCACGACGATGGGCCGGGCATTTCACCGGAGATATTGCCGAACATCTTTCGGCCCTATTTTTCCACTAAAGACCCGCGAAACGGCACGGGCTTGGGCTTGAATATCGTCCAGCGCCTGATCAAGGAGTCCAAAGGCGCCTTGCACGTTCACAGCCGCGTTGGCGAAGGAACCACCTTCTCCGTCTATCTGCCAGCGCTGCCTTTGGCCCCTGGCTAGCTCCCAGTCGCAGGAGAATCTGCCGGAAGGAGAATCCGCAACGCCGCTCGCGCCCTCGGCATGCAGGCGAGAGGCTAGCGCCCGCCTTTGGACAGGAACCGATCAGCCGCTTTCACGTTCTCGAGAAACGTTCGCACAATTCTCGGGTGATTCGCTTGGAAGCAGGCAGCAGCCAGGAGGAGCGCTCCGCGAACTCCACCAAGGTTATTCCCGGGAGACCCGACACCACGACCCTGATCCGTCGGCCATACAGAAACCTCCCGCGCAGGCCGACGTTCTGAGCTCTCACTTCCTGAACGCATTCGAAGGGGATGCACAACTTGACCGAGTCTCCTCGGAACCGCAGGCCGGAGTCGTCGAAACTCAGGTGCCCGAAGTCATCTGCATCCTCAAGCATCGCGCGCAAGCCGGAGCGAATTCTCGGCCATAGCGTCAATTGGACCACAACGACCGCCCCGCGGCCGTCCGCGGCGGGGGGCAGCGAGCGCAGCCGCCGCCCCACATACGGATTACCTAGACCAACTGGCAAAAAGAAAGCCGTCGCCGCAATTGCCGCGCAGGGAACCAGCACGGTCATGATACCGATTCTCAACAGACTCACTGCCAGCATCGAAGCGAATATCGGCACCGCCAGCAGCAGACCGTAGGCACTCACAATGAGGATCGCGCCCAGGGTGAACAGCCTGGGTTGCGCGATCTCGATCTTTGGTGTGTTCATGGATGCTTGTCTCTGCATCGCGCCTATTAGGCCGCAGAAGCCCCGCATAAATCAAGCCTTTCGGGCAGGGGCGCGTCGCTCGCCAAACATCCCATCCCCAGAGGCGCCGCTTTCGCTGGCCACCACCTGGCGCGAGCGGACTCAGGCCGGCGTTCGGACGTGGTGGCACCTTGCTTCTCAGTGGGCCTCCCGGCACGCGGTGCTTGGCCTGAGGAGTGTCTTGCCCTAGAATCGCGCCATGCAAATCAAAACGCGGTGCCATGTGTCTGCTTGCGGCACAGCCGCCTTCGTGCTGGGCCTGTTCCTCGCCTCCCCGCTCTGCGGCGCGCAAGGTGTCAGCCCTGATTTTCGTTCCCGCTTCTTCCAGCTCTGCGATCTGGCAAGCGCTGAGATTCAAGCGGGGGCGCGCAAGCACCCGCACTTCATTGATTCCTACGCCGTCCGCGCGCTATGTGTTGCCCATGACATGACTGGCAGGGAGGATTATCTGGAGGCGTGCCGCGCGTGGTCCGACCGGATGTTGGCGTGCCAAACCAACATGCGTCCGCGCGGCGCCTATTACATGAATTATGGTCGGAAGCCTGGGGAAGACAAAGGTGCGTGGTATGTGGCCGATTGTTCCAGCATCGCCATGGGCGTCCTTTCTACCGCAGTGCGCTGCCGCGCTGCCGACAAGCAGCGTTTCTTGAGTTCAACTGCGCAGTTCGCCGCCCTGGTGATGGACAATTACATCGGTCCTGCCGGCGGCGTTCGCAACGGGCTGTGGCCGAAATTTGACGGTGAGTGGTGGTGCAGTTCGGGCATCTTCGGCTCGCTGGCATTTCTCCTTTACGACGAGACTGGGGAGGCTCGTTACCTTAAGGTTGCGCTGGGCACGGTGGACTGGTTGAACCGCCTGGAACTATCAACGGCCGAGCCCTACCCGCTTTCCGAGATGGGGCCAACCATGCCCATGTATGTGCTCGAGACCTACTCCGCCGGACTGCCGCATCTGCCGCCGGGCAGCGACGCGCGCAAAGCGGGGTTGGGTCGGATCGCTTCGACCCTCGATTGGGTCGCCGAGCAGCAGCACAAGCCACCGCGTGAACGGCAGTGGCCCGCCGACGTTAAGTGGGGCATGAAATTTGGCGGCCTGCCGTTTCATCAGTACGTCCATTCGCCTGCTCTGCCGGACGGGATGAACCTCATCGCGGCCGGCGACCGCGAGATGGCGGCGCTTGCCTCCCTGGTATTTACCAACAAGGTCACGCTCACCCAACTCCCGGTGTTCATGATGATGTCCTACGCGGAACGCGTGAGTCCGGGCGCGATCTACAAGAGCAGCAGCCGCAAGCGCACCCCGGCACGCTGAGGGGCGCAACGCGCGCGGAGTTCAAGCCAGCCTTGCGGAGCTTAACTTACAGGCTCCCGTGGCTTGAATTGGCGCCCCTTTTCGCGATCAGGTAATGCTTGCTCTCACGCAGTCGTTCCGCTAAGCTGCCCGCCGGAAATCGGAAGATTTGCGGAGTATGAATAAGACGCGCATTCACGGCGACGAGGGTGGCGGATTCACACTGATCGAGCTTCTGGTTGTCATCGCCATCATCGCCATACTGGCCGCGTTGCTGTTGCCTGCCTTAAGCCGGGCCAAGGAGAAGGCCGTCAGGATTCTGTGTGCCAGTAATCTGAAGCAGTGGGGTGTCGCCGTTACCATGTACGCCGGTGATAACCGGGAATGCTTCCCGGCAAACCCTACATCCGACGGAGCCACGGGTTTTGCCTGGATGGCAGTCGGCCTGAACACGAACTTCTATCCCCATTACCTATACCCGAACCGTCCGGGCAAGAAAACGGCGCGGCGCGACCAGCGTGACGTGCTGTATTGTCCGACGGATCAGTGGCATCGCGGCGTCGAGTCCGACTTGGACCGCGTGAACCTGATCGGCTACCAATTCCTGCCCGGGCGGGACTCGGATCCGGCCGCTTGGCCGGACTATAATTCCCACGGACTGGCCGAGTGGCTTTACCGGAAGAAGCTTGGCGGTTCCTATCGCAAGGCTCCGGTCATGATTGACAAGATTCAGGCCACGGGTGCAATTGGCAGTCTGGCCTGGTTCGGCACCATCAGCGGCTCGACCGAGACCTTTCCCTTCGCCAACCACCGGAGCAAGGGCGGCATCTCCATCGGGGGGAACTTCCTCTACGAAGATGGCAGCGTGTCCTGGCGCAAATTCGACCTGCCTCGATACCGAACCACTATTGATGTGGGGTCTGCGTCCAGTGGCTGGGTCGTATTCTTCCGTCCTGCCGACTTGAACCCGGGTCCCTGGTAGCACTCCGCCGCTGGGTGGGGCGCAGGACGGGGCCTCACCAAAGCGTGGTCCCGGGCGTATCTTGATACCACCACCGCTCTCGGCAATCGGGACATGCGCGGAGCGCGGCTGTTCTCAGCCGCAGCACGTGCGTAAGGGAGCGGCTCTCGGGACAACGGGGCAGGCCCGCATTGTCGGGGCTGCTGCGGCTGAGGACCGCCGCGCTCCGGTGGCGGTGTCGAGATGCGCTCCGTGGTCCGCCCTCGCCGTTAGCAGTTGTGGATCGAGAGCGAGCGTCCTAAGATGGGCGCTTAAGCATGGAAACCGGAACCATGAGCTCGATCCAATTGCTTGGCCATTCGCGCAACGTTCTGAAGGCACGCTACGCGCTGCTTACGGCCGGCGGCTTTGCGCCCAGCTACCTGCCCGGCTGGGAGAAAGCCGTCTGCCACATCACGATTTCGCCCACCCTGGGCGCCCAATTCTCCCAGTTGCTCGTCACGCTCGAGCATGACGGACAATGCCTGGGCAATACCGGAGCCAACCAGTATTTCATCTACCTGCTTGAAGGCAGCGCGAGCATCCTGCTGGACGATCGGCGGCATCGGCTCGAGCCTGGCAGCTATGTTTACCTGCCGGCCGGCAAAGATGTTCAGCTCAAGAGCGGCGCCGCTGCCACACGCCTGCTCATCTTCCAGAAAAAGTACGTCCCCCTCGCGGGAACCAAACGTCCGCCGGCCCAGATTGGCCACGAGCGCGAAATCAAGGGCCAGCCGTTTCGCGGGAACGAGGACGTCCGGCTGCAGACCCTCCTGCCCGACGAGCCTGCCTTTGACATGGCCGTCAACATCCTCACTCACCCGCCGGGCGCGGCTTTGCCGTTTGTGGAAACCCCCGTCATGGAACACGGCCTGCTCCTGCTGCGCGGCCAGGGCATCTGCCGCCTCAACGAGGATTGGCATCCGGTGCAAGCCGGTGACGTGATCTGGACGGCGCCCTATTGCCCCCAATGGTTCGTGGCGATGGGCAAGATCCCCGCCAGCTATATCTGCCAAGCGGATGTGAATCGCGACCCGATGTAAACCGCCCGCCGGAAAACAGGTGTTGCCTCCGGCACCTGAAACGATACCATGCGTCCATCAACGACGAACTGAACCCATGCGCGCTCCAATCCCGCAAAACGAGGCTAAACGGCTCAAAGTGCTGTGGCAGTACGAGGTGCTCGATACGGTGCCCGAGGAGGTCTTCGACGACCTCACCGAGCTGGCCGCGCAGATATGCGAGGCGCCGATTGCCCTGATCAGCCTGGTGGACGAGGAGCGGCAGTGGTTCAAGTCCCGGGTCGGCACCACCTTGAACGAGACCTCTCGCGATGTCTCGTTCTGTGCCCATGCCATCTCTCAGAACGACCTGTTTATCGTCCCGGACGCGCTCCGCGACCCGCGATTTGCCAGGAACCCCATGGTGACGTCTGATCCCAGGATCCGCTTCTATGCGGGCGCCCCTTTGATTACCCCTGACGGTCACGCGCTGGGCGCCCTGTGCGTGATTGACAAAGTCCCGCGCGAGTTGCGCCTGGAACAGAAACAAGCCCTCCGCATCCTCGCCCGCCACGTGGTTTCCCAGCTCGAACTCCGCCGGCGCTCCCGGGAACTGGGCGCTGCTCGCCAGGAAACTGTAGCGCATAAGACGGAGTTGGAAAAGCTGCGCGCTGAATTGGCCAAGACCCGTCGTGAATTGGCCCGCAGCAAGGCCTCAAAAGCCCCGGCTGTGCGCCGCAAATCCAAGCCCGCCCGCAAGTAGGCGCCTGGCTTCCTCCAGGTGTCCTGGCTTGGAATGCACCCCGCTTACGCCAACGGGGGCGGCTTGACCGGTCGGAATTCTTCGTGGCCCTGCGTCAGGCTATACACCATGTCCGTCACGAAGCGCCCGAACGATTCATTCTCGACGAACTGCTTATAGACCTGCGTATCGTCCTTATGAGACTATTCCCTTTTGTTTGCGGGCCAATCGCTTCGGAATAGTATCCTCCGCAAGGCCAGATGACTCAGGACATGGCAAAGACCACATCGTGATCGGCGCCGAATGGTCCACTCTCTCGCACGACGCCTTCGCCGCCGACCCGGCCTGTCAGAACGCGCAGAAGAACACCCCCAACGCGGCTCGCATTGGGCACGATAAAGCCCTGGCGAAAGTGATGCTCACCGTGCTCACCTCCTGATCCGTGAGCATCGTTCCGGGGGCTGCGAGGAATTGAGTTGGGCAGGTTTCGGCTGACTGGGGGTGAAAGCAGGAGTCTGACGAGAATGGCGCTTGGTTAACGCGTAAATCACTAGAGCTTAGGCACTTCCAGATGAGCACGCAATCCCCTGGCAAGGAAGCCTCGCGTCGGGCTCGCCCACCCCACCTCGGTTGGTCTGCGCACCGGAGGGGTCCCGGAGTGCCAAGCCAGTACCTGGCTTAATAGAATTTCTATTAAGCCAGGTACTCGCTTGGGGGTGGCTAGGCGCTGGCTACCGCAGGGCCTGTCAGAACCAAGGCCGCTGGCCCGACTCGGGGAACGGGGCCGGGTCCTGGAGGGGGCGTGGGGCAACGCGGGCCGGAGGAAGCCTCGGAACGTCGCGGACCTCGGCCGGGGCCGACTTGCACGGCAAGCTTGGCGGCTGGCCGAGGCTCGTAAGTGGCTTGGGTGCAATTACCTGCGAACCCGGGCTTGGGTGCGGCGGTGCTAAAGCGCGCGGACCGAGGTCTGAGGCTGCGCGGAAGGTGACTGGGTGTGTGCCGCGACGGCCTGGGCCATGGTGTCCACGCTCTTGAGGATCTGGCGCGCGGCTTCGGGATCGGAGATCTTAAGGCCGTATTTCTTGTCCAGGGCTACAACCAGTTGGAGCGCGTCCACGGAGTCCAGACCGAGGCTGCCCGGGCCGAAGAGGGGTTGGGCGTCGCCGATTTCGCCGGTGGTGATTTGCAGCATGAGGTTCTCAACCATCAACTGCTTGATGTCCTGTCTGAGCGTCGCGGTGTTTTCCATTCGGTGTGCAGCTATCGGCTATCTGTTCTAAGCCTCCTATACGGATGGCCGCCGGGCAAGCCGAAAAGGATGTGCGTCAGGGCGCATTCGCGAGTCGTTGGTAGGGACGCCTCGCCGAGGCGTCCTCTCCCATCCCAACACGGACGCCTCGGCGAGGCGTCCCTACCTGCCTCGTCCGGCGCTCAGTAACCGTCGAAGTCGTTATGCGCCTCCTCGACGCGGGCCAGGCGGCGCTGGGAGAAGTTGATCACCCAGGAGGCAATGTTGGATTGAGTTACGGGCATCGGCAGCCGTGAGAACATGGAACGCAGGCTGTAGAACTGGCGGTACATATCCTGGATGTTGCGCTCCAGCGATCCGGGTGTCCCGTTCGGCGGCCGGATGTAGCAGTTCTGGCCGGGCCAGCGATCAATGTCGTCGAGGTTGGTGATCCGGTTTTCGGCCTTCATGCGGTCGTACAGCGGGGTGCCTTTGACGGGCGTAAGGATGTTGAAGTAGGCGGCGGGGACTTTGTGGCGCTCGAGGAAGTGCAGCGTGGCGGCATAAGTGCCCTCACTTTCGCCATCCCAGCCGAAGATGAAGTTCAAGGAGTAACTGATGCCGCGGCGGCGAAGGTTGGCCAGCATTTCTTCATACTTCGAGGCTTTGTTGAAGCGCTTGTTCATGCTGTCCAGCGTCTGCGAGTTGATGCTCTCGAGGCCGATGTTGACGTGCAGCAACCCGCTCCGCGTGGCCAGGTCCAGGAAGGGGTTGTCACTGCAAAGGTAGGAGGACCAAAGGGCCGACCAGCGCACCTTCAGCGGGATCAGCGCCTCCATCAGTTCCATCGCGTGGCTGCGCTTGCCGCCGAAGTTGCTGTCGCCGAAGAATATGCTCCGCGAGCCGCAGCGCTTGACCTCCTCGATCACCTCCGGCACCGGCCGGCAGCGGTAACGCTCGCCCAGGAGCAAACGTTCGGAGCAGAACTCGCAGTGGAACGGGCAGCCGCGCGAGGAGACGACGGTGAAGGTCCGGAAGGGACGATAAACCCGGAGGTCCAACAAGTCGTAGCGCGGCATCGGCAAGCCGGCCAGGTCGGGCAGCAGGTCGGCCTGATAGACTTCCTTGAGCCGGCCCTGGCGGGCATCTGCGAGCATCTGGGGCCAGATGATCTCGCCTTCCCCAATGCCGACGGCAGAACCGTGCGCGCCGGCTTCGTCCGCGTGAAAGAAGGTGTGGGGGCCGCCGAGAATCACCGGCACGCCCCGGCGGCGGAATTCGTCGGCGATGTCGTAAGCGCGCAGCGAGGTAAGCGTGCTGGTAGTGATGGCCACCAAGTCGGCAGGCGCGTCGAAGTCGAGCGCCTGCAGTTGCTCGTCAATGACCTTGATTTTCCAGTCGGGCGGCGTGAGCGAGGCCAGGTAGGGGAGGGTCAACGGCACCACGTTCCGGCGGCGGACCCGGAACACCGAGCGATCTGCCTTCGAACGATAGTGGGAAGGCTGGATGATCAGCAGTCGGTCAGCCATGGTCAGCCGGCGGGGGAAGATGGCTTAACCTGGACAAAGCGGGCGCCGATTGCCTGCTGGTTGCCGCCGACGAGACTGACTTTGGCAGCGGTGTATCGCCCGCCCGCGATTGCATCACACGCGGCGACGCATTGCCAGGCCGCGGTCGCCATCAGCCCGTCGCCGAGAACGCGCTTAAGACTCAGGCGCGGCCCGGTCCAATGGCTCCACGCGGCGGCTTCCGGGGCGTCCGCGCGTGGACTCCCGCCCAAGCCGTCACAGAGCAGCTCCGTGGCTGGGTGGGGCGCGTTCGCCGAAAGCGCTGACTCATTGTCACGTGCCGCTGCGGATAACTGCTCGCTCATCGCCATGGCCGCCTGCCTTCGGGACCGTCGCGCGGAGTAGGTGTGCGCGTCAGTGATAGCGGCGAGTTGAACGCCGGCGGCCAATTCCGGATCGCAGCTCAAACACAAGGCACCCGCACCGCCGGCAATCACCGCGGGGCGTTCCAGGTGCCAAAGTGCGTCGGCCAGAATCCAGTGCGTTTCCTCCGCGCCGAGGATGAGGGCGGCATCTACGCGTTTCTCTTCGAGCCACTGAACGCCCAGGGCCGTTGCCTGCAGGAAAGCGCTGGGATCACCCACCAGCGTGCAGGCTAGCGAGACGCTTTCGAGGAAAGTCGCGACGTGACTGGCGGGCGCGGCGAACACGGTCTCGGGAAAGAGCAGTGGGCTGGCCGTCGCGGGGTCTCTCAGCGCTTCGTCGTAAAACCGGCAGCAGTAATGCACGCAGCCGGTTTGCAGCGAAACGATCAGACCCAAGTGAAGACCGCCGTCCCGGCATGCGCGCACCCTGGCCAGCGCCTCGAGTGCGGCGGCGGTGGCATAATGGGTGATCGGACTCGTGCGCCGCAGGCGCGGGTGCACGAGGAAGTCGGGACGCGTTGCAGGGGGAGGAACCAGGCGCGCCCGCAGCGGCTTCTGCCCGCCAGGGCGCTCCAGCGGCTGCGCTGCCAACGGTTCACCCTTGCTCAACGCCTCACGCAGGGCTGGAACCCCCCAGCCTGCCGGCGAAACGGCACCCAGCCCGCATACGTAAACACCACTCATTTCCACCTCCGCAGAACCAGGGTCGCATTAACGCCCCCGAAGCCAAAGGAGTTCGAGAGCGCGACCTCCACGCGCGCATCCTGCGGCTGGCGCACGATGGGGAAGTTGCAGGCCGGGTCGGGCGACTCGAGAACGGTTTCGGGCGGCAGCCATTGTTCGCGGAGCGCCATCAGGCAGACCACGGCCTCGACCGCACCGGCCCCGCCCAGAAGGTGGCCGATGCTCGCTTTCGTGGAACTGACTGGCAGGCTGGCCGCCCGGCGGCCCGCCCAACGCTGGATGGCCAGCGCTTCAGAGCTGTCGTTCAACGGCGTGCCGGTGCCGTGGGCGTTGACATAATCAATGTCCGCCGGTGTCACGCGCGCGCTTTCGCACGCCAGGTTCATGGCGCCCGCGGCCGCCTGCCCTTCCGGGTGTGGTTGGGTGAGGTGGTGCTGGTCAATCGTTGCGCCATAGCCGGCGAGTTCACCCAGGATCACCGCTCCGCGGCGGCGCGCGCTATCGAGCGTTTCCAGGGCGAGCACGGAGGCCCCCTCGCCCAGCGCCAGCCCGTCACGGCGCGCGTCGAAAGGGCGGCACGTGGTGGGCGAAAGCGCCTGCAGGGAGTCGAACCCCGAGAACACAAGCTGGCTGAGGGTGTCGTACCCGCCGGTCAGGACGCGCTCAGCCCGGCCCGAGCGAAGGACCTCCCACGCGTGGCCGATGGCGTTGGCGCCGGAGGCGCAGGCGTTGGAGACGATGGTGATGGGCCCGTCGAAACCGATGGCGTCCAGCACGAGCCGCGCCTGGACCTGCGACTGGTAGCACACGGCCCGGGTGGCCTGGCGGCGATGCCGATACGGCACCCGCACCGCCTCGCGGAAGTAGTCCTCTCCCAGCGACATCCCGCCGGAGGTCGTGCCCAGTACCAGGGGCAGGTCGCCAGCCGGCTCCCAGCCGGCCTGGCGCCACGCCTCCAGGGCGGCCCACAGGAGCACTGTGCTGGGGCGATCCAGCCGGGCGACTTGACGCGCGCTCAGACGAGTCGGCGGCGGAGCCGCAGGCAAGTCGGCTTCCGCGGCGTGCTTCACGCGTTGCCGGCTGACACCGAAAAGGGATACGGGGCGGAATGCGGTTCGGCCTTCGCGAAATCCTTCCGCGTTGGTCTTCCAGCCCCGGCCCAAGGCCGTAAGAATTCCCGCGCCGGTAATGACCACACGAGAGGATCTTCGGGGCAGGGAGGATGCCGGGAAGAGCATGACAGTTCGGAAACGGGGAAACTAGGCTGCGCTTTTGCCGGAGGCAGTGGGCGGCGTGCCGCAGTACGGCAGGTTCTGGGCCTGGACTTGAGCTTGCATTGTTCGACGACGCTCAAGATATATGCCTCCCAACCCGCGGGCAACGTGAAACCGGCGTCGCATCGAGCGCATTTTGATACCACCACCGCTCTCGGCAATCGGGAGATGCGCGGAGCGCGGCTGCCCTCAGCCGCAGCACGTGCGTAACGCAGCGGCTCTCGGGACAACGGGGCAGGCCCGCATTGTCGGGGCGGCTGCGGCTGAGGACAGCCGCGCTCCGGTGGCGGTGTCAAGATGCGCCCCGTCGCATCGAGCAGCACAGGAGAACGAGAGCATATTTCATTTGAGTTCGGCCGGCAGGTTCAACTATAGATTGCGCCCATGATTTTCGGTCCGATCCCCAGGCGTTCAGGCCACCTCCGCAGGAATGCAGGGCGGATGCTCCTCGCAGTTCTCCTTGCAAGTCCGGCTCTCCCGACGGCCACCCGTGCCGCCCTCCCCAAGCGGCTGATCCTGGGGGTTGACGGAATCCCCTTCAGTGACATGCAGGCATTGCAGCAGGGAGTCACCTACAAGGACCTTAAAGGCAGGCAATTCCATCGGCAGGCTTTTCACCGGGGTTACTACCCCGTGACCCGCCTGATCTCGACCTTCCCGTCGGCCAGCGATGTGGCCTGGACGGAGGTCTTCGGCGACCGTCCATTGCCGGGATACCAGCGGACATATTACTGCGCGGCGGCGAATCGCCAGATCGCCATCAACCCCCTCACCACCACGATGGAGCACGAAAGCCAGATGACCTGGCAGGTCGAAAGCGGCTTGATTCGCACTCTGGGTTATGTCTTCCCGCGGCGCACCTACAAATACGAGCTGCATGACCTGTTCAAGAAATTCCTGCGCGCCCATGACCAGGGCGATTACTTTTACACCTACATTCGCACCACCGACGATGCCCAGCACCTGTCCGCCGACATCCGGGCGCTGCTTTGTGCACTCGACGAGAAGGTCGAGGCGCTGCGGGCGCAGTACCGGGCGCAAGAGGGAAGGGAACTGGAAATCCTGATTCTCTCCGATCATGGGAACAATAAGGCCGGTCCGGCGAAGCGCGTCGAGGTCCGGGGTTTTCTGAAGAAAGCGGGCTACCGGATTGCCAAATCAATCCAGGGCCCGAAGGATGTTGTCCTGCCCACCTGCGGCATCGAGTCGTGGGTGGAAATCCACAATGCGCCGGCTGAAACGGAGCGGCTCGCGGAACTGCTTACGCATCTGGAGGGTGTGGATATATTGACCGCCCGGTTTCCAGGGCAAGATGGTCGCTTCCTCGTCCTGAATGGGAAAGGCGAACGCGCCCGCATCGAGTGCGATCCCGCGCAGAGTTCCTTCCGATACGTAACCGAAGCGGGCGATCCGCTGAACTACGGCCCGGCCGTGGAGGCGCTTTCGCGCAAGGGCCAACTCGACGCCAATGGCTTTGCCTCGGCCGACGCCTGGATGGCTGAAACCATGACCAACCGCTATCCGGTGGCTCTCGAACGCATCGTCCGAGGCCATACCCGGGTTACCATGAACCCGGCGACCATTCTCATCAGCCTGGATAACCGCTATGTTCACGCCTCGTGGCTGATCAAGAAGGGCAGCGAGTGCGTGCGATTCGGCGGCACGCATGGGGCGCTTGACGACCTCAACTCCACCGGGATGCTGCTGAGCAATTTCGCGCCCAGCCGGGACTGCACCACCCGCAGCGTGGCGGCTCTCTATGAAGGGTTCAAGGGCCTCCGCGATTATCGCGCGGAGGAGAGTGGCGCGGAATGGATCACCGCGGAAGGCCAGGCCCGGACGGCAATAGCCCGGTCGCCGGTGGATTCAGGTTGCGGAATGCTTGCCAGCAACGCGGTCTACCTGCGGATTTGGTCGCCCCGGTTTGCCGACTGCGGCGAGGCTCATGTTGAGTTGACCTTCAAGAGGATTCCGCGCTTCGTAGCCGCGCATGTTCGTCGAGGCGATCCCCAGCCCTTTGGCATCTCCGAACAACGTTTGAGAGTTGCGTCTCCCATTGTGTGTTCCAGCACCGGCGGTTGCGACAGAGTTTACCCGCTGCCGCCGGGCCTTGTTCTTGAGCCGGAGAAGGAGCACCGAATCTCGGGACGGATTCGGGGAAATGGCGTTGAAGCCAGGATCTTCGAATTCACATTCCGTACCGACGCTCGCGGGCAGCCGATCGCCTATTGACGCGACGCGACGCTGTCGTGTGGGGAATGGTCCGGCGATCAGGCGCGCCCGCTCCGTCTGCCATTCGCTGTCCGACAAGCCGCAGGATTAGTAAGCGCTTGACTCGCTGGAAGACCAGCTTTTGACCTTCCCATCCTTGTCGAACGAGACGACCAGGTTGTGGAACTTGCCGCCACTGATGGTGTAGTAGGGAATCCAGGCTTTGGCGCGGTCACTGTAGGTCCAGGACTCCAGACCAGCGCTGTCCACCGTCTTGCCGTTGGGATTGCCGCAGGCCGTGCGCACCTCGTTCTGGGTCATGCCCACCGTGAGACGCTGTTCCAGAGGCCGGCTGTCTTTTGGCTTTTCGGTTTTCTTTTCGCCCGAGTTCGAGGCGCAGCCGCAGAAGCCGATCACGGCGGCGGAGACGACGAGGCTGAGAACAAAGGTCCTTTTCATATTTTCGTCATGGATCTTACTCGCCAGCCAATATAACCAATTGGCGAACGGGATCAAGCGGATGCTCAGAAATGTCTCATGCGCGTCCCCAGCTTGAGTGGCCAGGCCACCGCCCCCGAGCGATTGAGGCCCCAGGTTGATTCGTGCCGAGGCAAGGAAGGGAACCGGCAAGCCGCAGGCCCTGCGGGCGTACAGGCGGCCGGAGGCGCCGATTCGTCCCTATGCATTCCTTGACTCGCGTCCCCGCCGCCCTATCATGCGCGCCTCACTTGGAACAAGAAGTGAGCTTGAAGATCAGGACCTCGCGAAGGGCGACAGACCCTGCGTGCGGCAGCGGACGCGCTGGCCCTCCCGATTTCCTGGGTTCCGAACTGAATATAAACACTTATGAGCACAATTCAAAATATACAGGCGCGTGAGATCCTCGACTCGCGCGGTAACCCCACAGTGGAAGTTGACGTGACCCTGGCCAGCGGCGCGGCGGGCCGCGCGGCGGTGCCCTCGGGCGCCAGCACCGGCGAGCACGAAGCGCTGGAATTGCGCGACGGCGACAAGAAGCGCTATTTGGGCAAGGGTGTCACGAAGGCCGTGAAGAATGTGACGGAGAAGCTACTCCCCGCGCTCAAGGGCATGGACGCATTCGACCAGTTGACGGTGGACCGGACCATGCTCGAACTCGACGGCACGGAGACCAAGGCCAAGCTCGGGGCAAACTCCATCCTGGCGGTCTCCCTTGCCAACGCCAAGGCCGCCGCCGCCCTCCTCAACCAGCCGCTCTTCAAATATCTCGGCGGCCCCAACGCCAAGGTCCTGCCCGTGCCCATGGCCAATGTCATCAACGGCGGCGCCCACTCGGACGCGCCGATTGACTTCCAGGAATTCATGATTGTGCCCAAGGGCTTCGACAGATTCTCGGAGGGCCTGCGCGCCATCACGGAGACATTCCACGCCCTCAAGGCGGTGCTGAAGAAAAAGGGGCTTTCGACCGCCGTTGGCGACGAAGGCGGCTTTGCCCCCAAACTCGAGAGCACCGAAGCGGCCATCGAGGCCATCCTGCAGGCCGTCAAGGACGCCGGCTACAAGGCAGGCAAGCAAATCTTTCTGGCGCTGGATGTTGCCAGCAGCGAGTTCTATAACAAAGACGGGACCTACACCTTCAAGAAGAGCACCGGCCAGACCGTCTCGGGCGATGAGTTGATCGCCTTCTACGTCAAGCTCTGCGGCAAGTACCCGATCGTGAGCATCGAAGACGGTTGTGCCGAAGGAGACTGGGCTAACTGGAAGAAGCTCACCGACAAACTGGGTGACAAAGTACAGCTCGTTGGCGACGATCTGTTCGTGACCAACGTCAAGTTCCTGCGCCGTGGCATCGAGACCGGAACCGCCAACTCGATCCTCGTTAAGGTCAACCAGATCGGCTCGCTCACTGAGACCCTCGACGCAGTAGAGCTGGCCCAGGATAATGATTACACTGCGGTCATCAGCCATCGGTCCGGCGAGACGGAAGACGCCACGATCGCGGACATCGCCGTGGCTACCAACGCGGGCCAAATCAAGACCGGCTCGCTCAGCCGCACCGACCGCGTGGCGAAGTACAACCAGTTGCTGCGGATCGAGCAGTCGTTGGGCAAGAACGCTGTTTACGGCGGCAAGTTCTAGCCGGCGAAAGGGCCCTTCGGAGTCATTCGGAAGCCGGCCGCGCTCCCAAAGACGCGGCCGGCTTGCCTTTAGACTTTCTGAGCCAGACCGTCGCCGGCAACTCGAAATCGCCCAGTGGGGCTTTGCGGATTTCCGGCGATGTGTTAAGGGTTGTCATGGGCAAATTCTTCTCTCCGAATATAGACGGGCGTGGGCGGGTTTTGCGCGCGGTGTGGGGCGCGGCTTTAGTTTTGGTCGGCTTGCTGCTGTCAGGATCTCATCTGTGGGCCTGCTTCGGATTGGCGGCCTTCGGCGCATTCGCACTATATGAGGCGGCGCGCGGCTGGTGCCTCCTGCGCGCATGTGGGATCAAGACCAAGCTCTGAGGTCAGTTTCCTTCTGTTGGCTCCGGCCCGAGAGGACTCCATCCCCGGAGCTGTGCCTTTCGCCGAGCCCCGGTCATTTCCCTGGGGCCGAAATTATTGTGTATGCGGCCTGCCCGTAACGTGCTAAACCAACCGCCGTCATTCTCATGAACGCCAGCGCATCGGTCAGGCAAATGATCAGAACGGGACCGGTTGGACCGCGTATTCCGCTGGCGGCCACGCCGGGGCGGCGAGCGCTTCACGCCTTGCTCTGGCTGTTTCTTTTCGCTTCACCTGCGCTCGCGGCTCCAACCTTGCCCACAACCAATGCGTTCACCGCCCAGCCGCTCTCCCTTGCCGACACCATCAACATCGCCCTGCGGCAGAACCCCAACATTCTGCGTGCGCAGAAGGATTTGGAGGCGGCGCAGGGCATCGTGGCGCAGACGAGAGCGATCGCGATCCCCAAGGTTCAGGCGGCGGGCAGTTACTCGAGCGTGCAATCCACCGACGTGGACACGCCGCGCGTTGCCATTCCCGACTTCAACTTCGGCACCGAGCAGGCATGGGCCTCGCAAATCCGCCTGGTCCAGTCTCTCTATGAAGGCGGACGCATTCTCTCCTCGCTGCGGGCTGCAAGGCTGACGAAAGAACGCTCGCTCCTGATGTACCAGACCGTCGTCGCGGATACAGTCTTGGAGGTGCAACTGGCCTACTACGATGTCCTGCTGGCAGTGCAGGAAATCGTCGTGCAGGAGAAATCCGTCGAGCTGCTCCGCAGCGAGTCGGCCGACACGAAGCGACGCTACGAAGCCGGCACGGTGCCGCAGTTTAGCGTGCTGCGCGCCCAGGTCGAACTGGCCAACCAGCAGCCAAGACTGATACGCGCGAAGAACAACCTCCGCATTGCCAAGAACGTCTTCGCCAACGTCCTGGGCTTCAACATCCCCAAGGATACCGTCGAGGACATACCCTTGAATCTCGCCGGCAAGCTCGAAGCCGAGCCTTATCAGATTGACCTGTCGCGCGCAATTGCCTTGGCGCTGGAGCGTCGCACCGAACTCGAGTCTCTCCGCAAAGCCAGGGCCCTGCGCTTCGAGGACATTGTCAGCGCCAAGGCCGGTTACCTGCCCAGCGTGAGGGCTTATGGGGGATATGAAGCTCGCAGCTCGATCTTCGCCTCGGATCTGTCCTTCACGGTTCATGGCTGGATGGCTGGCGTGCAAGTCACCTGGGCTCTTTTCGATGGCCTGCACACCAAGGGTAAGGTCATGGAGGCCAAGGCTCTTTACGAACGCGCTGGGATCGAACTCGATGACACCAGCCGCCGCATCGAACTGGATGTGCGAACCGCGCACTCGAGGTTCACCGAGTCCAACGAAGTCCTCGACTCGCAGACAAAGGTCGTAGAGCAGGCCGAGGAAGCACTTCGCCTCGCCTCCGCACGCTATAACGCGGGCACCGGAACACAGCTTGACGTCCTCAGCGCCCGCACAGCCCTGACCCAGGCACAGACCACCCAAATCGAGGCTTTGCACGACTTTTGCGCCGCCCGTGCGCGGCTCGATCGTGCCGTCGGCTTGAATGAACCCACGCAGACCTCACTGCGATGATTCTATGTAACTATATTATTTACAAGCATTTAACACCTCTGGGAGCGGTTATTTACCTCTGTTAGTAGATTGTGAATAACTTTCTTAAAAAATCTTCCATAAAACTGTTGACGTGGTGGGGAGAAGTGGGGTAAAAATGGAGCGAAGTGGGTCATTAGTGGGACAATCTGGCTATGCCGGTCCCGCTGTGAATAAGATGGAAGCGAACGAAGAGAACACTGCGCCGACGTATTACAACTCGGTCCACCAGCACGGGGTGGACGAGAAACGACGTGTTCAGATCCCGGCCAAGTGGCGGCCCGCCAAGCCGGGGACGGAATTGACGTTGGTAGTGTGGCCGAAGGACAGAGAGGGACCCTGCCTGCGTGTTTTGCCTCCGCAACAGATGGCGAAGTTACTGAGCGATATTAACGCCATGCCGAATGGCGAACTGAGCAAGGTAGTACTAAAGCGCTACCTCGGCGGCCAATCGGTTCAGGCGACGTTGGACAAGTCTGGGCGGATCTGTCTGCCAGAGGAGATGACAAGGGCAGCAGGGATCTCTGATACCGTGGTCCTGGTCGGGCTGATCGATAAGTTCGAGATTTGGAGCCCCGAGCGATACGCGAAAGTGAGCGTATCTGACGCGGTCATGATCCCGGAGGCATTGAGGCTGATGGAATGATTATGAGCCTCTTGCGATTATTAACGACGGGCAGGAGCTTGGTGGGGATCAGTGACTCGGAGACGCGTTACCGGGTGACCCGTCAGAGACTCTTGCCGCGGTTTGGCCCGGCCAAGAATCCATTCGGTGGGAAGGCGGACAAGAGCTTGGCGGAACCGGATAAGGGTGTCACCGGCGGCGAGGCGACGCTGTTGCGTTGCGAGAAGCCATCCGGCGCCTCGCACTCTTTGGTGCCGGCGGTACTGGTTGGTTCCCAGCGTCGCCAGTTCACTGGCATGCTGCGGTCGCGGGCGGCTGCGATCCGGAACGCTTTCGCAGGCAGACTGGGCGCCCTGCGTTCCCGTTCGCGCGGCAAGGCGGTCGCAGTGACCAGGTCTCGTTCGACTCGGCTGCCGATCCAGGGAGAACTGTCGTTGGACCACATCAAAGTAGTGAGGAACGATTTGAGCGATGCCGATTTGGAAGTTATTCCGGCCACAATGGCGGCAGGACGGGCGGGTGCGGCTCCGGCCTTGCGCGGTGCTGAAGGAGCTATGGCCGGCGGCAGGGCTTGGGGGCGCGTGTCAGGGTTCTTTCGCGCAGGCAAGACGTAATCGGAGAGGCCAGATGCGAAGTGCAAGCCTACCACCACATCCCAGTCATGGTGACCGAGGTGCTGGCTGGCCTCAGGCCGAGGTCCGGTGGCCGTTACGCCGACGGGACCCTCGGTGGGGCTGGACACGCGGCAGCCATTTTGGCCGCGAGCTCGCCGAGTGGGTGGCTGTGCGGATGCGATCGCGATGGCGCGGCGATTGAGGCTGCCCGGCAGCGCCTGGCGGAGTTTGCAGGCCGGTTCGACATACGCCAGGGCGACTATGCCGAACTGGCGGACTGGGTGGAGCCGGACAGTTGCGACGGAGTGCTGCTGGATCTGGGTGTAAGTTCGCCTCAACTGGACGAGGCCGAGCGCGGTTTCAGTTTCCAGCAAAACGGTCCGCTCGACATGCGGATGGACCGGCAGCAGCCCCTGACGGCGGCCGACCTGGTGAACACCGCGGACGCGGAAGAACTGGCCAGGATTTTGTGGGAACTGGGGGGTGAACGGAATGCGCGGCGATTTGCGCGAGCGATAGCAAGAGAGCGCGGGCCACGGCCGTTTAGCACGACGCGGCAGTTGGCGGACTTGATCGAGAGGCTGGCGCCACGGCGCGGCAGAAGGACGCATCCGGCCACGAGGGTCTTCCAAGCCCTGCGCATGGCGGTGAATGATGAGATCGGTTCTTTGAGAAAAGGTCTTGCCGGGGCGTTTAGGATCTTGCAGCCCGGCGGACGGCTGGCGGTCATCACCTTTCAGGGTGTGGATGATCGCGTCGTGAAGGATTTCGGGCGCGCGCGGGCGCGGGACTATACATTCACAGGAGGAATGGATGTTCCAGAATTGCGCAAGCCGCGCGCGCCCGAGTTGGAATGGGTGCAGCGCAAGCCGATCACCCCCAGCGTGGCGGAAGTCGCGGCGAATCCGCGCTGCCGCAGTGCGCAACTGCGGGTGATGGAGAAACTCGGTGACAAGTAACGCGGTGTAATTGAAGTATGAGAGCGCGCAGAGGACTATGGCGCGAAATCGGAAATATCAATCGGCGGCAATTCGCTTCGGGCCCACGCTCAAGGCGTTGCTGCTCTGCCTCCTGATTGGTGGATCGGGCGTCGGGTACGTCTGGCAGAAGGATCAGATCTACCAACTGGGCCAGCAAATCAGGAAGCGCGAGCTTCGCCTGCGCGAGCTGGTCAACAACAATGAGAAGCTGAGGAGACAACTAGAGACCATGCGATCTCCCGGCGCACTGGAAATGCGGATTAGAGAACTGAACCTCGGGTTGGTGCGGCCGGAGCAGGGGCAGGTCTGGCTGCTGGCGGAACCTTCTCCCGAGTCCTCCGCTACGCCGGCCGACCGCCAATACGTCGCCCGGCAGAGCAACCTGCCAACCATGCCGTAGCTGATTATGAAAATTTTGCCGCCGCCCGTGACGCCGTCGGATGAGGAACCGATCGCCGCGGGCGGCCGGCAAAGCGAATTGTCCGGTGTGATGCTTGAATGAGACCAAATGGATGAAAGCCTTGAGGTGAAGATGCGATAGCCAACGCGCTCAGAAAGTTCTTGCCGGCTGCGGAACTTCATTCGGGCGCCACAAGAGAATGCTGAACAAAGCGGAGAATGATTTACCGCCGCCCGTGACGCCGTCGGATGAGGAACCGATCGCCGCGGGCGGCTGGTGATTTTGAAGAGCGTGACGGAACAAATGAATTGACCGGGTTGGACCGGCTGAGATGGCCAAACGACTGCAATACACAAGGCTGACGCTGCTGACGCTGCTGCTCGGCATGGGCTTCGCCGGGCTGGCCTATCGCCTCATAGATCTGCAGGTCTTGCGCCACACCGAGCTACGCCTGATCGCTCAAGGCCATACCCAGCGGGAGTTCCTGCTCGAACCCCGCCGCGGCGACATTCTGGATGTGAAGGGCAACCTGTTAGCCACGAGCGTCTTCGTCAAAACGGTCTGCGCCGACCCTACCATGATTGGCGACCACCAGGCTACAGTCGCGCACGCCCTCGCGCCGCTGCTGCAGACCAGGGAATCGGAACTGCACCAACGCTTGATGCCGCGCCTACGGCAGAACGCAACGGGCGAAACCGTCACCAACCGTTATGTTGTGCTCAAGCGAAAAGTGCCGCCGGAAACTTGGCAGAAGATACAGTCTGCCATGACCAACCTCTGGTTCGGACTGGACGAGAAGAAGTTGCCCAAGCCTCAACAGGCATTCTATCGCGACTTAAGGAGGAAGTCCGTGTTTGTGGATCCGTTTGATGACCAATTGCGGGTTTACCCAAACCAAACGCTCGCCGCCCACGTCCTGGGCTATGTCGGCATGCAGGAGACGCAGGTGAACGGCGATCGGGTTCTGGAGACCTCGGGCAAGCACGGGATCGAGCATAGCTTCAACTCGAAGCTGGCGGGCGCACGGGGTTGGCGGGTGACAGAAACCGACCATCAGCGGCGTGAATTAGTGGCGTTGCGCGAACAAGACGTGGAGCCGCATGACGGCCTGAATGTCGTGCTCACTATCGATTCGGTGATCCAGCACATCGTCGAGTCCGCGCTGGCCGAGGCGATGGAGAAGCACTCGCCCGTCAGCATTTCCGGGATTGCCGTGCGCCCGCGAACGGGCGAGATCCTCGCCATGGCCACATTGCCCAATTTCGATCCGAACAATCCAGGCGCCGCCCCTGCCGACGCGCACCGCAACCGCGTGATTACGGACGTCGCGGAGCCGGGATCCACCTTCAAGATCGTGATCGTCTCCGGCGCCTTGAACGACCAGACCGTGCGCTCGACCGATACCTTCGATTGCGAGCACGGGCGTTTCCATTTCGCCGGCCACGTACTCCACGACCACGGATCCTACGGCGTTCTATCAGTGGAGGAGATCATTATGAAATCGTCCAACATCGGGGCTGCCAAGATCGGCATGAAGATGGGGCCGCCCCGGGTCTATGACTATATCTGCAGCTTCGGCTTCGGCACGCGCACAGGGATTCCGCTGCAGGGCGAGGTGGTGGGCATCGTTCATCCGGTGAAGGACTGGTATAAGGTTTCGATTGCGCAGATCCCGATGGGCCAGGGCATTGCCGTCACCCGCCTGCAAATGATGATGGCGATGTGCGCGATTGCCAACAAAGGGGTTTTGATGACTCCCATGCTGGTGGATCGGTTGGAGGATCGGGAACATAACGTGGTGGTGCAATACTCTCCTCAGCGCCTGCGCCAGGTGATTAGCCAATCCGCGGCCAAGTCCATGGTTGAGGCCCTCAAGACGGTGGCTTCCCCCGAGGGCACCGCGTCGAAAGCCGCGCTGGAACACTACACGGTTGCCGGCAAAACCGGCACGGCGCAAAAGTTTGAACGCGGGCAATTGGCCGTCGGCAAGTACTTTACTTCATTCATCGGCTTCCTGCCGGCCGACAATCCTGAGATCTGCATCTCGATAACGATGGATGAGCCCAAGCGCGGGTATTACGGCGGACAAATCGCTGCTCCGATCTTCGCGCAGATCGCCGAACGAGCTGCCAATTACCTGAACATCCGTCCCGAAGACGTCGGGGAACCGTCGGGATCGAACGCGCTCGCTGGACCGTTGGATGATCGTCCCGTGAAGACCGCCACCGCGCGCTCCCAATGAAATAAGACTCAAGAGAGAAAGGCTAATATGAATCCGCTACCGGTTATCTCACACCATCTGTTCGTGGCTGCCGTCGGCAATGTGGGCCACGTTCAGGAGAAGCCAGGACATCAGAAGAGACCGTTCAGCGAAGCGGCCTGCGGCCCGGCAGTCCGTGCGCTGGCGCTAGGAGATGAAGCGATGCCGCTTCTCCGGCACGGGGCCCGCCCGTTGCGGATGCCGGCGCACCAGGCTCGGGCCTGATTTCGGCGCCCAATGTCGCCGAGGCCCAACGGGCACTGAGAGAGCGTATGGATGCTCGCTCGTTGAAATTTGTTGTCGCCGCTTGCGCGGGTGAATTGGTGCAGGGCTCGCCGGAAGCGTGCGTCCGTCGTGTTTGCACAGACTCGCGCCAAGTGCAGGCGGGCGATTTGTTCTTTGCTTTGCGAGGCGAGCGCTTCGACGGACATGAGTTCTTGGCGGAGGCCGCCAGGAAGGGAGCCTCGGCGATTGTGGGCGAGTGCGGGCGATTGCCGCGCGGCCTGACCCATTGCACGGTCATTGCAGTCGCGGATACGCGCAGCGCTCTTGGCGACCTGGCCGCCCGATATCGGAAGGATTTTGAGCTGCCCATAACCGCCGTGGCGGGGTCTAACGGAAAGACCACCACGAAGGAACTGCTGGCGTCGGTGCTGCGGCAGAAGTTGACCACGCTTTGCAGCGAGGCGAGTTTCAACAACGACATCGGGGTGCCGCTGACTTTGCTGCGGCTGCAGAAATCGCATGGGGCGGCGGTGGTGGAAGCGGGAACGAACCACCCGGGTGAACTCGCGCCACTGGTGAGGATGATCGAACCTGGCTACGCGATCGTCACCTGCATCGGGCGCGAGCACTTGGAGTTCTTCGGCGACGTCTCGGGCGTGGCGCGCGAAGAGGGCTGGCTGGCCGAGTTGTTGCCGGCGCAGGGCAGGCTCTTCGTTAACGGCGACGATCCTTGGAGCTGCCAAATCGCCGAGCGCACGCGAGCGTCCGTCGTGCGCGTGGGCTTCTCTGACGAAAACGAATGGCGCGCTTGCGGGGTGCGCTCCAGCCGGCATGGTATCTCGTTCCAGGTGGACGGGCCGGATGCCGGGTTCGCGGGCGAATATCGGATTCAGTTGCTGGGGCGGCACCAGGTGGTAAACGCATTATTCGCGGTGGCACTTGGGGCGGCACTGGGCCTAGAGCGCGCGCAGATCGCCCGGGGGCTGGCCGAGTGCAAGGCGCCCCGGATGCGGCTCGAGTTGTGGGAATCCGGCGGGGTGCGTGTGCTGGATGACGCCTACAACGCCAACGCGGATTCGGTGCGGGCGGCCTTGCAGACCCTGCAAGAATTGCCCTGCACTGGACGGCGGGTGGCGGTGCTGGGCGACATGGCGGAGTTGGGCGTTCATAGCGAGCCAGCCCATGAAGAGATCGGCTGCTACGCGGGCGAGCTGGGCATTGGTCAGTTGTTCGCCATCGGCAGGATGGCGTCCGTGATGGCGCGTGGAGCGCGGAAAGCCGGACTGAACCGCGTGTTTGAATTTGCGGATGTGGAAACCGCCGCGCCGGTGGTGAAGAGTTTTGTCAGAAGCGGGGATGTACTGTTGTTGAAGGCGTCGCGGGTCATGCGTTTCGAGCGGATTGCTGCGTTTCTGCGTGCCGGTGAGGCCGCGAGGAAAAACTAGTGCTGTATTACTTGAGCCAATATCTGCTGGAGTGGTCGGCGGGAACCCCATGGGCCCACCATCTCTCGCCTTTGCGGCTCTTCGGTTACATCACGTTTCGTTCCGCCGGCGCGGCGGTCACCGCCTTGGCCCTGAGTTGGTGGCTAGGCCCTCGGGTGATTGCCTGGCTGCGGCGCTTGAAGTTTGGGCAAGAATACGCCGACAAGGCCGAGGTCGTCGGCGGCATGACGGCGCGGATACTGAGCAAGCGAGGCACCCCGACCATGGGTGGAATCCTGATCGTCGTGGCGTTGAACCTGACAACTTTGCTGTGGGCGCAGTGGAACACTCTGGTGGAGTTGACCCTGCTTTCCGTCGTGGTGTTGACCGGACTGGGATTCTATGACGACTACGCGAAGATCGCCCAGCAGAGCAGTGGCGGCGTCCGGTCGGTGGTTAAGCTCTCGGTGCAGGCTGGCTTGGCACTGTTCATCGGGGTCTACTTGTGGAATCGCCCCTCTACCAGTGAGCTGATCACAACCATCATGGTGCCTTTCTACAAGCATCCGGTCGCGACGAGCGCGGGTCTGGTCGGCTTGGTGCTGACCATTCTTACCATTGTGGGAAGTTCGAATGCCGTCAATCTGACGGATGGGCTGGACGGACTTGCGATCGGCTGCACACTGATCGTGTCCTTCGTGTTCGTGGTAATGACCTATGTGGCGAGTCACAAGATAGCCGCCGCCTACCTGCAGATTCCCCCCGTGGTCGGAGCCGGAGAGTTGACCGTGTTTTGTGCGGCCATGATCGGCGCAGGCCTGGGCTTTCTTTGGTTTAACTGTCACCCGGCGCAGGTGTTTATGGGTGACACCGGTTCACTGGCCCTGGGAGGCGCGCTTGGCATCGTCGCGGTCCTGATTCATCAGCCCCTGGTTCTCGTGATCGCCGGCGGTGTGTTCGTCATGGAAGCAGGGTCCGTGCTGCTGCAAACGGGTTGGTTCCGTTACACGCGACGTCGGTACGGCGTGGGGCGGCGCATTTTCCTGATGGCCCCGATCCACCACCACTTCGAGAAGAAAGGTTGGTATGAGTCGCAGGTGGTGATGCGGTTCTACATTCTGGGTGTGCTCTGCGCGGTCGTCGCGCTGAGCAGCTTGAAAATCCGTTAAAGACTAAACCAATGAACAGTCCCGAGAGCCAAATGAGGCTGCCGAACGGCCGGGCGGCGTGGGCTGTTTTTCTGCCTTGCGCCAGAACCGCTGCTCTGGTAGAAGCCGTTGCAGAAGTGGCTGAACGTGCGACTTCAGGCGACGTAGCTTTGCTTTCAACGGCTCCTCCGAGCTTCGATCAGATTCGCAGTAGTCAACATCGCCGGGAAGTCCTTCGCCAAGCGGTGAAATCAATAGGTAGGGGTGTCCGTGGCGGCAGCCCCAATATAGACGGGAAATTAGAGACGACACGGCGTGAATCGAAGCCGAAACATGATGAATTTGCTGCTGGACTTTTTGAGGGAAGATCCCGCAGCGCAACGAATTAACCCAGAATAGTACCTCAACGAACAGACGTTAAAGCGCCAATTGAATATGAACAACCACAGTCCACTCGTCCCGCAAAGTTCCTTCCTCGAACAAAAGAACAAAGGCCGCGCTCGCGTGAAGATCGCGGTCTTTGTGGTTCTAGCTATCCACGGTATCGGTCTGATGGCATTGCTAATGCAAGGTTGTCAGAAACCACCCGAACCACCACCGCCGCCGCCCGAGCCGACTAACGTCACGCCGGCTTTTGACGAGCCAACCAATATTCCGGTCACGGCGCCTGGTCCGGAAGTCGCACCGGCTGCTCCGGCCGCTCCGGTGGGCACACCCATTCCGGACGAGACTGCGGCGCCACCGGCACCGCCGGTAGGCGGCACGGAACACGTCGTTGCCAGAGGTGACAATTTCAGCACCTTGGCCAAGAAATACCATGTCTCGGTCAAGGCGATCGCCGAGGCGAACCCGGGGACTGACTCGGCCAGGCTCAAGATCGGGCAGACCCTCCACATCCCTTCAGCTTCGGCGCCGACGGCGCCAACCGCGGTTACGGGGTTCGCGGAGACAGCCGCCACAGGCGCGGAGCAGATCTACACCGTGAAATCAGGCGACAACTTGAGCAAGATTGCCAAAGCGAAGGGCACGACAGTCAAAGCTCTGCGCGCCGCCAACAATCTGAGAACCGACCGAATCACGGTGGGGCAAAAGCTCAAGATCCCCGTGAAGGCATCAACAGCGGCAAACGGCGGCGCCGCGCCGGCGGAACCGGCCTTGGGCACCTCGCCGGCTGTTCCCCCTCTGACGCCGAGCGGACCGTAACGTCTCCGACCGAAAGCCGACTGATCCCAACCCGATCAGCAGCTCTCGTTTCGCCCATGAAAGTGGCCGTCACCATTCTGGTCTCCTGCGTCGCCGCCCTGCTGGCGCTGGGTGTAGTGATGCTCTACAGCTCCAGCAGTCCTCAGGTTGGCGCGCGCTATCTGATGCTGCAACTGATATGGTGCGGGCTCGGCGCGGCGGCCTGCGTCGTGGCGGCGCTGGCGGACTACCGGCAACTCAAGAGGCTCTGGTGGTTCTTGCTGATGATCGGGCTGGTTATGTTGGTGCTCGTGTTGAACAAGCACCTCGGCTCGGTGCGGGGCGGCGCGCGGCGCTGGTTCACATTCGGGGGCATGAGTCTTCAGCCGTCGGAGTTCGCCAAGCTCGCGGTCATCATTGCCCTGGCCTGGTACGGCGAGCGGTTCCAGCGCCAGATGCCAAGCTTCATTCGCGGAGCCTTGATTCCCGGATTGCTGATCGGGCTGGCTGTAGGCTTGATCTTCAAGGAACCGGATGTAGGCAACGGCTTGGTGCTCGCGACTGTGTGCGGAATCCTCCTGCTCGTCGCGGGCATTCGGCTGCGGTATTTCGTGCCGCCTGTCCTGGCCGGGGCGCTGGCGGTGGGCCTTTTTATTTACCACAACCCCATGCGCTCCGAGCGCATCTATTCGTGGCTGCACCTGGAAGAAACCAGGCTTGACAAAGGCATGCAAGGCTACCAGGCAATGGTCGCGCTCGGCAGCGGCGGCCTGACGGGCAAGGGCCTCGGCGATGGCCGCCAGAAACTCGGCTGGGTGCCGGAGCACCATACCGACTTCATCTTCTCCATCATCGGCGAAGAGCTCGGCTTGCGGGCGACGCTTTTCGTCGTGCTGGCCTTCGCCGCGATTCTGTTTTGTGGCGTCTATATCGCCGCCCACGCCGTAGACACCTTCGGCTTGTTGCTGGGAGTGGGCATCGCCTTTCTTATCAGCCTGCAGGCCTTTATCAACATCGGCGTCGTGACCAGCGCATTGCCGAACAAGGGCTTGCCTTTGCCTTTCATAAGCTACGGTGGCTCAAGTCTGGTCATCACTCTCACGGGAATCGGTCTCCTCCTGAGCATCGCCCGGCATGCGGGACCGGCGGGGGCCGGGAGCGGGTTGCCGCCCTGCAGCGATGACTTCCAGGACCCCAACCCGTTCAAGAATCCGCGCCCCGTATGACTCCGAGCGCCCAGCCCGTACCCCGCGTCGCGATCGCCTGCGGCGGCACGGGCGGGCATTTCTTCCCTGGCTTGGCAGTAGCTGAGGTCCTCGTGTCCCGTGGCTGCCGTGTGATGCTCCTGGTCTCACCCAAGGAGGTGGACCAACGTTTGGTTAAGCAGGCCCCGGAACTTGACATTAGCACTCTCCCGGCGGCGGGCTTGCAGCGAGGTGGAGGACTCGCGTTCGTCCGGGGTTTCACCTGCTCTTATCGTACCGTAAGAACCATTTTCCGGTCCCGCCCGCCCCAGGCCGTCCTGGCCATGGGAGGGTTTACCAGCGCCCCGCCGATCCTGGCCGGCAAACGGATCGGTGCGCAGACGTTCCTGCACGAGTCGAACACCATTCCGGGCCGCGCAAACCGATGGTTGTCATGGGTGGTGGATCAGGCTTTTGTCGGGTTCCCTTCGGCCGCCGCTCGTTTGCACAATCGGCACGTGTCGGTCAGCGGTACGCCGGTGCGGTCTCAATTCCGGACCTCTGATCCGGCCTCTTGCCGCGCCGCTCTCGGTCTCGACCCCTCGCGCCCGGTCTTGCTGATCATGGGCGGCAGCCAGGGCGCGTCCGCGGTCAATGACCTGGTCGTTCGATCCTTGGCGCTGCTGGCGAACCGAGCCCCCCGCCTGCAATGTCTGCATCTCGCGGGTCCCGGCGACGCGGAAAAGGTGACGCAAGCTTATGCCGCTCTGGCGCTGAGGGCGGTCGTGCATCCGTTCTTTCCCAAAATGGAATTGGCACTGGGCGCAGCGACGGCTGCTGTTTGCCGCGCCGGCGCGTCCTCGCTGGCCGAACTCGCCGCCATGCGCGTCACGTCCGTGCTCGTCCCGTATCCGGCGGCTACCGACAACCACCAATTCCACAACGCGCGCGCTTTCGAGGCAGCAGGCGCCGCTCGGCTCCTCGAGCAGAAGAACGCCACCCCCGAAACGCTGGCCCACCTGCTGCGCGACTTGCTCGAGAAACCGGTCGTGCGCGAAAAGATGCAAACCTCGCTGGCCCAATGGCACGTGCCCCAGGCGGCGGAGCGAATCGCCGACGCTATGCTTCGCGCCATGGGCATCCCGGCGCCTGCTTTGCACCCAGCCGAGCCGGCTCTGGCAGTCACGCCAGATCCGTCGGTTGAGACGCCCCGCAGCGAGTCTCGGGCGCCCGGGTCGTCTCTCGACTGCCGCTTTCAGGGTCCCCAAGCCATGCCAGGGACGCAGGATTGTGCCGCGTTCCGACGCGAGCCGGAGGTGGTTGCGTGAGGTCACCAGCCGGTGTGAATTGTCCGAGGCAAACTGAGAGCCGGGAAGCAAATGAGCTGGCGAAACGTGTTTCCGGGGCAACCGTGATCAGCCCGGACGAACCGTTGGCTAAACGCACCACGTTGCGGATCGGCGGTTCAGCCGATCTCTACGTCGAGCCTGCTTCTGAAGCCGACCTGGCGGCTGTGCTAAGCTTTTGCCGCCGCCTCGACCGGCCCTTTTTCGTGCTGGGGCGGGGCTCAAATCTGCTGGTGAAAGACGGCGGGTTCAGAGGTGTGGTGATTTGTCTGGCGCACCCGCACTTCACCCGGATTGAATCGGTCGGCTGCCTCCTGAAGTGCGGCGCCGGCGCCAAGCTCAAAGCGGTGGCGGTCGAGGCCAAACGAAGCAGCCTGGCCGGCTTGGAATTCCTGGAGGGGATCCCCGGCAGCGTGGGCGGCGCCTTGCGCATGAACGCTGGTGCCATGGGCGGCGCGATATTCGATGTGGTCGAGTCGGTTCGCCTGATGGACTTCGGCGGAGCGGTGCACGAGCGGGCAGCCCGGGAGTTGTCGGCTGGCTACCGGAGTTGCCTGGTGTTGAAAGACCGCATCGCCCTGGCGGCGGTGTTGCGCGGCGAACCCGGTACGCGCGAGGCCATCGAGCAGCGCATGAACGAGTCCAGCCGGAAACGGTGGCAGTCGCAGCCGGCGGCGCCGAGCGCCGGGTGCATCTTTAGGAATCCCGCTGCCATTCCCGCCGGCAAGCTCATTGACGAGCTGGGCCTGAAGGGCGCGCGCGTCGGCGGCGCGGTGGTCTCGACTGAGCACGGCAACTTCATTGTGAACGACGGCGCTGCCACCGCCCGCGACGTCCTGGCGCTCATCGAACTGATCCGGAAGCGCGCCCGCCTCGAGCGCGGCATTGAACTGGACCCCGAGGTTGAGATTGTGGGAGAAGAATGAAAAGCAGGCTGGCGAAGTTGAAGATTGTCGTGATGCTTGGAGGCCCGAGCGCGGAAAGGGAGGTTTCCCTCCGTTCCGGCGCCGGCGTGGTGAAGGCGCTTTGCTCCCTTGGCCACGAGGTTCATGAGGTGGATCCCAGCCACGACAAATGGGCGCTGCCGCAGGGCACGGACGCCGTGTTCCTTGCGCTCCACGGGACTTACGGCGAAGACGGCACCGTCCAGCGCCGCCTCGAAGAATTGGGCGTGCCCTATACCGGATGTGATCCCGAGGCCAGCCGAATCGGCTTCGACAAATACCTGACCAAGCAGCGGTGCGAGGCGGCCGGCGTGCCTACCGCCCGGTTCATGCTCCTGGATTCCCCGGCGGCAAGCTGGCCGATGGGCTGGGACCCTCCGGTCGTTCTGAAACCGGCCCGGCAGGGCTCCAGCGTCGGCCTGCAATTCGTTGAGCGGGTCTCCGATTGGGCCAAAGCTCTGGCCGAGGCAATGCGGTTTGACTCGCGCGTCCTCCTGGAGGAGAAGATTCCAGGTCGTGAATGCACCGTTGGCATCCTGGACGACAGGCCATTGCCGATCGTCGAAGTCCGGCCCAAGACAGGTGTGTATGACTATCAGACCAAGTATAGCGAGGGCACCACGGAGTATTTCTGCCCGGCGCCTTTCGATAAACCTACCACTGCGCGGATTCAAGCGGCGGGGCTGGCGGCCTTCAAAGCCATAGGCGGCCGGGATTACTCCCGCGTGGACGTGATCCTGCGGCCCGAGGGCGAACCCGTCGTGTTGGAAGTCAACACGCTGCCGGGCATGACCGACAGCAGCCTGCTGCCGAAAGCCGCCGCCGCGGCGGGGATCGGCTATGCCGAGCTCTGCCAGCGGATGGTGGATTTGGCCCTAAGACGAGCTCAGAAAGGCACCGCGACGTTGATCACCGGCCACTGAATACCAACCAGAGACCCCCTTGACCATGTGGTTCAGACGCAAGCGAAAGAATCGGCGACTTGAGCGCGAACAAGTGCTGGACGTCAAACTCCGTTCCAGCCAGGTCCGTGCTGCGCGGTCGCGGATTTTCGCCGTGACGCTCGGCGTCCTTTTTGTCGCAGGCTTTGGAGTCTATATGGCGCGCCGCATCAGCAGTTGGGCGCTCGACCGGTTGGTGTATGAAAATCGCGCCTTCGCCCTGCAGGAATCGGATGTGCAAACCGACGGTGTGGTCTCCGCGGACCAGATCCGCCGCTGGGCCGGTGTCAAGCTCGAGGAAAACCTACTGGCGCTCGATCTCGCGCGCGTGAAACGCGATCTCGAACTCGTGCCCGTGGTTGAGTCCGCTTCGGTGGAGCGCGTCCTGCCGCGCACCCTGCGCATCCGCATCGTCGAACGGGAGCCCGTCGCGCAGATCAACCTGCTCCGGCCCCGCCAGAACTTGGGCGCGGAGTTGGTGGTGTGCCAGGTGGACGCGGGCGGCTGGGTCATGCTGCCGCTGGAGCCGCACCAGCGCGCCATTCCGCCCGGGCAGTCGGTTGATCAGTTCCCGGTTCTCGCCGGACTGGACGCCACCTCCGTGCAACCAGGGCGGCGCATTGAGGCCCCGCAAGTCCACGCGGCACTTCAACTCATCCTCGCCTTCGAGCATTCTCCGATGGCGAGCATGGTGGACCTGAAGCGGCTTGACGTCTCCTCGCCCGACGTGCTGGTGGCCACCACGGGCCAGGGCAGTGAGGTCACGTTTGCCCTGACCGACATTGACCAACAACTCCGCCGCTGGCACCAAATCCATATCCACGCTCAGAAGTCCAGCAAGGCCATCGCCACCCTCGACCTCGCGGTGACCAACAACATCCCTGCGCGCTGGCTCGAAGCCAGCGCCGCGCCCCCCTCAGTTCCCAGACTCCCCAAACCCTCGCGCAACAGAAAAAGGCATGTTTGAACCCTCTTCCATCATTGTCGGCCTGGAAATCGGCACCTCCAAAGTCTGCGCCGTGGTCGGAGACCTGAGCGCCGACGGCGCCTTGAGCATCGTTGGCCTGGGCCAGGCCCGTTCCCGCGGCGTGCGCAAAGGCGAAATCTCCGACGCGCCCTTGGTCGAGGAAGATGTGCGCCACGCCATTGTCGAGGCCGAACAGATGGCCGACGTTGAAATCCGCAGCGTGTATCTGGGAGTCACCGGCGGCCACGTGCGCGGCTTCAACAACCGCGGCGTTCATCCCGTTGTGTCGTCGGACCGCGAGATTTCGGAAGAAGACGTGCGGGACGTGATCAAGAACGCCAAGGCCATCAACCTCCCCGCCGAGAACCACGTTATCCATGCCATCCGCCAGCATTTTCTCGTGGACGGCCAGGATGGCATCACCAACCCCGTGGGCATGCTGGGGGCCCGCGTCGAGGTGGACGTCCATGTCGTTCATGGCAACCTTAACCGGCTGCAGAACGCCATCCGCGCCGTAAAGGGACTCCAGCTTGAGGTGGACGATATCGTCTTCAATGGCCTCGCCGCCTCGCTCGCCCTGTTGACCAACGAACAGAAGGAACTCGGCGCCGTCGTCATTGATATCGGCGGCGGCACCACCGAATACGTGGTTTATGCCAACGGCATAATCAAGCACACTGGCGTCCTTGCCGTCGGCGGCGATCATGTCTCCAATGACCTGGCCTACGGCCTGAAGATTCCGCTCAGTCGCGCCGAGCAGCTTAAGATCGACCAGGGCGCCGCGCTGCTCGACGATTCCGTCAAAGGCCATACCCTCAACTTTACGACCGAATTGGGGTTGCCCCTCAAACCGGTCAACCTCGAACACCTGCGCCGCATCATGTCGCTTCGCCTCGACGAGATCTTCCGGCTCATCGCGCAGGACCTCGATCAGACCGGCGTGCTGGATTACGCCCGGGCCGGCGTCTTCCTGTGCGGCGGCGGCGCCCGCATCCCGCAGATCGCCAAGCTGGCCGAGGAGGTCCTGCAAATGCCGGCTTCTGTCGGGCAAACCAATTCCATCAGCGGCCTGAAGTCCGCCCTCGACCAACCGGAATTCGCCACCGCGATCGGCCTGGTGAAGTTCGGCTCGTTCCAGCAGCGCAAACGCGACGCTAAGCCTTCCATCGCCGCCGGGCTCAAGAGCACCCTGAACCATCTCTTCAAACGCGTTTGAACCGCCGCACTCCCTTTCATGAATACCAGCTCTCCCTCTGAAACCCGGGCGACTCCGACCAAGAACCTCTCCGTCAGAATCCTCGGCGTCGGCAACGCCGGCGGCAGCGTCCTCGAACGGATCATCCCGGCCGACCTGCCCGGCGTCGGCTTCGTGGCCGTCAACACCGAGCCCCAGAGCCTCGCCGCCTCCTTGGCAACGGAAAGGGTGAACCTGGAAACCAGACTCCTGCGCGGCTTGGGCACCGGTGGCGACCCCGAACGCGGGCGCGCCGTGGCCGAGGAACAATTCCCCAAACTCAAGTCACTTTGCCAAGGAGCCGACGTGGTCTTCCTGCTGGCGGGTCTGGGCGGCGGGGCGGGTACGGGCATCACCCCGGTGCTGGCGCGCGCGGCCAAGGAAGCGGGTGCCCTCGTTCTCGCTTTCGTCACCCTCCCCTTCGCCTGCGAAGGCGAGCGCCGACAACGCCTGGCCCAGTACGGTCTGGCCGAGATCAGGGCCGCGGCTGACGGCGTGATCTGTCTTCCCAATCAGAAGGTCTTTAAGTTGATTGACGAGAACACCAGCGTGCTGGAGACCTTCAACATCACCGCCCAGCTTCTGGCGGATGCCCTCCGCGGCATCTGGCGCCTGCTCACCCATACGGGGCTGATTGAGATTCACTTCGCCGACCTCGCGACGCTCCTGCGCGATCGCCACGCTGAAAGCGCTTTCGCCGTCGCCGAGGCCGTGGGCCCGACCCGCTCGCGCGAGGTCCTGGACAAACTGCTTGCTCATCCCATGCTCGACGGCGGGCAGATCTTGGGCGAATCCGACGCCGTCCTCGTCAGCTTGATAGGCGGACCCGATTTGACAATGGCGGAGGTCAACCGGGTGATGGAGCACATCCAGCGGCAATGCGAACACGCGCAAGTAATCATGGGCGCCGCCGTGGACGACGCTTTCCGCGAGCGCCTGGCCGTGACCCTCATCGCCGCACGCCTCACCGTCACCGCGCCGCCTGACTCAACCGCCTCTGCGTCCGTCGCCGAGCACCTGGACGCGCAGCTCCTGCGCACGGAGAACGCCCCTCGACCTGGTTCACGATTCGTGCCACCGGCGCCGACACTGGCGCCCAACCAGGTCCAGCAGCTTCTCGCGCATCAGGCTGGCCGCGCCGACCGCGGCCGCAAGAGGCCGGCTCGGATGCTGCAAAGCCAGTTGCCGCTCGACATCATCTCCAAAGGCCGCTTCGACAAAAGCGAACCCACTATCCACAAAGGCGAAGACCTTGACGTGCCCACTTACGTCCGCCGCGGCGTGGCGCTGAACTGAGCCTCCCGGGTTGGGTTGCGGGGCGGGTGCCCGCCCATGGGCGAGACCACCCTGAGTATGTTACTGGCTGGTTCAGAGTGCACCTTATGGTATCTTGCGATAAGCCAATGGGATACTGCGCGCTGAATAAAGGGGCGAATCGGCGGTCTAATGGATCAATGACGATGGTGAGTGAATACGTTATGAAAACCACGAAATGGTTCGGATTGGCGGCAATGTTAGCGGTTCCGACGCTGTCCGGCGTCGCCCAAACAGCGGAAATGGCGGCGGCAGGGGCTGCGGAACGCGTCCAGGCGGCGGCACCTGCCAACCTTTCGCCCAACGCGGCCGAAGTGCTCAAGCTGGCCAGCTCCGGCGTCGGCGAGGACGTCGTCCTGGCCTTTGTCCAGAATTCACAGTCGCGATTCAACCTCTCGGCCGAGGACGTGCTCTATCTGCGCGATGTGGGGGTACCCGAACCGGTCATCACCGCGATGTTGAACCGCGACAACGCCTTGGGCCCGCAAGAGGCGCCGAGTCAGCCGGCACAATATGCCCCGGCCCCCACCGAGCCGCCTCCGGCCGCCGCCGAGGCTGCGGCTCCGACCCCGGCGCCGGCGACGACCGCGCAGGCCGTTACTCCCGCCCCCGCTTACGTTGCCAGCCCGCCCGAGGATGTGACCTATTTTTACAATGACCTGGCCCCCTACGGCACTTGGGTGTCATTGGCCGGTGTTGGCTGGTGCTGGCAACCGACGGTGGTGGTCGTCAATCGCGGTTGGCGCCCTTACTGCCACGGCGGTAACTGGGTTTATACCGATGCTGGATGGTTCTGGCGGTCGGATTACTCCTGGGGCTGGGCCCCGTTCCATTACGGGCGCTGGTACATGGACGCGAGTTGCGGCTGGGTTTGGGTGCCGGGTCGCGTCTGGGCGCCCGCGTGGGTGACGTGGCGCTCGGTAGGGACAACCTGCGGCTGGGCTCCCCTGCCACCGGGAGCGGACTTTGTGGCTGGCATCGGCTGGCGCTATAACGGATTCGCGGTGGCGGCGAACTTCACCTTCGGTTTGGGCGTGGATGCCTTCGCTTTCGTCTCGTTCAACAATTTCTGCGCGAACAACCTTTCTTATCACTGTCTGCCGCCTGCCCATGTGAGAGGCATTTACCACCAAACCACCATCATCAACAACTTCGCGGTGGTCAATAATGTGTACGTGAACCGGGGCATCGCCGTCGAGCGCATTGGGGCTGCCAGCCGCGCGCCGGTCCCGCGCGCAGCACTGCGCGACACCCAGCGGGGCGAGCCACGGCCGCGCGGCGCGGCGGGCACTGAGGTGTATCGCACCCAGCTCGGGAAACCCGAGCCTTCACGGAGAATGGTGGCGCAAAAGGTGGACCCATCGCGCCCCCGAATCGATCATGCGGTGTATCGGCCAACGAGCACCAGCCGGAGCCATTTGCAGGGAACCGGCGGAACCAGGTCCGGATCGCCGGCGGCAACGCCCGCTTCGAGACCTCAGACCGTCGGGAGACCCGCCACTGACCGCCGCGGCGCGACCGTTCTCATGCAGCCCGCTGCGGGCAAGCCCTCCCAAGGCCATCAGACTGTCAGCCCCGGCAGCGGATCAAGCGGTTCACCGTCCGGAGTCAACAGGACCCACCACTGGCAGGGCACCGACAAACCTGCCTCCACGCCGCAGACTGCTCCCGCTTCCAGAGACCAGCCGGGCAGCGGTTCGCGCCCGCCGACCAAGGCATCATCCGGGACCCAGCCAACCGCGACGTCGCCTGCACAATCCTCGGGCTCGCCCACCATCAGCAGACCGACTTCCAATCCGCACGGTTCCTCCGCCTCCGGGGTTTACCCCGGCAGCGGCGCCGCCGCAGGCGCCCGGTCGCCCTCAGGTTACCAGGCGCCGAGCCCAGCGCCTGTGTCTCCTTCGAGCACCTCGGGCGGACAACGGCCCGCCGTGAGAGCACCACGCGATCAGGGTTCGATTTCCTCCAGCGGCAGCGCGGCTCAAAGGCAGCCGACCGCCGTGCAGTCAACCCGACGGACAGCGAACCCGCACTTCTATACTCCCAAAACCCCTGGGCAAGCTTATCCAAGCCGCTCACTCTCACCGCAACCCGGTGCGAGCGCGCGGCCGAGCGGCAGTCCAGACTACAACTCCCGGAGGAATAGGTAGGGGCTTGCACCCGCCCTGGCAGCAAGGACCGGCGGCAGAAGACCCAAGCTTGGATCGGCGAACACCCGCCTTGCCCGCTGCCATATCCTTGTGAAGTCGCGCCGACCCTCAGGGTTGGCCCGACTTCAGTCGTCCGCGCTCACTCTGAGGGAAACCGCAGTCCTTTACATCCTTCGTCTAATAGCTGAATCTAATCGTTGAGAACCAGATGCAGACTGCAGCCGACAGCACCTCAGCCCTTGGGAATTGGACCCCAACCTCGTGGCAGGCCAAACCCGCCGCCCAGCAACCGGTTTATCCTGACGCGGAAGCACTCCAACGCGTTCTGGGGCAGCTCGCCCGGCTGCCGCCGCTGGTCACCAGTTGGGAGATCGAGAATCTTAAGCAGCAACTGGCCGACGCCTCGCATGGCGAGCGCTTCCTGCTCCAAGGCGGAGACTGCTCGGAGAGCTTTGACGAGTGTGAATCCTCCGCCATCGCCAGCAAGCTGAAGATCCTCCTGCAAATGAGCCTAGTGCTTGTGCAGGGCGGCAAGAAACGTGTCATCCGCATCGGCCGCTTCGCTGGCCAGTACGCGAAACCCCGTTCGGCTGACACCGAGACACAGGACGGCGTCGCACTGCCCAGCTACCGTGGGGACATGATCAACTGCGCCGGGTTCACCCGGGCTGACCGGACACCGAACCCCGAACTGCTGCTCCGCGCTTACGAGCGCTCCGGCCTGACGATCAACTTCATCCGTTCCCTGATCGAAGGCGGCTTCGCCGACCTCCACCATCCGGAATACTGGGGACTGGGCTTCGTGGCCAATTCGCCGCACGCCGCCGAATACACGCGGATGGTCGAGACGATCGGCGAGTCGCTGCGTTTCATGGAGACGCTCACCGGGAGCGTGTTGGCCGACATCAACCGCGTGGATTTCTACACCAGCCACGAGGGCCTGCATCTGTACTACGAACAGGCCCAAACCCGCCAGGTCCCGCGCCGCACCGGCTGGTACAATCTCTCCACCCACTTCCCGTGGATCGGCGAACGCACCCGCGCGCTGGACGGCGCGCACATCGAATACTTCCGCGGCATCTCCAATCCCATCGGCGTGAAGATCGGCCCTGCCGTCACTCCTGAGGAGGCGGTCGTGCTGGCCGAGGTGTTGAACCCCCGGAACGAGCCAGGCCGGCTTACCTTCATTCACCGGCTGGGCGCCGACCGGGTGGAGAAGTCTCTGCCGCCGTTGGCCGAAGCGATTCGCCTGCGGGGAAAGCAGGTCCTGTGGTGCTGCGACCCCATGCATGCGAACACGGAGACCACCCGGGACGGCATCAAGACCCGCCGCTTCAACAAAATCCTGAGCGAACTGGAGAGTTCTTATCGCATCCTCAAGGAGTGCGGTACGCACTTAGGTGGAGTGCACTTCGAACTGACGGGCGACAATGTCACCGAGTGCATCGGCGGCGCCAGCGGAGTCACGGAAGCAGACTTGAGCCGCGATTACCGGACCACGCTCGATCCGCGCCTGAACTATGAGCAGGCCATGGAGATGGCCCTGCTGCTGGCGCGATGGATGGCCCAGGACAGGAAGAGTTAGGGTTCATCAGGAAGGTGCTCCATTGGCGGCGGCCAGAAAATCGTCCACTGCCCGGGCCAGCTTCACGAGGTAATCGTCTCCCTTTGGGTGTTGCGTAAGCGCCACGAGTATGTAACAGCGCCCCGGGCCAGTCACGACGGCTGAGTCGTGACGCCAGTCTTTCCATGTGCCCCACTTGCGAATGATCTGCACGTCCCGGTCTTCCAACCCCTTGACGAACTTGATGTTGTCGTGCGGAATGTCCGGGGAGGCGAAGATCTCGCACATGGTGCGCGAGGCCTCCGGTGAGACGAGCTTGCCCTGTTCGAGCAACAGATAAAAGCGAAGCAACTGGCGCACCGTGGCCGCGTGCGAGTGATTGCCGATGGGGTCGCCGATACGCTCGCCGCCGGCGCCGTAGTGTTTGCCTACCCAGATGCCGCCACCGTGGTTGGTGTCATATAAACGGTAGGAGTTGATGACCTGCTGGATCTGCGCCAGGCCCATCTCGCGCGAGAACTTCGCCGCCATCTCATTGCTGGAAACCTTGGCCATCAGTCCCAGTTGATGCCGGGTTTGTGCGTCCAGGTTGGTGGCCGCCGCCGGGTGCAACTGGAAGTACGCCAGCAGAATGCCCACCTTCGGCACACTCGCTGCGTAGTCAATCCGGTCCGGTTGGATCATGGCCAGCCGCAGGCCTTTCAAGTCCAGCACGCCAACCGACGTCTGCTCGGAGGTCATGCCGAACTCGTTTCGAAGTCTGGCGTCAATTGCCTCGAGCTGTCGTTGCAGTCCCGGGTCAACGGGCGTGTTGTCGTCGAGGCTGTAGTTCCCTATCGCGGATGCGTGCCGGAGGCCGGTGGACTTGCAAGCGGCAGGCCCGGTCGCCAACACCGCGAGAAGCAGACATAGCACACCGGTAGCAGCCGCCGCCCCTTGGCGTTCGGCCGGGAGCCCGTTCCGCGCAGGCGCTTCAGCGGGCATCGCTGGCCGTCGCCGTCGGCTCCTGGCCGGTGGCTGTCGCCTGCTCTGCGGCCTCGAGCGTCGCGTAATACACTCCAAGGTTGTGTTGCGCGGTCTTGTCGCCCGCGCGGGCGGCGCGGCAGAACCATCGGACGGCCTCGCGCACATTTTGCGGCACTCCGCGCCCGGTCTCGTAGCACAGGCCAAGGTTGCATTGCGCGGGGGCGCACTCCTGCTCGGCGGAGAGGCGATACCATTTGACGGCTTCCTCGTAATTCTGAGGCACCACTTGGCCCGTCTCGTAGAACACGCCGAGATTGAACTGAGCCTGCGGTTCGCCCTGGTCGGCGGCGGCATGATACCATTTCACCGCTTCGGCATAATTCTTGGGCACGCCCTGGCCGGTTTCGTAGAGCATGCCGAGGTTGAATTGGGCCGCGGGATCACCCTGTTCCGCCGCTTCCCGAAACCACTTGGACGCCTGCCCCATTTCCTGCGGCACGCCCAGGCCATTGAGGTAGCAGAATCCAAGGTAACACTGCGCGGCCGCATCGTTCTGGTCCGCCGCGCGCCGGAACCATCTGACGGCTTCCTGGTAATCCTGCTGCACGCCCTGACCGGTCTGGTAGCAGATGCCGAAATAACACTGTGCCGCCGGATCGCCCTGTTCGGCGGCCGCGCGCATCTCATCAAAGGATTGCCAGGTTCGACGATTTGTCTGCATCGCTTTGCCGACTCTTCGCTTTTGGGCCGGGTCTCAAACCGAGCCTCCTGAGGCCGGCTTGGTGCTCAGCCTGCTGATTCAATAATAGAGGGAACCGGCCCAAATTCAAGTTTCATTTGAAGTGCCCCGCAGGGCTGGGCTAGGTTGGCTCCAAACACCACTTGCTATGAGCAGTTACCAATCGTATCGCGGCTTGCCGGTCCTGGCCGGGGTCTGCTCGATGGAGCAGGCCATGCGCCCCGGTCTCTCCGTCGAAGAATGTGTTCGCCGGCTCAAGCGCTACCACTACGCTTTCAAGCGACTGCACCAGATCTTCACCATGCGCATCACCGCCGAGCCTGTCTATGAGCTCAAGATGGCCTTCAGCCTGCACGCCCATCTCTGCGCCGAACATGCGGCCGCGCTCCGCAAACGCGTGGGGGAAATGCGCGAGCCGCCCCTGGGTCTCGAGGCGGTGCCCAATCCAAACCTGGAGGTCTTCTTCGACGAAGTGATGGGCGCGCCGACCACCGTTGAGCTCGTACTCGGGCTCTATGAGAAGGCGCTCCCTGCGCTGCGAACGGCGCTCGAAGCGCACTTGCAGGCCGCTAATCCACTCGCCGATCACCCGACCGTGCGCCTCTGCCGGTTCGCACTGTTGGAACTGGGAGACATGCTTGGCTTCGGAACTCAGACCATCGCCGCGCTCGTGGACAGCCCCGGCCGCGAGCGCGCAGAGGATTGGCTGTCCTTGCTGGACGATTGCCTCGCGGCGGCCGGCGGCTTGGACGGCGCCGCCAACCCCCGCCCCACCACCATCCGGCGGCGGTACTCCGCCCTACCTTACCAATACGACCGCGTTCCCCGGCGTGACGAGCGCTTTCCCGACCCCTACAACATGGGGGTAAATGCCGAGGTCTTCCTCTACGACGAGCGGTTCCCGCCCGAGCCCAAGACGCTGATGATGTTCTACAAGCGCCTGCGCGAGATTGACGTGCCCGAGATGATGGCCAGCATCATCAGCGAAACACCCGGCAAGCCGTGGGATTACTACCGGGACATGACCCGCCAGCTCTGGGACGAAGCCCGCCATGCCATGATGGGCGAGGTCGGCTTCGCCAACCTCGGCATTGACTGGCCGAAGAATGTCATGGTCAATTTCACCTGGTCCCTCGCCCTCAACACGCAGCTCAAGCCCCTCGAACGCCACGCGGTTCTCTACTTCATCGAACAAGGACTAATGCCGAAGAACGGCAAACGCTTCGAGTGGGAGGTAGGCCTGGCTTCGCACAACCCGCTGGCCGCGCTATTTCAGGACTACGACTGGGCCGACGAAGTCCTCCACGCCCGCATCGGCCGCGACTGGTATCTGAAGGACTTCGGCAACCCACAGGAAGCGGTCCGCTACGGCGACGAATGCTGGTCGCGGGTGCTGCTGAATTGGGACAATTGGCGCCAGCAGGGCCTGACGCAGCACCGCAACTGGTGGCCCGATCTCTACCGGGAAGCCTGTCGGCGCTGGGGCATCGAGCCCGATCCCGCCGTGCTCGCCTATTCGACCACCTACCAGACGGTCCGGGCCGACCTCAAGGAACTGACCGGCTCGGCGTAAGCGGTCCTTTTGGAGCTATACAGCTCTGAATTGGACGAATCTCGCATTTCGTTAACGTTACCGTACGATCCGAACCACAGTGGAACGCCCCTGAGCCTCCGACCGTGAGCACACCTGAGACACGCCGCAGCCTCACCGTATAGTCACCCCATACACACCGTATATACACCGTAGCATCAATAAGGGCGTAGCTGTTTCCATATCTGACAGTGGCAGCGGCTCACGTCTCCCAGATGGTGTTCGATGTGTCACAATGGCACACTTGGAGTGGCTTGGCGACTTGACTCGTGGCCCCGATTAACTGAGGGCCGTACCCGGTGAACGACACGGAAGACAGTTTACACGGCCGGTCGGCTGCCCTAACCATATCCCTCGCGCATGAAACGATACTTCTCTCTTGCCTGGCTTTGCCTGCTGTTCGCCATTTGCTGCGGCGTTGGCGCGCAATCGCCAAACGACACCAACTTCTTCCCCATTATGGCCTGGAACCACGCACCCAACGACCCAGCGGTGCTTCAGAAGATGCGCGAGTGTGGTCTGACCGTTGCCGGCTTTGCCAGTCCGGCCACGCTCGATGCCTGCCGAGCCGCCGGCCTGAAGGCGATCGTCTCGGACCCGCGAGTGTCGAATTACGACTGGGCCAATGTGGACGAGGCGAAAGCGCGTGAGAACGTCGCCAGCCTGGTTGCCGAGGTGGGGCGGCACCCGGCGGTTTATGGCTATTACCTGCGCGACGAGCCCGGTGCCGGCATGTTCCCTGGCCTGGCCAAGGTGGCCGGCCTCATCCGGGAGCTGTCGCCCGGCAAGTGGCCCTACATCAATTTGTTCCCGGACTACGCCAACTCCGAGCAGCTTGGTGCCGCCACGTACGCGGAATACCTGGAGCGATTCGTCGCCACCTGCCGCCCGTCCATCATCAGCTACGACAACTACTCGCTCATGGACGATGGCTCCGTCCGGGAGAATTACTGGTCGAACCTGGAAGCCGTGCGCGCCGCCAGTCGGAAACACGGCCTCGAGTTTTGGAACATCGTTCTGTCAGCGGCGCACTTCAGCTATCGGGAGCTGAACGCGGCCGACTATCGTTTTCAGGTCTATACCACGCTGGCCTACGGCGGGCGCGGGATTTCCTACTTTACCTACTTCACGCCCGCCACGGGCAATTACCGCATGGGACCGATTGACCAGTTCGGCAACCAGACGCCGACCTGGTATTACATGCAGCACGTGAACCTCCAGATCCTGAAGCTGGCTCCCACGCTGCTCCAGCTCACCTCCGATGCGGTCTATCATTTCGGCAAACTGCCAGCCGGAGCGAGCAATCCTCCGACGAACAGCCTCGTGACCGGCGCGGGCGGCGACGGCTTCCTGGCCGGCGACTTTACCCATCGGGACGGTTCGCGCTACGTGATGATCGTGAACAAAGACCTGGCGAAGTCGCGCATCTGCGCGCCCCAATTCCGCCGGGCCCCGCGCAATGTGCAGCATGTCTCCGCTTACAGCGGCGCGCTCACGCCCTTCGCGGGCGAGGACGTATGGCTCCCGCCCGGGGGCGGTGCTCTGCTGAAATTCGAGCAATAGAGGTTCCGGCGGTTGTCGCCGAGTTGAGAATGCGGGACGGCTACGACTTGACTCGGTATGGGGTATGGTTACCATACTTCTATGAAGATGACGTTTGAAATCGCGACGCCGGTCGCCTTGCGCTTCAAATCGGCGGTTCCAAGCGGGAAAAGATCGGGTCTAGTCACCGACCTGCTGGCCCAGCGGCTCCGCATGGAGGAGGCCTCACTGGAGGCGGCGTGCCGGAAGGCCAACCGGCTGGAAAAAGTCAACCGCGAGATGAAAGACTGGGAGCGCCTCAATGAGTCGGCCGATTCGACGTGGTGAGGTCTGGTGGGTTTGCCTCGACCCGGTCCGTGGCAGCGAGATCCGCAAGACTCGCCCGTGCGTCGTGATCTCCGCCGACCAGGTAAACCGGCAGCGACGAACTCCCGTGGTGGTTCCCTTGAGCGCAGCGCCGGACACCGCGCCACCGGTGGTTGTCTCCGCCCCGAGTGCCGGGCCGGATTCCGTGGCCGTCGTGGACCAAGTGCGCGCGGTGGACAAGAGCCGGTTCGTTCGCACGTCGGGAAAGCTTTCAGCGGAAGACATGGCCACACTCGAATCCGCCCTGAGGCGCGTGCTGGCCTTGCCGGACTGAGCGCTAACTCACGTCGGCGGCTATTTCCTGGCGTCCAGTTCCTCCAGCTTCAGGCGGACACTGACGATGTACGGAGGTTCGCCCTCCGTCCAGTGGCCGTAGGTGGTGGTCACGATAGTGCCGTCGGCCAGGACTTCCACACCCGGATAGGTGCAATCGCTGCCCTTGGTGTTGTCCATCAGCCTCACCCGATACTGCCCCTCGGTGCCATTGGCGATGTCTTCATACTTACCGACCCAAGCCACCCAATCGCCCTTGGTCGGGGACTCGTGCGTCATGTCGCGAAAGGAGATGAACAGGTGACCGTCGGGTGCGTATTTGGCCGTGTGGCGGTCGCCGGTGAGCGCGCCGGGCAGCTCGCGCGGCTGGGTCCAGGTCAGGCCCTCATCCCGCGTGAAGATGACGAAGCTGTTCTTCTGCCGCTTGTTCTCGCGCAGGAGCACGGCGATCTCCTTTCCGTCCGGCGAACGCACGGCGCCGGGCTCGCACAAATCCACGTCCGGTAGCGTGGCAATGGGGATGGGCACGCTCCAGGTCAGCCCGCCGTCGGCGCTGCGGGTCTGGTACACGAAGAACCGCCACGGCATGGCTGCAGGCGAGGTGTGATCACTGTGGGGGCTCTTCATGCGGTATTGTTCCTGGTCGCCGCCGGCAATGAAGCGGCCGTCGTCGTGAAATAGCGCCATGTAGTGGCCTGGCCCGGTCTTGAGTGCCACGCAGGAAGCCATCGCCACGACGCCGCCAAAGTTGCCGATGGGCTTCAGTTCGCTCCAGCTCTCGCCGTCGTCTTCGCTGACCGCCATGCGAATCGGGTAGAGGCCGGAAAACATGATGAGCCGCTTCTTCCCGGCCGCATCCACGGTCCGGTAGAGCGTCGGCACCTCCAGCGAAGTCGCCCAGCTCTTGGGCACCGGCAGCCGCTCGCTCCAGGTGCGCCCGCCGTCGGTGCTGCGCTTATAGACAATCGCGCCGCGACCATGTCCCTTGGGATAGACGATCAGCATCGTGCGGTTGTCCTCCAGCAGGACGGTGGTCGGATGCCCGAGGTACTGCCCTGGCTCACGGTCCACGATGACCTGGCGCTGGGTCTCCTTCGAAAGGTCAATGGTTGGGATGGAGTAGCCGCGCGGTGGCGATTGAGCGGCAGCGGTGGCCGTTGCGATGATCAGGCTGGCAGCGAGGCAAGGAGGCAAGCATGCAGGAACGCGGCGGGAGCTGGAGCAGTGTGTCATATTGTTAGCACGTAATGATTAGCCAATGGAGCGGGCTGGGCAAGGCTGTCTTCTCGAAGCAAATCCGTGTTCACCATGCCGGCACATTCCAATTGCTCAGTGCTCTCTTCCAATTGTGTCCGGCGTTTCGCCAGCTCGGGGACCAAGTCTCCGGCCCAGAGTGTCTCGATATCCGGCGAACCCGATGCCCCCGGCGGCCACATAGCCATAGCTTGCTCCGGATTCGTCCGGTGCAACCCAGAAGGAGTAGAGGCTGCCGTTCGTCAGATAGAACTTGAACTTAACCGCCTTGCCGACGAGATGGGACAAGTCTTTGGTCTTGGCCCATCGGATCTCGTGCAGGGTGGCATTGACGCTGACCAGCGAACAGTTTGCCTTCGTGAAAGGCTCGATCACCTTGTTGCTCGTATCGAGGACCTCGACCTGCAATGACCCGCTTGGGTTATCCACATTCACAAACAGGTGGTTGCCTCTGAACTTCACGGGGCGGGTAAACAGGTATCCGCCAGCCGGGCTTGCCTCCAGCGAGGCAAAACCATCCCGCCGCAGAAAGGCAATACCCGTGCTGCCCTGGTCATACATGCCGTTCTGGCGCGAGCCCTTGCCCAGTTTGCCGGGATTCCCCCGGACCCCGCTGTAGTAGAACCACAGCTTATCACCGTGAACCAGGCACAACCCGCCCACCGACTGCACATAGCCGCGATCCCAGGTGTTGGTCCGTGACGAGGCAATGAAGGCTCTTCGATCCGGCCGGTCCCAATGAAAGCCATCACGACTGTAGGCCAATTCCAGATCCGTAATCTTGGGAATGCCGGTTTTCATGCCCTCCTGGTTAGGCGGCCCGCGGTGAATCTCAAATAGTCCGAGCATGATGCTTTCATACGCTACCGCATCCAGGTTGTAGAGTTGGGGCTTGTCCCCGATGGCTGGATCGGGCTGGTCCAGAGAGTCGGCGCCGGTCCAGAAGACAGGACTGTCCGGGCCTTGGCTCTCGAAATTCTGCCAGATCGCACCTGTGAGAAAATCATCACACTCCCAGTAATGGCGGCTCCGTCCCCGGACAGATGACCGCAAGCTGAATACCCACTTCGTCCTGAAGGGATTGTAGAACATGGTGCTGCGGTCGCCAGTCGGTCCGGTGGGAACTGGTTTGCTCCAATGAATTCCATCAGCGGACACCATGCATTTCCCATGAATGGAACTGGAGCCTCCCGGCGAGCGCAGGAACATCTTCCAGGCCTGCTGCGGGTCCCTGCCCTCATAATCAGGAAAGACGGACCATGAATCAGGGGTGACGCTGGCATCAAGCACCCTGTTGGCGCCGGGCTGGAGGGGAAGGCTGGGCCGCTGCCACTTCACGCCATCGGAACTCGTGGCGTAGCAGACAGTGCTGAGCCAGCCCGCCTCATACCACATGCGAAAGCACTTTAGCTGCGGATCCCACCAAATGCCGCCGCTCTTGGGACAGGCAAGCGCATTGCCTTGTGCATTGAGCTCCAGTTCAGTCTCCGGCTTCAGGACGGGATTGCCCTCGTACTTTCTGGCCAGGTGGAACCGTCTGTCCAGCGTCGTCGCTTCAATGAGAAAAGAGTCAACGAACAACTGCCGGCCCACGTCTATCGGGATGACCGGCGGCCGGTCTTTCAGATAAGGAACGGGCATTGGCTGGTCGCTCTTCGGGTCCATATTCCGAGGCGGCCAATCGGCAGGCAGTTTGATTCCATTGTAAAGCACCTCGGCAGACGAGCAGGCAATGTTCTCCGACAGCCACCCAATTGAAAGAAGCAGGCCGGCCAAGACCGCATTCCTAAACATCATGGAACGAGGTTAGCGCCACAATGCTCCGGCGCACAATCCACAATGATTTACGGCTTAGCCTGTTTCAGGATGCGCTGATAGGCGTTCAAAGCCCTTTGCGGGTAATCCGTCCCGAAGAATCGAAACCCCGCCGCCGGCGGCCGGGTGCTCTCGGTAGCGGCCGTGTTCGACGACCGCATCGGCCATGGCGAGGATGTTTGCCGGCGGCACACCGTACTGAGTGTTGTGGGACGGGCTGAAAACATAGCCTCCGCCCGGAGCAAAGATGTCCAGGCGCTCACGGACCTGCTGCCGCACCTCTTCGGCAGTTCCAAACTGATACGTCGTCTGCGTATCCACGCCGCCGCCCCAGAAGACAATTCGCCCGCCGAACTCCTGCTTCAGCTCGCACGGGTCCATGTTCGCGGTGTTGGCCTGCAAGGGGTTCAGAATGTCCGCACCGGCCTGGACGAAATACTCGATAAGCCGGCGCACTGAACCGCACGTGTGATACATGGTTTTCATCTTCCCCTGGCTGTGGACGAAGTCGTTCACCCGCTTCATGGGCGGCAGGTAGAGCTCCTTGAAGATTTGCGGGCTGATCAGCTCGCCCTTCTGGCTGCCGTAGTCGGTCGTCGAGATCAGGACGGTATCAATGCAGTCGCCCACCGCCTGGAAGTAGAGCTTCAGGTTCTCGATGTTGCGCTCCGCCGTCGCCTGCAGGATCGAATACACATAGTCCTTTTCCGTCATCAGCAGGCAGAGCCAGTCGGTGAAGGTGTGCCCGGCGATCAGGCCGGAGGACTGCATCTTGAATTTGTTAAAGCCGCCGTGGATGGAGTACTCCGTGTAGTCCCGCAGGAACCGCGCACGCTTTTGCAGCACTGCCAGCTCCTCATCCCGATAGAGCGGGAGGGATTTCCTCCATTTCTCGGGGTCCATCAGGACGATGTTCTCTGACATGGCGGTGCTGGTGATGCGGTCGAAATACAGGCCGCCGGGCGACATGTGGGCGAGCGCCTCCCCCTTGCCGTCCCGAATGACGAGGAAGCCCCGCTCGTCCGTGACGGGATTGAACCCGCCCGGCATCAGCACCTCGTTCCCGCGCCCGGTCTTGAAGACCTTCCAATCACGATTGGCCAAGCCCCAGGTCTCCACCAGGTTCTCCACCTGCACCACGTCGGAATGCAGCCGGCGGCGCACCGGCTCCTCGACCCGGGCCAGCATTTGGAACTGGTCATACACCTTTGGCAGCTCGACATCCAGTCCGAGGTGCCGGCCCAGCTCGATGTAGGCATCCACGTGGATGCCGCTCACCTTGGTGCCACCCAGGTCAATCGGCACACGGTCCGGTTCCTCGAAGTTGATCGCTTTCCACACCCGCTCGCGGGAGGTCATGGTTGGCTTCATATTCTGGTGATATGGGCAACCAAGGCTGCGGTTTCAAGGCTATTCGCTAGCGGCGCCGCAACCGGAGCGCATCTCGACACCGCCACCGGAGCGCGGCTGTCCTCAGCCGCAGCGGCCCCGACTGTGTGAGCTGCCTCCGGTGTCCCGAGACCCATTTCCTTCCGCCCGTGCTGCGGCTGAGGACCGCGCTCCTCCCATGTCCCGTTTGCCGAAGGTGGTGGTCGTGTCAAGATACGCCCCCGCAACCGGCGGCATCGGCGATGTGGGATTGCACCGTGGCATTTCGTTCAGCTAGGCTGGGGCCATGATGCGCACGGCGATTGCATTGCTAATGGCAGCTACGTTCCTGGCAATTGACCCTCTGCGGGCGTCGCAAGCGTCGTCCGCTGGACAATCCGCTCTGCCGGAAGACCGGTCGCAGAGCACGAAACCGAACCTGATCTTCGTTCTGGCCGATCAGCTTCGCTACCAGTCCTGCGGATATGCCGGTGACAAGAATGCCCGTACGCCGCGCCTGGACGCCTTGGCAAAGGAGGGGGTGAGCTTCCGCAACGCCGTGTCCGGTCATCCCGTCTGCGCGGCGTACCGAGCCTCACTGTTCACTGGCAAGTACACCACCTCGACGGGCATGGTCATCAACGAGCTGCGGATGAACACCAACCACCAGTTCTTCGCGCAGGTGTTGACCCGCCAGGGCTACGACACGGCGTACATCGGCAAATGGCATCTCTGGGCCAATGAGTTGGGCAATCACTTCGACCCGAAGAACTCGTTCACGCCGCCCGGGCCTTACCGGTTTGGCTTCGACGGCTTCTGGGCGGCCTACAACTTCCATCACGATTACTTCCAGGGGTACTACCACACCGACAGCCCGGAAAAGATTCCCGTTAAGGGCTACGAGCCGGACGTGCAGACCGATCTGGCCATCGGCCAGATCAAACGACTTTCGCACGCAGGCAAGCCGTTCGCCCTGTTCCTGGCGATCGGCACGCCGCACGATCCCTGGCACTCGAACAACGTGCCGGCCAAGTATTATGCCATGTTCGCCGACGAGGGGTCGGAGCCCCGCTTCAAGCTGCCGCCGAACTACAAGCCCGAGAATGATCCCTACTCAGACACATGGGGCCGGTTCAGGGGCCCGATCGAGCGGCAGGCAATCCCCAAATGGATGCGCACCTACTACGCGATGACCGCCAACCTGGACTGGAACCTCGGACGGCTGCTCGAAGCCGTTGATGAGGCCGGCATTCGCGACAACACCATTGTGGTATTCACATCCGATCACGGCGAGATGATGGGCGCCCAAGGCCGGCGGGCGAAAAACATCTTCTACGAAGAAGCGGTGCGGGTGCCGTTCCTCGTGCGTTGGCCGGGCAGGATAGCAGCCGGCCGGGCCAGTGATGCGTGCCTCAACACGCCCGATATTATGCCGACGCTCCTGGGCATGGCGGGCCTGCCGATACCGACCAAGGTCGAAGGCATGGACCTTAGCCACTGCGCGTTCGGCAAGCCCGGTCCGGAACCAGAGGCCGCCTTCATGCAGAACACCGGCGCCTGCGCCATTTGGGAAGACGGCTATGAATGGCGCGCGCTGCGCGGCAAGCAATACACCTACGCGATGTATCGGAAGGATAAGAAGGAACTCCTGTTCGATCACGTCAAGGACCCCTTCCAGCTCCATGACCTGGCGGGCAACCCGGATCAGGCGGATACGATGAACCGCTTCCGCGCCCTGCTCCAAACCCGCATGAAGGAGTTGGACGACACCTTCGAAGCCAGCACCTGGTATCGCGATCACTGGGTCAAGGACCGCATCATCACCTACGCGCGGTAAGCCAGGGACGAGCCCGCCGCTGGCTCGCGATCAGCTCAATTGCCAGCTCCCACGCGGAAGAACATGCTGGGACAAGCGTCCATCGGCACCACCAGTTGCAGCGGGCCGTTGGTTCCCATCAGAACGCCGTCGTAGGGCATCCAGTCCGCCAGGTTGGTGGAGCAGAGCGGTTGATAGGTAACCCCGGGGATGCCCTGCCAGCTCAGAATCAAGCTGTTCGTCTCGACCTGAGTGCTCACTGTGGGAACGATGGTCTCAACCGCCAGGTAGTTCTGATTTGCCAGTGGGCTGATGACATCGGTATAGGCGCGGTAGCCGGGCACGAACACCAGGCCCGCCTTTGAGGGCGTCACCGTGACCGTCCCAGCGGGCGGCAGCGGCAGCACGTAGTCGCCGTTGGTATCTGTCACGGTGGCAGGATGGCCGCCGTCCGGTTGGAGCACAACGTCAGGCACGGGCTGGCCATTATTGTCGGTGACAGAGCCCTGAACAGCCACCCAGCCAATAGTGAATAGTCCCGTGTGGACCTGCGACATGGGTTGTCCGAGGAGGTCCTCCACCTGCGGGCCGACAGTCAGGGCGTAGTCGCCCTGCGCAATCTGTGCGGGAAAGGCGATTTGGTAACGGTAAGGGCTAAGCGTCGTCACAGTCAGATTGCTCACGGCCAGACCGCCCGGCGCAGTCAGACCGATATTCGGCGCCGCAACTGAATACGGGTCAACCGGAGTGTCGAAGACAATTTCAGCGTAGCTGACGGCTGAGGTAAAGGCACCAGTCGGCAAGATGGAGGTCACCTGCGGCGCCGCAGCGCTCGCAGCGTAGAAGACGGACCCCGTTTCACCCGCCGATGCGCCCGCCCCGCCCGCGACAGAGACCAGTCCGTCAAGTATGTTCAGAGGCGTGTAAATGGCGATGCGCCCGCCGCCGCCACCTCCGCCGCCATACAATTCTCCGGCACCGCCATCCGCCGCGATGGCGCCAGTGCCGGTGAGTGCGCCGGCCGTCAGCCAGATGCTGCCGCCTGAGCCGCCGCCAGCGTCATCCTGCAGGCCGCCATTGCCGCCGGCACTGACCCGGCCGTTCACTACAAGCGAGCCAGCCACGCTGAGGCGAATTGTCCCGCCGCCTTCAGAGCCACCCGTCGCTGTCCCCCACCCGACGCCACCGCCACTGCCGCGGTCAGTCGGTTGTTGGACGGAACCATAGGTCGCCCCGCCCGGCATCACAGATGAAGCGCCGCCGTGGCCGCCAGAGCCCGCCCCGCTGCCGATGGAATTTGTGGACAACCCGGCTCCCGGCCCGGTGCCGGCGGCGAAGCCTTTGCCATCCACACCCAGAAGACCGTCGGCATTAATTGTCGCGTTGCGCAAGACCACGACGTCAAGGTTCGTCTGCGTTGCCAGACAGGTCAAAGTGCCGCCACTGGCGATGAACAAGTTGCTCAGGAGGAGATATGGATCCGACGGATAAGCGACCGCTCCGCCGCTGACGGTCAGATCAAAGGGCGACAAATATGGCAGCGGCGTGTTCGTGCCCGCATGCCCGCAATTATCCACCAGGATCCGGCCCATGGTCTGAGTGCTAGCCTTGGTATAGAGCGTGCCAGCTCCGCCCCAGCCGGACCCGCTACCGCCGCACGCGGAAAGTGCGCCTTCGAAGGCATCCATGCCAAACTGCAGGACGACGCGCCCCCCTCCTCCACCGCCGCCCGGTTCGTTGCCCGCGCCGCCGTTGGCCGAGACAATTCCGGTTCCGGCCAATGTGCCTGCCATCAGCCAGACGCTGCCGCCGGAACCGCCGCCGCCACCCTGAGCGATCCCGGCGCCGCCGTTGGCTGAAATGCGGCCGTTGACCAGCAGCACGCCCATGACCATCATGTGAATGGCACCGCCGCCGGCACCACCAAAGCTCGGTGAATCGGGGATGCGACCACCTCCGCCACTGCCGCGATCCAACGGGGCAGTCAGTGAACCATAGGTGCTCCCGCCGAATGCAGGCGTAGCCCCCGCGCTGGCTGCTCCGTAACCGCCATAGCCGCCGCCACCACCGCCGGCAGAGAACGTCCTGCCCGCGCCAGGACCCTGGCCTCCGGGATAACCTGTGCCGTCGGCGATGATGCCGCCGCCGGGTTGCACAGTAGCATTGCTCGTTACCGTCAACTTCTGGTCGGTCACGATCACCCAGGCGTTCGAGCCAACCAGCAGATTGGCGAAGGTCTGCGAAGCCTGAGGAACAACCGTCGCTCCGTTCACAACCGTAAGATCAACGGCGCCAAGCGACGGCAAGCTTGTGTTGGTGCCGATCTGTCCCCCGTTATCCACGACAACCTGTTCCCGGGAGCGACTATTGACCCGCGTGTAAATGGTCCCGGCCCCGCCACAGGCGTAGCCGCCGCCGCCGCAGGCGGACAGGAATCCAGCAAAGGTACTCCCGCTGCACGTGATGGCGATGCGTCCACCACCACCGCCGCCCCCGAGCCCCAGGCCGGCCCCGCCATTGGCGGAGATTGCGCCCGAACCGGCAAGCGTCCCGACCGCCAGCCGAACGGTTCCACCGGATCCCCCACCGGCGTTGGCATTAGTCCCGATCACGCCGCCGGCTGAGATTCTCCCGTCCACCGTCAGCGTGCCGGTCACGTTGAGAGTAACTGCTCCGCCTCCCATTCCACCCCCCACGGTTCCATAGCCTCCCCCGCCGCTGCCGCGATCGTACGGCGCGGTTACCGATCCGTAGCTGGTCCCGCCAGCCGCCGCGGGCGTTCCGCCGCTTGAGGCTCCATAACCGCCATAACCGCCGCCGCTCCCCACATAGCCGGACTGCGTCGAGACGTATTTGCCCGCTCCAGGTCCCTGGCCGCCAGGGTAGCCGGTGCCGTCGGCCAGGATGCCCCCCCCGGCCTGGATGATGGCGTTGCCGTTTACGGTCAACACCTGGCTGGTCACATGCAGCCATCCGTTAGAGGCAAGCAGGAGCGAGCTAAACGACTGCGACGAGGGCAGACTCAATACCCCCCCGGCCCTCACCGTCAGGTCCATGGGTCCCGGCGAACCGTAGCCGAAGCTCGTGTTCGTCCCGGACTGTCCGCCGTTGTCCACCAGCAACAGACCTGCGGTTTGGTTGTAACCCCGGGTATAGATTGTGCCCGCGCCGCCACGGCCGGAACCTCCACCGCCCCAGGCGGAAAGGGTCCCCGAGAAGGCATTAAGGCTGTAGTTAACGATGGCAATGCGTCCGCCACCGCCACCGCCACCCGCTCCCGGGCTCGTGCCGCCGTTGGCGGAAATGGTGCCCGAGCCCGCCAGCGAACCGACTGTCAGAAAGATGCTTCCGCCGGAGCCACCGCCCCCATCCGAACTCGAGGGGGCCATGCCCGCCGCTGAGATCTTCCCGTCCACCTGTAGCACCCCGGTGACGGTGATGCGGATTGCCCCACCACCCGCCCCGCCCATGGCATAGGAGGGATAACCGCCCCCGCCACTGCCGCGATCGTTCGGCGAGCTGACCGAGCCATAGGAGTTGCCGCCGAAGATTACGGGGCCTCCGGGCAAGCCCCCAAGGGCACCCAGACCACCGTAGCCTCCGTAACCAGCACCCCCGCCGACATAGCGGGAGGGCGATGAGTAGCCATACCCGCCCGCTCCCGGTCCCTGGCCGGCGCTGTATCCTGTGCCGTCGGCAATGATGCCTCCCCCGGCTTGGATCGTGGCGTTGCCTTGCACGGTCAGCGTTTGGTTCGACATACTCAGCCACCCGTTGGACGCAACGAGCAATGTGCCAAGACTCTGCGATGGGAGCGGCGAAATTACCGCTCCATTCTTCAGAGTAAGGTCAATGGTAGCGGGAGAAGAATACCCAAGCCATGTGTTCGTCCCGGAGTGCCCGCCATTGTCTGCGATCACCTGTCCCCGGGACTGGTTGGTAGCCTTGGTGTAAACCGTGCCCGCGCCGCCCCAGGCATAACCGCCACCGCCAAAGGCTGAGATGATCCCAGTAAATGCACTGACACTGTAGTCAACAGCGATCCGTCCGCCGGCGCCGCCGCCACCGAGGTAATTGCCCATGCCGCCGTTCGCCGAGATGAAACCCGATCCGGCCAGCGTCCCTGCCGTGAGAAGAACGCTGCCGCCCGAGCCGCCACCAGTGCTTGGACCAACCCCCGGCCTGCCATTCGCTGAAATCCTCCCGTCCAGTTGCAGCACGCCCGTCACGGAGAGGACGATGGCCCCACCGCCAGCACCACCTGTGGCATAAGCGGTGGAGCCACCGCCGCCACTTCCCGCTTCCCTCGGCGAGGCAACGGACCCGTATGGACCGCCACCGGAAGCGTAATAGGTCCCTGATGCGACTCCGGCAGCTCCAGAACCGCCATAGCCGGCGCCGCCGCCCACGTAGGTGCCGCTCGTGGAGTAATACCTGCCCGCGCCAGGGCCCTGGTTTCCGCCGTAACCGGTGCCGTCGGCGACTATTCCGCCGCCCGCCTCGATGGTCGCATCGCCGTTCACCGACAGTACCTGGTTGACCACGCTGATCCACCCGTTCGAGGCAACCAGGAGGGTGCCAATTCCCTGTGAACTGGGCGGAGACAACACGGCTCCCCCTTTCACCGTCAAATCAACCATGGGCAGCGAGAATGACCGGAAGGTTGTATTCGTCCCGGCCTGTCCGCCATTGTCCACAAGGACGTGGCCGAAGGATTGGCTGTTCGGCTTGGTGTAGATTGTCCCCGCGCCCCCCCAGCCCGCCCCGCTCCCGCCGCGGGCGGACAGGGTGCCGAAGAACAGGTTCAGCCCGTACTCGATGGCGATGCGCCCGCCGCCTCCACCGCCTCCACCAGTGGAACCAAAGCCATTGCCCATGCCGCCATCAGCCGAAACGCTTCCGGACCCAGCCAGCGTCCCGACCGTCAGCCAAACACTGCCACCGGACCCGCCGCCGCTGCCCTCCGCTAACCCATCGTCGGCGTCGGCCGAGATCGTCCCATTCAGCAGCAGCATCCCCGTCACGTTGAGCCGGATGGTCCCGCCGCCCGCGCCGCCTCTGCCGTAGGGAGGATAGCAACCCCCGCCGCTCCCCGGGTCCACGGGCGCGGTCACGTTCCCGTAAGTCTGACCACCATACGCCGTGGTGCCGCCACCCGCGGCCCCGTAGCCACCGTGGCCCCCTCCCCCGCCAACATAAGTGTAGCCCGCCGACGAATACCCGCCCACACCCGGCCCCTGACCTAAACCGTTGGCGGTGATGCCGCCACCAGCCTCAATGGTGGCGTTGCCCGTGACCGTCAACATCTTCGCGGCCGGGCTGATCCACGCGTTCGAGCCGACGATCAGTCTGCCGAGGGTTTGTGGGCTGAGCAAGGGAATCACCGCTCCGCTTCGCACCGTCAGGTCAATAATTTCTCCCGTAGGCAACGGCGTGCCGGCCCCGACGGATCCAGCGTTGGCCACCAGCACCTGGCCGGTGGATTGACCGGTGGCCCGGGTGTAGATTGTGCCCGCACCGCCGCACACATAGCCGCTGCCGCCGGGAGCCGCCATGTCACCGGAGAACGTGCTGGTTTCGTACTGAACGGCAATGCGACCGCCGGCCCCGCCGCCACCGCGTACTGGTTCACCCGCCCCGCCGCGAGCCGACACTGCGCCGGTTCCGGTGAAGTGCTGAGCGCTCAACGAGATCGTGCCGCCCGAACCGCCGCCGGAGCGCGCATTCAGACCGTCGGCGCCGTTCGCGGACAAGCTGCCGTCCACCCGCAAAGTGCCTCCGACGACCAGCTTGACCAAGCCCCCACCCGCCCCGCCGATGCCGCCAAAACCAGCCCCGCCGCCGCTGCCCAGCGAACTCGGCACCTGGATGGAGTCGTAAAAGCTCCCGCTGCCGGTCATCTCTGCGCTCTGCCCGCCATAGCCACCGTGGCCGGCGCCGCTGCCGCTGGGCGGGCTCCCGGATGATTGGCCCGCGCCATAACCCTTCCCGCCTCCATAACCCTTGCCGTCCGCATGGATGCTCCCGCCCCGGGCGACCCACACGTCCCCAGTAGCCGTCAGCCTGATGCCCGTCGCCACAACCGCGTCCTGCACATCGTAGCTCACCAGGTTCGTGCTGCCCTCGGCAATCGCCGAGTTGGTCGTGAGCAGCAACGTCGTGAGTGCGTTGGTGTCCATGCCAACCACATAATCCACGTCGTTGGTGTAAGTGATCGTGCCCGAGAGATCCTGGACCACGATGCTCGTGGCCAGCACGTTAAAACCGGAGAGCGTCGCCGCATGGGTCAGGCTCAACACCTGCGGCTGATTGGCAACTGTGCGGTAGTACACGACCTGGCCGCTCGGGTCAAACGTGTGGGTAAGGATGCCGCCGTCCAGCACTTGCAGGCTGCCGAAGGAGTGCGGCCCGTCCACGGTCACCGTGCAGTTGGTGACGGCGATATCCATGCCGTCGTAGTTCGTGTTGCCGGGGCTGATGAAAGTGTCGCTGGTGAACAGGACGCCTGGCGCGGTCATCGCGGGCAATAGCAACGCCGCCATGAACAGACTGGATGAGAGGGGACGGCGGTGACGAAGGGCCGAGGACAGCGGACGAATGCACGGTGGTGTGTTCATAATCTGATTCAGTTAAACAAGACCGACTCTGGTTAATAACCGACCTTAGAATTCCCTGACCCGTCTTATAGCAGGCCGCAGCCAACCAGCCAAGTGTGCGTCTGTATGCACAGCAAGGTATCGTCGTCGTCCTCGCCGTCGTAATCGTAATCGAAATGCCGGTTCCGAGGACGCGAACGAGGACGATTCGGAGTGCGGCATCTTCCGCTCCCTTTCCCGCCTTCACACCGCCCTTGCGATCTGCGATGCTCGTGCCGTGCGAACACTGCGTTCCTGTTTCATTGGCATTGCGACCGCCTTTGGCCTGTTGCTCTGTTGCCCATCCCTCGCCCCGGCCGCCGCCGCCAAAGCCGACCGTCCAAACTTCCTCATCATCCTTGCCGACGACATGGGCTTCTCAGACCCAGGCTGTTATGGAGGGGAAATCCAGACCCCAAACCTTGACCGCCTGGCGGCCAACGGGCTGCGCTTTACCCAATTCTACAACACCGCCCGCTGCTGGCCGACCCGCTCCAGCTTGCTCACCGGCTACTACGCCCAGCAAATCGGCATGGACCCGCATAAGGGAAAGCTGCCGCCCTGGACGCGCGTGCTGCCGCATTACCTCAAGCCGCTGGGCTACCGCTGCTATCATTCCGGCAAATGGCACCTGACGGGGGCGCCCAAACCAGTGGCCGACGGCGGCTTCGACCGCTCATACCGGTTTGAGGATTGGGACCGCTATTTCTCCCCCGCCAAACACTTCGAGGACGACCAAATCGCAGCGGCAGTAGAGCCGGACAGCGGGTACTATGCAACCACCGCCTTCGCTGACCACGCCATCAATTACCTGAAAGACCACGCGACAAACCATGCCGCCCAGCCCTTCTTCCTCTACCTGGCCTTCATCTCGCCGCACTTCCCGCTGATGGCGCTGCCCGAGGACATCGCCCGCTACCGTGATCGTTACCTGGCGGGCTGGGATGCTATCCGCGAACAGCGCTCGCAGCGGCTCCGCCAAATGCGCCTGCTTGACTGCGCCCTCCCGCCGCTCGATCCCCAATTCACTCCGCGCTACTTCAAGCCCGAGGTCATGCAGAAGCTGGGCCCCGGCGAAGCCGAGCATCCCGTGCCCTGGGAAACGCTCACCACCGAACAGAAGGCCTTCCAGGCCACCAAGATGGCTATTCACGCCGCCATGGTGGACCGCATGGACCGCGAGATCGGGCGCGTGCTGGACCAGCTCCGCGCCATGCGCGCTCTCGACAACACCGTCATCTTCTTCCTGTCCGACAATGGCGCGGACGCAACGGTCATGATTCGCGGCGAGGGCCACGACCGGAACGCGGTTCCCGGTTCCTGGCGGTCGTTCCTCTGCCTCGGTCCCGGCTGGGCCAGCGCCAGCAACACGCCCTTCCGGTGGCACAAGATCTGGGTGCACGAAGGGGGCATCTCCACGCCGCTGATAGTGCATTGGCCGAACGGCATCAAGGCGCGCGGAGAATTCCGGCATGACCCGGGCCACGTCATTGACTTCGCGCCCACGCTGCTCGACTTGGCCGGGGCGCGCGTTACGAACGTCTGGAATGGAGCGGCGGTGCCGCCGCTTCCCGGACGGAGCCTGGCGCCGGCATTCCAAAAGGACGGCGCGGTTGAGCACGACTTCATCTTCTTCCAACATGAGGGCAACCGCGCTCTGCGCCTGGGCGATTGGAAACTCGTATCCGCCCGCGAGAATGAAAACCAGTGGGAGCTGTACAATCTGGGCAAAGACCGCACCGAGCTGCACAACCTCGCCGCGGAGCAACCGGACCGCGCGCGCCAAATGGAGGACCGCTGGACTGAGTTGGAGGCACAGTTCCGCCGTCAGTACACCCCAAGGGGAGCGGGATCGGCACCATGAGGCATCCTCCCTGCAAGAATATGGAGTGCGGTGGCAAGCAAAGCGTCGTCGCCGCTGCGCTCTGCCGGCGCACTCCATATGAGACAGTGAATCCGCCCCTCCATTCTGGCTGGCTGGTCGCATCGTTGGCGCTTGTCCTCGCTGGCGCAGCAGGATCGGCGCGCTGTGCCCCCGGCGCCCCCTCGGATTCCACCAACTACCTGTTCTACGTCACCAACTGCCTCGATACCCTCATGGAGTTTGGTACTGACCGCTACGGACCGAAAGCCGCGCCGATCCTGGTCAGCATCCTGGACGTGGAGACCCGCCAGTGCCCATCCAATCCGGCGGCCCTCGACGAGCAATGGCGCGTGGTCCGCCGCGAGCGCCGCAATCCGGCCGGCGCCAACCTGCTCTTCGACCAACAGACGCTCAAGACCTTCTATGCCGTTTCTCAAGTGACCGGCCAACCGCGCTACGCGCAGTTTGCCGACAACTACACACGTTGGTATCTCACCAACCTGGTGGATAAGAAGGGCCTTCTCTGGTGGGGCTGGCATCGGCATTACGATGTCTATCGCGACGAGAGGCTCGGCCACCTCGGCAACCACCACGAACTCCACGCTATTCACTGCATTGACTGGGACAGGCTTTGGGCGATAGACGCTGCGGCAGTGCGCAAGGAGGTGGAGGCCATCTGGCAATGGCACGTCATTGACAAACAAACCGGCGAGGTCAACCGCCACAGCGACGGCAAACGCGGCTGCGACTTCGCCATGAGCGCCGGCGCTTGCATCGAGGCATTCGCCTTCCTTTACACGCGGACCCGGGAACCGATCTGGCTCGACCGCGCCCGCTTGCTGGCGCGCTATTACCGGGACCGGCGCGATCCGGCTACGGACTTGTTTCCTGACCGCCCCAACGCCGGGTCCTCGCGCTTTGACGGCTCGCACTTCGTCACCGCCGACACCGGGCTTTACTGTCACTCGCTCCTCAAGGCTTACGAACTGACTGGTGAACAGGTCTTCCGCGACGATGCGCTCGCATATCTCAAAGCCTATCGCCGCTTTGGTTACGACACACGCACCACTCAATTCTGGGGCTCGCTCAATTTGGACGGCACACCTGTGCGAGGGCCTCGCCTGGTGCCGGAGAAGCTCAGTGCCGCGGACTACTACCAGGTCTATGAGCCCCGCGGGCACCTTGATTTGTGGCAGCCGTACGCAGGGGGCTATGAGCACCCGCTGGCGACGGCGCAAGTCTATGCCTACGCGGCCCACTTGAGCAGCGACGCCGCCATGCTCGACAGCGCAAAGCTCTTCGCGCGGCTCATCGAGACCAACCTGCCCCCGCGCGGCTGCCTGGGCCAAACCTGGTATCGCGGTTATGCCGAGCAATACGCCCCCCAGGGAACCTACGCCGGCAACTATGGACAGGTCATCTCCTTCTTCATCCACCTGCACCTGCTCACCGGCGACCCACACTACCTGGCCCTGGCGCGCCAGACCGCCGATGAAGCCATCGCCCGTCTCTACCATCGCGGGCTGTTCCGCGGCCATCCGGCCAAGCCCTATTACGAAGCGGTTGATGGCGTGGGCAGCCTCCTTTATGCGCTGCTGCAACTGGACCTGACGCTGCGCCAGCCCCAGGCCAGCCTCTCACACAAAGCGTTGTTCATCGGCCACCCTGCCGATAACCAGCGATTGGCCCTGGACAACTGGTAGCTGGCCGGGGCCGGGCGCCCCCATCACTTCAGCACGTTGATGAAGAAGGTGATGTTCACCGCGTTGACAAAATCAATCAGGAACGCCCCCACCACCGGTATTACGAGGAACGCGCGCGGCGCCGGTCCGAACGACTCCACCAGCGCCTTCATGTTGGCCACGGCGTTGGGGGTGGCCCCGAGCCCAAACCCGCAGTGCCCGCCGGCTATCACCGCAGCGTCAAAATCCCGGCCCATCAGCCGGAAGGTCACGAACCACGCGTAAAACGCCATTACCACCACCTGCACCGTCAGAATGACGAGCATCGGCAGGGCGGCGTTGGCCAGCTCGATCAGGTTCAGGCTCATCATGGCGATTGAGAGAAACACCCCCAGCGACACCGAGGCCAGCGTGTCAATGATCTCGCTATCCACCCAACTCCGCTGGCTCAAGTCTATCAGGTTCCGCACCCCCACGCCCAACAACATCGCGCCCATATAGACCGGGAAGGTGATGCCAGTCTGCTGAATGAAGTAGCTCACCCACGCCCCGACTTTGATGCACGCCAGCAACAGCAGCAAGTGCGCGAAGACCGTCGTGCCGAATCTCGCCAGCAGACGCAGGTCGTTCAGAATCCCCGACGCGCCTGTGCTCCCCGCCTCCAGGTGGGTCCGCGCCCCGGCGCCGGGCTTAAGGTCGCGCCTCCGAATCAGCAAGCCGCCCACCGGTCCGCCGATCAAGCCGCCCGTCACCAGGCCAAACGTCGCCGCCGCCACGCCCACAACCGCCGCCGCCGACAACCCCGCCTTCTCTAAATCCGCCGCGAAACCCAGCGCCGTGCCGTGGCCGCCCGTCATGCTCACGCTGCCGCAGACCAGGCCCAGCAACGGCGGCGCGCCCAGCAGCTTGGCCAGGGCCACGCCGATCACGTTCTGCATCACCGCCAACACCCCCGCCACTCCCCAGAACATCAGCACCTGCATGCCGCCGCGCCGGACCAGCTCCCAGCGGGCGTTCAGCCCGATGCACGTGAAGAAGGCCACGAGGAACGGCGTGTTCACGTTCTTGCTCGGCGCTTTGAACCAGTCCACCTCCGCCGTCACCAGCCACGTCCACCAGCGCGCCGCCACGTTGTTCTGGAAATGCACCGCGAACGCGCCGCTCAGGTGGCCCAACAGCACCAGCAGCGAAACGAGCAGTCCGCCGACGACGGGCGCCGGGATGTTGAAGCGCGACAGCACCCGGATGCGCCGGACGAGCACTTCGCCCAACAGCAACACTGGAATGGCCAGCATGACCACAACGAGGGCGGGAATTGTCATAGCTGATTCATCGCACTACAGTTCGGGGAAATGCGGAGGCCGTCAAGCTGCGATCCGGGTGCGCGCCGAAACCGCACCCAAAGAGGCCTAACCAGCATGGGCCGCGGAGCGTCAATAGGTTGCGGCGCACCTCCTGACCCGGAGGAATTGACGTGCGCCGTTTCTGCTCCCACCACCGCCCTCCCTGCCGCCGAAAACAACCCGTTCCATCAGTCATTGCCCCTGGAGTGGTATCAGGAAGATCCCCCCGCAGCCTCAGAATTCGTACGGCCAGTCAGGTGGCGTGAGCCTGCTCTCCCGCTCACCGGGTCGTGCACCAGCGATGCACCAGCGATGCACCAGCGGTGCACACCGGATGCACCACCGGTTCCCGCGTGTGCATCGCTGGTGCATCGCTGGTGCATCTGGGGTGCATCTCTTGTACCCGGCGTGCCTATGGCCCAGGCAAGGCTCAGAACCCGCCAGATGCCAGGGACGTGCGTTGGGCCCACCGGTCGGCCCGGTCCCTCGGCCGCTCACGGCTAACGCATAGGAAACGGGCGGGATGGGCCCGATGGGTTCGGCGGGCCGCCAAAGCGCGCCGGTGGTGCATGACCGCCGGAGGCCTTCCCGGGCCAGGACCGTCCATCGTCGGACCCCCGGCTTTCACGCCCGGCCAGCCGAAACCGGCCCCATTCAATTCCTCGCAGCCCCCAAAACCATGCTCACGGATCAGGAGGTGTGGGACTGCGAAGTGAGGAATGCGGAATGACACGAGGGAAAAAGCAGGCGAGGGAGGAGAGGTAAAAGGTGCAAAGACCCCTTACGCCCCTCGAACGTCCTTCGAACGCTCTTCGAAGTACCTCCGAAACATCATGCCACCCACACGCCCCCACTACGCCTGTGATGAGCTTTCCGTTCGCCCGGGGCTTCACCGACCGCTGCGGGGCACCTGCCCTTGTGGCGGCTCAAGTTCGGCGGGGGAGAGTCCCTGTAACTCGTATTGGCCGGTGGTGGTTGGTGACAGGGATGCGGAGAGCACGATGGTGAATTGGTCGCCGGGCTGCACGTCGTCGTAATAGAAGACGTCGCCGGCGCGGAAACCTCTGGTGCTGTCGAGGGTCAGGGTCATGGGCTGGCCGTAAACCACGCTGGCTATTTCGGCGGTGGCGCCGGCAGCGGTGCGGATGCGCTTGCCGCGAAAGAAACCGCTGCCGCCTTTGCTGTTGACGGTGCGCGCGTATTCATGGGGGATGCGGCTCGTGAGGGTGCTGGCGTTCTTGATCGCATCCACCAGTCCCTTGCCGAGCAGCAATGTGCCGTCGAGCCGGATGCGGGTTTGTGCGCCGGCGCGTTCAATGCGGACTATGCGGTAAGCGGTATTGCGCGAATAGCGCGGATTGGCGAAGAGGATGATCTGACCGTTGAGGCTGCCATCGGCGGGCAGTGTTGTGGAGGTGGTGATGACGTTCGATCCATAATCGGTGGCGATGACCTGACCTTCCCAGGCGTCGCGCGCGGGATGGACACGCCAGCCGAGTCCCTGGAACTGTTTTGCGCCCACCAACGATAGCGCGCGCAGTTGACCGTTCTGCAATTGCGCGTGAATGAAGCGGCCCGCGAAGGTGCAATCGGCGGCTTGCCGGACGGTGGTGTCCGCACTGGAATAGACCAGGTCCGTCGCGCCGTCCTGTCGCGCGATTCGCAGTGCCATGGCAGGGATGGATCCCACAGGACCACCCACGTCCAGTCGCTCGACCTTTCCAATGAGCGAGCGACCGTCGTTCGGCTCGATGACGGCGGCGAACTGACTCTCGAGGTCCGGGCCTTTGCGCCGGGCGATGACATAACGCGCCTTGGGCAGCCGGGGATAGATGCCCGGGGCCAGCGCGGTGATGACCTCGGCGCCCGGTTGGGCGGCCATGTGCAAGCGGACGCCATTGGTCGCGTCTATGGCCCATTGCGCACTCCAGGCGCCGTCGGTCGGGCCGCGCCGCGCCTGGATCAGGAAGCCGTAGCCGTTGCCCGGCGGCGGGTTCCAGTAGGGCCGGTTTGGGTGGCCGGCCACGTCGCCGTCATTGAGCTGCTGCCCGCCCCAGCAGATGCCGGCCCCGGCGAGCGAGCCGGGTTCTTCCGCGCCCAGCGAGACGCCGGCCAACTCCGCGTCCTCCCCCATCGCGTGGAAGAGGTAGTCGTGCTGGTGCCCGCCTTTGACCCGAAAGAGGTCGAGCGCGTAGCCGTCGGCGGGGCTCCCTATCAGGACCAGCGTGCGGCGGTAGAGCGAGACAGCTTGCGCGGCATAACTGGACTCGGAGGATGCCTCGATCAGCTTCACGCCCGGCAGATCGGCCAAGAGATGGAGGCTGCCGCCCGAGCCCGCCGTGCCTTCGCCCTGCGAACGCTCGTCCACGACGACCAGGTTGTGGCTGGCGGTCTGGCGCGCCCAGCCGACCTGGGTGTGCGTGCTGCCGAGACCGTAGCCGAGGTCGTAGGTCAGCTCGTAGCCGCGGGCGAAGTAGCTGAGGTTCAGGTCGTCGCGATGGCCGTGGTTGAGGGAAGGACCGAAGCGCAGCAGGAGGGCCTGAGCACTCGGCCCGGTGCCCTGGCGGAGAATGCCGATGCCTTTCTGTCCAAAGAGGGCACAACCGATCAAGGGTTGGAGGAGTTCGGGAGCAGGCGGTTCCGTGGCCGAGGGGAGCGGGCGGGCGTGGAACAGGAGCCAGCGTTTCTCACCGAAGCGGGCGTAGCCGCGCTCCACATCACGATTAGCAAGCCAGGGAACGGCGGCGGTGGGAGACGGCTTGGAACCGCGCAAGCCGGCGCGTGTGCCGGCGGCGTCGCCCTCGGCCAGCCAGGCGAGCAGCGCGGCCAGTTGGCTCTGCGCGGCAGGGTCTTCGGTGCGGGCATAGAGGCGCTCGAGGGCGCTGTAGTCGTCGGGATCAAACGGGCGCGGCGGCGGGATGATGTGCGAGGTGTCCGGCCCTGAATCCCCGAAGCGCGGCGTGTGGCCGGCGCAGTTCAGGGAGCTGTCCATCAACTGGAGAAAGCGACGGAACTTGGGATGCTGATAGAGGTTGACGCCGTCGGGGTAAGCACTCCCGCGATAGTTCAGCAAGGGCTCAGCGAACGTCAGGTAGAGATCGCGTGAATGGCCAGCATAGAGAGCGGAGGTCTCAAAGTATTGCCCGTCACGGTCGAGGTTGTTGTCGAGCATCGAGTAGATGCCGAAAGGGCCATCCACGGCCCAGCGGACGTATTCGGGAAGACCCAGGCACGCGCCCACGGCGAGCGCGCCGCGGATGTAGTCGGCTTCGCCGTTGTGCAGGGTGCCGGCTTGGGATCGCGCATAGCAATAGGCGGCGCCGTTCTGAAGCAGGTTTGTCTCGATATTCTGCCGGCGGGTCAGACCCGGCCTTACCGACGGCGCATCGAGAGAGGAGCTGGCGAAAATCTGGTCATACTGGTCCACGTAATGCACCAGTACCCGGGCGACCTGATACCAGGGGCGATTGAGCCGTCCGCTCGGCGGGCGGGAGGGGTAATCCCACGAGCCTTTGTCGCAGCTCGGATAAATGGCCGCCAGCGCATCAAGGATGAGGCTGGCCTTGGCGGCGAAGCGCTCGTCGCCGCTCAGCGTGTAGGCGTAGGCCAGGTTGTCCGCCGCTTTGAAGGTGAGGGTCTCAACCGCCCAGGCATTGAAGGAGCCGACGAAATAGTGGATGCGTTTGTCGTCGCCGACGTAGCCGGTGCCGGCGTCGGGATGCTGCGCGTCCGGAAGAGTGTGGCCGCGGGCACAGATGACGCGGCCCGGCTGGTCAAAGGAAGCATTCACGCCGCCCCAGGTGCCCCAGCTCGTGCCGCAGATCGGGCAACCGGTGAAGCCGTAGGCAAAGCACGCGCCGGCGGATGGCACGTTGCGCAGGAACCAATCGTCCGGCTTCGCCAGCCAAGTCTCTGCCTGGCGTTGGATGCTGTCGGCGGTCTCGCGTGCCCATTCGAAGCGGGCGATGTTGGTCTTTGCCAGCCGAATGTCAGCGGGCGTCAGGCAGACCGTTGGGTGCAGCGGGGCGCTTCGGTCTTTGGCCGGCTCAGCGGCACTCGCCGAGACCACGCCGACCACGGTTAGGCCGCAGAACCAGGCGAAGAAGCTGTTCATCTATCCCATGGTTCGGTGCGCCCCAGCGAAGGTCAAGCTTTGTCGTGGTGACTACTTTGTGATTTCGCCAACCACTACCTTCGCCTAGCATCCGCAGTGATCGAATGACTGGCGACCAGCCCTGAACCCGTGCCATCGCTGAACACAACCCATCCGCTCCTGTTTATCCTCCTCTTGCTGCTGGCAGACGCGCGGGGGGCATCGTCGGCTACGCCGCCTCCCACCCGGACGGAGAAAACCGCGCGTCTGCCCAACTTTATCATCATTCTGGCGGACGACCTGGGCTACGGCGACTTGAGTTGCTACGGGTCGGAGAAGATCAGTACGCCGTGCCTGGATCGCATGGCCGCCGAGGGCGTGCGCCTGACGGATTTCCATGTGACCGCGCCGATCTGCAGTCCGTCGCGCGCGTCGCTGCTCACCGGTCGTTACGCCCAGCGCGCCGGGTTGCCGTTCGTGCTGTTCCCGACGGAACGCAAAGGACTGGCGCCGGAGGAAATCACCCTGGCGGAGCTCCTGAAGAAGCGCGGCTATGCCACGGCGTGCATCGGCAAGTGGCACCTGGGCTACCTCCCACCGTTTCAACCCATGCGGCAGGGCTTTGACGAGTTCTTCGGGCTGCCCTACAGCAATGATTCGGCCAAGCAGCCGCCAGAGCAGCCGTTCAATCCGGTGCTCGCACCGGTGGAATTGCCGCTCCTGCGCGGCGAGGAGGTCATCGAAGCGCCCGCGGTCCAGGAAACGCTGACCGAGCGTTACACCGATGAGGCGATCCAGTTCATCCGCCGGAACCGGGACCGGCCATTCTTCCTCTACCTGCCGCACACCTTTCCCCACCGGCCACTGCATGCCTCGGAGCGCTTTCGTGGACGCTCGCGGGCCGGTCTTTACGGCGACACGGTCGAGTGCCTCGACTGGAGCACGGGCCGGATTCTCGACACGCTAGCCGAGCTGGGACTGGATGACCGGACCTTGATCTGCTTCACGTCGGACAACGGTCCGCCACCACCCGCACCGGCGAAGGGGGCGCCGGCTGGAAGCGGCAGCGCGGGTCCGCTGCGCGGGTGGAAGTTCACCGCATACGAAGGGGGATTTCGCGTGCCAGCCATCTTTCGGTGGCCGGGAAAGATTCCCGCGGGCCGGGTGTGCTCCGAGTTGGCGACCACCCTGGACCTGCTCCCGACCTTCGCCAAGCTTGCCGGGGCCAGGGCGCCACGAGATCGCACGATGGACGGCGAGGACATCTGGCCCCTCCTCACCAACCCGAAGGCTCGCAGCCCGCACAAGCTCTTCTGTTACTACCTCGACAACCAACTGCAGGCCGTGCGCAGCGGCCCGTGGAAGCTGGTCCTCGAACAGCACAATTACCCGAACCTGACCACAATCATGTACACCAACCGTCTGCAGGTCATGCAGAAGCATTTCCCGCTGCGTGACAGACCGAGCCTCTACAACCTGGAGACCGATGTAGCCGAAAAGCGCGACGTGGCAGCGGAATATCCGTCTGTCGTCAAGCGCCTGATTCAACTGGCGAGTGACCTCGACCGAAGCCTGAAGGCAGACAAACGGCCGGAATGCGTTATCCCTCCGTAGCCGCCGTCGTGAGACGGCGCAAATCCGCTTCGTTGCGAGACACTTCGTAACGTCAAGCGGTCGCGGGCATCGGGAACATAGCGCGGACTGATGTCCGCGGCTACTCGACTTCGCAGACGACGCGGAAACCGACGTTGTACACTGCTTGCCAGGCCGGGTAGCTCAGCCTGAAGCCGGAGGCGCAACGCTTGGGGCGGTCGTACCACGAACCGCCGCGCACGACTTTGCGGCCCTCATCGGTGAGCGCGTCCCGGCCATCGTCGGTGCGATACGGATAGGGCCGGTAACTGGTCCGTGTCCACTCGGCGGCGTTTCCGTGCATGTCGTGGAGCCCCCAGGCATTAGGGAGGTAACCGCCGGCGTTGGCCGTCACCAGCGCGTTGTCAACGGAACGGTCGTCGCGCAGCACCCAGTCGGGGTTATCGCTGTAGAGCATCTTGCCGGGAACCCGGCGGGCCATCTCCTCCAGCTTCCGGTCCGCCATGTTGCCAAACTGGGTGAAGATGGCCTGCTCGCCGCCGTACCAGAGGGCAGTGGCCGTGCCCGCGCGGCAGGCATATTCCCATTGGGCCTCGGTGGGCAGGGAGAACCTCGCGCCCGTCCTGCGCGACAGCCAGTCGCAGAAGCCCATGGCGTCCTTCCATGTGACGCGGACGACCGGCTGGCCCGGCCCGTTGACAGGGTAACCGCGGGATTCCACCGCGGTGCCATGCTGGCTGATGTAGCCGCTGTCGTGCGCCGGGTCGAACCGGGCGTATTCGCAATTGCGCACCTCGAATTTGCCCAGCCAGAACGGGCGGGCGATTTGCACCTTGCTCGGCGGGCGTTCATCCTCACTGCCTTGCGCATTGCCCATCACGAACTCGCCGGCCGGGATGAGGACCAACTGGAGCACCAAACCGTCGTCCAGCATGATACTCCGTTCGATCGGCAAGCCATGCAGCGAAGCGGCGGCCGCCTGCCGCTCCCGGGCCTCGTGCGAGTCAAACGGGAACCCGGGAACCTTGGTGCGGGGGCCCTCGCTTTGGGCGCTGACGGCCCCAGATTCGGCACGCGAGGCCGTGGCAACCGGCCGCGCCCCGTAACCCGGCAATTCGGGGATGGCTTCATAATCCTCGTCAATCCCGGCGTAAAGCCTGAGGTATTCATGCCGGCGCTCACGGCCGTTGAAAGGGATCGGATAGACCTCGTGCCAGGTGCCGTGGCAGGGGACGTTCAGGTCAATCCACGTGATCAGCCGGTCCCACGCCTCAGCGTCGAGTCGCGTGCCGTAGTGGCCCTTGAGTAGCATCTGCACCAGTTCGCTGGTGTCGGCGTGGAACTCGTACGGCATCAGCATGTGCGCGTCGCTCTCCAGACCGCCGCGCCGCACGTAAGGATGCAGCGTTTCGTATGCGGGCGTGAATTTGATCCGCTCCTGGCGCCGCTCGGAGAGTGCGCACGTTTCCACGCCCACATCGTCCATCGTGATGCTCGACGCAATCTCACCGTTCGTAATGACCTGGGGAATGGGCGCAATGACACCCTGGTAATCGGGAAAGAACCGCCGTGCGCGAAGATCGGGAGGCTTCTTTCCATTCGGCTGCGGCTGGCCGTTGTGGCACGAGACGCAGTGCGCATCCAGCACCGGCTGGACATCGCGCTCGAAGCTGAAGCCGCGTGCCGGGCCATGCCACGGTGTGATTTCATCCGGCGCGCTCGACAAGCCCGCAGCGCGCGCGTTCGGCGCAGCCGCGGCGGCCCCTTCATGGCAGCCGACGCAGGACCTGACTTCCCCGGGCATGGCCGTGAACCAACTCCGCATCAACTGGATGGCCTTGCCCTCGGCATCCAGCGGCTGGACGCTAATGGGCGTGTTGGCGGGCACGCGAAAGTATGCCGAGCCATCCGCGTGAACCGGCACGGTGCCGAGAATGCGCTGCACGTCCCAAGGCCCATCAACGGCAACGTTCATCCAGCCGGCGTTGCCGAAGTAGCCGTAGTGCGGCGAGAGCAGGCGCAGCCGTTTCACCTGACCTCTTGGCACGCCTTTCAAGCCGCTGCCCGCATACACGTCCGCCATATAGACCAGCGCGTCTCTGCGGCCAGGCTGGACTTGGTCCGGCAGCGCCGGGGGCGCTGGGCGCTTGACGAAGGGGATCGGCTCGGTCAACACGGAGCCGGGGACCTCACGAATCAGGAGCAGGTTGTCGAACACGTCGGCGAGGTAGATGCCCCATTCCGACTTGCGGCTCGGCTTGCAGGCGACCAGGAAATACTTCTCGCTGAGCGGCCAGGGGCTCATGAACTTGGGCCAGCTCTCGTTGACCAGCGTGTCTTTGATGACCGGCTCAACCTTCCGGCCCCGACCGGGTATGCGCTGGACCACGCCCCCGGCTTCCTGCCGGCCAATGGCCGGGTCGAAGATCACCAACTCGCCCATGCGCCGGTCCCCGTGATGGCCGGAGACGATGCCGACGAACCGGGTCGGGTGGCCGGGCAGGGACCGCTCGCCATAGACCGCGTTCGGCCACCAGGAGTTGCTGCCGTAAAGCTCCTCCTGCCCCGAGCCATCGGGATTCATCTGGAACACCAGCCGCATGAAGAAGTGCGGCGTGCCGGCGTATTCCCAGCGTGTGTACATCACCCGGCCATTGTTCATGACCGAGGGATACGAATCGTCGTCCTGGTCGAAAGTCAGTTGCCGGACATTCGTGCTGTGAGCGTCCATGAGGTAAAGCCCGCCGACCTTGCGGGTGCCGTTGTAGCACGGCACCGACTGGTAGTTGGCCGTCGAACAAAAGATGATCTTCCCGTTGGGCAGGTAGCAGGCGTCGAAACTGTCCACATCGTCGTGTGGGCTGGTGGTGACCTGGCGCAGGCCGGAGCCGTCCGAGCCCATCTCAAACACCTGCCAGCGGTTAGTGCCCAGCATGGTGAAGAGCAGCTTGTCGCCATTGAAGTGCAAGTCGAGGTCGGCCAGGTACTTTCCATCCGGCGCCTTGAACAGCGTTGTCAGCCTGCCTTCCGGCGTCACGGGCGATAGCGTGGCAACTTCACAATCGTAGCCCGTTTGCGGGATGCTGGAATAGCACGCGTCGTTGCGGGGGAGGCGGAAGCGACTTGCGTCATGCTTTAGGACCAGCAACCTGTCAAAGCGCAGCAGCGGGTTGGCCAGCAGGGCCTCGCGGCGCAGCGCCTTGAGTTCGGACGCCAGTTGCAACAACCGGCTTGCTTGGCCATTTCCGCTCTTGCTGGCCTCTGCCATCATAGGCTTGGCGGACGCCTGCAGCCGGGCGAGTCGCTCCAGATACACCCGGCCCTCGCTGTAACTGCGCCCGAAGGTCTCGCTCAAGTCGGTGATTGCCAGGCGCAACGATTGGAAGTTGTATCCACGCAGCACCCGGACCGCTTCGTCGGCATTGGTTACCGGGGCGGGCTGCGCCCGGGCGGTCGGTTGTGCCAGACCGGATCGGCCGGCGGAGCCCGAAGCGAGCACGAGCAGGCCCAGACAGAGGGCAAATCGGCATCCGTGCTCCAGCCGTTGGCTCGTATGCTGTTTCAAGCAGGCACAATCTTCTGCGAAAACCCGTCGGCAGCAAGTCTCAATGCCCGGCGCAGGATCAATAAACAATAGAATCAGACACCGATCGCTCCCGTGCGCAGCCGCATGCCTTGCCGGGGCCAGAGAACGCCCGTCGTATTGTGTGAATCCATGGATTCCAAGTTGGGTTTGGCCCTCCCGGGTCAGCCCCCGGGTTGTAGCTCCCCAGCCATGCAGGGGCGACAAGTTTAGGCTTTAGCGCCTTGCCTGGGAGCGCTTAACTGTGGCCGGCATGAATCTGGCGATTGAGACGGTCGGACTGACGCGCCGCTTCGGGAGTTTGTGCGCCGTGGATGCGATAGACCTGCGCGTGGAGCGGGGGACATTCTACGGCTTCCTTGGTCCCAACGGCGCGGGCAAGTCCACCACCATTAAGATGCTCACCGGGCTGCTGGCGCCGACCTCGGGCACGATGCGGTTGCTGGGGGAAGACCTAAGCGACGCCGAACGGGCACGCGTCGTGAAGGGGCGGGTGGGGGTGGTGCCGGAGAACCTGGCCCTGTTCGAGAATCTAACCGGGCGGGAATACCTGACTTTCATTGGCCGCATGTACCTGCTGCCGCCGGCGACGGTCCGCGCGCGGACCGAGGAGCTGCTGAGCATGATGGACCTGGCCCAGGAGGAGAAGAAGCTGGCGCTCGAATATTCGCACGGCATGAGGAAGAAGCTGGCGCTGGCGGCGGCGCTCTTGCCCAACCCGGAACTGCTCTTCCTGGACGAACCGTTCGAGGGCGTGGACGCCGTGGCGTCGCGAGTGTTGCGCGACACGCTCCGGCGGTGCGTGGAGCGCGGAGCGACGGTGTTCCTGACGTCGCACGTGCTGGAGATTGTCGAGAAGCTGTGCACCCACGTAGGGATCATCGCCCAAGGCAAGCTGGTGCATCAGGAAGCGATGGCCGCCGTGCGGGAGAAGGGCTCGCTCGAGGAGCGGTTCCTGGCAGTGGTCGGCGCGGACCAGTTCGAGCGGCAGAAGCTAAGCTGGCTGGAGGGCGAGCGGTGAACTGGCAGCAGCTTCAGGCCATTGTCTGGCTGCGCTGGCGGCTGACCCGGAACCAGTTTTCGCGCGCTGGAAAGCTCAACGCGGTGCTGTCCATTATTTCGGTCGTCCTGTTGGTGGGAGGCGCGGTTGGCGCAAGCGTTGGGGGCGTGGTCGGAGGTGTGTTCGCTGGCCTCAAAGCGCCGCCGGTGGTGGTGCTCCTGATCTGGGACGCGGTGGTATTCATCTTCCTGGTCTTCTGGTTCAGCGGGTTGATGGTCGAAATCCAACGCTCCGAGACGATTGACCTGCCGAAGCTGCTGCATCTGCCCGTGACCCTGTCGCAAGTGTTCGTCTTCAACTACGCGGCGTCGCACTTCACGCCCGGCATCGTGGTGGCCCTCCCCGGGATAATCGGGTTCAGCGTGGGGCTTGCGATTGGGGCCGGGCCGGCGATGGCGCTGCTGGTGCCGCTGGTGTTGAGTTTTGTGTTCCTGGTAACCGCGTGGACCTATTGCCTCCGCGGCTGGCTGGCGGCGCTGATGGTGAACAAGCGGCGGCGGCGGGCGATCATCGTCTGGGCGACCATCGTCTTCGTCGGCTTATGCCAATTGCCCAACCTGGTTTTCAACTCGCCCTACTTCCGCCGGCAGATTCGGTCGGCGGAGAAGGCGCAGCAAACGAGCGGTCAGAAGAGCGAGACTGCTCGGCGCAATCGGAGAGGGCCGGTGCTTCCCGAGTCTATCCTGCAGGCGCACCTGGCGCTGCCGCCGGGCTGGATTGGTTATGGCGCCATGACGCTCAAGGAGCGTAATCCCTGGCCCGCCTTGGGTGCAACCGCCGCAGGCTGCCTCATCGGCGCGCTGGGGCTGATGCGGGCCTACCGCATGACGATCCGCTTTTATCAGGGCGCGGACGGGCGAGCGGTGCCAGGGCCGGCGCAGCCGAAGACGCCCGGGCGGCGTGGGACGCTGCTGGTTGAGCGCCGCCTGCCCTGGCTGCCGGATGATACGGCGGCGCTGGCACTCGCCACGTTTCGGTCGCTGACACGCGCGCCCGAGTTGAAGATGGCGTTCATCATGCCGTTGGTGATGGTGGTGGTGCTGGCATCGGCACGATTCACACACTCCCGGCGTTCATGGTCGGGGGTGCCGGAGTCCTGGACCGGTCTTGCGGCAACGGCGATCGCGGTCTTGGCTGCATTCTCGCTTGCGCCCATGATGGCAAATGTCTTTGGGCTGGACCGCAACGGTTTCCGGGCGCTGGTGCTGTTGCCGACCCGGCGGCACCACATCCTGCTGGCGAAGAACCTGGCTTGCTTTCCCTTCGCCGCGCTGATCGCCCTCGCCATGCTGGTCGGGGTCAAGTTCCTGGCCCGAGTCCCCTGGGAGAGCTTTTTGGCGGGGCTGCTGCAAGCCGGGATTGCGTTTCTGCTGTTCAGCCTGGTGGGCAATGTACTCTCCATCGTGGCGCCCTGCCGGCTGGCCGCCGGCACACTTCAGGTGAAGAAGCCCAAGGCGGTGACGTTCCTGGCGGTGCTGATCACGATGATGTGTCTGCCGATGATCATGCTGCCGTTGGCAATCCCGCCGCTACTGCAGATCGTGTTCTCGTTCTTCAACTGGGCCTCCTGGCTACCCATCAATTTCGTGGCGACGCTTGGCCTGCTCGCAGCGGTGGGGTGGGTCTACTGGTTGCTGCTGCCGTGGGAAGGCCAACTGCTCCAGCGACGCGAGCAGATCATCCTCCGGGAAGTGACGGAAGAGGTCGAGTAAGACCGGAGTGCTTTGCGCCGGCTGGCTGCGCCTACCTGGACCCGGGCTCTGCCAGAGCCACTCGACAGCCCTCCATTCTGTGTGTTACTGTCCGCCCGTGCATTTCCTGGTCACCGGCGGCGCCGGCTTCATCGGCTCGCATGTCTGCGAGCGCCTTCTCCGTTCCGGCCATGCGGTCTGGGCGTTCGACGACCTAAATGACTTTTACGACCCGCGCCTGAAACAGGCAAACCTCCGCGAGATTCAGGCTCTGGCCAAGCCGTTTGAGTTCGTGCAGGGAGATGTGACCAACCGGGCGGCGCTCGATAACCTGTTCGGCTGCGTGAAGTTCGACCAGGTCATTCACCTCGCGGCCCGGGCGGGAGTGCGCCCGAGCCTGCAAGCGCCCGCGCTCTATCAACGGGTGAATGTTGAGGGCACGGTGAACCTGCTCGAGGCCGCGCGGCTTAATGGCGTTCGGAAGATCATCATCGCCTCATCATCCTCAGTTTACGGCGTCAACGCTAAGGTGCCTTTTTCGGAAGGTGATCCCATCTTCCACGCCATCTCGCCTTACGCTGCCAGCAAGCTGGCCTGCGAGGCCCTGGGGCATGTGTATCACCACCTCTACGGCCTGGACATCGCGATGCTCCGCTTCTTTACCGTCTATGGTCCGCGCCAGCGGCCCGACCTGGCTATCCACAAATTCGCCCAGCTCATGAGCGCGGGCAAGCCGATCCCCGTATTCGGCGATGGCTCGACGGCGCGCGACTACACATTCATCAGCGACACCCTGGAGGGCATCATGGCGTGCACGCGGCAGGAGTTCGGGTATGAGGTCTTCAACCTGGGTGAATCGCAGACGGTGACCCTGAACCGCCTGATCGAATTGCTGGAGGCCGGCCTGGGCCGGCAGGCGGTTATTGACCGGCACCCCCCGCAACCCGGCGACGTGCCGATCACCTATGCAGACGTTGCCAAGGCACGGGCAAGACTGGATTACAATCCGAGCGTCAGGATCGAGCAGGGCATTCCCCTTTTTATTGACTGGTTCAGGCGGAATAACCTCTAATACAGGGTATGGAAGCGACTCGACATTATCGGCGCCCGCCATTTGAAGACTGCCTCGAGGTCTGGAAAGCCCTGCTGGCCCAACGCGGCTTTTCCACGGACCTGGTCTGGATTCTCGAGGAGCACCTGTGCTTTGAAAAGGACCGCCAGTCGCCCAGGAGCTTCCGGCTTGGTTTCCAGACCCAGTTCACCCCCCAACCCGCCGACGCGGCTAGGGAGACCTACTATCATTTCGCTGAAATGGATGAGCGAATGGTCTTTTATCGCCTGGGTGGGAACCGCAGCCGCTCTGTCTGCCTGCAGCTCTGCGACTCGTGGTTCGAGGCCAAGGGGGAGGCTGAAGGTTACGTGCGCCGGGATCACTGGCTGATTTCCTTCTTCCCGGGTTTGGCGGAGGAGGTGGAGGAGATCACTGATCCCAAGCGGTGGCAAGAACGTGTGGTGCGGGGCCGGCCCTTGTCCGCCGTGGATTTCTGCATGACGCTGGCGGCTCTCCGCGAGCTCAAGGCGCATGGCCGGGTGCTCACCCCTGACGAACGATTTGGCCTCAAAATCCTTCGCTCGATGCGCCAGGTCAAAATCGTGTCTGATGACCGGTAGTTCCCGCACCATCTGGCTGTCCTGGAGAAAGTCCCGGTACGGCTTCGCCGGTTTCTGTTTCCTGTCCTTGGTCGCAAGCTGGTGCCTGCTGCGGGCAGCGTTGCTCGTGGCGTTCCGGCCTCCCGGCTTATCGTTCTCGACCGTGCTGGCCGCCCTTCTGGGGGGATTCCAGAGGGATATCTTCGTCGCCTTGGCGGAGACAGTTCCGCTGCTGTGCTGGATGCTGGTCATGTCCAACCGCTCCTTCGGGGCCAGGTGGCACCGCGTCGTCCTCCTGAGCGGTTGCTTTGTCTTCTGGTTTGCACAAGTGTTCCTGCTGTTTGTCGAGTTCTTCTTCTTCGAGGAATTCCAATCCCGCTTCAACACGGTCGCCGTTGATTACCTCCTGTATCCTTACGAGGTCTTCGTCAACATCTGGCAATCCTACAATGTTGCCGTGATCGTGGCTGTCTGCGGAGCGTTGAGCTTCGCCTGGGTGTTTGCCGCCCGCAAGCTCTTCGCCGGGATGTGGGAACGCCCCTTCTCCTTCAAAGCAAGGCTGGCGCACCTGGCGGCGGTGGGTTTGCTGGCAGTGCTGCTCACCCCGACTTTCAATCTCAAGGGCGCCCACGTCAGCAGCGACCGCACCCTTAATGAAATCGCCAACAACGGAGCGCTTTCGTTCGTAGCCGCCGCCTGGACCCATAACCTGGATTACAGCGCATTCTACAAATCCATGCCCACGGAAGAAGCCTACCGCCGGACCCGCGGCTTGCTGGCGGAGACCAACTCGGAATTCGAGGAAACGGGCCAGTCCATCCTCCGGCGCGTGGGAGGGGACCTCGCCCGCCCGAAACTCAACCTGGTGATCTTCCTGGAGGAAAGCCTCGGCTCCGAATTCTGGGGCTGCCTGGGACGGAAAGAAACCCTGACGCCGGAAATGGACAAGCTGGCGGCGGAGGAAGGGATGCTCTTCACCAACCTTTACGCTTCCGGCAACCGTACTGTCCGCGGCTTCGAGGGCGTGCTGTCCTCGTTCCCACCCCTGCCCGGCGATTCTATCGTCAAGCGCGACCGATCCGAGAACGTCGAAACCATCGCGCGGGTGCTCAAGCGCGACGGCTACGCCACGTTGTTTCTATACGGGGGCCGCGGCCTGTTCGACGGCATGCGCTCGTTCGCCGTGCGCAACGGCTACGACCGCTTCATCGAACAGAAGCATTTCGAGCGGCCAACTTTCGCCACCATCTGGGGCGTCTGCGATGAAGACCTCTTCCAGCGAGGGATTGAGGAGTTCCGCGAATTGGCGCGAACCGGCCAACCCTTCTGCGCCACCCTCCTTACCGTCTCCAACCACAAGCCGTATACTTACCCAAAGGGCAGGATACCGGAAGACCCGGACTGGAAGCGGCGCGAACACGCCGTGAAGTATTCCGATTACGCCCTCGGCCAGTTCTTCCAGGCTGCGAAGAAGGAAGCCTTCTGGACCAATACGATCTTCGTGGTCGTTGCGGACCACGGGGCGCGAGTTTATGGCTCGCAAACCATCCCAATTCGTTCCTATGAAATTCCGCTGCTGATTGTTGGACCCGCCGTGGTCAAAAGCCCGAGCCGGGTGGCGCGACTGGGCGGATCGTTGGATGTGCCCACGACCATCCTGGGAATGATCGGGCGCCCCTACCGTAGCCTGTTCTTCGGCCGCGACCTCTTGGCGGGCGCGTGGGACAGAGATCGTGCCCTGCTGAACCACAACCGGGACATCGGCATGTTGGCCCGGGAACGGCTGGTGGTCCTGGGCCTAAAGCGGACCGTGGAATTCTACCAGGGCGATCCCAAAGGAGCGGAGTTGACACTGCTCCAGCAGCCGAGCGATGCCGACCGGGAATTGGAGTTGGACACCACGGCGATTTACCAGGTCGCGGATGACCTGTACATGCACCGGCGTTACCGGATAGACGCTGAACCGCGGGAACTGCCGGCTAAGGCAACGGCGCCGGCTGAGCGGTGACCTGCTCTGCCGCCGGTGGGGCTTTGGGAGGCCGCAAGGCCTCACGCCGGGCATCCAGCGCGTCCAGCCGTTGCAGCGTTTCCTGAGTGATGCGGCCCCGTCCGGCGTTGCCAAAGAACACCACCGGCTTGGCACGGTGCTGGTGCTGCAAATAGACCTCGAGCGCCAGGCCATACTCCTGCGCCAGCAGCGCCAGGTCGGGGGCCACTCGAGCGCGGAGCGCCCCGAGCTCCTGAACCTTTCCGTGCAGTGCCTGAATTTGCCGCGCCCGACCCCACTCACGGATAATGGTTTGGAGCGAAACACCGGTGCTCCCCGGCTGCCCAGCGGAATCCGCTGATTCCGGCGCCGGAGCGCCCAGCGCCTGGTCAAGGGCGTCCCAGCCGCACACGACGGACCCGCCTCGGGCCAGGTCAGGCTCGGGGGATGGCGCGCAGCAACAGAGCGCCCACCATTTCTCGACATCGAGCGGCCGCTCGAAGTGGGGCCGGAAGCCTCCCAAAAAGGCCAATTGCCAGTTTTGGTATTGTGCCAGCCGCGAAAGCATCGTGGCCAGACACGCGCGGCCATCCCGGAGATGCAGCAGCTCGGCCAGAAACAATTGCGCGCTGCTCCGATACAGCTCGGCTGCGGGCTCGGACAAGCCTTCCTCGCTTTGCCAGCTCAGTTGATCAAAAGAGAGCGGCTGACGACCGCGCAGTTGCCGGCGCGCATGCTCGACCGGGTTGTCCACACGATCCGTGATGCGCACAGTCCTGACGTTCAGGCCGTTCACGGTCTCGCGCGGCGGCGGCAGGATGATCTCGATTTCACTCGATGCGAGCAGTCGCTGCGAGAAGCCTTCCGTGAGCCAGAGCGGAATCTCCGCCAGGCGCGCATTCCGCCCCCGATTGGCGAATTCCAGCAACAAGGCGTGAACTATGGCACGGAGATAGCGCATGCGCTCCACCTGGTCCGGCATTTGCAGATGGTACTGCCAGCCGCTCGTGAATCGCTCGGAGGTGATCGTAATGGTCTGGTTCGCGGTCCGCGCCGGCCGCAGTTGCACGTAGATCTTCCCCCGCCATTTCGCGCTCGAGCCGAGATCCCGCAGAAGAATCTGCTTGATCCGTTCACAAGACACGCCCATCAGCGCCGGCTCCAACCGGACCAGGTTGCGATTGGTGGCGAGCGTCGAAAAGGGTGAGGGGGGGTGAGAGTGGCGTTCGGCATGGATAATAAACTGGCCGGAATGGCTCAGCACCGGGTTGACCGGCGACGGCGCGACCTGGGCGCGCGCCGCAACCCGCGAAACGCCCGCAGCAACCAGCAGCGCCAGACTAAACCCCAGCAAACCTCCTCCATGCCCAGGGCACAAGGTCCGCCGGGCCAGCAGTGCTTTCCGGCGTGCTCTCGTCACTTTGGATTCTCCGCTCATCGCATGCTCCCGGGCTCCTTCTCCGGGAAGCCCACTCCCGGATGCCCGGACTCCAAAACCACCCACCGATCTCTCAAGCGTACGCAACCTGCTTTTCAGGCGTTCTAGGTCTTCGCCGCTGGGGCTGCGGCGGCCTTGCTTTCAACGTTCTTCGCGGCTGGCTTACTCTCGCCGCCCGCTGCGGATTTGGTCCCGGCACCTGGGGAACTCTTGGAAGCAGACTCTTTCTTAGCCGCTTCTCTGTAACTCTCACTGCGGTAATCGGTGGTATAGAAACCGCTGCCCTTGAAAATAAACCCGGCCCCGCCATTGATGGCACGTTTGACCTTGCCTCTGCCCCAGCGCTTCTGGACGCAAACCTCTTCCGGGCAGCGGGTCAGCGGCTTGGCCGAGATCGGCTGAAACTTATCAAACCGATGTCCACACTTCTCACAGACGTATTCATAAGTCGGCATACTCTCCAACTTAGTAATCTTCAGCGCGCCTAGGGTCAAGGACTTAGAACGGACAGGGCTTTGGCGTCCGCGAGGCTCGCCAGGACGCCACCGCGACTGCCCGCGCGCTCCAAAGCCTGCTCGACAGCCATTGGCGAGGCTGATTGAATCACTCGACTTATGACCCGCACCGCTGTCATCGGTCTCGACCTGGGAGGCACCAAGCTTGCCGGGGCGGTCCTCACCCCCAAAGGCAGGATTCTGTGCAAGAATGTCGTTCCCCTCGCAGGGCGTCAGGGCCATGCTGTGACCGAACTCCTCCACGCCGAACTCACGGTGCTGCTGGCCGCTCTCCACCTCAGGCGACTCAAGCTCGGCGCCATTGGTATTTCCGTTCCTGGCATCAGTTATGCCCAGACAGGCAGGGTCTGGGCGCCGAATATTCCCGGCTGGAAGGACTATCCGTTGCACCGTGAACTCATGAGGGCTTCCCGAGATGAAGAGCATAGGGAACCCTGGCGAAGTATCATGGGCCCAGTGAAGGACAAACGCATACCTATTGCCATAGACAGCGACCGCGCCTGCTGCATCCTGGGGGAGACCTGGCGCGGCGTCGCCAAAGGCTGCCGCAACGCCATCTTCCTGGCCGTCGGCACCGGCATTGGCGCTGGCATTCTGGTTGATGGCCGCATCCTCCGCGGCGCGCACGACATCGCCGGCGCCATCGGCTGGCTGGCCCTGGACCGGCCATTTCGGCGAGAGTATATCTCCTGCGGCTGCTTCGAACACCACGCCTCGGGCGAGGGATTGGCGAAAGTGGCCAGAGAGTTGGCGGCAAAGCATGCAGGCGGACGAAGAGTGAAGGGTGATAAGGTTGCGCGGTTGCACGGTTGCAAAGGGCTGACTGCGCGCGAGGTGTTTGGCGCCTGCGACCATGGCGACCCCGTGGCAAGGGAGGTCATTGCTCAAGCCGTGGAGTTCTGGGGCATGGCTGTTGCGAATTTGGTCAGTCTCTTTAATCCGGAGAAGATCATCTTTGGCGGCGGCGTGTTCGGTCCAGGGGCGAAGTTCCTTGGCGACATTTACGCCGAGGCAAAGAAGTGGGCGCAGCCGATTAGCATCAAGCATGTCAAGCTGCAGGCATCCAAGCTGGGCGGAGACGCCGTTCTTTACGGCGCGGGCTGTCTGGCTCTGGAGGCGGCGGACGCGGCAAGGAGCTAAATCCGAAATCCGAAGGCCGAAACCCGAAGGACGGCCAAAGCCCGAAATCCGAGATCCGAAGGGGTCTCCCGCCCGGGAGGTGTTGGCCTGCTTTTGGGCAGCCGGTCATTCGGGTTTCGGGTTTCGGCCTTCCTTCGGGTTTCGGCCTTCGGATTTCGGATTTACCCCCGTCCTCCAGCCTGCTATACCCTCCCCGCCGCATGTATAATCGCCGCCTGGTCTTCACCGCCGCCTGCCTGGGGATGTTGCTCTTCGGCATTGTCTTCCTGTCGCTGGGCTCGGTAAACAACATGCTGGCGGAGCGCTTTCACCTCGACAACAACGGCATCGGCACGCTCACCGCGTTGCTGCCCTTGGGAATTCTGGCCGGCTCGCTGATCTTCGGGCCGATTGTGGACCGCTTCGGCTACAAATGGATGCTCATTGTCTGCGCGTTGCTCGTGATGGTCGGGTTGGAGGGCATGGCCTTCGCGAACAGCGAGCGCCTCATCCAGTTCTTTGTCTTCCTGATCGGCTTCGGCGGCGGCGTGCTGAACGGCGCCACCAACGCCCTGGCCGCCGACGTCAGCGAAGGCGAGCGAGCCGCGAAACTGAGTTTGCTGGGCGTCTTCTTCGGCATCGGCGCGCTCGGCATGCCCAGCACCCTGGCGGCGCTCTCCAGGCATTTCTCGCTGGCCGCCATCGTGGCGGGGATCGGTGTTTTCGTGCTGGTGCCGGTGGCCTATTTCCTTGTCATCAAATTCCCCCCACCGAAACAGAAGGCCCAGCCCGGCGCCGTGAGGAGCGGGTTGGGGCTCCTCAAACATCCTATCTTCTTACTGGCGGGCCTGGCCCTGGCCATCCAGAGCGGCATGGAGGGCATGTCCAACGACTGGATCACTCGTTATTTCAAGAAGGTCACCCTGTCCGGTGAGCATGCCGAGGAGTGGAAAACTCTCCTGGGCTTGATGGCGGTAACCGGCGCCATGGTATTTGCGCGGATTGTGCTCAGCGGTTTGCTCAAGCGCATTAAGTCGCAAATCGTCCTCTTCGTCAGCATCGGCATTACTGCCGCGGGCGCGCTGCTGCTGAAGTCCGCGACCAGCTACGGCGTCTCGCTGGCCGCGGCGCTGCTGATTGGCGCGGGCTTGGCCGCCGCGTTCCCGGTCGTGCTCAGCTACATCGGCGATCTGTATCCCGCCCAATCCGGCACCGCCTTCAGCACCATCTTTTTCATCGCCCTGATCGGCAACATGACCATCAACAAGTCCTTCGGCGCCCTGGCCCAAATCCACGGCATCCACCAATACACCAACGTCATGCTCGGCTGCCTGGCCGCCTCCGCCATTATGCTCTTCCTGGTCATAAGACAACTCCGGGCTTCACCCGGAAAAACTGCCGCTGCGGCTCTCCCATCCACTAACCCGTCATTCCAATAATCCAGTAATCCATCAATCCATCCTTTTATGAGCATCGTCGCCCAACAATGGCTATCCCACACCCGCGCGGTCATGGACCGCATCGAACAGACGCAGGTGGGCAACATCCGCCAAGCCGCCGAGATCATGGCCAACACCATCCAGGCCGAGCGCTGGGTCCATACCTTCGGCTGCGGCCACGCCACCATTCCCATCGAAGATATGTATCCGCGCATCGGCGGCTTTGTCGGCTTCCACCCCATGTGCGAGTTGCCCCTGACCTTCTTCACCCGCATCGTCGGTGAAGGCGGCGTACACCAGTTCGTCTTCCTGGAGCGCGTCGAGGGCTACGGCGTGCAGATCATGAAGGGCTACAACTTCGACCCGCGCGACACGATGTGGATCTTCTCTCATTCCGGCATCAATAACGTCAATATTGACGTCGCCCTCGAATCCAAGAAGCGCGGCATGAAGGTCATCGCCTACGGCTCCGCCGCCGCCGCCAAGGGCAAGCAGACCCGCCATTCCTCAGGCAAGACCATGTTCGACATCGCCGATCTGGTCGTGGACACCTGCGCGCCGATTGGCGACTCCTGCGTCCCCCTCAAGAACCACCAGGACAAGGTTGGCCCCGTCTCCACGATGGCCTTTGTTACCTGCGTTTGGATGACCGTCTGCACGGTGGCCGAGATCCTGGCCGACCGCGGTGTGAAGCTCTACATCAACCCCTCGCACAACGTCCCCGGCGACACCACCGCCAAAGAGCGACTAGACGCGGCGCTGGCGGAGTATAAGCGGCGGATTGCAGGGGTCTGACGCCCCCCGCAGCAACGAGAAGGAAGTGGCGGCCAATTGATCAGTGGAACAGCCTTTATGGACACGGGAAGATCGCCTAAATCGCAAACTCATTGGTCGCCAATGGCTTAGGCATGGCACTGCCCTAAACCGCCAGGCGCTGTCCGAGCTGCTTCCAGTACGTAAGGCATTGACGTGCAGTATCTTAGCCAAGCCTACCACCTCGACACGTGCCGTTCTCCAATCCCAGCGCTCCATTAGTGCCCCGGCGTATCTCCGGTGTCTTGCCGGCGATACCGGGGACACGCCCTGCCGACACAGTAGTCCCCCCGTTCTTGAGCCCAAGTTCCAGGATATTAGGCCCCAATTGATCTTGGATGGTTCGCAAGGCCAAACCTCTCGCAAGTGCACGGAATACCGAGCCGCGTGGCAGTCTTGGCGGGGCCTTTCGAGGTGACACATCGCGATGTGGGCAGGCGACTGTCGCATTGAACCTCGCCCGCGGCCCTGTATAATCCTCACCGATTTATGAGCCTTTTGACGAAGCCAAATTCGCCTGAATGAGTTGCTATGTCCGCCAAACGCAAGAGCAATCCCAACCAGCCGGAACTTCCGATTCAGGAACTGCCTGACAACACGCCAGGCGTAGTGAATGCCGCGCCCGCCCCGAAAGGCGGCAACGGCCAATCTACCAAGCCCAAGGCCGCTAAACGCGGCAATGGCCAGGCCCATGTCCTCGCTGAAAACGTCGCCACGCCCGCCCCGGCGCGCCCGTTCGTGCCCGGCAAGATCGAGCTGCCGCTGCACCGCCGTGTCAACCGCGGCTTCCTCGATTACGCCTCTTACGTAATTCGCGACCGCGCCATCCCAAACCTGGCCGATGGCCTCAAACCCGTCCAGCGCCGCATTCTGTGGGCCCTCCACGAAAAGGACGACGGGCGGTTCATCAAGGTGGCCAATGTGGTCGGCCACACGATGCAATATCACCCGCACGGCGACGCTTCCATTGGCGATGCTCTGGTCGTGCTTGCCAACAAGCGGTACTTGATCGAAGGCCAGGGCAACTTCGGCAACTTGTTCACCGGCGATCTGGCCGCCGCCCCCCGCTACATCGAATGCCGTCTCACGGAGTTGGCGCGCAACGAGGTTTTCAACAACGAGATTACCGACTTTGTCCCAAGCTACGACGGCCGCAACAAGGAGCCCGTTACGCTCCCCAGCAAGTTGCCGCTGCTGTTAATGCTCGGCACGGAGGGCATCGCCGTCGGCATGGCCTCGCGCATTCTGCCGCACAACTTCCCCGAACTGCTCGAGGCGCAGATCGCCATCCTTAAGAAGCAACCCTTCAAGTGCCTGCCTGATTTCCAGACCGGCGGCCTCATGGACGCCCGCGGCTACAAGGACGGCACCGGCGAGATCAAGGTCCGCGCCAAGATCAAGATCAAGGATGAGTCCTCCGTCCTGATCAAAGAGATCCCGCCCACGACCACGACCGATTCGCTCATTGACTCGATCGAGGACGCCTCACGCAAGGGCAAGATCAAGGTCAAGAGCATCAACGATTTTACGTCGGAAGACGTCGAGATCGAGGTCAAGGCGCCCAGCGGCGTCAGCGCGGAGCAGTTGGTGGACGCACTGTATGCCTTCACCGACTGCGAAGTCACCATCTCCAGCCGCATCGTCGTCATCAAGAACAACCGGCCGGTCGAGATGACCGTGTCCGACGTGTTACGGGAGAACACCGAGCAGCTCGTGGCGACGCTTAAGCGCGAACTCGAACTGAAGGAGGCCAAGCTGCAGGACGAACTGCACTTCCGCACGCTGGAGCGCATCTTCATCGAGGAGCGCATCTACAAACGCATCGAGCAATGCAAGAGCAACGAAGCTGTCCTGGCTGCGGTCCACGAGGGCTTCAAGCCGTTCCGCAGGCAGTTGATTCGCGAGTTGACCGATCCCGATGTCGAACGCCTGCTCACCGTCCGCATCCGGCGCATCTCGCTCTTCGACATCAACCGGCACCGCGAGGAAATGGAGCAAGTCAAGACCGACCTCGCCGAGACGCGCAAGAATCTCAAGAACCTGACCAAATACGTCATCGCTCACCTCGAAGCCTTGCTCGCCAAGTACGGGCCAATCTATCCGCGCCTCACCAAATCGAGCCGCTACGACGAGGTGGACGCCAAGGAAGTCGCTTTCAAGGCCTTCAAAGTCTCCTACGACCGTGAATCCGGCTACGTCGGCCACAAGGTCTCGGGCGAGGAGTTCAACGTCGAATGCACGAAGTTCGACAAGCTCATCCTCGTCTTCAGAGACGGCCATTATCAGGTAACCGAGCTGCCGGAAAAGTTCTTCGTGGGGCCGGACCTGGTGTATTGCGGACTGCCGGAGCGCGACCGGGTGTTTACGGCTGCGTACACCAACCGCGAGGCCACCTACCTGAAGCGCTTCACCTTCGGCGGCACCATCCTGAACAAGGTCTATCACTGCATCCCGCCCAAATCCAGAATCCTGTTCTTCGAGCCGGACACGCCGGCCGAGCTATACATCCGCTATAAGCCGGCGCCGTACCAGAGGATCAATCAGCAAACCTGCAAACCCGCCGAGGTGGAAGTCAAAGGCCCAAAGACCCGCGGGCGGCAGATTTCCATCAAAGACGTTTCCTCGATCAACAGCCAGCCTTCCCGCGGCTGGGACCCCGAGGCCGCGACGACTAAGCTGCAATTCGTATAGCCCGCACCGGAGCCTTTCCATAACCATTTCGTCTTGCGCGTCCGGCGCATTTGTCTTACGCTAGGGGCATGAAAACGTTGACCATCCGGTTGCCCGATTCGCTCGTCTTGGAGATCGAACGGGAGTCTCAGTTCCGCCGCGTGTCAAAATCCGACGTTGTGCGCGAGCGGCTGCATCAGCCGCAAGGCGCCGCGGCTGCCGGCGGGAGCATGAGTGACTTGATCGGCCACATCCTGGAGGCGAGCTGGAAGGCCAAAATCCCGGCCCGCCCGCCCCGGTTTCCTTCGCCACACAAACGAAAACTAGCGGAGATCATCCGTGCCAAGCACTTGCATCGTTGACAGCGGCGCGCTGGTCGCCCTGCTCGACCCGCGGGAAGAACACCATGGCTGGGCGCGGGAGACACTTTCTCGCCAACCCTTGCCTTGGTTTACCTGCGAGTCCGTCCTGTCGGAGGCCTTGTATCTTCTGCACGAACCGCACGTGCGCGCCCTCGACCAACTTTTGCGCCAGCGCCATTTGCGGCTCGCGTTGAATCTGGCAAATGAACTGCTCCAGGTGCTCGATTTGCGCGCCAAGTACGCCAGCGTGCCCATGAGCCTGGCCGACGCCTGCCTCGTGCGCCTGAGCGAAACGCTGCCCGACCCGGTGGTCGTCACCACCGATGCCGACTTCCGCATCTATCGGCGACACAGCCGCCAAGTCGTTCCCTGCCTGATGCCATGAAACTCCAATCTACGCCGCGTGATTGTCATCCGTCAGTCTCTCGTCACACCGGTGCCGTACCAGAAGAGCAGTCAGCAGACGTGCAAACCCGCCGAGGTGGAGGTGAAGGGCCCAAAGACCCGCGGGCGGCAGATTTCCATCAAGGACGTTTCCTCGATCAACAGCCAGCCTTCGCGTGGGTGGGACCCCGAGGCCGCGACGACTAAACTGCAATTCGCATAGCGCGCGCCGGAGCCTTTCCATATCTTCATTATAGGATCGTAACTGTCGGTCAACATTTCTCTGTTGTTGTCTATGCAGAAATCGAATTCGCAAAGAGGCTCGACCCCGCAATTGGTCCGCAACTTTCCCAGGCTCAACACGCGCGCGGCGGATGCGGGTCGGCCCGGACCCCGGGAGCGACCGGTGGCTGCTGGTCTGGTTAGTGGCCGATTCGGGGTCCGGCTCGGCTGGGTCGTGCTGTTGCTGCAGTGCGCGCTTCCGGGGATGGCCAGCGTGCTGTTCGAGGACGACTTCACCACGAGTTTCGCGGGCTGGACGGCGGTTCAGCCGCCCGGGAACTATCTGGCCGGACCGCTGCGCTGGGAATACGAGATGGTCAACGGTGCGTTTGTCGAACAGAGCAATATCTACACGGACGCAGCCACCTATTCTTCCAGCGCCACCGCGCCGATGCTCATCAACGACACGGTCACCGGGGCGAGCTTCACTTACACCGCCCGGTTGACGGCGGGGGATGACGACGGGTTTGGGCTGATCTTCGGCTACCAGAACGAGACGACCTTCTATCGCGTGGTTTTCACCCGGCAGGCGGACGCCAACCGAGGCGTGGGCTTTCCGTGGATCGGCACGACGGTTGATCGGAAGACGAACGGCTTCACCAGCAACCTGGTCGGGCCTTCGGGTGGTTTCACGAATACCGCCAACCGGCCTTTCGATGTGACCATCGCGGTGGACGCCATCAACCGGCTTACGCTAACGGTAGTGGATAATCCGTTGGTGGCGCCGGTGACCCGGGTGATCGCAAACAACCTGACTTTGCCGACCGCGGCGAGCGGCAAGGTGGGGATCTTCACCTGGGGCATGAGCGGCGGCACACCGCCGGGGTTTCGCATTCAGAATCTGAGCCTTTCGCCGCTGCCTTTGGCGGGCACACTCGGCACGGTGACGAACTGGAGTGCCGTGATCCCGCCGCGCAACGTGGGGAGCACGAATACGACGATCACCGGAACGCCTTACTGGTTCCTGACCCCGCTCCAGAACGGTTTGGTCGGGGCCTTGAACGAGACTGGCGACTGCTATGCGGGCAACGACGCTTCGGGCCAGGTGGACTTCACGGGGCCAACGCTCGTTCGGGGCAGCGATACCTGGTCCAACTACGTCGTGGCCGCGCGCATCACTCCGTACGACGATGACGCCCAGGGCATCCTGCTGCGCTATCGGAATCCGTCGAACTTCTGGCGGATCGCGTTGCGCACCCAGGTTTCCGCCATCGGTACACCTCCCGGGCTTTCCGTGCAGAAGAACATCAACAGCGTCTATTCCGAGGTCTATCGCGACAATCCGGTGACGTTCCGCCCCGTGTCGGGACAACCTTACGACCTGGTGGCGGAAGCGGCGACCAACACGTTGAAAGTCACGGTCGTGGCCGACCCGGAAGGCGACGCGCAGGTTTACCGCTATGGACCGTTCAATATCACCGGGGTCAATACCGGCAAAGTCGGGTTGCTCAGTTGGGCGATGTCGCGGACGGCGTTTGAGTCGGTCAGCGTGCAAGATGGCGCGGCGCTTTACGTCTCGTCGCCAGCCGGTTCTCCCAGTCCGGGCCGGGGGCTGAACAGCTTCGCGGCCGGCACCTGGGTGGAAGCCACCTGCGGCACGGACACCGGCCAAGGGGGCGTCCGGCGGATCCCGACCGGTTGGATTGGTTCCGGCTCGGTGCCGGCCAGTGGCACGGGGACCAACGTGTCCTTCTTCATCACCAACAGCTCGTCCCTCCATTGGCAATGGCGGATAGACCAACCGACCGTCACCAATGGGTTGATGGTCTATTTGAATTTCGACAACAACCTCAATGGGCAACTGGGAACGACCGTCAACGGAACACTCTACACCGGCGGCGCCACCAACGGACCGCGCTACCGAATGGGCGTGATTGGCTCGGCGGCCAATTTCGCCAATGACGGCAGCAGCGGCCAGCCCAGCGATTGGGCGGTCTCGCTGGGCAGCCTCGAAGCCATCTATTCCAACAGCTTCACTGTCTCCTTCTGGGAACGCAGCGCCAGTGGCCCCGCCGCCCTCATGGGCAACAAGCAATGGAATTCGGTAACCAATGTCGGCTGGGTGGTCTCCATGTCAGACGGCCATAACGTCAACTGGAATGCCGCCGGTGGCACCCACCGCAGTGTGGACTTGAATCCGCCGTTCTCGGACGGCGATTGGCATTTGGTAACCGTCACCTTCAACCGCGAGACCAACGAAGTCATCAGTTATCTGGATGGCACGTTGGCCATGATGAGCGATCTCAGCCCCTCCGGCTCGGCTTCGTTGAATGCCGGAATTGATACGCTCGTGGGCGGCAGCGGCAATGGCACCTACGCGGGAGCCGCGGACATGGACGATCTCGCGGTGTGGAACCGGGTCGTGACTCCGGAGGAGGTCGCTGCGATCTATGCCGCCGGGCTCATCGGCAAACCGCTGAGTCTCGCCGTGCCGGGGCAGGTGCCGGTCATCGTTACCAACCTGCCCGCCAGCGTGAGTGTGGCCGCCGGCGGCACGGTCACCCTCAGAGTGACAGCCGGCGGGCCGGGGCCGTTCAGCTATCAATGGAGACTCAATGGCGCTAACATCCCGGGCGCGACCAATGCCACACTGTTCCTGGCGGGGGTGAATCTCTCCGGCATTGATTCCTCCAGCGAAGGAACTTATACCGTGCTGGTGAGCAATGGCTCCGGCGGCGTGCTCAGCTCCGAGGCGGTGCTCATGGTGGACAATCGCCTGGTCACGGGACAATGGGATTTCCGCGGGGGCGACCTGCGGGCCACGGTAGGGGCGGACCTCGAATACGTGGGAAACACCACTAACGAAACCGCGTTTCCGCTGATGAGCATCAACGGCGTGGCCGTCCCCGTGATGGCGTTTGGAGCTAACGCGCCCAGCCAGGGGTTCACCCTGTGGCACGGAGCCAGGCCCAATGGCGGCGGGCGGTTCGTCAACAAATACACCTTGATCCTGGACGTGATGTTTCCGGCGTCCAGCAGCGGCCAGTGGCGGGCTTTGTTCCAGAGCGATCCGTTTAACCACCCGGCCAACGACGCGGAATTCTACGTCGGGAGCGCCGCCGCCAGCCCAGCCCCTAACGGCATCGGGGCGGAAAGTCAGTATGACGGCCCCCTCGCACCCGACACGTGGTATCGGATTGCCTTGGCCGTGGACCTGACCGCGTCGGCCGGCCAGCAGCTCAGCAAATATGTCAACGGCGTGCTGGTCGGCCAGCAGTCCTTGTCCGGCGGCGTGGATGGCCGTTTTGCGCTCGGCCCGGCGGCGCAGCTCTTTACCAGCGGGACCGAGGCAATGACTCAGCCGGGCTATGTCAGCAGCATCCAGTTTGTTAATGGCTGTCTGCCGCCGGCGGCCATCGCGGCGCTGGGTGGCCCCGGCCCCGGCAAGCTGCCGCCCGGGGATGCCGTCATACAAATCACCAACGTGTCGCTCAACGCGTCGCAACTCACGTTAAGCTGGGGCGGCCCCAGAGGCTCATTCCAGGTGCAGAACTCCCCAATCCTCAGCCCCCCGGTTTGGCAATCGGTCAGCGCGCCCGGCACGAATCGCAGCCTCACCCTTCCGGCTACGAACACGTTGGGCTTCTACCGGGTCACCCAAAGCCAGCCGGACATCAAGGTCGGCCAATTGCCGTACGGCGAGCAATCCGTTCCCTCCAAGGAGATCCTTCGCGCCGCCGGCAGTCAGGTTCAGTTCTTCGGTCTGCCGGTGGACCTGGTCCTCTCGCCGGACGGCCAGAGAGTTTACATCAAGAACCATACCGATATGTGGGTGGTGGATGCGGCTTCGTGGACGCTGGGGCAAACGCTCGACTACCCGTCCAGCGGCGCTTCGCTGCATGGCATTGCCGTCAGCCCGGACGGCACGCATGTGTATGTGACCGGCTCCGACAACCAGCTCTACGATTGGACCATCGCTGGTGGAGTGGTCTCCTACTCGCGCACGATCGCTCTGGCTTCGGGTTCCGACCCGTGCGGCCTGGCCATTTCCGCAGACGGCACCAAGGCTTACGTGTGTCTTTCCATCGCCAACAAACTGGCGGTCGTGAATCTGACCAGCGGCACCGTCAGCCAGCAAATCAACGTCGGCATCGCCCCGTGGGACGTCGTCCTCTCGCCGGATGGCAACACAGCTTACGTTTCGGACTGGGGTGGCCGCTACCCCACGACAGGAGATTTGACGATGACCTCGGCCGGCACGGCGGTGGTGGTGGATGCGCGGGGCGTGCCCACGAGCGGCGTGGTTTCGGTGGTCAACCTCATCACCGGTCTGGAGACCGCCCAGGTGGCGACGGGCTTGCACCCGTCGGACCTGGTCCTCAGCCCGGATGGCGGCACGCTCTACGTGGCCAATGCCATCTCCGACACGGTGACGGTGATTGACACTGCGACCAGGGCCGTCCGGGAAACCATCCTGGTCCGGCCCTCCTCGACGCTGCCGTTCGGGAGTTCCTCGACCCTGCCCTTTGGCAGTCAAACGGATGCCTTGGCGTTGAGCGCGGATGGCACCAACCTGTTTGTCGCTGTCGCCGGCAACAACGCCATTGCGGTAGTGGAATTGCCCAACGCCCAGCATACCAACAGCGTCGTGCAGGGGTTCTTGCCCACCGACTGGTATCCGGGCGCGGTCGTGGCTGACAGCAACTACGTTTATGTGGCCAATGTCAAAGGCCTCGGCACCCGCTACGGGCAGCCAACCAGGACTTCGTACAACGCCACGGGGTTCTACTTGGGCACCGCCAATCGCATCCCCATTCCTTCGCCAGAGGCCCTGAGCAAATACAGCGCCCAGGTGAACAAGAACACCCGGCTCAGCCACATGCAGCAAACCCAGCAGCCGCCCCGCTCCGGCCAGACGCCGGTGCCGGTGCCGGCGCACACTGGCGAGCCGTCGGTTTTCCAGCATGTCGTCTATATTCTGAAAGAGAACAAGACCTATGACCAGATGTTCGGGGACCTGCCTCAGGGCAACGCTAGCCCCAGCCTGTGCATCTATCCCCGGTTCATCAGCCCGAATCACCACGCCCTGGCGGAGCAGTATGTCCTGCTGGACAATTACTACTGCAGCGGCGTCAATTCCGCCGTCGGCCATGCCTGGTCCACCCAGGGCAACGCCGTTGACGGCCTCGAAAAGTCCTTTGGCGGATTTGCGCGCAGTTATCCATATACGGGTGAGGACCCGCTCTGCTTCACTTCCACCGGCTTCATCTGGAACAACGTGCTCCAGCATGGGCTTACTTTCCGCAACTACAACGAGTTTACCAGAGGCACCGTCCCCAGCGGCGCTACCTGGGCCCAACTCTACGCCGACTACACCAACGGCACACATGCGATCGTCACCAGGAATACCATCTACCTCGCCTCGCTGGTGCCCTACACTTCCACCAACGTGCCCGGTTGGAACCTGAACATTCCTGACGTTGTGCGTGCCTATGGCTTTATCAAGGAACTGAACGAAGCTCAGGCCAGCGGCAACTGGGCCACCTTCCATTTCCTCTGGCTGCCCTGCGATCACACTGGCGGCACCCCGCCGGCGCAGGCCCAGGTCGCCGACAACGATCTCGCTTTGGGCCAGGTCGTCGAAGCCATCACCAAGAGCATCTTCGGCTCCAATACCGTCATCTTCGTCATCGAGGACGATCCCCAGAGTGGCTACGATCATGTAGATGGCCACCGTTCCATCTGCCTGGTCATCAGCCCTTACACGAAACGAAATCAGGTAATCAGCACGTTCTACAATCAGGCCGGCGTCCTGCACACCATGGAGCGAATCATGGGCCTGCCGCCGATGAACCAAGGCGACGCCATGGCCCCGCTGATGTTCGATTGCTTCACCAACGTGCCTGATTTCACCCCCTATACTGCCCTGCCTAACAATATTGATCTGGCCACCGGCGGCACCGTCAGCCTCTCCTCCAAAGCCCGTTACTACGCCAAAAAGGTCCAGAAGATGGACCTCAGCAACGCGGACCGCATCAACGATGACGTCTTCAACCGCTACATCTGGCACTCGATCAAAGGCAATGCCCGCTACCCGGCTGAATTTGTCGGCGGCCACGGCAAGGGACTCAAGCGACTGGGCCTCGTCCTGGATAAGACGAGCAAGGATCTGGACGGCGATTGAGCCTCGGCTGGCCGTGCTGTCGGGCCGCTATCGGTCCTGAATGGCGCTTGGTTAATGCGTAAATCACTAGCGCTTAGTCACTTGCAGATGAGCACGCAGTCCCCTGGCAGGGACGCCTGGAGCCGGTCTCGCCCACCCCACCTCCGTTGATTCACGCACCGGACGGGTCCCGCAGTGCCTAGCCAGGCACCCGACACCGCCAAGACAGTACCAGGCTTAATAGATTTTCTATTAAGCCAGGTACTGTCTTGGCGGTGTCTATGCCCTGGCTACCCCACGGCCTGTCAGGCTGAAATGCTGGAACCGGAAACCGGAAGCTGCTACGCAAGGTGCTCACCCACAAGCTGCTGAAGCAGCTCGATTTGGTCGAGTTTGCTGCTGAGCGCCCGGCGCAGGACTGCCTCGGAGAATGGATGGCCTCATGAAACGAAAGCTCCCAGTCGCCCCCGCCGCCCCGCTCGAAAAGCGAATCCTGTCCGTCCGCGGTGAGAAGATCATTCTGGATTTGGACCTGGCCGATCTGTATGGCGTGACGACTAAGCGCCTCAACGAGCAGGTCAAGCGCAATGCGGACCGCTTTCCCGCCGATTTTGCTTTCGTCCTGACAGAAAGTGAGAAGGCCGAGGTGGTCGCAAATTGCGACCACCATTGCGGTGTCCGGCTCCGGTGCGCTTCTGCGACCTTGGTGCGGCGCCGCCAGACCAACCTCCGGCCCCGTCACAGTCGTAATGCTATCGGTCCGTTGCCAGGCCCTTTCGCGAGCTGGACCTCTGGTCCACACCGTCAGCAAGAAGACATACGACGTTCAAGTGGGCCTGCTGTGTGAGAGCGACGCGGCTTCCATTCCTTCTGCATTCTTCATTCCACCGGCGTGGACGTTTTCAAGCTTGTGGAGGATTACGTCCGCGATGAAGACCGCAGAGAAGAGGGCCAGCAGTTCGACCCATCTGAGGAAGTGTTTGTAGCGTTTCATGGGTTTTGCGGGTTCCTTGGTACTGCGGTGCGCTAGGGTTTCGGGGTGATGACCCGGCAGAGGTCGGTGTCTTCGTCGAGGTGCTTCGAGAGGGTGGTGCCCTGGGGGGAAAGGACTTCGACCAGCACGACCTGCACGCCTTCGCGGCGGGCCAGTTTCATGGCAGGGATCATGTCAGTGTCGCCGGAAATGAGGATGACCCTGTCCACGATACGCTTGAGGGTGAGGGTGGCGACATCAATGCCGATGCGCATGTCCACGCCTTTCTGCTCCAGAGCGAGGAAAACATCGCCCGCTTGCGGTGGACTGGGCGGGGTGCCGGCGATGGCGCGGCGGATGTAACCGTCGCGCAGTGTCCAGCCTCGGCTGCGCGCATGGCCAAGGCGGAGGGCGACGAAATCCTTGCCCTTCAACTCGCTGAGAAAGAGGCTGCGCGACTGGAATGCCTTGGTGCTCCTGAAATCAATGGTGGATTTGTCTATGGGGTTGGTTTCCTTGCCCTGGTATGGCGGGCAGTCGTAGTAGAAAAGTCGGAAAAGCTCCTCGTCGGGGCCCAGCGCAAGCAGGGCGTTTCTGTACATCACGTCAGCGGTGACGCCGTGCGGAAGCTGGCCCTTGAGGGCGATTTCCAGGCTGCGGCGGAACCACTCCCCATCTACCAGAATGGCGGCTTTTTTCATAGGTTCCTTCGAGCTGAAAAACAAAGTCCCTCCGTGACTTGCGCCACGGAGGGACAGATTGTTGCCCGCCTACGGGCGTGACGGTCTTGTATTAGCTAACATAGCGAGTTTTGGGCCAAGGTCAATACATCCGTTGATATTTTTCGCGATCTGCAAAAGCGGGTCGCCAGCCTGGAGGCCGCGGTAAGACGGGGGCCACGTGAGGGCTGGAAACAGATCATCGGAATCTCCAAGGGACAAGTCCTTGACCGAGAGGCGGCCCTTTTGGGCGCGAAGTGGCGGATGAAGGAGAACAGCCGGAAGTAACCTACCCGACTTCGAGAAGGTACCAGGGCTGCGTGTGGAAAACTGGCTGGATTGAAGCGCGGCTGCCCGTCAATTGCCCTGGACCACCTGCCATGGTCCACCAATTCCGCCTCGGACTTCGGTCGGCGCTTAATGGTCGCTTTCACACGCATAATCTGCCTTAGCCATCGCGGGGATTCCATCCACAATTTCATGTGGGGCCAGCAACCGCAGGCCGGGCACTTCACTGCCTGACCACTTTCCGGAGTTCGCCCGGCTTGGGGCCGAAGTAATGCTCCTTGAACTGGAATCCGCCATCGGAGCTTCCGGGCAGCCTGGGTTTTTGGCTATGTGGGCGGCGAGCGCAAACCCGGCAAGGGTTACCACCTGGTGGCCCTGATGAACCCGCCCGACAATGTGGTCCTTCATGGGGAACGCCTGATTTCTGCTTTCAGCGTTTCAGTATTGCAGGATTTCAGCTTTTCCCCTTCACTTCAGCCTTTAGATTCTACTGCGCGAAAACTGTGAAAAACATCTCTCAGATTTGTTGCATTTGATGAGCAGCGCCCCATCCGTTCAAAGAATTTCAAAGCCTTTTGGCTAGCATTTAGCATTTAGCCTTTCCCGCGTGGCCTCGTGGTCCACACCGTCAGCAAGAAGACCTACGACGTTCAAGTGGGCCTGCTGTATGCGAGCGACGCGGCTTGCCTTCCTTCTGCATTCTTCATTCTACCTTCTACATTCCTGTGCGGCCCAGCCCTTCTACGTCGCCCCGGACTACCACCCGCCCCAGCCTGAGTCGCCGGCGGCCTGATTCCCTTCCGCACACGCGAGTGTAAAAAGTGAGAACCGACACCGGGTCCGAAACTGGCACAAAAAGAGCTGGTAAACCAGCGTCGTTTACGGTAATCTGTTACACATAAATGCTGCGCCAGATGACAAACGAAAAGAAGCAGTGGCCGACGCTCGAAGGACGCTTGAGTCAGCCGCCGACTTCACGCGTGGAGGCCGTCCGCCAGCTCCAGACCACGATGCCAATTACGCCACTCGCGCGGGCCGTGTTGAAGCAGAACAACGCCTGCTCATCCGGTGGGCGCGGGAAAACGGGAAATTAGGCCCGGGCGGTCGCTTGCCGCCGGCATTCGCGCGAGGCGGCGAGCATGAGGTGTTCTTCCAGAAGCGCAGCCAGCGCTACTTGAAGGCGACAAGGCAGGACCGCCACAAAGGATACGGGATTGCCCTCGGTTCTCATACGCATGGCGCCACCCCATCCGAGTATCTCGATCGCCTTTTGCTCCACAACGCTATCTTCGATGACGACATCCGTCTTGAGCGCATCGTAGAGAACGACGGCAGGCCCATCATCATCACCTCACAGCCATTCATCAAGGGAGCGGCGCCGACGCAACAAGCGCTTGACGAGCTAATGCTTGGGAAAGGGTACGAAAATCTGGCAGAAGGAGCCTACTACGACCAGAAACGCGGCTTGCTGATTTTCGACCTGTTCCCTCGCAACGCCATCCAGTCTGCCGACGGACACATTTATCCGATTGATCCCGTAATCCAGAGAATCAGCGAGGATTTTGGGCAATTCTTGCGACAAGAGCCCTACACTATCAATCTCCGCTGAGCGGTTCACGAGCACGCGGGCCGTACAGGAGCGACAAGGCGCATAGTCTGGGGGGCAAATGTTCCAGGGCTTCCGCCATTGGTCCCAAAGAGGGGGTTTTGCTGCCTCAACCCGCAACTTTCAACCCGCAACTGTCAACCTCCTCCTCCCTGTGGTCCTCAGCCGCTGGTATTGGCCGGAGCAACTGGCAATCCCCTACTCGCCACCCTCAACCCTCCACCCTGCGCAGTACTGTCCACCCTCCGCAGTGCCGCTACGGAGGACGGGGCAACTTTCAACCCTCCACTCAGCACCCCCTTCATCCTTCAGCCTGCTGTATGAGAGCGACGCGGCTTCCATTCCTTCTGCATTCTTCATTCCACCTTCTGCATTCCTGTGCGGCCCAGCCGTTCTACGTCGCGCCGGACTACCACCCGCCCCAGCCTGGGCCGCCCCGGGGCCTGATTTTCGGCCTGCTCCAGTATCAATAGTGAGCATCCCACGCGCGGAGCGGATGGAAGGGGGAAATGACTTGCGTTGGCGCTGGTTCGGGCGATTATTTGGCGTCGCGCCATTTCGGCGGAAGCTAAAGCCGACGGTTCAGTGGTGCGGGTCAAACCAGCCCGTAAGTGAGCATGGTTCCTCCGGCTAGCCGATGAAGGCGTTGGAGATGAGTTGCGGCCCACTGCCGCGCTCAATCCCGTTTGGAAGAATGTATTGTTCCTGTGCCCGGAGGCCGACCGGAGTGGTGCGTTTAATGCAACGCAACCAAAATTCCCGCCATGAAGACGGCTCCCAGTTCGCTCCCGGCCAAACGTCGTGTCCGCAATACGCGGAAACTCAAGCACCAGGCCCAAACCGCCACGAACGCCACTCCCGTGGGCTCGTTGGATGAGTTGACGCCGGTGCATCGGCGTGCGGCGGGAATCGATGTGGGCAGCGCGGAGAACTATGCCGCCATTCCCGCCGAGGGGTTGGCAGCGGGCGAGTCACCGGTGCGGGTTTTTGGGGTGTTCAGCCAAGAGCAGGACGCCCTGGTCGAGTGGTTGGGTGCGCACCAGATCACCACCGTGGCCATGGAGGCCACGGGCATTTACTGGCTGACCCTCTATGACAAGTTGGAGGCCGCCGGCATCGAAGTGTATCTGGTGGACCCGCACGGGGTCAAAGCGGTGCCGGGACGCAAGAGCGACTGGTTGGATTGCCAGTGGCTGCAGAAGCTCCACACCTACGGGCTGCTGCAGCGGGCGTTTCGCCCGGACCCGCCGATTCGGCGGCTGCGCACGCTGACGCGCCAGCGGGCCGAGTTGGTGATCTGTGGCGGAGTCCATTTGCAGCATATGGGCAAGGTGCTGATCGCGATGAATCTCCATCTACACTTGGTGGTCAGCGACATTCACGGAGACACGGCGCTGCGCATCATCGAGGCGATCCTGGCGGGCGAACGTGATCCCAAGGCGCTGGTCAAGTTGCGCGACCCGCGTTGCCACAAGAGCACACTGGCGGAGATGGAGGCGGGCTTGAAAGGCACCTATGACGACGAGAACTTGTTCGTGCTGGAGCAGAGTTACGAGGGCTGGAAGTTTTATCAGCAGCAACTGACGCACTGCGACGAGCGCATTGAGAAGGTGCTCGCGATGCTGCCTACCGCCAAAGCGGTGACGCGGGAAGCTCCGCCCAAGCCAGTGGCAACCCCAAGCGCCCCCAAACGGGGACGCAAGAAGCAAATCAACCGCGGTCCCAATGCGGCGGCGGTGGATTTTAGTCAGGCGCTCAAACGCATTTGCGGAGTGGACCTGATTCAGGTCTGCGGGTTGAACCTGTTGACCGTGTTGATGCTGCTGGGCGAGATCGGCACCGACATGAGCCGCTGGCGCAACGCGCGGGCGTTCGCCTCGTGGCTGGGGCTGTGTCCCGGCGCCAAGATCAGCGGCGGCAAAGTTCTGAGCCGGCGCACGCGCAAGGTCAACAACCGGGCCAGCACACTGCTCCGGCTCGCGGCGTGGGGGGCGGGCAAAACCGACACCTGGCTGGGCCGCTTCTACCGGCGCATCCGGGCGCGGCGCGGCGCGCCCAAAGCGGTGACTGCAACGGCACGCAAACTAGCCTGCGTGATCTACCATATGATGAAATATGGAGACGAATTTGTCTTCCTCGACACGACGCAATACGAGGCGCGCGCCCGCGATCACCGGCTACATCGTCTTCGCAAAGAGGCCAAAATGCTCGGATTCGAACTCACTGAGCTGCAGGAAGTTGCGTAAGTGTCATTTGGAAGGACTGACGCGAATGGCCCTTAGTTAAGGCCTCGATAATTGCGGGGGCGACCTTTCCAGTAGCG
>CAZVFC010000013.1:91845-195109 GCA_964625855.1 uncultured Verrucomicrobiota bacterium | reverse complement strand
GTATTGCCGGGGTTTGCGCCGGTGTGGCTGAACGAGATGCAGGCGGACAACCAGAGCGGGCCGGTGGACAACTACGGCGAACGGGAGCCGTGGGTGGAGCTGTATAACGCGGGCACCAACGCGTTGAACCTGGGCGGGTATGGGCTATCGGACAACTACACCAACTTGGCGCGGTGGAACTTTCCGTCGAACGTGGTGGTCCCCGGCGGCAGCTTTCTGGTGGTTTGGTGCGACGGCGAGACGAACCAGGGGACGGCGGAGGCGCCGCACGCCGGATTTCGGCTGGCATCGGGGGGTGGCCGGGTGGCGATGTCGCGTCGGGTGGGGGGGACCAATCAACTGGTGGATTACCTGACGGGCCCGAATCTGCCGTCGAACTGGTCGTATGGGGACGTGCCGGACGGGCAGCCGTTTTATCGTGGGAACCTGTTTTATGTTACGGCCGGGGGTATGAACAACGGGGCGTCGCCGCCGATCACGCTGGTCATCAACGAATGGCTGGCGGACAACGCGACGGTTTTGGCCGATCCGGCGGATGGGAACTATGAGGACTGGTTTGAGCTGTACAACCCGGGGACTGCGGCGGTGGATTTGGGGGGGTATTACCTGACGGACGATTTGGGCGATCCGCGGAAGTTTGAGGTGCCGGCCACGGGGCAGTATGTGGTGCCGGCGGGGGGCTATTTGCTGGTGTGGGCGGACAACGAATCGGAGCAGAACGGGACGAACTGTGCGGACCTGCACGCGGAGCTGGCGTTGAGCAAGGGCGGGGAAGCGATCGGGGTCTTTGGGGCGGACGGGACGCGGATAGACGCGGTGAGCTTTGGGCCGCAGACGACGGACGTATCGGAGGGTCGGTATCCGGACGGAGCGGGCAGGATTCTGGCGATGGTTCTTTGCACGCCGCGGGCGGCCAACCGGCTGCCGAACACGGCGCCGAGCCTGTCGGTGATTGGGGACCAGGAAGTGACGCTGGGGCAAACTCTGGTGTTCACGGTCGAAGCGAGCGATGTGGACGAGCCGGCGCAGCAGTTGGTTTTCCGTCTGGGCGAGGGTGCGCCGGCGGGTGCGGAGATCCACGCGATCAGCGGCCAGTTTGAGTGGCGGTCGGAGGTGGCGCCAGCGGAGCACACGGTGGCGGTGATTGTGAGCGATGACGGGCAGCCGAGCCTGAGTGCGACGCAGAGTTTCCGGGTGGTGGTATATTTGGCGCCGACGTTGGGGGTGGAGATTGAGGGGGAGCAGTTGCGACTGAGCTGGCCACGGGGCACGCTGCAGGAAGCCGAGGAGGCAGCCGGCCCCTACCGCGACGTGACGGCGCAATCGCCCCTGACCGTGGACCTGACCGAAAACCGCAGATTCTATCGCATCCGGCTCTAAGGCGCCGCCCGCACGCCGTTGGCCACCGCGATGTCCATGCCATGGAGCCACGGGTTGTTTGTGACGAGCGACGGGATGGTCGTCGAGCTTACGTTGACGCGACCGTTGGACATGGGCGCTGTGGGCGCCCCGCGCAATGGAGCGCAGGCAGGCACTCAGGCACTTCGCGGTTGAAAATTTCCCTTGCTTCGTGCTCTGCAAATACCTATATTGCGCGCTCTTTTCAAACGAAAGCGAATTGATTTATGCGACGTCCAAAAGGCATCAAGACCAAGAAGTCTGCGGCCAAGCGGTTCAAGATCACGGCCCGCGGCAAAGTGCTGCGCGCGAGCGCCGGCCGGCGGCACCTGTGTCAGACCAAGAATCCCAAGCGCCGTCGTAACTTGCGTGGCACGAGCGTGGTCCATTCCACGGATCAATATCGGATTACCCAGAGCATGCCCTTCAGCCACTAAGGTGTCTCCCCTTCTGAGGATTAACTAGACTATGCGAGTTACCAACGCCCCCGCCTCCCGCAAACGCCGCACCCGCATGATCCGGGCCGCCAAAGGCTTCCGGATGCGCCGCTCCAAGCTTTACCGCTACGCCTCCGACGCGGTTGATCATGGCCGCCAATACGCCTTTCGCGACCGCCGGGTCAAGAAGCGCACGTTCCGCGCTCTCTGGCAGGTTCGCATCAACGCTGCCGCTCGGGCCGCTGGGACCACCTATAGCCGCTTCATGGAGGGCCTCAAGGCTGCCAAGGTGGCGCTGGACCGGAAGATTCTGGCCGATATCGCGGCGACCGATAGCGCGGCCTTTAGCGAACTGGTTAAGGTTGCCCAGGAGGCCTTGAAGACCAAGGCCGCCAAGGCCTGACACTGGCCATCGCCGATTTCCAATTGTCAACAGGCGAACCGGGCGGCCCGAACGGCACGCCCGTTTTTTTTGTGCTCCGTTGAGGCTAATTTCGATGTGATATGAGTTTCGTGGACCAAGTCGAACCGCTGAAGCAATCGGCTCTGGCGGAATTGCGGGCCGCGCCAGACATCGCGGCGCTTGAACAAGCCCGGGTCAACTATCTTGGCTCGAATGGCAAGTTCACGGCCCTGATGAAGCAACTGGGCGGATTGTCCAGGGAGGAGAAACCTGCCGCCGGGAAGGCCGTCAATGGCGCCAAGGTGGAGCTTGAAGCGGCGCTGGCAGAACGCCGCCGCGAGCTGGACCTAAAGGCCGCGCTCCCTCAGGAACCGACCGATTTCACGCTGCCGGGGCGCCGCCGCATCCTCGGCAAGCTCCACCCGCTTACGCAAGTCACTGAAGATATCGTGCGCAGTTTTCGCAAGATCGGTTTCGTGGTGGCCGATGGGCCGGAGGTCGAAGATGAGTACCATTGCTTTGATGCGCTGAACACGCCGGAGGACCATCCGGCGCGAGATACTCAGGACACGTTCTACCTCACAGCGGGGGCAGGAGGGGCACCCCCTCTGCTTCTACGCACCCATACTTCATCCGTGCAGATACGGGTGATGGCGAAGCAGCAACCGCCGGTTCGCATCATAGTGCCCGGCCGGGTCTATCGCCGCGACAACGCCGACGCTACCCATAATCCCACCTTCCACCAGGTCGAAGGCCTCTATGTGGACCGGAATGTCACCGTCGGCGACCTCAAGGGCACGGTGGAATTCGTGTTCAAAGAACTGATGGGCGAGGAAACTCGGATACGTTTTCGGCCTCACTACTTCAGCTACACAGAACCGAGCTTCGAGATTGATTTCAGCAGCGCACTGACCCGGAAGATGGGCAAGGAATGGCTGGAAATCGCCGGGTGCGGCATGGTCCACCCGCAGGTCTTCGAGAACGTCGGCTATGATCCGGAAGTCTGGACCGGCTGGGCCTTCGGCTTCGGCATCGAACGCATCGCCATGATTCGCTACGGCATCACGGACATCCGCCTCTTCTACGAGAATGACGTGCGGTTCCTGAAACAGTTTTGACCGCGATGAAAGTCACCTATAACTGGCTCAAACAATACGTCGAGTTCGGCTGGTCGCCGGAGGAATTGGCCGGGCGGCTCACGCTGCTTGGCATCGAGGTCGAAGGCGTCCAGAAGCTCGGGGGCGAATTCGAGGGCATCATGGTTGCACAAGTGATTACCAGGGACAAGCACCCGAACGCGGACAAGCTGAGCGTTTGCCGGGTCAACGATGGCAAGGGCGAGCGACAAATCGTCTGCGGTGCGCAGAACTTCAAGGCCGGCGACAAGGTGCCGCTGATCCTGCCGGGCTGCAGTCTGCCGGCCAAACCCGGCGAAGCGCCCTTTATGATCAAGGTCGGCAAGATTCGCGGCGTCGAGTCGCACGGCATGATGTGCTCGCCGCAGGAACTCGGCTTGGGGGGCGAGGTCGAGGGATTGCTCATCCTGCGCGAGGACGCCAAGGTCGGCCAGTCGTTCGGAGAATACCTTGGCCGGACCGGCAGCGACGTCATCTATGACCTGGAGATCACTCCAAACCGGCCTGATCTCAACAGCGTCATTGGCATCGCGCGCGAAGTCAGCGCCGTGACCGGCAACCCGCTCAAGCTGCCGCAAGTTAAGCTCAATGAAGCGGGCAGCCCTGTGGAAGCGTCGGTCGCGGTGCGTATCGAGGATGCCGACCTGTGCCCGCGTTACACCGCGAGAGTGGTCCGCGGCGTCAAGATCGCACCCAGCCCGGATTGGCTGAAAAGCATGCTGGAAAAGGTCGGCGTCCGCAGCATCAACAACGTGGTGGACGTGACCAACTACGTGATGCTGGAGACGGGGCAGCCGTTGCACGCGTTTGATTATCATTTGCTCCAAAGCAGGGCAGGCGTCTCGCCTGCCCGGGACGGGCGGGACGCCCGTCCTACTATCGTCGTCCGTCGCGCTGCCGAGGGTGAGAAGTTCACGACCCTGGACGGTCAGGCGCGTACCCTGACCAGCCAAATGCTCCTGATCGCCGACGAAACCAAGGCCGTGGCCCTGGCAGGTGTCATGGGCGGTCAGAACAGCGAAATCAACCTCAACACCGTGGATGTGCTGATCGAGAGCGCCTGCTTCAAGCCGCAGAACATCCGCGCCACTTCCAAGAAGCTCGAGCTGCGTACCGAATCGTCGTATCGCTACGAGCGCGGGGCGGACATTGGGATTTGCGATTGGGCGAGCCAGCGCGCGGCGCAGTTGATCCTGGAAACGGCGGGCGGCGCGCTGGCCCAGGGTGTGGTGGATGCTTACCCGAATGTCTTTGCCCCCAGGCAAATCACTCTGCGTCACACCCAGACCGATGCTGTGCTCGGCATCGTGGTTCCTGTGGACCAGCAGGTCGAGTGTTTGCAGCGGCTGGGGCTGGAGATTGACACAGCGGCCGGCATCGCTCCGACCACCGGCGTGCGCACTCCCCATGCCACCACCTTCCGCGTGCCCTCGTTCCGGGTGGACCTGAAGCGCGAGATTGATCTTATCGAGGAGGTTGCCCGGCTTTACGGGGTGGACAAGATTCCCGCCACACCTCCACGCGGGGCCGTCGGCGCCAACCCCTACGATGCCGTCCACGACCAACTGGCCGAGGCCCGCCGCATCCTGACGGGGCTTGGCCTGTACGAGGCTCAGGGACAGACCCTCATTTCGGACGCCGCCGGCAAGCTGATGACTGGCGGGGCCCTGGTCGGGCTTTCGAACCCCCTGAGCAGCGACATGAACGTGCTACGCCCGAGTCTGCTGCCTGGCCTGCTTGACGCGCTGCGTCACAACCTCAGCCACAAGACCTACGACGTGGCCCTTTTCGAGCTTGGCCGCGTCTTCACCGAGACCGACGGCCCGCGGCGCGAAGAGCGCCGCGTCGCCATCGCCCTGACCGGCCAGCGCAGTCCGCTATTCTGGAGCGGGGAGGAGCGCGAGGCGAAGTTCGACATCTACGACCTGAAAGGGCTGCTCGAAGAGTTCCTGGAGCAGTTTGGCTTGCGCGGGGTGAATTACGTTCGCCGGGCGCAGAGCACCGCCCTATTCCTGGAATCCGCCACGGTTCACCTCGGCCGATTCCAGCTCGGCGAATTCGGCCAATTGTTGCCGACTCTGGCCCGCCAGTACGATCTGCGCGACGCCGTGCTGCTGGCCGAGCTGAATCTCGACCTGTTGCTCGCGCGGCGGAACCCGGCCAAGTCTTTCCGCCGCCTGCCGGACTTCCCGCCGATCCGCCGCGATGTGGCGATGGTCCTGCCGGAAACCACCACCCACGAAGCGATCCTGCAAGTCGTCAAGCAGGCCAAACCAGCCAACCTGGAAACCGTCGAGCTGTTCGACGTCTTCCGCGGCAAGAATGTCCCCGCCGGCCAGAAGAGCGTGGCCTATGCTTTCACCTATCGCCATGCGGAACGAACGCTGACGGACGCCGAAGTCAACGCCGCCCACGAGAAGCTGGTGGCCCAGTTGAAGTCGAAGCTGCAGGTGGTGGTGCGCGAGTAAGGGCCCCGCATTCGTTCAGGGCGAGGCAACCGGCTGGGTGAAGATGGCTCTGTGGATCGGCGTGGGATAGGGGGCGTCGGCGCCTTTGGCTTCCGCCCACAGGATGCGGTTCAGGGCGTCTTCGGGCGCCCGGTCGTAATCGCGGAAGTCCATCCGGGAGGATTCCTTGGCGCCGGGCGATCTGCGGGTGTTCTTGGCTTGCAGATTCACCCCGGGCGTGAGCGGCTTGAACGGCGTAGCCAAAGCAACGTTCGTGAAGCAGTTGTGCATTGGAGTCGCGCCGGCGTCGTATTGCGTCAGCGGCGGCAGCCCCAGAATCAGCTCCATCGTGCGTATCATGCTGGCTGTCGTGTACAGGGTGCTGTCCACGAAACCTCGCCGGCAATAGGGACTGATCACCAAACCCACCGTTCGATGTGCGTCCACGTGGTCCGGGCCGTTTTGGGCATCGTCCTCGATGACGAAGATCGCCATTTGGTTCCAGAACTTGCTCCGCGAGGCCGCTTCGACTATTCGGGCGAGGCCGATATCGTTGCTGGCGACGCAAGCTTCAGGCGTAAAGGCGCCGGGGGTGGTGCCGCGGGTGTGGTTCTCGCCGAGCGACATGATCATGAATTGCGGCAGCGTGCCGGTCTTCTCGGCCTGGTGAAGGTCCTCGATCCAGCCCTTCACTCGATCCATATCGCGCCCGCCTGGCCAACGGCCGCGGTTGGCTGAGGGCACCAGCCGCGCGCCTTCGCCGTAGCACTTGAAGCTCACGCCGTGCCGACGGCACAGGTCCCACAGATAGCCGGCCGAGGGTGTCTCCATCTCCGTGTTGCCGGGCAAACGCCCGTGGCCGGAGTAGGACATTATCCAGGAGCGTTGCCTGAAATCGGTCGCGATGGCCGCGTCGCACCAGCTATGGCCGTCGGCGCTGACCTCGCCATTGCAATAAAGGTTGTCGAGCAGCACGTAATCCCGCGCCAGTTGATGCTGGTTGGGTGTCACCCTCTCACCGTAAATGGTCAACGCCGGGTCGCCGTTGCCGATGGGCTTGCCGTGGGCGTCTTTCATGTCGCCCATCACCTGGTCGTAGGTCCGGTTTTCCTTGATGATATAGAGCACGTACTTGATGGGGCATGGCTCGCCCACCTGCCTGGGAATGACGCTGCCGCTGGGGATGGGCGCGCGGCGCAGCGCTTCGGGCGTATAGGGTGAGTTACGCCGGACCTGCTCGGTGTAGGCGGCCATCTGCGCCGCATCGGGCCGGCTGATGAACGACACCGAACCTTCGAACAAGCTCGCGATGTGATCAAATGCACGCGGATTGCCCTTCCTGGACCGCGTCTGGCCCCGGCGGGGATGGTTCGCCTGCGAAGCCAAGCCCTTGCCGTTGGCGACAAACAGGGTTTGGTTGTCCGGGCTGACGCACACCGCGCTTGGATACCACCCGACCGGTATGAACCCGTCCACCACGGAGACCGATTCGCGGTTGCGCCGGGCGCCCTCGGACAGCGCGTTCGAAATATCCACCACCATGACGCTGTTGTTATCCGCGTTGGCCACGAAGAGCGTCTTGCCGTCCGGCGCCACTGCCACGCTGCACGGTGTGCTGCCCTCGGGCGCCCCGGGATAGAGCGAGGTGGAGATGATCTCCCGCGCGCCCTCCGGCGGGCGCCGTTTCAGGTTGGCTTCGAGGGCCGGCTTCTCGACAGCCTGGGTCTCGATGACATGCACGGTATTGTCGCCGCTGCACGCCACGAACAGGCGCCCGTCCGGCGCTAGGGCCAGGTCATTAGGCCGGATGCCAACCGTGATGTTGCGCACGCGCCGATTCTGCTGCGTATCTACCACGGTCACGTTCCGGCTGCCCCAGTTGCTTACGTAAAGGTGCTGCTTGTCCGCCCCGAAGATGCACGAATGGGGAAACTCTCCTACGCCGACTACGGTTTCCAGCACGAGAGTCTGCGCATTCAGCACCCAGACCTCATCATTGGCTTCGTTGCATACATAGACCTTGCCGGTCTCAGGATGCACCGCGATTCCCGCCAGGAACACCGTTCCCGCCTTCGGCTCCGGTTTGACGGCGGCCGCGGGGGTGGCCTTGCCGTCGGCGTAATTGAACACATGGATCTGGCCGGAGTCACCGCCGGACACGAAAATGCGACGGCCATCCAGGCTGAAGGCCAGGCCGTTCCAAATCTTCTTGAGCGGCAGAAACTGGGCAACTTTCCGCGACGTGACATCCACCAGGCTCAAGCCGGTGTCGTTGTAACCCGCGCTGGCTGCCAGCAGCATCTTCTTGTCCGGCGACACCACCAGCTTGAGGGGCAGATCACTGATCCGCACGTGCTCGCCGGCGGGGGTGACACCCCAGCCGTTGAAGAGCAGGTTCTCGTTGGGCAGAAGCCCCGCCACCTCGCGCACGCGGGCGTCCTTGACGTCATCACTGGGTCTGCGCACGGGATTGGCCTGCTGGGCGCCTGCGGAGAGCACGCTCAGCAGCGCCATTGCGGCCACAACTGCGGCCTGGCGCCGCGCTCGGTATAGTACGGTAATCATCATTAATTTCTCACGGTCAAACGTAACGCGGATACTTCCCAATCCGCACGGCATCCCGAAAAGGTGTAGCCGCCGACGTCAGTCGGCGCATTCTGCCTGCAGCGAAAAGAGCGCCGATTTCCGTTGGCGGCTGCTTGAGTACAGACGATCTGAGCTGAATCACGGTTACTTCTTAATATGGCGATCGGCAAAGTCCATGAACACGCGCCAATCGGCTGCCGTCATGGAGTGCTTGCCCTCGCGAATGTAGTAGCCCAGGGGCGAGGTGATCAGCTTGCCCAGAGGCGGCATTTCCTTCACCTCCAGACCGGCCGAGCCCAGAAACCGGTAAACCGGGTCCGCCGCCTTCAGCACCTCGAACTGGCCGGCGGGATTCGCCCATTGGTCTCCTTCCGCCGCGGAGAAAAGAACCGGTCGCGGAGCGCACAACGCCACCAGGGCGTTTTGGTCAAACGGCAGGCGTTCAGGCACCCGGTTGAATTTCTTGAACTCGGCATTGAACCAGTGCGGGAACCTGTCGTTAATTGCCTTGACGGATTCGCCCGTCTTGCCCCGGCTGGGCGCGGAGCCGCCGCACCCGGCCTGGTGGGGAAAGGCCATCGCGATGCGTTCGTCAAAGGCTGCCGCGAGCAGTGCCGTCTTGCCATTGCGCGAATGCCCCAGCGTCGCGATGCGCTTCGCGTCAATCTCACGGTCCGTGACCAGGTAATCCACGCAGCGATGGAAACCCCAGGCCCAGGCGGCAATGGTGCCCCGGTTGGTGGAATTGTTTCGGCCGGGATCGTTCCCGGCCAGCCAGGCATACAAGCCCGGGCTGACATCCGCGCGGTCGGCATCCACGTCCGCGTTGCAGAACGTCGCCAGCGCATAGCCGCGACCGACGATCTCCGCCAGCGGCCAATCCGCGCTTTGGGTGCCGCGCGAGGCCTCGGTCGCGAAGCCGTTCGTGCATCCGCGGCAGGAATTCCGCAGCCAGCCGCGCAGGAGCGGTATTCGTGGATCGGAGGTCAGCGCCTGGTTGCCGCAGAAGTTGATGGCCAGAAATGCAGGCGCAGGCCCCGAACGCTCGTTGGGCAGGATGACCATGAGATCAATTCGGGGAGCCTTCGTCTCATTCGGCGCGGTGTCCAGCGTCACCAGCCGCAGCGTCGCTTTGCCGCCGAGGAAGTCGCGGTACTCACCGTTGACGGTGGGTTTCATCCGCGCCGGCTTCGACGGGATGGGGCCGTACATGTAATGGGTAAACAGCTCCTTCAATTCCGGCCGGCGCTGTTCGAACCACTCCTGCCGTGATTCGACCCTCTTCCCATCCATCTTGATCAGCGGGTCGGGCAGTGCCGCTTGCGCGGGCAAGCTGGCCGCTTCCGGAAAAGAGCGCGGCGCCGAGGTTTGGCCAACACAACTGCAAGCCATGGCCACAACCAGTGCGGATACTCGTGTTGAGACGAACTTCATAGTCATACGCCATGCTACAGGCCGCTTCACTGGCTGTCAGGCAGATTCACGGAAGTCGTGCCGTCCGAGCTTCGGACTTGACGAAGGCCTCGCCTCGGCTGCTTTATGGCGCAGTAATGATGAGAATGATGAAGACCTTACTTGCTGTCCTCCTGTGCGCTCTGACCCTGCCCATAGCCGCCCAACCCTCGAAGCCAGCCGTCATTGCGCATCGCGGTGCCAGCGGCTATCTGCCCGAGCACACCCTGGAAGCCAAAGTGCTGGCCCACGCGATGGGAGCGGATTTCCTGGAGCAGGATGTCGTGCTTACCAAGGACGACGTGCCCATCGTAATGCACGACATCCAGTTGGACACGATCAGCGACGTGGCCCAACGCTTTCCCGACCGCAAGCGGGCCAACGGGCGTTACTACGCGCTGGACTTCACCCTCGCGGAGATCAAACAGCTCCGTGCCAACGAGCGCATCAACCTGAAGACCGGCCGCGCCTATTACCCGAACCGTTTCCCGCCGGGCAAGTCGTCCTTCCAGATACCGACGCTGGAAGAGGAGTTGCAGCTTATTCAGGGACTGAACAAAACCTGCGGTCGCGTCGCGGGGATCTATCCCGAGATCAAGCAGCCCGCCTGGCACCGCAAAGAAGGCCACGACATCAGCCGCATCGTGCTGCCGATCCTCCGGCGCTATGGTTACGCCACCAAACAGGACCCGTGCTGGGTGCAGTGCTTCGAGGCCGACGAAGTGAAACGCATCCGGACCGAATTGGGCTGGGAGGGACACCTCCTGCTGCTGTTGCAAGCGAACCGGAAGAATCCGGATGGCAGCAGTGGGGAAGCCTGGTTCACGCCTGCGGGCATGGCGGAACTGGCGCAGTTCGCCGACGGCACCGGCCCGGAGCTCAGTGCGATCGTGTCTGGCACCTCAAAGGCCAACCGCAAGGTCACCGACTTCGTCAAGAACGCCCATGCGGCAAAGCTCACCGTGCACCCCTATACACTGCGCGCCGACGATCTGCCGAAGTTCGCCGACTCGATGGACGACGTGCTCGAGCTCCTGTTCCTTCAGGCGAAGCTGGACGGCTTTTTCACCGACTTCCCCGATCTGTGCGTGAAATGGCTCGGCGCGCGCGGAATGCGCTAACGAGCGGAGGTTGAAATCTGACCGCCGAAACAGTTCTTGAGCTTAGCGCCTGCATCGGTTCTAATCGACGCAGGATTTCAGTGGGCGGGCTATCTCCCGCAGGCGGAGTCTTAGCATCTTTCCGACGCACTGCGACGGCCTTGGCGCCCGGAGCGCACCGTTGCGACGGGCAGGCGTTGCGGGGCGGGGAATCATGCGCGTAGGCAACGGTTGTAATGGGAAGGCCATTGTGCAGTGGAATGCGAATGACGGTGTCGGCAGCGGAACGGCAGCACCCTTCCGGAAGCAGGAAAACACCCTTGGCCCAGCCCCTTCGCCACAGGAGCACCTAAAACCTCATCATCTATTATGAACACAGAACCTCAGCAGCAGTTGAATTCCTGTCCGTGCGGGCACGAAGGAAACGCAAAGCCGGCCGGAATGGCGGCGCTCCTGGCGCTGCCGATCTTTCTTGCCGCTTTCACGCCCAGCGCCGCCAGGCCGGCTCCCGGCGGCGCGCCGGCGAAGTCCGAGCCGATTCCAATGGGCCAGATTGGGGCGGTCGCCGGCAAGCAATACCAGGGCGATGGGTTGTCTATGGCCGCCACGCCAGAGGGCGCACGGTTGCGGTGCGTGTTCCAGAAGCTCGAGGGGCAGGCGACTCCCGAGGGGCTCTGGCTCACCTCAACCACCGATGCCTCAAAAGGCGAATGGTTCCGCGTGGTGGCTAGTGCGGTGGGAAGGCGGGATGCAGGAGACCGAACATCCAACATCCAACACCCAACATCGAACATCCAACTGGACCGACTTGACGAACTTCACCTATACCGGGCCGATAACGATCACCGACTCGTCCGCCCCTGGGCCGACGAACCGCTTCTACCGAGCATTGAGTCCTTAACGTGGATGTCTTGCAGCCGGCCTGCAATGTGCAGACCCGCCACCCGCCCCCCTCATTGTAACCGTGGGGCAGTAATCTGAAGGGCAGCCCCGGACGTGAGTCCGCGCTGGCTTTCCGGGCAGGGGAGTGGCGCCGCGCTGATCCTTCGAACGCTCGGTTGAGGATCAGGGCGGGACGGGCCTTCTGGACCATGCCCAAGTCCACCAGCCAGACTTCAAGTCGGATTCTCCGGCACACCGATCAAGGGCAGGAAGTCGGAGACCGCGACAATCGGAATGCCGGCCGCTTGTTTGAGCGCAAGCAAATGGCCTTTATCGCCAGTCACCAGACAATCGGCCTGTGCTTGCGCGGCGCATTCGATGAACATTTCATCATCCGGGTCGGCGGTGGAGGCTGGCCGAGGAGCGGGAACATACAGATGACCGGCCCGCTGGATAGCGCTGAGCCAGTCCGTGGGCTGCTTCGCCGGGTAACGGGCGGCGAGGCGGGCAATGACTTCTTCGTATTCCGTAAGGATCGGGTGGCTGATGGCGAGGTCGTATTTCCCGAGCACCCACGCTTCGAGACAGTGGGCAGGCTTCCCGCGCCAGTACGTCGCGCTGGCGACGATGTTGGTATCCAGAACGACAATCATCGCCGCTGGGCGCGCACTGCCCGAACAACTTGTTCAACAGCAGCGTCATCGTCCGGTGCGGGCTTGGGCTGAGAACGGCTGCGCTCCAGGAGGGCGGCGCATTGTTCTGGCGTGAGAGGCTGGTGCTTGCGCAGGACGATGGAGCCTTTGTAAAACTGCACGTCCAGAGTGTCGCCGGGCTGGAGTTGAGCGTTCTTGCGCAACTCCGGCGGCAGCACGATTTTGCCGTCGTCAGTCAAAACTGCGTTCATCTGAGCAAGGTAAGGGTACTTTGAGAGCAGTCAAGGGTGTGCTGCCCAGGCCCACCAACCAGACTTCACCCCGACTGGGCACGAGACTCCTCCTCGTCCAGCAAGGAAAAGGTTTGGGCGGCAATGTCCGTCAGCTCATCGTCCGACAACGGGCCGTAATCTCCGGGAACCACCGTGCGAGCGATGGTCTCATACACGACGTATTGCTCGTCACGCGGCAGGCTTTTGAAACCTTCCAAGACCGCCTGTGCCTTTGTGCTCATGCGTTGAGAACCTAACCGCCCGGGGCGAAAAGGGCAAGCGCCGCACGGGCGTAGCTCGGACCACCGCCGATGGCGCCGTGTTGACTGTGCCGCGTTACGGTCCAACCCACTCAGGTTACCACGGTCGTGCCCGTGGTCATTTCAAGGCAGGTGCGGGGTGGTGAGCCGGAAGAAGTCGCAGCCATTGGTCGCCACCAGGGCAAGCTGGACAAGCGTGTTGGATGGCGGTGCGGGAACGTCAACGTAGCGGGCCCACGCGCCGGAGATCAGGCTGGTTCGATGTTGAACAGTGTAGGTCTTGTTCGACACCGCGTTGAACTGAAGCAGGGGCGTGTTCGTGCCGGCGGGAAGCACCTTCAACTTGAGGGCGCTGCCCGCCGACAGCGGATCTGTGCCCGCAATGCATTCCTGGTTGTTGCTGGCCCTGTCGTGATCAGGATCGGCGTCCGGACCCGAGATGGCAGGATTCATCAACTGGGCGGGCGAGAATCGCTCCGCTGCCCAGACGGTGTAGGGCGGCAGTGAATCGCTGCCGCCGCTGATTTGGCTCACCGAGCGGCGTACGAAGTCAATTCGGGTATAGTTGTTCGCCTCGAAGAGCAGCCCGACCTCGGTGGTAGCCAACCGGGTCAACGCCGAATAGGCGGAACTGCCGGAATAGACCTGGTTGCTCACGGGCCAGGTCGCACCTTCGTCGTAGCTGATGCGCAGGGTCATATTCACACGGGACGAGGCGCTGGCGGCGTTGGCATGGATCAGCCGGCTGGCGTTGCTGTCGTTGGTGCTGGTCAGGCGGTAAATGTTTCCCTGGCAAGCCGGGTCGGGAAGGGTCGGTGGATTCGTCGTATTGGTGAAAGGCGCGCCCCAGGTCGCGCCGCCGTCGGTGCTGCGACTGAACGTGCGCACGCCGCTCCAGGAGAAGCTGGCGTCGCGCATCGAGGCGATCAGGCCGCCGTCCGGCGTTTCGGCCATCTGGACTTCGCCGCCGCCTGCGCCAGCGTTGCCGCCCAGATGCCAGGTCAGGCCGTGGTCGTCACTGTAAATCAGGGTCGAGTAGTTGGGGGTATTGGACACATACACCGGGAAGATGAGTCGGCCCGCATGAGGGCCTCTCTCCAACTGGATGCCGTTGCCCGGGCCGGCCAGGAATTGCGAGCCCGTCGGGCGCAGGCCGGGATTCAGCGCTTCGATGTCCAGCGCCGCTGACCAGGTTGCGCCATCGTCGTCGCTGTAGCGCATTTCGAGCTTGATGACCCGGTTATAGGCCTGGCCGGACACGTAAGCGCCGTTGTCGTACAGAGTCCAAACGCGCCCGTTGGTGCGGTCGAGCAACAGTGCCGCGTCCCCCCCGGCGACCCGCTGCACGGGGTTGGTGATGCCGTAATAGGGATAGGTATCCACATCATTCGCGCTCGTGTCGCTGCCGTAGGCGGCGATGACCTGGAGGGGTCCCCAGGTGCGCCCGTTATCGAAACTGCGTCGCGCAACCAGGTCCAGCGGGTTGGGAATATCGCCGCACCCGGAAAGACGCCCATCAGCCACGGCGATCACCGTGCCGTTGGTGGTCGTCACCAGGGCTGGAATCCGGTAGCAGCCGTAGCCGTTCTGGCCGTTAATGAAGACCGGCAGCCGTTCGGGAGGCAGGACCGGCGCGTTCGGGTCGAGCACAGCGCCCGTCCACTTGTTCGAAAGGTAGGTCTCCACGCTTGCGCGGGTGGCGGCATCCAGCGCCTGGTTGAACACGAGCAATTCCGCGACGTCCGCTTTGATTCCAAATTGCTGCGATACGTTGGCGCCGAGTATCAATCCGCTCAGCGCGCCGTTGGTCTTCAGGTTGACATTCCCCACCTGCGCTCCGTCGAGGTAATGCTCAAATTGGGCCGCGCCCCCGTTGGTCCGCACGATGAATGTGTGAACCTGCCAGACGTTAGTGGTCACAGGAGCGGTCGGCGTGCCGGGCGACGGTCCGTAGGCAGTATTCGTGCCGCCCGAAGTGCCCACGTGCCAATAACCCGTCTTCACCTGCACTCGCATCAGGCCGGGAGTGTAGGAACTCGCGTCGAAGAGAAAACCCTGGTTTATCGCGTCGGCGACCCGCGCGCACACCACGAGGGTGCGGTTGCTTGATAGAATCCCGAAGTCCGTCTTGCCGGCGTAGATGCAATCGGTCCCGGTGAAGGTGGCCGCCGCCGCCGCCGAGCCGTCCTTCCGGATGAGGTAGAGCTTCTGCGGGCTGACTCCCAGCCGATTCAGGTCGCGCATCGCCTGCTGGGCCGCATTGGTAGCCAGGGCCGTACCGGAGTTGGTCCAGCTCGTCACACCGTAATTGTCGCTGCCGGTCACCAGGCCCGCATCGCCGCGGTACCACGCATACACCGTTGCTGGGTCCGGGGCGGCCACCGCCAGGGGCAGGTTGGAAAGGCCGCCGACGGCCAACACCATGCATCCGATTTGGAGTGTTCTCATCATCATCAGAGGAAAGAGACCGCTGCCCTTCGTGAGGCCGCCTCGCCGCAGGTTAAAAGCTGGCGGGGCGCCCGCAGGTCGCAGGGCAGCGCAATGCGATTCCGGTTTTGCCCAAGTCGGGACAGGCATTACTGCACCAGCCGCGCACGGAAGAACTGCTGCGGCTGGCTGCTGCTCAGCGGTATAGAATACGTGCTGGCAGCGCTGGTGGCGTTCGTGGCGAGCGGGGTCCAAGCCGTCGGGTTGGCAAACTGGCTCGCCGTCTCCAGGATTCCGCGGTACTCCACCGTGATGTTCGTGCCGTCATTCAGGATGGTGACGAACGGCGGCTCCACGGCTTGGAACTCCACGAGATTGTAGTTCATCGCGCCCATGTTGCCGCTGGAGGCCGCGCCCCAGAACAGGCCCGGATTTGAGCCTGAGCTATACCCGCCACCCCAATTGCGGGCAACCGGCCGGCCATCCATGAAATACGATGCGGTGGCCGTGGCTGGGTCGTAAACAACTTGGTGCAGGTAATAGGCAGTGCTGCCGGTGCCCCCGGTCGTAACGGTGTAGGGAATGTAGCCGGGGCTCGGCACCCACAAGCCAACCTCCAGCTCGCCGAAATTGTCCTGATCGAAGCTCAGCACATAACGGTAGTAGTTGTAGTCCGCATATTGGGCGAACAAGGCGATGCTGGTGCCGAAATCCTCGGCGAAACGGCTGCGCACCGTCAGCACCCAACCGAACTGCTTCGCGTTTTGATGAACATTGGTGGCCAGGCCCAGCGTGTATTGGATAAACATCTGCGTAGCCGCGGATGCATCGCGCACCTGCCACGCGTGCCAGCCTGTGCCCAGATCATCCATCACCGCGTTCGTGGACAGGCCGGCGTCCGCATCCAATCGCAGCGCCCAACCACCGCCCTCGGAGGAAGTCGGGTCCGGCGGTCCGGCCGGGGTGTCGGTGGTGTTGCCGGCGTAGTAACGGGCCAGGACCTGGAGCCGCGGCGCGATGAATTGGGCAGGCGAATTGGCCGGAATAATGAGGTTCGATGTGTCCCTCACGTTGCTGACCAGGACCGTGTAGTTACTCCCAGCCTCGAGGGAGGTGGTGCGGAGTTCGACCGTGAGGGGGTCCACCAACTGCGCCGAGAGATTCATTACCCCGGGCAGCGACCAGACGTAGTTCGCGATATTGGTCGCGTAAGTCTCCAGCACCGGCTCCGAGAAAGTGATCAGCACTCGGTCTAGCAGCAGCGAGCCCTTCACGCTGGCAATGGTCGGCGGTGCGGTGTCCGTCGTCACCGTCAGGGTGGCCGGGGCCGTCTCAACATTGCCCAAGGGATGCAGCGCACGGCAACGGTATTGCGAGCCGTCGTAGCCCAACGTGATGAAGTCGGTCGTGTAGTTGGCGCCCGTGGCGCCGGGGATGATCACGCCGTTGGATAGCCACTGGTAGGCATTCACAAACGGCGTGAATCCAGCGGTAAACGTCACCTTCTGGCCTACGCCGTTGGTCGTGCTCTGCGGGTTCTGCGTGACCACCGGCGGAGTGCCGCCGATGACGTCGAGCTGAACGAGGTTGTAGTTCATTTCCCCCGCGGCGGTTGATGAAGCGCCCCCGAAGGCAAGGCCATTGTAAGCGCTGGACGCGTTCGCGGGAATGTTGGTGACAATGAGCTGGCCGTCAAAATAGTAAGAGGCCCTGGCTACCGCCGGCTCATAGATCATCATGTGGGTGTGGTAACCCAGGGCCGTGCTGCTGTCGGCCAACGTGTAGGTTGCCCCGCCCAGCACCTGTGCGGTTAAGCTGCCGCTGGCGTTCAGCGCGAAGAACAGGCCGTAGCGTGTGCCGGTGCCGGTGTCGCCGTAGATGACTACCTGGTCGTTCGCCGTGCTCAGATAATTGTCCACCAAGCGAGAGCGAAGCAGCAAACGCCAGCCGTTCGCCCGAGCGAGGTTGTCGGAAGGTTGATCTATCGGGATGCGGTAGTCCATGATCCCGCCGCTCGATAAGATGTTCTGATCGCTCACCTTCCAGGCATTGAGGCCGGTCGAGAGATCATCCGTCACGGCGCCGACCAGCATGCCGTTGTTGGTGTTGGTAGTCATGACCCAGTAACCGCCCTCAGCCGATATCGGATCAGGCGGGCCTGAAGGTTGGGAGATCGTCGTGCCGGCGTCGTAACGCACGGAAGACACCACCAGCGCCGGGGTCGTGAAGTCGAGTTGTGTGGCGGTCATGCTGGCGCCCAATTGGCTAAGCACGCCGCTGACCTGCAAAGTATAATTCGAGCCCGGCGTTTGGTCAGAGGTCAACAGCTCGACCACTCCCGGCTCCACCAGCAAGGCGTTTGAGACGGACAGAGCGCCTACGGAGAAAGCGTAGTTAGCGGTATTGGTGGCGGTCACCGGGTCCACCGGCTCGCTGAAGGCAACGCGGACGTGTTGCAGCGTAAGCAGCGGACGGACGGATTGGACCAGCAGCCCGTTGTCGGCGTCAACCGTCAGCCGGACGTCATCCAGCGCGATGAAGGCCAGGGCGCCGGCGTTGTTGGTGATCCGTGTAAAATCGAAGATGATCTTGTCGCCCGTGGTCAAATTCGCTCCCTGGAAGACAAACTCAAATCGCCGATCAGGGGTTTTGCCGATCGTGCCGGCCGAGGCCAGGCCGTACCCGCTGAGGTCTGTAAAGGTCTGGCTGTTGTCCAGGTTGCGACCGGAAAGCAGAGTGAGCGTTCCCGCCGAGCTGGAGATGGCGTATTTGAAAGTCGTGTTCCGCGTGGCTGTCCCGGTGTCGGTGGCCGCCACAAAGGACAGTCGGAAGGTGTAAAGGTTTGTGCCGGCGGGAAGGGCGCTGATGCTGATGCCGTTGGTCAACTGCGCGTTGTTGGTCAGGCTGATCCAGCACCGGGAGTTGAGGCCCGAACCGCCGGTGGTTGCGTCAAAGATGCGATGCTCATTTGTCGTGACCGCCGGCGGAATGGGGTCCACAAAATACCACTGCCCGCCGGCCGGCCCGTTGGTCAGCGGGTTCGACGCGATGAACGCCACTGGGTAGGACTGGAAGTTGTCGCTGTATAATGTGATCGAGCCGAAAGCAGCGTGGCCGAAGAGGCAGGCCGTAAAGGCGACGGTTGCGATGACGAGGAAATGCGCGCGAAGCGCTCCGCGATTCGGGATGTGCTGATGGTTCATGTTTTCTCAGAGGTTGATGGTCTTGTCTGGATTGGGAACGGTTTGAGGCGGTTACTTGGTACGATCGAAAGTGTAGTCTCTCCCACTCATAGTGCGCACGCCCGGCACGTAAATGATGGGCGTGAACGCGGCGTGGCCGTCGGCAAAGGTGAGGTTCCAGCGGGTGTCGCCAAACTTGGTGTGGCGGAAGTTCTCCTTGGGCAGCGGACTGATCGGATTCCAGGACGGGAAGTAGCACCCTTCCTCGGCAATCGTCACCATTCTCGTCGGGCTCCGGATATCCGTCAGCTTGCAGCAGCGGCCGTTGCCCATGCCCAGCGTGTTGAAAGAGGACTGGTCATGGGCATTATTGGGATAAGAGCTGCCAAAGTAATAATAGCTGCCTTTGATCTTGTCTATTTCGCTGGGGCAGCGTGCCACTTCCACTTCGTTGGTCGTCGCGTACTTGCCGATGTAGCTGTTGAGATACCGCGCGGACGCATCTATGTAATTGTAGGGCGTCTGGTTCCCCGCCCGCCCCAGCCAGGCATACTGGGTCGAATAGGTGGTGCCATCAGTGCCCGTTACAATGCGCGGCGGGAACTCGTCCTTGAAATCGTTGCAGTATAGCATCGAGGCCAGCCCGGTCTGCTTCAGGTTGCTGAGGCAATTCATGCGCTTTGCCTTCTCCTTGGCCTTGGCCAGGGCCGGCAATAGCAGGGCGGCCAGGATGGCAATGATCGCGATCACCACCAGCAACTCAATCAACGTAAATGCCGCGGGCGGTTTTCCACTGGCAATCAGCCAGCGACGGGCAATCCGGTTCATAATGCGAGTCTAAGAGCCGTTAATGCTTTCAGGCAAGAGTCGCTCGCGGTCGCGCCTGTGACAACCCCTGTCCGCTTGTTTTTTGGTAATACATGTTTTTGGGGCCTCGCCGGTTCGCCCGCCTCTTCCGGACTCCCCGGCCCGGTGCGGGCTTACACCAGCTTCTTGAGCTTCGGATCTGCGGCCAGCCGCTTGACCAGCTCCTTGACCTTCTGCGACTGGCTCTTGTGCGCCAGCAGGGTGGCATCATCCGTCTGCACCAGGATGGAGTCGCGCAGGCCGACCACCGCAATGGGTGTGCGCCGGTCTTTGCTCCGGGCGTCAAAGATGATATTGCGCGCCCCATCCACGTGGATGAAGTCCGCCACCGCGCAGTTGCCCTCCGGGTCGGCCTTAAGGTGGCGCCCCAGGGCCGTCCACGAACCGAGGTCGTCCCACGCGAAGAGGCCGTCCGCCACGATCACATTGGCGGCGTGCTCCATTAAGGCATAGTCAATCGAGATCCTCTTGATCTCGGGATATTCCATGGCCAGGACCTTGTTCAGCTTGGCCGGGTTGGCCGCGACCTTGAACCAGCGCTGGCAGGCCGCGTACATCTCCGGCTGATGTTTCTGCAAGCCCTCGGTGATGGTCACGAATGACCAGATGAACATGCCCGCGTTCCAGCGGTATTGGCCGCTGTTCAGGTATTCGAGGGCCTTGTCGAAGTAAGGCTTCTCCACGAACTGCTCGGCGCGGTGAAACGCCGTCTTGTAACTCTTGACTCCCTGCGGCGGCGGCAGCGCCTCGCCCACGCGGATATAGCCGTAGCCGGTGGCCGGTTCGGTGGGCTTGATGCCGATCGTGACGATGGCCTGCCCGCGGCCCGCCAGGTCAAACGCATCCGACAGCACCTGCTGGAACTTCTTCTCCTCCGGAATGACATGGTCGGCCGGCAGCACCGCCATCACGCCCGTGGTCGAGCGCGCCCCCACCAGCGCGGCCCCGAGCGTGACCGCCGCGCACGTGTCGCGCCCGACCGGTTCGGCGATGACGTTCTCTTTCGGCAGCTTGGGCAGTTGTTTGCGGACCGTGGGCGCCTGGGCCTCGTTGGTGATGACCAGGATGTTCTTCAGCGGCACCAGCGCCAGCACCCGGTCAACGGCCTGCTGCAAGAACGACCGGTCCCCCAACAGCGTGATGAGCTGCTTGGGCGTCTTTTCCCGGCTCACCGGCCAGAACCGTTCCCCCCGGCCGCCGGCCATGATGATGACGTAGCGTTCGTTGTCGTTGGATTTAGCTTTCATGGTGTTTCATTGGTTGCTTGCGGCGCGGAGCCCTCGGCGCAGATGAACAGGGAAGAGGCGAAGACGGGAAGAAACGAGCTCCTTCTCCTTTTGCTTCGCGCCTTCGCGTCTTCGCTGTTAATCCGTCTTCTTTCACGGTTGCTTCACCGCTTGCACAAGCGAGTTCACGAAGTCACTGACGCGCGGGATCAAGTCCTGGGACCTGCCGTACTGCGCGATCTGGTTCACGATCGCGCTGCCCACCACCACCGCCTCCGCGCTCGCGGCGACCATCCGCGCCTGTTCCGGGGTCGAGATGCCGAAGCCGACTGCGATCGGCAAGTCCGTGTGCGCGCGGATCCTGGCGGTCATTTGCGCAATCGTGTCCGCGACCCTGGTCTGCATGCCGGTGACCCCTTCGCGCGACACGTAATAGATGAACCCGGCGCCGCGTTTGACAATCAGCTCGATGCGGTCTTCCGGCGTGGTCGGGGCCACCAGGTAAATGTTGCACAGGCCCGCCTGGCGCATGAGCGTTTCGTAGGTCTCGCCTTCCTCGGGCGGCAGATCCAGCACCAGCAAGCCGTCCACCCCCGCCTGGGCCGCGTCCCGGATGAAACGCTCCAGGCCATGCCGATGGATCAGGTTGAAGTAGATGTAGAGCACAATCGGGATCTGCGACTCCTTGCGAATGGCCGCCACGGTTTCCAGAACCCTGTGCGGCGTAGTGCCCGATTCCAGCCCGCGCTGGGCCGCCAGTTGGTTGACCAGCCCATCCGCCAGCGGGTCGCTGAACGGCACACCCAGCTCCAGCACATCCACGCCGATCTCATCGAACGCCAGCGCCAGGTTGCGCGTGGCCTCCAGGTCCGGATCGCCCGCGCCGATGTAGACGACAAAACCCTTCTTCCCCTCGCGCCTGAGACTGGCAAATCTCTCTGCAATGCGGTTCATCCTGGGGCCAGTTTCAGGGTTCACGTGCCCGCTTTCAAGCCGCAACTTGCAGCCGCAACTTCCAGCCCGTTCTCGGGCTGGGTCCCTTTGGCGTGCCATTGTGCATTCCATCTTCATTTCACCCTGTATAGGTCCACAGCATCTGTTACTTGAAACCACACCCCCGGAGCCTGAGCACGGAGGGCGGAAAACTGAGGTCGGAAGAGCGAGGACGAAAGACTGAGGACTGAGGACCGCGGACTGAGGACCGTGGACCGTGGACTGCGGACTGTGGACTGCGGACTGTGGACTGCGGACTGTGGACTGCGGACTGCGACCCCTGGACTTTAGACTCCACCCTTCCTCCACACGACTCCGGGCGGCGGTTCGTAGGTGAAGCAGCCGTTAGCGGCGCTGACGGCCCGCGCCCCGCCATGGCCACCACCCCGGCCCGAGGGAATTACCAGGTGCTCCAACAAATGCCGGGCGAAGGCCTGCAAGATCGGATGCGGCTTCCCTTCGGCATCCACCGCCCGGGCGAGATTGCCGCACAGGCGCTTGATGGCCATGGTGACGGCCCGGACGCACTTCTGCGCGCAATCCCGGCTGCGCCACGGATTCTTGCGCAGGAACTCCAGGATGTCCTCACGCTGCTGCCGCGCCTCGGCCTTCACCGGCTCGCTCTCCAACTCGTCCTCCAGCACAGCCTCAAGCCGGCGCGCCTCGCGGCGCAACCGCCGGATCGTTTCGGCGTCATCCAGCCCCAGGCTGCGTTGCTGAATGCCTTCGGCCCACGGCGTGCCGTCGGGCACGGGCCGGGCTTCCAACGCCAGGGTCACTGCGTGAACGGGCTTCGAGGGCGGATGCAGCAGCAGCCAGACGACATACTCAGCGCCCTGCTCGTCTCTAAAGCTGTCACGCCGGCCTTCGTAGGTGACTTCCCATGTGCCCAGGCCCCGGCGCAAGGCGTAATCGCGGCCATCCGGACGACTCCAATCGGTTATTCCAGTTCTCATCGTGCCGTAATCCTACGCGAGAGGGTTGGACAAAGACTGTCCAACCCTCAAAACTTTGTACGAGAATTTTCTCCTAGGCTCAGTCACCGTCCCCGCGTTCAGGATTCAGCCTTCAGCATCCCGGCCCCTTTCAGCCCCTAACTTCCCAATTTCAGCTTTTCGCTTCGGCCCTCCGTCCGTCGCTGGAAAGTGTGAATAACCTCGACACCTGCTCGGGGCGCCGATCAGCAGTGGCGGCGGAGCGGCGCGGCTGGTGAGGGCTTAAACTTCCAGGCTGCACGGGGTCAACTGGCCGGAATTACGCAAAGCTTCGAAGTAGGCGCTTAGGCGAGTCACGAACGGTTCGTAGCGGATGAGGACGCCGGCTTCGATGTTCTTGGTGTGAGCGGCTTCGGTGAAGTTGGCGGAAGTGATTACGGCGATGCGGCGGTCAACGATCACGCACTTGGCGTGCAGGCTGGCCCGTGCCTGGGCTGTTTCGGATAGGGCGCGGGGGTCGTGGTAGAGGTCGGGGAGGCGCTTGCCGGGCCAGTGTTTGGTGGCGAAGTCGTGACAAAAGCGACGGATAATCTCGCCGGCGAGTGACGTGTCCGTTTGCTTCCGGGCGATGTCGAGACAGAAGACGACGCGGAGTGTCGGGGCAGCGTCGAGCCTTTCCGCCAATCTTTTGAACAGCTTCTTGCCGTTGTGGACTGCATAGCCGACCAGGACAATTTCGGTTTCGGCGTTTTCAATCAGGGTCTGAATGGTTGCGGCGGTGTCGGCAGTCGGTACGCCGGGGACTTCCGGGCCGGAGAGGACAAGCTCGAACAGGCTTTGCGGCGCGGCGGCGCGCTCGGAACATTGGGCGATGGCCTCGGCCAGGATTGCGATGTGTTTTGGGGCCATGCCTTGCTGGACGAGACCGTCGAGGGATTCACGGACGGCCTGGGCCTGCGGCCCGATGGCCTGGGCGAGCGCGTGGCGAGAAAGGCCGAGGGCGAGGGGGCCTTCGCGGAGCGAGGCGGCGAGCGAGCGCAGGGCGGCCGGGGGCAGGTTTTGGAGCGCGTTGAGCATCAGATGATCGGGGAAAAGAACTCGGCGCCGATGGCTTCGACAGTGGGCACGACAAGGGCGCGGTCGAGGAAGTCGTTGCGCTGCTCGCAGGAGGTTTCGGCGATGAGGAGGCAGCCGTGGCAGGCGCTGCCTAGAAGCTGCTGTCCATCGTGGCGGGCCGGGGCGTGATGAGCACAGACCGGGTCGTTGGAGCAAAGCTCGCCACACTCGAGGGCGCGGCGCAGGTGGCGGCGGATGTCGCGTCCGGCCACGACCAAGCCGCCGAGCGTTCCTTCGGCGTCAGACGAGCCGGTGTAGATAAGCAGACCATAGGCACCGGGAGCCGCGAAGATGCGTTCGCGGAGAGAGGAAGCGGGGTAGCCACATTCGAGCGAGATGGCGGTCAGGAGGAGGTGGGCGAGTGAATGGAGCATGAAATAGGGCAAGCCAGGGAACTGGCGCGTGCTTCCCTCATGTTCGGCATTCCAGCGGGCGAAGCCCTCGGCAAGTTGGCTGCCGCGCTGGGTGACGGCGGGCTTCTGGAGCCACGCGGCAACGCTCTCGGGGTTGAGCTGGAGAAAGATTCCTTCGCCGCGATTTTCAACCGCCGGCAGCCAGGAGCTGTCGAGGGCGAGCGGTGCGCGTTCCACGTCGAGGGAGAGGTCGCCTTGAATATCCGGGCCGGCGGCTTCAAAACGGGTGAACCCGACCTGGGCGACAACTTCCCGGAGGCGATGCACGAGCACAACCCGTTCAATGGCCGACATCCAGGGGGCACTCCATTGGGCTTTGGGCAGCGAGCGGGCGAAGAAGTAGCCATCGGGAACGTCGGAGCCCAACTCGTCCTTGGCCTCGGAGAGGGCTTCGAATTCGACTTCCTTAACTGGCCGCTCGGCGGCGCTGCCGCCCTGCCGGACGCGGGCTATGGCGGCGAGTATGGCGGCGTCCTCGATGCCTTGCAGTTTGACCGCGAGGGCCGGGATTTGGCGGACGAGCGCGAGTTTTTCCGGCGAATCCACGATAGACAACCCGGCGTCCCAGGCGGACTGGACGACTTCGTCCAGGGCCGTTTGGGTATCGGGGATGGAAATGACGGACATGAGCTGCGGGAAGTAGGCGTTGCTGGCGCTGCGAATCAGGAGGCGGTTCGGTTCGCCGCAACCCTGCTTGGTTCCGGGGCCGAGCCAAGGGCGGTTGCCGTTGCAGGAGCCAAGCGCGCGAAGCTCCATGCGGGCGGCCTGGGCCATCGGCCGATCTTTGCCACACTCGCAGACAACCCAAATCTCGTCGAGGTCGCCGGTGGTGCCGCGTTCTTCCATCCACAGGTCGCGCGGGCAGGCCGGGGCGGTGCCGTGGGCGAAAGGCCGCCAATCAATGTCGCCAATGTGGCCCTTCTTGCAGGCGCGGACGAAGCGCACGGGGACGACGGATTGTTTTTTGCCGGAGGGGTCGCGGTATTTGCCGCCGTCGAGGCTGTTCAGATGGACGAGGCGACGGCGGCGGAAGCCCTGACTTGTGACTTGGGTTTCCTGAACAATGAACCACTTCGGAAAGCGCCAAGCGGTTATGTTGGGGCAGAAGCCGTAGTCCCGATCTACGGCGGGGGGCGGCGCGCGGAGCGTCAGGTTGGGGATGCCGACGATGGGCTTGAGTTTTTCGACGAGGCGCTGCTCCTGGATGATCGGGATGGGCTGGGTATTATCGTACTGCCAGTGGTCGAGGCCAGCCACGAGGACTGACGCTTCGGGCAGGTCCACCATTGCGCCGGGGCCGAAGGTGGTGATGACCTGGCTGGAGCGAAGTTGGGGGGTCGTCATGGTCTTTGCGTCCAATCGTTCAAATTCTTGACACCGAGATCCACGCTTGGTTCCACGTCGCGCATAGAGCGATTGGCGCGGAACTTCCGGCGCACGGGGGGAAGGTTCGGCAAATCGGGATGGAGGAACGGGTAGAGGAGGCGCTGAGCGGCGCCGACTTCCTGCTGATACTGAAGCTTGGTGTTGGTTTGTTGGAACTCGTCGGCGATGTTGCGCCAGTCGTCCAGCAAGCGGCCGCAGCGGTGGAGGACTTTGTCGGCCAACTCCTGCGCCGCAGCGGGGGTGAGGCTCGGGTCGTGGTTGCGGGCGCGGTCCGCAAAGCGGGTGGCGAAGCGGTCGAGCATCGCCCGGAAGGTGAGAATCCCGGTTGCGCCAAGCGCCGGGGTCAAAGCGGGCATCCCCTGGCGGCAGAGGGCGACAAGGGCCGCGGGCAAGGCGCGATCGAGGGCGCGGGGCGAGAAGGGGGTGACGCTGGTGGCTTCGATGGCGCGGTAGAAGGTGGCGTGGTACATCTCGAACCGCTCATAGTGGGAGCGGTCGCGGGGCTTGTGGACGTTGAGCAACGTTACGACCAAGCCGGGGCGATTGGGGTCGCGGCCAACGCGGCTGGTGGCCTGGATGTATTCGGCGCTGGTTTTTGGCTGGCCCAGCACGACCATGAGGCCAAGCCGGATTATGTCCAAGCCGACGGAGATCATGTTGGTGGCCAGGGCGACGTCCACGCGTTCGTCCTCGTGGAACGGCAGGGCCAGGCGGCGCTTGGCGGTGGCGACATCGCCGGTGGAGACGCGGGACGTGAGTTCCAAAACTTCGTAGGTGATGTTGCGAGCGGAAAAGAGATTGTCGGCAGCGTCGCGGCGTTTGCGGCGGGAGTACTGCTGGACGCGGGTTCGCACTTCATCTTCGACGATCCGGCGGCTGCCGCCCAACTCGCGGAGGCTGTTGAAATAGCCCAAGAGCGTCATGTAAGGGTCGGTGGGGTTCTGCTTGTTGGCCTTGCCGCCTTCGCGCTGGTAGGCAGTCTGGCCGGCGCTGAGCAGGGCCAGCCCGGCGCGGAGCAAGACGACTTTGAGGCTGCGTCCCTGGGCGGCGACGCCGACGTAGAGGCGGGCGGCGGTGGTGGCCGAAGGCTCGGTCAGGGCGAAGAAGGAATCTCGCCGGTCGTGGCCTGGCGGCGGGAAGATGGCGACATGATTACGCTCGAACAGGGCGTGGATCTGAGCCTCGGCCCGCCGGACGGTGGCGGTGCTGGCGATGATCTTGGGTCGGAGCGTGATTTCGCCGCCGGTCCTGGTGGCGAGCATGTCAATGGCGGTTTCGTAAACTCCGGCGATGGTTCCGAGGGGACCGGAGATCAGGTGCAACTCGTCTTGGATAATAAGTTCGGGGGGCGGCAAGGGCCCGCCGAGAGCTTTGCCGTGCTTCTGATCGCAGGGGCCGTAAAAACCTTCCTGGTCGTAGCGGTCAACCAAACCGAAAAGGGCGCCCGTTTCGCCGGTCCATGGCAGGGCGGCGAATTTGTCAACGGTGGCGATGAGGAAGGCGGGCAGGCGGCGGTAGATAGGTTCGTCAACTCCGAGGACCGGCAGAAATCGGTCGCCGGAGAAGGTGCATTTAGGGTTGACGCAGACAACCCGCAGGTCGGTGGGCGCGTTGACGCTAGGAACGAGGCGGAAGGAGTTGCGGTCAAACTTGTGGCCGCACCAGGGACAATTCTCAATGGGGATAGGCGCGGGGTTGCTGTTGGAATTCTTCTGGAAGTGCATCGTCTTGGTGTAGGCGGTGTACTTCGCCGCGGAGCTGGTGTCGCCACGCCGGCCCATGCGGTTGGGGGTGGCGGCGGAGCCGACCCAGAGTCCGATTTCGAACGGCCATTCGCCCAGTTTCTTTTCCGTATCCTTCTCGCGCTCCAATTCGAGCGCACAGATAACGGCAGCAGCGCGGCTCAACTGGTCCAAGGTGAGCAGGCGGAGAGTGTAGCGCATCAAGACGCAAACGCCGGCGGAGCGGATGCCGGGGTGCCGGAGGCGGCGCAGCACCATAGCGAAGGCAGCGAGGCCGAGGTACGCCTCGGTTTTGCCGCCGCCGGTCGGGAAGAAGAGGAGGTCAACCGTCTCGCGGTCCAGGTGCGTGGGGTCGAAGATGCCCCGGAGATTCATCAGGATGTAAGCAAGCTGGAAGGGATACCAGGTGGGCGGCTGCACTTTGCTGGCGTCGCCCTGGTGGCGGACGAGCTCGCGTTGCCGGGCAGAGGCGGCCATAGCGCGGTTGGCGATGCGGAAGGCGTCGAGCAACTGCGGGTCCGCGAGGGCAGCGATGCCGGCCTGGATGCGGTCGGCGGTGTGCCGGGCGGAGAGGATGAGGTCTTGAGCGGTCTGAGCGTGGCGGGCTTCGAGGTTTGCCGCCGCCGCTTTCTTCTGTTGGTCGTCCAACCATTCTCGGTAGTGAGCGACGAGCGGGGAAAGCTTGGCTTGTGCCTCGGCGTGGTCGGCGAGCGCGCCGAGCGCTTCGATTCGCAACTCCACGTCAGGGATTGGAGCCGGGGAAACCTTCTCGACTTCGGCGGTCGGAATCCAAGTGGTCTTCACAACGCGGCAAGCGCCGCCCGGCTCGTGCTCGGCAGTGGCGGAAACACCGTGGCCAACGGCGTATTCGAAAACGTCGCGGAACTGGAGATCGGCAACTTGCTCGTCCCATTCTTCGGTAGCCGCGCCCGAGAGGGTGCCGCGCAGGTCAGGGCGGGGTGTGAAGGGCTGCGGAGCGATGAGCTTAAGGCAGGTTTGGAAGGCAAAGGCGCGATAGCCGCGTTCCTTGTTGGGTGGGCGATGGTTGACGAGGAAAACGGAGACGGAGCGAGCGCCGGCAGGCAAACGGGTGGAAGCGTGACCGGCGGCAGGCACGGCGCGGACGGTTACGCTCAGGGTGAGGCCGCCGCTGTTTGGCACGAGAAATTGGTTCGGCTTGCCGCCAGGTGCGGGCAGAGCGATGGAGACGCTCTCTTCCCTCGGGTCGCGGCGGTAGCCTCTCGGCTGGGGTGGAGTCTTGGATTGTTGGATTGTTGGATCGTTGGGGTCTTGAGGGGCGCCGGAGGGGGCTGGTTTGTCGTGCAGTTCGTCCGGGCTTTCCAAGGTTGGGGCGGAGACGGCGGGTTCCTGGTCTGCACCTTCGTACACGTAATCGCCCCAGGCGACGATAGCATTCAGGGTTTCGATGCCCGGAGGGACCAGGACGCTGAGGCCCATCGAGGAGGGCAGGATGCTTTTGCGCGCGGCGGCGCGGTCGGGCTCGGTGTCGTCGTCGGTGCCGCCGGTGTCCCCGCCGCTGTCAATTTCTTCGGAGGAGGTTTCGTCGGTCTTCTGGTCGGCGGGGGCCTCTGAGGGAACTAGGAAGCCCGAGAGATACCAGCGTGAGGGCGCGTCCGGAAGCAACTCGTGGGCAAAGGCGTGGTCGTTGTCGGGGCCTACGAGGTCGAGTTTGAGGGCTTCGACCAGTTCACTGCGGATCGCGGATGAAGTGCTCATGGTTTCTCCTTGGGGAGCTTGACCAGAACCTGACCGTCCTGCGAGTTAAATTTGCAGGCAGCGAATGAAGAATGAAGATTACCGATCGATCACTTGCTCCAGCAACAGGTCTCTCATCTCTGGGGAAATCCAACCACGATTGGAGAGATGGTGCGCGAGCGCGTTCGCACTGACTTGGAGTTTCTTGGCCGCTGCAAGGAGATCTTCAAACGACGGGCGGGATGCTCCGCCGCTTGTGCCAGCAAACGCCCTTTCCACCAGAGCGTCAGGCATCAGGAGCATGGCAGCGAAGGCGTTGGCACGTTTCTCCAGCTCTATGGGAGCCCAGGGGCCTGAGATCAGTGCCAACTCTGCGCCGGCCCGCCGGTCGTAGAGGAGGTGGCACAGTTCGTGAGCCAAGGAGAACCGCCGCCCGGATGGATACTTATTCCGCGGGTTACGGCTGTTCCAAAGAATTAGGGGATTTCGCTTTTCACGGGCGATGGCTACGCCACCGATCTGCTCGTCCTCGATCGCCAATTCATCTACCGTCACGCCAAAAGCGTTGAGATGGGCTTCGACATCCACCGGCTGGGTGGGGTTATCAAGGTGGCTCGATCTCGCCCATTCTTGCGCGAGTTGGTAACCTTCTTGCCAGGGCAAAGAGGCGCGCGGATTGGGTGGGCGATACGTGGCGTGGGGGGCCAGCTTGTCTTGCGCGGCCGCGCTGGTTGAGTGCCGGACGAGACGGCTGGCCAGATTGAAGACGTCTCGCTCGCGGAGCGTGGGGGCCGCCGCTCCGAACATGAGTGCTCCCTCGCAACTGCCCTGAACCACGAGCGCATTTCTAGCATCGCCGCCGAACAAATGCGCCAGTGTATCCTTGGTGTCAGCGAACTCCTTGGCGAGCGCCTGCTGGAGCGAGAGCCATCGCTTGGTCCATTGTTTCGGATTCTCCCCGAGGCCCGCCAGGATTGCCAACCGGCGCGGTTGGTGCTCAGGGGCAGGCAAATCGCCGAGCTGCTTTTCCAGGAGGGCAAGTCTCTTGTTTTCGGGCAGGCTGCGCCGCAATGCCTTAACGGCTACCGCGAGGACGTTGTGGATGGGTTCGGCGACGAGGGGAACAGGCAAGCGGGCGGCTCCGCCGCTTTCAACGAATCGGAAGCCAGCCGGCGCCCCCGGCGGCGGTTTGTCTCCCCACGAGACTTCGACATCGCTCCAGAACCGCCGGAATACGACTCCGGGGAACAATCCGCCTTCGCGGCATGTCGTGATGGAGTGGCGGGCGGACCACTCGGCATTCCTAGCCGCGGCGGCAAAGTCCCAATCGCCTCCGTGCTCCAGCGCCAAGGGTGAGTTCGTTTCGGCCAACGATTGCCAGGCGAACTGAGCTGCGTTCCGGATGGGAGGCCGTTGCTCGTGGAAGAGGTAGTCCCAGTGCTCCACCAACCACTCCATGAACGGGAAGAGATGCCAGTACACGGATTGGCTTTCTTCCGTCCCAACAGCATAGCGGCACAGGTTCCGGCCTCCCACCCACATCTGGAAGCTTCCCCACGAAAGGGCATCTTCTTCGGACGCGACAAAAGCGGGGTCTGCGGATGGCTCGAAGGCCAACTGGAAGAAGAACTTCTCCCGGTCACCCATCCCATATGTTCCGTAGTGATGCACTTATCAAAATCCTTCCCAAAAGTCGCTTATTTGACGGGTTGAGACAAGGCCCTTCTGCACGAAGGTTGTTTGGACCTCAACGGGCACTTCCTTCCAAGCGACGGGGTAACCGTGCCAGCGTCCGCGGGTTGGTTCGTGCGCCTGAGCGCAGTAAGGGTGGCCTTGCCTATCAGCCGCGTATCGTTTCTTGCCACAGAGAATACTCGAATTGAGCAATTCCTGGGCCTGTTGGATGGTAATATCTCTTGGGCAGAGGGAGCCGCGCCGACCGGCTTGCCACGGTGCCCTATGCTTGGGGTTGCTCTCGTAAACAAGGCCAGCCGCGATCGCTTCGCGTAAGCGGGCCGTTTGTCGGTTCTGGTCACCCAGACGTGGTCGTAGTGAGACACTTGTCGGTTGCCCGCCTCGCAGCGGTCGCGGCGTTGGGGCGCCGCGTCCCGCTCCTGCACTGCCGCCCGCACAAGACCCTCCGCGTCCGTGCAGCCCGGGTGGACGACCCGCACCGTCACGGGGTTGACGAGCAATACTGTGCGCAAGGCCTCGAAGTACATCCGCTCGGTGACCTCACCCTCGGTGAGAATCAGAAAGGAATCACCAAGGCCCGGCTGGTCCGGCGGGGGCTCGACTGGCCGACGCCTGGTGTAGGTCCGGCGCTCCTCGTGGGGCCGCAAGGGGCCGGGTTTAGCGGCCATGAACCGCTTCCTCCCTGGGCGGCACGGCGTTGTCCATCAGTCCACGAGGAATGAACGGCACCGCACCGTAGCGGCCAGACATATATCCACGCACCAGGGACTCGCCCTTGCGCGGCTTGTAGTCGGTAAGCGGATATAAGAATGACTCGCCGGTTTGTTTCTTGTGCGTAAACCAGACCTGGTCGCGGCGCATCAGGGTGGGGTCGAGGAGGAGCGGGTTGTGGGTGGTAAATACGATTTGCGCCCCCTTGGGGTTGTGCTCAGCGCTGAAAACCAGCTTGAGCAGTTCAAACACCATCGAGGGGTGCATACTGGTGTCGAGTTCATCAACGCACACCAAATACCCATTGGTGAGAATGTCCAGCCACGGGCCGGCTAAACCGAAGAAGCGGCGTGTTCCGGCGGACTCAGCTTCCCACGGCAGTTCAAGCGTGGCTTCCGCAACACCCTGGTGCGTAAGCGAGATTTCGAGACGCTTGGATTTCTTAGTTTCTTCCACCACTTCCCGGGGCATATCCTCAGGGAAATCCTCCCTTGCCCAAGCCCTTTCGATCGCCTGAGCGCCGCATACCCCGAGGTCGGCGTGGCGCAGCAGGTCCACGACCTTCTTTCCGAGCGGAGACTTGTCCCGCAACAGCGACGCGGTGAACCCGGCGCCGATTCCGCCATCGGCGGCTAGATTCAGGAAATGCACTTGCTTGGTGAACCACGCATAGACTGGCGCCAATTGCTCGTCGTTCAGTTTGACGGCCGTCGAGAGGTAAAGGGCGTTAGGCCGAGTGAACTCGACACGCTTGGCGTCCCGCTGGTAATACGCGGAACGGTCCGGCGTCCATTCGTAGGAACGCGTACTCGGGTTCCAGATGCGGTCATACCAAAGCTGTGCCTTTCCTTCAGGATAGGCAGTTAGCCGCTCCGCCAAAACACGCTCAACTGACAGCGCGATGGCATACTCATACCGCGTCCCCGCAGCCATGAACGTCACGTCCAGGACAACTGGGTCTGACGCCGCATCTTTGGCGAGCGCGAACGGCTCCGCCGACAAAGGCGCCTCGGGCTTGGCGTCGGCTGATTCCCGAACCAAGTCCTGGACCGTGAATAAAGCCGTTAGCAGGTTGCTTTTTCCGGAAGCATTAGCTCCATAAAGCCCCGCCCCTTTGAGCACTCGCGTGTCCTTGAGACCGGGCAAAGGCGGTTCAATCAAGTTCCCGGGAAGCTCTTTGTCGTAATTGGAGGCGACGAGGCTGAGCGTTTGCTCCTCTCGGAAAGATTTGAAGTTTATTACTCTAAACTCGATTAACATGCTATAAATATGTCACAGAGTACAATGTTGTATAGCTTTTTGCACATAATCCGCAAATAACCTGGATGTGGTGCGGGATGTCGAAGCCGAAAGCCAGGAGGGAGATGGCCGCGAAAGAACGCAAAGCACGCAAAGCGAGGCCGTTTCTTCGGAACTCGGAGACATGATTTTGCCAGGGGCGAAGTTTAGGCGAAGAGGTCGGTTTGGGGGCCGGGGATGATGTCGCCTTGGGGGTGGGGCAGCGGAGCAGGGTCTGGCACGCGGGTTATTCAGCCTCTTCTTACCGGCGGCGGCGGTGAGGCCGGCCAGCGCTTCTTGCTCGGCGCGCTCGGCGTTGAGTTTGAGGAGGCGGGCGAGGACTTCGTCGCGGACCTCGTCGGGCCAGCGGAAGCGCCAGGGCTTCTTGCGGCGGCGGCCGGTTTCCTCGGCGCCATCTTCTTCGTCTTCGTAATCGAGCAGGAATTCGCACTGGCACTGGGGGATGAGCTCAGACCAGCCGTAGGCTTCGAGGACGGCGCGGTCCATGGCCGCGTGGAGTGCGCGCAGGCGGAGAATGTCGGGCGAGGTTTCCTCAGGGTCGTGGAAGCGGTTGTAGGCTTTTGTCAGGCCCTCGTTGTTGCGCACCATCAGCCTGACGTGGTCCGTGCCGCCGGTGTCGCCGCCGCTGTCATTTTCGTCGGTGGAGGTTTCGCCGGTCTTCCGGTCGGCGGGGGCCTCTGAGGGAACGAGAAAGCCCGAGAGATACCAGCGTGAGGGCGCGTCCGGAAGCAGCTCGTGGGCAAAGGCGTGGTCGTTGTCGGGGCCGACGAGGTCGAGCTTGAGGGGTTCGACGAGTTCAGAGCGGACTTGGGGGGAGGTCATGGTGGTGTGTATTCGAAGGCGGCCAGGTCAGAAATCCATTTTCCGGGTCAGTGGTTTGCCGCTGAGCCAACATTTGACAGATACAGAGAAAGGCCAAGGACGCTTGATCCGACTGAGAGCGGCCTTAGGCTTCTCTTCGATCACCTCTTCGAGGTCATCTTTGACACGTCTGAAGACCTCGGGGGCATGATCCAAGTGGCGGGGAGCAACGTACTCGATTGCCAGAGAGACCGCGGTATGATCAGTCACCTTGGTCACGTTAAAATCGAGCAACTCCGCCCGCTCCGGCTCGTCCTTTTCACTCAACTTCTTGTCGGCGCGTTCGCGGTCCCAAGTTTGAATTTGATCGCAGAGCAGCAGCATACATGCAATGGGATGTTTGTCCCACGACAGGAAGGCATCGGGCGTGGCTGGGAGCTTACCGACAAGGTTGTGAATTGCCATGGCCCGGGCTGCTTCCCGGACGAAGCAATGTTGATGCGGGTTGTCCTTTGATTTGATTTTTCGGATGATGTGGGCGCCGGCGACCACGCCGTGATCTGGATGCCTATCCCCCAAGTTCTTCTTCCAAAGGGGTTTCAGGCGCGTGGAGACGTCGGCACCCAGGTCGCGAAAAAGCTTTTCGGCGGATTCTTTCAGGGCTTTCGAGAGAGCGCCCTTGCCGGTCCTGACGTTAACAAAATCATGGAATACCGTGAGGACATCCTCGCCCTTCTTGGGAACGCTCTCCCACTCCTCAACGCAGTGTGCAGAATCGTGAAAGAGACTCCCGTAGAACCAGCAGTTGCTCAGCGCCTCAATCGGATCCACTCCTCTCACGCACTTCATATCGGTGCGGTCAGTCAGGAGTCGCCTCCATGCTTGTTCGAACCATGGCCGACAGTTCGGATTGTGTAGGAGAATGTAGCCTAGCCAGAAGACATTGATGACGTGCCGGGCGTGACCGCGTGCCCGCCGGGATACCGCACGACCAAGCGGCTCCCAGTCGGACATGGCGCCCCAGTAGGTCTTGCAGGCATTGAAGACGTCCAGTTCGGAGGCAATGTCGAGAATGCAACGTCCCGCCTGTTCAATTTGGTCGGCCTCGGTCCAACCGTTCCCGTAGCGCAGCGCCATTTCCCGGACGTGGGCGTGCCAACTCGCGCCTGGGGGCATGGTGCGAATTAGGCGCTCCAGCAGGGCGTCGGGCCGCACGCGAGCGAGTTCTACGGCGAGGCGTGTCAGTCGCCAGGCCGCGTAAGGCGGGGATGCCGAGGCCTTATCCCAGATGTCGAAAAGTGCATCTCGCCGTTGGAGGCAGTAGTCGAGGGCCCCCTTTTCACGCCGGGTGTACGCGATTATGGGGAGCGGTCGTTCGAACTGGTTGGCCTTACTCCACTCTTGGGCGAAGCGAATGATGTCGTCCAGTCTATTCACTTCCTCTCCAGTTTCGTCGGGAAAAAGGAGATCTGCAAGGAGGAGGTCGTAATTGGCCTTCAGCTCTTCGGGTAGCTGCTCGGGCTTGGGGATTACTTTTAGCGAGAGTGGGCGAGACTCAGAAGGAGAGCCGGCTGCTTTGTCCGCACCCACCGGGTCCGGGCTGATCGCCTTGGCGACGCGTTCGGCGTAAGGCGCGTGGTCTTCGACGTATAGTATTTTAAAGCTCATGGTTTTTCTGCTTTGGGGTAAACCCGGTTGGTAACTGGAACTCGTAGCAAGCGGTGAACCGTTCGGCCTGTTCGGGCTCAGATGGCGTTTCCCACTGATCGGGCAGCATGGCGCCAAACATAACCATCGTTCGGACTTCGCGGTCGTGGTTGGGGCCATGAATTGTACGGTCCTGGGTAGTTTGAAGGTCTTCGAAGTTCGTGAGAATCCGGAAGCGGAGGTTGTCGGTTCCCAGAGGCATGGGTTGACGATGAACTTCGATTCGGCTCTTGAGGCCGGAGCGGCGCTGAGATGGTTTTTGTGCAGGGTCAATTGCCCAATTGGTCAGAAAGCCGCAGAGGCGATCTATCACGGTCAAAACGTAGAACCGCTGGACGTCGTTCGGCTGGAACTTGAACGTGAAGTCGGGATTTATCTCCTTGGCTTTATTGACGGCGGGGGCAAGGAGGGATTCAAGATCGCCGACGGCCACATGAAAGACTTTACTGAATGGACCATAGAAGTTGACTCCCGGGTTTGGTGCCTGATCCGGGCTGAGCGCGTCGAGCAATTCGGTTACCGACCTAGGTGGCGCACCGTCTTCAGGGTGGGTTTTCAGCCAATCCAAAACACTCCCGCCTAGCGCTGCAATCTCTCGAAACGGGAGAAGACGGCCTGCTGCGAAGCGGGCGAGGTCCGCAAGTGCGGCAAGGAAGAGGTTTAGGCTGCTAAGGAGCAACCTTCGATCCCCGGAAGTTGCAGTGCCGAGATCTAAGTCGCTAAGCAACTTTGGCAGGAGGCGGTGGCTTGACATGACGGCATTATCCGGATCGCGACCTCGAAACAGATTTTCCGCGAGCACCTGGAGTGCCCAGGCTGGGTCGGCGCGGCGCGGTCGGCTGAAGCATAGATGCAGGTTACCGATGACACTCAGACCGCGCTCTTTTCGAGAAGATGCGAGACGCGACAGAAAGTCAACGATCTTCAAGGCATTTCCGTTAACGGTCAGCGTGAAGTTGACCAATTCTTCGTGAGGAATGCTAAGCAGGACGATCGTCAGTGCCTTTTCAAGAAGTAAGAGACTCGGCCCCGCATTTCGCGACGAATCGGACCCGTGGCGGGGCTTCTGCGTCTCCAAGCGGGCAAGCGTCTGCAACGCCTCGACAATGAAAGCCTTTACCTCTTCGTCGTTCCGTTGGCGGGACATCCCCTCAAACAGAGCTTCGGCGATGGTGCTTTCCGCCCCTACTTCCGCGCGGACGCATTCAAAGAAGAGATCTCGGGCGGAATCGGCTACCAGCCTTGGCCAGTTTCGCAGACACCACTCAAGAACGCCCCAGCGGAACCGCGCGTACTCGGCTGCGACTTGTGGACCATCTCCGGACGCTGCCCATGCATTGGGAGCACTTAGCGAACGCAGGACGTCACTTGGTGGATAGGACATGTACATCAACTCATAGAAGCGCAGAATGGCTTCATCAGCGTTCCAGAGTTGGTACTGGTCAGGCATGACCGGGGCGTGTTTGCGACCAAGAAGGTCGATCGGCCGTGGGAGGTCAACGGGAGGATTCTTTTGAAACCCCGGGCTGTCGATGGCGATGGGTTGGAGGCTCTCCCCTTGCTGCTCCGCCCACGCGCCTGCGAGGTCTGTCGAGTGACGTTTTGCTGCAGCGACCAGTCTCTCCAGCCGTCTTGCATCCGCGCAGCACGGGCAGTTCTCCTCTTCGAATGTTGGGCCGCCTAAAATGGATCGGTAGGCGTCGAATACGAACGGAACGGTGCGTATAGAGCCAACGTAGTTCAGGTTCTTCCAGTGGAGATACTTTGCGTGGCTCATTTGGTTGAATACGGCTACGTACCTTATCCACTGAATTGGGCTAATCCCTTCCCCTGCAGCGCCGGCCGCTTCGCACGCTTTGGAGACAGCACGGTCTATCTCGGCCAGGATCGTCTCGGTTGTTCGCGCGGAGAAGATGGAATCATCAAGGATGAGAATTCGTATTGCCGAGCCGCCTGCTGGCTTTCGAAAACGCTTTGCCTCGATTAGTGACCGCATCACGAGTCTGATTTGCTCGAGGAATTGGAGCGGAAGGCGGTAGGCCGGTCCGTGGCCGAGGAACAGGGTGGCGTCAAGCACCCACATCATCTGCCGGCGTCCGCGTTGCGCGAGGAGCCTCTCAACGCGGGGCCAAAGGTAGTGGATCTGACTGTGCAGAGGCATCAAGACTGCGGTAACATCCCCCGGCAGGCTTTTCCCTCGGTGGCTCTCCCATTCGGCCGATCGGGGTGAGACCCCCTGGCAGACATCTGCCAGCCAAGCCGCCAGTTCGCCGCCTATTTCACCGTCCAGGGCCGCTTTGATGTCGAGCGCTACCCTGAAGTGCCGTTCGCCGTAAACGTAGTGACCCGCGCAGATAATCCCTCTTTGCTTTGGGGTAAAGAACGGGCGCAGACGCTCGCGAGGAGTGCCTTTGGCTTGCACCTCCCGCCGGAGTGTGCTGTAGCGGAATGGGCGAAGCGTCCTCGGCTCAACCCAGTGCGCCCGCGGGTCGTTATGGTCACTCGGGGGACACCGCTGCGGGCGGAGGAGGTTGACGAGGGCGTGGCTTTTGAGGCCTGGCGGGTCGTGTATCGTTTGTTGCCAGCCTTCATCAATGGGTGTCACGCCGACAGGCTCCTGTGCGTCAACGAGGCGAGCCAAGCTGAGAACGCAGAGCACCTCCTTTTTCTGCTCACGGAGTTTCCCAACCAGCCGATTTGAAATGTTGCGCCTGTCCAAGACGTCCTGGACGACGACGATGCCGCTGAAACTCGCGATCGCAGGGAGGGGGCCGTCTGGGTTCAGCATGAGGTAGTGTCCCAGGTCAGCGATGGCCGGTCGCTTTTCGTTCGGCCACCACCGGTGCAGCGCTGTCGCAAGCAGGATTGCGGGCGCCGTCACGCACGCAAGGACGTGCACATCTTCCAATGTCTTGCCGTCGAGCCGCAGCCCTCTCTCCAGACGGAAGATTAATCTCTGTGCGGCCTCGTCGGCGTACCGTTGGCGCGAGAGAATGCGTGAACTTTCGAAAAACTCACAAACCCACTCCTTCTGCCAGGGCAGGTTGAACGTCATCTGGTACTTGTCCCTGAGAATCTCCGGCTCTCCTGTGATTTCCGACGCTGCCTTCGCGTAGTGGTTAACGCGGCCACGCCAGGCTTGGCAGTGGTCAGCGATCACATCGAAGTGCCGCGTCATAACCCTTCGGGCTTCAATGTCTATCGCGTGCTTGTCCCAGACGGTACGCCAGCGTCCGTCCTCCTCTACGCAGAACAACGGGTTCATATTGTTGAAAATGGCGCGGAGCGCGCGTTCGTTGTCTGGCGGCTGTCCCGTGCAGAGACTCTCCAAGGTTTGCGGTTTTTCGATCAAGGAGAGCAAAAGGGGTTCGCACCAGCGATGCTTCAGGCCGAGCACATGGGGCTTTCCGTGGATGTCGAGGCCGAGGACGGTTGCGTGAACACGATGGTATGTCTCGAGAAAACTGGTTTCGGAAAGCTCCGCGAAAGCGCGACCGGTTACGCTAGGGGTTCTGTCCGCCACTTCTGGCGCGAGTTGTGTTGGCGCCGACTTCTCCATTTCCACCACCTCGCGCACAAGATTGTGCTCAATTTCGACAAGGAGCACGGGTCGATTCTGAAGCACGTTTTGCAGCAGATGGAGCAGGGTCTCGAACTGAGCAGGTGTCCAGTTAAGGCTGCTGAAGTCGAGGATAATTGGCTCTAGCGGTGGGCGTTCCTCAATCACCCTTGTTGCAAGGGCTTCGCATCGTTTTCGGAACGCTCGCAGTTCTTCAGGTCCTACACAAGCATCCTGTGAATCGAGGACCTCCAAAAGCGGAACCAGGTGCCCTCGTACGTGAGTGGGGTCGGCATGAAATCCAGTTGGTAGCGAAGAAATGAGGATAGACCGGCGCCAATCTTCCTTCGCTTCACGGACAAATGGGACCAATGGCAAAATAACTTGCAGGTCAGAACCCTGCAATTTCGAGCACAAGCGATCGGTTTGTGCGCGGTATCCGAGATGATTGGGCCGTCGCTCAAATGGTCCGCCATGACTGACGTAAACGACTTCCGCGCCACTAGATCGAAGCGCTAATGCCCCGCCGTACTTCGCGACTATTTGCAGAATGCGCCCCAGCGCATGCCGCTCAGTAGCCCAGCATTCGTTCTCCTTCTTACATGTGCCAACTTCGTCGAACGCAAACTGCAAGATGTCCTGTGGCCGGGCAGGATCGTTCGTCTTCAGGCCCACTTGCTTGCGGTAGGCCCGTTCCAATGTAGCAGCAAATCCTTGGCCCCCATCGCTTATACAGAGTTCCAGAAAGCCGGATGACATCAGAGGGAATAGCTCGCGGATTTGAGAGGAATACGACATCTCACACCAGGACTGTGTCAGACCTTCCCTGTCGACAACCCGGGCGGCAAGGAAGCCTGCCGAACCAGCGTGCTCGAATATATTCACAGAAAGTTCGTGACAGAAGATTCTCCAAACCTCCTCCGACTCGAAGAGCGGTGAGGTGCGGAATTTGTCCCCCATCGCCTCACGCCAGTTTAGAATCTTTTCTGGTTCGAGGAACTGCTTACAGTGTGCCTTTGTCTCAATGCGCATGAGCGGCATGACGACCGTGTGTTTTCCACCGGGCCGGGTGGCAAAGGCTTTGAGTCGAGCCCCCTTTTCGCCCAGCCAAATGTAGCTGATCCGGTCGCCGCGCCCAGGGATGTTGAGTACTGTCCGAGTCCCCAAGGATTCGATAAATCCACTGATCTGGTACATTCTCCTAGCCTGCAGGAACTCTGGACCTCGAGATGGCCGATCTTCACCTTCGCCAGCGTGTGCTTCGGCGTCGATGAACTCGGAAGGTGACAGCAACCGAAGCTCGCTGTGGCCTTTGAGGTCAATCCCAACACTTGTGGTTAGCGGATTTGCCGCCAAGCGCTCCAGAAAAGCCACCATGCCTACCCACGCTGAGAGCGTGACGAAATCCAAGTTACTCAAGTCAATGGTGTAATACCGCTTTGGGACTTTCGACGCCGAAACGCATGCCTCACTGATACCGGCCAGCCAATCCGGCCCTGCATACCTGGCGACGCGCCGACCTGGGGTACGCCACTCGTCCGGATTGGCGGTAATGATATTCATGTTTTGCTTTTAACGTCTTGCGCTCCTAGATTCAGGTATTGCCTAAAGCAGCGTCTGGGTATTGTCGGATGCCATGCGAGCTTTCTTGTTGAGCCTTCTACTGACGGCACTGCCGACGGCGCGTCTAGTGTCGGCCTGGCCGGAGAGCTTCTCCCCCTGCGCGCGCTCAGCGTTCAGTTTCAAGAGACGGGCGAGGACTTCGTCGCGGGTTTCGTCGGACCAGCGGTAGCGCCAGGGTTTCTTCTTCTTGCGGGCGGAGGATTCTCCGGCGGCGTCATCCTCTTCGTAGTCGAGAATGAAATCGCATGCGGTGTCCAGGTCGGTCCAGCCGTAGGCGGCGAGGACGGCGGCATCCACCTTTGCGTGCAACTCGCGGAGCTTGAGGATGTCCGGCGAGGATTCTTCAGGGTCGTGGAAGCGGTTGTAGGTCTTGGTAAGGCCCTCGTCGTTGCGAACCATGAGGGCCGCGCGGAACTCGTAATACTCACGACCCGACGCCTCCAGCGCCGCGTTTGTCTCCCATCCCGCCGGGAACGGGAAGGTTTCGAAGCAGTCGCTCGGGGTGTAAACGGGATCATCCTTCATGGAAGACCGCTTCTTCAACCAGCAGGAATTCGAGCTTCTCGCGCAGAATCTGCAACGCCTTCGGTGAGGAAGGTGTCACGGAACACGCCAATTCGCTCTTGCCTGGTGCAGAGGTGTTGCCCATCGCGTACGCTCATACCGTCTTTCTGGCCGGATCGTAAACCAATCGCGCTGGAGGTGGAAGCAAAAGGATGAGAGGCGGAGGAGGAAGGTTGGAGTGTTGAGTCTAAAGTTTCAAGTCGGGCTAACAGCCAATTCGGAAGCTCCTGCGTGTCAACAACCTGCCCTGGGGTGTGCCTTGGCAGAATCTGCCGTGGTGCCCGATTCCAGCCCGCGCTGGGCCGCAAGCTGCAACTTCCAGCCATGCCTTCCTGTTTTGACCGTCTGCCAAGGCTGGTCGGCAGCGGTCTTCCAGCGGGCATCGCCGATGACCCGGAAGACCCGGGCAGGCAGGACTTCTGTCTCGCCTAACCGAAACTAAGTGGCGCTAAGTCTTTGCAAGGTAACGGTTTGTATCAAGCGGGTCCAAATGTTATCTACGGTGAGTATCCGGTTTGTATCCGGCGAGTATCCGGTGAGACTCGCCTGTGCACTGCCAGCGGTGTTGATTGGGACGGTGTCAAATCAAATGGCTTGCTGCCCGGGTTGATCGCCTGTGCCGTGCGAGAGCGGCGTCATGGGCATTCCGGCTCCCGGGTTGCGCCGGGGCGGGGCGCATCGTTGGCTTGGGAAGTCGTCAGGAATGCGCCGAGTGTGCGGCGTGCCAGACCAGCCGGAGCCCTTCGAGGGTCAGGAGAGGCTCCACGGCGGTAATGGCGCTGAGCCTGGAGCCGATCAGTTCCGCGTAGCCGCCCGTTGCCACCACGGGCAGCCGACGCGTCTTAAGCTCGTTCTTAAGCTCCCGTATCAGTTCCAGGATCAGGCCGCGATAGCCGTGCACGGCCCCCACGAGCATCGCCTGCTCGGTGCTCTTGCCGATCACGCTGCGGACCTCGCGAATACGGATGCGGGGCAGCAGGGCGGTCTTCTCATGCAGGTAATCGGTCATGGCCGCGAGACCGGGGGCGATGATCCCGCCCACGTAGTCCCCCGCGCCGTCCACCACGTCGAACGTGACGGCGGTGCCGAAATCCACGACGACGGAGGGCGCGCCGAAGTGGTGGCGTGCGGCGACGGCATTGGCGAGCCGGTCGGGGCCGATGGTCTGGGGCCGCGGGTAATTGATCCCGACGCCGCGCAGGGTCTTGGGTGTCAGCTCAAGGCAGGGCAGGTGCCAGAGATGTTCAACGGCGCCGTGAGCGAAAGGCGTAGCCCGCGGCACCACGCTGCACAGGGCCGCGCCGTTCAAGCGCGCGCGGCCAACGAAGCTGAGGAGAGCTTTCCTGGGCGCCCCATTAAACCAGGCCGCCGTGGGGATGTTCGCTTGTTTAACCACCCGCCGGGCACTTGCCAGTCCCAGGTGGGTGTTGGTATTGCCGATGTCGAAGAGCAGGATCATTTCTCCAGAGTCACATCGCCCCCGATGATCCGCTCCAGGTGGCCGTGGTCGGTGCGCAACAGCAGCGCGCCGTCCTCGCCCAGCGATTCGGCGCGGCCGCGGATTTGGCGGTTGCCGGTGCGGATAATGACAGGCTGACCGATCGTGGTGCCATGCTCCTCCCACTCGCTCGCCACCGCGGCGAACTGGCCGGAGGCAATGCGCGCATAATCAAGGTCCAGCTCGTGCAGTATGGCCACGGCGAGTTCCGGTCGCGCTACCGGCTTGCCCAGTTCCGCCTTGAGCGATGTTGCCAGACGGCGCAGTTCGGACGGGAAGTCGCCCGCGCTGAGATTCACATTCACGCCGATGCCCAGGATCACGTGCTTGACCCGGTCCAGCTCGGCGCTCAACTCGGTGAGGATGCCGGCGACTTTCCTTCCGCCCACCAGAATGTCATTGGGCCACTTGATCTCGGCCTTCAGGCCGGTCTGCAGCTCGATGGCGCGGCGCAGCGCCGTGGCCGAGGCCACCGTGAGCTGGGTGGTTTCCTGCGGGTGCAGGTCCGGCCGGAGGAGCACGGAGAGCCAAAGCCCCCCTCGCGCGGGTGACAGCCATTTCCGCCCCAGCCGCCCCCGGCCTTTGGTCTGGGATTCGGCGAAGACGACCACGCCCTCTTTGACGCCATCCCGGGCGAGCTTCTCGATTACGTCGTTGGTGGAGGTGGTTTGCTCGAAGACGCGGATGTCGCGTCCAATGACCTTGGTCGCGCCCAGGCGCGAAATCAGATCGTCCGCGTGGAGGACATCCGGGGTGCTGACCAGGCGGTAGCCCCGGTGGGGGCTGGCCTCGATGTCATAGCCCAGGGCGCGGAGGTCTTCGATGCGCGCCCAGACGGCCGCGCGGCTCACGCCGAGCCGCTGCGAAAGGTCGGCGCCCGAGACCGTGCCGTCGCCGGCTGCGCGCAGGGCATTCAGGATTTGTGCGTCAAGGTTCATGTTGCTTTTGTGCTCATAGCTCGAAGTCGAGGGCGATGTCCACGGCGCGGGCTGAGTGCGTCAGCGCGCCCACCGAGATGAAGTCCACGCCGGTATCGGCGATGTCGCGCGCGCCGGCCAGGGTCACCCCGCCGCTGGCTTCGGTTTGGGCTCGGCCTTTGCATTTCTGCACGGCCAGCCGCAACTGGATCAGGTTCATGTTGTCGAGCAGGACAATGTCCGCGCCCGCGGCGACGGCTTGCTCGACCTGCTCCAGCGTGTCGGCCTCAACTTCGACCTTGAGCTGCGGGTATTTCGCGCGTGCCCGCTCGACGGCGGCGGCGATGGGATTGGGCCGCGCGTCCTTCAACGCCGCCAAGTGGTTGTCCTTGATGAGAACCATGTCGAACAGGCCGGCGCGGTGGTTGTGGCCGCCCCCGCAGGTCACGGCGTATTTCTCCAGCCGCCGCCAGCCCGGGGTGGTCTTGCGGGTGTCGAGGATCTGCGCGCGCAGGCCTTTGACGGCCTCGACATACTGCGCCGTGATCGTGGCCACGCCGCTCAGACGCTGGACGAAGTTCAAGGCCACCCGCTCGGCGCTGAGGAGGGCGCGGGCGGGGCCGGCCAGCTCCAGCAAGGCGCTGTCGCGGGCGACATGCTGGCCGTCCGCGGCGGTGCGATTGATGCGGGTGCTCGGGGAAAGCTCGCGGAAGGCGGCTTCGGCCAGGGCCAGGCCCGCGACCACCAGCGGCTCCCTGGCGCGCATCACCGCTGTGGCCGTGGCGGCCTCCGGCACGGCGGCCAGCGTGGTGACATCGCCGCTGCCGATGTCCTCGTCGAGCGCGGCGGCCACCACCTGACGGATCTCAGTAGCTGATAGTGGTTCCACACCCGGAGAATGAACGAGAACTGCCAGCGGCGAAAGGATGTTTCCAGTGGTCTGGGGAGCCGCGACGGAATCGCGTTGACGCTGGCAGCGCTTTGGTCGCATGATGTCTCCGAGGCGAGGCAGCAGCCTGTGCGTATTCAAGCTGCCAGCCGTATAGGCTTTACCGAATGGAAACAACGAAATTATGAACCTGGATGCTCTGTATAGTGAACTGACTCTGAAGACCACCGCCAAGCTGGCGTTGGTCGTCCTTGATGGCGTGGGCGATGTGGCCACGCGCGAGCAAGGCTACCTCACACCCCTCGAAGCTGCTGCCACCCCAAACATGGACGCGCTGGCCAAAGACTCGGCGCAGGGACGCATGATCCCCGTAGCTCCGGGCATCACCCCGGGCAGCGGGCCGGGCCACCTTGGCCTCTTTGGGTACGACCCCCTGGAATTCGAAGTCGGCCGCGGCGTTATCGAGGCGCTTGGACTGGGCCTGGAACTGCGCGCGGGCGATGTGGCGGCGCGGGCTAACTTCTGCACCCTCGACGCCAAGGGCATCGTCACCGACCGCCGCGCGGGGCGCATTGACACGGCTGTGTGCGAAGAACTGTGCGCCCTGCTCTCACAGAAAGTGAAGAAGGTGGGTGATGCCGAGGTCATCATCAAACCCGGCAAAGGCCATCGTTTCGTGGTGCTCTTTCGGGGCAAAGGTTTGGAAGGGCCGCTTACCGACGCCGACCCGCATCGCGAGGGCCTCCCCATACCGCAAGCCGCGCCGGTGAACTCCAAGTCCGTCAAGGCAAAGAAGTCCGCCAAGCTAGTGGCCGGCTTCTTCAAGGCCGCCCTGCCGGTCATTGCGCAGAAAAAGCCGGCCAACGGCTTCCTGATGCGCGGCATCGCCCACCAGCCGGAAATCCCGCTGTTCAAGGACCGCTACGGCCTGCGCCCGGGATGCATCGCGGTCTATCCGATGTACAAGGGCCTGGCCCAGTTGGTCGGCATGACCAAGCTCGAAGGGCCGCAGACCATCGCGGAGCAGTTCGAGCGCTACCTCGCCGAATACGACAACTACGATTACTTCTTCATCCACTTTAAGTACACCGACATGTATGGCGAGGACGGCAACTTCGCCGCCAAGAAGAAGGCGATTGAAGAGTTCGATGCCGCCCTGCCGATCCTGCTGCGGAAGAAGCCCGACGTGCTGGCCATCACCGGCGACCACTCGACGCCCTGCGTCATCAAGGGCCACTCGTGGCACCCGCAACCCGTAATGCTCCACTCGGCCCTCTCCGGGTCCGACAAACTGGACCGATTCACCGAAACCGGGGCCAACCAGGGCTCGCTCGGACTTTTCGCCGCCAAGGATCTCATCCGCCTCATGCAGGCCAACGCGAAGATGTTCGATAAATTCGGCGCCTGATGGCCACGCTTGTCTTCGACATAGAGACCTCCGCCCTGCCGCTGGAGCAGTTCGACGAGGCGCAACAGGAATACCTGTTCCGCGAGTGCCAGAAGATCGCCGACGAGGCCGCTCGCGCGGCGCGCCACGCCGAAATCCAGCGGCAGTTCAACCTCTGGCCGCTGACTGCCCAGGTCGTCTGCGTTGCCATGCTCAACGCCGACACCTCCCGCGGCCAGGTGCTGTTCATCGCCGCCGACTACGAACCCGAGGCCGACGAGGCGGGGCCGGTGGAGTTTGTGGCGTGCATGGACGAGGTCGAACTGCTGACCGCCTTCTGGGATGTGGCCAAGCACTACGAGACCATCGTCACCTTCAACGGCCGCGGGTTCGACGTGCCGTTCATCTACCTGCGCTCGGCCCTGCTGAACGTGGCGATCTCCCGCAAAGACTGGCTGGGCTACCGCTTCCAGACCGAACCGCACTGCGACCTGGCGGAGCAGCTCACCTTCTATGGCGTCAGCGGGCGGGAAGGCGCGGCGCGCCGCTTCAACCTGGACTTCTACTGCAAGGCGTTTGGCATCGAATCGCCGAAAGCTCAAGGGGTCACCGGCAGCGACGTCAACGCGCTGATGGCGGAGGGGCGCTACCGCGATATCGCCGAGTATTGCGTGCGGGATGTGAAGGCCACCGTGCTGCTTTACCAGATCTGGAAGGAGCGGCTGGCCGGGATTAAGTGAAGGCCGAAACTCGAAATTCGAAGGCCGAAGGAAATCCGAATGCCGAAACCCGAATCGGAACGGTGTTGGTCACTTTTGCGGTTAAAGAAGAGGCCAAGCCGTTTAACCAAGCCATCGGCTCCCGGCCGGAGATCAGAGTTTTGCTTACGGGCATTGGGCCGCGGAATGCGGAGAAGGCGATTCGTGCCGCCCTTGCGCAGCATAAGCCGGATCGGGTCTTGACCTGCGGCTTCGCTGGCGGGCTGCGGCCGGACCTCGCCGCCGGCGCCATCGTATTCACCGCTGACCAGGAGACCGGCTGGGAGACGGCACTGTTGGCGGCTGGCGCCCGGCCCGCGCGCTTTCATTGCGTCGAACAAGTCGCCACCACGGTAGAGCAAAAGCGCGCGCTCTGGCAGGCCACCGGCGCCGACGCTGTGGACATGGAATCGCAGATCATCTGCGCCGCCTGCCGCGAACAGGGCATCCCCAGCGCCATTGTGCGTGTGATCCTGGACACCGCCGACGCCGAGCTGCCGTTCGACTTCAACAAATACCTCACAGCGGACCAGCAGGTGGACGTGCCCCGGCTCACGCGCGCCGTGCTCATGTCTCCCGGCAGAATCCCTGCCCTCCTCCAGCTCCAGAAAGAAGGCAAGGCCGCCGCCGAGAAGTTAGGGCGAGTCCTGGCCGGCCTGCTGTCAGAGCCAGCCTGCCACGCCTGACTTTTCGCCAGTGCCGCCCTGGAGACCCAGGCTGATCGCCTGTCCAGCAGGAGCGGCGCTGGACATAGATGTCCCCGTTAGGCCGACGGCGCCCCGTTCTCCGGCCCAGCAACACAGGGGCGGTTTAGGAGGCCGGGTGACCTGGGCACGGGGCTGGGAGCGGGTTGAATGGCCGGCTCCGACAAGGTGATCCGCGCTTGCCAAACGGGTTCAGGGAGCGGGCCGTTCAGTATCGCGCGACAGAGACGTGTGAAGGACGCCCTGATCGTCGAACCAAAGCGGGTCAATTGCGAGGAAACGGCGAAAGTTCTTTTCGGCATTCCATTTTTGGTGATAGACCAGCCACAGCTTGCCGTCTGGGCCTTCCGCAACGCAATGATGGCCCGGCCCCAGGACGCTGCCGCCGCGGTGGGCGATGGGATTACCGGCGTATTTCACGAATGGACCCGTGGGCGACTTGGAAGTGGCGTAGCCGATGCCGTAATCGGGCGAGTCGGCGCCCGTGCCGGAATACGTCAGATAGTAAGTGCCCTGGCGTTTCAAAATGAACGGGCCCTCAGTCACCTCGCCGCTGCGCTTCTCCCATTCCTCGGTGGGTCGGATGAGGACTCTCGGTTCGCCGCTCTTGCGCAAAGGATCTGCCATGGGCTGGACGACGATCTTGAAACCGCCCGCCAGTTGAACGTAGTAGAGATAGAGTTGGCCGTCATCGTCCTGAAAAGCATGCGCGTCAATCGAGTGCTCCGCCAGCGGGCCCTTATCCTCGAAAGGTCCCAGCGGGCTGTTTGCCACAGCTACGCCGATCTGCTTTTCCAGCCCCGCGCGTCGCGTCCCGGGCATGTTGTCCGTGTAGTAAAGGTAGAACTTGCCGTCGCCGCGGCGGTTGTGGAATACCTCCGGCGCCCAGTCGCCGCCGCGCGGATCTTCGAACACGCGCGCCTTGCGTTCCCAATGCACCAGATCGTCGGATACGAACACCTCGTAGCCTCGCGTGTCGGTGGTCGCATACAGATAGTACGTTTTGTCCACCCGCAGGACAAAGGGATCGGCGATCTCGCGTTCGGGGAGCAGGGGGTTGCGGTAGGTCTTGGCTTGTGCGGGGCCGCCGGAAGCCGGTTGCGGTGCGTCAGGAGGAGAGCAGGCAGCCAACATCATCAGACCCAGGATTGTCGTCAGTATCTTCATCGGGGCGCGACGATAAACCAAGATTCCCCGGCAGGGAAAGCCTTTCCACAAACGCCTCGGCGGGTACCCAGGCTATCGGTGTGATGCGTGTCTAATCCCGCTTCTCCGCCACAATTGCTTTTGCTTCTTCGTCCAGCCAGTTCTTCACATTGGCCTTGATGAAGGTTGGCACCTCCTGCCGTTCAATCAGCCCCTGATTGAGGTCGGCCAGCGCGTAGAACATCGCCAGCACGTCATCCGTATAAGCGCGCGATTGGTCGAGCTGCGCCCTCGCTTGGTCGAATTGACCGGCACGGCGGAAGGCGCGGATTTCATCACGCTGCCGATGCACTTCCATCAAGCGCTCCGCCAGCGTGTGCAGCTTCTCAACCTTGGCCAAGCGGCAGGCGAGCAGGCGGTCGTTGGTCACGAGCCTGGCCGCCGGTTCGAGCCATCGCGTGCGCTGGTCCGCCAGGGTGGCGCGGTCGCTGTCGCGTGAGCCGCCGCGGACGCGGTAGCACAATTCGGGGTCGCGCGCCCAGGCCACGAAGTAGGCCGCCAGCAGGGGACCCGCCTCCGGGCCGAAGTAATGCCGCGCATAATCGCGAAGCAGGTCTTGGGGGCTTAGCGCGAAGTCATAGAAGCAACGACCCGCCAGATAGGCGTTCAGGCCGTGGTTCCACCAATACCCGCGCGGCCACATCAGCATATAGACCGAATCTACGCTGTTCTGGCGAAAGTACCGGCGGTCGCCTTCCATGGCCACCGTGAAGGGCGACATCACCCACGGCTCGGCGAAGTTGTCGGTGTAGTATTGGCAGATGGTGATGCCGCCCCGCGCTGCGCGCCGCCACTTCTCCAGGTTGTCCTTGCGATCATAGCGCGGGTCGTCGTAGCCCATCGTATAGACCCGGCCCCAGTGTGCCCAGATCACGCGTTGCCGCGGATGGATCTGCGCCGTCTCGGGCGGATCGGTCGCCGCGCCGTAGCCCCCAATGGTCTCCACCGCCAGGTCGGGCCGGCAAGCCTGGAGCCGCTCAATGACTTCGCCCATCAGCAGCATCAGCAGGTTGCTGGCGCCTGCCTTTTTGCACGGACCGCACTCGCAAGCCAGTCCGCCATCGAAAGGCACCAGGCAGAGGATGTTGATTTGCCTGGCCTGCCTGGCAAAGGCCTCGACGTTGTCGGTAAACTTCTTCCGCGCCTCGGGGTTGGACCAGCAGAACTGCGCGCCAAGGAAGGTCTGCGGCACGCGCTGGCCGTTGCGCAGGCCAAACCACTCGGGATGGTTGGTCATGGAATCCTCGGCGCGCAGCAAGAGGTTGAAGCAGTGGGCCGGGCCATGCAGCAGCATGTCGCGCTTTGCCAGCTCGGCGAGCAGGCCCCTGTCGGCGAGTTGCTGATATTGGGCCTCCAGCGGCGTATGGGTGTCGGCCTGCCAGCCCATGGCATTGTAACGCGCCTTGATTGCCCATTCGAGCTGCTTAAGCGCCGGCGCGGTCTGCATTTCGAAGAACCACTCGCTGCCGTTGCAGATGCGGTACTTCATCGGCGACGCCACCGCCCACGAGCCTGCTGGGAGCGACAGCGTGGCCTGCTGGGGGACGACTTCCGGATCGGCCGCATCCTGAGTCGAGTAGAACCAGCGGCAGCCCAGCCGCTCCAACACATCATAAACGCCATAGATCACGCCGCGGCTGTTGTCGCCGCCGATCACGACGCACGCCGGGGCCTTGCGCGTCGCCGGCACGACCGCTACCGCGTAGCCATCGTGGCCCGGCGCCGACGGGGGCAGCGCGCTGCGGTAATCAGGTGAGAGCTCAGAGCGCAGACCGATGGCCAAGGCAGGTTTGCCCCGGGTCCGATTCACGATGGGCAGTTTGCAGCCGCTCATCTGCCCCAGGTATCTTTGCAGTTCCCTGGCGGCCCAGTTGATGGCTGGAGACGCCGGTGGCGGGCAGACGATCCGCCAGTCGCTGGCGTGGCCTTCGGCAATCCTGACGGCCTGGGGCGGGCTTGGCTGGGCAGCCCCAGCCGAACCGGCGAAAACGCTGATGGGAACTGAAAGGCAGACTGCGGCGAGCACTTTCATTTGACGCAGCCTAAGTCACCCTCTCTCAAAAGGGAACCGCTTTGTGAATCGGCCTGCCAACAGCGGCGGAGCTGTCAGGCAGCCGGTTCGGTGCGGAGTGCGGCATCCTCTGAGGTTCGCCTCAGACCGCGACGAAGAACAGCCGCCGCTGCCCCCATGCGTTCAGGGCCTTGAACCGCAATAGGCCGCCCGAGCACTCGCACGCGACCTTTTGCCCCAATGAGCCAAGTCTTGCACCCTGGGCGTAGAGCTCTCCGCCAGTTAGCCCGGTCGGCAGAGGCAGGCTTATGTCGGCTTCTCCGTGAACCCAGATTTCCATAGCGGCTCCGCCGGGCACGCGCCGCTGGGGCAGGACAGGAGCCCAAGCGACCAGCGGCACAGGCGCGCTGGCAAACGCGAATTCCCGCCCGTCAATGAGGATCTTCTGGCATTTCTGGCCCGCAAATGCAGCCAGGGAACCGGTGCCATCGAGCCGAAAAGCCATCTCCAGTTCGCCCTCAAAACTGACCCGATGACCGCCGACTCGCAGATCACGCAGCTCCAGGGCAGGGGAGGGCAGGGGATTCCTGGCCAGCGCTTCCTGGTCCTGCTTCGCGTCACGATGGAACCCGCCCGGCCAGCTCTCCACATGGGTGCGGTAATGCGCCGCCAGGCTGACGGCGCCGTTTGGAAAGCGGCACGCCACGTAGGGAGTCGTGCGCGAGATCACGTCAGGATTGTCGTTTGCCGGCAGGCCAGCCGCGCTCGGAGCATAAGCACCCAGCGCGAGCAGAATCTCGAACCAGGTGCGCACCTCGACGCCGAGCGAGGCCGCCTGGTCGTCGCGCGGGCGGAAGCCGAGAAAGGTCGCGCTCCCCACCTTCGCCACAGTCCGATGCAGGCCAACGACCTTCTCGCCGACCTGCGCGACGATTGCAGCCTCCGCCTCCGGCTCGACGGGGTAGATGTAGTCCACGAGGAAATCAGTCAGGATGTTCTGCGGAGGGACCTTTCCGAGCGGGCCGGTGAATTGAACCTGCCAACCCCCGGCGGTATGTCCTTCGCGGTCGAACCGCAGCGCCTTCACCCCAAACAACTTCTGCCATTGCTCCAGCACCGGTTTGCCGGAGAGGTCCACTCGAGGAGGGGGACCCGACCAGATGATCTTTCCGCCTGCCTCGGCGAACCGGACCAACAAGTCCAAGAGTCCGGGCGGCGGGAGCGGCTCGAATAGCACAGCCAGTGTGCCAAACCTGCGCCCGGCCATTTCGAGCCGGCCGTCCGCTCCCACGCGCCCATGCTCGAGCAACTTCCGGGGGCTGACGTAATTGGCGTAGCCGTATTGCACCATCCACGAGCCGAAGCGCTCTTCGCACGCGACCAGCGAGAGCGGGTAGAGCATCAGCACATCAGTGTCCCGGTGCTGGCAGTCCTGCACAGCCTGGAACCAGGGCGAGGCCGAAGCTCCGAAGGCATCGCAGACCGCCTGGTGGCGCTGCGCGGCTTCGTGCGGCATGCCCCAGGCGGCCGCATAGGCGTAGGGGGTGCGGTTCAGGATGCCGGTCGAACACGCCAGTGCGATGCCGAAATAGTTCCGGTCCGACCATCCGCCCTCGGCATGATCGTTGCCGCCGCCGGTGAGGAAGTCGTTCCACGCGAAGTAATCATCGCAGGCTGACGCCGCCTGGTGGATGGTGTTGGACCACCAGAAGTCCGGCGTGTATTCGTACTGGCGCGGCGCACCCCGCTGGGAGCCCGTCCGCCAGAAGTCGCACGTGGGGCTTTCCGCCCAGGTCGCGTGGGCGCGGGCTTCCAGCTCGTGCCCGTAGGTCTTCTCAGCGAACTCCTTCGCGCCGGCGAACAGCGCCACCACGGTGCTTTCCAGCAGCTCGTAGTAGCGCCGCCGCAGCAGGAAGGTGCGCTGGATGTCCTCGGCGCTGGTTCCCAGCACATGCTGCGCAGGCGCGCGCGCGTCCAGCGTGGGCAGGAACCCGTGCTGGGCGTAGGCGAAATAGACCAGGTATTTCTCGAGGTCCTTGAACTCCGCTCCGTAGCGCTCGGCGAAGCGCGCCGCCAGGTGCGGCGTCAGATACCGGAACGTGAGTTGCCCTTCGTCGTGGTGGCTGCCGTAGCCCCAATCCTGTTGGATGTGCATTTCGTCAGCGTAAAGGCCATTCAGGGGCACTCCCGCTGCGTGGTATTGTCGCACGAGGTTTTCCAGGAACGGCCGCGCCTGCGGGCTGAAGTAATCCATCTCCGGCGTCTCATAGCTGACCACCGCCAAGACTCGATCCAGTCTTCCGACCTGTGTGTCACCGCGTCCGCGGATGGTCAACCGCCGAGCGTCGGTGCTCGGTTGGGACGACTCATCTGCCTCGATGTCCGGGGCCGCCTTCAGCTCCACGATGCCCGCCGGGTCAACCGCGTAGAAGTCCGTCCCGCCCACGCGCTGCTCACGGAAGGCGAACAGCCGCACCCCGGTGCGCTTGAGCAGGATGCTGCCCTTGTTGTTCGTCCAACGACGCTGCTCCCATAGCGAGACTGTGAATTGACCCGTAGCCGGGTCGCGGTAGCCCTCGCGGTATTGCACCCAGCGGCCCGACTCCCCGGTCTTCTCCTGGAAACCGCGGCCAATCTCCAGCGGACTCAGGAGGCTCAACTCTAGGCCCAGGCCGTAGGTCTTGAGCGTCTGGCTAATCTTTGCCAGGCGCTGCACGTAGCCCTCGGTATCCGGCAGCAATTGCCGCGGTTTCCCGCCCTGGCCTTTGCGGTACTGCGTCCAGAACTCGTCGAACGCCAGGATGAACGTACGCGAGCCCTGTGCCTTGGCGCCCTCGCAAACCTTGCGCAAGGTAGTGAGTCGGGGGCTGCTGCTCATGCTCAAGTCAACCTCCCGGTCGGGGTCTTGCAGGTCTTCAAGTTGCTGGTCGCTGACCAGGATGATCGCGGATTTGGGCAGCGCAAATTGCCACGGGCCGGGAAAACTCAGCGCCAGTTCGGGTAGCTTCGACGGCTCGGCTCCGAGCAACCTCCACCCGGGCGGCAGGGCGGAGACGGTGATGCCAAGGGCGCCAAGGCGGCGAAGAAACTTTCGGCGCGTTTGACCCATTAAGTCGCTGAGCATGTTAAATGGACGTATTCTCCGGGAGCGTATTCGGCCAACCCCGTTGGGATTCTGGCCTTGGGTGCTTCCCGGAGCTGAACACGGATACCACGGATTCTACAGAATAGCGAGCGTGGCAGGATGTGAAGCGATTTGGTGTGATGAATTCTGGGGGATAGGCCGCAGGGCGCGAGGCAGCCCCACTGCAGCCGGGATGTTCCCGACCAAATATCCCTGGAGCCACGCTGTGCGTCCTGCCGACTCACAACTGCGCCAGGACCACGCCCTTGTCAGCTCGTCGCACGCAAACCCCGGCTGCCCGTTACCATCTATGCGCAGTGAAGGGCTCGAATCTTTCAGGGAAGCTGCATTTTGCCGTTCTCCTCCTCAGCCGCTCGCTCAGCTCAGGGCCTCGATTCGCTCGCCAAACGCTCCTGCTCGTGACAGGACCTGAAGAACCCTGGGCAGTGTGGCTGAAAGCCAATAGCCAATGGCCAATAGCCAATTGCCGACAGCCAATAGACGATGGCCTATAGCCGATCGCCGGATCATCAAGGCGTTGCGGCGGGCGGGTTCCCGGCCGACATCTGAGCGTGTGTTGCCTCTCAATCCAGAACCGGTTCTCCTCGCGCAACGCGGGCTTCCGGCGAGGTGTAGAGCGGATGGTTGGGCTTCAAGGCGCGGAGGAAATTTTCGCGAAAGCTGCGGGCCCTGTCCGCCATGGCGCGCTTCTCGCGTTCCGGGGCTGCCAGGTGGCGTTTGCCCTGGACGGGCGAACTTTCCAGGGAACCGCTCCAGGCGGTCAATTGCCGGGCGCAGGACTCCGCCAGCGCGCGAATCTCCTGCAAGTGCCGCAGGTGCGGCTTGAGCTTGGGGCGGTCTTTGACCACCGCCATCATAGAGCGGACCTCGCCGCCGGAGCCGCGGGAGATGGCGAGAAAGGCCAGCAACTCGTTCGTGGTCACGCGCTCGAATCCCTCGGCGACGTTGTTGGAAACGGACAGCGCGGCGCGGTCAAGCTGATTACGGAATCCGGGCGTGAGGGGCACGCCGGGTTCTTCAAGCAGATCGAGCACGCGGTTGTACAGCCGTGCTGCCTCCTTCCAGACGGGGAGGTCTTCAAACTTCGTGTATTTTGCCATGTGGTAACTCTCCTTTCGCTTGTGGTGGTTTGGTTATCGGCAATCGGCTATTGTCTATTGCCTATGGGTGATTGTTGGTCGCTCATGGCTTCTGCATATACGCGCATCCGCACGCTCCTAAGAAGCCAAATGGGTGCCGCCATCCAGAGGGTTCAGCCGGCGAAGCATGTGCCACCTTTGACCGTCTCACCGGCCCTTTTTCGGCAAGGCGCGGGTAGCGCCGGTCGAGATGCCGCCATCCACGAGGAGGGTCTGGCCGGTTACGTAGGCGCTGGCGTCGGAGGCCAGAAACACCACCGCGCCGTCCAAGTCCTGCGGCTGGCCGGGGCGCTTGAGTGGGATCCGATCGCAGAGGTATTCGACCCATTCCCGGTTCTCGTACATGACGGCGTTTTGTTGGGTCTTGAACCAGCCGGGGGCTAGACAATTCACGGTGATGCCGTGAATGCCCCAATCGTCGGCGAGGCTCATGGTGAGTTGTTTGACCCCGCCGCGGCTGGCGCCGTAGGGTCCGAGGCCGGCGTAGCCGGCGACACAGGTGACGGAGCCGATGTTGATGATGCGACCGTATTTCCGGGGAATCATGTGGCGCGCCACGGCTTGTGAAACGAAGAAGGTCCCGCGGAGGTTGGTTTCCAGAACGAGGTTCCAATCATCCCAGGCGACCTCGAGCGCAGGTTTGCGGACATTGCAGCCGGCGTTATTGACCAGGATGTCTATCTTCCCGTAGTGCGCGACGGCGGCCTCGACAAAGGCCTGGATGCTGTCGGAACTGCGCACATCGAGTGCCAGCGGCAACGCCCGTCGGCCAAGCGCCTCAACTTCAGCCTGGAACGGGGACAGCGTTGCCGGGTTGCGACTGGTGATGACAAGGTCAGCACCGGCACGGGCCAAGGCCCGCCCGAAATATTGGCCAAGTCCGCGGCTGGTGCCGGTGACAATGGCGACTTTGCCGGTTAGATCAAAGAGGTTCTCGTTCATATTCATCCACGTTCTCGCTTCCCTTCACGCATCACGTTTCACGTTTCACGGCGTGAGCACGACCTTGAGCAAGCCGGTTTCCTTACGATAGAGGCGGTCGAACCAGGCTGCGCCTTCCTCCAGGGGTGCGACGGCACTGATGAGGGGCGCGGCTTGCAGCGCGCCACGCTCGAGCATCGCCAGGCAGGCCGGATACTCTCCTTGAGAGGCGCACGAGCCGTAGAGGGTCAACTCGCGTGTGACGTCCGTTTGCAGCGGGAACTCGACCTTCGGCGTCACGTTGCCAACCAAGATCACCGAGCCGCCCTTGCGCACGCAACGCAGCACCAGGTCCACCGTCGCGGGCACGCCCACCGCCTCGAAGGCAAGGTCAGCGCCCAGCCCTTGCGTGAGGCGCAGTATCGCCCCGGGGACATCTTCGGCCGCGGAATTAATCGTGTTCGTCGCGCCGAGCTTTGCCGCCAGGGCCAGCCTTTCGCCCGCGATGTCCACCACGATGAGGCGCCCGCAGCCGGCCTGGCTTAGCGCTTGCACCAGCGCCAGGCCGATCATCCCCGCGCCGACCACCACGACGGCATCGTTCAAGGTCGGCGGCGCGCGGCGAACGGCGTGCAAGGCGATGGTGAATGGCTCAGCCAGTGCGGCGTGCTCGCAGGTCAGCGCATCCGGCAGCCGATAAAGAATATGCTGCGGCACGGCTACAAATTCAGCAAAGGCGCCGTTCTGCCGGTAGTCTTCGCAGGAGACTCCCAGGACTCGCCGGTTATTGCAAAGGTTGATCAAGCCGCGCCGGCAGAACTCACACTGGCCGCAATAGATGGTCGAGTCGAATGTGACCCGATCGCCCGCCGCCCAGCCGGTCACGTGGCTGCCGACCCGGGAGATGACGCCCGCCGCCTCGTGGCCCATGATGATGGGCGGGCGACGGCGGCCCGTGCTGCCGTCCATCCCATGCACGTCGCTGCCGCAAATTCCGCAGGCTTTGACGGCGACGAGGACCTCTTCCGGGCCGGGCTCCGGGGTTGGCACCTCTTCGCACGCGAACTGCTTGTAGGCTTTAAGAACCAGGGCCTTCATCGTTTCACGCTCATGATTGACCAGTAAGGAGCATCGAGGCGGTTCGGTCAAGCAGGAGGCTCAACGCGCTTTGAGCGCCGCAGCACTCGCGAGTGGATGAGCCGCTTTCGGGAGCAGGAAGGCCAGCGCGGCGCCGATCAGCAGTCCCGCACCCAGAGCGTCGAAAGCAACCGTCAAGCTTTGGTATTCGTGCTTGAGCCACCCCGCGATATACGGTCCGGCGAATCCACCCAGGTTGCCGAAGGCATTGACCAAGCCGACCACCACACCCACGGCGCCCCGAGGCAGAGTCTCGCTAGGAATGGACCAGAACGGCCCCAGGGCCGCGAACGGACCCGGTATGGCCAGGCACATCAATGCGTAGGAGAGCCAGAAGTGCTCTTTGAGCCCCACGCTGAGGATGAGGCTGAGGCCGCTCAGGACATAGACGGCGGCCACGTGCCCGCGCCGCTCGCGGGTCTTATCCGAGTGCCGGGAGTTGAGCACCATGATAACGGCGGTGACGGCGTAGGGGATGCCAAATAGAATCCCATACTCCAATCCCGTGAATCCTCTGTCCTTTAGGCTGGTGGTAAAGAAGGTCATACAGCCATAGGCGGCGCAGTTCTGCAGGAAATACATGGCGATCAGAACCAACACGGTGCGATCGCGAAACCGCGCCCACCAGGAAACGGGCTGTGGCGGCTCCAGTTCGGCCGCCTCCCGCTGCAAGGTGCTTTCGAGCCAGGTCCGTTCTTCGGCAGAAATCCACTTCGCCTCCCGTGGATGATCGCGGATGCAGAACCACCAGACGGGCAGCCAGAGGAAAGGCAGCATTCCTTCCATGATCAGCATCTGCTGCCAGCCATACGCCCCCAGCAGCCAGCCGGTAATGGGTGCGGTCCCCGCAACGGCCAGCGGCTGGCAAAGGTTCCAATAGGCGTTGGCGCGAGCGCGCTCGGCCCGCGGAAACCAATTGGCCAGCAGCACCATCGTGGCTGGAAACACGCCGCTTTCAGCAACGCCCAACAGGAAACGCATCACCTCGAATTGCCTGAAGGTTTGCGCCAGGCCGCACCCGACGGCGCAGATGCCCCAGGAAATCAGGAACAGACTGATGATCTTGCGGGCGCTCCATTTCGTAGCCCAGTAGCCGCCTGGGATCTGGAGCAGAAGGTAGCCGAAGAAGAAGATGCCGGCCGCCTCCCCTTTCATGCGATCGTCCATCAGCAGGTCCTTCATCATGGACGAGATGGTGGGGTCGAGTGCCAGGGAGACGTTCGTCCGGTCCACATACGAGATGGTGTACATGACCAGCGCAACGGGGATAATGCGTAGCCAGCGTCGTTGGGTCATAGGTTCGGTTGATGCGTGGATTCCATATCAGCCTTCAGGCGGGGCGTCAGCACTAAAACGTGAAGGGGCGAGATTCCGGGCGCATCTTCATACTGAGGCCACGCGCACAGCCAGGAAATGGCTGCGTTGGTCAGGGGAAAGCACCAAGACAACAAGAATCATGCAGGAATAATACCGTAGGACTACAGGGAGAACCCGGCGGCGGGTCTGACGCGGCACGGCCCATTACAAACGGCGCGCCTTTTTACACTTGGCGAATGGTGCAGGCGAGGGTAGAAACGCTGTATGTATCGCATCATTGGAAAGGACGGTCAGCAATACGGCCCGGTGACGGCGGAGCAACTGCGGGCCTGGATTGCCGAGAACCGCGCAAATGCGCAAACCCTGGCTAATGCTGAAGGCGCTACCGAGTGGCGGCCGCTGAGTTCGTTCGCGGAATTCGCGCCCGATTTGAAACCTGGACCTGCGCCCACGGCGGCTCCGCCGACGCTCACGACACTGCCTTCCGCGAGCAACCCTCGGGCGTCAAACAAGGTACCCGCCGGCATCTGCGGCATCCTCCTGGGCTGGCTGGGCATCCATAAATTCATCCTCGGCTACACCGGCCCGGGGCTGATTATGTTGCTGGTGACGGTGCTGACCTGCGGCATTGGGGGCTGGGTCATGGGCCTCATCGGACTGATCGAAGGCATCCTCTACCTGTGCAAGTCGGATGACGAATTCGTGCGGATTTACGTGGACGGGCAGAAGGAGTGGTTCTAGATTGCCTGGCCGGTGAATACCCGAAGCATGCTGCGGCATGGCTGAGCCTGTCAAACGGTCTCGCGCGACGCCCCTGGTGGCGCTGGGCGCGGTGCTGCTGCCCGTCGCGGCAGCGGCGGTCGTGCTGTTCTGCTTCGACCCCCGGCGATATCACTTCTATCCGCCGTGCTTCTTTCACCAAACCACCGGCCTGCTTTGCGCCGGCTGCGGCGCTTTGCGTGCGCTGCACCAGCTCCTGCACGGTCACCTGGCCACGGCGTTTCAATTCAACCCATTGCTGGTTGTCTCCCTGCCGCTGTTGTGCTGGTTCGGAGTCCGGTGGGCGCTGCGAAGGTTGAACAACCAGTCGGCGGGGCCGGGCTTCCGCCCGACATGGCTGTGGGGGTTACTGGTGGCGCTCGCCGCCTTCACCCTTCTGCGGAACGTGCCGGGGCTGCCCTTTGCCATGCTGCCGCCATGAGCGGATTAAAGCGAGGCTTGCGCGCACAGACCAAATTACATACAACCGGACTCAACCAACATCAAAGAAAGGTAATTACCTATGTATAAGATCATCGGAGCGGACGGCAAAGAATACGGCCCCATCACAGCGGACCAATTGCGTCAGTGGATCGCCGAAGGGCGCGCCAACTTGCAGACGCGGGTGCTGCCTGAAGGCGCAGCAGAATGGCGGAGCGTGAGCGAGCTGCCGGAATTCGCGGCGGCGGCTCCGGCGGCGACGCCGGCCATGCCCGCCTTTCCGACCGCAACCCCGGCCGCCGCCGAGCAGGTGAATGGACCGGCGATCGGTTTGATCGTGGTGGCCGTGCTGGGTGGGCTGGCACAGATCGCGGCGCTGATCATGAATCTGGCCGGGGCTTCATTCATGGCCGGCAGCCGGGTGCCACAGGAGGCTTGGGCCAACATGTTCTCCGGCACAATCGGTGTGGTATCCAGCATCATCGGCATCCTGGTAAGCGGCCTGATCTTTCTCGGTGCCACGAAGATGAAGAAGCTCGAGAGCTACGGCCTGGCGATGGCGGCCACGATCATTGCCATGGTCCCTTGCTTTTCGCCCTGCTGCCTGCTTGGCCTGCCGATTGGCATCTGGGCCCTGGTGGTCCTGTTGAAGCCCGAAGTCAAGAGCGCGTTCCATTGAGCCCGGCGGTTATGTACACCATAATCGGCGGAGACCAGAAGCAATACGGGCCGGTCGCCGAGGAGGAGTTGCGCCGATGGATTGCCGAGGGGCGGGCCAATGCGCAAACCCGGGTATTCGCCGAAGGGGCGACCGAGTGGAAGCCGCTGTCCGCGTTCCCGGAGTTCGCTGACCTCGTCAACCCGCCTTCCGCCCCGCCCCCGGGCTGCGCCCCCGGCGTGACGGGGCGGGTGTCAGTGGATGAAATCCTGGCCCGCGATTACACTCTGGATATTGGTGACTGCATCACTCGGGGCTGGGAACTGGTGAAGCAGCGCTTCGGGCCGACCGTGGGCGCGGCGTGCCTGGTGCTGGTGGTGGTGGTCGGCATCAACCAACTGCTTGGTTTGCTCACCCGCCCCGCGCTTGAGGACATGTTTCGCCACCAGCGGGTTTCGGTTGGAGCCATTCTCCTCGTTTGCGGAGTCTCTATCCTTGGGACCCCGGTCTACACCATCTTAATGGCGGGGATATATAATTACTACCTGAAGCTCATCCGCGGCGAGAACGTCGGCATTGGCGCCGCTTTCTCCGGTTTCGGCCCCGCGATTGGCCAATTGGCGGTGCTTGGCCTTGTTACCAGCGTGCTGACCCTGCTCGGCCTTTGTTTCTGTGTCCTGCCCGGCATCTACCTGAGTTTCTCCTGGGCTTTCGCCGTCCCGCTGGTCATTGATCGGAGGATGAGTTTCTGGGAGGCAATGGAGCTCAGCCGGAAGGCGGTCTCGAAGCACTGGTTTCTCGTATTTGCCTTTGTGCTCGTCATCAGCCTGATCGCCAGTTGCGGGCTGATCGCCTGCTGCGTCGGCATTATCGTGACCTCTGCCATTTCCTGGATGGCCCGGATGTATGCTTATGAAGCGATCTTCGGCCGCCAAACCGCTTAGCCGCGCCACCGCGCGCAACTGTGCCCTGATCAACCAACTGGCCACCCCCGGCCTGGGCTCCCTCATGGCCCGGCGGTGGATCGCGGGCATCGGCCAACTGCTCCTGGCGGTCGCCGGGTTCGTGATGGTGGTCGGCTGGTTCGCATTGACGACCATCAACTTCTACAACCGAATCGTCAGCGACACCGAGCCGAAGCCGACCGGCTGGCTCGGCGGGGCAGGGGCTCTGACCTTCGTGGCAGCATGGCTCTGGTCACTGGTTACCAGCCTCCAAATCCTTCGCTCTGGCAGGGATGCTTCACCCGAGAATGTGCCGCCGCCTTTAGGACGGTAGTCCACGAGCTGGAGGATACGAGGCTGTAGCTAGATTCGGAACCTATCGCGACTTTACGGGCTTGTGGGCCGATCCGCAGATCCGCAGTGCGTCCTATAATTACCGCGTGGTCAACGTGGGTTGGTTTACGCGCGGACTATTGGCTGCTTTCGCGTTCGGAGCCAAAGTGCCACCCAGACACCCACAGACAGCAACGAGATCAGCCCTCCGCAGTAGAAGGTCCGGTCTTCGTAAGTCAAGGTCACGCGGCTCGCGCCGGCGGGGACTTCGAGAGCCTGAAAGGCGTGGTTGGCCCGCCAGAGCCGCGCCGGCTGGCCATCTACGCGGGCGCGCCAGTTGTGGAAAAAGGATTGGGCGATGACAACCATCGCAGGCTCGGATGCCTCGACTTCAAGTTGGACCTTGTGCGCGGAAAACTGGCGAACAGAAACCTTCGCGGGCGAGGCGTTCGAGACGGTGACTTGCCCGCGGGCCTCCGGGGGCAGGAAGACCGTCTGGCGCGGGTCGAATTCGGGAGCGGCGAGTGCTGACAGTGTGTCAGCGGCGTCGGCAAACCGGGGTTGTTGGCCGGCGGTGACCCAGCGCAAATAGGTCGGCCGGAACTCCCACTTGGTGACTTTGCCGGGCGCGTTCAAGTGCGAAATGGCTAGCAAATCGGCCAGCCCAGGCGGCGGCTGGGGGGTACCCAGCAAGGTGAAGAGGACATCCTCCGTTTCCTTCAGATATAGCGAATACATGCCGACCACCTTGGGTATCTCGTCCAGAAGATTGGCATTGGCAAAGAGAGCCAAGCGGCTGTAGAGGACGTGGTCCGCGGCGTTGGTCATAGTGATGATGTGGAGGTTGCTCTCGGCCTCGGCCTGCAGCATGACCCGCGATTCTCCCATCCGCGGAGGCGGGGCCAGGTGCAATTCCTGGCGCGCGAGGTTCGGCTCATAGACCCAGCGCGGGGTGGTAGGGTTTGGCCGCGGCCCGACGGTCATCGCGTCGAGCCAGAACAACAGGAGCAGACCAAACCGCACGAGCTTCTGCCAGGACGGTCGCCTGATTTCACACAATGCGACGACCCCCGTCAGGATGGCGATAAGGAACACCACGCGACTGGCGCCGCTTTGGGCGGCAACTTGGGCGGAGGTGCCTCGCAGGGGGTGCTGATAGGCGAACCATACCAACGCGGCAATGGCCGCCACCAACACAGCACCCAATGCGAAGACGAAGCTCCTTCGCCGCCGCCAATCGGACTGCGGAACCGCGAGGCAGCGCGCGACGAAAATCGCAGCCAACAGGGGGACGAGAACCGCAGGCAGGATCACAAACTTGATCGGGTACCGCATGAAACCCAGGCCGGGCAAAACACTCTTGAGCGCAGAATACACCAGCCCATGCTCGCCGAGGGCCAGGAGCAGGCAAAGTGCCGTGAGCGCGCCCAGCAGCCACACGCGGCGGCGACGCACCAGCCCGACCGCCAGCAGCGCTAGCGCAAACACCCCTACGCCCAGGTAATACGAGGGTATCCAAAACTGCCCCGGCTGTGCATAGGGTCCATGCGGGGCGGGAAGGCTGCGATACAGCGGCACCAGGAGATTGGCCCAGCCCCAGGCCGGCATGGACCAACTAGAGTCCGCAAACGCTTCGCCACGCTGCGAATGGGCCAGCAGGTCCAGAAAAGGAATCAGTTGCGCCGCCGCGAGTCCAGCCACCCAGAGGCCTAGCACCACAAAGCGCGCGGACATGCGCCACCGCTTACCGGGCGTCGAAGCAAGTTCTCCGGCGAGCAAGGCGGCCAGCAAGACCCACGTGAGCCAGATTACCTCCGGCGCGCCGGACAACATCTGCATTGCCCCCGCCAGGGCAGCCAGCAGGATGAAACGCCCTCCCTCGCGCCAGCCGCGTTCGGCGGCCAGCACGACCCACGGCAGCCAGCCCAGTGCGGCGATGTTGTTTGGCCACATCAGGCAGTTGAGCAACAGGGCGTTGAAGGGATACACCAGACCCGCAACTGCCGCCGCGAATCGGTTCTCCGTCCACCGATACGCAAGGAAGTAGATTCCCATCCCTGCCAGAAAGAGGTGGAGGAGGCAGAACACGCCCAGTGACCAGGACAAAGGGAACAGCAGGTACAGCAGCGACAGGGGATACAGACAGAGAGTATTCCATTGGGCCAGAAACGGCAGGCCGCAGTAGTTCAACGGGGTCCAAAGCGGAAATGCCCCCTGCCAAAAGCTCTCGCGATGATAGTAAGCGAGGGGGTAGCCAAACACGGCGAAATCGCGATGGAAGAAGGTAGCCTGGCCGATCAAAACCTCGGGATAGGACGCGCAGATCAAGGCGGCGAGCAACGCTGCGAAGCGTCCGGGCGTGAACCAGTCGTCGGCGGCCTGCCGCGCGGCAGGCTCGGATCTGTGACCAAACATGCCTCGGGAGTGTGTCACGTGCCCGGCCGAATCCAAGCCCGAAGCGTAAGGGACCAGAAGGAGTTCTATTCTTGTTCAGAGACGTTCTTCGACCGGAAATGGTTATTCAGCCAGAAACCGGCGCAGGCCAACAAACCGAGAACGGAAAGGCCGGTCCCGGCCCGCAGCATGTTGTCTTCATAACGCAACTGAACCTGGTGTTTTCCTGCCGGCACCTCGACCGCCTGGAAGGCATAATTCGCGCGCCAGATTCTTGCTGGCCGACCATCCAGGTAGGCTCTCCAGGCCGGATAATGGCTTTGGGCGATGACCACCAGGCTCGGAGCGGGGGCATCCGTCCGAAGGACGATTTCTTGATTGCTGAACTGCGCCGACAGCACACGCGCAGCAGGCTGCCGTTTTGCCGAGATGACCCCACGCGCTTCGAGGGGCAGATAGACAGTTTGTCGAAAGTCGCTGCTGGCCTGGGAGAGGGCCGCAAAGGCAGCCTCGTCGTCGGCGAATACCGGCTGTTGCCCCACGGATACGATTGGCATGGCAGTCGGACGTCGCACCCATTCAAACATCGTCCCCGGGGCCGTGGTCTGGGACACGCCCATGAAATCCAGGAGTGCCGAAAACTCCTGATTGGGGTCCACGTAAGGGAGCATGGTAACCCGGTAGGCTTCGCTCGGCGTCAGGGAGAAGAAGCCGTATACCTGCGGGACATTCTCCAGGAGGTTGCAGTTCGCCAGAAACGCGAGGCGGTTGACCAGATAATTCTCCTCCACATCGGCGAGAACATGATTGCGGAGGGTCTGCTGCGCGACCAGGGACAGCATTGCGCGAGACTGCCCGAGCCGGGGGACAGGATCCCACCTAATCTGAGCGCCAGCCCAGCCCGGTGCGTAAACCGCGGGTTTGGCTGTTGGGTTCTGCGTTGGCACGTGGGTCACGAAGTCCAGCCAGAACAGCACGACCAGCAGGCAACCGCAGAGGATTTGCCGCTGACCGCGCCACCTGAAAAGCGCGACGGTGCACAGAAACGTCAGTAGCAGGAAGATGGCTCGAGACAATCCGCTCTGCCAGGTCACGCGGGCCCCGTCTTGCAATGTCCTGGAGTGCCAGTCCGAGGCGACGATAACTGCTATCAGTGCCAGGATCGCCAGCGCACAAGCAGCCTCGAATCGCCAGTGTGAGCGGGCTTTGCTGGACAGCGCCGCGAACCCAAGGGAGGCCAGAAGCGGGACGATCGCCAGTATCAAGATAACAAACTTCACCGGGTAGCGAACGAGCGCCAGCCCCGGGAAACAGGCGCGGAAGCCCTGATAAAGAAACGTGTTGCTCCCCAGTGCCAGGACCAATGCCCCCAGCAGCAAAACCGCCAGCAGCCACACCCGCCAGTGCCGCACCCGGTACAACGCCACTACGACCAGCAAGACCGTGCCAATGCCGGCATAGTAAGACGAAGTCCAGTACTGTCCGTTCTGAAGAAACAAGCCGTGTGCGGTGGGAGTGGTTCGGAATAGCGGCACAAGAAAGTTGGCCCAGCCCCAGGAGGGCATCGCCCACTCATGGGCGGCCACATGGTGACCGCCTTCGCGTTGGGAATGAGCCAGCAGTTCCAGGAACGGCAGCAGTTGCATCCCGCACAGCAGCGTTACCAGCATGACCATCCCAAGGAATCGCGAAATCATCCTGCCTCGCAGCGCCTTGCGCCGGACGCAATCACCGCACATCAGGAGGAACAGGAGCAGCCATGTAAAGAGGATGGTTTCAGGGCCGCCAGCTAGCATTTGCATAGCCCCCGCCAAGGTGGCCCAGAGCAGGCGGGTACCGCCTTCACGCCAGGCTCGTTGCGTCAGCCACACCACCCAGGGCAGCCAACTGAAAGTGGCGATATGACTCGGCCACATCAGGAAATTCAAGGAGAGCCCGTTGAACGCAAAGATGATCCCGGCCAGGGCCGCCGCCAGCCGGTGATGGTTCCACCGATGCGCTAGCAGATACATACCCAGCCCACCCCAAAACAGGTGCGCGAGGCAGAAGAAAGAAAGAGACCAACCCAATGGAAGCAGCAGGTAGATGAGCGCGAACGGGTAAAGCGGCATAGTATTCCACTGCGCCAGAAAAGGCAGGCCGCAGTTGCTCAGAGGGTTCCAGAGCGGCAGCTCGCCTCGCCAGAAGCTCTGACGTTGGAAATAAGCCACGGGATAGCTGAACAGGCCGAAATCGCGAATCACGAAGGTTGTGCTTCCCAGCAGCACACCCGGAAATGTCGCAACAATCAGCGCCCCGAGCAGAAGCGCAAACCGCCCAAGCGTCAGCCATTCATTTAGCGTATCCCCCGAGGGGGAAGGTTGCACTTTGGTCTGGTTCATCATCGTGACTGCGATGCCCCTATTGCGTTTTATCCGAGAGCTTTGTGTCTGATAAGCCGCTGCCCCGAAGGGCAGAGCTTCGGCAAACCCGCAGACTTCGGGTTCATTTCGGACTGAACCGTCCGATTCTCTAGCCCTTCGCGCTGAGTACGCCGGATGCACACCGGATGCACACCGGATGCACAAGGGGTTTTCCGGTGTACCTCCGGTGTACATCCGGTGTGCATCCGGTGTGCATGCTCTGGGAGCCGCTCCGACCCGGCGGGTCTGCTGAAAGTCTGCTCTGGAAGATTATTCCAGCAAATCGCAAGGTCATTGATTGCCAATGACTTAAGCTTGGCGGCTCCCGAAAAAGCCCGGCGCTGTCCAACCTGATTCATATACGCAAAACATTGACTACCAGTCTCGTGCGCAAGAACGCAACCTCCGCGTGAGCGCGCCCTCACTCCCAAAGCTACGACGAATCCACGGCCTGTCTCCGGTGTCTTGCCGGCGATACCCCAGTGAGTTTCCCATGGGGGCCGGCCCCCATGGGAAACTCACTGGGGTGGCACCGCGCCCACGCCATTGCCTAACGAGCGCTGCCAACAGAGGGGCAAAAACCAAATCTGCCATCCTCCTGTCTGTGTTTCAATCCTATACACTCGTTCCAGGTTTGAGACACCAAGGAAACGGAGGAACAGGGGAAGACAGCGGGTCGGGTCAAAAACGGACTCGGTTTTCCCGTCTTTGGTATTGATTCCATCGGCGTAGCGGTTACATTTGGACTGCGGTGAGCAAAGGGCAATACGTGAACATCTTGTACTAATAATAACCGCCCGATGCTTGGTTCACGCCGCAACGACAGAAAGACTAAGTTATGAGAACAAGAACAAACCGCCGGGGCGGCTTCACGCTGGTGGAAATCATGATCGTAGTGGCGATTATCGGCCTTTTGGCTTCGATCGCGATTCCCAACTTTGTGAAAGCCCGCACTACGGCGCAAATGAATGCGTGTATCAGCAACCTGCGGCAGATTGACGGGGCCATCCAGTTATGGGCGGCCGAAACCAAACAGGGTGAAACGGCGAACGTAACCGCCGCAGAGGTGCTGCCTTACCTCAAAGGCGAGGTCAAATGCCCGTCGGGCGGCAAGACCTTTGCCGAGAGCTACGGGCTAACGACGGTCGCGGCCAGGCCAACCTGCCTGAAGGTGCCCGCCACGCACAAGCTCGAGGAGACGCTTCAATAATCGTCTAGTCGGTTGACTTGCAAAGGCTTGGGAGCAATCCCAAGCCTTTTTTTGTTTAGCCCCCGGGAGCACACCTGGCAGTTCCAGCCTGGTGTCCGATCCTCAGCCTGTCGAGTGCCGAAGACACGCTGAAGCGTGGACACCCAAAGTGCTGCGCCGCCTCAAAACCCTCGGCTAGGTGCTCCAAGCCAGCCGCACGCACCCGGGGCAACGACCTTGGCATTGCGTTTGCTGGATACCACAGACGCGGTTCCAACAGGCAATCAGTGAACCAAACCGCAATTGTAGCTAACCCGCCTGTTGTTCGGTTCACGCCGCGAAGAACAGAAAGAAGAACAGAAAGTATGAAACTGAACACATCCCGTAAATCGGGCTTCACCCTGGTGGAAATCATGATCGTTGTCGCCATCATCGGCTTGCTGGCCGCGATCGCCATCCCGAACTTCGTGCGCGCCCGCACGCAGTCGCAAAAGAACGCCTGCATCAACAACCTCCGCCAGATTGACGGCGCGGTTCAACAGTGGGCGCTCGAGAACAAACAGGAGCCCACCGTAACTCCCGGTGACGCGGACGTCCTGGCCTATCTGAAGAGCGAGGTGACTTGCCCGGCGGGCGGCACAGCCTTCAGTGACAGCTACACGCTCCAGTCCGTGTCGGAGAAGCCGGTGTGCCAAAAGAATGCCACCGACCACGTACTGCCGGCTGATACCACCCAGTAATTGACTGGTACTTGGATCCTCACCGAGGCTTGGGAAGAGATTCCCAAGCCTCTTTTTTTCGGCTGCGAGCACAGATGTGGTTGGATTGAATCTTGCTTCTCCGGACCCTGGTGCGGCTGCAGCGGGCAATTTGTGGACCAGACTGCAATCATAATACTGCGCCTGTTGCTGGGTCCACGTCGCACGACAGAAAGACAGAATTCAAATGAAAAGTAGGAAGATGAGAATGAGGGGGTTCACCCTGGTGGAAATCATGATCGTTGTCGCCATCATTGGGTTGTTGGCCACGATCGCCATTCCCAACTGGGTTCGCGCCCGCGAGGAATCCCAGACCAAGACCTGCATCAACAACCTCCGCCAGATTGATGGCGCGGTTCAACAGTGGGCGCTCGAGAACAAACGGGAGCAGACTGCAACTCCCGTTGACACGGACATCCTGCCCTATTTGAAGAGCGAGGTGACTTGCCCGGCGGGCGGCACGGCCTTCAGCGACAGCTACACGCTCCAATCTGTATCGGAGAAGCCGCTGTGCCAAAAGAATACTGCGGACGCTACCCTTCTCCACATTCTACCGGCTGATACCACCCAGTAATTGTCTGGTTCTTGGATCCTCACCGAGGCTTGGGAAGAGATTCCCAAGCCTCTTCTTTTCCGTGCGCCAGCAGCCGTGGTTGGATTGAATCTTGCTCCTCCAAACCCTGGTGCGGCTGCAGCGGGCAATCTGTGGACTAGACTGTAATCATAATACTCCGCCTGTTGCTGGGTCCACGTCGCACGACAGAAAGAAAAGATCAATATGAAGAGCAGAACGATGAGAGTAGAAGGGTTCACGCTGGTGGAAATCATGATTGTTTGCGCCATCATTGGGTTGTTGGCCGCGATCGCCATTCCCAACTGGGTTCGCGCACGCGAGAAATCGCAGACCAAGAGCTGCATCAATAACCTCCGCCAAATTGATGGTGCGGTTCAACAATGGGCGTTGGAGAACAAGCAGGCTCCTACGGCTTCTCCCGACGACGCGGACGTCCTGGCCTATCTGAAGCACGATGTGACTTGCCCGGCGGGCGGCACGACGTTCTCCGACAGTTACAACGTCCAGACGGTGGCGGACAAGCCGCTCTGCCTGAAGGTACCGGGCGCCGGCAACCATGAGCTGCCGGTTGATACCACCAACTGATAGTCCGGTTTTGGGACACACACCGAGGCTTGGGAAGGAATTCTCAAGCCTCTTTCGTTCAAGCAAGGACCCCGGCACCGCCTGAGCCTCAATGTCGCAGCGCGCCATAACTGGTCTATGGCAAGCGCATTGCCAGGTCTGCAAAAGATTTGTTTCGCATCCGGCGCGCTCTATACTTGGGCCTGGCAACGGTGCTTTTGAGAACGATGGAACCGATTGTTGAAACCAAGAACCTGCGGGTTGAGTTCCGGGCGCAAAACGCGAGGCAGCCAAAGAAAGTGGCTGTCAAAGACTTGAACCTGCGTGTCTGCGCCGGCGAGGTCTTTGGCTTTCTCGGCCCCAACGGCGCCGGCAAGACCACCACCATGAATGTCTTGCTGGGCTTCGTCAACGCCACCGGCGGTGCGGCATTCCTGTTCGGGGTGGACGTGCGCGAACCCATCGCGCGCCAGCGCATCGGCTACCTTCCCGAGTTGACCTACTACTACAAATTCCTTACCGCCGAGGAGTTGCTCCGTTTCTACGCGCGTATCTTCCGCATCCCCGGCCCCGAGGCGGACCGCCGCATTGACGAACTGCTCAAGCTGGTTGAGCTGGACTCCGCTCGCCGGCGCCCCATCAAGACCTATTCCAAGGGCATGCAGCAGCGCGTCGGCCTTGCCCAAGCCCTGATCAACGACCCGGATCTGCTGATCCTTGACGAGCCCACCAGCGGCCTCGACCCCCTCGGCCGCATGAAAGTCCGCGAGATCATCCAGCGGCTTAAGAACGCCGGCAAGACGGTCTTCTTCTCCTCCCACGAACTGGGCGAGGTGGAGACTGTCTGCGACCGCGTCGCCATCATCAACCAAGGCGAACTCAAGGTCGAAGGCCGCGTGGCGGACCTGGTCGCGCACCACCAGGCCAACCTCGAGAAGATCTTCCTCAACATTATCGGCTACCAGCCGCAACTCTCCGCATGAACACGGTCCTGGCCATTGCTGGCGTTGTTATCAAAGAACTCTACCGGCGCAAGGACTTCTACGTTTTGTTCGTCCTGACGGCTGTCATCACGCTGTTGATGGGGTCCGTGAGCTTCTTTAACGACGCCAAGATTGTCCGCTATGTGAAGGAGATCGCGCTGCTGCTGATTTGGATCTCGGCACTGGTCATTGCCATCGGCACCACGGCTCGCCAGATCCCGGCCGAGCGCGAACAGCGCACCATCTTCCCGTTGCTGGCCAAGCCGGTGACGCGCGGGCAGGTGATTCTGGGCAAGTTCGCCGGATGCTGGCTGGCGTGCGGGCTGACGCTCATTGTCTTCTACCTCTTCTTTGGCATCGTCAGTGGATCACGTGAACACCATTGGCCGCTGCTGCATTATTTCCAGGCGCTCTGGCTGCAATGGGTCATGCTGGGCGTGGTTGTCGCTTTCGTGCTGCTCGGGTCGGTCGTCTTTGCCGCTCCATCCTCCAACGCCACGATCTCGTTCATAGTGGTGCTCGGCATCCTGTTTCTGGGACGCTACTTGAACCAGGTCGCGCTCCAACAGCCGGAACCCCTGCGCTCGATTGTCTATGGGGCTTACTTCCTCATTCCGCACCTCGAATGGTACGACGTGCGGGACCTGCTCATCTACGAGCACGCTTTGGTCGGATGGCTGGACTGCGCTCTGGCGACGCTTTACGCGTCGGTGTATGTGGCGCTGCTGCTGTTCGGCGCCTGGCTGGTGTTCCGCCGCAAGGGTCTGAACGCGTGAAGAAGCTCATCCCTCTCGTGATCGTGGTGATGCTGCTGGCGGCCTGCTTCAGCCTGGCCACGCTGCTGCAAGGGCGGGCGGACGGCTGGAGCCGGCGCGGCCAGTCGGACAATCTCTTGAGCGTCCTGCTGGGGGACGGACGGCGGTTGTTTGCGAACCACTTCTTCGTCCAGGCCGATGTCTCGTTTCACAGCGGATATTACCCATCCATCTTTGACCAGGCGCGCACGGCCCAGGGCACCCGCCACCTGACCGCCAAGGAAGGAGACGCCATCCACGAGGAACACGAGAAGCAGATGAACTTCCTCGGCCCGCCCCGGGATTGGATCGAGCGCTTTGGCCGGAATTTCATTGTCAGAGAGCATACCCATTTGGAGGGCAGCAACGAGCGGGAGATTCTGCCGTGGCTGAGAATCGCCGCCGAGCTGGACCCGCAGAAAGTCGAGACCTATACCGTTGCCGCGTACTGGCTGCGCGACCTGGGCAAAGTCAAAGAAGCCGAGCGCTTTCTCCGCCAGGGGATGCTTCACAACCCGGACAGTCACGAAATCCTGTTCGAGTTGGGCCGCCTGTACTACGAGAACGATCATGACGCGGTGCGCGCCCGGAAGGTTTGGGATCTGGCCCTCCGAAAGTGGGCCGAAGAAGAGGCGGCGAACAAGGAGCCCGACCTCTTCAAGCTCGATCAAATCGCCGTCAACCTTGCGCGCCTCGAGGAGCGGGAAGGGAATCTCTCACGCGCCATCCAGCTCTTCGAACTAGCCAAGAAGGCCGCCCCTCATCCGGATGCGCTGCAGCGGCAAATCGAGGAACTCAAGCAGAAGCTCGCCACCCCGCCGTCCAGTTGAGGAGGTGCTGAGGTTGAGCCGTCTCTTGCGGTTAATCGCGCCCTGGAGCAGTGCTGCCGGCAGGTGACTTGGCAGCACGTTCGAGGGCCCACGCCGTTCCCTCCGGGTCCAACCGGCGGGCTCGCTCCTCCAGCGCGTCCGCCTGCTGGGTGTCGCCACGCCGGCGGGCGAGGGCCGACCGCGTGGCGAGCGTCGCGGCACTGGGAGCCGGTTGAAGTTTCTCAAGCTGATCCAAGGTCGCAGTGGCGTCGTCCAGTTGCCCGGCGCGGATTTGAATGAACGCGATTCCGAGAAAGGCACGCGGGCTCGGCGGCGGGCATTCGGTGGCGCGGCGATAGGCCCGGAGCGCGGCGTTCGTGTCGCTCAGCGCCTCCAAAGCCGCGCCCAGGTTGTTCCACACACCGGAATTGCCGGGGATGAGCTTCAGAGTTTGCTCGTAGGCCTGACACGCTTCCTCCAGACGATTCAAGGCGAACAAGACATTACCGCGATGCTGCTGGGCGGCAGCATTGTAAGGATCCAGTGCCACGCTGCGGTTGATGTCCTGGAGGGCCTCAGTGAACCTCCCCTTTTCATACCATGCGCTGGATCGGAAATGAAAATCCTGGGCGAAGTTCGGGAGTTTCACCCCGAACCAATTGGGCAAGGAGACGGCCGCCATGAGCCCTGCCCCCGCCAAGGCGAGCAGCAGGCTCTGCCACCGGTGGCGGCGAATCATTTCGAAACCGGCCAGCAGCCCGCCTCCAGCCACCACCGCCATTACCGGCCAGACGGGATAGCGATAGCGGTCGCAAATGAAGAAGGCGACGTTGCCGACGGAGTAGATGACGGCGTAAACGAGCAGAATGAAAAGGCTATCGTGGTTTCTGAACTTGACCGCCGCCCACAGCCCGGCGGGCGCCAGCATCAACAGCACCACCCAGCGTACCGGCAGCAGGCGCAGCCAGCGATACTCTTCCTGCAGAAACGCGAAGTCCTTGTTGTTCGGCACTTCTGTGTTCCAAAGCGTTAGCCAGCATTTTCTTGCCACTAATTTCAGCCAGCCTGTCGGGTCCGTTTTGATCTCATCGAGCGTGCGCTGCGTCCAATACTGCGAGATGGCTTTGGGATCGCTTTCAGGCACGCGATTCTGCGCCCGCATCGCAGCGGCGTATTCCTCCCGGGCCCAGACTTCCACCAAATCCTCATAGCGATCGTTGGCGGTCGTGGCAGAGGTAATCTGGTTGCTCCGCGACAACTCGGAAAGGGCCGTAACGACGTCGTGGCCGAACATTCCGTTGGCGCCGCGGCGGTTGCCAAAATAAAAGTTCACGCCCCCAGCGTTGGTCACCAGATGGAAACGGTCCGCCTGCCGCAGGTTAATGATCCCCCACGGAATCATCATTGCCAGCGCGCCCGCCAACCCCAGCAGGGGCACCAGGGCAACGCGTTCCCGCGTGTGCCACCAGCGCCAAAAAGCAAACAGCGGATACACCGCCAGGAAAACGAGGATGTTGGCGCGCGCTTGCGAGACCAGGACGGTCATGCCCCCGCAGAGCAGCCAGAGCAGCCCACTGTGCCAGCCTCGAGTGGTTGCCGTATACAGGTGGAGCAGCAAACCCAGGCAGATGAGGAACGTGTAGCTGGGCTCGATCAACAACTCGCCCTCGAAGTAAAGCGGCAGGGGAGCCAGCAGAAACAACGCTCCGCCTACCACGCCGGCCAGGCGATGGTGGAACAATCGCGCGCCCAGTAGCGCCACCAGTAAGCCGGTCGCGATCCCAAGCAAATGTTGCACCAGCAAAACGAGGTCCACGCCCCAGTCGCCACCAAGCCTGTAAAACAGGGCCAGGAACATCGGGTACAGCAGCGGGCGGAAGCCGTGAAGTTCGTGCAGGTCCTCTCCCGCCAGCAGCATTCTTGCGACGGTGTCGTAATACTTCTGGTCCAGCGTCGGCACCCCGAACGACGGTGTATTCGCGTGCTCGACATAGAAGCCGATCCGCACGATCAAGCCCAACAAGCCAAGGAGGATCAGCGCCCGGTGGAACCACGCGACCGAAATGTCCTGGCCGAGAACGGAACGGCCAGTTCTTTCCTCCAGGTCAGGCTGCGCGGCAGGTTGCATGATGCTAGCTTCTAGCGGAGCAAGGCTGCGAAGTAAAGCAGAGTCGTATGCGACCAGCAGAAAGCGCCGATGCCCGGGCGCGCGACATCACTTTTCCTCGTGAGCCCGCTCCTCATTAGTCACCGGCAGGGACAAAGGCCTTTCGCTGAAGCGCAATCGCCCCAAAATTCGGCCATCGTCGGCCAGCAGGCGAATCTCAATCCGGTTCAGGCCGGGCCAGGGCAGAGTCGGCGAGAATTCCAGAGAGAGGCGTGAAGGTTGGGAAATGTTGATTGAACCCGTTCCTTCAACGACGTCGCCGATCGCGATTCCGGATTCGTTGACCGTCGTGCGTTGCCACCCTTGAGCGGCGTCCAGCGGCAAACGTTGCAGCACGCTGTGTTCGGGATTGAGCCGTACGAATTCGACGGCGGCCAAAGGCTGGCCTACAGCCTCGACGGTGAACTCGAGTTGCAGACGGCCTGTAACCGACCCCGGCAAGAGACGCGCAATCGAAAAAGGGACAGCGACGCGCCCGCGGCGGACCCACAGTTGATACGAATCCACCTGGAAAGCGGGCGAAAAATGCTCCTTGAAGTAACGGAACTGAACTTCGGGCAGGGACTTTCCCTGAGTCCGGGTCAATTCGATCCAATAATGACTGATGACGAGCACCGCGCGCGGATCGGCCTCGAGCTGCTCAAACAAAGCGCGTTCGTAGGCTTCCGGTGTGTTGCCGGGCAGCTTTGGCGGGTGGTGGCCGGTCCAGAGATTCAGGCTAAGCATAAGGGGATGTGTGAAAAGCACCCCTCCATGCGCCTGGATGTTCTGATGGAGAATGCGCAAATCGCTAGCGATGGTGCTCTCGAGGCGTAGGCGCGATGAACCAGGCAAATCCAAAGGCTCATTCCTGGTGAAGTTTTGGTGGCCCACGCGGGCGATAGGCCAGAGGGCCAAAGCGGCTGCGCCTGCCAACACAGATCCGGCCACCAGCGGGCCAGCGGGCGCTGCAGCCCGGACGCGCTCGGCCCAGAACATCGCCGCCTCGTGCCACGCCGACACAAACAAGGGCACCCAGAGAAACGATCCCCAACCAACCTGGCTGCCTGGCACCGGATACGCCTGCAGCATCTGCCAAATGAAAACCCAGGCCAGCCATAGCCGGGCACGATCAAGCGCCGTGGGTGCCGACGACTTCAGCGGCACAGCCATAAGCCACGCGAGCGAGGGACCATACCTGAAGCAGAAGCTCTGGAGCGCGATCGCGTCCGAAAACAACGACGGGATGCGCGCGAAGAACCACACTCCGGCGGCGATGCGGACGGCAGCTATTGCCGACGATACCCAAACCGCCCGCTGACGAGAGTAATACACAACGGCGGCTACTAGCTGCACAAGCGCAAGCTCCCGTGCTCCTTCCGGCCAGCTCAGTTGCACATAGTGCGCCTGTGCGAAGCCTCTCGGAGCCACAATCACACCTTTCCAGAGCCCAACCCAACTGGTGCCCTGAGCCGACGCGGCCACCACCACGGCCCCTCCGAATCCCAGTGCGACGGCAAGCCCCAACATCCATGACCGAACGCCGTGCTCCGGTTGTCGTGCCGCGTACAATGCGGCCGTTAAGGCAAGCGCACCACTTGTGAACACGAGAACATAACCCGTAACCCAGGGGCTGGGCCATTGCCCGCGCATCAGCAGTAACGGCACGACCGCGCAGCCAAGGGCGGAAAGCAGAGCAGCCGCCCGCGCGTGGGTTCCCGCACGGGAGTTGATCGCCAGCCAGGTGGCGGTCGCGATTACGAAGAGTGCACCGACGTTGATCTTGGACAACACCATGGCAGTACCCAACAGGGCGGCTGATCCGGCAAACGCCAAGGGCCGACCCCGAACGATTGTCAGGCCGCCAATGAAGACGGCGCCGGCGGCAGCCAAGGTGAGCAAGCCACTTGGATGCATGGGCTCTCGGATCACTGTGATAAGGCAGACGAAGGCAAGCACCGCGCTGGCGAGTCCCGCCCATAGGCTCTGTGTCTCCCTCCACGAGATCAAACCGCAAATCAGGACCGTTCCGCACCAGTAAAAGAGCGTGAGTAAGCGACCTGTGTCGTGGTTGAAGTCCAGCCCGGTTGCCGCATGCAACAGATGGTTGAACGTGAAGAAAAACGGACCGTACCAGCTTTCTACCTTATCGTAAAGGCCACCCTCGGAACAATAGCCCCTCAATGACCAGAGAAAAGTCCCTTCATCGTCATAGGCCATGAACTGCGTGAACATTCGCCAGTAGCCGATAACGGCCAAAGCGACCATCAGCAGGCCGAAAATCAGGAGCTTCCACCAATTTCTACGCAAGCCACACCTCGCAGTCGGTTGGGGCAATCGAAAGAAATCTGTTAATCGCGACTCCACGGGTAAGGGAGAATCGATCGCCGATAGTGCGCATCTCGAGAAGGTTTAGGCGGGCAGAGACGGGAGGCAAGCACGTTCTTGAGTGGTGAGCGAGACAGCCAGATGTTCAAAAGGCGATCAGGCGAAGCAGCAATGAACGCGTGGAAACCCCTGGCAGCGTGGGAACACAAGCGATCCCGCAGGGCACATTGGGTGAAAGCGCCTCGCTTTTCCTTTGCGTGATTCGGCTTTGTGTTAAAGGGGCGAATCTGGTTAGATCTTCATCAAGATGAAGATCCGACGGGCGGAAATCCGACGAGTGACCAAAGAAACCCGCATCACGCTGACGCTGAAGGTTGACGGCGCGGGCGAGGCGTGCCTTCGGACGGGCGTCCCATTTTTCGACCACATGCTGACCTTGTTCGCCAAGCATGCGGTCGTGGATTTGAAGCTCCAGTGCCAGGGGGACCTGGCTGTGGATGCGCACCACACGGTGGAGGACTGCGGGATTGCCCTGGGGCAGGCCTTTGCGCAGGCGCTGGGCGACAAGAAGGGGATTCGCCGTTACGGGGCCGGGTTTCATCCCCGGAATCCGTTCACAGGCGAGGGTTATGTGCCAATGGATGAATGCCTGGCGCGGTGCGTGATTGATTTCAGCGGGCGGCCGTTCCTGGTGTGGCGCGGTTTGAATGCGTTCGCATACAAGAGCGTCAGCAAGGACGAGAGACGACAGGACATGTCCAGCGCGTTCCGGTTTGGGCTGGCGCGCGAGTTTTTCCAGGGATTTGTGAACGCGGCAGCCTGCAATCTGCATTTGGAGCTGCTTTACGGCGATGAACCGCACCACATCGCCGAGGCCCTATTTAAGGCATTTGCCAAGGCGGTGGATGCGGCGTGCCAGCGCGATCCGCGCATTGCGGGCCGCCTGCCGACCACCAAGGGAAAACTGTAGCGGGGGTTGAATAAGCCCGAATTCGCAGCCGTCGAACCCATGACTGAGCCAAATCATTCCTCGGCCGATGATTCATCATTGGTGCGGGCGGCTCAGCAGGGCGATATGGCTGCGTTCGAGCAACTGGTAGCACGGCATCGCGACAAGGTTTACGCGCGCGCCTACAGCATGATGAGGAATGAGGAGCAGGCGATAGATCTTTCTCAGGAAGCGTGGATCAAGGGTTGGCAACGATTGAGGCAGTTCCAGGGCGACGCGAGCTTCGGCACGTGGATGACGCGGATTGTGATCAATCTCTGCCTGGACGAACTGCGCCGGCAGAAGCGGCAGCGGGCCGAGTCCATTGAGGAACTGAACGCGGAGTCGGGCGGGGTGGAGCGGCAAATGCCGGTGGTGCCGGCGAACCCGACCAGCGGCCTGGAGCGGGCCGAACTCCGGCAGCGAATAGACCAGGCCCTGGGCCAGTTGTCCTATGAACATCGCACCGTGCTGGTGCTGCATGAATTTGAAGAGATGGAATATAAAGAGATCGCTAAGACGATGGGCTGCTCGATTGGCACCGTGATGTCGCGTCTGTTTTACGCGCGGCGGAAGCTGGCAGCGCTGCTGGCCGATTTAAAGAAGCAGGATTAAGCGTGATGAATCGGGAAACACAATTGAAACTCCAGGCCTATCTGGACGGCGAACTGTCGGCCATGGAACGGGCCGAGATAGCCGGCAAGGTTGCGCCGGGGCGCGAGGAAGCGGCTTTGTTGGCGGAGTTGCGCCAAACGCGCGAGCTTCTGGGCGGCTTTGAACAAGGCATCCGGCTGCCTGAATCGCGCGAGTTCTTCTGGTCGAAGATCGAGCGTGAGATCCGGCGCCAGGAAGGGCCCAGGCCGGCGCCGGCGGGTACTTCTTGGCTCGCCCGCCTGCGATGGTTGCTGGTGCCGGCCGCCGCCGCCGCACTGCTCCTGGTTGCCGGCCTGGTGGCCACCCGGCATGGCGGATCGTCCCGGTTGGCCGATGGCACCGCGATCGAGACGGCACAGGCTGACGCCAAGGCCTTTACTTACCGGGATTACGAAAGCGGGATGACGCTGGTCTGGCTTTCCTACCCCGCGGACAGCGAGTTTGCCAGTATCGAGGAGATGGGTATAATCCAATAGACGATGAGACCTAAGAGGATTTCGACAGCCCTGCTGGCGGCGTATGTGGTGGCGCTTGCATTCTTCGTCCGCGGTGGGTCGGATGCGGAGGCCGCGGCACTCAAACTTCAGGCTCAGCTCATCTGGAGCACAAACGACGATCACTCTCCCAATCCCAAACACAAACCGGTGGAGGCTGACGTCCGGAAGAAACTAAAAGAGCTGCCGCTGAAATGGAGCAACTTCTTTGAGGTCAACCGCAAGGACGTGGAGGTGGCGCCTTCCAGCACCAGCAGGATTTCTCTGAGCGAGAAGTGCCAGCTCGAAATCAAGAGCCTGGGTGCCTCAAGGCTGGCAGTAACCCTCTTCGGCAAAGGGAAAGAGACCTGGAAGGGCACCCAGGCGCTTCCCAAGGGTGAAATGCTGGTATTGGGAGGCAATGCACCCAACGCCACCGCTTGGCTGGTGGTCTTGAAACGAATTGAGTGACGGTTGGCGGATTGGCCGTTGACCCCTGCGGGCTGCGGTTATCGCACCGCATGGAACGACGTCTAGGTCGTTCGGCTCAACCCGTTACGCGTTGTTGTATTACCCGTGAATGTCCGGGGCCGCGATCAGCTCTCGATGTGAGGTTTCCGCGCGCCCTTTCTACCCGCCGGCGCTGGCCAGTTCCTCGTTGGTAGCCACGTTGACGATCTTGAATTGCTCCGCATGCAGGGCTGGGTCGGCCCGGAACGAGAGCTTGCCAAAATAGCGCTTCTCCATCTCGATGAGGTGCTTTTCGTCCTCGGTGCGGAGGCGGTCAAGGATGGTCGGATGCACCACGATTCGCAACTGGAAGTCAGACTCATCCCGCGGGCGCTTCTTGAGGATTTCACTCAATTTGCGCTGGATTTCCACGCTCATGGTCAGGGCGCTCTTGACCTTGCCCCGGCCTTTGCAGTACGGGCAATCGTCGTAAACCGCGGCGTTCACGCTCTCGGAGTGGCGCTGGCGGGTCATTTCCATGAGCCCGAGCTGGGAGATGGGCAGGACATGGGTCTTGGCCTTGTCGCGGCGCAGGCCTTCTCTCATTCGCTGAAAGACCTGCTGCTGGTCCCGGCGCGCTTTCATGTCAATGAAGTCGAGCACGATCAGCCCGCCCATGTTGCGCAGACGGAGCTGGCGGGAGATTTCATCCGCGGCCTCCAGGTTCACCTTGAGGATGGTCGCTTCCTGGTCCTTGCCGCCCTTGTGCCGACCGGTATTCACGTCAATGGCTACCAGCGCCTCGGTCTCATCTACGACAATGTAGCCGCCGCTTTTGAGGTGCACCTGGCGGGAGAAGGCGTTTTCCAACTGCCGGGTGATGTTGAAGCGGTCGAAGATCGGCTGCGGGTCGGTGTAGAGTTTGACCTTGCTGGCGGAGCGCTTGGAGATCTTGGAGATCATCTCGCGCATGCGGTCGTAAGCCTTTGGGCTGTCCACCACGATGCGCTCGACGTCTTCGGTCAGAAAGTCGCGCACGGTTCGTTCGATCAGGTCCGGCTCCTGGAAAACGCAACTGGCCAGCGGGTGGCTCTTGATCCGTTCCTGAATCTGGTTCCACTCTTCGAGCAGGAGGGCCAGGTCACGCACGAAATAACGCTTTTGCTGCCCCTCGCCCACCGTGCGCATGATCACCCCCATGCCGTCCGGGATGGCCAGTTCGCGCAGGATCTTCTTCAACCGTTGGCGCTCCTGCTGGTTCTCGATCTTGCGGGAGATGCCGCTCTGGTCTGAATTCGGGAGCAGGACCAGGTAACGGCCGGGCAGGACCAGATTCGTCGTGACGCGGGGCCCTTTGGTGCCGATGGGTCCTTTGGTCACCTGCGCGATGATTTCGCTCCCCGGCGGGTAAAGCCGCGGGATGTCTTTCTGAGTGATCTTGGGTTTCTCGCGCCGCCGGCCTGGGCGGTCCACGATTTCGACGCCGCTGTCGAAGCTGTTGGGCACGATGTCCCAATAGTGCAGAAAGGCGTTCTTTTCGAAGCCGATATCCACGAAGGCGGCTTTGAGACCATCTTCCAGATTGCGCACCTTGCCTTTGAAGATGCTGCCCACCAGGCGTTCCTCGGTCGTACGTTCGATGGTAAACTCCTCGAGCCGCCCTTCCTCGGATACGGCGACACGCGTCTCGAGCGTCTCGGCGTTGATGACTACTTCCTTGTGGACCCGCTTCACGGGTTTGATAAGCCGCTGGACTTTCTTTACGAGGGTGGTTGCCGCCGCACGGATCGTTTCCACAATTCCCCTGGACGGTTCCTTGATGGGCACGGGCGCAAAAGGCTTCTCTTCCTCGACATGAGCGGGCGTCTGCAGGTTCGGCTCGCGGAAATCGCCTTTCTGCAGGTTTTGCATCGGCTCTTTGGGCAGGCCCTCCGGCGGCAAACCCGCGGCGACATTCTCCGCCCGTTCAATTTCGTGGGAATGCCGGTGGTCGTAAACCTTTTCCGGGGTGGGGGGGCCGCCGACGGCTTCCGCGCGCGCCTGCTGGGCGTCCCGGTCCGGCTGCTGCGGCTGCCCGTGTCCCATGCCGCGACTTGGGCGGAAACGCATGCCGCGCCGCCGTCGGGAGAAATTCCTGTCATTCATGTTAGTAAGCCTTTCGATAGATATACACGTTTTGCAGTAAGCCCATGGCGATCAACGAGCCGAGCACTGATGACCCGCCGTAACTCAACAGCGGCAGTGGCACGCCCGTCACGGGCATAATCCGAATGTTCATGCCGATATTGATGAAGACATGGCTGAAGAGGAGCGTCACGACGCCCACCGCCACTAACTTGCCCAGGCGATCGCGCGCCTGGCCGGCGATTTTGATTCCGGTGAACAGAATCATCCCATACAGCGCGAGCACGGTCACGCTGCCGACGAAGCCACTCTCCTCGGCAATGACGGAGAAGATGAAGTCGTTGTGCGCCACGGGCCGGGGCAGGTAACCCAAGGCATTCTGCGTGCCCTGCCGCCAGCCTTTACCCGTGAACCCGCCGGAGCCCACAGATATCAACGCCTGCCGCACATTGTGCGAATAGTCAGATTGCTGCTGCCGCAGGCGTTCTCGGTCCGCCCGGGACGCACCGGCAGGCGGAGAGTCTTCTTTGCCGAAGTACACCATCAGCCTTCGGCGTTGGTAATCCTCCAACTTGACGCGCCAATTCGGTGGCGCGAATAAAACGTCCACCAGGAACAACGCACCCACGATCCCAACGCCGCCGAGCAGGCGCACCAGGTAGCGCCGGGGCGTTCCGGCCACGAACAGCATGGCCAGCCCCGTCGGCAACAGCACCAGCGCCGAGCCGAGGTCGGGCTCCTTAAGGATCAGCACGAACGGGAGCAGCATCATGCCCAGCGCTTTGAGAAAATTCGGGAGGATACGCAACTCCTCGGTCGGACGGCTTAGAAAGTGCGCTTGAGCGACGATGAAGGCCAGTTTCGCAAACTCGGATGGCTGCAGGCTGAAGAACCCCAGGTCGAACCACCGCCGCGCTCCGAATCGCACCGTTCCGACGACCAATACCGCCGCGAGCAACAGCACCGATGCCCAGTAGGCCACCATCGCCCAGCGGGCCAGCGTGTGATAGTCCACGCAGCACAAAGCCGCCGCCGCGCCAATCCCCAGCGCATACCAGACGATCTGGCGGAACCAGCTCTGGTTGTACCAAGGCGCCGCGGCGGCCGATTCGCTGACCATAGTCGCGCTATAGACGAAGAGCCCCCCAAGCAGCATCAGCCCGAGCACGGCCGCGATCTGCAGCCGTTCGAGGCGCGACTGGCGTTCGTTGAGGTCAGGTTCGAACATGCGTCTAGTGTGCTTGCGCCACCGTTTCCGGTTTGCCCGTGCTCATCCGCTCGCGGTCGCGAATGGCCGTGTAAATCTTCGCCGCCACCGGCGCGCAGGTGGCCCCGCCCGAACCGCGTGCCTGGACCTCGACCATGACCACTACCGCACAGCGCGGCTCCTCGTAAGGCGCGAACGAAAGGAACCAAGCCGTATGGCCGATGATTTGGTTGCGTTCGTTCATCACCTGCGCGGTCCCGGTCTTGCCGCAAATCCTTATTCCCGGGACGGCCGCTGCAAAGCCCGTGCCGTCCGCATCTTCCACGTCCGCCAGCATGGCTTCGCGCAGGACCTTGAGGCTGCCGGGATTCACGCCGAGTTCATTCCGCACGCGGTTGCTGGGAAAGATGTTCGGCGGGGTGCCCGCGGTGGGATCGGCCGCCTCGATTCGGTCCACCAGGCGCGGCCACAGCACCTTGCCGCCGTTGGCGATCGCCGATGCCAACACCGCCATCTGGATGGGAGTCACTGCGAGGGGGCCCTGGCCAATGCAGATATTGGCGGTGTCTCCGTCGTACCACCGCGCGCTGACTCGATTGAGGCTCGGGAAGATCCCTCGGGTCTCCTGTCGTGTCGGCAGGCCCGTCCGCTCGCCCAAATGCAGCCGTTGACTGAGTCGCACAATATTGGCAATCCCGGCCACGCGCAGGCCGTGGTAAATGAAATAGGTATTGGAGGATGCCTTAAGAGCCCGGTGGAAGTTGTAGGTGCCGGGTGGGGCCAAGTCGTCAATGACCCTCCGGCCAACGTCTATGTAGCCGGGATTGTAAATCGTGGCCTCTGGATCCAAGCCGGCTTCGAGGCAGGCGAGTCCCACCACCGTCTTGAATATCGAGCCCGGCTGGTAGTTCTCGAACGTCGCACGATTCTTTTCCGCGTGCAGGTCCGCGATCCGCTGCGCGTCCGCCCGCGACAGGCTGGGAACGAACGAATTCGGATTGAAGGTCGGGGAGGAGGCCATGGCCAGAATATCACCGGTGCGGACATCCATGACCACCGCCGCGCCTCGTGTGGCCGGGCCAAAGACCTGCAACGCCCGCTCCACCGCCTGTTGCACAGACAAGTCAATCGTCACCACGACGTTGCGTCCTGGCTCAGCCGGGCTCCAGATGTTCTCCGTCTGGCGATAGCCCAGGTTGTTTACCAGCACGGATTTGGCGCCCGCCGTGCCGCGCAAAGCCTTGTCGTAGCCGTATTCGACCCCGACCACGCCGCAATAATCGGGCAGCCGATACGAAAAGAAAGCATCCTCGCCCTCTTTGGAGTCGTCGTCCCGCCGCAGGTGGCCCAGAACGTGCGCCGCCGTGGTCCCGTAAGGATACCAACGCGTGGACTGGAGCTCCAGACCAACACCGGTCTGGCTGCTGGACTGCTCTTCGAACAGCGCGATCTGCTCAGGATTCAGGTTCGCGAATACGGGGTATGGGAGGGCGAGGCGGGTTTGGTAGTGACGCTCGAAGTGGGTCGGGTTGAGCCCGAGCGGTTGCCGCAACCGTTGACTGACCTCCATCACCACATTGCTCGCAACCTCGTACCGAGCCTCCTGCCGGATCCGGTTCCTTTCCTTCAAGCCGAGGATGAAATGCTTGCGTTCGTCCCTCGTCAGGGGACGGCGCAGCTTTTGCTCCTGTGCCTCCATTTGACGTTTGAGTTCGCTCCGGGCCAGAGCGAGGTCATTGGAATAGGCTGCCGCGATCGGTCTCCGCAGTTCCTCAAGATACAGCCCCACGTTGTAGGTCGGCCGATTCTCCGCCAGTGTAATGCCGTTGCGGTCCAGAATCCTTCCGCGCACCGCCGGGATGCGCACCGTTCGGAACGACTGCGTCTCGAGATTCGCCTGGTAATCCCGCGCCGACACCACCTGCACCCACCACAGTCCGGCCAACAGCACGAACAACCCGCTCAGTACTGCCACCGCCAGCGCGCGCAGTTGCGGGTCATTCTTTTTCAGTTGGTCAAAAACGAGCATCGCAATTATCGCTAGAAGCTGAAGACTAAAGCGCCGGCTTGATACCTGAATGCTCGTGGGGATTCTGTCCTCATAGCTTCTCAGCCTTTGCCTCTTCGTATTTCCCGGTCGGAGCGGAAGCTGCTTTCCGCCGCTCGCGGGTGGACCAGCGTGCGATTCAGCCAACCGAACAGCTCGAAGCAGAGCGGCGTCGCGATGGAGCCCGCCGCGCTCATGACCACGAGCTGCCACAACGTTCCCCACCCGAGCAGCGGCCCGTGCCGCGTAGTAAGCAGCAGCAGCAAGGTTAGTATCGGCACCACCACGCTTGCCGCACCGCCCAGAACCGCCTGCGCGAAGGTTTGATCCCGGAGGATCAGGTCGCGTTTGAGGTGGATCACCAGGCCCACGAGGAACAGAGGTAGCACGCTCACCCCCAGCGGGTTCGCCGAAAGCGAGTCGAGCCACAGCCCGCCGAGGACGGCGAGCAGTGTGATCGTCGTCATGCCGGCGCACAACGCGGCGTAAACCATGAGAGCAGGCAGCAAATCAATCTGCGCTCCGATCAGGTGTCGCAGGCCGCTGAAAGCGGCCTCCCAGAACACCGCCAGGAAGGCGGCGACCAGAATGAACACCGTTTGCAGCCAGTTCATGGGAACATCACCCACACTTCCTGGAGGGCTTTCAGGTTTGCGGATAGCCTGACGCGGGCGACCGTCGCGAGGCCGTATTCGACCGACTGCGTCTCCACGACCGTTCCGATCGGAATGTTCGGCGGGTAAATGCCTCCCTGGCCGCTGGTTTTGACAAGCTGCCCCGGCTTCAGGTTTGCGCCCCCGGACAAGTAGCCCATCTCGACGAATTCGCTATTCAGGGGGCCGGAGGAGCCAATGATGCCCGAGTCGCGCGTCTCGTTCTCGACGCGGGCGGACACCTTGCAGTTCGGGTCGCCTAATAGCAGCACCTGCGACCGGGTAAGACTGACCGACGAAACCCGGCCCACCAAGCCGTCTGCGGTGAGCACCGGTTGGTTCACTCGCAGCCCGTCGCGGCTGCCGAGATCAATTTGCACCGTGCGCCACCAATTGGAGGGCTCGCGGAGGACCACCCTGGCAAGCCTGAGTTTCCAGGGCGCCTGGCGCTGCCAGCCGAGAAGCTGCCGAAGCCGGGTGTTTTCGCGGGCAGTGTCATCGGCCTGCATGGCCTGGATGCGCAAGTGCTGGTTCTCCTGACGCAAGCTTTCGAGCCGCCGCAGCAGCTCGCGTCTCGGCAGGAGGGTGCCGCCAGCCTCCTCGAGCGCCTCTTGCGACGACCCGGCCAGCCCAAACAGCGGCAGAAAGACGCTGCCAATGCCCAGCCTTAAGCGGGCCGTCGTTTGGCTTGGCAGATTCAACATGATCAGCGTCAACAACACAACCAGACCCAACGCAATATAATGCGAACGTCGTAGCATCTAAGTCATCGGCAATATGTCATCAGTGACTGGTGGCACAGGACGAACCACAAAAGGCCGGCCAGCGATTACCGATTACCAGTGACTGCGGATGACAGGAGGGAACTACTTGGAGTTAGAAGAAACCCGCTTGAGGAATTGGAGTTCCTGCAATACCCGGCCGGTGCCTTCGGCCACCGCACTTAATGGATCGTCGGCCACGTGAACCGGCAGCCCGGTTTCCTCGGCGACCAACCGATCAATGCCGCGCAACAGCGACCCGCCGCCCGCCATGACTATGCCCCGGTCCACTAGGTCGGCGGACAACTCGGGCGGGCAACGTTCGAGGGTAATGCGGACAGACTCCAAAATGCTCGATAATGGTTCCTGCAAGGCCTCGCGAATCTCTTCCGAGCGGATGGTCAGCGTCTTCGGCAGACCCGCGCTCAAGTCGCGTCCCTTGACTTCCATGGTTAATTCCTGCTCCAGCGGAAAAGCCGATCCAATTCGCATCTTAATCTCTTCCGCGGTGCGTTCGCCTATCATCAGGTTATAGGCCCGTTTAATGTGCGCCACGATCGTCTCGTCGAATTCGTCCCCGCCCACCCGCAGGCTGCGGCTGAAGACGATGCCGGCCAGGGAGATGATTGCGATCTCGCAAGTGCCCCCGCCGATATCCACGATCATGTTCCCCGCCGGCTCATGTACCGGTAGACCGACCCCGATGGCTGAGGCCATCGGCTGTTCGATCAAATACACTTCCCGTGCCCCCGCATGAGTAGCGGAGTCTTTAACCGCCCGTTTTTCCACTTCAGTAATGCCGGAAGGCACCGCGACGACGACCCGCGGCGCAATCAGCTTGCGGTGATGGACCTTTTGGATGAAATGGCGCAACATCGCTTCGGTAATTTCAAAATCCGCGATGACGCCATCCTTCATGGGCCGAATGGCCACGATATTCCCAGGCGTGCGGCCCAGCATCCGTTTGGCTTCTTCTCCGACAGCCAGAACGTTGGTGGTTCCCGCCTGGATCGCGACGACCGAGGGTTCCCGCAAAACAATGCCCCGGTCGCGCACGTAAACCACGGAATTAGCCGTTCCGAGGTCTATCCCAATGTCATTGGAAAATAGGCTTTTAAATTGCGCAAACATTCATTAATGCCTAACGAGCTGTCAAATTAGGGGCGCCACGCCGCGGGGTCAAGAACATTAATCACGCTTTTTCGCCGGTGCGTCCGCCGGTTCCGGCCGTTCCGGATCGACTGGCGCGGCCTCGTTTTTTCCCTATCTTCCGTCCGGCCTTCTTCGATATGCTTCCGGTATGGACAGACCAGACCAGTTTCGCGAACTGTTTCGGATGCAGAAGGCGTTAAACGAACGCATCGGCGTGCGGACTGAGGACATGAGTACTGAGGAAAAGACCCGGTGGCTGTTGAACTATTGCCGCGCCATGTCGCAGGAGATCGCGGAACTGACCGACAGCGTGCCGTGGAAATGGTGGGCTAAGTACCAGAAGTTCGACGAGCAGAACGCCCGGGTCGAAGTGGTGGATTTGTTCCATTTTCTCATCAGTCTGGCCCAGGTGCTGGGCATGAGCGCGGACGACGTTTTCCAGGCCTACGTCCGCAAGAATGCAGTGAATTTCAAGCGCCAGGAGACCGGTTACACGGTGAAGGACGAACACGATTCCGAACACGTGTGAGCCGGCCCAACCCGCGCCAATTGCCACCTCAGTCCGAGCATGCTGCACCCGACCCTTCCAAAGCTCATCGAATCCCTCGCCCCAGTGCCCACCCTTCGCGTCCCGCCGCGTTGGCGCAACGAGCTCGAGCGCGTGCTGATCAGTGACCGCCAGATCGCGCGACGAATCCGGGCCTTGTCTCGCGACATCGCCCGTGATTATGCCGGGCGCGAGCTGGTGGTAGTGTCGTTGCTCAACGGGACGGTGATGTTCCTGGCGGATTTGATACGAAACCTGTCGCTGCCGTTGCGCCTGGATTTTATCGGCGTTTCCAGTTACGGGGCGGGCACAGAGTCTGGCGAGCTGGTGTTTACCAAGGAACTGCGCCTAAGCGTGCGCGGACGTGATGTGCTGCTGGTGGACGACATTCTGGACACAGGCAAGACTCTCTGCCGCGTGCTCGGCAAGCTGCGAGCACTCCACCCGCGTCGAATCAGGACCTGTGTGCTGCTGAACAAGGCCGCGCGACGCGTGGAAGCGGTGGAAGCAGACTACGTAGGGTTTGAAATCCCCGATTTGTTTGTGGTGGGCTACGGCTTGGACTTTGCGGAACGGTATCGGAACCTGCCGTTTGTCGGGGTGCTGCATCCGCACGTTTACCGGCAGGCAAGCCGCCGGATTACCCCTGCGCGACGCGGGACGGCCCGGCGGCGGGCGGCGGGATGGACGGGCGGGGCCGGAGGCGGACCTTAACCTATCATGCGCGTAACGGTTTGCTTCTATTCCTATTTCAAGGATCTGGCCGGCTGCGAGAAGGTGACGCAGGACCTGCCGGCGGGGAGCACTCTCGGTGGGTTATTTGACCAGCTCGCCCTCCGGTTTCCCAAGCTGGCGGACCTGCGGAAGGCCGCCTTGATGGCCGTCGGCGTGGAATACCAGGATCGGGGGTACGTGTTAAGGGAGGAAGACGAGGTCTCCTTGTTCCCGCCGGTGCAAGGAGGATAGTGCCTTGCCTCTGGAATCCCAATCGGTGACCGGTGGAACACGCGTCACGCGCCGCCCCTGCCTATGACACGCCGACTTACCATCACGAACGAGCCGATTGACGAGGCGGCACTCCTGGCGGAGCGACGGATGTCGAGGCGCATGGGAGCGGTGGTCCATTTCCTGGGCATGGTGCGGGAGAGTGAAGGCGAAGCCCGCATCAGCGCCCTGGAATACGAGGCATTTCAGCGCATGGCGGAGCATCAGATCGGCCTGCTCTTGGATGAGATGCAGAAGCGCTGGCCGATTGAGTCGGTACGACTGGTTCACCGAATCGGAGTGATCAAGGTCAGCGAACCCTCGCTCTGGATTGAGGTGGTGGCTCCGCATCGTCAGGAAGCGTTCGCTGCTTGCCAGTGGCTGATTGATGAACTCAAGCGCGTCGCGCCGATTTGGAAGAAGCCGGTGATTGAGGACGAGTGACAAATGACGGGAGCCGCGGGTAGCGCAACCGGGTTTCCGTGCGAGTTTCAGCAAGGCGACGGACCGATCTGCATCTACCGCCGCCCGCCCAACTGGATTCCTCGGGTTTCGGATTTCCCCCGCGGGGGATTGGTGGGCGCTGAGGGATTCGAACCCCCGACCTACTCGGTGTAAGCGAGACGCGCTAACCACTGCGCCAAGCGCCCGATAATGTGAACCGCACTATGGAACATCGAAACCCAGGATGCAAAGCGAAATGAGCCGGCCGCTTCGTTTTGGGAGGATGTGTTTGCCCGACGGCCGGCAAGGCACGCCGGGAATCGTGCGAAGTGATTAGGCCGTGAGGGTAACCCGGCGACGTGTGCCGTGGACATACCAGAGGTTCGGCGCTGTGGGTCATCCAAGCGCAAGTGGCGCCGAATCTCCTGGAATCCGGGCTCAACCACGAAGCGACTACGGTGTCGGCAGGGTGTGTCCCCGGTGTATCTCCCATGGGGGTCGGCCCCCATGGGAGATACACCGGGGTATCGTCGGCAAGACACCGGAGCGCCACCGGGACGCTATCGGGCAAGAGGTATTCGGAGAATGATCTGCTCACGGGCGATCGGGCGATCAGCGGTATCGGGCAGCCTCGACGGGCGGCTTCGACTGAGGTATATGAAGGGCTTTGGCGCAGTATGAGTACGGAACAAGACAAGGTCTTGTGTGGTTGCTTCCGCCGCCGGCAATGCCTGTTGCCCACCTTGCGGGGCTGGCTTGCGCTTGTCGTGGTTTTCGTGGCTTGCGCATTCCTTGGCATACGCGGCCTCGGGACCTTCCTGACCGTTAACGATCCGGTTTCGGGCAGCGTGTTGGTGGTCGAGGGCTGGGCCCCCGATTATGCGTTGGAAGCGGCCATGGCCGAGTTTAGCCGGAGCCACTATGACAAGCTCATCGTCACAGGAGTGCCGCTGGAACACGGCGCGCCGCTGTCCGAATACGAGAACTACGCCTACCTGGGGACGGCGGTCCTGCTCAAGCTGGGTTTGAGCACGAACGTTGTCCGGGCCGTGCCAACTTCGACGGTTCGCCGGGACCGGACCTACGCCATGGCGACCAGCTTGAAGCACTGGTTGCACGAGCACGACATGTCGCCTGCCAAAGTGAACCTGATAACGCTGGGGCCCCATGCGCGCCGTTCGCGTCTGCTCTTCGAGAAGGCGTTGGGAAAGGAGTTTGCCGTGGGGGTAATGGCAATCCCCTCCCGCGATTTCGATCCAGCGCATTGGTGGCGTTCCAGCCAGGGGGTGCGGGTGGTCCTGGGGGAGGCATTCGCTTACGCCTACGCCCGATTGCTATTCTTCCCACCGAAGAACGATGGCAAGGCCGGCGAGGCTGAAAGAGTGCGCTTGACCGACGGGCAGTGAAGACGCGGGAGGCAAACGCTACACGGGCAGGATCACGCTCACGGTCGTCCCTTGGCCGACACGAGACTTGATCTTCACCTTGCCACTGTGTGTCTCCACAACCCGCGCGACGATGGCCAGGCCCAGTCCGGTGCCGCCGGGTTTGGTTGAGCTCAGGACGGAACTGAACGCTCGCCGTTGCTGTTCCTCGCTCATGCCCTGGCCGGTGTCCCTGATTTCCACGGCAACATGCGTCGGCTGGGGCGCGCGGCGCGGGGTGCGCACGACGCGCGAGCTGATTGTCAACGTCCCGCCTTGCGGCATGGCTTGCGCGGCATTGAGGATCAGGTTGAGAAAAGCTTGTTCCAATTGCGTCGGCGCGCCTGCCACGGCTGGCAAATCGGGCTCAAGCCGCTGGATCAGTTGAACGTTCTGGTGCCTCAGCTTGTGCCGGACCAGCAGGCTCAGTTCATCAATCAACCGGTTCAGGTTCACCGGCGCCATCTGGGGCTCGGTCTTGCGCGCAAAGTGGAGGACCTGCTCGACGATTTGGTCCAGTTGCTCGATCTTCCCCTCGATCATCCGGGCATCCCTGGCGCGGGGGTCGCCGGCGGGGAACTTCAGGTCGAGCGAATGATAGAGCAATTTCAACACGGTCAGGGGGTTGCGGATCTCGTGGGCCACCTCCGCGGCAAGCAGGCCGAGGGCGGAAAGCTTCTCATTCTGGCGCAACTGCTCCTCGATGTCCACGACGCGCTCATAGAGCCTGGCTTTCTCGATGGCGATGGCGGACAGCTCCGCCAGGGCGGAGAGAATCCGGATCTCTTCATCGGAGAATCGGTACGGCTGGCCGGTGTAAACGCTAAGCGTGCCGATGGCCTCGCCGCCGTAGAGCAGCGGTACACTGAGAAGCGCCACCAGTCCCTCGCTCTGCGCTACCGCGACGTTCTGATAGCGGGCGGAGACCTGCACGTTCTCCACCTGCAGCGGTTTCTTCCTGCGCACGACCACTCCGACCAGACTTTCCTCTACGCTCAATCGGGGCCGGTTGAGGTAGCGTTCGCCGGCGCCGAAGCTGGCGCGCAGTTCAAGCCAGGCGCGGCTGTCGTCCAGCAGCATCAACGCGCCCACTTTCGCCTGCATCAGGAGGCAGGCTTCGCGGGTGATGGCGCGCAGGGCATCGTCCAGGTTCAGGCTGGAATTGATGGTTTGGCTCACGCCCGCGAGCGATTCGAAGAGCTGGGCTTTCAGACGCAATTGCTCGTAGAGCCAGGTGTTGTGGATGACCCGGGCGGCCCGCAACGCCAGGGCTTCCAGCACCGCCTGATCCTCCGCACTGAAGGCCTCGAACCGGTCCGAGTCCACGTTGATCACGCCGCGCACCTCGCCGCTGACCTCCAAAGGCACGGCCAGCTCCGAGCGGACCTCCGGTCGGAGCAAGACATAGCGCGGGTCTTTGGCGACATCGCCCACGCGCGCCGGCTTGCCTGTCCGGGCCACCCAGCCGGTAATCCCTTCACCGACGCTGAGCTTGAGGTCCGCCGCGCCGGCCGGTAGGCCGGTGGCGGCGTGGATTTCCAACCGGTCATTGATGGGATTGATCAGCACCAGCGAGCCGCTCGAAGCGCGCATGAGTCGAACGGCCTGGTCCAGAATCAACTGCAGGGCCTCCTGTGGATCGAGGGTGGAATGGATGACCTCGCCGACTTGGTACAGCAGGTTCAGGCGGTCGAAGCGCGCTTTCAGCTCGACTAGCTCGTCGCTCATCGGACTCGGGCCGTCAACCACAGGCCGGCCAGCCCAAAGGAGAGGTTAGGAAACCAAGCAGCGAGCCACGGAGGCAAAGCACCGCTGGTTCCGAGTGCCAAGCCGACTTGCTGCAGGACGAAATAGATGAAGCAGAGCACAATGCTGCTCGCCACTCCTACGTAAACATTCCGGCGCCCGCCGGCTGCGCCAAAGGGGATGGCGATTAGCACGACCACGAGACACGTCCAGGGAGCGGCGAAGCGCCCGTGCAGCTTGGTATGCAGCCAGGAAGCGTCGGAGGGCGACGGGTTGGGATGCAGTCGCAGGTAGTGCAGAAGCTCCATGATCGGCACGTCCGCCTTCCGGGCCGCCCGCAGCGAAAGACTGGCACTGATCTTGATCTCGCTGTTGATCTCTTCCTGCGTCTCGGTGAATTCCGGCATGGCCAGCACATTGGTCTGCAAGGAAGGCACCGGCGGCAAATCCGTTTGCGCCGTCTCTCTGAACTCGCGCACGTTGTAGAACGTCCATACGCCGTTGACGGGGCGGGCCCGCTCGGCCTGCAACTGCCACGGTTTCGAGCCGTCCTGGACGCTCCACGTTACAATCGGCTCGATCATCTCGCCGGTCTGGGAATGATAGACCCCGATGCGCCAGATGCGCCCGTCGCGGGCATTGTCGAAACACAGGTTGCGGAACTCCTTGCGCCCGGCCGTGCGAGCGGACTCCGGCAGATGCCGCTCCAGGATCGCTTTGGCCGCATCCTCGCTTTCCGGAGCCCAGAGTTCGTTGACCGCCAACAGCACAATGCCGCCGATCATTCCAACCGCCAAGTAGGGCAAGGCCAAACGCCACAAGCTCACCCCCGCGGCCCGCAGTGCGGTGATTTCATTGTGCCGGGCGTGGTTGGTGAGGGCGTAGAGCAGCGACAGCAGCAAGGCAACGGGCAGCACGATCACCAGAAAATCCGGCATGACCACCACGTAGTATTGCGCGATGTCGCCGACGGACAACTCTCCCTTCCGGAAATCGCCCAGCGTCACGAACAGGTCCGACGAGATCCAAAAGATCAGAAACCCACAAAGACAAAAGCCGAGCGGGATAAGCAGTTCGCGCAACAGGTAACGGTCATGTAGGCGCATGTGTCCGCAGCGTAAACAGCAGCGGGCCGCAAGGCAAGTGGCACAGCTACTCGAAGTCCGCAAGCCGAAGGCATACGCTTCGGCTTGATGCCAGGTGCCCTTTCCCTTCTCCACGGAGCGCGCTCGCTCCCCCGTCAATCCTCCGCCAGCTTGTGCGTGGCGGGCTTCCTTTGGCATGTAGGCCGCGCATCCACGGTGGTAATGGTGTAGCTATCCTCGAAACTCCTCCCGCCCGAAGGGCAAACCAGCGACCCTCGGAGATAGCTGCGAATGTCGTTGTAGGTAAGTGTTTGCTGCTCATCCTTCTTCATGTCCAGCGACCAGAGGTGAATCGCACCGTCAATCTGTTGCAGGTTGTTGATGCAAGTCGCCATCCAGGCCCGCTCTTTGGCTTTCGCGTAGTTGGGGATCGCAATTGAAGCCAACAGGCCAATAATGGCTATCACGATCATGATTTCCACCAGGGTGAACCCGTCCTCGCCGCATGCGTTGTTTTTCATAACTCGATCTTGCTTTCTGGGCGGCGTGAACAAGGCAGTCGGCGGGTTACTATTATCGCGATTACTGTTCACGTATTGCCGGCTGCCTGCCGTCAAGGGATCTAACAACCCTCGGGGGAGTTTGGTTGCGAGGAAAAACAAGGCGAGGAAGGGCTACCGGCTGGAAGAGCCGGCACGCAAGGTCGGAGGTCAACAGTACCTCCAAGCCGCGTTGTCCAGTGCGAAACGCCCGGCATGCAACCCGCGGCAGGCTCCCATCCAAATCCACGGCAGCGGCCCCATCTCACCCACGCAGCCGTTAAGTGAGCACGGCCTCTTCCTTAACGATCCAATCGTAGCCCTTCTCTTCGAGATCCAGCGCGAGCTGCTTATCGCCAGTGCGGACGATACGGCCATCCACCAGCACGTGTACAAAATCCGGCACGATGTAATTGAGCAGCCGTTGGTAGTGCGTGATGACCAATTGCGAGTTATCCGCCTGGTGAAGCTTGTTGACGCCGTTGGCGACCACTTTAAGCGCGTCAATATCCAAGCCCGAGTCGGTCTCATCCAGAATCGCCAGCCGGGGTTCCAGCACCGCCATCTGGAAGATCTCATTCCGCTTCTTTTCCCCGCCCGAGAATCCCTCGTTGACGGAACGTCGCAGGAGGTCCTCATTCAATTCGAGAAGCTGGATCTTGTCCTTCACCAGTGTCAGGAATTCCATGGCGTCGAGCTCGGATTGGCCCTTGTGCTTCCGGACTTCATTCAGCGCAGATTTGAGAAAGTAAGTGCTGTTGACGCCGGGGATTTCAACTGGGTATTGAAACGCCAGAAACAGTCCCTCGCGGGCCCGCTCCTCCGGATCCAGATCGAGCAAATCCTTGCCGTCGTAGAAGACCCGGCCGCTGGTGACCTCATAGCCCTCGCGGCCGGCCAGGATGGCCGCCAGCGTGCTCTTGCCGCTGCCATTCGGCCCCATGACCGCATGCACCTCACCCGGGAAAATCGTCAGGTTGATGCCTTTGAGAATCTGTTTGCCCTCCACGCCGGCGTTGAGGTCTTTAATATCCAATATCGCTTGTTTCATGCTTTCCTGATTTGCCTTGGTCGAAGGCTGCGCGCTGATTCGCGCAGCCGGTCAACTCATTTGACTCATTAAACTGGTTTTGCGCCTTGGCGGAGCTGCGGTGCGCGCGGGAGTCGTCAGCCCACGCTCCCTTCCAGGCTGACGCCGAGCAGCTTCTGCGCTTCCACCGCGAACTCCATTGGCAGTTCGCGGAACACTTCCTTGCAGAATCCGTTGACGATCATGTTGACGGCATCCTGGGTCGCCAATCCCCGTTGGTTGCAGTAAAAGATCTGGTCCTCGCCGATCTTGGAGGTTGAGGCCTCGTGCTCTACGCGGGACGAGGTATTCCTCACCTCGATGTAGGGGAACGTGTGCGCCCCGCACTTGTCACCCAGCAGCAGGGAATCGCACTGGGAGAAGTTGCGCGCGTGCGTCGCACCCTTCTGGATCTTCACCAGGCCCCGATAGCTGTTCTGGCCGTGCCCCGCCGAGATGCCCTTGGAGACGATGGTGCTGCGCGTGTTCTTGCCAATGTGCACCATCTTGGTGCCCGTGTCCGCCTGCTGGTAATTGTTCGTCACCGCCACGGAATAGAACTCCCCGATCGAATTGTCCCCCAACAGCACGCAGCTCGGGTATTTCCAGGTGATCGCCGAACCGGTTTCCACCTGAGTCCAGCAGATCTTGGAGTTCTTCCCTTTGCACAGACCACGCTTGGTGACAAAGTTGTAGATGCCGCCCCGTCCCTGCTCGTCCCCGGGATACCAGTTCTGCACGGTTGAATACTTGATCTGCGCGTGGTCCAGTGCGATCAACTCCACCACGGCGGCATGCAGTTGATGCTCATCCCGCATCGGCGCGGTGCAGCCCTCGAGGTAGCTCACCGATGCGCCCTCCTCCGCCACAATCAACGTCCGCTCGAACTGGCCGGTATTGGCCGCGTTAATGCGGAAGTAGGTGGACAACTCCATCGGGCAGCGGACCCCTTTCGGGATGAAGCAGAACGAGCCGTCGCTGAACACGGCGGAGTTGAGTGCCGCAAAGAAGTTGTCCGTGTACGGGACCACCATGCCCAAATACTTCCTAACAAGTTCCGGATGCTCCTGCACCGCGTCCGTGAAGGAACAGAAAATAATCCCTTTTTCGGCCAACTGCTTCTTAAAGGTCGTGCCGACCGAGACGCTGTCAAACACCGCATCCACTGCCACCCCCGCCAAACGCTCCCGCTCCTTCAGCGGAATGCCAAGCTTCTCATACGTCTCCAGCAGCTTGGGATCCACTTCCTCAAGGCTCCGCGGCCCCTGGCCCCTCTTCTTGGGCGCGGAATAATAGACGGCGTTCTGGTAATCAATGGGCGGGTAATGCACGTGCGGCCAGGTTGGCTCGCTCATCGTCAACCAATGACGGTACGCCTTGAGCCGCCAATCCAGCATGAACTTGGGCTCGTTCTTCTTGGCCGAAATCAGGCGGACGATATCCTCATTCAAGCCCGGCGGCGCCGAATCGGCTTCCACGTCCGTGTAGAAGCCGTACTTGTATTCCGTTTTGACCAGGCCTTCGATTGTCTCGGTTGCTGTGCTCATCTCAAAGGGCCGCCCCTGCGCGGCTTCGCCCCGCTGACGGCAAGGAATTCATGTAACCTATGCGACGGATGTAACTCATGTAACTAACTCGACTTCGACCCGCATCACCGCTGGTGCCTTCCATTTCCGCAAGCGGGGCACCGCCCATGAATGGCGATATCGTAACGCTCGGCCCGGTAGCCCCTGGGAAGCGCAATTCCCGGCGCGGCGGATAGCTCTATGTCAAAGACATTCTTGCACAGGTCGCAATAAAAATGTCCATGCTCGCGCATATTCGGGCAGAACCGTGTCGCCCCGCGTTCCAGCGTTACTTGGCGCACCAGCCCGCATTCAACCAGGGCATCGAGGCAATTATACACCGTCGCCATCGAAATGTCGGGCATGTCGTGCTTCGCCCGGATGAAAACTTCTTCGGCCGTCGGATGATCGCGTTTCCGCAGCAACACAGCATAGACGTGCTCGCGCTGCCGCGTAAAACGAAAACCGCGCGTTGCCAGCCGTTCGTTCAACTGGTCGTCGGAATCGCATTGCACCGTTCTGCGCATGATAAAGGCAACGTAGCCCGGATCCGGGCGCTGTCAATACTTGGAATAATTCTAAAGTCTGGCCCACCGAACTCTTTACAAAAGCGTGACAATTGTTGTGCTTGCGGCGGGGTAGGCTCAGGCCAGAATTGATGCGGCATTTCATGAGCAGTCTGCGTCCAGCGCGAAAACCGGCCTTTGTCTGGCAGGCAGGGTTGATCCTGTTGCCGGTGCTCGTGATTGCAGCGGTAGCGCTGACAGCGATCGTCGAGAACCGGACGGCCGTCGAGCGCGAGGCGCGCCGCCGGGCCGAGGAAGTGGCGCGTCAGTACGGCAAGGAATTGGAACGTCCGTGGGGGTCCTTGCTGGCGCAGTACGCCGGGTATTCCCAGCGATGGTGCGATTACCTGAGCCGAGTGGTGGGCGGCTGGCCGGGCGGCGCTCAGCGCGCGCAATTGGAAGCGGAGGCGGCCCGCTATCCTGAACGCGACTTGCGGGCGCAATGCGACGAGTGGCAGGTCCAATACCCGGACTTGCGGGCCGAGCAGGTCTTCCCCGACCGATTCAGCCTGACGGTCGAAGGGCGGCTTCCGGGCGGCATTGAGTCCAGCCCGGCGCCGCAACCTCCGGGATGGTTCACCGGCCTTTCCCCATCGCAAAGGGCGGCTTGGGACGCGCTGACGGCAGCCGCTTCATCCGGGGCGAGCGTTGCCGAAGTCGAGCAACGCATCGCTCAATTCCAGGAGACCGGTCCGGAAGCGGAAGCCGGCGCGAATGCCGTGTTCATTGGCCTGCGGGCGCGACTGCCCACCCTGTTGCCGGCCGAGGCGGTGACGGAGGCATTACGGTCCGCGGACAGCAGCGGCGAGACCCTCTCCGAAGCGGGCTTGCCGTTGGCGAACCTGGCGTTTGCGGAGGTGCTGCGGCATGCCCGCGCTGTCGGACCGTCCGAGGAGCTTTGGGACGCCATTCCTCGGCAGGTCCTCCAGTCGCCCAGCCCACTGGTTCCGGCTTTGCTGACGCAGCTCGAAGAGTTGGTCGCCACCGACACGACCTTACAAGCGGGTGTTGACGCATGGCGCACGCTCTGGAACGCCCGCCTCAAGTTGCGCGACATTGCGGAGGCGGTCCGCCGAACCGGCAAACTGTACGGCCTTGCCACGGCGAACTTCTGGATTGAGCACGACCAAAGCCGCTGGCTTTGTCTGCTGAATCCGGAACGCAGTATGCCGCCGGGAGGTTCTAACGGAGGCCCGGTGGAGACCGCGAATCAAGCAGGGATTGAGGTGCGGTTTCTGCCCCGATCGGCCGTCGAACGCGCCCTGGTGCGGGCCCTGGAGAATTCGGAGGTGAAACTGCCGGCCTACCTTGGCATCGCGGTTTGGCTGGAGGGTGAGCCCCTGACACTGCCTCCGCGCTGGTCCCCGGGCCGGGCCACCAATTCCACCCCGCTCTTCCTGGCTGAAGGCAACGGTAGCCTGTCTGACGTTGCGAGGTTGCGGAGAACCACGGACGGCCCGATCATGGACTGGGAATGGCTTCCGAGCCGCCCGCGGTTCGTCGTTCAGTTGTATGTAGCGGACCCTGCCTTGCTGTTCGCCTCATACCGGCGTCACGCCTTGCTGCTGGCCGGGCTGGTGGCGGCGTCGGCATTCGCCGCCTTGGTCGGGGTGGCTGCCTCCTGGCGTGCGTTCCGGCGTCAACTTCGCTTAAGCGAGCTAAAGAGCAACTTCGTTTCCAGCGTCTCGCACGAGTTGCGCGCGCCCATCGCGTCGGTGCGCCTGATGGCTGAGAGTCTCGAGCGAGGCAAAGTTCCCCAGGCGCCCAAGCAGCACGAATATTTCCGCTTCATCGTCCAGGAATGCCGCCGCCTCTCGGCCCTGATCGAGAATGTGTTGGATTTCTCCCGCATCGAGCAGGGCCGAAAGCAGTATGACTGCGAGCCCACCGACCTCCTGGCTTTAACCCAACAGACCGTGAAGGTCATGGAAACCTACGCTTCCGCGCGCGGGGTTAAGCTACTCCTCCTTCTTCCCGCGTCTCAACTTTCAACCCTCAACCCTCAGCCTTCCGCGGACGGCAAAGCCCTCCAGCAAGCCCTGGTCAACCTCATTGACAATGCGCTCAAACACTCACCCAAAGGCGAAACCGTCACCGTGGGATTGGAAGTCCACAGTCCACAGTCCACGGTCCACGGTCCACGGTCCAAAGACCAGCACGACGCACTACCCATCCACCTCTGGGTCGAGGACCGTGGCGAGGGCATACCTGCGGGGGAGCAGGAGAAGATCTTTGAACGGTTCTACCGGCGCGGCTCGGAGTTGCGGCGCCAGACCCAGGGGGTGGGAATCGGGCTGAGCATTGTGAAGCACATCGTCGAGGCGCATGGCGGACGGGTGGTGGTTCGCAGCGCGCCCGGACAGGGCAGCCGGTTTACGATTGAATTGCCCGTGCCACCGATCGGCTCGAAATCCGAAGCCCGAAGCCCGAAACCCGAATGAAACCCGAAGTCCGAACAGACTGCAAAGGTAGGGCGTGCTGTCCTCAGCGCGCCGCAGGCCCACCCCGGCGCGCTGAGGACAGCACGCCCTACCATCGCTGGGAAATATCCAGGTTGGGACCTCGGCCTTCGGACTACTTCTTATGGAACGTATTCTGATCATCGAAGACGAACTTCCCATGCGCACCGCCCTCCAGGACGTGCTGGCCGGGGAAGGCTATCGCGTGCTGACAGCAGCCGACGGTGAAAGTGGCCTGCAGCGGGCCGGAGACGAGAAACCCGATCTCATCCTACTCGATATTATGATGCCCAAGCTCGACGGTTACGCGGTCTGCGCCGAGTTGCGCCGTTTGTCCAACCCGGTGCCAATTCTCATGCTGACGGCCAAGGGACAGGTGGAAGACCGCGTTCAGGGCCTGGACGTGGGCGCGGATGACTACCTGGTGAAGCCATTCAGCACGGAAGAATTGCTTGCTCGCGTTCGGGCGGTGCTGCGCCGCTCGCAGCGCCAAACCAAGGCGCCCACCAGGCTCGTGCTCGGGGAGGCCCAGATTGATCTGGTCAAACAGACGGCCGCCCGCGGCCGCAAAGCGCTGTATCTGACGGCCAAGGAATACGCCATGCTCAGGCTGATGGCGGAGACGCCGGGCGAGCCCGTCTCGCGCGAGCGGTTCCTGGATGTGGTCTGGGGCTACACCGCCTTCCCCACCACGCGCACGGTGGACAACCATATCGCCAGCCTGCGCAGCAAGCTCGAGCGCAATCCCGACGAGCCCCGCTGGATCAAGACCGTCCACAGCGTCGGCTATAAGCTCGAAGGCGGAGGGGGGAAATAGCTGCCTGGCACGCAGTTCCAATTCAGGTCATGGGCCAACGCGCAGGCGGTAGAATCGCTGGCCGCCGTTGGTGGCACCGGGATCAATCGCCCAGAAGGAGCCGTCGGGGCCGGAGAGGATGCACAGGTTGGACCACCCCACCCAATCGCTGGTCCACTGCACAAGATAGTTGGTGCCGGCTGAGCCCGTCATGCTCAATCGCACCGACCCGTCAGGCAGCAGCCAAACGGAATCGAAATGACCCGGCTGGGCCGCCGGTGGGTTGGTGAAGACGATGGTAGCCACCAGGCTGGTCATCGTCCCAGCCACGTTGCTTACCACCACAGAGTAGGCGCCAGCATCGTTGGTCTGGGTCTGGGTTCGCGTGTAACAGCTTGTCGTCGCCCCAGGAATGGTGAACCCGTTAAATCGCCACTGGTAAGTCGGCGGCGGAGCGCCTGCCGCCGTGACACAGAAGGTGACCTCCGCGCCCGGCAACACCGTCTGATTCTGCGGCTGCACCGTGATGATCGGCGCCGTGGCTGGCACCTCCACGCGCACGTTGTCCACCAGACCGAAACTCAGGTTGGTATTATCCGAAAGCGACGTGAACATATCCCAGTACCCCACAAATACACTGCTCGCCGTAAACGTCGCATTGCTGATCGTCGCCAGCCTGATCCCGTCAATGGCCCAATCCACCGTGTTCCCTCGCCGCGCCACGATGACCTCATGCCACCCGAAGCCAAGTGTTCCAGCCGCCAGCGTCCCCGTCTGCTGGGGGTAACTGGCCTGCTGCGCCCTAGGCGCCGAGACCCCGCCCGGGAATGCGTCCACGTAATAGGCATGCGTGTTGCCCTTGGCGGTGGAATTAGTTCCGGCCACATAGACTCCGGAGGTTGAGCCCTTGAGCGACGTGCCGGCAAAGGCACAGAAATCCCCTGAGGTTGTCGAGGTGTCGGACGCCTGGCCCTCGCCATCGGCGGCGAACCAATAACCGTCCGCGGTGCTGCCGGTGCCGGTCCACTGCACCCGGTTGCCCGCCGTGCCGACGCCGGCGGTCGCGTGTTGCGTGGAACCGTTTCCGCCCTCAGGAAAATCGCCGTTCGCATTCATCCACAGGTCAAACCGCAATCGGTAATCGCCCGCAAAGGTCCGATTGGCCGGAGAAAGTGACAACGCCGCTGTCGTCCCCGCCGTCATGTTCGCTTCCATGCGCAATCCGCGCGTCGTCCCGCCGGTCGAATGCGGCGCTGACGGTACGCCCATGCCAGAATAGTCGTAACTGAAGATCACCCGCGTGTCGGTGGAACTCCTATTGAGCTGCCACTGCGCCGCGGTGTTCGTGTCGAAGGTGTCCAGGAATACCGTCGTCTGCGGCGGAAAGACCTTGAGCGACATGACTCGGCTGGTCACGCTGCCGTAGGCATTTGTGACCACGCACACGTAATCGCCGGCGTTGGTCAAATGCGCGGAATTGAAGGTCAGCTTGCTCGTCGTTGCCCCCGCAATGGGGTTTCCGTTGAACCGCCAGCGGTAGGTGAACGGCGTCGTGCCACTGGCCGTAACACTGAAGCTCGCCGCGCTACTCACGTCCACGATTCGGCTAAGCCCGTCCACGGCCAGGCTTGGAGCGTCGCTGATCTGTAGCCGGCGAATCGGCCGGTACTCCGCCAGATTGCTGAACGAGCGCAGCTTTCTTTGGGCGTTGTCAGGCGTCTGTTCCATTGTGCGGACGCCGCTGCCTTCGTAGTTCAGGAACAGGACAATGTGACCGACCGACGAAGAGTTGAGCGCGTCTCCCACCAGCAAGGGGGCGGTGGCGGCGGAGCCAATGTCTCCCAGGCTGGTCCAATACGTGCCAAGCCGGCTCTCGAACCAGGCCGTTACCTCCCGGGTAGGCAGCTTCCAGCAAATGCTGGCGAAGCCTGAGCAATCGTTGCCGTAGTTCACGCTGCCGCCGCTGGTATTGGTGACATAATTGTAGAACTCCAACCACGTATCCTGCGGATTGCTTTGGCTGTAAGCCACGCCGGTGTAGGTCACCCCCTTGGTGTAAACCTGGTAGGACGACCCATACTGCCAGTTCGTGAAGGTGTTCTTGGGCACCCAGGTCGAGTCTATCATCTTGTCCGCGTTCGCCTTGATGGCCGCGCGCGTGATGGGACCCCACATATCCCCCGACCACGCCAGCACGGCGCACGGCAAACCGAAGAGCGCAAGCCCAACGAGAGCCAACTTATGTCTCAAAACATTCACTCGCATGAGTCGCTAATTCGCAAACAGATTTAGCTTGGCCTGCTCCTGCTGCGGCAGGAACTGCACAATGGTCCCGTCCGCCCGCACATCCACCAGTTTCGCGGTCCAGATGGCGTAATCATTCTCGGGCATCCGTGTGACGGCCAGTTGCTCGCCAGCCGGGCTGAAGGCAAGGACCTCCAGAATGATGCGCCCCCCGTCCAGCCTCTCGGTCTGGACATAAGACCGCCGGACCTGGTCCTCGCCCGCAAACCGTGCTGACACGACGCCCGGCAACGGTACCTGCACGGACTGAACGTCGGAGGGAGCCGCTGGGTCCCGGATCTCCAACCGGAGCGCCTGTCCCTTGTCCAGAGACAAGGAGTAGAGGCGGCCGCTCTCACCGTGAATGCCCTCCGTCACGCGCTCCGCTGAGTCGTCGGGCGCCACGAGCACCCCGTCCTGAACGGTGGCGACCAGCACATCCCGCACGGCAGCGTCGGCGAAATACACTGCATTGCCGGCGAGGTGGAAATAACCGCGCGTGTCAAGGTCCTTGGGATTCAGGTTCAGCGTGCTGCGCGGCGTGCCGTCGGCCTCAAATTGGTGCAGCGCCCGCCGCACCTGGTCATAGACATACAGTCTGCCCTGGTCGTCGGTGGCAACGTCCCCCAGGGCGATCCCCGGAAGGATCAGGCTGCGCAGATAGGCTCCATTGCTGTCATAGAACGTTACCCGCTTGTTCACCACATCGGCGACGAGAACCACTCCGTCCTTCCCCACAGCAAAGGACTCCGGACCCACGGGTGGCTGCCCGCTTCCTCGGACCATTCCCATTTCCCCCTCCGCGCCACCGTATTTGAGGACGCTTTGGGCGCTAAGCTGGTAAGCGGTTGGCCAATGGCCCGCCGGACGATTGGATGGTCGGGCCTTAGCCAAGGCCGAAGGGGCGAAGCTCTGGATGGAGCCGGCACTTGAAGCCAGCGGCCGGGAAATGCGGGTTGAATGAAGGCGCGTGAAGCCAAGCCACACCAGCAGGCCAATCCCCGCCAGCAACGCAATCCCCAGCAGTAGAACGCGCCCCGAATTGCGCCCATGCCCGGGACCGCGCATAGTCCGTAAACCTTTGGCAAACCCGCAGACTTCGGGTTCGTTTCGGACCGAACCGCCCGATTCTCCGGCCCTTCGCGCCGTGTACAC
>CAZVFC010000013.1:0-91745 GCA_964625855.1 uncultured Verrucomicrobiota bacterium | reverse complement strand
GTGTACACGCTCTGGGAGCCTCTCCGGGCCGCCCGGCCCCGCTCGGATTCTGCGCCAACCCGCTTTGTTGCTCTTGTCCGGTGATGTTGACGCTTTTGTGAGGACAAGGTTCCATCAGGCGGGCGGAACGCTACTTGACCTCGACGTTGATGCGCAGGCGCTGAAGGGTGCTGCCTTCATCGAGGCTGAGCTGGGAGAGGGCTTTATTGTAGTTGTCCAGGGCCAGGATCTCATTGCCGCGAGCGGTCGTGAGGTCGCGCTGCATTTGCAGGACGGTGTAAGTAGTGCTCTTGCCGCTCTCGAGCTTCTTCTGTTCGGCATCCAGGGCGGCGGCGGCGTACTCGCGGGCGGTGCGCGTGGCAGCCACCTGTTGGTAACTGGCTTCGGCCTGTTTAATGTCGTTGTCAATCTGGACCATGATGGTCTGCTCGAGCTTCTTCAGGCTGAGCACCAACTGCTCCATCAAGAGCTTGCTGCTGCGGTAGTTGGCGCGGGCGCCGGTATTGCCGATGGGGAACCTTAGCTGGGCGCCGTAGGAATAGTAGGGCAAGCTCCCCTCCCGTATCTGGCCGAATGCCTGATTGTATTCCGGGAAACCGTTGGCGTTGTGGCCGTAGCTGCCGACGAGGTCCAATTCGGGGAAGAGCTGGTTGTGGTTGTATTTGACAGTGACGCCCTGCCGTTCGACGTCGAGCTTGGCCTGAAGGAGATCCGGCCGCTGCGTCAGGCCTTTGCTCCAACTGTCTTGCAGGTTGAAGAACTGCCGGGGCGCAGCGAGAGTGCCCGCGGGCTCCAGGTTGACGCCGGCCCATTGGGAATACTCATCGGTAATGAGTTGCTTGACGAGATGTTCCTGGACGGCCAGGGCGCTCTTGGCGGCGATCAGGGCCGCCTCGGTTGACGCGGCCTGGGCCTCCGCATTTTGCTGCTCCAGGGGCGCCATGGCGCCGACTTCAACGCGCTTCTTGTTTTCGGCCACCAACTGCTTGGCCAGTTCAACGGCCTTTTGCTGGACGGTGACGTTCTCCCGGCTGTAGATGAGGTCGTAGTACGCATTCTCCACCGTGGTGATCGTCTGCATAATCTGCAGTTGGAGGACGAGCTCGGAGTATTTCACCCGGTTCTTGGCGACACGGATGTTCCAGCGCGTCTGGTCAATCCAGAAGTTCTTAAGCAACGGTTGGCTCAGGGTGAAGCCGGCCTGGCCGCTGGACTGGTCAAAGGAAGTCGAGTTCTCTCCGGCGACGCCGTAACTCTCGGCGATATTTCCCGACAGGCTGTAGTTCAGACCCCAAGGCAACAATCCGCCCAGGGAGCTGTTGAAGGCGTTGGCATCCACGGTTCGCCCCGCGGTGAGCGTGCCGAGCTGTGGATTGAAGCTGCCGGCTTGCATGTCGAAGTTGTGACCGCCGCCGATCGCGAAGCTAGGATCATATCCGGCGTAGGCGGCCTGCAGGTCGAGGCTCGCCAACGAAGGCACATAGCGGGCGATCTGCAAATCGAGATTCTTCTGCAAGGCGCTCTGGATGCAGTCGTCCAGCGTGAGTTTGCGGATTTCGGGAGCATTGGTCTGGGCCAAAGCCGCCAGGCTGGCTCCAGCCAGCACCAGCCAGATTCTTAACAGTCTCATCGGGGCAAAGATTGATGCATTCCTTCCAGTTCGTCAAATACGCCGTGGCCCGTCCTGAGACGGGCATCCCGGATGGCTAACTCGCCGCCTGGTCCAAGCGGTCGGCGACGGGGCGCCACTCGGGGGTCTCCGGGAGCGCCTCCACCACAATCAACTCCGCCCCGGCTTCGTCGCACTGATGTAGTTCGGCGTAGATCGCCCTTGCAAACGCCTCCGCGTCGTGGGGAATGACTGACACGCGTCCAAAGTCCGCAGTGGGTGGGATGCGCGTGTGGGCGATGACACAGATCCCCGGGCGGGGCACCTTAAAGGACGCGGTCTGCGCCTCAAGTTCAAGCCGGTCTCGCCAGGAGGCGACGACCAGGCGCGCGCGGGGCGAGTAGTGCTTTCGGAGCAGGCCGGGGCTCTTGAGCACCCCAGAACCGTGGCTCGCGTCCAAGGCCAGGCTGCCGGTCACGGCCACCAGCGCCTGCTCGTGGATCATCCCTCGCCGCAATAACTGCGGCGGCGACACGCTCAAATCCAGCACGCTGGATTCAATGCCGATCTGGGATTGGCCGCCGTCCACAATCAGGGGGATCTTATGGCCCAGGTGTTTCCGGACGTGTTCGGAGGTCGTTGGGGAAACTCGATTGGACGGATTGGCGCTGGGCGCCGCGAGGGGGAAATCACACGCGCGGATGACCGCCTGAATGAAAGGATGGCTCGGCCAGCGCACACCCACGGTGGAACCGCCGGCGGTCACGACCTCCGGAATTTGCCTTGCGCGTGGCAGCACCAGCGTGAGCGGTCCCGGCCAGAATGCCCGCGCCAGCTTCTCCGCGAGCGGCGGCCAATCGGCAACGCAGCGTTTCGCCATGTCCGCACTGGCGACGTGCACGATGATGGGGTTATGGGCGGGGCGGCCTTTGATCTGGAAGATGCGCTCGACGGCGGTAGAATTCAGCGCATTGGCGGCCAGCCCGTACACGGTCTCGGTCGGCAGCGCGACGACCTCACCTGCGCGCAGCAGGTCGGCCGCGCGCGCAACCGCGCCCTGGAACAGAGCCGGCGTGTGCGTCGCCAGCACTTCGGCGAGGCGATGGAGCTTCTTTTCCACGTTAGGAATCTGCCTGCAACCACGCCAAACGCACGCACAAAACTGCGCGGAGGGCAGTGTGGAAAAGCCATCGAACACCGGGTTTGCCGCAAACCAGTGCGGAATTCGATGTCGTTAGTTGCGAGTTGGCAACCGGCCCACGGCAGGTTACAAAGTGCGGGCAACCATGGTGATCCGATTCGAGATTGACTAAATGAACCTGCCGAACAAGCTGACCATCTCGCGCTTTGTGCTAACGGCGGCGTTTCTGGGGGCGATATCCTGGCCGATCAAGTTCCACGAGACGATCGCGTTGGTCCTGTTCATTGCGGGGGGCATTACCGATCTGTTGGATGGCATCATCGCGCGGCGCCATAAGCTGATCACGAACTTCGGGATACTGATGGATCCGCTGGCGGATAAGATTCTGGTGTGCTCGGCGTTTATCGCGTTTGTCGGCCTGGGGTGGATTGCGGCATGGATGGTGGTGCTGATCGTGGCGCGCGAGCTGGCGATCACAGGGCTGCGGTTGCTGGCGGCCTCCAAGAACGTGGTGCTCGCCGCCGAGCGCTACGGCAAACACAAGACCATCTCCCAGATCGTGGCGATCATTGCGATCCTCGTGCTCCACAGTTATGGCGATTGGGGCGCGGTGGGCTCGGCGGTGTTTGGATTCCCGCTGGCAGGCGGAACGCCGTGGACAGAGACGTTTACGGAAGCGGCGATATGGGTGGCGGTGACGCTGACTGTGGTCTCCGGGTGTATTTACTTATGGCGGAACCGGGAGATTTACCTGCACGATTTGTGAGACTCTGGATTGCCCAAGGTTTCGGAGTCGGGCGGATCCCGGTGGCGCCGGGCACCTTTGGCTCGGTGGTTGGCGTGGGCTGGTTTGCGCTGTTGCTGCTGACGGGCAGCTTTTGGCTGGTTGTGGCGGGGACCGTCGCCGGCATCGCGCTGTCGGTCTGGCTCTGCGGTGTGGGAGAACAGGTGTTGGGTGAGAAGGACCCACAGTCGGTCGTGCTGGATGAGATCACGGCTATACCGGCATGCTTTCTGGGCTGGCTGGCCATGCTGGCCGGCAAGGCCGGGGTGCTGCCATCCCCGGAGGTCTTCTTCTCCGGGCGCGGCTGGCTGCAGGTGCTGGGAGTCTTTGCCCTGTTCCGCTTCTTCGATGTGCTCAAGCCCTGGCCGGTGCGGCAGAGCCAATCCCTGCCTGGTGGGTGGGGTGTTACAGTGGATGATGTCCTGGCGGCAATGTACGTAAACCTGGCCGTGCTGGCGGTCTATGCGGCGACGCTGTTGCTGAAGTAGCGCACCGGCTCAGCGTCGCGGTCCAGGCGCCGGGAGGGGCAGGGTCTCGCCCGCCACACTCTGGGTGGATTGGTAGATGCCAGGCTTGAGGCCGTGGAGCGGATCTGACGTTCTGGACCTGCGCAAGGCCGACAACGCCCAGAAACAGCCCGCAATTACCCCGATCACGCCGAGGGTGATCGCGGCTTTGCGCCAGTCTATCCGGGAGAGTTGGAGCATGATGAAGTCCAAGGCGCCATGGGCGTGCTCGCCGAGCGGGGGCGGGTCAGCGAACTTGCTCGTTGCGCTCAGCTCGGTATCAAGACAAGCCATGATTTGCGGCACGTCCAGCTTGAGCAGGGTGGAGTAGTTTCGGACGAAACCACGAATATAGACCGGGGCAGAGAACATGTTAAAGTCTCCCTCCTCCAGCGCGATGAGGTGGTCGGTGCGGATCTTCGTGATCTCGGCCACCTGCTGCACGGTAAGGCCCTTGGCCTCGCGGGCCTCGCGGAGTTGTTCAGCGACCGTGGACATGACTCGCATGTATTACCGCTTAAGCGCCCCTCTTGGCAACCACGGAAAAGGCCCGGGATGTGGAGCGAGTGGAAGGCGGGTGAAAAGTAATTGCCATGGGTCCAGCGGTTGCTATGCTTGAGGCTACCGTGTGTATTTGGGCGCACCCTGTTTGGTGCGCCTTTTTAACAATCACTGACGATTAACGCGCATGGGACGGTCCTATTGGTTTGAGTGCTCGCGATGTGGTTACCGCGCGAAGGTGTCCGGTGGGGCGGACCGGGGACTGAGCCTGTTCGTCCAGACCATCCTGTGTCGCGAGTGCCGGGAACTCTTCGATGCCGTTACTCGTTTGAGAGTTCCCAATGAACCCGCTGAGCGGGGTCCGGTGACCGGATGGGGCCGGGCCAGACCCTACGGTTGGAGCCGGACTCCGAGCGTGCCCCCCAGTTTTCAAACGGCGTTGAACCGATTTCCAGTTCCGCCAGCAAGCCATTCCCGCTGGGTCCAGTTCAAGCTCCAGTGTCCGGTGTCGTCCTTGCATCGCGTCGAGGCATGGAATGAGCCGGCCAGATGTCCCCGTTGCGGCGCTTACCTGGAGAAAAATGCGCTCCCGTTTCGGATCTGGGAATAGATCGCGAAGAAGAAAACCGGGAGCCGCCCCTTTCGGGCCGGAGTCGCCGCTCAGCTCCGCGCGTAATAGACGACCGCCGGCGGGAAGTTGAGCAGCACTGGAACGGTGCGCAGGCTGGCGAACCGCCTTTGGATCTTCTTCCGGTCCATCAAGGAGTACTGGAATTGAATGTACATCCCCCCCGCCTTGAGCGCCCGGCGGATTCCGTCAATAAGCACGGTGGTCTGCTCCCGGTCAAGGTTGCCCAGCGGGATGCCGGAAATGACATAATCCGACTTCTCCGAACCACGCCTGGCCCGTTCGGAGAGGAGGTGCTCGGCGGAATCCGAGACGACTTCTACTCGGCCGCTAATGCTGGCCGCTCTGAGGTTGTGCCGCGTACTTTGCGCGAGAACCGGGTTGATTTCGCAGGCCAGAATCCGGGCTCTGGGGCATTTGGCCGCCAGGCGCAGCGTTAGGGCTCCGTTGCCGGCGCCCAACTCGAGGACCTGCCCGGAGTAGTCTTTGGGAACCGGCGCGATCATTCGCGTGATCAGGAACCGCTGCGACGGTACAATCGCCCCTGTCTGTCTGATCTTCACCAGCCCCGCACACATGAAGTGCAGGTAACCCGCAAAGGAATTACTCATAGAAATTGATCCTGACTCAATGTCGGTCGGGGCATCATGCCCCGTGGGCGCGATGTCCTCCAGCAATATTCTCTCCCGATGCGACGCACGAGCCGCCATTGGCGGTTGCCCGTCCTGCCGTTGTTCGGGCGGAGGAACAACAGAACCATAGCACGCCAGGCGCCCGGCCTTCAAAGGATAAATTGCGGTGATCCGTCCGCCACTCGCGGGTGGCGTCAAAGGTGAGTCTGCGGGCTTCCCGGCGATCCTGGTCTCGCGCTTCAGCCTGGGATGCTGCGCCGCAGGCTGCGAATGGAAGAGGAAAGAGCAGCCGCGCTAGGGTTTCCAGGCGTAAACCAAGCGATTCGAGTCACTCACCGCCCAGAGATTCAATGGCCACACCGTTGTCCCGTATTTCCTGTAGCGCGCGCTCCCATCCACATAGGCAAAGTTGGATCCGCCGGAGTATCTGCCCTTGCGCGCCGTAGAATGACGACCCTGCTCGATCTGGTCGCCGTCATTGCCGAACATGCCCTCGTTCAGGTCCATGAAGTAGTGCTGCGAGATGGGGGGTGAGCCGGGTTCATTCTTCTTCTCGCCGAAGATGAGGGTCTCCGATGGGTAGATGACCGCGGTTTCTTTCATGGATCGCGCGCTGGTAAGGGCGTCGCTAAAAAAATCATTCCACCCATTGATCATGTAACTGCGGTCAGCGCGGTCGGCGAGGGTGGGCGAACTGCGGTCGGTCGGAGGCGGACCGCGCAGCGCGTCGGTCGCACAGACCAGGAGGTTGGTGTTGCGGTAGTATTCCAGCAACTGCGACGGCCAGCGCCATCCATTGGTACGCGCGGGGTAGAGGCTGTTGTTGTCGTCAGCGTAACACTTGAGGGCCAAATCGAGCTGCTTGAGGTTGTTGACACATTTGATGCGATTGGCCGCCTCCTTGGCGCGAGCCAGGGCGGGCAGGAGCATGCTCGCCAAAATGGCAATGATCGCGATCACTACCAACAATTCAATGAGCGTGAAGGCAATGGCGGCCGCCGGGCGGCCCGGCAGGGCCGGCGAGCCCTTTCGAGGTTCGTCCGGTGAACGGCAGATGATCCGACTCATATTACGCTTCTCTTCTTTTCTCTCGAATATTCTCGCCCCTGCGGCGTCAACCCTCTAGGCCTTTGTATCTATGACGCGCAACCAATGGATATTGATCGCCCTGGCCGTGCTGCTCGGCGGCGTCTCTCTGTATCTAAACAGAGACTGGTTTGCCCAAGATGATATTCATATTTATCATCGTTCACGTCCGGCGCGAATGAGCACGCCTCGGCGCGGCAACCGCCCGGATCCCCAGCGAGCGGTCAACCCGGTCTTCTTCAGCTTCGACCGCCGGCTCAAGCTCAGCTCGCTTAAAGTAATCCCGGTCCACGAAATCGAGACCAATAAGTATCCGCAGCCGATCTGGCACATGGTATCCGACTCGAATTCCGTGCCGGTAAAAGAACTGGTCTATGGCATGTACATCCGCGGCATGCGGCCGAGTGTCCGGGGCGCCACCCCCGATCCGCTGCGACCCGGCGTGAAATACCGGCTTCTAATCGAAGCGGGACCGCTCAAGGCCGAGCACGATTTCGAGCCGGTCGCCCGCTCGCCCTAAGCGGCGCGGGCCGCGTCTGCCGATGGGCGAACAGCCGGACGCGTACACACCACGTTTCGTGCCACTGCCTTTAGACGTATGCCCTTCTCGTTGGGTTACAGCGCTTTTTCGCGAAGGTTGCACCGGGGTAGCCCCTCTGCAAGACTGTGGCCGCGAACCCCGACGAACCGGGGCCGCGATGTTTCGTTATTTCGCCCTTGACGATTGGCTGTCGGTGGGTTGCGATAATCGTGTAAGGGCCGGGTTTTCCGGCAGTCCAATCCCATTCGGGTTATTGGACATGGCGGGAGAAAGCGAACGACAACCGACATGAGTAAACAACTTGCGATTCAAGGCGGCCCGAAGGCCGTCGCCAACAGACTGCAGGGGTGGCCCCAATTCGACGAGAACGCCATCAAGGCGGTCGAGGCAGTCCTGCGATCGGGCAAAGTCAACTACTGGACTGGCAAACGGGGCATGGAGTTCGAGAAGAGATTTGCCGAATGGCAGGGCAGCAAGTACGCCATCAGCGTCGCCACGGGCACCGCCGCCTTGCACGTGGCGTTGAATACCCTCGGCATCGGCCCCGGCGACGAAGTCATCGTGCCGAGCTACACCTTCATTGCCACGAGTTTCTCCGTCGTCCAGGCCGGCGCCATCCCGCGTTTCGCCGACGTGAACCTCGACGACCACTGCCTCAGTGTGGAGTCTGCGGAAAAGCTCGTGACCCCCCGCACCAAGGCCGTTATGCCCGTTCATCTCTACGGCAATGTTTGCGACATGGACAAGATCCGGGCCTTTGCCCGGCGGCACAAGCTGTTCATCATCGAGGATAACGCCGAGGCATTCGGTGGCGCCTACAAAGGTAAGAAGACCGGCACACTCAGCGAGATTGCCGGGTGCAGCTTTTGCCAGAACAAGACTTTCACGACCGGCGGCGAGGGGGGAATGGTAACAACGGACGACGAAGATCTGGCATGGAAGGCCCGCAGCTTCCGTGACCACGGGTATGACGTCAAGCAGCGGCTCAGCCTGCTCGAACTCGAACAGAAGCTGCCTTACATCCACAACATGGTCGGGTGGAATTATCGCATGACGGAAATGCAATCGGCCATCGGCCTGGCGGAACTCGGGCGCATGGACACCTGGAATATGCCGCGGCGCAAACGGAACGCCCAAATCTTAATCAACGCTCTGAAGGGGTCGAAGCTGATCAAGTACTTCCCCGTGGACACGGATGAGCGGCAGAATGGCTGGTATGTGCTGGCCTTCTCACTGGATGTCGAGAACATGAGGTGCGACATCAAGGAGTTTGTCGCCGCTGTGACCGCCGAGGGGGCGCCGGTATGGAAGGTGTTCTGGCCGCAATGCCACACGGAGCGCGCGTTTCAGGAACACAATGCGTTTGGCCGCACGGGCTTCCCCTTCAAGTCGAATGAATATGCCGATCCGGCCAGCGTGGATTACGGGAACGTGGATGTCCCGAACGCGCGCTGGCACGAGGCGCACACGTTTACCTGCTTCGCCTTCCCGACGTTCACCGAGTCCGACATGGAGCAAATCGCCAATGCGATCCTGAAGGTCATGCAGGCATATTCAAGATGAAAACCAGGATCAAATGGGGGGTGATCGGCTCGGGTGGCATCGCGCGGCGCCGCACCATCCCCGAAGGATTCGTTCCCGCGCGCAATGCCCACCTGGTGGCGGTGTATGATGCCAACACGGTGGTCAACAAGGAAGTGGCGAAGGAGTTTGGCGCGCAGGCGGCCGAGAGCATCGAAGCCTTGCTGGCGGCGGACATTGCTGCGATTTACGTCGCCAGCCCCGTGCATGCCCATCGGGAGCAGGTTCTCGCGTGCGCCAGGGCAGGGAAGCATGTGCTCTGCGAAAAGTCACTCGGGCGCACCGTGGCCGAGGCTGAAGCGATGGTTGCCGCTTGCCGCCGGGCAGAGGTGCAGTTCGGCACCGCCTTCATGATGCGGTTCCAGACCCAGCACCAGGCGGCGGCGAAGATGATCCGGGATGGCCAACTGGGCAGGCCCGTCTATGCGCGCGCGCAACTTTCATGCTGGTATCCGCCGATCCCGAATGCCTGGCGGCAGGACCCCGCCTTGGGAGGCGGCGGTTCACTGATTGACATGGGCAGCCATTGCATTGACCTGCTGGAGATGTGCTTTGGCCCCGTCAACAGAGTCAGTTGCTTCACGCGCAATGCGGTTCAAGCGTATGCCAGCGAAGACAGCGCTGCCGTGCTGCTCGATTTCGCCAACGGGGCGCTAGGCGCCGTTGATGCCTTCTTCTGCATCCAGGACCTCAGCAGCAAGAACGTGCTCGAACTCTACGGCTCCAAGGGGAGCATTCTAGCCACTGGCACCATCGGCCAGGCAAGCCAAGGCACCATGACCGCTTACCTGCAGACTGGTGAGGCAGGGTACGAATCCCAGCAAGCACGCGCGACGGGCGGCGGCCTGAAGATAGCGCCCGAACCCCGGAACATGTATCGGGCGGAAATCGAAGCGTTCAGCGCGGCCTTGATTGAAGGCAAATCCAATCCCCTCACCTCCGACCTGGGCCTGCACAGCCAGAGCGTCCTCGCGGCGTGCTACGAATCCGCCCGCACTGGTCGGGTGATGGAAGTCGAAGCCACCGGCGGCTGTGCATAGCCTTAGGCCCTGCTCGCAGTTCAGAGCGTTGCCTCTCCAAGCGGTGAATCTGAGCCAACCGGGTAAGCATGAGCGCACCAGGCGATTCGAGTAAGGAAGGCCGCCCCGCGGAGCGCGGCAGTGACTGGGCCTGGCCGGTCGCATGGATGGTCAGCGTGTGCCTGCTGGTGGGGGCTGGAGTCTATGTCTTCAAGTCCTGCCGCGACCTGCCGGTCGAGACGATTGACATGGCCGCGGAGGCGGCAGATAGATTGGGCAAGCGTCTGGCGGAGGTTGCGGCCGCCTTTAGCCAGGGAACCATCACCACCACGTTCACCAGCTATGCGACCTCCGTCAGCGGCAGCCAATTCCTGCAATTTGCGACCCTCTCGCAAGAGGAGCGTTTCCAGCGCACCGATCAGGCTAGCACGGGATTCGGTTACATCCCCTTGCCGGACATAATCGTCGAGGCCACGGCGCCGGTGACCTATACCTACTACCTGGATTTGAACGACAAGTGGGAGTTTCAGCTCAAGAACGGCGCAATTGCCGTGACCGCCCCCGAGATCAAGTTCAACAAACCTGCGGTTGACGCCTCCCGCATCACGTATGAGGTGAAGAAGGACAGCCTCATCCGCGACACGGAGTCGGCCATGGAGGGGCTCAAGCGCTCGATTACCTGGATGGCGAGCCAGAAGGCTCGTGAGAACATCGGGCTCGTGCGGGAAACGGGCAGAAAGCAGACTGAGGCCTTTGTCCGAACCTGGCTGGCAAGATCATTTGCTGACGGAGAGAACTACCCTGTAACCGTCCGGTTCAGGAATGAAACGCAAGCCGCCGAGCCCGGCCCGATCCTGAAAGACCGCTGAGCACCTGTGGACCCGATCTTCGAAAAGACCCCAAAGGGCGAGGGAGAGTCTTTCCATTGCGAAGTGGTCCGTGGGGACAGCTACAATGCCGCCTGGCATTTCCATCCGGAGTTTCAGATCACGCTCGTTTTGCAGGGGCACGGTTACCGGCTGGTCGGGGACAAGATCGCGCCGCTCAGGCCCGGGGATCTAGTGCTGGTTGGCCCAAACCTGCCGCATGTCTGGCACCAGGATAGACCCCGCACGAGATCGGATCCAGGGGTTCATGCCATTGTAGTGCGCTTTGGCGAGACTTTCGCGGGCCGGGATTTCCTCGCCTTGCCGGAGATGGCGGCGGTGTGCAGACTGTTCGAGCGCGCCGCCCGCGGGCTGGCGGTCACCGGGCGCACACGCCTGGAGGTGGCGCGGCGAATGGAGAAGATGCCGCACCTGGCGGGACTGGCGCGGCTGAGCGAATTACTGGCCATTCTCGATGTGCTGGCGCACTCCCGCGAGTTCAAGCCGATAGCCAGCACTGGTTATGCCCCCAATTTGTCAACTGAGGACCAGGAACGGATGGAACGAATTATCTCGTACATCAATGCGCACCTTGGCGAACGGATCGGCCGGGCGCAGGTCGCACGCGCAGCCTGTCTGAGCCCGGGTGCTTTCAGTCGCGTCTTCAGGCTCCGCACCGGCAAGACCTTGCCGGAGTATGTCAACGAGCTGCGAGTGGGGCGCGCCTGCCGCCTCCTGGCGGACGAACGCTCCAAAGTGATAGACATCGCCCTGGAGTGCGGCTTCTCGAACCTCGCCAATTTCAACCGGCGATTCCGCCAGATCACCCGAGCATCGCCCCGCGATTACCGCCGATTGTTGCATCAGAGCGCGGCTCTGGCGCATGCCCTCTGATCAGACCCAAGGCCCCGTGACCCGTGCGTCAGATCTTTGGCTCCCATCCCCTCCTGTAAACGCGTCCCCAGAGTGATGTCACGGCGGGGTCCTCGTTGAGCAATTTGCAGGACCTGGGGTCGAAGTCCACAGTCCGGCCGCTGCGCCAGGCGATGTTGCCCAAGTGACACATCAACGCGCTCTTCTGGCCTTCCTCAATGTCGGCTTTGAGTGGTTTGCCATCCGTTATGGCATCCACAAAGTTGGCGAAATGGAGTGAGTCGAACTGGAAAAGCTGCTTTTGCTTGCCGTCAATCTCACGGATGACTTTGTTCTTGAGGTCATAGAAGATCGCCTGGGTGCCGGTGATGACCATTGTCCCGTTATCGCCGTAGAAGAGGACGCCAAACCCGCTGCCTTCAAACCCGCGTGGCGCGCAACTCTGACCCTCCCAGGAAATTCCCTTGTGCCCGTAATCGTAGGTGGCGATGCAGGTGTCGGGCATCTCCCAGTCGTCCTGATGGAAATAGCGATTGCCGCCGCAGGTGATGCGTTTGGCAAGATCCAGTTCCAAACCCCAAAGCGCGAGATCAATGGCGTGGACGCCATTGCCGCCGAGTTCGGCCGTGCCCCAATGCCAGAACCAGTGCCAGTTGTAATGGATGACGTTGTCCATGAAGGGTCGCTCCGGCGCCGGGCCCTGCCACAGGGAGTAGTCGAGCCAGTCCGGGACGGGTGCGGGCTTGCCATGGCCGATGGGCGCGCGGCGATTGGCGTACCAGCAACGGGCGAAATGCGCCTTGCCAATCTCACCCGCCTTCAATCCATTGATTGCCTCGACCACCCAGGGCCAACTGCGCCGCTGATTGCCCAATTGCATCACCCGTTTGTGCTTGCGGGCAGCGGCCACAACCATTGCGCATTCCGCGGCGTTGTGACTGCCTGGCTTCTCCAAATACACGTGCTTGCCGGCCGCGCAAGCGAGAATCGCCGCCGGTGTGTGCCAATGGTCCGGCATGGCGATCGAAACCGCGTCCAGGTCAGGGTCCTCCAGCATTCGCCGAAGGTCTCTTTCGCCCGTCGGCGTTTTCTGCTGTCGCTTGGCGACCGCCTCGATTCCCTTCTTGATGGCCCGGCTGTCCACGTCGCAAATGTAGGCTATTTCCGCATTCGGAACGGCGGCGAACGCCGAGATGTGCCCGAGCCCGCGCCCATTGCAGCCGATGATGCCAATGCGAACCTTGCGGTTGGGCGAAACCGCGCCTTGAATTGCCGGCGCTCCAGCCAGAACGGCAACCCCGCCGGCCAACAAGGAACTCTGTTCGAGGAATTGTCTGCGAGTGATCCGTGTCTTCATATCAGTCAACCTGGTTTTCAGGAGCTTTAAGTTTGCACGGCCGGTTCGCGGGGGCCAGCTCCCAACGCATCAGACTGCCAGTAGTGCTGTAATTTAACGAACTCGTCAAACATGAATAAGGGCATTTCCGGCCGCACATTCACCGCATCCCAGGCGCCGTAGTCGAACACGATCAGCCCGCCCCGGGGTGTGCTCCAGTGCCGCACCAGCAGGCGGGCTTCCTGGCGGATTTCCGCCTCGTTGCCTCGGGGCATGGTGGTCTGGATATCAACGGTGGCCAGGAAGCAAACCTTGCCGCGAAACTGTTCGCCGAACTCGACGAGGCCGTAATTGCGCGATTGCTGCATGTTCAGCACATCCGCGCCCAACTCAAGGAAGGTGGGCACGAACGAGTTGATCCGCCCGCAACTGTGGAGGATGACATGCCAGCCGCAGGCATGGATGGCGTCGAAGATCCTGCGGTAGCGGGGAGTGAAGAATTCGTCGAGCATCTTCTTGCTCACGAAGGTGCCCTCCTGTGTACCCCAATCGTCGGTCACAAACAGACCTTGCACGCGGTCGCCGAAACGCCGGCGGAGTTCGTCGCATTGCTGAATCTTGAAATCCACAATCATATCCAGCACACGATGAATCTTCTCCGGTTCGGCATAGAAGTCCTCCATCGTGGCGGCGAAACCGCGCAACTTGTGCAGCCGTGAGAACAGCAGGCTGTGGGCGGTCAGCGCCACGTACCGGTCGCCCGCCGCGTCAATGAGGGGCCCGAGCCGTTGGTAGTAGAACGGGTTGCGCGGGTTCGGAGGACGATAATGGTTCAGCGCCGACCAGTCCGCCAAGGGGCAGCCTGTCACCTGCCCAATATTCTTCAGATCCGTTGCGCTCCAGCCGCAGCCCCAGTCGTCCACCACCGGATTATCGAAGAACCATCCCGCCTCGGCGCGGTCCATCTCCCAGATGTTGCAGATGTCGTCCGGGAAGCCGGGCATCTTGTGATTCCAATGCTGCCAGAACGGCAGCCGCGGAGGGTCGTCAAATTCGATCGCGCGGCGGACAATTTCGCGTGAGGTCATGACAGGCTCCAAGGCATCGGCTTAACCCCGCTTGGCCTGGCGAAGATTCTTAATCCTCCAGCCACCAGAAAGAATGAGTGACGTTGCCGGACGAATCAATGTTCCACAGCTTCTTGTAGGCAACCCGTTCCACATGTCCATCCAACAAACCAACGTTGGCGCCTCTGTTATGCACCGTCGGCCGGGCATGACTGAACGGCTTATATTGTGCCATACTGTCGTTCTTGCCGTCACCGTCCGAATCCGCGGCGAACTTCATGGCCGGCTCGGCTGGCGAATAAACATAATACCAACGCGTGTCCATGAAGGCCAATGCATCCGAAGGCTTCTTGATCCGCGCCGCCTTCAGCGGCGGCTTCACCCCGCCCGAACTCGGAAAGCGGTAGTAAAACATGCCGCCCAGCTTCGTCGCCTGATACCACCCATAGTTGACTCCAATCCAGCAGTTCCAGTTGTCCGGCCCTGAACTCGTGCCATAGGGCTCAGGCCCCAGGCTGCCACCGGCACACTTGCGCGCCTCCCAATTGTAAACCGACGATGCGCTGTAGTTCCCTCCTGTATTCCTTGCCACGTAGGGCGCCAGGACGTCGAAGACGAACGGGTAACGGGTGCCATCGGGTTGGGTGTCTATGGACTCCGCCATGAAAGGAAGCGTCTCGTTGTAATCCCCGATGTACATCACCAGCGCATACGCCCAGTTCTTCATGTTCGAAGCGCACTTGATCTGGTTCGCCTTGGCCTTGGCCCGGGTCAGGGCCGGCAGCAGCAGCGCCGCCAGAATGGCAATAATGGCGATCACCACCAGCAGCTCGATCAACGTGAACGCCCCCGCTCCACGCCCCCGGCGTTTCAGGCTCAATAATGCTCTCTTCATGTTATGTCTCAGACTGCTCCAGCCGAGGCCACCCCAGGTGTGAACTGCGGTCACTGCCGGTGCGCCTACCTACCCATGGCTTCAAGGCTTGCGCAACCGGTAAAACACCATCGGGGCCGACGCATTCACCGGAATATCCAGGCTCGTGATGGCCTCTGAACCAGGAATGTCGAACCACTCCTGGCTGTCCGCCACATCTACCGAGTTGGACTGTGCATACCAGCCCTTGTGTGAGTCGGGCCAATTCAAGAACAAGTGGCCGCTGGTAAACGAGAACGAGATGTTCGTCGGATAATCGGCCATCGTGCCCGTAATGGTCAGCACGCCAGTCGCTGGGTCAAACGTACCGGTGCCGCCCGCGACGGCAATTTGCGAGAAGGTTCCGTTGTGCGAGGGGACGCTGAACAGCGAGAAGGTGTCTCCCACAGCCAAGGTGCCCGCTAGGTTGGTCACCGCAAGCTGGCCGCCGTAATTAACCGTTTCGGCTACCACGACCAGGTCGTGCGAACCAGCGTTCTTGTCCAGCTCCATGATGGTGGTGCTGTCGGCGGATAAGGTGAGAGTCTTCCCAAGGGTGAGGGTACCGATGGAAGTCCCCGGCGCCAGCGCTCCGCCCGACTGCACCGTGACGGGGCCGCCGACTGAGCCGCTGCCGCTCAGGGCCCCGCCAACCACCGTTACGGCACTTTCCGCAGCCAAGGAGCCATCCACGGCCAAAACACCGGCATTTACCACCGTCGGGCCGGTGTAAGTGTTCGCGCCGCTCAACGTCAATGTGCCCTCACCCAGCTTCGTCAACCCGCCGGAGGTGTTGGGGACGGTGGTAACCGCGCCGGGCGTCGCCGGAGTAATGGGCGCCCCGCCCGTCAAAGTGAAGCTGGTTGTGGCCGCCGTGTAATTCACACCGGGATTGGTGACCTTGATGCTAGCCACCTTGAGCGTGGCGTTGCCCGTGCCATCGTCCACCATCTCCGCAATCGCGGTGGCGCCAAAGCCCACGGCGCTGGAGTCCACGATCGAAACATAGGGCGCGCCGATGTAGCCAGAGCCGCCATCCGTCACGGCCAGGGTGCTTACGCCGTCACCGGTCGGAGCGAGAAGGTTTGCCCCGATGGCGTCGTCGAAGCCGGCGGTGTCAATCACCGCCCCACCGGCAAACGAGCCGAAGGGCCCATTCACGTAAACCGAGGTCATGGTTGCCGAGAGAAAATCAGTCCGGCTGGCAGAGGACTGAAGGGTAGCACCGTTAAAGTTCAGGCGGCCGTCGCCGAGGTAGTTTGTGAATGCCGCCGTCCTCAGGCTGCCGGCGTCGAGGTTCAAAATGCCTGAACCGCCAGCAGCCGCGCTGGGTCCCGTCCCGAAGTGTACGAAACCGTTGCCGTTGTCAAACATCCCGCCGGTAAGGTTAAGTTCTCCCCTGCCATTACCTTTGTGGTTGATGTTGAGATTGCCTGCGCCCGTGCGCGTTATGGTGCCGTTGGTGGCAATCGTCAACGTCGCGGTTCCGGTGTAGTAGGGAAGCACCACGGAGGCATCAACTGTGACCGACCCCCCTGAAATCGTGCCTATTCCCGTGCTGGCCGGATCGTTTCCGCACCCCAGAAGAAATCCCCGGCTGTCAACATCGCCACCCGACACCGTTAGTGCCCCGTAGCCAAGCACACCAATCGCGAAGTTGTTAAAACTCCAAGCCAGGAGGTTCGTGTAACTACCACCAGTGAAATTGACTGCGCCACTGGAGCCGGCAGAGACGCCGATCCGGAAGTGGCCGTTTTTCATGATCGCGGCGCCGGGGGCAGTCTTGAGCACCCCGATGCCTGTGCTGCCCACTAACCAGGCCCCCGTTCCCGTGTCAACCGGGCCGCTGAGAATCGCGTTACCACCATCAACCGTCAGGGTGCCTGCGCTGTTCCCCAGCGAACCAGTGATGGCCAATGTTCCCGCTGAAACCACCGTGCCACCGGAATAAGTGTTCGCACCGGCCAACGCCAGCGTGCCCGGGCCCGCCTTCGTCAATCCAGTCGCCCCGGAAATGTCGCCGCCGACCGTCAGCGTGTTCCCGTTGACGGTGACGACGCGGTCGGCGCTCGGAGTCACGGCGCCGGTGCCCAGGTTGAGATCGGAATTGCCGGCAAAGGTGAAATCACCCTCCCAGGCTTGCGGGTTGGCGTTAGCCAGGGTAACGGGACCGCCAGAGGTGTTGCCAATCGCACCGCCGGAGATGGTGAGCTTTCCGGTACCGGCCGCCGAGGGGTGGTCCAGATTCAGGGTGCCAGTGCTCAGGACAATGCCTCCGCTGAAGGTGTTTGCGTTGGAGAGGGTAAGTGCCCCGGTCCCGGCTTTGCTTATGGCGCCACTGCCGGCAATGTGGCCACTGCCGGCAAAGGTGTAATCGCCACCCGCACTCACGCTCACGCCTGCAGGCGACACTGCGGTGCTGATGTTGATCGCCGGATGCGCGATGCCTTCATCGTTGAAGACTACGGGGTCGTTGTTATTGAACACGGCTGGCTCTCCGCCCAGGTTAACCCAGTTCATCGCCCCGCCGACGTCCCATACCTCGCCCGACGCACCCGCACTGCCGGTCCAGGTGAGAAGCGTCGCAGCAGCCGCGACCCGCAGGACCACCTTGTTGGGCGTGCCGCTAACATAAATGAGAGAATAAATCTTCGTGGGAGTTGGGCTCGTCACGCTGAACCGGGAGGCGTCGCCCCCGAGAGCGCCACTCACTTCGATCAGCGTGTAATCGCCCTCGGCCAGGGCCGCCAGGCTCGGCAAGCCTACCGTCGTTGTGCCCGCCGGGGTCAGGTCTCCACCCACGATGAGTTTATCCGAAGTGACTGCATCGGTGATCTCGAAGTTGATCGTTCCCCCGCCATTGAGCACGAGGTTCCCACCTACTGCCAGCGTGCCGATGCCGTCGCCGGGGGCGAGCGTGCCGTCGTCTTCCAGGGTGACGGTGCCGCCAACGGTGCCGCTGCCCGCCAGGATCGCACCGGCCTTGACCGCGATGTTTCCGGCGCCGGTACCGCTGCCGTTGAGGTTGTTCACCATGAGCGTGCCCTGGGAAACGGTGGTCTGGCCCGTATAACTGTTGGCTCCCGTCAACGTCAGCGTGCCCGTGCCCAACTTGGTCAACCCGCCGGAGGTGTTGGGGGTGGTGGTCACCGTTCCGGGCACTGCCGGAATGGCCGGCGCCCCGCCTGTCAGGCTGTAACTGGCGGTGGCAGTCGTGTAGTCCACCCCGGGATTGGTGACCTTGATGCTGGCGACTTTCAGTGTTCCGTTGCCTGTTCCGTCGTCCACCATCTCCGCGATGGCAGTGGCGCCAAGCCCCGTGCCGCTGTCCACGATCGAAACGTAAGGGGCACCAATGTAGCCTGAGCCGCCGTCAATTACGGCCAGCGCGCTGACGCCCTCGCCCGCCGGGGCGAGCAGGTCTTCGGCGATCGTCACGGCGAAGTCGGCAGTGTCAATCACCGCGCCCCCGGCGAACGAACCGAAAGGCCCATTGACAAAAGCCGAGGTGATCGTTGCCGGGACGAAGTCGGTCCGGCTGGCGGCAGGCCGGAGAGTCGCGCCATTGAAGTTCAGCAGGCTGACGCCAAGGCTCGTGGCGTTAAAGCGCAAGGTCGTGAGGCTGCCCGCGTTCAGATTCACGATGCCGGTGCCGCCAGCGGCCGCGCCTGTGCCGGTGCCAAAGCCCAGGAATCCGTTGCCATTCTCAATCGTGCCGCCGGTCAGGTTCAGCTCGCCGCGGCCGTTGCCATGCTGGTTTACGTTGAGATTATTGCTCCCGGAGGTTCGCCTCAAAGTGCCGTTGGTGCCGACCGTCAACACACCCGTTCCGGCGTAATAGGGAACCACCGTATTGTTATCAACCGTGACCGTGCCCCCGGCGATCGTGCCGATCCCAACTCCGGTGGTACCGTTCCCACTGCCCAACATGAATCCACGGGTGTCCACACTGCCACCCGACACGGTGAATGAGCCGTAACCAAAACTGCCAATGGAGAAGTTGTTGAAGCCCCAGGCGGTGCGGGTGGTGAAGGTCCCGCCGGTGACATTCAACGCGCTGCTGGAGCCGGCGACAGAGCCGACTTGAAAATTGCCGGCGGCCTTGTTGATAGCGGCCCCGCTACGGATATTCAGCACGGCCTTGTCACTGCCGTTGACCACCCAGTTCCCACCGCCGCTGCCGATGGCGCCACTGATGTTCACGGTGCCGTAGTTGAGCGTAAGAACCCCGGAGTTCGTCAGTGAACCGGTGATGGCGAGGGTGCCGTCGGTGACCACAGTCGCGCCGGAGTACGTGTTCGCGCCACTCAGGGTCAGCGTCCCGGCGCCCGCCTTGGTCAATCCGCCCCCCGTGCCGGAAATGTTTCCTCCCAGCGACACGTCACCGCCGCCGGCAGAGGTCGTCACCGTGTGTGCCACGGTGGCGACGATAGGATGATTGATGGTCTGCAGGCTGGTGCTGTTGTTGGCCACGCTCCCGTTGAGCGTGATCGAGTTGCCACTCAAAGTGAAGGCCCCCGCTCCCGCATCGAAAGTGAGACTCCCAAAATTGCTCAGGTCGGAGAAATCGTTGAAGGGCGTCAGCCGCGTTGTACCCCCAAATTGCAGGTCGTAGGCTATGTCGGGCACGGGCACATTACCATTCCAGTTATCTGCATTGCTCCAATTATCATTGGCGCCGCCGCCGTTCCAGATGGAAGGGGACGCGGCTTGGACCGTGGCCAGGGACAGAGCAGACAATAGGGCAAGCAAGAATAAGGCTAGCCGGCGGATGACGGGAGGGGTCTTCATTTTCATACAATTGCGATGCTTCTTTTCAGTTACTGGTTGGGGTTGATGGGTGAACAGGCTGGGATCTGACAGCGCAAAATGAGATACGGCAGCGACAGATGCCGATGGGTATGCCACAAGACTCGGGTGACGTATTCATTCGCTTTCCACAATAGGCTATCGTATTATTTTGGTCTCACGCTCGCAAAAAGACTCCGCAATTTGTGCCTACTTTCGATACTTTTGTGCGTTGATTGGAAAAGGCTCTCTCGTGTCCGCACCGGCTGATGTGCCGCAGTGGTGCAACAATGAATAGAGTCCAGACCGCCTTGGCGTGATTGACTCTGGTGGCGGGCCGGACAAGAATGTCTGCGCTCCGCGGGACAAGCAGGTTCGAAGCTCCGCCGCGGCAGTGAACTTGGGAACCATAACACCCTTGTTTCGGCCCAAATCGCATGCAGAAGAACACTTTGCGCCGCACATACCAGGCGCTCCTCCTGGACGGCATAGTACCTTTCTGGGCCCGCCACGGCGTGGATGCCGAGTGCGGCGGTGTGCTTTCCTGCATGAAGGAAGATGGCACGCGCCTCAGCACGGACAAATACATCTGGTCGCAGGCGCGCTGGGTCTGGGTTTGTTCCGCCCTCTACAACCGGATCGAGAAACGTCCCGAGTTCCTGCAATGGGCCTGCGCCACCATCGAGTTCCTGCTCCGCCACGGACGTGACGAGCATGGACGCTGGGTGTATCGAACCACTCGCCAAGGGCAGGTACTCGAAGGCGCCACCAGCATTTATTCCGATTGCTTCGTGGTTTATGGTTTGAGCGAGTATTGCCGGGCAGTGCATGAACCAGAACTGCTGGACCTCGCCAAACGCATCTTTGCCGATATCCAGCGCCGGATCGAAGCGCCGGACTTCAAGGAAACCGCTCCTTACACCCTCCCACCTAACCGCCGGAATCATGGTGTGCCGATGATTCTGACGGAGGTTGCCGGGGAATTGGCCCGCACCACGGCAGACGCGGAAATCCAACGCGCTGCCGATCGCTACGCCGACCTGGTCATGAGCCGCTTCGTGCGCCCGGACAGGCGGTGCCTGCTGGAGTTCCTGGACCGGGCCTACGGCGAAGTGCCTCCACCGGAAGGCACTTTTGTTATGCCGGGTCATGCTATTGAATCCATGTGGTTTGTCATGCACTGGGCTCTGGCTCGCAAGGATCCAACCCTGGCCCGGCGGGCGGCGGAGGTGATGCGCTGGCACCTGGAGAAAGGCTGGGATTCGGAATTCGGTGGACTCTTTTTGGGCATTGACGCGGCAGGGCATAGTCCATTCATGGCGAATTCCGAGGTGAAACTCTGGTGGCCGCATACCGAGTCCTTATACGGGCTGCTTCTTGGCCATTCCCTGACGGGCGAAAGCTGGTGCCAGGAGTGGTATGAGCGGGTGCATGAATGGTCGTTTGCGCATTTTTCCATGCCTGAAATCGGTGAATGGCGTCAACGCCTGGATCGGCAGGGCAAGCCCATGGACGCCTTTGTAGCGTTGCCGGTGAAGGACCCTTTTCATCTGCCCAGAGCGGTCATTTTGATCCTGCAACTTCTCGGGCAGAATCCTGCCTGACCTGAACGCATGAGGCGGGGATTCACCATTCCAAAGCTGAGCTGGATCATTGCCGGTCTGCTCTTCTTGATCACACTGATCAACTACACCGACCGCATGGCGCTGTCGGTCCTTATCGGCCAGGTTCGCGAGGACCTGCATTTGACTGAGGCGGACTACTCCCACATTGTCACTTTCTTCCTCGTCGCCTATGCGGTCATGTACGCTGTGTCGGGGTATATCGTGGACCGCTTGGGGACCCGGCGCGGCCTCGCGGTGTTTGTTGTCAGTTGGTCTGTTGCCCAGATGCTGCATGGATTAGCCATTGGGAAATGGTCTATGGCCGGCTGCCGATTCCTGCTTGGCCTCACCGAGCCTGGAAATTTCCCGGCTGCTACGAAAGCGATCCGGGAGTGGTTTCCGCCCCGGCAGCGTGCATTGGGCGTGGGCATTTTCAATCTCGGCTCATCCCTGGGGGCCGCCGTCGCTGCTCCCGTGGCGGCATTTATTGGGCTGCATTATGGCTGGCGTGCCGCTTTCGTGGCCACCGGCGCGCTCGGCCTGGTTTGGCTGGGGGCTTGGCTGCTGCTTTACCAGGCGCCTCAGCGAAACCGCTGGCTTGCCCAAAGTGAACTGGCCGAACTCCAGGCCCAGGGCCTGGGATCAGACCTCGCCGAAGCTCATCCGAAAGCAGACTGGCTCTCGGTGTTCTGTAGCCGTCCCGGCGTCATGCTCATGGTTGCCCGCTTTCTTTCCGATCCGGTCATATATTTTGTCATATTCTGGCTGCCGGCATATCTGCAAAAAGAGCGCGGGTTCGGGTTGGAGGAAATCGGCAAGTACGGTTGGGTGCCTTACACCTTCGGCGGCCTGGGATACCTGATGGGCGGTTGGTTTTCCGGCAAGCTGATTTCATGGGGCTGGAGTCTGCCCAACGCGCGCAAGGCCGCGATGGCCCTCGGCGCCGGATTTCTGCCCGCCGCGATCCTGGCTCCGCTGATGCCCAGCGCAGGTCTTGCCATCGCCGCTTCCAGCCTGGTGGTTCTCGGTCATGCGATTTGGGTGGCTAATCTTCTGACCCTCCCCGCCGACATCTTCCGCTCTGAGGAAGTTGGGACCGCTTCCGGGCTGTCGGGCATGGGAGGGTCGGTGGGGGGTATTCTTGCCACCCTGCTTACCGGCTACATAGTGACGCGGTTCTCTTATACGCCCATGTTTATTTGGGCGGGCTTGATGCATCCCCTAGCTTTCCTGCTTGTTTGGCGACTGTTACCCAATAGCTCGTTTATCCAGGAGGTTCCCGCGTCTCGCAGATAGGTGCCGGCCTGTACAAACGGCTCATGAGCATAGTCATTGGTAAACAGCAGGTTGCGTTGAATAGCGTGAGCGAGGGGTCGAAAGTTATCTAGCTTGTGTATCCGGTGAGCATCCGGTGAGTATCCGGTGTGTCTCGGATAGGGCACACTACCCGGATGCACCTGGAAACCGGCCCGCGCGAGGTCGCTGGCCTGTGGCTTTTGCGAAGGAACCTCTGTCCCATTTGCCATGCCCGGCAGCCTCCGCGGTCGGCAGACTCAATCCTCCAGCCACCAGAAGGAATGGGTCACGTTCCCCGCCGAGTCTATATTCCACAGCTTCTTGTAGGCGACCCGCTCCACGTGCCCATCCAGCAATCCTACGTTAGCGCCGCGGTTATGCACCGTGGGCCGGCCGTGGCTGAATGGCTTGTACGCTCCCATGGTATCATTGATGTGATCCCCATCCGAATCGTCGTCGAACTTCATGTTTGGGTCGGCCGGAGAATAGACATAATACCAGAGGGTATCCATAAAGGACATGGCATCCGACGGCTTTTTGACCTGTGCGGCCTTCAAGGCCGGATTGACACCGCCGGAGCTCCTGATGCGATAATAGAACATCCCACCGATCTTGCCGCTGGAGCGGAATCCGCTGTAGTTCACTCCGATCCAGCAATTCCAGTTGTCCGGTCCAGTGTTCTTGCCGAACGGTTCCGGCCCGTAACTGCCGCCGGGACATTTCCGCGCCTCCCAGTTGTACACGGAGGATTTGCTGTAGTTGCCGCCGGTGTTTCTCGCCACGTACGGGGCCAGCATGTCGAAAACAAATGGGTAGCGTGTCCCGTCCGGCTGGACATCAATGGACTCGGCCATGAAGGGAATCGTCTCGTTGTTGTCGCCGATATACATCACCAGGGCATACGCCCAGTTCTTCATGTTAGAGGCGCACTTGATCTGGTTCGCCTTCGCCTTGGCCCGGGTCAGGGCCGGCAGCAGCAGCGCCGCCAGGATGGCAATAATGGCAATCACCACCAGCAGCTCGATCAAAGTAAACGCCCTTCCAACACGCTTGGAGGCTGCTGAGCCTACAAGTGCTCTTTCAATGCTCATATCTGCAAACATTTGACACCGGGGCCGAGGGCAGCAGCCCGCCTGCCACCCTTGCGCTCCACGCACAACCTCGTTTTAAGGCAGAAGCAACCGGTAATAAACCTGCGGCAAGAACGGATCAACCGTTAGGTCAAGGTTTGTTACGGCCGTGGACCCCTCGATGTTATACCACGCATTCGGATCGGTCACGCTGATCGAGTTGGATTGCACCGACCAGCCCAGGTGCGACTCCGGCCAAGTCAGCGTTAGCTTACCGTTGGCGCTGTCGAAGCTATAGGAGATGTTTGTCGGCGTGGTTGCCGTGCCTGGCACCAACGAGAGGATGCCGCTGGCGGGGTCGAACTGGCCTTTCAGAGTGGTTCCCGAGACGACGATTGCTGAGAAGTTACCGCTGTTCGGGCCGGCAGTGCTGAACAACTGGAATGCGTCTCCCGCCGCGAGATTGCCATTGAGATGGCTGACAATCAGTGTGCCATCGCAGTTGACGGCACTGGCCGCGACAACATCGTTAGTCATGAGCGCCTTGTCCAATTCCATCATGACCGTGCTGTTGGTGGCAAGGGTCAGCGTGTTGTTAAACGTGAGCAATCCGAGACCAGCCACACCCGGAGCGAGGGCAGCGTCGGCTTCCAGGGTGACCGGCCCGCCCAGAATGCCTGTGCCAGCGAGGACGGCATTTGCCTGCACCGTCACGGCGCCATTGCCCGTTGCGCTGCCGGTCGTGTTCGAGACCACCAAGGTGCCGCCGGCTACGGTTGTGGTACCGTCATAGCTGTTTGCTCCTGACAAGGTTACGCTGTTCGGCGCGGCGCCGTTCACGAGCAGCGATCCGGGACCGGAGACAGGGCCGCTGACAATGATGGTGCGTGGGTAGGTCGCTGAGGGGACTCCGACAATGAGGTCGGTGCCCAGGTATAGGTTGCCACTGCAAACTACCGTCCCGTAGTTCGTGCAACCGAGGGTTCGGGTGCCGGACACGCCCGGCATGACCATGATGTCATTGGCCACCGTCCCGTTACCGGTAATCTGTATGTTAGTGGTGGTCGTGGAATCACCGAGTATCACCATCCCGGTCCCGAATGCCGAGTCACCATAGAACCCAATATTCCCATTGAGAATCGTCAGGCCGCCGCTGAAAGTGTTCGTGCCATAGAGGTTGAGGCCCTTGACATCCAAGTCCTGCAACAGGAGCCCGCCCGTGCCGATGATGGAGCCGTGGATATAATGACCTACCGTGCTGCCGAGAGTAATGGTGCGCATTTCCGATCCCAGATCCACAGTTCCCCAAAAACGTATCGTCCCGGCGCCATACGGCGGGGGCACCCCGATTCTGAAGTCTCCATTCACGATCACGTTGTTGGTGGGCTGCTTGTTACTATTGCTGTCGGAGCAGAAGATGGTGCCGTTGTTGATCGTCAGCGTGCCCGTGCCCAGCGATTCATGCGTGCCGATCTTGAGCGTGCCGGTCTGCAAGGTCACCCCGCCGGTGAAGCTATTCGTCCTCGTCTTGAGGCACACGAAGTTGTGCCCTGCAAGAGCAGGATTTGCCTTCCTTGGGCTTCGACACCGTATAATCTCTCTGCGAAAAACCGCTGTTGGTGTGCCGCAGCGCGAATAAGCACGGGTCATTTGCCAGGCGTTCCACGAAGGCGGTTGGTGTCTCGACGAATTTAACAGCTATGCGCGCCCTGATCACGTTCCTTCTTGCCTTGGCCTCTTTGGGGGCAGAACCACTTCCCGAGCTCCAACGACCGCCCTCGCCCATGCCGTCGAACCTGCCCGAGCTGGGGCCGTTGATGACGAATGCTGCGGGCCAACGCATTAGCAAACCGGCGGAGTGGGCGGCGCGCCGGCAGGAGTTGTGCCAGGAATGGACCAAGTTCCTGGGGGCGTTTCCCGAGACCAAAGTCCCCCTGGCGCCGGAGTTCCTGGCCAAGGAGGAGCTGGCCACCTTCAGCCGCCAGAAGGTTGCCTATCAAATCGAGGAAGGCGTGCGAATTGACGCCATGCTGCTCACCCCCAAGAACGCGCAAGCCAAACTGCCCGGCATCGTCCTGTTCCATCCTACTTACTCGAATCATTACGCCCGCGCTGTAGGGTTGGAAGGCACGATCGAGCCGGAGCGCGCTCAAGCCGTGCAACTGGTCGAGAGCGGTTACCTGGTCTTGGCGCCGCGATGCTTTATCTATTCCGAGCTGCCGCCGGGCTACCAGAAGAAAAGCGAGCGGATTTACGCGGCTTGCACGCGGTGGATGCGCCAGCACCACCCGACCTGGCGCGGCATGACCCGCATGACCTGGGACGGCATCCGCGCGTTGGATTTCATTGAAACGCTCCCGAACGTTGATCGGCAGCGCATCGGTATTTTTGGCCATTCCCTCGGCGCGAAGGAAGTCATTTACGTTGCCGCCTTTGATGAGCGCGTTCAATGCGCCGTCTCCAGTGAGGGGGGGGTGGGCATGAGGTTCAGCAACTGGGACGACGTTTGGTATCTCGGTCCCGAGATAACAAAACCTGATCTCGCGCGGGAACACCATGAGTTGCTGGCCATGATCGCACCCCGCCCCTTCCTGTTGCTGGCGGGCAACTCGGCTGACAACGACCGGAGTTGGGCATTTGTTGAAGCCGCTCTCCCAGTCTATCAACTGCTCGGTGCGCCGCAGAACCTGGGCTGGTTCAACCACCGGCTCGGGCATCGCTATGCCGGCGAGGCGAGGACTGTGGCCGAGGCGTTCTTCGATCGGCATCTCAAGCCATAGGATGTTGCGCTGCTAGAGTTGGTCCCCCTTCGCGCCGGATGCCGGGACGGAGTCTGTTGCCGCAAGCTGGACTGCCATACGGCGAATAATGGTCGCGACGTAACTCCCGGTGCACTTACGCCCCTCCACGGCGTTTTGCTCCCAATAGTCAGGACTGTGGAGCAATCCTGCTGCCGCACAAGTTTGGAGGAACTTAGCTTCGTCGGCAGTGGGCTGGATCGCTTTGGCACAATTCTTCAAGAGGGTTTCCACCCGCTTGCCATCGCAGGCAGAGGTTCCGACCGCATTCGTGAGCCAGTAGCCGGCAGAATCAATCACCCGGTGTTTGATGAGCAGGCGGAGATCATCGGCGAGGCCTCGGGGCGCCATTTCTTCGGGCGCAAGCGGTGTCGCATCACGGAGAACCGGCCAGGACAATGTCTCCTCGCGACCCCTGAGCCGGGCGAGCGCACGGGCTTCCAAGAACGCCGACATTACCTGTGCCGCCTCGAGTCTGGTGACCGGAATCTCCGGTTGCGCCAGCCCAGCCAGGCTGAGCTTTACGCGAGCGGCTGCCATTGCGGGCAGGAGCAGGCGGGCAAAGTCGCCGCGGGTGACGGATCGCCCTGCTGCCGGCTCCGCGTCAAATACACGTTTCATCAGCAACCTCAAGGCTTCGATACTGAGTGGTTCGAGGGGGAAGAACTTGCCGTCCTCGAGAGTCATCAAACCGCGCACTGTGACGAGCTGGATGGCGGGCCACTCCCAGCCGGATTTGGCGATGTCCTTGAGGGGCGTAATGTGCAGGGTGTCGCCCGCCTCGAGCAATACCCGCTGGACCAACACCGGATCAAGTTCGCGCGGCTTCACTCCATGCCTGACCGACAAACCCGCGATCGCACCCGCGGCCTGACCCATGAGCATTGTGCTCGGCTGCAGTCGTGTCGCGCCGTTCGCCAGCCGCGATTGGGAGATGTTCTTTTCCGCCGCGATGAAGCCGTCCAGTGTCTCCGGGATGAAGCACTCGAACGGGATGGCAAACGGGCCCAAGCCCCGCTCGCCGAAGGTATGCTGGGGAATGTCTTCCAGATGATCGAGATCGAGCTCCAACAACTCCGGGGTCTTGGACCCGTGCAGATCCACCGCGTAGTCCCCGAGAGCCACGGAGTTCTCGAACATCCTGGGCGAACGCGGTTTGCGCTCGATCTCGCTCGCTACCAGGGTGTGCAAGCCGACCATTCGCCGGCTCTCGCGCGCATAAGCCATCACGGAAAAGTGATTCAGGATAGAGCGGTAGGGCGCAAGCTCGGGCTGGTCCTTGACCCACCGGTCTATTTGAGCGCGCTGATAAGGCGAGTCGTAGCCCTCGTCGTTGGCGACGGACCAATCGGTCTTCCCCAACGTATGTTGGATGTAGTAGAGGAGATGCAGCGTTCTTAGCATCGCCTGGCGGCACGTCTTCAGCCTCCTGGCCGCATCCTCCACATCGCCGATGTGGGTAGGGTAATCGTTGTTGTAGTTTAGATGGGTGCGGGTGATTCCTCGGTCGCGCGGTTGCTCGCTGTTCGGCATGCCGCGGTAGCCGATAAACGTGGCGAATGACCAAGGCTTGGCGTCGGAATCCACCTTGTCGCCCGCGACCAGGGTCTTAAGGAAGTGCGGATAAGCTTTGGCGTATCCGGGTGGTGCATCGGTCATCAGCAGTTCCGCGGGTGCACCGTTCGGGTATTGTTTGATGACCGCGGTCCAGGTGAGGTCCTGAATTGCGCGGTCCGGTTTGATGGCCTCGCCGGTGCAGTTGCCTATGCGATAACGCGCGCCCGTCAATGGAATGACATCACCCCACTCGGTCGCATCCACCAGCACGCGGCAGCGGATTTGCCGCGTCATCTGGCCGCCGGGCGTGTCGGCTTGGATCACAACGCCTGTCACGGTATCGGCTTTCCTGAGCACCTTGACTACCTTCGAGCACAGCGAAACATGCAGGGCCGATGTCCGGCTTCGGGCTTGGCCAAGCATCGTGTAAAGAATGTCCTGTCCCACCCGCGGCTCCATGCCGATGCGGGCGTGCCAGTAGGCCGTTTCAGCGGATATGCCGAGCTTCCTGTAATGCGCAATCACTTCATCCGAGAATTCCTGGTAGAGTCCGCGCTCCCGCACCAACACTCCCCGCTGCGCGTCCCTGGGCCCTTCATCCATCGAGGTGACACCGGCCGCGGTCATTTGTCCGCCAATCCAATCGGTCTCCTCCAGCAACAGGACGGTAGCCCCCAGGCGGGCCGCCTGCATCGCCGTGCCAAATCCACCCGTGCCCGCACCGGCGATGACGACATCGTAGCGTTCACGGAGTTCCTGAGGGAGAGTGGCTCGTTCCGTAGGCACTCCCCCCGACATGATGCGTCGTGAGGCAGGCTCCGCCGCCCGGGCTGTCAGCACGTCCTGATCAAGTTGGCGTCCGGACAAGGCAGCAGCGGACGCGGTTGACCCGAGCGCCGCCAGCAGCAGCACGACCCAGTATCGGGGGGGTGGGGTGGTTCGTTTCATCGGTGTCAATAGGTGCATGGTTCGTGTGCGGAACGACCTGCTTGCAGCTAAGGCTGCTGTTCGTTCAGCGTGTTGTTCTCGATGGTATTCTGCGGAGCGTCTTCGGCCACGATCAAAGTTCCCTTCTTGCCGGTGATGGTGTTGCCGACGATCCGGTTGTGGTAAGGGGCGACGGAGCAATTCTGGACGCTGCTCGCAAACCAGGGCGGCCCGGCCCACTTTGCGTCCTTGAGACTCGCGTTCTTGCGGTCGCCAATCAGGATTCCCTTTCCACAATTGAAGACAGTGTTTTTGCTGATGATGCAGTCGAACACCGGCAGGTAAGACGCAGGATGCATCAAGTCGGGCGTGCCGTAGTAGAGCCGAATGCCGTTCGAGCGGCAATTCCTGATGACGTTGCCGGTCACGGTATGCCCATGGCCGGAGAGCCGAATGCCGCCCGACCCGCCCTCGAAACGGTTCCCGTTGATTACATTCTCATGTCCGTGGCGCATGACCAACTCGCCGTGATTGTTACGAAATAGGTTGCTGCGGATGATATTGGAGCTGGTCTTGATACTGATGATCTCCGCTTCCCCATCGCAGCGAACGAACTCATTGTTTTCGATGAGCGTCCACGTCCGCAGGTTGCTGTGCGGGGCGGCCCGTTGCCCGATTTGGACAGTCTCGGCCCCATTGGCATTAAGCGGGGGCACGTCCTGAAACAGGTTGTGGTCAATCCGGGTGCGCACGGGAGGCCCGCTCTCCAGCGACCGGTCATCCACCACGACCATCACCGCCTTGTAACGGGTCTTGAGGAATTGATTCGTCGCGACGCGATTGTCGTGGGCGCCATTTCGGAAGCTCACGAGCGCCGCCCCGCGGGGCAGCCGGCAGTTGTCGAATCGGCACCGGGTAAGCAGGCTGTTGCCGCTGCCGTCGAACACCATGCCGTTGCCGGGCGCCAGCGTGCAATCTTTGAAGACCAGTCCATCAATTTCGATGAAATCTCCAGTGATCCGCAGCTTGGGCGAGCCGGTCAGAATGGCCTTGCCTTCGTTCAAGGCGCGCAGGCGGACAGGGCAGTTCGAGGTCGCTTTGCAGCTTAGGGTCAATTGCAGATGCTCGAACACGCCGTCGGCAAGCACAATTTCATCCCCGGCCCCCGCGCGGCCGGCGGCTGTGGCTGCCTCCTGGCATGTCGCGACGCGAAACGTCTCGGCCCAGGCCGCTGTGGGAAGCACAGACAGGGCCAGCAATGCCCTCAGCAATATTTTCCACGACATCATTTCCGCGCAGTCCTTTCTGTAACCTCCACCGTGACCTCTTGTTTCGAGGCGGAACTCGAGAAGGGAAGGCAGAGCACCAGCCGCGCATCCGCGAGCGAGCTGCTGCCGTCCTTCTTGTATGGATTGTGCCGCTTCATCGGCCAAAGCAGCTTAGAGCCCGCCGGGACTCCGACCCGCACGTTGCCATACTGAAACCACGCACCGATGTCAGACCTCGACCAGTCCATCGCACTCTCCCCCAACACGGCGGTCTTGCCGGCCGCCGTATAGATGCGGCCTTTCGCCGGCGGCAGGAATGTGACATGACCCTCGACGGGTTTGCGCGACCGGGTCGTGGCCTCGCAGACCAGCGTCAGTCGTTTCTCGTCCAAAGGCCGCACCGCAAGGCGGCATTCTTCCGTGCCGTAGCGGAGACCGAGGCTCGGCTCGGCTTTGTCCGGTTGCAACTGTGCCCCGGTCGGAATGTGGATCAGATCTCCTTTGGGCCTGAAATTGGGCGCCTGGTCACCGGGTTTATGGCGGAGTTGCGCCGTGTTTCCCACGGTGAAGCTGCTCCGGAACGGCTGCATCTTCGTGTTTCCGCCCCCAATGATCAGGCCGGCACGCTCGTGGAAGATGCTCACGAAGTTTTGCCGGACCTGAATCCAGCGGTTGGTGGCCAACGGGGAGACGAACGCGGACATGCAGATGAACCAAGGCTTCTTACGCCAGACCAGCGCCTGGTTTGCCTCCAGCACGGTCATCGCTTCGTCTGCGGTGGCAGAGGGCGTCCCCGGACCCATGCCACCGTGCAGGAGGAAACTCGCGGCAGAATCCGGGTCCGTTCCCCAGCGCAGCAGAGCGAACTGCGGAAGCAGGAACGCGCGCCCTTCCGAAGTGTAACTGAAACCCACACCTGCGCCCTCCGCGCCGCCGCCGATGGCCCCGATGAGCGCACCCAACAGGACCCAATTCTTGTTCATTACCGGAATGCCTCGTTTACGGTTTGGCCGGGGTGGCCCGGCGGGCGTTGGCCAGCACCTCCGCCAGCGTAACCGGTTTGCCGCCCAGGCGCTTGCTTTCGTCCGCGGCGGTCATGAAGGCAAACAGTTCGATGGTCTCCTCCACCGGCACCGGGGATTTGCCGGTCTGGAAGAATTTCACAATCTCGACCACCAGCGGCGCGTAGCGGTCGTACGTGCCGACCTTCGCCTCGCCCTTTTCGCCGCGAGCCACGCCGCCATACTTGCCCTCGCGAAAGGTGCCGGTCCGGCCTCCTTTCCAGGTGCCGATGACTTCGATCTTGCCGTCAGCCGTGGTGCGCCGCACGACGCTCTCGCAGCCGGTGCCCATGACCGTAAACAAGGCCTCGCAGCCGTGAACTCCATACCAATAGAGGTCCGGATGGTGCGGCTCAAGGGTTGCGGGGCTCGAGGTCTCGGCGCTTTGCACTTTGCCGATGCTGCCTCCGCGCACCGCCTGCGTGCTCTTGGCATAGCGCAAGGAAGAAGACGTGAACATGGGCACCCCAGCCTCTTGGGCCAGGCGGATGATCTCAAGGGCGTCTGGCAACGACCCCGCCAAAGGTTTGTCAATGAACATCGGTTTCCTGGCTGCAATCACTTTTTGCGCCTGGGCCAGATGAGGCCGGCCATCCACGCTCTCGATCAGCACTCCATCCACCTGATCGCAAAGCTGCTCGATTGTGTCGCAAATCTTCACTCCATACTTGTCCTGGAGCACGGCGGCGTTGGTCTCGATCCGGTTGATGCTGCTCGGGATGTCCGGACTGCCGCCCTTGAAGACCGCCACAACTTTGGCTCCGGCCACATGGTCCTTGGCCGCCGGGTTGTTCAGCAGCTCGGTGAAGGCGAGGACGTGAGAGGTGTCCGTACCAATGATGCCGAGTTTCAGTTCAGCCGCGCCCGCTGTCAGAGCACTGATGCCAATCAGCAAGACTGGCGCGAGCAGACCGGCGACGGCCGGAAGCGTTCGCTGATGGCCTTTGGAGGGAATTGGGTTCGTCTTAGTCATAGAGGTTTGCTGGCGTTAATGTTCGGTTCGTGTGCTTTCAGGCTCTTACTTACTTGGAGTTTAACCGCAGTGATCTACCGTAGTTGAGCAGGTTCTGATGGAACCTGCATCAAAAATTACGAAAGGGGCCGCGCCGTTCGGCAGCGTCCATCTCTCCGCGCCACGCGGCAAAGCGCGCCTTCACGCGCGCGAGGACCTCGGGTCTGGCTGCCGACAGGTCTCTTGTTTCGCCAAGGTCGGTGGCCAGATCAAACAAGCCGGCTCCCTTCTCGGATTGGACCCACTTCCACTGGCCGACGCGTGCAGCCTTGTCACCCCGGCGCTGCCAGAACATTTCCGTGCGCGGCGATCGTATTACGCCGCGCAGCACCGGCAGCATGTCGAAGCCGTCGAGCTTTACGTCCGGCGGCAGTGCTGCGCCCCCAACGCCGGCGAAAGTGGGCAGCACTTCGAGCGCGGTCAGGAACTCATCGGTGACCTTGCCTGTCGGCAAATGGTTTGGCCACCAGGCGATGAACGGCACACGAATACCTCCCTCCCACATCGTGGCCTTCTGCCCTTTGAGCGGTGCGTTGCCGCCATTGAGCGCGCCGCCGTTGTCAGATAAGAAGAAGACCAGTGTGTTGGTGTGCTGTCCGCGCTCCCGGAGGCATGCCAGGATTTCGCCGATGGCGGCATCCATGCAGGTTACCGCGGCGTAGTATTTCGCGAGCCTTTCATTGGCAGCCTTGCCGCGATACAGCGCCACGTATTGTTCCGGCGCTTGCACGCCTTCGGAGGCCTTCTTCTCGCCCGGCTGCGACGCGAAGGACGAGGCGCTGTGCGGGGCGTTGAAGGCGAGGTAGAGGAACCACGGGCAGTCCTCGGTCTCGCGGATAAATCTCAGCGCCTCGCGCTTGAACAGGTCGGTGGCGTAGGTTCCCTTATCGGCCTCGGTGCGCTCGTTGCCTGAGAACAACGAAGGGACGCCGTAGCGTTCGTGCGTGTAGTAATCAATGCCGTTGTTGCCGTGGCCGTAGAAAAAATCGAAGCCGCGTTGCAGCGGCAGGAAACGCCGCGCCTGCCCCATGTCCCACTTGCCCACCAGGCCCGTGCGATACCCCGCCCGTTTGAGCACATCGCCCACGGTTTGCTCGCGCACGTCCAGACCCAGCGTCATTTCCGGCGACACGGCATACTCCTCCGGCCTGTAACGGTGGCCATAATTGACCATGTCATTCCGGATCATGTCATAGAGCCCGTTGCGCTGCGGGTAACGGCCGGTTAGCAAACTGCCGCGCGACGGCGTGCACGCGGGCCACGTGACGTAGAAGCTCGTCGCGCGCACTCCTTCGGCCGCCAGGCGGTCGAGAGCGGGCGTGAGAATGGGCTTCGAGCCGATGCAGCCCAGATCCGGGTAGCCCTGATCGTCACTGACAATGAGGAGGATGTTCGGCCCGCGAACCGCTTTGGGAGCCAGCCCTGCCGCCTGAATCGGCACCAGTCCGCCGAACAGCAGCCAGGCACAGCCGACAGCAAGGCCACATCCCAGCAGTGTCTTCCTCATCGGCAGCCTATTTTGCGGATTCCGTGTGCTGGAGCACCGCCTGGTTCCGGACGCGGGTCGCCGCCGGGGAATTGGCGTGGCCGCTGGGGATGTCGTTGTAGATCCGCTTGGGAATCCTCAGATTATTGTACGCGGCGTACACGGACGTCGGGGGGCACGTCTGGTCAATGAAGCCCACCGTGACCAGTGCCCCCTTTGCCTTCGTGCGGGCAGCGAAGTTCACATTGTCAAAGTACCGGGCGGCTTGCAGCACCTTTGCATCTGGCTTGCCGTCCGCCCCCACGGGCACCAGCTTGGGCCAGCCACTAACACGTCCAACGGCTGCACCTGTATGGTCGCACCCCGCCGGCACGCCCGCCGCGAGGAAGCTCACCCGCGGGTCCAGTCCGCCTGCGGCGAAGGTCTGGAAACCGCCCTGGCTGCTGCCATAAGCCACCAGGGTCTTGCCGTCCCATTCCGGCTGCGCGGCCAGGAAATCAATCGCGCGCAGCACCCGCAGGAACATGCCCAGGAAGTAGCACGTCTCGCGCGACTCACGGCCTGCCTGGCGATAGTCCTTGAGGGCGCCCGCCGCAAGATCCTTGTAGAACTGATCCGGTTTGCCGTTCGGGATGCCGTGTGCGTTGATGTCCATCGCCAGGAATCCTTTGCCGCACCAGTCCACGACGCCCGGCAAGCTGGCACTGTTCACACCCGCGCCATGCAGGAGCAGGATCGCCGGAAGAGATCTGGTTTTCGCCCCCCTCGGCCGCGCGTAGTAGCCTGACACCGGTGCGCCCCCTGTGCAGTCGGCCTGGACATCAAAGCATTCCGCGTTCGTGGTCCCCTTCGCGGCCACGGGCGTCAGCCGCGCATTCATGGGAACCGCAGCCAGCCGGTTCTTCTGCTCGTTCCAGAACGCGTCGAAGTCATCCGGCAGCGGCATGCTGGGCTGGATCAGCAACGGGTCAACGCCCGCCCCAGCCAGGGCGCTGACCGGCTTGCCTTCGGCGATGCCGGTGACCCGGCAAAGCAGGAACCCCGGCTCGCTGAGCCGGCCGGTTACGCTGCCCTTGCCGTTGACCAATTTTACCTTGCCGGTCTCGACGGGCGGCACGCCGTCCTTGCTGACGCTCCAATCCAGTTCCGCATCCTCGGCAAATGAAGCGCCAGCAGCGCGTCTAATGTTGAAGGTGACAGTCTCATTTTGCCGGTAAATCGCGTCCGCACGATCAGCCGTAACGACCAGCAGGGCGGTGGTCTGGGCCGCAACCGCGCCGGGCGAGGCGACGGGAGCGCAAACCGCAACGCTCAGGCAGACGGCTATCGAGAAACGGGGCAGTCTAATCATCATATCTTAAGCACAAGAATAATTACAGTGCCTCGACTTTACACTTCCCGGGGCCAGGCGACACCTCATTTTGTGACAATTTCAGGCGGAACTTTCCTGGCAGACTGGGTTTGAATCTGGAGTTAGATGCGGCCCTGTTTCGTACGCTTGCTATGCCCGGCGCAGGGATTACACTAGTCGTGATTTATGAAAGTTCATTTGCTCGCGGTGGTCTTGTTGGTGGGATTGCTGGCCGGGTGCGCCACAGAGACTGAGACGCACAAGGCCGAGCACAAAACGCCGTACCGCAGACCGCTGACTTCGTTAGGGGCCAAGTTTGGCGCCTTGCCACCTGCCGTCCAGAGCACGGTTCTCGCCCAGGCCGGGGGAGCGGAGATCACCGACGCAGTCCGGGACACCAGTTCAGGGCATGTGGTTTACAAGATCTATTTCCGCGACCCCGATGTGTTTCCCCCCCTGTTCGTTGCGCCGGATGGAAGCGTGCTCAATCCCGACCTGACGGTGGCGGTCAGCGCGGTCCACGGCTCGCGGCTCAAGGCGACCGACGTGCCGCCAAGCGTTATGAAGGTGATCCGGGACCGCGGACCGGCTTCGGGCTATAGCGCGATCAACAAGGAGAGATGGGGCGACCGCGAGATCTACATGGTTATCTTCAAAGACGAGGCGCACTATCCGAGAATGTTCATCGCTGCGGACGGAACCGTCGTAGAGGAGACGGAGTAAGTCGCTGGGCTGACTGGTCACGGTTCCTCGCAGGCAGGGCCGCCCTTGCCGAGACAGGCCGCCTGCCCGGCTGACGAGGAAAACCGTCGGTCCGTTCGGCGAGCGATCCCTACCGCTGGCCTATCGCCAGACTCCCAATGTCTTGAGTTGGCGCGTGGCGGCAGCTTGCCAGTTGCGGTTAGCCGCCGGGTTGGCCGGACTCGGGTGGAGGATTCGCCCGATTCTAAGCGGGCTGTCCTGGAAAACGTACGCCGCACGTTTGGCGGCAAAGTCTCCGATGCCGATCAACCATCCGGGGCGAAGCGCCACGACGACAGCGCGCAGGTGACGATCGCAGGCGGCGAATAGGGGGTCTCTTTCCGAGGCGGGCAGTTTATCCGGCGTGCGATTGCGTCCGCTGCTTTCCAGAAACGCCAGGGGGCAATAGTTCATCACAATGTGCTCGGTAAAGAACCGTTCCGGAGTTCCGAAGCGCTCGGCGAACAGGCCCCATAAACGCCGGCCGCTGACTTCCGACCGGGCGCAGGCAAACCCGGTGACCGGGCGCCGCGCGTGTTCGCGATCCGGCTTGCCGACGGCGCATTCGATCTGGAGCCAGTCCCGCACGGAGGCGACCTCGCCGAAGGGCACCCCCGTCTGTGCCATCCCGAACGGTCCCGGATTCATCCCAAGGAACACGACGCGTTTGAACGTGGCGCCGAACTTGCGCAGATAAGCCGCGTGCGGCGCCCAGGCATAGACCAGCGGATTATAGACGTGGGTGACCGGGGGCCGGAACTGCAGCCGGGCGGTTTCCGTGCGCAGCCGTCGGGCGGCGGCGATGAGCGCCTGGTTGACGGGCGTGGTCTTCATCAGTCTTTGCGTTTGTTGAGGGCCGGAAAAGCACTCGCGCGCGGGCCCGCTATGCATCAGAGTTAAGCATGCCGAAACTCATTTCTGCCCCGAGCCGGATTACGGCGGCTGGAAACAAGCCCAAGATCATTGACGAGTACTTCGGGCGGGTCAATTCCGGCGAGGAGCGGCTCAGCATTGCCCACATGCGCAGCCCCGGCGGGTGGGTCGAGCCCGGACAGACGCCGGAATTTGACGAATATACTGTGGTGCTGCGCGGCCAACTGCGGGTGACGCATCGAGGCGGCGCCGTGGATGTGCCGGCGGGTCAGGCGATCCTTACGCGGGCGGGTGAATGGGTCCAATACAGCACTCCCGCGGAGGAAGGGGCGGAGTATATCGCGGTCTGCCTGCCCGCGTTTTCGCCGCAGACCGCCTATCGCGATTGATCGCCGGCAGCATAGAATAAGGATTGGGTTTCCGTCGCCGGCTGCGCCATGCCGCTTCCCCTGATGGCGTCCGGGCCCGTCCTGCGCGCGGCAACTGGTTGAACGCGATGCGGTTGCTTTGGCGACGGCATGCCGTACAGCCGGCTCCACAACACGATTGCGAGCGCGACCAGTCCCACAAACATCATCGGGGGCACCACCCGCTCACGGAACTGGCGCCAAATTACACGGGGGGAAACGGGAATGGGAGACAGAGGTTTCATCGTCACGCCTCGGATCTGTCCGCCGCGGTCAATCGGAGCATCTCATGCTGTCATCCTGCGTGGAGGAACATTAAGACAGGGTTAAGGCTGGCCCTGGGAAGGCACGCCGTCAGACCCGGCCAGGAGGAGCGAAAGGGCTGAGCAAGTTGCGGTTGGCGAAGCCCCTTGGCATTGCTCTCTGATTGTGGGTGTTGCCCTGGCTCTTTGCGGGGCAACAAAAACATGTCCGTCTTAATTCGTTCTTAATGTCCGCCGGCGTATTGTGCGCCGTGAAATTCAAGCAAGGCGCTTGGATCAAACAACAGTAAGACAGATGACTTAATATGTATGCGACAATGAATCCGATGAATTCAACTGTGAGAAGTGCAGTTGCCTTTATGATGGTGCTGTCTATGTGCTTCGTGTCTCGAGCAGACCTGGTCATCACCGAAGTCATGTCTTCCAGCAGTCATACGAACACGCTGGCCAATGGCGATTGGTTTGAGTTGTACAACTCGGGCGCATCCGCCGTTGATCTCACGGGCTACTCGTGGGATGACAACACGGTGACCCCCGGCTCAGCCGATTTCAACGGCCTTACGATTGGCGCCGGCCAGGCCATCATCATCTGCCAGGAAACCGTTGGAGCCGAACAATCATGGAAAGACCTCTGGGGCCTGTCCGGTATTACGGTACTCAATTTGGGAAACACCGAGTTCCAGAATTTCGGCAGCGGGGGCGATGAAGTTCATCTCTATAATCCGTCGTCCGTTCAAATTGCTTCCGCGTCGTTTGGCGTGGCGACCTCCGGTTATTCCTTCGAATGGGATTCCGCCGGCAATTCTCTCGGCCTGAGCGCGCTCGGCGAGAACGGCGCGTTTCAAGCAACTGCGGATGCGGGCGGCGGACCAGATATCGCCTCTCCGGGAGTGGTCGGCGTCATTCCGGAGCCAAGAGCCCTTGCGCTGCTGGGGTTGAGTGGTCTGGTGTTTATCGCCAGGCGCGGGTTGGCAAGTTGACCCGAACAGGACGGGTTTCAGCAGAAAGAGAATGCGATGAAGCGGAGATTAACAGAGGTTGTTGCCGGAATGGTGGGCCTGGTCCTCACTCTGGCGTTTTGCGCGCAGGCCGCGGATCAGGACTATGTGGAGAATTCGGAGTTCACCGCAACCGTCACGGTCGCTTTCAATGGAACGTCGGCGACCATCGTCAACGGGGCGGGCGCAGGTGTGACCTGCGCGCAAACGAATGCAAGTATCGTCATCACTTCCACGGTCGCCGGCGTGGAGTATATCCTGTCTGGGACGGCGGAGGGGGGCTACGTAAAGATCCAAAGCCTTTATGCTCCCAAACTGACCCTGAACGGCGTGAGTCTCACTTGCACCAATGGCCCGGCCATTACCATTCAGTCCACTAACCGGTGCTTTGTTCTGCTCCCCGAAGGCACCAGCAGCACGCTCGCCGACAGCAGCACTTATACGCAAGCCGGCGAGGGCACGCTATACAGCACGGGACCATTGATCTTCAGCGGCAAGGGCAGCCTGACCGCCACCGGGAAGAAGAAGCACGGCATTTACAGCGGTTCCTACCTCCGCATGCTGGGTGGCGACGTGACCGTGCCCGCCGCCCCAAAAGACGGACTCCACAGCATCCAATTCTTCCGGATGGACAACGGCTCGCTCACAGTGGCCGCCACCGGCGATGGGATTGACGGCGACGCGGGATACGTCGAGATCAACGGCGGGTCCATCACCATCCAAAGCACTACGGATGACGTAAAAGGCATCAAGTGCGACGGGACCCTCACGGTCAATGGCGGCGCCGTCAACATGACGGTCAATGGCGTTCAGTCCAAGGCCCTCAAGAGCACCGGGAATATGAGCATCAACGGTGGAACCATGATGTTCAACCTGTCGGGCGCCATGTACTTGACGACGGTGACGACCGTCACCACCAACGGCGGGGTCGTGAAAACCAACTCTTACGTGGATCCGTCCTACAGCACGGCCATCAAGTGCGACACCAATATCACCTTCAACGCGGGAACCATCACCATCACTCATACCGGGATGGCTGGCAAAGGTATCTCCGCGGATGGGAACATCACCGTCCTTGGCGGGACCTTCGACATCGTCACCACCGGCGGATGCTCGGCTTCCTTTACGAACAGCGCGGGTGTTCGGGATGTCGCGGCAGCCGACTGCATGAAAGCCGACGGGAACCTCTCCATTCTGGGCGGAACCATCATGGCCTTGAGCACTGGCAACGCGGGTGACGGCATCTCGGCCGACGGCGCTGCCGTGATTGGTGTTGCGGGAGTATCCAACACACCGGTCATTACCGTCGCCACCCGCGGCCAGAAGGTGCTTGTTTCCGGCTCGGGTATGAGCGCCGACTACGCCAATCCGAAGGCCTTCAAAGCCGAAGGCAACCTCACCTTCAGCGGCGGCGTGTTCAGGGCCACCACCAAGAACGACGGCGGCGAGGGTCTTGAAAGCAAGGCCCAGTTGACGATCAACGGCGGAACGATCGAAATTACCGCGTACGATGACTGCATCAATGCCGCCAACAGTATCACGATTAATGGCGGCATGATCTACTGCTACAGCCTGGGCAACGACGGAATTGATGCCAACGGGACCCTGCGGATTAACGGTGGGACCATTGTCAGCTCGGGGACCACGGCGCCGGAAGAGGGCTTCGATTGCGACCAGAACACCTTCGCAATCAGCGGTGGTATCATGGTGGGCACCGGGGGCGGCACCAGCACGCCGACCTCGGCGAGTTGCACGCAGCGTTCGGTGAAGTACACGGGTGCCGGGACCTCCGGAGCGATACTTCAGGTGAAGTCAGCCAGCGGAAACAACCTGGTTTATAGAATACCGAGAACGTATTCGGGGGGCGGCGGTCCCATGCCTGGTGGCGGGATGGTGATGCTCTTCAGCAACCCGGGCATTACCGCCGGCTCGACCTATACCATCGTGACCAACGCCACAGTGGCCGGCGGCACCGAGTTCCACGGCCTCTATTCTGGAGCCACGGTTTCCGGGGGGACAACAGTCAAGACGTTCACGGCATCCACCACTTCCATGGTAACCACCGTTCAATAAGCGAGGAGACGCAATGAGGAGAACATTATTCTACGGCCTATCTATTGGAGCGCTGACGTTGGCTGGGGCAGCGCTGGCGACGGTCAATGCGGATTCGGCCTCCAACTACAGCGGCGGCTGGACAAATGCATCGAACGGCGGCGGCGGATTCGGCGCCTGGACCATCGAGGCCAGTGCCGGAGCGGGCTGGGCCAGCAACGGCATCTGGGCGAGTTCCAGCGCCGATTTGGGCATGGGCAACGCTTTTGGATTCACGGCCGTAGGCGACGGCGCCCATATCTACCTGGATCGCCCCTTCGCGCAAGTGATGGCCACAGGGGATGTTTTCACAGTTGACCTGGCTCTAAACTACGATGCGGGTCCCGGCGGCAACAAAGGTCTCGTCCTGCGCACGGCCGACAACCGCGAAATCGTTACTGTGAACCAGGCCGGGTCGGACACTATTACCATCAACGGCACTGCCGCCCTGACCAACTCTGGCACCACCACGATGCATTGGACCTTCACCCAAAAGACGGCGACGCAAATCCTGGTCTATGCTACGGGCCGCAGCGGTTCCGAAGCCTACTCGGCCATCCTGAACACCGCGCAGGCCAGCTACCTCGCCAATGTTCGTTTCTACGCCTCGGGCATTACCAACGACGAATACACCGATCTCCGTGCGGTCTATTTCGACAACCTGGTCCTGAGCCAGGGATCCGGCACCGGCACCTTCACGTACACCATTGAAACCAACCGCGCGATTGTCACGGGCATTGCCACGAACGCCAGCGGCGCCGTCGTCGTCCCGGCCACGCTGGGCGGTTACACGGTCACCGAGGTTGGCCGATCCGCTTTCATGGATCGAACCAACATAACGAGCATTACCTTCGCTTCGGGAGCGAGCGTGACCAACATCGGGCCGACGGCGTTCCAGGGCTGCACCAGCTTGATGCTGGCAGTGCTGCCAGCGGGCCTGACCTCGATTCCGGCGGGGCTTTTCTACGGCTGCGCGGGGTTGGTTTCGGTGACCATCCCACCCAACGTAATCACCATCGGGGATACGGCCTTTGCCGGCTGCCGCAGCCTGACTTCACTGGCGCTCCCGGCGGGTCTGACGGCTGTGGGCGAATCCGCCTTCCTCAACTGCCGGAGCCTGGCCTCCCTTGACCTCCCGGACGGGATCAGGTTTGTCGCCGGCCAGCTCTGCTACGAGGGCCGGGCCTTGGCTTCGATTCAACTCCCCTCCGGCGTCACCAACATCGGGTATTCGGCCTTCTACAATTGTCCGGGCTTGACCTCGTTGGCAATCCCTGCGGGCGTGACCTCTATTGCGCGCGGCGCCTTCCAGGGCTGCACCGGCCTGACCTCGCTCGGCATCAACAGCCCGCTGAGTTCCGTCGGCGACGAGGCGTTCTACGGCTGCGCTGATCTGCGGAGCCTCTACTTCTATGGCGGCGTGAGCAGCCTGGGCGGGGGCGTATTTGGCGGCTGCTCTTCTCTGGCTGGCATCTACTTCGTGGGCAACGCGCCGAGTTTGGGTGCAGCCGGATGTGCCGACATGTTTGCCGCCGCCGGTAGTGTGACGGTGTATTACCTCGGAGCCTCTTCGGGTTGGGACACGACCTTCTGTGGCGTAGATACTGAGGCGTGGACACCAAGAATCAGCGCTCTGGCCGCAACGCCGGCCTCCTTCAACCTCACCGCCGAGTGGGCCAATGGGAGGACCGTTTGGGCGCAAGCCTGCACGAACCTGGCTGATCCAAGCTGGATTACGCTCGGCACGAACACCATTGCCGGCGGATCGTGCTTGTTCAGCGACCCGGACTGGGCCTCTTACGGCCAGCGCTTCTATCGCGTCGGATCGTCGCCATAATCCACTCATCGCTTCGGGTCCCGGACAGGCGGTCGCCTGCGGCAGGGAACCAAGCGTCATGGACCCACGCCGACGATTGGGCGGCGTGAGGTGATCCGGCGTCAGCGACTTGCGAGGCTTGTGGCTCAGCCCTTGAGGAAGCTCGTCAGCATCCAGATGGTTTTCTGGTGCAGCGTGATGCGCCCGATCATCAAGTCCTGGCTTTCGGGGTCGTTGGCTTCGCCGGCCAGGTCGCGGGCGCGTTCGGCGTCGGCAACGAGCTTCTCATTCGCGGTGATCAACGCGCGAACGTAGTCCTCCTGGCTGAGGGGCGACGCGAACTCCTTCATCTGGGCGGTCTGGGCGAACTTGTTGAGGCCGCCGATGGCATAGGCGCCGCGGGCGCGGACGCGCTCGGCAATCTCATCAATCGCGGTGAACAGTTCCTCGTATTGAGTTTGAAACGCCGTGTGCAGGGCGAAGAAGCCTGGTCCCTCGACGTTCCAGTGAGCCAGATGCGTCAGGGCCATCAGGGCGTAGGAATCGGCAAGCACCTGGTTCAGGCTGTTGGAGAGGCGGGCGTGGGTGTTAGCGGGTGAGTTTTTCATAATCTTCAATGTTGTGATCAGGCGAGGTCGAAACGGTCGAGGTTCATGACTTTGTTCCATGCCGCGATGAAGTCGTGCAGGAACTTTTCCTGGGAGTCCGTAGAGGCGTAAACTTCCGCCAGGGCCCGGAGTTGGGAGTTCGAGCCGAAGACGAGGTCAACGCGGGTGGCGGTCCACTTGGGTTTGCCCGTTTTGCGGTCGCGGCCTTCAAACACGTCGGCGGCTTTCGAGGTCGGCTTCCACTCCGTGCGCATGTCGAGCAGGTTCACGAAGAAGTCATTGGTGAGGGCCTGCGGCCGCTTGGTGAAGACGCCGTGTTGGGTCGCTGCGGCGTTGGTCTTCAGGACGCGCATGCCGCCCAGGAGCACCGTCATTTCGGGCGCGGTGAGGGTCAGCAATTGCGCCTTGTCCACCAGCAACTCCTCGGCCGGCATGGAATAGCGGGCTTTCTGGTAATTGCGGAAGCCGTCCGCGATCGGCTCGAGCACGGCGAAGGAGGCCACATCGGTTTGCTCCTGGGAGGCGTCCATGCGTCCGGGCGCGAAGGGAACGGTCACCTTGTGGCCGGCGTTCCTGGCAGCCTGTTCGACGCCGGTGCAACCGGCCAGGACGATCAGGTCAGCCAGTGAGACCTTTTTCCTGGCGCCGGACTGGGCGCGGTTGAACGTGCTCTGGATGCCTTCCAGAGTCTTCAGCACCTTGGCCAGTTGGGCGGGTTGGTTGACTTCCCAGTCCTTTTGCGGCGCCAGACGAATACGGGCACCGTTGGCGCCGCCGCGCTTGTCGGAGCCACGGAACGTGGACGCCGACGCCCAGGCGGTCGAAACCAGTTGGGATACCGAGAGGCCGGAAGCGAGGATCTTGCGCTTGAGCAAGGCGATGTCCTTCTCGCCAATCAACTTGTGATTGACGGCCGGGATGGGGTCTTGCCAGATGAGCTCTTCGGCGGGAACCTCGGGGCCGAGGTAGCGTGCGCGCGGGCCCATGTCGCGGTGCGTCAGCTTGAACCAGGCGCGCGCGAACGCGTCCGCAAACTGATCCGGATGTTCCATGAAGCGCCGGGAAATCTTCTCGTAGGCCGGGTCGAACCGCAGGGCGAGGTCCGTGGTCAGCATGGATGGCGCGTGACGCTTGGCCGGGTCGTGCGCATCGGGCACGGTATTGGCGCCTGCGCCGCCCTTCGGCTTCCACTGGTGGGCGCCGGCCGGGCTCTTCGTGAGTTCCCATTCGTAGCCGAACAGGTTCCAGAAGAAGTTGTTGGTCCATTTGGTGGGCGTGGTGGTCCAAACGACTTCCAGGCCGCTGGTGATCGTGTCGCCGCCCTTGCCCGTGCCGAAAGTGCTTTTCCAGCCGAGGCCTTGCTGTTCGAGGCCGGCAGCTTCCGGCTCAGGCCCCACATGGGACGCCGGACCGGCGCCGTGGGTCTTGCCGAACGTGTGGCCGCCCGCGATGAGCGCCACGGTTTCTTCGTCGTTCATTGCCATGCGAGCGAAGGTCTCGCGGATGTCCCGTGCGGCAGCCAGCGGGTCCGGCTTGCCGTTCGGGCCTTCCGGGTTGACGTAGATGAGGCCCATCTGCACGGCAGCGAGCGGGTTTTCGAGGTCCCGGTCGCCAGAGTAGCGTTTGTCACCCAGCCAGGTCTTCTCGGCGCCCCAATAGACGTCGCGATCCGGCTCCCAGACGTCCTCACGCCCGCCGCCGAAACCGAAGGTCTTAAAACCCATTGATTCCAAGGCGACGTTGCCGGTGAGGATCATCAGGTCCGCCCAGGAGATTTTGCGGCCGTACTTCTGTTTGATCGGCCAGAGCAGGCGGCGCGCCTTGTCCAGGCTGACGTTGTCCGGCCAACTGTTGAGCGGGGCGAAGCGCTGCTGGCCCCGGCCGCCGCCGCCGCGGCCGTCGCCGGTGCGGTAGGTGCCGGCGCTGTGCCACGCCATGCGAATGAACAAAGGGCCGTAGTGGCCGAAGTCCGCCGGCCACCAGTCCTGCGATTGGGTCATCAATTCGCGGAGGTCCTTCTTCAGGGCCTTGAAGTCGAGGCTCTTGAATGCTTTAGCGTAGTCGAAGTCCTCGCCCATCGGATTGGACTTGGAGGAATGCTGGTGGAGAATATCGAGCCTCAACTGGTGCGGCCACCAGTCCTGGTTCGTCGGGCCGCCGCCGACACTGTGGGTGTGGCCCGTTACCGGGCACTGGCTCGCTTCATTCATCATTTCAGGTTTCTTGGCCATAAGTTGAGTGCGTTTTGCGCCAAGGGTAGCAACCGGCCTTAAAGGTTGAAATACTTCTTTCCTAACTTCAGTATAGGCATTGCCTATGGAACTGCATCAGCTCCGCTACGCCGTCGCCGTGGCGCGGACGGGGAATTTCTCCCGGGCCGCCGCGCAATGCCACGTCTCCCAGCCCTCGCTCAGCCAGCAAATCCAGAAGCTGGAGGACGAGCTGGGCGAGCGGCTGTTTGATCGTCTGAAGACCCATGCCCGGCTGACGCCCGCCGGCGAGAGGTTGCACGAGCGGGCCGTCCGAATTCTGAGCGAGGTGAATGCGGCGCAACAAGAGGCCGCCGAAACGCGCGCTTTGGCCCACGGCCGTGTCCTGGTGGGAGTGCTGCCGACCATCGCGCCCTACCTGCTGCCGCAGGTGCTTCCTCCGTTCAGCAAGGCCTTTCCCGGTATCGGAGTGGTCGTACAGGAAGACACGACGGCCCAACTGCTGGGCCTGCTGGCAGCGTGGGAACTGGACTTGGCGATCGCCAGCCTGCCGATCCGCGACGAACGGTTTCAGACCGAGCCCCTGCTCACCGAGGAGTTGCTGGTGGCGCTGCCGCCCAGCCATCGGCTCGCGCAAAGGAAGTCCATCCGGATGGTGGACCTGGAGTCGGAGCATTTCATCCTGATGAAGGAGGGCCACTGCCTCGGCGACCAGGTGCTCAACTTCTGCACCCGCCGGGACTTCCATCCGAGCGTGTTGTGCCGGAGCGCGCAGATCGAGACCATTCGCGCGCTGGTGCAGGCCGGCATGGGCATCTCGTTGATTCCCGCGATGGCCTGCCAGGCCGCGCGACCGCCCCAGCCGCGCTACCGCTCCCTCACGCCCCCCTTGCCACGGCGCGCGGTCGTTGCCGTCTGGCTAAGAGACCGTCCGCCCGGGCGGGCCGCCGGCGCGTTCCTGCAACACTTGCGAGAGACGGTGGCTCACAGATCCGACAACCGATAGATGGCTCTTTGGCCGCGCGCAGGTGCTGAATGCTGCGCCCCTGGGGCGACATCGGCCCGGCGATGCTGGTGGTGCGGCAGGCGAATCAGCCGGGCAGCGCCCGTTCTCCGCCACCGCAGCTTGCCAGCCTCATGGGTTTCGAGGAGCATGGCTGCCGTTCACATTTGACCGAGCCTTGGGCAGGTCGTATAGCAGAAGCTTTTTTATGGCGATCCAGTGGACTAGGCCCTGGTGGGTAATTCTCTTGGGGGTTACCCTCTGTGCCGCGCCCGCGCCCGGCCAGGAGCTGACCCTGGTGCGAGTGAAGTACACCGTTGATACCAACGAACCTGGCCGACGCGATGATTGGAACGCGAAAGCCTTCGCCCATGTCCTCCACCATGTCAGCTCCGTGCTCAATCAGACCGTCTCGATCCAAACCTTGACCCACTAAGCGCGGCGCGGCCAGTTGGATCCAACTCTAGCCCCTGCTCAAGCGGCTTTTTGCGCGCCGCATTCAACTTGACGATGCGCGAGTGAGTTCGCCTCTGGCGTGGATTTGTGCGGCAGGGTTCGGGCAGATTACGCCACGGCAGCGTTCGACCGTGCATTAACCGCGTTGGGCTCCTTCACGATCCAGCCCACCAGCAGTCCGGCGACGGCTGCTTCCGCAATTGAGCCGGCGCACCACGCTACCGCCAATGACTGCGGCAGGGGCATCACACAATACGTTCCGTAGCCCATCGAGAAGCCCGTGCCCACGCCGAAGACCAGCCCGTAGGACAGGCCGGCTGCCCAGGATTTGGGCCGCACCAGCCAGGCGTAAAGGCACACGAAACAGACTGCGGCCACCAATCCCACCACCCGCATCAGCCCCATCTTCATTTCCTCCACCGGCCGCCACAGTGAGGCGGTCGCCTGATACGTGGACATCAAGAGAAGCCCGTGGATCACGAAGTCCATTACTTGCCACGCGACAAACACCGCGAGGATTGCGAGCACGATTCGTTTGGTCATAATGATTCTCCTGCTTTGTCGGTTTTCAGTCCTTTGGTTGAACTTGCACGACACCTTCGACTTTGAACCCGCGGGGCGTGAGTGGTCGAGTGGAGCGGAGGCGCGACTGGATTAGACCAGGCTTCCTTCGTATCCGCCCTTTCGAACACCGTGACAAACAGCCATCGGGTTCTGCCGGCGCTTCCTCTACCCACTCTATTCATTCCACTTCTACGGATGGAAATTGCCTTCTTCCGCGCCGCGCATGTACCGAGTGCTGCGCGGGTGAGGGAGAGTTGGTTCTTCATAGTCGCGCTGTTTTCTCACCGATCCTGATCCGTCTTAGCGAGCTGCCTTGCGGGGGTCAACCCCAGAATTGAGAAAAATGGGGGAGGGTTCACGGGTCAACGTGCCAGACGCGCAGTATGAGATCCTGCCAGTGCTTGGGGGTGCGCCTGCTGTTTGGTAAAGAAGTGGCCACCTTAGCCGCGCTGCCGCTCCCTCAAGCTTCCCTTGGCGCAGCGTGCGGTCGTCGCGGTATGGTTAAAGGACCGTCCTCCCAGGCGGGCTGCCGGCGTGTTCCTGCGACACCTGCGCAGGCATGCGGACCGCAGACTCGATAACTGATCGGAACTGAACTGATACTGATTTGCTTTTTCGGCGCCCGCATTTGCTGAACGCTGCGCGGGTGAGCGAATCCCGCGGCCAAATCAACCCCTCCCCACTGAATCACCGCGCGGCTCCGGCCACGCCCTTTCCTGGGCCGCGCAGCGAATAAACCATGTCAGTCACCGGTCCGGCGGCAAGGGTTGCGGGTGCTAGCAGCACCATCGGTTCGGTTATCACGGCGGCACCAGGAAACGGGCCGCTGGTCAACAGATGCCATCCCCGGTCATCGGTCGTGAGGAAAATGCCAGCGGGCCCGAGGTATTTGGACACAGGTTTCCAAGGCGAAGGCAACACTGGCGCATTGAACGAAGCGGTGCGGGCCACGGTGCGATACAATTCGTCAAAGGCGGACCACGCCTGTTGCGGCAGGGATGTGCTCTGGCACAGGTCGGCGTACCAGAAGGCTCCCGCCGCCTCGGTACCCAGTCGCTCTCGCATCGCTTGGAATGCATCCTGATCGAGAATGGAGGACCCCACTTCGCGGACGGAACCACAGGCGGTCATGACCGTTTCAATTCGACGGCTCAAGATCAGGTAAGTTTCGCAAACCCCCAAAACGACGGCCGATCCCGAAAGTTCGACCCGCCAAAGCGAGAGTCCGTCGGTCTCCAACAGCTGGGCGCGCACGCCATTGGTCACGGATGCCGGATCGGATTTGAGCAGCGCCATGATGGGAGGCAGCCACGTTCTGAACCCATTGGCGTCCCGAAGGAGGTTCACAAACACCAATCCATCGAGGCCGCGACCTCCAACATTTTGATCACAATAATAGGCCCACTGATTGCCCAAGGCTTTAGTCAACTGGATTCGCGGTTCAGCGCCGAAGACCGACTTGGCCAAGCGATTTCCCTCATCCAATCGCGTAGCAGCCGACGAATCTGCCCGTCGCAAGCATCCTTCCAATGCAGGGAGGCCAATATCCGGCCGGACTTGAAATGCACCCACCAACGATGCTGTCGCGGGCACGGTCTGCAATAACTTGTCTGCAATCGGCTGCATGTCGAGTTCGCGAGTCAAACCACGCCGCCGAGCAGACGCCAATAGATTTCCCCTCGTGACCCATTGCCCATTCTCGAAGCCGGCGCTCCAGAGAAATCCGTCCACCTCGTCCAGCGCCAACGATTGCTTCCAAGCATTCCATCGTCCAGCAGCAACCGCGGCGAGGCGCGGAAGCGCCTGGGCGCTTCGCTCGACGATTTCCGGCAAACGGGCGACATTGACGTACGTCCAAAGCGCCGGGATATTTGTTTGGTAGCTGGCTAAAGACTTGAACTCGGGCAGATCGCTCAGCATTTTTCCGGAGGACGGTGTGTCCCCTAAACTTACTCTCACGATTCCATCGTTGCTTTGCACGCGGATGGGCAAATTCAGATCGTGGCCCAGGTGATCCACGAAACTCAGCCGCGCCATCACGGCGTCGGCGTCGTCACGCACACAGGAAATGAATCCAAGCAGAGGAAAGGGCAGGCCATCCTTTTCGCGGGTCATGCCCGCAAAATAGAAGCCCGTCGGATAGTCGCGCAAACCGAGCGCAATCCTCCAGAGCTCTTGCATCTGCCTGGCCATGTGCGGATTTTCAGAGTTCACGTACTTCAAAACGCGTGGCAGCAACTGAAAAACGACGTCTGCCGTCGGTTCGTTAGTCCAGAGTTCCGAAAGAGGAGACGGTCGGGCTTGTCCCAGAAGCGCGTCCGTGCCGCTCCAGCCGACATAAACCAGCGTGTCGGCGGAAATGCGATCGGCCAAAGGTGGCGCGATCGCGGAATCAAACGCGCCCGCGTTGGTTTGAGCGTTGAGAGAAGTTCCCGACATTAAAAGGGGCGCGAACAGACAAACTGTCAGGTGGATGAGCCTCTTCATGTATTCGCAGGGCACAATTCTGTTAATGGATGCTCAACTCAGACCATTGAAATGCTTCTTGCCGCAGAGGCCCGCGCCAACGGCGGCGGATAGGCAGCCGGGAGCACCTGCCCGCGCTCCTGCGACGGGGTGGAGTGAGTGTGCCAGCCGCAGCGAGTGGGCAATGCACGCTGAGAATATGACAACTTCTTTAACCGACTCTTGTCCGAACCGAAAGAATGACGTGACGCTGACATTTGCCATACCGTCAAGATCGTTCATCGGCGATCAAGGTAATCATTGCTGCTTTTTTGCCTATTAGGACTTTCCCTAATCATGAGTGTCGCCTTTTGTCGATCTAACTGGCTCACAGCCTGACTGCGCGCACGTTCAACGATTACGTCCAGGGGCGAGCCCACCTTTTGCTTAGTTCCTGAAGGATAGTAGTTCTTGACGCCTTCGATATACTCATCCAGTGCCTTTGGCGTCGCTGCCTTTTGAACGGCAATCTCGACCATTTCTGCGAAATAGCTCGTCTGGTCGCTTGCTAGGCATGCACGAGCGTGGAGAACAATATAGTTGAACCACCCAACGCAGCACATTATGAGGACAACCACAGCTGCTGCAACAAGAGCCGCCTTTTCAAGTCTGTTCATATCACTGTCCGCAGTCTAACCCACAAACACTCGCAGTATCGGCCGCCCAAAACAACTTATTTTCACTTCCTTCAGTCTCCTGGTTGTTTCGATAGAGCAGGCAAGCACCGTGGCATCGCCACTCCATTTGCAGCCGGTCGGCTTGCCCGCTCACCTGGGCCACCACGAAGATGGCCTCCCGGCGGCCGCCACGGTTTATCACATGGTAGATCGCCCTTACTCTGATGCAATGTATAGCTGGCATTAGAACGAAGAGGAACCGGCTGAGGTGCGGTAAGCGGTTGTAAGTGCCAGCACCACAGTGGTGTGCAACCATGTCGGAGCAGGAACGCGTGTTTGGTGGCTCCCGGCTCCAATTTGGCGTAAATCATTGTGTAAAAGCCTGTTAGGTAAAGCACTCTTCAAATGTTACCTACGGGGAGTATCCGGCGAGTATGTGGCGAGTATCCGGTGTGTCTCCCTTGGGACCCGGCGGGGTGGCCTGCCTCGGGGTAGGGTCAATCCAAATCGCTTCGTCTTCAGCCGGGTCATCATGGTCGCCGGCCCTGAGCTACTGCCGGCGCCACGGGCCTATGCGGTGCCTACCTGCTGGAGCGTGTTGCTTTGCCGTCCTGGGTTGCTGGCACACCGCTGGTGTCGCCGCGGGCCGCGGCCTCCTGATATTTCAACAAGTAAGTGCGGCGCAACTCGGCAAATCGCTTTATGCTAGCTGCCGCGCCTGGGCCACGAAAGCCGGGCGCCGGGGCGGCATCGCCGGCCAAGGCTTGCTGGAAGGCTTCAAAGGAATCGAGCTTGCGCGTGTCCGCTTTTACCTCGTCGGCGATCAGCGCCTGGTAATTTGTGGCAAGCGGGCCAAGCCGGCTCCAATCCAGCCATTTCTCGGCGACGTCGCGCACGTAGCCGAGGTAGCGCGTGCGCAGCGAGGGGACTGCGAGCAGCTTCGAGAGCAGCGGTTTGCTGGTATCTCGGGCGCTCACGAGCGGATCGAGCTCCGTTCCGCCGCCACCCGGCCCGCCCGGTCCTGGGCCACGCCCTGGGCCACCGAAGTGCTCTGCGACCAGCATTCCCGGCCCGAAGCCGCCCCGACCGCCGGGGCCACCGGGCCCACCAGGCCCACCAGGCCCGCCTCCGGCGCTGAACGTCTCATTCGCATCGTAGGGAATGATGTGGAACTGCCCGCGGGGGTCCTCGTAGAGGCTGTAGTCGCTGGCGCGCGTCCAAAAGCCGTCGCCGTTGGCCAGGGCATTGTCCCACGCGAGGAACCGCAGGGCGCTGTTAACGTCGAGGATGGGCGTCAGCGCCGGTTCCAGCTTGTCGGCGGAAGTCTCGTTCAACACCTTGCAGAGCTGGATGAGGTCCGCCCACGACTTCGTGTCGTCCTTGGATTTGATTTCGTAGATGCGCTTGTAAGGGGCGGGGTCATCGCCGAGGTAGTTCAGGCCACCGCGCCCGCCGGGGCTGCCGGGCACCTTCCAGCGGGAGCCTTTGGTGGTGCCGAACGCCTCTTTGAGGAAGTCTTTGTTGAAGTGCTGCTGGTTTACGTACACGCCCCAGCATTCGCCGTTGATGACCACCCGCGCGTAATTGGCCTTGGGCGCCGGCATGTAGGCGCGCGCGATTTCCAGCGACAGGACCGTGCGCAGAAAGGAGGGATCTTCATGCGAGTTCAGGAGGTCAAGCTTCCGGTAGCCGCCGACTTGTTGGTCCTCGTGAACGAAATCCAGCGTGAGCGTCAGCGAACGTTTCCACCCTTCTCCCACCATCATGTAGGAGGACGCCCCGTGGAAATGCACGCCCACGTCCTGATAGGTCTTGCCATCCACCGTCAGCTTCGCGGGAACCTCCACATCCGTGTTCTTGAAATCCGCAAGTTCTTTCTCCCAGTCGGCGTTCTCGAATTCGAGGAAGAAGGTGCGCAGGACGTTGGAGGCATAGAGCGGCGCCTCGGGGAACGACTGGACATCTGCCGGTGCGAGCTTCCGGCCGGGCTGTGGTGCCGCCTGGTTGCCGCGGCGTGGGCCGAATCCGCCAGGCCCCCCGGGGCCGCCGCGCTTGCGGTCGCCGCCCTGCTGCTTGAAGAACTCGCGCGCGGTCTTGCGCTCTTCCCGGTTAAGCCAGCCGTCGGCGTTCTTGTCGAACTGCTTGACCAGCTTGGTCTCGCCCATCATGCCGCCCGGGCCTCCCGGACCAGGACCGCCGGGACCGAAGCCGCCGGGACCGAAGGGCGGCGCGCCATCAAAGCCTGGCGGGCCGGCCGGCGGTGGGAGATTTGCCCCCGCCGGTGGTCCGGCTTCCGGTGCCTGGGCTCGCGCCGCCGAGGCGCAAACCATCACGATTACCAGGCTCAGAGTCTGCAGGGAGAAGGCTGTCTTTTTCATATAGTTCATAGGCGAGTCGAGTGCGGTTATAGTGTCAAATCGTTCCCTCGGTCGCATGAGCCACCCCGTCCTCCGCTTTGATGACGATGCAATTCATGCAACGGTCTTAACTTGTGGCAAGGCGAGGGCCATCAGTCTTCATCAAGCCCACGGCGCTGCACGCTGGCGCCTTGAACGCCCTCAAGCCGGTTGAGCGCGGTCACCAGTTCATGAGCCGTGCCAGTCGCGCGCAGCCGCGCGTGATACGTAACGTCGAACCCGATACCCTGTTTGGTGGTGGCGACGGAGATCAGCTCGCGCTCCAGGAGAAAGGCATCCAGCGTCCCGCCCAGCAGCTTGTCCAGGTCATGTCCCAGGCCGACCCGCACACCCAGCACGATAGCCGCCGGCGCGGCGGGGAGCATCCGGGCACGCAGCATCAAGAGATACGCAGCCAAACCACTCACCCCCAGGCCGATGACGGCCACCCAGAGGCTCTTGGCACCCACCGCCATGCCGATGACGACCGCGAAGATCACATAGGCAGTGTCCTGCGTGTCGCGCACCACGGTGCGGAACCGGACGATCGAGAGGGCGCCGACCAGGCTGAAGGCCCGCGCCACGTTGTCGCCGATGACTTGCGTTACGATCGCGATCAGCACCGACAGGAGCACCAAGGTGACGCAGAACGACTGCGAGACTTCCGGGCGGCGGCTGGTGTGGCGATAGATCCAGGCTACCAGAACCCCGAGCACAAACGCCACGAGGAGCCGGATCAACACATCCAGCGGCGCCATGGTCGAGCCATTGACGAAGGGGGAACTTAGGAAGTCAGGCATATTCATAAGTGGGGTCGGCAATAGGAATCATGGGCGCGGGGGCGTCGAGTTCCAACGCAACTGCCGCGAGCCGGTACTTGGAAATGCGACTCGGGTTAAGGGCAAACTCTTCCACGAGGGACTTGAATAGCAAGGGCATCGCCTGGCGGAACTTCAATTCAAGGATGACCTGGTCGCCGCAAAAGGCTGTCCCGCCTGCCACGCTGAACCACGCGCTGCCAGCCGGCCTTGCGCGCAAATGCGAGTCCAAGGTGAGCCGGACGGGACCGTATTGCGTCATGGCGACCCGGGCCGTCCGGTTATAGGTAAGCTGGCAGACCGGCCCGAGCCGGCGCAGCCGCAAGCGCCGGCAAAACCAGTAGCCGGCCCAATCGTTCTGGGGTTCAGCCTCGCTTAAGCGCTCCAGGGCGCCGAGTTCGACCATGATCCGGCGTTTAGTGAGCTGCTGGCGGGTTCTGAGCTTCCGTTCGAGAAAGACCCAATCGCTTTCGCCATACCGCCGGATCCGGTATTTCCCCCGCCCATAGGAGCCCCGCCGATGGAACACGTCCAACTGCCCGGTGTCGAAGTAAAGGCTGCTGATCTCGTAAGCGTCACCGAAAGGTCCTGTCCCATGCGGATCGGGCATCAGCCGGGAGCAGGCCCAGCCGCGGATTTGTTGTGCCAAAGCCGAGTTGACCAGGAATTTGATCTCCCAGGCGCGCGCCCGGTTCTCTCGAGTCTGGATAGAGGGCGACATGTCGTAGATCAATCGGCGTCGCATCCTTGATTCTCGCCGTGCGGAACCAAAGCCGCCCCCACCACAGTCTGATGCAACATTTTCATGCGCACAGACTACGCGCAACAACATTAAGAGGACATGAAGCCCTCCTGCCAATTTCGCACAGCGGCCCGGAGAGAAGGCCGAACCCACGTGCACGGAAGAGACCGGCGTGGCTCGCCACGCCTTAATGCTTTCTTAATCTATCTTCACCTAGGGTTGGCGGTGTGATACCAAATGACGTGTCTTCGCAGGTTGTCTGTGCTAAGAAGCAGGCAACCAACCGGCGATGAGAATTCTGGTCGTGGAAGATGAGCCGCGCCTGGTGCGCAGCCTGGCCAAGGCCCTGCGCGAGGCAGGCTACGCAGTGGACACCGCGGAAACCGGCGACGACGGCCTCTATAAGGCTGAGAGCTGGGATTACGACGTTATCGTGCTGGATATCATGCTCCCCGGTATGGATGGCTGGGAAGTCCTCAAGCGCCTCCGCAAGCAGAAGAACACGCCCGTCCTGATGCTTACCGCCCGGGACGCCGCGCAAGACCGGGTGCGCGGCCTTGACACCGGCGCGGATGATTACCTCGTCAAGCCCTTCGACCTGGCGGAACTCCTGGCCCGGGTGCGAGCGCTCATCCGCCGCTCCGCCGGCCAGGCGCGGCCACAGATCGTCCTGGGCGATGTGGTCGTTGATACGCGCGCGCGCTCCCTGACGCGCCAGGGAGAGCCGCTCACCTTGACCGCTCGTGAGTATGCGATTCTCGAATACATGGCGCTGCACCGGGGCGAAGTGGTCAGCCGCACCGCCCTCTACGAGCACCTCTTCGACGAAAACGAAGACAGCCTGTCGAACCTCCTGGATGTGCATGTCTTTAACATTCGGAAGAAGCTGGGACACGATCTGATTGTGACTCGTCGCGGGCAGGGGTATCTCATCGAAGACTAAAGGGGCGCCATGTTTGTCAAATCCATCCGGTGGCGCCTGCAATTATGGGTCGGCTTCCTGCTCGTTTGCGTCCTGAGCGGCTTCGGTATCACGGTCTATGAACTGCAGCGCCTTCACCAGTTGAACCAGATTGACGAGGAGTTGGGACGCCGGGTGGCAGCCCTCAGCAGCGCGGTGCGCGGCTCTTCGCTGCCGCCGCCCTTCGAGCGTGGCCCCGGTGGTTCGCCTCCTGGCCGTGGCCCTGGCGGCCCGCCTCCTGGGCCCGGGCCACGCGGGCCGGATTTCGACAACGAACCCTCACTGCCACCCTCCAGCCGCCTTGAGCCAGGACCACCTGACGAGGGCAGGGGAGGGCCGTTCCGGTTCCGCGAGCGCCAGCTCTCACCCGCGGCGATCGGCCTGTTTGAGGCCGCCGGCACAAACAGCTTCTACCTGGTGGCCTGGTCCCGCGATGGCACGCTGCTCAAGCGCTCAACCAACGCCCCGGCGATTCTGCCTCGTCCGCAGCTTCTGGCTACCGACACCCGTCTGCAGACCCGGACGCGCAACGCGGACCGCGAAGCTTTCCACTTCACCGAATTCGGCGATTGCATATTGGCTGGTTGTTCCCTCGCTCAGCATGCCAGTGCCATGCACCGCTTCACCGGCTTGCTGCTCGCAGTCGGCGGTGTCGTGCTGGCGTTCGGTCTCGGGGGCGGCTGGTGGCTCACGGGGCGCGCCATCCGGCCAATTGACCAGATCAGCGCCGCCGCCAGCCGCATTTCGGCGGGCAACCTCGCCCAGCGCATCAACGTGGCCGAAGCCGACAACGAGCTGGGCCGGCTGGCCGGCGTGCTCAACTCGACCTTTGCCCGCCTCGAAGCGGCCTTCGCCCAGCAACGACAGTTCACCGCCGACGCCTCGCACGAACTGCGCACGCCGCTGGCCGTGATGATCTCCGAGGCGCAAACGGCCCTCGCCCACGAGCGCAACGCAGCCGAGTACCGGGAAACGCTCGAAGGCTGTCTCGCCACCGCCCAGCAGATGCGCCGCCTGGTAGAATCGCTGCTGGAACTGGCCCGCTTCGACGCCGCCCAGGAGGCCCTGAAACGCGAGCCCTTCGACCTGTCCCAGGTGGCGCGCGACTGCGTCAAGCTGGTCCAGCCGCTGTGCGAGCGGCGCGGTATCAAGGTGAACTGTGATCCGCCGGCTCTCCAATGCGTGGGCGACTCCGGCCGCATCAGCCAGGTGGTCACAAACCTGTTAACCAATGCAGTTGAGTTTAACCGCGAGCAGGGCGAAATCCGGGTTACTGTGGAGGCCCTTGATTCCAGTGCTCTGCTGAAGGTCGCCGATACGGGTGAGGGTATCCCCCCCGCAGACCTCCCGCACGTTTTCGAGCGCTTCTACCGCGCCGACAAGTCCCGTTCCAGCCACCGAGGGGGCACCGGCCTTGGCCTCGCCATTTGCAGAGCGATCGTGGCTGCGCACAACGGGACTATTGAGGTCGCTAGTGACGCCGGCAGGGGCGCCACATTTACAGTCAGATTGCCGCTCCCCAATCCCCCGCACAGCAACGGTTGACGCTGTCTCCGGAACACCGCCTGCAAGTGGCGCCGGCGGCGGCTTACCCTAACCCCGCCTCATTCGCTCAAGCACATTCCTCGTGATTTGCTGCACCCGGCGATCAGGGCCTTGTGGCGTGGTATATACCGAAGGGCGAACATAGCCTGGCGGCGCGCTCAGTCCATCGGCCCACCAGCAGGTTGAAGCGTTGAACACAAAGTTGCCCCGCGGGCCGGGGTAGATCGTCGCTGTGTAGTGCCCGCCGTTGAGTTTGCCGGGCGCGCTTTGGGTCGGGCCGCTGGCGACCACTTCCAGCCCGGGGATCTTCGCCGGATCACCGTGCCATTCCCAGCCGACCAATCCCGGGATGCCCTCGCCTTGTTTCATGCCCGTGCCTTCGAAAAGCCAGTGATTGGGTTTCACACAAATCCAGTCCGCGCCGCCACTGAAGGGGCTCAGGTTCCGCGAGCCTACCAACTCCGCCGAATTGGGGCTGCGGTGCGGCAGCGTTTCCATCCCGGCGATCCCTTTAGGGTCGCGCGGTCCGTAAAAATCCACCCGCTCATAGGTGCGCAAGCGACCGCGGAAGTCGGGCTGGAATTCGATCTGACCGCAGCAGGTGTTCCCGGAAAGGAACGCCACATTTAGCCCCTTGGCGATCGCCTGCTTCAGGTGGTTGAACATCTGTATCGAATAATACTCGTCGTGTCCCACAGACAGAAAGCCGCGCGCCCGTAGCAGCTCACGTCCATCGGTGTGGGTATCAAGGTTTGAGATGTAACTTACATCGTAGCCTTGTTCCTCCAGCCAGTAGGCGAGCGGGAATTCCCACAGCAGGAACTCTCCCGATCCAGTCGAGAGTGGGGCGTCCAAAATCTGGCAGTATTTGCCGTAGGGCCGGTTGAAGCTCACGGCCACCTCGTTGCCCCAATACCATACGGTCCGGCCATTGTCGTAAAGCGCATACTGGCTCGGCCAGCGGTTATACGCCTGCCAGGTCGTGTCGGAGCACTGGAAAAGGAAATCGGCTTGCCGGTCGTCGCGCACGATGAAGATCACATAGCTTTGCCACCCTCCCCGCTCGGTCGTGAGCTTGCCGACATAAACGCCGCTGAGCCAATCGGCCGGAATCTTCAGCGAGGCGCACCCCTCCCATTGGCAATCCCGCAGCCGTTTGGGACCGACGCACGGGTCGGGCTGCGTGCTGCCCTTTAACGGGCCGATGCTGCTCATCAACCGTCCACCCGTCCCCCCGTAATAGCCGAGCCGATAGATGTCCAGTGAGAACGGCGAAGGCGGATTGGTGCTGACGTAAACCGTCAGCATTTCGCCCGCGCGAATGCTGGTGTGGGAGCAGTATCCTTCAATCCTCGGGCAACGATACTTCGTTGCCGGGTCCACCTCCGTCCTTGTGAGCAGCCAATCGCGGGTGCCCGGCCGCTGGTTCTCTGCGGTGATTAGATCGGAGGTCGCGGCGTCCCGTCGCCGGCCATGGACTCGGGACGGCGAGGACTGACAACCGCCAAACGCCACTACGCTCCCGGCGCAGAGGGCGGAGGCCTTGAGAAAATGCCGCCGGGTGGTCAGGAATGTGTTCAAGTGCCTTGTTTGGGCCGATTATACGCTTGGCCCGGTTGTTCAATGCGCCATTGGCAGATCATAAGCGATCATGAGCCGACCGTCCGCCGCGAGTCAAGCTGAGGCTCGGATCTTAGCCGAACCTTGCCCCGACAGCCCCGGCGCCAATCCGTCAGAAACGGCGCCGCGACGGCGACTGCCCGGAGGGGCTACGGTGAGTATCCCATGTGGGCCGGCCCACATGGGATACTCACCGGCATATCACCGGGCAGGCGCCAGTCTCACCCGGTTGCGGCTGGCTTCGGCAGCGGCAATGGCAGGTAGCCGATATAGTGGTCCACCGTGGTTGAGCCCATTACAAATGGGGCAGTCTCCGCGATGGTGAAGCCCAGCTTCTTATACCACCCCACCGCCTGGCCGTTCTTCACCATCACTCCCAGCCAAATGCGATCGGCCCCCAGCTCCCGGGCAAGTTCCTCGGTGCGGGCCATGAGACGGTGGCCAAGCCCGAGCCCCTGTTTGGAGGGCAGGATATAGAGCTGGTGCATGTAGAAGCGTTGCTCCGCCCGGGCATGATACAGCTTGGCGTAGCCCGCCACCGCGCCCTCCAACTCGGCGACCAGCCCCGTCACGTCCGGATCGGTGTAAAGCGCTTCGAGCTGCGCATGGGAATACTGGTTGTGCAGGTATCCGGTAAGGTCTTCACGGGGGATGAACGAACCGTAGGCATCCAGCCACGTTTCGAGCAGCAACTGCGGGACTATCGGCAGGTCTGCTCGGTTCCAGCGCCGGATCAATGTGCTCATGGGGCCCTTCCTGGGCTAATACAGCTTCTTCAACTCCGCGCCGCGGAAGTAATGCTGCACGATCTGCTCGGCTTGGAAGCCCTTTGCGGCCATCACCGCAGCGCCGATCTGGCAGAAGCCCACGCCGTGGCCCCACCCCGCGCCCCGCAGCGTGAACCGCTCGGGTACCCCGCCCGAGCTCCCCTCGGTCTGGACGACAAACGCGCTGCTATAAAGATGCGAGGGGCTGAGCCATCGCCGGATCTCCAGCTCCTTCCCCACCACGACTGTCCGCCGCGACCCGACAATCCGCAGCCGCAGAATGCGTCCGGACGGCCCGCGTTGCAGCGGCTCAAGCCGCTGGACCTCGCCGAAGTCTATGCCCGACCGCTTTTGCAGCAGCGCGGCCAGTTCCGTCTGCGTGTAACTCACCGTCCAGCGATAGAAGTCCGTTGTCTCCTGGTCGAACGAGGGCAGGACCTGGCGCAGGATGTTCCCGTCGGTCGTGTTGCAGTAAGCCTCTGGCGACGAGCGCACCCAGCGCTCAGCGGCGGCTTCCGAGTCAATCACCGGATGCTCGACCGCCGCGTCAGACACCGTCTGGAGATAGGGGACCGAAAGGTCCTCCCACGCGGTCGCGAACGCTTCGCTTCGGCCCCCGCAAGACTTCGAGTATCGGGCATCGCAGATCTCGTCCCCATGCACGAGGAACACCCCGCGAGTATCCCGCACCGCCTGGGACGCCACCGGTGAAATGATTTTCGTAATCCCATGATACCGCTGGCAATGATCGTCGGCGCAGACGTCGAACAGCTTATGGTCCTCACGGTCATACCAGCGCACGATCTCCGCCTCCGTCTCCCGCCCGCGCCGGGCTGGGCCCCCGACATTCTTGAACCGCTTCTGCCGTTCGAGCATAGCCACGAGCCAGCTTCGCGAGGTGATCGCGTGCGCACGCAGGAGTTCGAGCGGCGCCGTCGCGCTCATCTCCGAAGAGATCACGCTCTTGAGGTACTGCTCGACGCCCGCGTCGTTGATCGCCGTGACAGAACCATCCTCGTTCAGCAGCAGCCGCAGTCCACCCTCGAACGTCTCGTCTTCCTTGCGCTCCCAATGGAAGTTGATGCCGATGGTCACGTCGCGGAGGGTGAAGGTGGAATCGCCTTCGGGCGCCAGCCGTATTTCTGGCGCGCGAGCCAGTTGGCGTCGGTCCTTCCCAAACAGGGTCAAGCCGCCGTCTTTCGGGCGGGCCGAGATTTCACCGCTTACCGCGGTCTGGTCAGGAAGGAGGAATCGGCCGTTAAGGATGCCACGGGCTTCGGCCTCGCGCGAGTAGATGCCAACCGACAGAAGGGGTTCTTGGTTAATCATGCTTCATTGCGGTGATGAACGCCAGGGATGCCGGCAGGCGGACAACAGGTCTGCAGTGCTCGCTAGCGAGTGAATACATACGTAGCCGATTTCTAGCTCCCTCGCCTGCGGAGAGCAAGTCGCAACGACGGCTGGATGTTTAACGCCCCGCGCGCTCCAATGCCGCCAACACCATCCCCGGCGTCAGGGCCTCGGGCAGCACGATAGGCGGTTCCTGGGCGTTCTTCGGGTAAACGAGCACCAGCGGCACGCCCGCGCGGCCGAAGCGGTTCAACTCCTCGGTCATGCTGGCGGGGAAGGCGGTGTAGTCTCCGAGCAGGGCAACGCCGTTCAGTTCCTTGAGCTTCTGCTGGACGGACGCGCTTTCCAAGGCCGGTTTGACGATGGTGTTGCAGGTGAGACACCATTTCGCGGTGAAATCAACCAGGATTGGCCGGCCCTCGGCCCGCGCCTGCGCAACCGCCGCCTGCGACCACGGCTGCCAAGGGACCAAAGTGGAGTTGGCGGATTGACCGGTGGCGGCCTGAGTCTGGGCCATGGGCCGACGCCACTGCAGATTGCTCTCGAGGGCGAACAAATACCCGGTCGCCAGGACCGCCAGGATCGCCACCGCAGCCAAAACGGGCCGTGTGCGATGTCGCTGCATGAACTCGCCGTAAATCCACGCGGCCACCGCCACCATCACCAGGAAGATGGCCAGCCACCAGGACCGATCTCCGTAGTGCAGCGACACCAGGCTGAACAGCCACGCCGCCGCCGCCAGCATCGGAAAGCCCATCGCGACCTTGAACCGCTCCATCCAGGGACCGGGCTTGGGCAGAAACCGCAGCCAGGCCGGTTGCCAGCTCAGCAGGACGTAGGGAAACGCCAGCCCGACTCCCAGCATGAGGAACATTACTAAAGTCAGAGCGGCACGCTGGCCTGGTGCCCAGAAATTCTTGGGAGCGATTTCGATCGACGAATGCTCACTTAGTCCCGCTTGTGCTGCCAGCCTGGCGGATTCGGGGTCCGAACCAACCCAGGTCTAACGGGCCGGAGCGGGCACTGGCATGAGTTGCGGCGCGGCAGGTTGACTCGGACTCACACGGCTTACCTAGCGCGGCAAACGCGGCCAGCAACGGATCAAGTCCCGCTTGCTTCGGAAACTCCTCTAACGCCAGTGCCGGCAGATCGCGACGGTGAAGAGGCACGCGCGATAAACACAAGATACGCATGCGCCCGTAACGATTGATCCAGCATGCGAGGGCACCGTAGAACCACCGTCAAGGCTCTCGCTCAGAATTCGCCAGCCCATTCGTGCTTCACATTCCGTACCACTAGAGCGGTTTCAAGCGAAACGGCACGCGGCGTGAACCAGTAGGCTAGCCGCTTCCTGCTCAGCGTTGCAGTTGTGAATAACTTTTCGGAATTGTGATTGACTCCCTCTGGGTACTCCTCTATAAGAGCGGTTAGGTTCGTGCCAGAACTGAGCATCATTTCGATGACCGGAGTCTGTCGGACTCCGGTGGTCAACAGACCATGAAGCCGCCGACGATGGGCAATGCGAAGTCCAGAGGCTGTTGCACGCGCCAGCCCCACCTCATCACCTTGGACCCACCTGCGTTCAGTCCTCAGCCGTCGCTCGGCCGGCTCTCTTGAACAACCCTATGAAAACTGTCTATTCGCACGCCCTTGGGTGGTCCCTCCTTGCTGGTCTGCTCACTGGCCGCAGCGCCCTGGCCCAGACAAACCTCGCGACCGCCGCAGATGCTCTTTCCGTTGCAGCTTCCACGGCTGCGTCCGCCGCCGCAGCTCAAATGGCTGAAAGCAACGCGCTGCAAATGGCGTCAAGGGTCTGGCTTACGAACTACGAATCCCAAACCGATGGAATCGCCCCGCCATCAGCGGCGGGCCAGATGGTGCTCGATCTCTCGAGCCCTGCCTCGGCGGCCGCGCTCGAAAGAATGGCCAGCAACGCAATCCAAGCCGCGGCCAGGATTGTGCTCCCGAACCAAGCCCGCCCGCGCTCAGACCATGGCCGGGCGCAAGATCAGACCGGCGGCCAGACGATGCTCACCGAGAGCGTGGCAGGATGTGTGCCCCCGAGTGCGGGGTTGGTGGGCTGGTGGGAGGGGGAAGGCAACACCAGCGACAGCGTTGGCAGTAATCCCGGCGTTCCATGCAATGGCCCCTCCTTTCCTTCAGGCATGGTGGGCTCTGCCTTTCAGTTTGACGGCAGCAGCAAAGCGGTCCGAATTCCGTACACGCAGGGCATGGCGGCGACGAATTTCTCCTTTGAGGCCTGGATCAACCCACCGTCGGTGTTAAACCATCAAGCCTTCATCGTGGGCCAAGCCTTCGGGCGGCAATTGGTGGTTTACCCTCAAGCTGGCGCGTTGAGAGTGGCCCTCTGGATCACCGCGCAAGGGGGAGGTTTTCAGGGGGTCAATAGCGGCAGACCGATCCCCATCGGCGAGTTTATCCACTTGGCGGGGACGTATGACGGCTCGCGGCTGAGCCTGTACACCAACGGAGTGCTGGCTGCACAGGCGACGCTTGGGATAGCTATCGGCGATTCGGGCTGCGCGTATCATATCGGCGGCGTGTATAGCCCGTCGGAGGGCAATTGCAGCTACGCCGGACAATTCTTCGACGGACTGGTGGATGAGGTAGGCTATTACAGCCGAGCCCTTTCCGCTGGCGAAGTCGGCGCGATTTATACGGCCGGCGCGGCTGGGAAGTGCAAGCCGGTACCGGCGTGCGTAAGCAGCCCCACCAGCGCTGCTGGCTGGTGGCCGGGTGATGAGAGCACCAGCGATATTGTTGGCGCCCATCACGGCACTCCGCTCAACAGCCCCACGTACGGTGTCGGCGAGGTCGGGAAAGCGTTCCATTTTGACGGCGAAAACCAGTGCGTCGAGATTGCGCACGACTCGGCGCTGGTCACGGCGAATTTCTCGATTGAAGCCTGGGTTGAACCTTTGGCTCAAGTGAACGACGAGATAGAGCAGGAGTTCATCTTCGGCCAGGCCTACGGACGGCAATTGGTCGCGCGTCCAGGAGTCGAGGGCGTTCGGGTCGCTTTGGTCCTGCTGGATGCCTCCGGCACACCCTACGAACCGGAAAGCACCTGCGAAATCCCCATCGGCCAGTTCACCCACCTGGCAGGCACTTGGGATGGCGCCCTGCTCAGCCTGTACACCAACGGCGTCTTAGGCTCTCAGGCGGGGCTCATGGTTGTCGCTTACGATTCGGGGTGCCCGTTCTACATCGGCGGCGTCTATAGCCCCGCGCCAGGCGGCTGTGGCTACGAAGGCCAATTCTTCCAGGGCCTGATTGACGAGGTCACTTGCTACAACCAGAGCCTGTCCGCTGAGCAGATCGCCGGCATTTACCAGGCTGGCTTTGCCGGCAAATGCCAACCGCAATTGGCGCCCTCGATCACCCAGCAGCCCGCCAGCCAGATCGTCAACCGCGGCGCCAATGTCATGTTCGCCGTGGTGGCCACCTCGACGCTGTCTTTGGGTTACCAGTGGACTCACGATGGCGCAGCCATCCCGGGCGCCACCGCCAGCAGCTTTACGAAAAGCAACGTGCAGACCTCCGATGCCGGGGCCTACGCGGTGGAGGTGACGAGCCTGGCCGGACAGATGGTTCGGGGCCGGGTTACCAGCGGCAACGCCCTGCTTGCCGTGGTCGTTCCGCCCGCCGACCAGACGATCACCTACGGCGGGTCTGCCACATTGTCCGTCGCGACAGCGGGGCCGTCGGAACTCGGGTATCAATGGCGCCGCAATGACTCGCCGATCCCGGGAGCGACCTCCAGTGTGTTGGCTATCGCCAGACCCAGGGTGGCGGATGCGGGCGCGTATGACGTGGTGGTTTCCGTCGCGTTCGGGCAGGTCACCAGCGCCGCCGCGACGCTCACGGTTAATCCGCGCTTGCTTACGATCACCGCAACCTCGTTGGGCAGGGCTCGAGCGGCGGGAATCCCCTCGCAGTTCACGGGTCAAATCACCGGCCTGCAACCCGGGGATGAGGATCTTGAGGCCGAGTACGATCCCATCGCCACTTCGGATCCGGACATTTATAACATCGTCCCACGGCTTCATGACCCGAATGGCAAGGCCGTCAACTACACGGTGAACCGGGTGAACGGAAGATTGTATCTAAGTGACCACACACCAACTGCGAACGGTCTCGAACCCTCGACCTTCAAGAACACCCCCATAGACATTGAGTTGAGCGGAACCGATCCGCGCCAGCTCCCGTTGACTTACCACGTGATGTCCTCGAATCCTACGCTTCGAGGAGGGTCTTGGACCCTTCAAGGCAACATGGTTCATTTTACCCCAGCCCCCGATTTCGAAGGAAGGGACGGCTTTGTCTTTGTGGTTGACAACCATCAGACCGACAATCGTTACGATGGAGAGAATATATCGGCGCCAGCGATCGTGGTGATCAACGTCAAGCCGCTGTGCCACAGCATCTCCTTCCCCGCCGATCGCCCTTTTGAGTCGGGGACCTTTCTCAATGTGGTCAGCAATACGGGCCTCACCCAGTTGGAGCTGAAGCCAAACGGCATGGAGCGCATGCGTCCTTATTTGAACGTCCCTTGCTCAGGGCGAGGGACATTGGCTCGGATAGACGTGAACCCGAACCCCGGCAAAGAACCGATCGTGGGCCAGTATCTAACGGCGCCGGAGGGCATGGGCGGGTATCCGTCGCGCGTCGCCGTTGACGGAGACGGGAACGTCTGGGTCGCCAATTACCATGAGCGTTCCGATGTGCCCCCGGGCTGGGTGCCGCCCGGATCTGGCAATGGGCCTCTGGCCTGGTGGAAGATGCGGCTGGGTTCGATTACCAAGATCGGCGTGCTCCGAGCAGGGATACGTGGGGATAAAGGCGAGGTCCCTGACGAGTGGGGTAAGTATCACGTTGTGACGGACGGAAATGGGGAATCCACCAATCCCCTGAAGGGCGAATACGTGGAGGACCCCGAGTATTGCACATTTGCGGACCGTGACGACGATGGACTCTATCGCACGTCGTATGGCTGGAACAACATCCTGCCTTGGAGCAACGAGGGTGGAGCCGACAGTCTCGGTTACGAGGGCGGCACGAATACTGCCGTGGATGAAGCCATTATGTCATACGTCAGAGTTTTGGGGACGGGTGCGGGCACGTTAGCTGTGGACCAAGGCGGCAACGTCTGGGTGGGGGGAGGCGACCGGCCGCACTGGCATCAGCAGATTCGGGCCGACGGGTCCTGGGCGAGAGGGACGGAGTTTTGCCTCGGGGCGGGGTTGTGGGTTCCAGATCAACGCGACATTGCATTATGGGAACTGGATGGACGATGGGTGCCAGATAAACCGGGCAGTTTCGACGCGATGCGGTGGGACTCGGCACCCGCTTGGGTTCATGGTGACTACGAGTGGTCGTTCGAGGACTACTGGTGGTGGGATGGCTACTGGTCGTGGTGGGATTATATGGACTATCGGAACTTGGGGACGCATTGGCCTGTCATCCGAATCGGAGCGGGCGGCTGGGGCGGTTTGGTGGATACTAATGGCATCCTGTGGTCAACCGGGGGAGACGTGGGCTTGATGCGCTATGACCCGGGTCCACAGAAAGGACAACTCATTGACACCAGGTGGAGAGGCTATGGGTTGGCTATTGACCCGCATACCCAGGAAATCTGGCACTGCCTGCGGGGTTCTGGGAAGGTCACAAAATTGTCACCGGACGGAACCTCGATCGCCTCCTACTACCACACTCGAACTGGCGAGCGTGCTCAGGGACTGGTTGTGGACGCGAGGGGCAACGTGTGGGTGGCTCATAGTAAAGCGTGCGGGAAGACCGTAGGCCATTTGAAGACAGACGGCACGTTAGTCGGAACCGTGCCGTTGGTGCCCGTCAACGGGGCCAAGGTTGTCGGCCCCACCGGGCTCTCGGTTGACACCGATGGAATGGTCTGGGTGGTCAATTTTGATGATTGCTCGGCCATGAGGATCAACCCCGATCTCGGGGCGCTGGGGACCGGCGGTGTCCCGATTGGCGCAGTGGACCAGGTCATAAACCTGGGAGCCAAGAACAGTTGCGGTTACCATTGCGAGACTGCCGGCATTCTCAATTTGCCGGCCAACCCGGACGCCTACGGCGACATGACCGGCTTCTTGAATGTGAGCCTGCTCCAAAGCGGGAGCTGGACGGTCGTTCACGACGCGAATGCCGCCGGCGTCCAATGGACGAGCATAAGCTGGACGGAAGCACTGGCCTCGGCTCCCCACCTGAAAGTGGAGGCGCGGGCGGCCGAGCAAAGCGAAGATTTGTCCAACAATGCGTTTCAAGTGGTCGAAAACGGAGTGGATTTGACCGCACTGACCGGGCGCTACGTGGAGATTCGGGTGACCTTTACCCGCGATTACGGGGTCACCGATAGTCCCGCACTGACCAGCTTGTCGGTCACCTGGTGCGATGCGCCCCAATATGCGCCGACCATCATCACCGAGCCGGCGGACCAGCATACTTGCGCCGAAGATACTGCCACCTTTTCCGTGGCCGCGGAAGGCCCATCATTGAGCTACAAGTGGTTTCATAATGACAACGAAATGACGGGGCCGGGGAGGAACGGCCCCACGCTGATCCTCGATAATCTTCCGGCGGGCTACGCTGGGAGCTACTTTGTCGAAATCTCGAACCCGTTTGGCTCCGTGAGGAGCCGCGTGGCTCAGCTCACCCTTGACGCACCATCAACGATAAATGTCGTCAAGGTCGAGGATGCGAAACGGCTTGGCAAGCCGGGTTCCTTTGCGATCAGCCGCTCCTGCGGCGTCGGCCCGCTTACAGTCGGCTACAGCGTCGGCGGCTCGGCGCACCCCGATCAGCATTACGAACGTCTTTCAGGGACGGCTACGTTTGACAATGGAAAGAGAATTACCTATGTCAATGTCGTCCCCAAGCCTGCCACCAGCCAAGAGGACAGCGCGAGCGTGGATGTCATTTTGAGTATTAACTGGGGATACGGTTACATCCAGGGACCGTCGCCCTCCGCCACCCTCCAGATAGCCGGCAACCATGCCCCGAAGCTCACGCTAGTGCGTGAACTTGAACTCCCCGACAACAGCGGCAGCTATACCATCTCATTTCGCACGCTGAAAGAAAACTCCGAGCCAGATCCTCTCGACGAGGACCTGGACCCCGTAGTCTATATCGTGGAGGCAGTGAAGTCGGGCTCCCTGATGATCAACGGGCTGCCGTGGAGCCCCGCCAATTGCACCAATGACGCCAACTCAGTCGCGGTCTGGACGGCCCCGACCACCGTCGAGGAGCTCGCCAAACCTGCATTCCTCGTTCATCTCTTCGATGGACTGGCTGAGTCCGATCCGCCCGTTGAGGTGCATGTATCCCACAAGCCCAAGGCCTACTTGTACGGCTGGGGCCAGAATAATTGGGGTGCGCTGGGCAACGGGTTCTTACCGGACCCTGTAGCTGGCGAGAATCCCGGCCGCTATTATGACTACCTCGACTGGCAGGGCGAGAACAACCTGATTAAACATGATTCGCGCTGGCAATACTATTCTAAGGACGCTTTCGGCTACGCGCACGGATTCGAAACGCACCCGACCCGGGTGCTGGACCTCGGAGATGTGAACGTAGTCTCCTTCGTTTCCGACAACTGTCTGTCCTCTGCCGTTGGCTCCGACGGCAATCTGTGGCAGTGGGGGTGCGACCCGTCATCGTTCCTCTTCGGCATACCCAAGGCTTGGACCTCTACTGGCACGTCCTCCCGAATCTGGACATGGGACGAGCCCCTGGATGGTTGGAGCCCGGGACTCCCTCTGCAACTCTATTCGCCGACGCCCCGCATTTACACGGAGCCCAAGCCAGTCAACCCGAGCGAACCTGAAACGAGGAGCTTCCCCCTTGAAGACGAAGCCGTCAAATTCGTCTGCGGCGGCCTTGGCTGGCGGCTCGCCCTGAAGAATGATGGCCAACTTCTGTCTTGGGGTTCTGTCAGTCATGGTGGCGTGCTGGGGCGCCGGCTTCTCGACGGCGACGAGGGCGATAGATATTCCGCAGGATCGGACCCCTCTTCCCCCTGGTACACCTATGGCATAGCGCCTCGACCGATCATGATTGATGCTAACAGCGACCGTCAGCTCGAAGATGCCCAATTCGTGGAGGTCCATTCCGGCACCTACGCGGCTATCGCAAAATGCGCGGACGGTTCCTGGTGGTGGTGGGGCGAGCTGTATGGCTGGGAGGGGACTGGCTCGGACAATTATCAGGACTGGGTCTTTGTGTTTCCTGAGGGTCAGGTGGATCTTGAGAATCCGCCGGCCGTTCCCCTGTGGGAACCGAAACGGCTTGACTGCCTGGCGCCGGGTGACGCGCCGGTGACACAAATGAGCGTCGCGGCCAATCACTACGTTTTTCTCAGAGCTGACGGCTCCGTCTGGGAGTTGGGTTACATTCCCCAGGAAGACGTTGACGGAGTTCCGGGAAGGGATTTCCGGATGGGCCCGAGTGGGGGCTTTGACGCCTGCTACAAGGCGACGCCGATTGCAGTGGACTTAACGCAACTGCCAGCGAACAGTCACGTCAGTAAAGTGTGCGCTGGAGGCTCATTTGCGGCCTTGGTAACCGACACCGGGCAGGTCTGGGTCTGGGGACGGTTAAGCGACGACCCGAATGAAACTGGGCTCAGAACGGTCGAATTCCCCTCCCCTATCGCCAAAGTGGCGACCGGCTACGATTGCCTGTTCGCGATTGACATACGGGGGCGCTTGTGGGGCTGGGGGCGGAACCAGTATGGCATTCTCAAGCAGCCTGAACCTCGCTACTCGGATGCGCCGTTCTACGACCAGCCGGTGCGAATTCCCGGCCTTGAAAACGTGAGTGATGTCTTCTGCGCCGACTCGTACTCTGTGTTTGCCGTCGCCACTCCCGAACAGGGCAAAGTCACAAATCTGGTGGCGACCGCCACCAACCTGGCAGTCCGATTGACCTGGTCTTCGTACCCTTCGGCGTCCTTCTACCGGATCTTCCGCTGTGTGGTGGGTCAGCCGGGTGACCAGGAGAATCCGGACAATTATGCCTCCCTTGGTACTTCAGTGTCCACTTCCTATCTGGACCAAAACCTCACTAACGGTACGACGTATTACTACGTCGTCTGCGCGGTCGTGAACGGAGCGGATACCGCCAAATCGTGGGAGGCCGGGGCCACGCCGCTGGCGCCGCCAGGCCCGGTTTCCGGCCTGAGCGCCATGTCGCAATGCCGGGTGGTGAGCCTGACTTGGCAAGCCCCATCCTCGGGCGCCGTCCAGGAATATCGCATCAAGCGGGCGCTTAAGGACTTGAACAATCCAAACCAGCCTGGCGAGTTTAACCTTCATGACATGTGTCCCGGCAACGTCACGCACTACGACGATGAGAGCGCCGCGCCTGATTCGGAGTATTACTACAAAGTCAGCGCGGCCAATGCCGGGGGCGAATCGCAGGATTCCGCGCCAACACCCTATCCCAAGGGGATCGGGGCGGGTTGCGCGGCAAGACCGCATATCGCCAGTTCATGGAAGAAGAATGGCTGGTTTGTGATCAACCGAGTTCCCACAGGAGACCCTCTGGCCGGCGCAGACTATCAGGCGACTCTCTACTGGGCGCCACCACTATCAGCGCCGCCATGGTCCCCGGAGCCAACCGGTTTCCGGATTCGCACGCGTTATCTGTACCAGGGCCGCCCGGTCTTCGAGGGTTCGCATGACGTGAGCTTCAGCCAAGCGAACAAACAGGTCTATCTCTATGATGAAGAACACAATCAGACCTTCACCTGCTACGCGTTTACCTGGCCCACGTCTGGCCTCGAGTGTTATGCCAGGGTTTCCGCGATCGTGAACGGTCAGGAGGGAGAATCCTCCATTGAGGTTGGCCCCCTGACTGTTAGCGGCGATTCCTTCCAATGGGAGGCAACGCTCAATGCGGTTCCGGGCTATGACCAGGTGTATCTCGACTGGCCTGACAACGAACACCTATGCAGTTATGCCGTCAAATGCACCACCCAGGACCCCGAGGCCGAGCCGACTCCTGATTGGGTAGTCCTGGCCACCGGGCTCACCGACGCGCGTTATTGGGACAACCGGCTTGACTTCTCGCTGGTGGACATCAACGCAGACGGCATTAACGGTCTTGTGGCGTTCCTTAGGACCCAGGGCGATGTGTTGCGGGAGATCCTGTGGCCTCGCTTGTCTGGGGTTCAAGCTGCATTAAACTCGTACGACACCGATACGACGGACACCTCCGTTCAAATGGCGATGTGCCAAGCCCTGGCGCTCGCGATGGCCACCGCGATCGCGCAACCGTTTTCGGCCGCTGAGTACGCGGCGATTCAGAACGGAGGTTACACGTTTTCGACGCGTGCGACAGGATTGTTCAGCCGCCTCACCGCTCTGACCGATATCGAGAAGCGTATTTTGAACCGACAGTTGCTCCAAGACGCGTGGGGGGAGCACAATTACCTGCACTCATGGGACGGCGAGCGGTTCTACATGGTTGAGGCGACGATCTGCGGAGACACCGCTATCGCGTCAACTGGTTGGGTCGCCGCCCAGCCGTCCAGTGACGAGCTGAAGGCGCCGGACTTCGCTCTGAGTCTGGCCGCCCATGCGTCAGCCTACCGTGGAATGGTGAACATTGACTGGCACTTTCTCAAATGGTTCCCGGATGTCAGCGCGGAGCAGGGATTGAATCTTGGGATTACCAACCCCACGATCATCGCCGTGACTCGTTGTGATGCCCAGGGGGTTGTGATCCAGATCGGTGTTCAAGACAGCGATTACTCGGTGGACGCTGCGAACGGCAAAGTCATGATCCTGCCCGGCTCGAATCTAATATGTGCCCAGCCCCCGGAGCCCGCGGAACGCGTCTGCGTCACCTTCGCCCCGAGCCTGGCGGAAGCCGGCTGGCAATTCGCCCTGGAACGGACAAACGGCGCCAGTGGTCAGTACGTGCAGATTACGGAGACTGGCTTTGGCCTCGCGTACATGGACCAGGAAGTTGTCAGCGGCCAGTCCTACACTTACCGGGTCACAGCGTTCGACCAGCATTATAACCGATATGCCGCCGAGACCGGTGAAGTCGTCCCAACATACAGCGACACCATGGTGGTCGCCCCCCGGCCCGGCAACGGGTTCGTGGACCTCTCCTGGACCCCTGTGCGGGCGGCCAGCTTCGAGATCATGCGTTCCTTAAACAATCTGGACTGGGAATCCCTGGCCAGGTTGGTAAGTCAAAACGCCTACCAGAACGCTCCGAACTCGTACCGGGACGCCACCGCCAGGAATTGTGTTACCAATTACTACTATGTCCACGCCACGACGCCTACTGGCCTCACTTTTGACTCCCCCATTACCAACGCAGTTCCTTTGCCGACGCTGAGCCCGCTGCCGCCGGACGGGTTTCACGCCGAGTTGGTCGCCGGCCCCGCCGGCCCCCAGGTCATTCTCACCTGGCGGCCGCGTAGCGGCGTCGCTCGTTACCAGGTCTTTGTCCGGGACCACACTCGCCTGAGACCCCTTTATCCTGCCGGAACCGAGGGTATCCGTGGCACCTCTTGCGTATACAATGTGCCCGCTGGTACCGCGGATTCTACGGTCATGTCATTTGCCATTCGCAGCGTCAGTGAGACCGGCGCGAACACCGTATTGACCAGCGACCTGGCTGAGACTTCTATCGCGTATGCTGATCCCGGCACAGCGACCGAGGGAGTCGTTGACCTCAAGGTCGCGGGGCTTTTCGACAATAATCTGTCAATGACGGGACCGACGAACGTAACACTGGCCGTGGATACCAGCCTGCCGAATGTTCAGAAGGTCACCTTCTATGTTAACGACGATGTGCTACAGGTGGTCGAAACGGAGCCGTACCAGACAACGTGGTTCCATGTTCCAGCGACCCCTTCGGGGCCTCACGTATTGCGCGCCACTGTGGAAGTCGTTGAGGGAGTGAGAGGTGTTAACGCTACGACAGCAACCTATTCGAGCTCGGAGGTAGAGCTCTCCGTCACGCTCAAGCCGGAACTGGCGGCATACAGGACCTCGGCCACCGACCTCCAGTTGCCCGCACCCGGTCTGCCGATCGTTCTTTCTCGCTCATACGACAGTCGCGACACCGGGTCGGGCGACGGCTTTCTGGGAACCGGCTGGAGAGCGAGCTGGCTGATGTCGTCCCTTAAGCTATACGGCAACCTGGCAGAGGACTGGAAAGGGACTTATGCGGGGGAAATCCTGGGTGTTCCGCAGTACTATATCGGCGAAAGCAGCGCGCATTACGTGATCATTACCTTGCCGGCCGGCCAGTGCCTGCAATTCAATCCCCAATTGGTCTATTATCACGGAGATCCTCCGGACTATTACAACGAGGACGTTGCGTCGGTAGATATAGCGTTCGAGGGCTTCTGGGCCGGACAAGGAACGTTGACCCCGGTTAAGCCCTGCAAGGACCTTGCGGTAACGTGGGACGGAGAAACCGCAGGAACATACGATGTCACGATGGATTGCGGCCAGAACGGAGCGACTCCAACCAGCTTCGAATATAGGGCTCTCGACGGCACCCGCTTCCAGTTCGAGCGTGACGACTCGTCCATTGAGGGTGACGGCCCATTCACCTACCGGCTCAGCCGCATTACCGACCCCAACGAAAACTCGCTCCCATACTCCTACGGTCCGACCGATGCTGAGGACCCGGAGTATGACAGCGCCCGCGCAGGCAAAGTCATTGCCATCACTCACTCCTGTAGTCGAATGGTCACCTTCGACTACGAGACCGCCGATTCCATTACCACAACTAAGGTCTTTGATACGGCGGAATCCCTAGCCCCTGATCCAACGCCAGTCCTGCTCTATATCGTGGATGATGAACAGTTGAAGGAGGTAAAAAAACTTGTTAATCGTGCTGAACAGGATCCAGCCAAGCCATACGAAACTACAACATACGAGTACGGATCAAACTCGGACGACACCGGCCGGCTGGTTGCGGTATTTGATCCGCGCGGCGTCAGAATCGTCGCGAATACGTACATGTCGGCGACCGATCCCAAGACCGCCGGCTGCCTCGCTACGCAAACCGATGTTCTCAACGTTACCACAACGTACACCCTCGCCCCGGACACGGGCGAACTGAAAGTTACTCGGGGAGTTGGCTCGGAAAGCAAGACCCTTGAAGTTATCCATGATGCCTCTGGTGCAATCGCCGCCGTGACCGAGCCCAAGGAAGGTGGAAGTCCTCCCGACAAGCCGACCATCACGTGCACTTACGATGACCGGGGCCGCCTGGTCTCCCAAACCGACACCAACGGGAACTCCAGGACCTACGAATATGACGACAAAGACCGTCTGGTGGCCCAATCTGACGAGCTCGAAAACCGAACCTCATACGTCCTGGATGAGAACGGGTTTCCCACCAGCGTCACCGACGCCAGAGGCAACACGACGGACTCCTCTTACGATGAATCGGGAAACCCCATGAGCACTACCGACGCTGTAGGGGCGAAGACCCTGTATGAGTACCATTTGTCGGCGCGCTATGACGCTTTGAGCCTGCCGAGTATGCTTAAGAAGGAAAGCCGCAGCGGAAGGGGTATCCCTTTCACGATCGTTACTGAATACGAGTATGAGACCGCTGATACCCGCGTAATCGGCGATCTGAAACGCACCACCGAGAAGTGGGTTGACGGGAAGGGCGATCTCGCTCCCAATTCGAAGCCAATAAGCGTCTGTTACGAGTACGATCTGAACGGCAACCGCACCGCGGAGATCAAGAGCCGAACGTGCGCGGACGGCAGCGTCCAATACATCCGCACCTTGAGCACCTACGATGCGCAGAATCGTGTGATCCGCACGGTGGTCCAAACCGGGACCACATTGGCCGGTCCCTGGACCGACGTGCCCAACACGGCCACGCAGATCGAATACGAGAACGGGAAGCAGGCCCTCAGCCTGGACGGTTATGACCGGCCCACGACCTCGCTGTATGACTTCGCCGGGCGGCTGATCGAGACCGAGGACGCCGATGGCACCGTGACCCGCACGGCCTACGATCGCGATGGCCGCCCGAACATGACTGAGGACCGCGTCAAACTCGGGGCGGGCGCCACCACTGAGGCCCCAGGCGTGAGGAACACCTACGACGCCTCGGGCCGCGTCATCAAGGTGGAGCGATTGGATAAGGTTACTTTCACGCTGGAAAACGCGATTGGGGCCCCGTCGCCTGGCCCCGGTGTTGATTACGTATCTCGTGGTGTGGAAGACGATCCGCCGCAGTTCAAGATGACGGCTTCCGCGTCCGGAACAGTCGTTTCCACTAACCGCACGGAGTATGATGCACTGGGCCGGGTCAAATACAGCATGGACGCCCGGTTCATCGTGACCGAGTACGGCTACGATGCCGCGGGGCGCCGGACCAGCGTGACCGTTCACAAGACGCCGCTCTCCATGGACGCCACCAGCCTTTTGCCTCCGTGCGTCACTGCGGGAACCTGCGCCGGTGATCCCAAGTGTGCGGTGACCACGTACGGCTACGATGCCAATGGGAACCAGGTCTGGGCCAGAGACGCCCTCGATCATCAGACCGATTACGTATATGACGAGGGGAACCGCCAAACGCGGGTGATCTTCCCGTCGGCGGAGGAAAGCGAGTCGCGACCTACCCGCACCACGGTCTATGATGTGCTGGGCCGGCGCGTTCAGACGATAGACGAGGAGGGCGTTTCGACCTATAATCAGTATGATTTCCGGGGTCTGCTGACTTCCGTGACGCTCGGTGGCGGAACGCCGGAGCAGGCCGTCACCAGCTATGAATACGACGAACTCGGAAACCTCATCAAACAGACGGACGCGGAGGCGAAGACCGCCGCCGGCGTCGCGCGCAGCACGACCTTCGAGTATGATGCCCTTGGGCGGCGCACCGCGCGCGTCCTGCCCGGTGGCTTGCGCGAGACGGTCGCGTATGGCGCGGCACCCGACCGGTATGACCCGGAAAGCAGGGTGCGCACCGAAACGCACACGGATTTCAACGGACGTTCGATTGGCTTGACGTTTGACTGCATGGATCGCCTGGACACCAAGCAGCTTCCCGCAGTTGCCCATTGGGAAGGGCTTGCCGAGGTGACCGATGTGCCGGCCACAACGGTGGGGTACGCCTATAATGCTTCCGGCCAATCCGTTTGGGTGGCGCGAACCGTGCATGCTGGCGGCGGAGACCAAACCCGGATCGGGCGTTACGGCTACGACCGGCTGGGCCGGCTGCGGGTCAAGGCCACGATCAATGAAGCCGGCGCGACGGAAGGCACGCTGAGCTACCAATACAATGCGGACGGGTCCATCTCATCCATCAGCGCACGGACGGACTACAATTGGCCTCTGCCGCAAGTGGCTGGTTTCTACACCAACTACTGCTGGGATTGCCCCAACCCTTGGACGGTAGCGGCAACACGACCCAGTAGCGCGGAGTGGAATTATCGGTACGACGCATTCGGGCGCCTGGAGAAAGTCAATCCGGACCAGTCAGGGTCAGGCGCCGACGCGGTTTACGCTTACGACTCCGTGGGAGCACTCTCGGAGACCAGGCATCGCAACGGCCTGGTCACGACGTATGCCTACAATGAACGCAATTGGCTGCGCCGCGTTCAGGCCAGGATGGCGGATTCGCTCGTGGCCAACTTCGATTACGACAGTGCCGGGTCGGGGGAGGAGCCAGCCACCTGCACTTCGGGTGCTTGTGGCTTGTCACCCACCGGCCAGCGGCAAGCCGTCGAGGAATTGCTCAACGGGACTGGTCGCACCGTGAGTTACCAATACGATTCCCTCAGGCGGTTGGTACGTGAAACCGTAAGCGGCACCCCAGCCGCCTTTACGGCGAGGTACGACGGCTTTCCCGCCGGCGGCGGCATCCTCGGTTATGATCGGGTCGGAAACCGGCGCGCGCGTCAAATAGCCGACGCTTCCGAAGGGACAATCGCCAGCCTGTCGGCTGCCGGCCTCACGGCGTATTCCGGCCACGCCTTCGACGAGCGCGACCTCCTCAACCCTGGGAACGGTTTCACCTACGACCTTAACGGCAACACCACCGCCGAAGCGGGCGGGCCGACTTACACGTACGACGCCGAGAACCGCCTCGTGAAGCGCTCCGGCGGTGGATTGAGTACGATTGAAATCGTGTATGATGACGCCGGGAACCGCGTGAAGAAGACGGTGACGCCCGTCGGGAGCGGCCCGGTCATCACCAAGTACCTGGTCGAAGACCGAAACCCGACCGGGTATGCGCAGGTAATGGAGGAACGCGACGGCTCCGATGCAACGACCGTCAGCTACAGCTATGGACTCGCATTGATAAGCCGGAACCGCGGCGGCACCGTTCACTATTACGGCTACGACGGTTTGGGGAGCGTGCGTTTCCTGGCAGACGACAATGGCAATGGCAGTGGCGCGGTTACGGACACCTATACGTACGACGCGTTTGGGATTCTGATCGAGCAGACCGCGCCGGGTGGGCAAACCGAAAACAACTACCGATACACCGGCCAGCAATGGGATTCGGACCTGGGGATGTATTACCTGCGCGCCAGATATTACCGACCCGAGCTCGGTAGGTTCTGGACGATGGATAGTTATGAGGGGAATGAGGAGGACCCCCTCTCGTTGCATAAGTACCTTTACTGCCACGACGATGCGGTAAACGGACTTGACCCATCGGGGCGGATGAATTTGTCCTCATTTACGGCAACGATGGCTGCCTGGGGCAGCATGATGACGGTGATGATCCACCGCGCTGGTCCGACACTTAACCGAGTCACGGTCTTTGCCTTTGAAGCCACGACCGGAAACACAGTCTTCCTTGGTGGGGGAGGCGCTGCGGTCGTACTGAAGCAAGGCACAAGAATGGGTGGCGTTGGATGGGCAACCTGGCAGTGGATCGGAAACTTACTGAAGGGCGGAGACAAGAAGGTCGGGACATACCGAGAACTCAGCAAGGTACTAAAGGGGACGGGGCTACAAGCGCATCATTTGAATCAAGATCGCGCATTTGTAGTCATTCCGAAGGAGGAGGGAGTATGCGTAGCACTCGGCGGCAGCACTAATACTCAAGGGGGGCAACACCGGCGATTCCATGAGGTTGTAGAAGCGTTCTGGGATTCGTGCCGCAGCGCCGGGCGGAAGAGTGTCACAAATGCGGAATATAACAAGGTCGCTCGGCAGGGCTTGGAGGAATCAGGACTTCCCCAAGAGGAAGTGAATGCGTTCCTAAGACTCATGGAGGAGAGCCAGCGGTTCTTCAAGTACCACGATGGCCCTGGGGGCCTCCAACCAGTGGTTCCTAAACCAATTCCAAACATCTAAATCGTTGTCTTTATGATTGCATCAAAGCAAAAGATTGTCGAAGCCAAGACCATCTACGGTCGAACAATCCAGGAGATTGTGGCTAAAGAACCAGAGCGTGGTATCTACAAGGTCCTCGGTGCCATCGAGGTTCTGGTCAGTTCCAAGATTTTCCAGAAACTCCCCACATCGCCGGCGGAAAGGATGGTCTTCGCGTTTACTTGGCTTGCGCGTGAAGTCCAGAATGGTGGGTTTCATCAGTTCTTCGTGAATTCCGCTGGAGACTTCTGGAAAGATGTATTGGACGGTTTAGTAGCTATTGAGGACGAGGACGGCTTGACTTTGTTCCGGCAGGTTCTCTCCATCTTCCCAGATTCATCGCCTTCCGAAAGCCGAGACGATCGCCTCGACCAACTCGCGGGGTTGGAGGAACAAGACGAAGAGAAAGTGTGGGACCACTTCAATAACCTAACCGACCGTTACTACAGCACGCCGTTCCCGAAGTGGGAGCTTGTTTTTGGTTACGTCAAGTCGCATCCTAATGAGTTTGACTTGCGGAATGCGTAAATGCTACCTGGCCGCAAACAGGGGGTTGCGTTGAGGTGGTGATGCAAGATGAAGATACCGTTTCACACACCAAAGATTATCGGAGTCGGCTGGGTGCTGTTGCCACTGTTGGTTTCTCACTACCGGCTATTTGCGGCAGATATGGAATCGGGCGCAAGTCCTTCACCGACCAACCTGGTTGGCCGAGGCATTTCCAGCACCAACCCGCCTCCCGAGACCACTGGACCGGGGTCACTCCCTCTGCTCAAGCCGCGGCGTCAGCCCGCACAAGTCCCTCCGCGGGTCCCAAGCGCTGGCGAACAAAGCCGGCTCCAGTCGCCGCACTCCTCTGTCTATAGGGGCCAGCCAGGCAGAACGAACGCTCTCTTCAGACCGGGTCCGGCAAGGGGCGTGCAGGGAACCAATGCGAAGGCGATGTCTCCCAACTACCCAGCCCAATCTGCACCTGCTCTCTTCGGCACGCCGCCGCGTCATGTCCCATCGGCGGTGCTGAAGAAGTACGATCTCGACAAGAACGGTATTCTCGATGCCCGTGAGTGGTATGAGTACCGCCGCGGGCTTGAACAGCGCCGCGCCGAGAGCGATCGCATCAACAATGCTACGAATTCCCTGCCTTCACCCTCAACTACCAACAGGCTCGTCAACCCTTGAGTGGTTCTCGAACCTGGGAAGCCCCCGTTCCGTCGTGAAATCCAACTTCGTTCCCGCTTTGCTACTAAGTTGTCTGCTCCTTCATCCCGGCAGCATCACGCGCGCGAGCGAATTCCGTGGCCTCTGGGTGGATGCCTTCGGTCCGGGCTTCTTCAACGCCGACGAAGTCAAGAAGCTCGCAGCCGATTGCCGCAAGTACAACTTCAACGCTGTTTTCGTGCAGATGCGTCGCCGCGGCGATGCCTTCTACTTCCCCAAGGCCTCCAACCCGGATCCCCGCACGGCCCTCCTGGACCCGGACTTTGATGCCCTGGGCGAAATCATCAAACGATGTCATGGGGAAACGCCTCGGATCGAAGTTCACTGCTGGCTGGTAAACTACTTTGTCTGGAGTTCCACCGAACCGCCCCCACAGCCCGGCCACATCTACAACCGTCACCGTAACTGGCTGACGCAGGATTCAGCGGGGGAAACGCTGTTCGGCAACGGCTGCCATCTTGATCCCGGCCATCCTGAGGCTAGCCAATGGCTCCACGACGTCGCGGTGGACATCGTCAAGCGCTACGACGTGGACGGCTTGCACTGGGATTACCTCCGGTATCCGGGGCGGGATTCCGGCTATAACCCGGCCGCGATCAGGCGATACAACCAGGAGTTTGGGTCGCAAGGCGAGCCCGGATTCAATGACCCCGAGTTTTGTGCCTGGCGCCGCCGGCAGGTTACTGATTTCCTGCGCTGGACGACGGCAGACCTCCTGCAGATCAAGCCACGATTGGTCATATCCGCCTCGGTGTTCTCGAACTACGGCGACTCTCTCAACTATCGCTTTGCCGACTGGGTCAACTGGTGCAAAGAGGGAATCCTGGACGTTACCATTTCGATGGATTTCACGACGGAAACGTCGGGTGTATTCGTTCCCAGAGCTGCGTTCGCGCTCACCAACCAGGGGTGCCGCGCAGTGTATGTCGGCCAGGGCGCATACCTGAACACTGCCCAAACCACGCTGGCGCAACTCGAACGGTGCCGCAAGATGGGATTCCTCGGCACCGCCTTGTATAGCTACCGGCAGCCGACTGCTCCAGAGGCGCCAGAGGAACAGAAGCTGAAGTCAGGCCAGAAGGTCGTGATGGTGGATAACGCGGACGCCGAGACGAGTGGGGTTTGGCGTCGAGGGAGCTTCGGAAGGCCACAACACAAGGACTATTCATTCACGAGCGGAGGCGCCGGAACCAACAGCATTCGGTTCGTTCCCAAACTGCCGGTCGCCGGCGAGTACGACGTGTATGAGTGGCACGTTGCCGGCGGCAACCGCGCCACGGATGTTCCGTTCGAGATCAGCCACGGCGGGGAGACCAACGTCGTCAGAGTGAATCAGCAGCGGGATGGCTCGAAATGGAATTACCTGGGGCGCTTCCGCTTCGCGGCTGAACCCACGGAAGGCATCCGTGTCACTGACGCGGTGCAGGACACCAATCAGGTTGTGATCGCCGATGCAGTCCGTTTTGTTGGGGCACAGGAGGGTGAGCCTCTGCCGGGGCCAACCATTGACAAGATCCAAATGACCGAACCACCACCCGAGGTCATCCAGCAGGAGGCCGTGTTCCAGATGCTGAAGGAGAAATATCAGCCTTCCTGGACTGACGTCCCGCGGTTGCCTTGGAAGGCGAGTCCCAAGAACGGCATTATCAAAGGCAGGGTAACGAAATCCCGCGAGGGTAGTCCGGTGTACAACGCCGTAGTGTCGCTGGAGAGCGTTCCGGGCCGGACGCAACAGACTGAACCGCACGGAGGATTCGCCTTCTTCGAAGTGGCGCCCGGAACGCACAGGCTCAAAGCAAGAGCCGAACGCGCCGGCGCAGCAACGGTGACGGTAGACGTGGAGGCAGGCGCGGTGGTCGAGGCGAACCTGACTTTGTCCCCTTGACCAAATGGCCGGCCGATAGACCTCGTTACCCGTAGCAGCCGAGGTGACGAGGCTCTGATGTGTCCATCCGACTGGAGCCTCGTCACCTCGGCTGCTACGCTGTTTGTAGGCTGCCAATCGAGCAGCAACACACTACTTCCCCGCGCGCTCCAATGCGGCCACCACCATCCCCGGGGTCAGCGCCTCGGGCAGCACGATGGGCGGGTCCTGGGCGTTCTTCGGGTAAACGAGCACCAGCGGCACGCCCGCGCGGCCGAAGCGGTTCAACTCCTCGGTCATGCTGGCGGGGAAGGCGGTGTAGTCTCCGAGCAGGGCAACGCCGTTCAGTTCCTTGAGCTTCTGCTGGACGGACGCGCTTTCCAAGGCCGGTTTGACGATGGTGTTGCAGGTGAGACACCATTTCGCGGTGAAATCAACCAGGATTGGCCGGCCCTCGGCCCGCGCCTGCGCAACCGCCGCCTGCGACCACGGCTGCCAAGGGACCAAAGTGGAGTTGGCGGATTGACCGGTGGCGGCCTGAGTCTGGGCCATGGGCCGACGCCACTGCAGATTGCTCTCGAGGGCGAACAAATACCCGGTCGCCAGGACCGCCAGGATCGCCACCGCAGCCAAAACGGGCCGTGTGCGATGTCGCTGCATGAACTCGCCGTAAATCCACGCGGCCACCGCCACCATCACCAGGAAGATGGCCAGCCACCAGGACCGATCTCCGTAGTGCAGCGACACCAGGCTGAACAGCCACGCCGCCGCCGCCAGCATCGGAAAGCCCATCGCGACCTTGAACCGCTCCATCCAGGGACCGGGCTTGGGCAGAAACCGCAGCCAGGCCGGTTGCCAGCTCAGCAGGACGTAGGGAAACGCCAGCCCCACTCCCAGCATGAGGAACAGCAGCAGCGTCACCGCCGCACGCTGGCCGGGAGCCAAAGCAAAGCCGACGGCCGCGCCCAGGAAGGGCGCAGTGCAGGACGTCGCCAGGACCGTGGCCAACAGCCCGTTGAAGAACGCGCCGGCGGCCCCTTCCTTGGCCGATGCCGTGGCTGCCGCCCCCATCGCTCGCCCGCCGAGGGCTACTTCGAAGACCCCGAACAGGTTCAGCGCGATCAGCGTGACCATCGTCGTCATGACCACCAGGAAGTAGGGGTTGCCGAACTGGATGCCCCACCCGGCTTTGTGGCCGGCCACCTGGACGCCGATGACCAGGAGAGCGAGCGCCGTGAACGAGGCCAGCACGCCCAGCCCATAGATCAAGCCCAGCCGGCGCGTTTCGCGAGGATTGTTCCTGGCCTGCCCCACGAACCCGAGAATCTTCAAAGCAATTACCGGCAACACGCACGGCATGAGGTTCAGGATCAATCCCCCGATAAAGGCATAGAGCAGCATCTTCCACATCGGTGGCAGAGCAACGGATGCCCCGCCCGCGCCGGGCGGGGCAGGGGTTGCCTTTGCCGCGACCCCCGGTGCCTCGATGGTTAGCTCTGCCGCGTAGCCTTGACGTTGGGCGCCGGTTTGCTGAATGAGCACGCCCGAGATGCGTTGCGGCCACTCGCTAGACAGCTTCTTGACCTTCGCGCGCAGCCGGATCTTGCCCGCCTCGGCAGCAAGCCGCTCCGTCGTCGCCTGGACTTCAAAGTCTTCGCTGGCGTCTGGGTAGAAGTCCGCTTCGCTGGCGGCGGCGCGGGAGTTCCATTCCACGATCAAGGGCCGCAAATCACCCGAGCCAGGGGCTTCCCACCACGCGCGAGCGGAGAGCCCGGCGCTGCTCGCTGGGAGCTTCTTCTGCCAGGCCTCAATCAGTGAAATGTCCTTCGAGGGCTTTGTCACAGGCCCGACCTGCAGGACCCCCTCGACCGTGGCTTTGCCGGGTACGCAGGCCACTTTGCACTCCAACCAGGCAACTTTGGCGCGCAGGTCGAGCGGCCCGGGACGTAAGTCCGACGCCAGTTTCAGCGGCACGAGCAGGACCACCTCGTCCTTGTAGATGTAAGTGGTCAGGTCCTCGTCCGGCAACTTCTCGGGGACCGGCCATTGGATGGCGCCGGCGGTGACGCCGGCCGGCAATTCCCAGTCAACCGTCGTCGCCATGCCGGACGCGCCCGGGTTTCGCCAGTAGGTATGCCATTCCGGGTCCATGCGCAGCCGCACGCCGGCAAGGACGGTGTCACCCGGGCGGGCGGTTTCGGCTGCCAAAACCAGAGTCGCCTGCGTATGCGCGGCCTGGGCGCAGACACCAGCCCAACCGAACCACGCGCCACTCAAGACGATGAATATGCGTCGCACGGAGCCAACATGCCTCATTTCCCCAAAAGATAGAAATACTTTTGCCGCGGCACGGTGGCATCTGCGGCACTTTTGGCTCTGTGAATCCTCCCGGCTGATTATGGGGCGCAATGTCCTGGAACCCGGGCCCAACCACCGGGCGACCCGGGTGTCGGTCGGCTGCGCGATCTTCCCGTGTCCACGAAACCTATTCCACGAATCAACTGGCCGCCCTCTACTCCCGGTTCCTATGGCATGATTCTCACCGCCACACTTATTGTTCCTCCCTCTTCAACCGATGTGACTCATTTGGCACCGTAGCGTTCGAGCAACTCCTTCCCTGCAGCCTCCAGCCGCTCGCGCAGCCGGTCCGGCCGGATCACCGTCGCATGGGTCCCCCAGCTCAGCACCCACCGCTCCGCCTCCTCGATGCTGTTGAGCCGCAGGCGCATTCGCACCTGCCGCCCCCGCAACGCGGTCAGCTCCTGGCTTAAATGCCATTTGCGCTCTCGCACCAGGTCCCCCGCCCAAGCGTCGAACTCGACCACCACCTCGTAATCATCCGCCCCCTTGAACACGTTGAAACTGCCCCGCAGGTATTCGTTGAGATCGAAGCGCGCTGGGATCGTAAAACGCCTTCCGGTCAGTTCGGGTGACCGCAGCCGGCTCAGCGCGAAGGTGCGCATGTCGCCGCGCTTGACGTCATACGCAAACACATACCAATGATTGTCCACGCAGGCCACATGATAGGGACACACCTGCCGCCGGCGCTCCTTGGCCGCTCCGAGGTTCCGGTAAAGAAACCGCAACTCCCGGCGTTCCTTCAACGCCCGCGTCAGGATCTGGAACCTCTCCAGGTCCGCGTCCTCCGGGGCAAAGGGACGAAAGGAAAGCTCCTGCTCGAGGCCGCCCAGGGAAAACTGCACATTGCGGTCCAGTTGGCCCGTCAATTTGCGGAACGCCATCCCCAGCGGCCGCTCGAAGGGTGTCCCGTGATATTGGGCGATAGCCTTTTGCGCCACCAGCAAGGCGAACACTTCAGCTTCGCTCATGGCCACTGCGGGCAAGTGGTCCACGGGCCGGGTGTAATAGTACCCGTTGCGAATCGCCTCGAAGGCCAGCGGCAGGTTCAACCCACCCTTCATGAAGTCCACGTCCCGCATAATGGTCCGGACCGAGACCGCAAACTCGGCGGCTAGCTTGCTGCAATTGGGATACTCCCCATTCTGGATGCGCTGGTGGAAGCGCACGATGCGCTCCCACACGACCCGGACCCCCACCTGATTTCGCGCCTTTGGCATAGTTTCCTTTCGTGGCAGATGGTCTCCCTTCTGCCCTGCACCGCGCTGCCTGTCAAATAGTATTCCCGGCCCACCCATTACAAACCAGTGCATAACTTGTAGTTGGGTATGTCGGAGGATGTCATACCCCCTCGTGTAAAGTAGGAGCCGAACTGTGGAGAACCCTCTCCACGGAACAGAAAGCAACGTATGAAACAGACCCTTCGGCTCCGCAACAAAGTGAAACCCCGTCCAGCCGGCGCTAACGCCGGCCAGCCCCCATTCCCAACGCCGTGTCGCACCTGTTGGCCCGACATCATCCCGCCAGCACCCCCTGCCTGCGTGCATGACCGGCTTGCGGTAGTCACCAACTGGCCAGAACGTGCGCAGGCGGCACACTACCGCGCCCAAGACCTGGCCCAGTTGTGCGGTGCCTCGCTGCGCGAACTCCAACGCTTCTTTGTCTGCCACACCGGGCACGGCCCCCACCAGTGGCTCAATGAGTTGCGCCAGACAGAAGGCCTTGCACTGCTGGCCGCCGGCCATCTGGTGAAGCAAAGCGCACACACCCTGCACTACTTGGACCCGGCGCATTTCTCGCGCGACTTCAAGCGCTTCTACGGCCTGCCCCCCACGGCCACGCACAGCATGACCGGGCTGCGCGCGCTACTGTGTCAAACGGTCTGTCGCGTTTTGGCAGCACATTGTCGCGTTTTGGCACATGTCCGTGCTCGCGCGGCCTCACCGGCCTGCTCAAATGCTATGCAAGATGAAGACACAACTGACCAGCAGAACGACAACGCCGGCGAGGAGCAGAGCATCCACACACAACCGCATGCAAACAGTGTATTGGACTAGCGTCGTCGCCGCCTCGCTGGCCGCACCCGCCCACGGCCAAACCCTTACATGTTCGCTAATCGAGCGGGGGCCTCACCATAAAGTATGGGCGCGGGCCGCAGCCGCGACCAACCATCTGGGTGCCATTCACTACCGGACCAACAGCTATACCGAGCTCCAGACGGGCACGTCGGTTCTAGACCCAAACACCGGCCAATGGCGGGACAGCTCGCCGGACTTCGAGCTCACGCCGGACGGGCATGCCGTGGCGGCTCATTGCCCACACCAGGTCATTGTCGCGCCGAGCCTGCTGGCGCCCGAAGGGATCGTGGACCTGCTGACGCCTGGCGGCGCCGTCCGGCTGCGCAGCGCCGTCCTCGGCCTCAGCCTGTTCGACCCCGTCTCCGGCAAGAGCCTCCAGATCGCCAGCGCCCGCGAGTGCGCCGGCCGCCAGACCGCCCCCAACGCCATCACCTTCTTCGATGCCTTCGACGGGCTCAAGGCCGATGTCCGGCTCCGGAATGAGGTCGGCCAGTTTCACCAGGAAGTGCTCTTGAACGAGAAGCTCACCCCGAAGCAACTGGAGCGGCTGGGCTTTGACGCCCGAACGGCTCGGCTCGAAGTCTGGACGGAGTTCCTTGCCCCGCCCCGCCCCAGCGTGCGCTCCGTTTTGCTCCAGGCCGAGACCAACGCCGTGCTACGCGCCACGATGGCGGAGCCCGATACCGTGGACCAGTTCCTGGGGTGGGGGAGCATGAGGATGACCCGGGGCAAGACCTTCGCCGAGGGACAAGCGGGTCGGTCAGCCGTGGTCTTCAAGCAGTGGCTGCAATCGGGTGGCCGGAGCTTTTTAGTTGAGGCCGCCACCTACGCCAGCCTTCAACCGCTGCTGGACGCCCTCCCGGCAACCAGGACCGCCGCCCTCGAACCGAAGCAATCGTCCACGCGCCTGTTCGCCGGCCGGGCGCCGCCGCAGCGGGTCCAGCCGCGCGAGAACCGGGCCGTGCAAATCGCCAAACTCGGCGCGGCCGGGACCAGACCCACGGGGCCACAAGTCGTTCTGGACTATGTCCTCCTCGACAGCACGCAGACCAACTTAACCCTGCAAGCGGACACCACGTACTATATCGCGGGGACGGTCGCAACCGACAGGCTTACTGTCGAGGGGGGAACCGTGGTCAAGTACACCAACACGCCCCAGGCCACGATCGTCGCGGACGAGGTCGTGTGCCGGACAGCCTCCTACCGGCCAGCCACGTTCACCTCGAAAGACCTGGACAGCATCGGGGAGCCGATCAACGGCAGCACCGGAAATCCCGCCGGCGGCTACTACGGCAGCATTGCCCTGGATTTGACCACCGCCACTTCGGCGGTGGTCTCGAATGTGAATTTCTCCTACCTGAGCAACGCCCTGGCTGGTACCGGCATCCTCTTGCGGGACGCCCAGATCATAGACTGCTCCGCCGGCTTCGCCCCGCCCCGCTCGGCGCCCATTCTGCGCAACGTCCTCATTTACCGGGTGGGCACGCTGGTGGCGGCTCTCGACCCGAAGGAACAAGGTGGCGATGATTTGACGGCGGAGCACGTAACGGCTCACTACTGCACCAACCTTATGGCGGACCTGACGAGCATCGTCAGCCTGACAAACTGCCTCTTCGCCGGCGTGAGCAATTGGCAGTGCCTGGCGGCGTACACCAACAACAGCGTGTTCTTGGACTCCGATGCGGGCGTCTTCCAAACCGTCGGCGCCGCCAGCCACTACCTGGCGGACAACAGCCCCTACCGTAACGCCGGTACCACCAACATCAATCCAGACCTCCTCGCGGGCCTCCGCCATAAAACGACCTACCCGCCCATCGTTTACTCGTACCTCATCCTGTCCGCCGACACCACCCTGGGGCCGCAAGCCCAGCGGGATACGGATGCCCTGGATCTTGGCTATCATTATAATTTGATTGACCATGCCTTCAGTTTCGTGTGCCTGTCGAACATTACTTTTCGACTGCTGCCGGGAACGGCCGCCGCGACCTTCGGCGCCTACGGGCTGGCGGCGCAGTGCGGCGCGCGGCTCCTTTCGGAAGGTACGCCGAGCCGCCCCAACCACATCGTCCGGTACAATATGGTCCAGGAGTGCGCCAACACCAATTGGAACGGCAGTGGCAGTTCGGTCCTGGGTGGCTGGTGGGGCTGGCCGTCCCCAAGCCAGGTGCGGTTCCGCTTCACCGACTGGTCCATGCCGGCTCAGGACGGCGCCCACTTCCAGCCCTGGGCATACGCGATGGCAGCCAGTTTTTCGGACTGCCAGTTTCGCGGAGGCCGGCTGGACGTGCTCCTGCCGAGTCTGGAGCTCACCAACTGCCTGCTCGAACGCGTGAAGGTCCTGCTGGACGACGACAGCATGGGTACGGATATCTCGCCGGTGATCCGCAATTGCCTGTTTTTCGGGGGAACCCTGACCCTCAACCATTACAACTGGGACACCTGGCTCTTCCGCGACAACCTGTTTGACCAGACCAGCATCGTCACCAACATCTACGGCGCAGCTCTTGATCTCGCCTTCACCGGCTACACTCCTGGCTCGACCTGGCTGATGCCCACCAACGCCAACGACGTGGTTGCGGGCATCGCCTGGCAAACCGGCCCCCTCGGAAACTACTACCAGCCTACCAACAGCGCCTTCCTGACCAACGGCAGCATCGCTGCGAACCTGGTTGGCCTCTACCACTACACCGTCTTGACCAACCAGGTGAAGGAGACCACCAACATGGTCAGCATCGGTTTCCATTACGTAGCGACTGACACCAGCACCGGACAGCCGTACGATTACGATGAGGACGGTTTCCCGGATTATCTTGAAGACGCCAGCGGTGACGGGGACTTCGGCGGTGGCGACCTCAGCGACTGGCGTACCTACGATTCACAGCACGGTTTGAGTCCCGGAAACGGTCTCCAGGTCTTCACGCCGCTAAAGTAGTAACCCTGCAACCCAAGAAGTATTCTTATGAAGAATCGACACCGGACTTGTCATTGGAGGGCACTAGCCTTGTTGGGACTAACCACAGTTGTTCTCCATTTGTTTGTGCCTTCCCCAACTGCTGGTCCTTGCCTGGCTTGCGCACGCGCCATGATTGTCGCGCATATTCCATACTGCGGTAACCCAGTTACGGTTTGGTATGATAACGAACCTCATTACGAATGGGACTGCAATGTGGCAACTAACCCTCCAAGCACATTGTATATTTCGCGCAAAGATACTCCGGACAGCTTCAGGGTGGATGCGTCCGCCAATCTGGCGCCATGTGATTTTGACCCGCCGACATACAGCTTCACGGCTAGCGCTTCCGGCGGACTTAGGGCGGTGCCTTCCTCGGTTGACGATCCCTCCAAAGCATCGTGGATGATTGTTATTGCCAACCCTGGCAGAAGTGGCACGGTCCAAATCACCGCGCAAGCTTCTCATGGCAACGCTATAATCTATGGGGACTGTGGCCCCGTTACGATTCGCGCCACGGCCACCATCATTTATGAGGGCGGCGGCAACTGTTGTGATCGCCTGCGGGAATCTACCGGGTCGGATGGGTCATTTGGATCGGGGGATCCGGCTGTGTCGTCTGTTGAGGCCCTGTCCAGCATGAATTTCAGGCTGTTATTGGGCCAGACCCCGTACGGAACCAGGGCGGGCTACTTGGAGCTGGAATCCTGCACCAACTCTCTTTACCTGGCGCAGCCTTCGGGGCTGCGCCTTCCGTTTACCGCGAAGAATGTCACAGTCCTTACAAATGCGTCTGGCGCGATCCAGCAGGTCCGTACCACACAGGGGCTCGTGAATGTTGCGGTAATAGACCAGTACAACTACGCTCTGCAGTGCTTTTATGATTCCTCCGTTGGCTCCACCAACGGTCTTGGTTTCTACCAAACCAACGCGGCCGCTTTCTCAACCTGGTTTATAGGCAACCCGGACGGCGCTGGTGCGACCAATCGCCTCTGCATTACCAATGCACAGGGGGGTACAACCTTAGTGTACCGATATTCCTATTCCGAATCAGACCGGCGATGGGAGTTGGTCAAGCCTGACGGGCAGACCAATTCAGCATGGACCGCAGCGGTGCCTGGCACAGGCTTGACGAACTACTGTGAACAGATTTCCATAAGCGGACGGGTGCTCATGCAGAGCCAAGAGACCTACTCTTATGTTCCCGCAGTTGCCTGCTCGCTGTTGACGCAGTTGGTCGAGGGGGCTGGTGACCAAACGCGAACCAACACGTATAGCTATTACACCCAGGGCAATGGGAGCAACCTCTTGCAGCAGGTAAATTACTGGGACGGGCATTGGGCTTACCATGTGTATGACTCGTATAGCCGTATAGTTACTAATTACGAGGCGTACAACAACAGTGCACCTCCGACGTCGGGCGGCTTCAATCCAGCGACACAGCGGTGCAAGGAAACCACATTTGCTTACGCCTACGATCCAGGTCCTGATCCCAGCGAGTACAACATCCTTGCGTATATTCCATACACGACAACAGTTAGCCTTCCAGCGAGGCTTGGGGACGACTCGTGGGTGATGAAGCCGGTGTCGCGAACGGATCGCAGCATCACCTTGGATGATGTCTATCACTTCCGGGACTCTGTCAGAAGGTGGGATGCTGCCAATAATGCCTGGCTCGATAGCGGTAGTGAGATTTCCCTGGCGCCGGACTTCACACAGGGCCGTCCCCTTGCCGTGGTAAATGAGGATGGCTCAGTCATCTCATATACCTACCAAGATCAATTCACTACCTACGAAGGCGACCCTGATGGAAGCCAAAAGACGACAATCGTTGATGACTGGGGAAACCCGGTTGCTTTTACCAATGTGGACCTGACGACCACACCGCCGGTGGTTCTGGATACGAAGAGATATACGTACACGAACGCGTTCGGATCGCCTTACGATGAACTCCGGCGCAGCCACGATGAAACCGATCTGGCCGGACGCACAACGAAATACCGCTGGTATGATTGCTGCGGCGGTGCGGCGGTTACGAACGCCGACGGTGTGGCTACGGTTTACACGAACGATGTTCTAAAGCGGCTTGTGGCTACGACGGTTTACCACGGCGCCGGCAACGGTATCGAAACAACGAATGTCCTGGACGCAATGGGCCGCGTCTTGGTGTCCACTCGGAAAGGTACCGACCAGTCGCCAGTCACCTTGGCCCAGTACCAGTACGATGTTTTGGGGAACATCATCCGCCAAACGAATGCTCTGGACGGGATCACCAGGACTACGAACGTCGTGATCAATGGCCAGAGATACATCACAAATACGTACCCGAATGGCGGAACCAGAGTAGAAGCGTATTACCGCGACGGCAGGCTCCAGAGCGTCACCGGCAGCGCCGTGCAGGGAGTTCAATATACTTACGACATGGAACAAGACCCGAATAACACTGACTATTGGCGTGAAGTGACGACGGAAACAAAGCTGGATGCAGACGGCAATGTCACATCCGAATGGACGAAGACGTTTGCCGATGGCTTTGGGCGCCCGTATCTGACCTTGTACTCCGCTCCATCAGCTCCTTACCCATCCAGACAATCGTTCTATAACAGCCAAGGGCGGCTGTGGAAAGTAATTGATCCCGACGGATACGTCACCTTTTACACGTATTACGACAATTCAGCCGACATTAACCAGGGGGACCTGCAGTACACGATTATCGCCCTGGACCCGAACACGCAACAAATCTCTGATTACGGGACCCTCGTCGCGTACGTGGCGACAATTCAGCAAGCCGGTGGCGTTGACCGCCTGACGCGGCAACAACAGGTCGTGGTGCCTGCCGCGAACGGCAAACCAGACCTGATCGAGAGCAGCACTTATGCCTGGACGGATGGCGAAATGGACGGCACGGGGACTTTGCTTTCCACCTCAGCGGTTTCCACGAGCGGCTTGACAAACTGGACCACCACGTACCGTGATGCGAGCACAGCGGTCGTTTCGCAGCAGCAGACGGCATACTATATCGCGGGCAACGGCTATTCCATTACTGCCATTGCGCCCGACAACTCCTACACCGTCAGCAGCTACCCGTACGGACGGCTGAGCTCTGTCATCCGCTGCGATGCAAACGGCACTCAGTTGGGCATGACTTCCTACGCCTATGACGCCCACGGACGCCAGTACCAGGTCACGGACGCCCGCAACTGAAGAGTGACGATTATTTTTCCCCAGTGATGCCAATTAAAAATCACCATTGAGC
>CAZVFC010000012.1:0-201932 GCA_964625855.1 uncultured Verrucomicrobiota bacterium | reverse complement strand
TTCCCAGCGATTTCACCCCGCTCGGCCTCGCTGCATTTTTTTGACTCCGCCGTACTGCTCGGGGGGTTCGGGACGACGCAGGACATCACCGCGAAAAAGCAGGTGGAGACGGCGCTGGCGCAGGTGTACGCGGAACTGGAGCGCCGGGTGGACGAGCGCACGGCCAAACTCAAAGAGCTGAACGCGCGGCTGCAGTCGGAGATCCAAGTGCGGCGCGAGGCGGAACAGGTGATCCGCGAGGCGGAATTCCGCTACCGCACGGTCGCGGATTTCACTCATGACTGGGAATACTGGCAGGGGCCGCAAGGGGGGCTGATTTATTGCTCGCCTTCGTGCGAGCGGATCACGGGTTACACGGCCGAAGAACTAACGGCGGACCGCGAGCTGCTGCGGCGGATCATTTTGCCCGAGGACCGGCCCATTTGGGACGAGCACGAAGCCTCGGCACCCGCCCAGGAGGTCAGGCGCCCGATCCAGTTTCGCATCCGGCACCGGGACGGGGGCGTCCGCTGGATAGACCACAACTGCCGGAGGGTGACGGGAGACCGCGGCGAGTTCCTGGGCATGCGCGGGGGGAACCGGGACGTGACCGATCGCAAGCGGGCGGAAGCGGAGCAGCAGCAACTGCGCGATGAGCTGGCGCGTGTGTCGCGGATCACGACCACCGGGCAACTTGCCGCCTCGCTGGCGCACGAACTGAATCAACCGCTGGGGGCCATCGTCTGTAATACCCAGGCCGCCCAGAACCTCCTGGCCGGGGATGGTCTTGATAAGTCGGAGATACTGGAAGTCTTGCAGGACGTCGAGGCCGAGAGCAAGCGCGCCGGCGAAGTCATCCATCAACTTCGAAGCCTGTATCAGAAGACCGGCGGGGTCCGAACCGAGCTCCAGATCAACCGGATCGTCCAGAGGACGATGAACCTGTTAAACAGCGAATTGGTGTTCAAGGATGTCGCGCTGCGGTTGGAGCTGGACGAGCAACTGCCCCGGGTCCGGGGCAGCGAGGTCGAGCTGCAGCAGGTGGTGCTCAACCTGGTCACGAACGCGCTCGAGGCGATGGCGTCCGGCCCGGCCGCCGCGCGCCGGCTGCTCATCCGCACCGCCGGCGACGGGGCCCGGAACATCTGCGTCTCCGTTCGTGATTCCGGTCCGGGACTGACGGAAGCGCAGTTGTGCCGCGTCTTCGAGCCGCTTTTCACCACCAAGGCCACCGGAATGGGCATGGGCCTGGCCATCAGCCACTCGATCATTGAGGCCCACGGCGGCCGGCTGTGGGCGGAAAACAACCCCGAGGCCGGGGCCACTTTCCATTTTACCGTGCCCGTGAACTCCGCCAATCCCTGATGAACACACCCAACGGCACTGTACTGATTGTTGATGACGATCCCGGCATGCGCAAAGCGCTGGTCCGGCTCTGCCAAAGCGCGGGGCTCAAGGTGAAGTCGTTTGCCTCCGCCCGCGAATTCCTCGACGCCCCCGCCCCCGAAAGCCCGGCGTGCCTGGTGCTCGACGTGCGGATGCCGGGCCTGAGCGGGCTGGACCTGCAGGCGGAGCTGGCGGCACGTGACATTCACACTCCCATCGTGTTCATCACCGGCCAGGGCGACATCCCGACCAGCGTCCGGGCCATGAAGGCCGGCGCGGTGGATTTTCTCACCAAGCCGTTCAAGAACAAGGACCTGGTGGCCATCATTCGCGACGCCCTGAGCAAAGACGTCGGGCGCCAGTCGGCGCAAAGCGAACGCAATGGCATCCAGGCTCGGCTGGACACCTTGACGCCCCGGGAACGCCAGGTGTTCGACCTGGTGATCAAGGGCCTGCTCAACAAGCAGATCGCCGCCGAACTCGGCGCCAGCGAACAAACGATCAAGGTCCACCGCGCCCGGGTAATGGAAAAGATGGCGGTCCCCTCCGTCGCCGAACTGGTGCAGGCGGCGGTGAAGATCGGAGTCCTGGCCCCCTGAGAACGCGTGCCCCCCTCACCCGCCGGGCCAAGCTCCATCGGAGCGGCATGAACTGACTGCGGCGCCGTACCCGAACGTGCCGCTCCTGACGGAGCTTGACCCACGATATCGGGGCGGTCGGTTGCTATAAACATGTCGTTCCTAACGGAACTGGGCCGATCCAGTGGGAGAAGATGCGTGTAAGGAACACGGTAGGGCGCGTCACTCCGTGCGCGCCGCGCGCCCGTTCTTGCTCTCTCAGCGGCGCGCACGCAGTGACGCGCCCTACCCATCAGCTAAAATGAGAATTGCTGCGTACAACTAAAGTGCCATAGACTTCGCCGCGGACTGGCGTAGGCTGCCCCAGGCAATGTGAGTTTTCGTCCAGCCCGGGAACAAGCTGTGCCGGGCTGAGGCGGTCCATGCTGCCAGACCCGATGTTGCAATGTGACAAGACACCGCCCGACACCGCCGCTCCGCCACTGATCGCCGTGGTGGACGACGACCCTCCCTTCCTCCGCTCCGTGGGCCGGCTTTTGCGCTCCGCGGGGTTCGTTGTGGAAACGTTCGCGTCGGGACGCCAGTTCCTGGCTTCGCTGGCCACAACGGAACCTCGCTGCCTGGTGCTCGACATTCAGATGCCCGAGATGAGCGGCTTCGAGTTGCAGGAAGTCCTCGCGGCCCAAGGGTCCTGCGTGCCGGTCATCTTAATGACAGCCCATGATTCGTCGCAAGCACGCGAACAGGCCCGGAAGGCTGGCAGTCTTGACCTGCTGCTGAAGCCGTTTGACCAAGGGGTTCTCCTGCGGGCGATCAACGAAGCCGTCCGGTGCGGGCCAGGCGGCCCCAGCCAGGAAGATCCGCCGCCGGCCAGGTGATCGGCGCGCGCCGCCTCACTCGATCACCCGCAGACCGTGGCCACGTCGTCGCTGAAATCAACCAGGACCGTCAATCCGAACTTCTGCCCGGTCGTAGCCTCGAATAGGATCGGCCCCGCCTCGACGCCCGGCTCGATTCCGGCTTCCGCGTCGGCCTGGGCGGCCGCCAGCACCGCCTGACGCCGCTCCGCCTTCAACTCGTTCCAACTCTGCGAAAGCCCCACCTCCCGATCCCAGAGCGCAAACCGTTCCGCGGCCTGCTTCCTGGCCGCCTCCCGGTTGATTCGCAGATGTGGCTTCAAACCCAGCGCCACCGGATCAAACCGGAAAAGTACTACCACATCACCACTTACAACACGTCCGAACGCGTCTGGTATTTCTTCCAGGAAGACCTTTCCAGCATGCCTCCGGCGGTTCTCCTGGCGCTGAGAATCCGCCTGTGATGCGGTAGCAAGCCTTGCACACCACCCCTCGGACACCCATTTCCTGCACTGTCAGAGCACATCGCTTCCCAAGTCCGGCCGGGAAACGGCTTGTTTGAGCCATTGGCAGACAGCAGGTTGCGTCAAACAAGGCCAGCAGGAGCTGGAAAGTTATCTACGGTGTGTATCGGGCGTGTATCGGGTGAGTATCCGGTGTGTCTCGGGTGGGACGCCCTGGCGCTGGGGGATTGAGAGCATCGTCAACCTAAATAGCTTCGTGGCCAGCGGGCGAGCAATGGCCGTATTGGAGTCGAGTTTCCGACCTCCCGCGGCGGACAGGGGTTGCAAATGAGCCGCGAATGAGGCATTGGACAGGGCGACATTTCATGAAATACACATGTGTGATATTGGGCATGGCGGGTGCTCTCGCCGCTGCCGCGCAGGCTGAGAATTGGCCGCAATGGCGCGGACCGTATTTCAACGGTTCGACGACCGAGAAGGGTCTGCCCGTGCAGTGGAGCAAGACGGAGAATGTGGCCTGGGCATCGCCGTTGCCGGGCCACAGCGGCGCCACGCCGGCGGTTTGGGACGACTCCATTTTCGTTTCCAGTCCCGATCCCCAGAAGAACCTGCTCCTGTTATGCCTGGACCGCAAGGACGGGAAGGTCCGCTGGCAGAAGGTGGTGGGCACCGGAGACCGCGACAAGGGCCGGAACAATATGGCTTCACCCTCGCCTGTAACCGACGGCAAGAGCGTGTTCGTGCTCTTCGGCACGGGCGACCTTGCCGCCTATGACTTCTCGGGCAAAGAGCTATGGGCACGGAGTTTGGCAAAGGACTATGGCCGCTTCTCCATCAACTGGCTTTATGGTTCCAGCCCGTTGCTGTACCAGGGCAAGCTCTACATCCAGATCATCCAGCAGACCCCCATCCCCGCCGACTATTCGCAGGCGCAGGACGGCAAGCCCGACCGTGATTCTTACCTTCTTTGCCTTGACCCGAAGACGGGCACGAACCTGTGGCGCCACATCCGCCCCACGGACGCCACCAGTGAAGCTATGGAAGCCTATAGCACCCCGATCCCGTGTGTCGGCGGGAATGGAACGGAAATCCTGGTTGTGGGAGGGGACTACACGACCGCTCATTCCCCGGAAACCGGCGCCGAGCTCTGGCGCTGTGGCGGACTCAACGAGAGAAAACAGGAGTATTGGCGCATTGTTCCCTCTCCGGTGGTAGCTGGCGGAACGATCATCGCCTGCGGACCGAAGCGGGATCCGGTGCTGGGCATCCGGGACGGAGGCAAGGGCTTGGTTACTGACACCCATATCGCCTGGCGGTTCAAGGAATTCCCCTCGGATTGCGTGACGCCGCTCTTTTACCAGGGCAAGCTCTTCGTCCTCGATGGCGACCGGCAAATGATGACCTGCCTGGAACCGCAAACCGGCGAGAAACTGTGGCAGGGGAATCTGGGCCTGCGCGAAATCTTCCGCGCATCGCCCACCGGCGCCGACGGGAAGATCTATTGCGTGAGCGAGAACGGCACCGTCGTCGTGCTGGACGCTGGACCAGCGTTCAAGGTGCTCACGACCCTCCGCATGGGCGAGGCGCCCGTGCGATCGTCCATTGCGGTCGCCGGAGGGCGGCTCTTCATCCGCACCGCCAGGAACCTGTACTGCATCGGGAGGCCTTGAAGGATGGGGATGCCCTATAAAGTTGCGACCCTGCTCTACTGTTTCCAGACGAACGGCGAGGCGCTGCTGCTGGAGCGGGCGCAGGAGCCTAATCGCGGCCTGTGGAGCCCGTGCGGCGGGAAGCTGCACACGGACGCAGGCGAATCACCTTACACCTGCGCCTGCCGCGAGGCCCAGGAGGAGCTGGGACTGGTGCTCTCGCCCTCGGATCTGCATCTGACGGGACTGGTGAGCGAGCACGGTTACCAGGGTCGAACCCATTGGCTGATGTTCCTCTTCGAGGTGGGCCGAAGACTCACCTCGCTGCCGCCGGTCCATCCCGAAGGCAGATTCCAATTCTTTGCCCGCGAGGCCATCCCCGGCTTGAAGATACCCCAAACGGACCGCGAACGAATCTGGCCCTGGTTCTGGGCGCACCGCGGCGGCTTTTTCGCCGCGCATTGCCACTGCCACCCCGACGGCCGGGATGAATGGACACTGGAGGAGTCTTATGGACGAGTTGATCATTGACTTGCAGAGCGATCACTACTTCATGGGTGAAGCGCTGCGGCAGGCGGCCAAAGCCTATGAGGCGGAGGAAGTGCCCGTAGGCGCCGTGGTGGTGCGCGAAGGCCGCATCATTGCCCGTGCCTTCAACCAGGTGGAACTGCTCCGGGATGCGACGGCCCATGCCGAAATGCTGGCATTGACGCAGGCGGAAGAGGCGGTCGGCGACTGGCGGCTGGTGGACTGCACCCTGTATGTCACCAAGGAACCATGCCCCATGTGCGCCGGGGCCGTCGTTCACGTGCGCCTGGCCCGGGTGGTCTTTGGCGCATGTGATCCGAAAATGGGCGCGGCGGGCAGCGCCTTGAATCTACTCCAGTTCCCGGGGGCTAACCATCGCTGCGACATCAGCGGCGGGGTGCGTGAGCCCGACTGCCGCGCTCTGCTGCGGAGCTTCTTCGCCGAGCAGCGCGAAAAGCAGAATCAAGCGGAGTGACCGCGGTTCTCCTGCCAGTCTCCCGGCTGCGGGAGCCCCAAAGCCTCGACCAGGTCGTGCACGGTCCAGTTCCGTCGCGTCGCTTGAAGATGGTCGGCTGTTGCGCCGTGTTGCCAGACCGCGTAACGAATGGCCTGGAGGATGTCGGCGCGCAACCCGGGCTGCACCAGCAAACCGGCTAAATACCCGGCCAGCACGTCCCCGCTGCCCCCCTGCGCCAGGTACGGATTGCCCGACGAGTTGACGTAAACATCCCCGGCGCTGCGACCGACGAGAGTTTGGTGGCCTTTCAACACGACCCAGGTATTGCCAAAGCGGTGCGAGATGTTGCGAAGGGCTTTCACCCGGTCGGCCTGAACCTGCTGGGGCGATGTGCGCAACAGCCTGGCCGCCTCCCCAGGATGCGGGGTAATGACCCGAACGGCATTCCTGGGGACCGGGTCCAGGGGCAGCCAATCCAGCGCGCTGGCATCGGCCACGATCGGTATCAACACATCCCGCCAGGCGTGCCGCGTCTGCATCTTCATTGAGTCGGGGACCTCAGCCGCCGCCAGGCCTGGGCCAATCAGAATGCCGTCCGCCTGGCCGGCCCATTTTATGCCGGGCTGCCACGCTCCGACCATCACGGCCTGCAATTGAGGCGCGATGGCGTGATAGACCGATTCGAGCGTTTGCAGCGTGATCAAGCCAGGCCGGGCGCGTTGCGCACCTTGCGCGGCCAGCACTGCCGCGCCGTGATAACCCAGGCTGCCAGCGACAATCGCCAGGTGCCCGTAGGTTCCCTTGTGAGTGGCCACCGCCCGCGAGGGGGGAAAGCCGATGAAATCCTCCGGCAACGTCCACTGCAGCTCGCTTTGACAAGGACAGGAGGCTAACCCCACGTCCGATGCAACCTCCTGCCGGCCGACAAACGGCCAGGCGGTTTCCCGGAGGCAGCCCGCCTTTGGCGCTCCGACGGCTAGCGTCACGCTCGCCTGGATGGCAGCACCTTGCGGCTCGCCCGCATCGGCATCCAGACCCGAGGGAATATCCACCGCCAGCACCGGCACTCGAGATTCATTCACCCGTTGGATCAGCTTGATCCATTCCGCGCTCAGCGGCCGATTGAGACCGATGCCGAACAGGCCATCAATGATCAGCGCCGGACGCAACGCGAGCGCGGTGTCCAACTTCGACCGGTCTGCGGCAGACTCCGTCACGTCGAGGATCTGGGCCCGGCGATCGGCCAGGTGTTCGCGGGCGCAGCGCGCGTCCTCGCCGTTATGGCCTTTGCCGGCAAGGATAAGAATGCTTTGTCCGGGCCGGGTCAACCGCAGGGCGTGGCGCGCGACGCACTCCCCTACACGACGTATGACTTCCGCCTCGGTCTGGCCCGCAGCCCAAGTGGTCCGTTCCCACTCGCGCATCTGCGCAATACTGATGACAGGCACCGGCATGGCAGCACACTACACAGGAACCGCTTCGGCCAAAAGAAGAATTCTGCGCGGACGATTCGCCGGCCGCCAGAAAGGCTTCCGGCAAATGCGAGCCAGAGCACCCGGCTTTCCCGGGCGCTCTGTGCGTCAGTCGCCGGAAGTCAGGGGGCGCATCTTGATACCACCACCGCTCTCGGCAATCGGGACATGCGCGGAGCGCGGCTGTCCTCAGCCGCAGCACGTGCGCAAGGGAGCGGCTCTCGCGACAACGGGGCAGGTCCGCATTGTCGGGGCTGCTGCGGCTGAGGACAGCCGCGCTCCGGTGGCGGTGTCGAGATGCGCTCGAAGTCAGGTCAACAGCGGATTCTCGGCGGCCGTCAAAGACAATGTTTGAGTGGCCTGTTCTTCCTCTTCCTCTTCCTCGATCTCCACCAGCGGCTTGAGACGGGACTTCCGGTGGAGGTCAAAGCCGGTGCCAGCCGGGATGATGTGGCCCATGATGACGTTCTCTTTGAAACCGTGGAGGTAATCAACGCGTGCGCGCGTGGCAGCTTCGGTCAGGACGCGGGTAGTGTCCTGGAAGGAGGCGGCGCTGAGGAAGCTTTCGGTTTCCAGTGAAGCCTTGGTGATGCCGAGCAGCACGGGCTGCGCCTCGGCGGGCTTGCCGCCTTTCTTGTCAACACGCTCGTTCTCCTCCTCGAACTCGAGCTTGTCCACCTGCTCGCCCCACAGAAAACTGGTGTCCCCCGGCTCGGTGATACGGACCTTGCGGAGCATCTGGCGGACGATGATCTCGACGTGCTTGTCATTGATGGTGACCCCCTGCAGGCGATAGACTTCCTGCACCTCATTCACGAGGTGTTCCTGCAGTTCCTGGGGGCCGCACACGTCGAGGATCTCGTGCGGGTCAATGGGGCCTTCGGTCAGTTGCTGGCCCTTCTTGACGTAGTCGCCCTTAAAGACGATCACGTGCTTGCCGATGGGGATTAGATGCTCCTCTTCGACGCCGGTCTGCTGGTCTTTGATGATGATGCAGCGCTTCCCGCGCACGCTCGCGCCAAAATCCACAATGCCGTCAATCTTGGAGATCTCCGCCGCGTCCTTGGGCCGACGGGCTTCAAAGAGTTCGGCCACGCGCGGCAGACCGCCGGTGATGTCTTTGGTCTTGGAGGTCTTGCGGGGGGTCTTGGCCATCAGAGTCCCGGCAACAATTCTGTCGTCTGCGGAGACGACGATGTGGGCGCCGGAAGGAATGGGGTAGTTGGCGATGGGCTCGTTGTGATCGTCCAGGATGATGATCTGCGGGTGCAAATCCTCCTTGTGCTCGATGACCACCATGGCTTCCTGGCCGGTAGTTTCGTCCGTTTCCTGCTTCATCGTGACCCCCTCGATGATGTCATGGAACCTTACTCTGCCGGCCTTCTCGGAAAGGATCGGCACATTGTAGGGATCCCACTGGACAAAGGTTTCACCCTTTTTGACTTTGCCGCCGTCGGCGATGGAAATGACGGCGCCGATGACCACAGTGTGCTCCTCCAACTCGCGGCCGTCGTCAGCGAGAATGGAGACGGTGCCGTTCTTATTGAGGACGATATGGTTGCCGTCTTCGAGGGTAACGAGGCGCAAATCGTTATAGCGGAGAGTCCCGTCAAATTTGGCCTTGATCTGGGGCTGCTTGAATACCTGGGAGGCAGTGCCGCCGATATGGAACGTGCGCATGGTGAGCTGAGTGCCCGGCTCGCCGATGGATTGGGCGGCGATGATGCCAACCGCCTCGCCCAATTTCACCCGCGCGCCGGTGGCGAGGTTGCGACCATAGCAGCAGACACAAACGCCCTGCTTGCTTTCACACGTCAGAACGGAACGAATCTTCACCTTCTCGACCCCCGAAGCGTCTATGAGCTTGGCCTTGGTCTCGTCAATTTCCTCATTGGCCTTGATCAGCAGTTCCTTGGGGTTCTGCGGATTAGGGATTTCGTCGCAGGAGAATCGGCCAACCAGCCGTTCGCTTAGCTTAACGACTTCGTCCTCCCCCTCGTAGATCGCTTGGACCCAGATCCCATTCGTTGTGCCACAATCATCCTCGCGAATGATGACGTCCTGGGCCACATCCACCAGCTTGCGGGTCATGTAACCCGAGTCGGCGGTCTTTAATGCGGTGTCGGCCAGACCCTTGCGGGCGCCGTGGGTGGAAATGAAGTATTCGAGAACCGTGAGACCCTCACGGAAGTTCGACAAGATCGGTTTCTCAATGATATCGCCCGACGGCTTGGCCATGAGGCCGCGCACGCCCGCGAGTTGGCGCACCTGCTGGCGATTCCCCCGCGCCCCGGAATCAACCATTAAGGATACGGGATTATACTCCCGTTTCCCGTGGTTCTGATCGAGCGTTTTGAGCATGACGTTGGCGATCTGATCAGTGCAGTTCGTCCAGATATCAATGACCTTGTTGTAGCGCTCACCCGGGGTAATGACACCTTTGCGGTACTGTTTCTCGACTTCCTTGATCTTCTTTTGGGCATCCTCGATCTGTTGTGCTTTCTCTCGCGGGATGATCATGTCGTCAATGCCGATGGACACGCCCGCCCGAGTGGCCTCGCGGAATCCGACTTCCTTCAGTTTATCCAGCATGCCAACGGTTTTCTCGTGGCCGCAAACCTTGTAACACCTCCAGATCAGGTCGGCGAGCTCGCTCTTCTTAACCGACTTGTTGGGGAATCCCATCTCCTCGGGCCATATCTCACTGAACAAGACGCGCCCGACGGTGGTCTCGACAACTTTCTTGTTTGGATCGCCGAACGCCGTCTTCTTTCCGCAGTCAGGGTTCGCCAGCCGGATGCGCTCGTGTGTCGTAACCGCGCCATCGGCATAAGCAAAGATGACCTCGGTCTTCGAGGCGAACAGCCTCAATTGGTTCGGATTGGCGGGCGGCGGCGTCCTCGGTTCCGCCGTCAGATAGAAGCAGCCGAGGGTGATGTCCTGCGTCGGCGTGATGATGGGCCGGCCGCTCGAGGGGCTGAAGATGTTGTTGGGTGCCATCATGAGCAGGCGGGCCTCCATTTGGGCCTCGACCGACAGCGGCACGTGCACGGCCATTTGGTCGCCATCGAAATCGGCGTTGTAGGCGGTGCAGACGAGAGGATGAATGCGGATGGCCTCGCCCTCGATGAGTTGGGGTTCGAAGGCCTGGACGGACAGGCGGTGCAGGGTGGGAGCACGGTTGAGCAGCACGGGATGACCGCGAGTCACTTCTTCGAGAATATCCCACACTTCGGTTGTCTGCCGCTCAATGAGCTTCTTGGCCGAGCGCACGGTATGGACGTGACCCAGCTCTTTCAGACGGCGGATGATGAACGGCTCGAACAAAACGAGCGCCATCTTCTTCGGCAGGCCGCACTGGTGCAGCTTCAGCTCCGGGCCGATGACAATCACCGAGCGGCCTGAGTAATCTACGCGCTTGCCCAGCAGGTTCTGGCGGAAACGTCCGCTCTTGCCCTTGAGCATATCGCTAAGCGATTTCAGGGCCCGGTTCCCCGCGCCGGTCACCGCGCGGCCGTGGCGCCCGTTGTCGAACAGCGCGTCAACGGCTTCCTGCAACATACGCTTCTCGTTGCGGATAATGACTTCGGGGGTCTTGAGCTGGAGCAGGTTCTTCAGCCGGTTATTGCGGTTAATGACGCGGCGGTAGAGGTCATTGAGATCCGAAGTGGCGAAACGGCCGCCTTCAAGGGGGACCAGCGGGCGCAGGTCCGGCGGGATCACCGGCAGGACCGTGAGGATCATCCATTCCGGTCGGCTCTTCGACGATTGCAGCCCCTGGAGCAGCTTGATCCGCTTGGCGATCTTCTTGCGGATCTGCTTGCTCCTGGTCTCAGTCATCGCTTGCTGGAGATGGTCAATCTGCTTGCCCAGATCAACCTGGCTCAGCGCATCGCGCACCGCTTCGGCGCCCATCTTGGCAACAAAGGCCTCCGGGCCATAGGTCTCACGGGCCTCCCGGTACTCATGCTCGCTCAAGAGCTGATTCTGTTTGAGCGGGGTCGAGCCGGCGTCTATGACCATGTAGTCCTCGTAGTAGATAACACGTTCGAGATTGCGGGCGGTCATGTCGAGCACCAGGCCGATGCGGGAGGGCATACATTTGAAGAACCAAATGTGGCAAACCGGCACGGCCAGTTCGATGTGGCCCATGCGCTCGCGGCGGACGCGGGCAAGGGTGACTTCGACCCCGCATCGATCGCACACCACCCCGCGATGCTTGATGCGTTTGTACTTGCCACAGGAGCATTCCCAGTCTTTGACCGGGCCGAAGATACGCTCGCAGAACAGCCCGCCCTTTTCCGGCTTGAACGTGCGATAGTTGATCGTCTCGGGATTCTTCACTTCCCCTTTGGACCACGACCGGATAGCGTCAGGAGAGGCGACAGCAATCGCGACGTACTCCACCTGGTTGACCTTCTCCAGCCCGAGCAACTCTCGGGCGCTTTCTTTGGTGCCAATCATATTTCTTAATCGTTAAATGGTTTGTGCGTCAAGACCTCAACTGGCCGCAAGGACCTGTATCGGTTCATGCGGCTGATCCACCGGGTTGGAATAACCGACCTTCACGTCGAGACCCAGAGACTGCATCTCCTTAACCAGCACGTTAAAGGACTCCGGAATTCCCGCCTCAAGACTGTTGTCTCCTTTGACGATGCTCTCGTAGATACGGGTGCGGCCCTGGACATCATCGGATTTCACCGTGAGCAACTCCTGGAGCGTATACGCCGCGCCATAGGCTTCCATCGCCCAGACCTCCATCTCGCCGAAGCGCTGCCCGCCGTACTGAGCCTTGCCGCCCAGCGGCTGTTGGGTAACGAGCGAGTATGGGCCCACCGCGCGGGCATGAATCTTGTCGGCGACGAGATGGCCGAGCTTCATCATATAGATAGACCCAACCACGATCTCCTGATCGAACGCCTCGCCGGTTCGGCCATCAATGAGGCGGGTCTTGCCGTGCTCCGGCAGTTTGGCTTCTTTCAAGTAGGCCCGTATTTCCTTTTCCTTGATGCCATCGAACACGGGGGTGGCGAATTTCAAACCCAGCAGCTTGGCCGCCCAGCCCAAGTGAGTTTCCAAAACCTGGCCGACGTTCATACGAGAAGGCACGCCGAGCGGGTTTAAAACAATGTCTACCGGCGTTCCGTCCGCCAGGAACGGCATGTCCTCCTCGGCCACAATCTTGGCGACTACCCCTTTGTTGCCGTGGCGGCCGGCCATCTTATCCCCGACGGACAGCTTGCGTTTCGAGGCAATATAGACCTTAACGGACTTGATAACGCCGCTTTCGACGCCCTCGCCGGACTCAGCCCGCTCCAGCTCCTCGTCGTACTGCATCTGCATATCGTCGAACTTCTTTTTGAAGCTGCCGATGATCTCATTGATCTTGTTGCGGATGGGCGACGGGTCTATCTCGATGCGATCGTACACCTGCGCCAGCTTGCGCAACAAGGTCTTGGTGATCTTGCGGTTTGCGGGAATGATGATTTCACCGGTCTCGCTGTTGACCACGTCGAGAGGGATTTTTTCGCCGAGGAGAATGTTGCTCAGCGCCTCGGTCAGTTGCTCGCGCAACTCCTCGATCTTTTTCTTGTAATCCTCCTCGACTTCCTTGGCGTGCCGCTTTTCTTCGCTCGCGGAGCTCCTGGCCTCCTGGTCAGATTCCTTTTTGGCGGAGACCTTAACGTCCATGACGATGCCGTAGGTGCCGGAGGGGACCTTGAGCGAGGTGTCCTTCACGTCGGCAGCTTTCTCGCCGAAGATGGCGCGGAGCAAGCGCTCCTCTGGGGCGAGTTCGGTCTCGCTCTTGGGGGTGATCTTTCCGACAAGAATATCGCCTGGCTTCACCTCGGCGCCAACCCGAATGACGCCGTCCGGCCCGAGGTTCTTGAGCGCCTCGTCGCCGAGATTGGGAATGTCGCGCGTAATTTCCTCAGGACCAAGCTTGGTGTCGCGAGCGCCAACCTCGAATTCATCAATGTGTATCGAGGTGAAGACATCTTCCTTCACGATGCGTTCACTGACGAGGATGGCGTCTTCGAAGTTGTAGCCGTTCCAGGGCATGAAGGCGACCAGCACGTTCCGGCCCAAAGCCAGCTCTCCGCCACGGGTGCACGGGCCATCAGCAATGACTTGGCCCTTTTTGACGGTCTCGCCCTTCTTGACAACGATCTTTTGGTTGATGCAGGTCGCGGCGTTGGAACGCATGAATTTGCGGACCTGATACACGAAGATCCCCTTCTCGGGGTCGTGGCGGAGTTTCTTCTTGCCCTCAGGCAGTTTTCCGTCCGGAGTGACAATAATCTGATTGCCGGTGACCGATGCAACCTTGCCGGAATCTTCGGCCACAATCACCGCACGCGAATCGCGGGCGACCCGCTCTTCCAGGCCGGTGGCCACCAGCGGCGCCTCCGTGACCAGCAGCGGCACGGCCTGTCGTTGCATGTTTGATCCCATCAATGCGCGGTTGGCATCGTCGTGTTCGAGGAATGGAATCAGGCTCGCCGCGACGGAGACCAGTTGTTTGGGCGAGACGTCCATGTAATCCACCCGCGCCGGCTCGACGTCAATAAAGTCACCCTTGCCACGACAAACGACGCGGTCGGTGTTGAACTGACCCTTTTCGTTGATGGGCGAGTTGGCCTGGGCGATCACGAAGGCCTCCTCGCGATCGGCGGTTAGAAAATCGAGATTCCCAGTGACTCGGCCATGCTCGACTTTGCGGTAAGGAGTCTCGAGGAAGCCGAAGTCATTTATGCGGGCGAACGTTGCCAGCGATGCAATCAACCCAATGTTCGGGCCTTCGGGTGTCTCCACGGGGCAGATTCGGCCGTAGTGCGAAGGATGGACGTCGCGGACTTCGAAGCCCGCGCGGTCGCGGGAGAGTCCGCCCGGTCCCAGGGCCGACAGGCGGCGCTTGTGGGTGAGCTCGGCCAGCGGATTAATCTGATCCATGAACTGTGAGAGCTGGCTGCGGCCGAAGAAATCGCGGATGACCGCCGACAGGGCTTTCGGGTTGATCAATTTCTGCGGGGACATGGATTCGACGCCCTGGTCGAAGAGGGTCATGCGTTCCTTGACCAGGCGCTCGGTGCGGGCCAGGCCAACGCGACACTGATTGGCAAGCAATTCTCCCACGGTACGCACCCGGCGGCTGCCGAGATGATCAATGTCGTCCAGGCTCCCTTCGCCCTTCTTCAGGCGCAGCAGGTACTTGGTCGCCGCCACCAAATCTGCCTTCGTCAGGATGCGGGAGTCGCCCCCTTTGATGCCCAACTTCTGGTTGATCTTGTACCGGCCGACGCGGCCCAAATCATACCGCTTCGGGTCGAAGAACAGTCGTCTGATGAGCGCGCGAGCATTAGCCGCGGTGGGGGGATCTCCCGGCCGCAGCCTGCGGTAGATGTCCTTGAGCGCTTCTTCCTCGTTCTTGGCGGGATCCTTCTTCATGCACTTGATGATGATCCCTTCGTCGAGGGCGGTATCCACGACTTTGATCTTGTGAACGCCGAGTTCGGAAATCTGTTTCACGACCGCCTTGGACAGCGGCTCGAACGCCCGCGCCACGGCCAGACCCTTTTCCTGGTCCAGCGCATCCTCCACCAGCACCTTGTTCGCCAGATCCTCCCGCTTTTCAGCCTCCTTGACAGTAAGTTCTTCGATTTCGTAGAAGAGCTTCAGGATCTCCTCATCCGTGCCCCGGTTCTTATCCTGGCCATCCTTGCTTCTGCCCTCGCTGTCCAAGAAGGCCAGTGCGCGGAAGAAGGTCGTCGTGAGGAACTTCCGGCGGCGCTTCTTCCGGTCGAGGTACACATAGAGCAAATCGCTGGTGTCGAATTGAGCCTCGTACCATGAACCACGGTCGGGAATGATGCGGAAGGAATGGAGAAGTTTGCCATTGGGATGCTGCGTGGCTTCGAAAGCCAAGCCAGGGGAGCGGTGCAATTGGCTAACGATTACGCGCTCGGCACCGTTGATCACAAAAGTGCCCTGGGGGGTCATCAGCGGCAATTCGCCCATGAATACCTGCTCCTCCTTTGCCGACTTCTCTTCTTTGAGCAGGAACGTCACATAGAGGGGAGCGCCGTAGGTCAAGCCCTCGCGCAGGCATTCGAGCCAGTCAACTTTAGGATCCCCTATCTCATAGGAATGAAAGTCGAGAACGCATTTGCCGTCGTAGCTTTCAATCGGGAACACCTCGGTAAACACCGCTTGCAGCCCCAGGTTCCTGCGTTTGGAGGGGGGCACGTCCGCCTGGAGGAAATCCCTATAGGAATTGGTCTGCAATTCGATGAGGTTGGGCGGTGCGATAATCTCCTTGATCTTGCCGAAGTTAATCCGTTCAGTAGCTCGTGATGACATTTGGACCTTCAATGAATGGCTGGCGACCACGCCAGACCGTTGGTTTCGCGTAAACGACAGAAGGCAAGAACGCTCACTGCAAGAGCGAACTTGCCGGAACTCAAACCACCTGCGGCGGTCTCGTTTTTCTTCTGTTTTCTGATCTAAGACCTTCGTTATTCTAGAAAACTGAATCAGGGGCGACGGCTGATGACCGCTGCCCCCGGGCGCGGAATGCTCTACTTTACTTCGACTTTCGCGCCGGCATCTTCCAGCTTCTTCTTCGCTGCGTCGGAGTCCGCTTTATTGGCACCTTCAAGCACGGGCTTGGGCGCGCCTTCGACCAGTGCCTTGGCTTCCGCGAGGCCCAGCCCGGCCTTCACTTCGCGGACTGCCTTAATAACGGCAATCTTCTTATCGGCCGGCACGGCGGCCAGGATAACATCAAAGGAGGTCTTGGCTTCCGCCGCCGGGGCTGCCGCTCCAGCAGGACCCGCAGCCGCCACTGCCACGGGCGCCGCGGCGGAAACACCCCATTTGGATTCCAATTCCTTCACCAGATCAGCGATTTCGATCACGGTTGCATTACTAAGTTCTTCTACGATTTTTGCTTTGTCTAGAGCCATTGTTTTACCTTTCGTTTCGTCTCGTCGCCACCCGTGGCCACGGGTGAATTAAGTTTGCTGCCTGCCAACCGACGATTTACGTTTTTGTTTGCTTCCAGCCCGGTCGGCTTAGAACCAGGCCGAAATTATTAGATTGTCAAGGCGCTTGCGCGTTCGACGGTGCGCCGACTCGGGGTTACGCCGCAGCCGGGGGTGGGGTAGCCTCGCCCAGCTTTTCGGCCCGAGCCTGCAGGATGCGGGCCATTTGCCCGGCCGGTGTATTCAGGAGGCGCACAAGCCTCGAGGCCGGAGCATTAAACAGCCCGAGCAGCGTGCCGCGCAGGACTTCCATCGAAGGTAAATCCGCCAGCGTCATAAGTTCCGGCTGTTCCAGTCGTTGATTGTTCAAATAGCCAAAGTGGATCTTCAGCCGATCGAATTCCGCCCCAAAGGTTTTCACGACTTTCGCCGCAGTCGAGATGTCCCGTTTCCCGGTGACCACGGCCAACTGGCCGGTCAGCGTGCCGTTCAGGTCCCCGACGCCAGCCTCTTTGGCGGCGATGCGAAAGACTGAGTTCTTGACCACGTGAATTTCAGCGCCGGCCTTGGTGAGGCGCTTGCGCAATTCGGTCAGGTGAGCCACCTTCAAACCCTTGTAATCCACCACGATGAAGAATGGAGCGGCATTCAGCCGCGCCAGGTATTCCTTAGTTAGACTTTGCTTTTCGGGGCGCATTTTCTTAAATCAATTATGGCACTAACAAGTTGATGACTGTTCCGCGGCCGATTAGACGCCGAATTCCTTGAGGTCCACTGAAACGGGCGGACTCATGGTGGCGGACAGCGTGCAACTCTGAATATAAATGCCCTTGACGCTGTGCGGCCGGGCTTTGACGATCGCGTCAATGACCGAACGGGCGTTTTCTTCGATTTGAGTGGCGTTGAAACTGGCCTTGCCAACCGGCACGTGAACGTTGCCAGCTTTGTCAACCTTGAATTCGACACGTCCGGCCTTTACCTCCTTGACTGCGCGCGCGGTGTCCTCGGTTACCGTGCCAGTCTTGGGGTTGGGCATCAAACCGCGGGGACCGAGCACCTTGCCCAGCTTCCGGACTTCGCTCATGGCCTCGGGTGTGGCAACGGCGACGTCGAAATCCGACCAGCCCTCTTGGCACTTCTTGATCATTTCCTCAAACCCCACATATTCGGCCCCGGCACTCTTGGCCGCTTCAGCAGCCGGGCCGCTCTTGGCAAAAACCAGCACGCGGACTGTCTTGCCGCTCCCGTGAGGCAGCGGGACGGTGCCGCGCACCATTTGATCGGATTGTTTCGGGTCTACCCCGAGGCGGCAGGCGAGATCAATGGTTTCGTTAAACTTAGCCTTGGGGAACTTGGTCAGGACTTCAACAGCGGACTTGAGCGGATAGGATTTCTTCCCGTCCACCATTTCGAGGGCTTTCTTGAATCGTTTACTTGGCATCTTCAGTGTTGCGGTACTAATGAGCCCCGGACTACCGGGACTCTCCCGCTTTTGGTTTGTGTAGTACTATTGGTCACTTGTTGCGTTTTGGGCATCTTTCGACACTTGGCACGGGTATCTCAGCCTAATCTGTAACCTCAATGCCCATGCTGCGGGCGGTACCGGCAACGACGCGGAACCCTGCGTCCTCGGAGGTCGAGTTCAGGTCTTTAGCCTTCAGCTTGACTATCTCCAAGACCTGTTTGCGGGTTACTTTGCCTACTTTTTCCTTGTTCGGCTCTTTCGACCCGGCAGTAATGCCGGCTGCCTTCTTGAGCAGCACCGATGCCGGTGGCGACTTCGTAATGAAGCTGAAGGACTTGTCTTGATAGACCGTGATGACCACGGGGATGATCATTCCCGGCTGGTCTTTGGTCTTGGCGTTGAAGTCTTTGCAAAACGCCATGATATTGACGCCGTGCTGCCCGAGCGCCGGCCCCACGGGCGGAGCGGGATTAGCCTGCCCGGCAGGAATTTGCAGTTTAATTTGTCCAGTAATTTTTTTTGCCATACAAAACTCTCTATTCGGGGAGCCAGAAATCAGAAATGGCCTCGGGCCGCATTTCCCGGAGCGCTTCGGTTCCAAGTGTCTTGATTCCTTAGCCTTTCTCCACCTGCCAGTATTCCAACTCCACTGGCGTATTGCGTCCGAAAATGTTCACGGTGACCTTCAGTTTACCGCGTTCCGGTTCAACTTCCTCGATCACACCGCTGAAGTTCAGGAACGGGCCGTTGTTGATCTTGACCGTCTCGCCCACCTCGAAGCTCACCTTCGGCTTCTCGTGCTCCTCCGAGGCGGATATCTGGTTCTTAATGGACTCGACCTCTTCCGCCGGCGTCGGAGTGGGGGGCTCGCCACCCACAAAGCCAATCACGCCTTGGGTCTCCTTGATGAAGTACCATGGTTTGTCAATGATCCGATTGTTCTCGTCGAGCAGCACCATATCTACAAACACATATCCCGGCCAGAGTTTGCGGGTGGACACTGTCTTTTTCTGATTGCGCACCTCCACAACCTTCTCCATCGGCACGAGGACTTCTTTGATATAGTCGGTCATCTCTTCGGCCTTGATCCGCTTTTCAAGGCTTTCTTTGACCTTCTGCTCCTGGCCCGACAAGGTGTGGATGACAAACCACTGGCTTCGCATGATGCTAGAGCTTGAAGAACATGAAGACCCGGAAGAAGATCTGGTCCACTATGACAACATAGCCCCCGAGCAGGATTATGGATATGGTGACGACCACTGTGGAGCCCTTCAACTCGTCCCAAGTAGGCCAAGTGCATTTGCGCAGCTCCTCGCGGGTCTGCTGCACGTAATTCGTGAGTTGCGCCAGGTAACCTTTGCGCCAAAGAACCGCAAAGATGACCCCGATAACGGCGCCCCAAATGCCTATTTTTATCAGATCATTCACAACAACAAATAACGACTCTGGCGGAGAGGGAGGGATTCGAACCCCCGTCGGCCGTTAAGCCGAAGCGGTTTTCAAGACCGCCGCGATAGACCACTCTGCCACCTCTCCGATCCCGCAGCGCGGGATTTGGCAGGGCGGGAGGGACTCGAACCCCCAACCGACGGTTTTGGAGACCGCTACTCTACCAATTGAGCTACCGCCCTTCTGCCTATGCAAGGACTTCCGTCACCCGCCCGGCGCCGATCGTGCGGCCGCCTTCGCGGATGGCAAATCGCTGCCCTCGCTCCATCGCGACGGGGGCAATCACCTTGACTTCCACCGACACGTTGTCGCCAGGCATCACCATTTCTACACCCTGCGCGAGCGTGACCGTGCCCGTGACGTCCGTGGTGCGGAAGTAGAACTGCGGGCGATAGTTGGTGAAGAACGGCGTATGCCGGCCGCCCTCTTCCTTCGATAGCACATACACTTCCGCTTTAAAATTCGTATGGGGGGTGATACTCCCGGGCTTGGCCAGAACCATGCCCCGCTCCACTTCGTCCTTCTTGGTGCCGCGCAACAGAACCCCTACGTTGTCGCCCGCGGTGGCCGAGTCAAGCAGCTTGCGGAACATCTCGATGTCCGTCGCCACCGTCTGGCGGGTGTCTTTGAGCCCCACGATCTCGACTGGGTCCATGCGCTTGAGCAGGCCACGCTCGACGCGGCCAGTAACCACCGTACCGCGACCTTCAATATTAAACACGTCTTCAATGCACATCAGGAAGGGCTTATCCACTTCGCGCATCGGCAACGGGATATGCTCGTCAATGGCTTCCATCAGTTGTTGGATCGCCTTTTCCCCTTCCGGTTCTCCCGCCAACGCGCTCTTGGAACTGCCCCGCACCACAGGTGTCTTGTCGCCGGGAAACTCATACTTGCTGAGCAGGTCGCGGACTTCCATCTCCACCAACTCCAGCAATTCCGGATCGTCCACCAAGTCCACCTTGTTCAGGAATACCACAATAGCCGGAACGCCCACCTGGCGGGCCAACAGCACGTGCTCCTTGGTCTGAGGCATCGGACCTTCCGAGGCATCCACCACCAAAATCGCCCCATCCATCTGGGCCGCCCCGGTAATCATGTTCTTGATGAAGTCCGCGTGACCCGGGCAATCAATATGGGCGTAATGCCGCTTGTCGCTCTGGTATTCCACGTGCGAAACCGCAATCGTTAGCGTCTTGGTTTCGTCGCGCACCGTGCCGCCTTTGGTGATCTGGGCGTAGGAGATAGGGGTCGCCAAGCCTTTCTTCGCCTGCGTGGCGACTATCGCAGCCGTCAAAGTGGACTTGCCATGATCAATGTGCCCGATGGTGCCAACGTTGACATGGGGCTTGGTTCGCTGGAATTGCTCTTTTGCCATTGTGTGATCTCCTGATGTTATTGTTTCTGTTTCGGTGCTATTCTTCGCGCATTCTAACGCTCTACTATTCTTTTATCTATCAACATGTTAACGTGTTTATGGAGCCCATGATCAGGATTGAACTGATGACCTCGTCCTTACCAAGGACGCGCTCTACCAACTGAGCTACATGGGCGCAGGCCAAACCCTGAATTAATCCTGATACCAAAAAAACGACAAAACCCCATTACCCCCGCTCTTTCGCTCGAAAAAAGCTTAGGAGTTGCTGGTTTTCGACTTTCTACGGCCTAACTACTTTCGCAGCATACGAAGAGCGGGCGAAGCTGTCAACGGCTTTCGCACTTTTTTTTCATTTTCTTGCGGGGGCAAATCCATGACAAACCCGGGCCCCAACCGCGTGCCCAGTCAAAAGGGTGGCGGGAAGCGAAAACAGCGGCGAAATGGACCGCCTTCTCGAGTCCCTTATACTCTCCCGGCGGGCACCCGGAGCTCCCAGGATTGGATCCGACAACTGGATTCATCAGCCCGATACACGCTTTCGTCGTGATCCAGCGCTCGGTTTCACGGGCGTGGAGAGGCCCGAAGGGAGGGCGAAGGTGCCGGCAAGGTCCCGGAGGCATCCAGTTTGTGGATGGCTTGGCGGAGCAAATGCTCGATGGCACGGTGACGCTCCGGCGCGAGGACTTTCCCCCCGGTCAGTTCCCGGACGTAGAAGTTATCCATAGCCGCCCCTCGCTCGGTGCAAATCTTGGCCGCAGAAATGTCCACTGCCAGTTCGGTGAGGGTTTGCGAAATGGTGTAGAGCAGACCGATGCGGTCTTCGGTCTCGATTTCAAGCAGCGTGCGATCCTCGGAGGCATCATTGTCAAGGTAAATGCGAGTGGGGATTCTTTCGCCGGTGTAAGCCTGGTAGAGTGGCCGAGTAATCTTCTGCCGGCCGATCAACGCCGGGAAGTCCACTTCTTCACCCGTGAGGGCCTTGTGGAGCACGCTCTCAAATCGGTCGCGCTGGTCGGGGCCGGCCAGGTTGCCGGTGATGGCGTCAGCGACAAAGAAGGTGTCCAACACGATGTCGTCGGTGCGAGTGAAGATTTGCGCGCTGAGAATGTTCAAGCCGGCAGCACTGAGGGACCCAGCGATCTTGCAGAAGAGGCCAGCGCGGTCCCAGGTGCAGACCTTTACGGCATTGTAGGCGCGGTCGGGCTCGTTGTGCCAGTTGACAACCGGGGCCAGCGGATTCTCTTCCTCAGAAAGCTGCAGGCGCATGAACCGGTGCGCAAGGATCAGTTCGGCGAGGATTTCCTTGGCCGGATGGACCTGGAAATAGCGCGGGGGCAGGGTCGCGAAGTGCGCTTCCAGTTCCTCCTCGCTCAATTGCTCCGGCGCGAGACGGCGAACCTCCTCCCGCAGCAGCGCGCGTTGCTGCTCCTCGGCGCGGGCGAATTTCGAGCCCCCGGTCATCAAACGCAGCGTCTTGTGGTGCAGGGACCCGAGCAGCAGGTCTTTGAAGCCGTTCCACAGCTTGTCGCTGGTGGCCTGTGAATCCACGAAGGTGTGCAGCGTCAGCAGGGCGAGGGTCTCAGGATTCTGCACCTGGGCGGCGAACTGCCGGATCACCGCCGGGTCGTCCAGGTCACGCCGCTGGGAAACACTGGCCATGAGCAAATGATGCTCGATGACCAACCGCAGCGTTTGGACAGCGGCGGCGTCCAGCCCGAGACGCCTGGCGACGCGCATGGCCAGGTCGCAGCTCCGTTCCGAGTGATTGCCGTGGTCGTCAGCCTTGCCGACATCGTGAAGCAGCAGCGCGAGGTATAGAATGAAGGGCCGCTCCAGCTTTTGGAATAGCGGCGTATAGGTGCTGTAGGGCGGCGCTTCGGCTTCCCAGACCCGATCCAACTGTTCCAGGCACATCAAAGTGTGCTCGTCGGCGGTGTATTGATGGTAGAACTCATGCTGCACCAGGCAGGTGAGTTTGCCGAACTCGGGCAGATACTTTCCCAGCAAATCCACCTCGTGCATGGCGCGCAGAACGGGTGCCACGCTGCCACGCTGATTGAGGATGGCCAGAAAGGTCTCCCGCACGTGCTCGTCGGACAGAAAGGTGCGGTCCACCAGCCCGAGTTGGTTGCGGATGAGTTGCGCCAGGTCCGGATGCAATCGCAGCCCTCGCTGCTGGGCGTAAAGGAAGACCCGCATCAGGCGGCTCGGCTGGTCGCGGAAGACGCGATCGGACGCAGCGTGAATTTCGCCGTCGAGGAACTTGAAGCCGTCCACGGGTTCGCTAGCCGACTTGCGGCCGCCGGGAAGCAGCCCCGTCAGCCCCCCCGGCAGCGAGATCCCTGCCAACCGGCGCGGCTGCGGCGACAGGGCCAGCCGCTGCTCGAGCGTGCGCGTGATCAGAAAGATGTTGCGCGAGTGGCGGTACACGTCGCGCATGAACCGCTCGATTCGCACACTGGGCGATCGCTCACGGTAGCCCAGATTGTTCGCAACAGCCGGCTGCAAGTTCTTGCCCAGCACATCCACCGCACGGTTTGCGTGGTAATGAATTTCCGTGCGGACCCGCAACAGGAAATCGTAGGCCGCCTCGAGTTGCCTGCGTTCACTCTCGCCGATGAGACCATGCGCCTGCAGTTCCTTCAGTGTCCGGGTGCGGTATTTGAAGAACGCCATCCAGAGCAGGTTCTGGAAGTCCCGCAGGCCGCCGCAGCCGTTCTTGATATTGGGCTCCTGCATACAGGCCGAATTGCCGAACTTGGCGCGCCGCGCGGCCTGATCTTTGATTCGCATCGCGACGTATTCACCCACGTGGCCCTCGACACATTTGGCGAGCAATGCCTTCTGGAACTTGTTGAACAGCGCCTCGTCCCCGGCCACCAGGCGCGCTTCGATCAGCGCGGTTTTGGTTTGCATGTCGCTGTTGGCGATCTTGACGCAGTCCTCGATGCTGCGAACGGAGTTGCCGATCTTGAGATTGATGTCCCACAGAGGATAGAGCAGCCCGTCAATGATCCGCGACAGGTAAGGCAGCGGCCGGGTGCCGACGGCGACTTGGCGACTGTGGAGGAACATGAAGTCTATGTCGCTGTGCGGATTGAGCTCGGCCCGCCCATACCCGCCAAGCGCCACCAGCGCCAGCGGCGGGAACTCCTTCTGCGCCTGCGCCGAGAGGCTGCCTTTAGCCGTGTTCCATAGCGACCGCAAGAGGGTATCGAGGATGACAGCGCCCGCGTGGCAGATGTCCAGCCCACCGGCGCCGGCGCGATGGAATAGCTTGAGCCGATGTGTTTCCACCTTCAAAAACGCCTTGTAGCGGGCCAGCTCCTGCCCAGCTTGTCGTCCGGGCGGGAGCTTCAGTCGCGCTGCCGCGCTGGCTTCGATCTTCTTCAACAAATCCTGCATCCGCAAGGTACTGTGGGAGGAAACCCCTTTGAAAGCAAGTGCCCCCAATTGTGTCAAACCTTGTGGCCTTTCCGGTGTTTGTTACGCTTCAGGCGCTATATGTCCGCCGAGATTGACTCCGATGCCGCCCTGATGCTGCGTGTCAAGCAGGGCGACACCGGCGCTTTTGCCGAGTTGGTGGACAAATACAAACAGCCCGTGATGAACGTAGCTTACCGAATGCTGCGGGACGCAACGGAAGCCGAGGACCTCGCCCAGAATGTCTTCGTGCAGGTTTACAAGTCAGCGCAGCGATACCAGGTGTCCTCGAAATTCTCCACCTGGCTGTTCACCATTGCCCGCAACCTGTGCCTGAATGAGATTCGCCGCCGCGCCCGCCATCCAGCCAACTCGCTGGACGCGTCACCCCCCAACCGACCGGATCAGTCGCCCCAACAGTTTGAGGACCTCAAAACCGCATCGCCTTCCGACTATGCGCTGCACGGCGAGCTTGACGCCAAGATTGGGGAGGCCCTGGCCAGCCTGCCCGATAACCAGCGGCTCGCCATCCTGCTCTGCCGGCAGGAGGACCTCAGCTACGATGACATCGCCAAAGTGCTGGGCTGCTCGGTCTCAGCCACCAAGTCCCTGATCCATCGAGGCCGGGAAACCCTTAAACAACGACTGAAACCCTACCTGCGGGCAGGGACCTGGCGCCAATCACCTTGAATGCAACTTTGTTAACGCGGCGGTTTTAATACAATCAACGACGTTTATGACGAACGAGCCGTTATACGATCAATTGCGCGAGCGATGCTGGCGGGGAAAGCTCACCGCCGACGAAGCTGCGGAACTGCGCGCCTGGCTGACGACTCACTCTGCGGCGCAAGCCGATTGGGAGGCTGAAGCGGGGCTGAACGAAGTTCTGGGCCGACTGTCCGATGCGCCGGTTCCCAGCAACTTCACCGCGCGCGTGTTGCAGAGCATCGAGTCGGGACGAGCGGCCGAATTGCGCCGGCAGCGGCGGAAATGGCAGGTATGGCGGCGCTGGCGCTGGTTACCCAAGGCGGCCGTTGTGGTGGTTGTCCTCGTCGCGGGGTTGGTGTCCTACCACCACGTCGTCGAGGTCGCCCGGCGCGCCGAGTTTCGACAGAGCGTGGCCGTCGTCTCACAAGTCGCTTCCTTGCCCGGTCCGGAAGCGCTGAAAGATTTCGACGCCATCCTCCTTTCCAAGCCGAGCCCATCGGCGGACGTGGGATTGCTGACTGCGCTACAATGAATCGGGATGCGCGCGCAGGTCTTTGGCTGGCGGCGACAACGGCCGCCAGCCTCTTGGTTTCCACCTCGCCTGCCGCCGAGCCCCCCGCCGGCGCCCCAGCCCCAGACTCTGTCAGTTCGGCCTCCGGGGTGGTCCACATACCTGCTTCAGTTCAACCCTCCGCCGTGCCGCCTCCCATCCCACTGACGAGATCACCCGTCGCATTCTTCCGCGAATTATTGGCAATGAACGCGCTCGAACGCAAGCAGGCGTTGACGAATCGTTCCCCGGAAAACCAAAAGCTCATCCTGGACAAGGTTCGCGAATACGAGACGATGGACCCGGACCAGCGTGAGGAACGCCTGCAGGTCACCGAGATGTGCTGGTATCTGCTGCCGCTGATGACAGCCCCGGCCACCAATCGTCCCGCGCAACTGGTTTCTATTCCTCCGCGCTCGCGCCAACTCGTGGAGGACCGCCTCCGGGAATGGGACAAGCTGACGCCCGACGTGCAGCACGAGTTGCTGGGCAATGGAGCCACCTTGCGCTACTTCACCGAGATCGAGGGCCTGACCGACGAGCAGCGACGGAAGATCCTCGAGGGTATGTCTCCCGAGCGCCGCCAAAAGCTGCAGGAGGGCATCGAGCAGTGGAGCCGCATGCCCGCCGACCAGCGCCGGAAGATGATCAGCCGCTTCAACCAGTTCTTTGACCTGACCGCCAAGGACAAGGAGAAAGCGCTCCGGACGCTCTCCGGCCCGGAGCGGAGACAGATCGAGAAGACCCTCAAGACCTTTGAGAACCTCCCTCCGGACCAGCGTGCCAGGTGCGTCCGCGCCATCGCGAAATACACCAGCCTAAGCCTGGAAGAGCGCCAGCTCTTCCTAAAGAATGCGGAACGCTGGAAGCTGCTGACCCCCAGCCAACGGCAGGCCTGGCGCGATCTGGTGGACAAATTGCCACCGCCTATGCCGCCGGATCTTCCGCCGATGCCACCCTCCCCTCGCTCGTCTCGCCCGACGCAGGTTGTCACTAACAACGGCAACTGACGGCCGACGACTGCAATTTCGGTTTCCTGTTCCCACTGCCGGCCATAGACTCCGGGCGATGCATCCGATCGCGATTGATTTCGGGCCGTACCCCATTCACTGGTATGGAGTCATGGTGGCCCTGGGCTTTGTGGCCGGGCTCTGGACCGCCAGCCGCCGGGCTTTGACCTCCGGCATCAGGGCGGAAAGCATCATAGACCTAGGGCCGTGGCTCATTCTTGGTGCGATTTTGGGAGCGCGGACACTCTACGTCGTTTCGTATTGGCGCGAATCCTTTGCCGGGGGGCCGCTGTGGGAGATCTTCGCCGTCTGGCAGGGGGGGCTGGTCTTCTACGGCGGTTTGATCGGCGCCACCCTGGCGACCATTATCTACCTGCGGCTCAAGAAACTGCCGATGTGGAAGGTGGGGGATATCCTCGCGCCAAGCATTGCCTTGGGCTATTTCTTCGGACGCATCGGCTGTCTCCTTAACGGGTGCTGCTACGGGCGCCCTTGCGACTTGCCCTGGGCCATCCGGTTTCCTGCGGGCAATCCCCTTAACCCGCCGACTGTTCCGGTGCATCCGACTGAGGTCTATGATTCGCTCTTGAACCTGGGACTTTACGCCGCGCTGGCCTGGCTGTTTCGGCGCAAGAAGTTCGATGGCCAGATCTTCGCCCTCTATCTGGTCGGGTATGCCCTGTCGCGCTCCTTTGTGGAGATGTTCCGGGGCGATTATCCCGAACACCAACATTACTTGGGTGGGTGGGCCACGCCGGCGCACCTGGTGAGCATTGGCGTCCTGGCGGTCGGGTTGGTGCTGCTGTACGTGTTGTCGCGGCCCGAACCGAAACGAGGATAGAGGATTGAGGATAGACCATGGCCGCCGCCTCCGACCACCCTCCTCCATCCTCTGTCCTCCATCCTCGTGTCCTGCTGCTCGCCGGGCCAACCGCAGTCGGCAAATCAGAAATTGCCCTCCGCCTGGCTGACGAACTGGGCGGGGAAATCGTTTCGGTTGATTCCATGCAGGTGTACCGCGGGATGGACATTGGCACCGGCAAAGCCTCGCCCGCGGAGCGTGCCCGTGTGCCGCATCATCTGCTGGATGTGGTGGAGGTAACCGACCCCTTTGACGCCACGCAATTCCTGCGACTGGCGCGTCAGGCGGTCGCCGACATCCGGAGCCGCGGGCGCGTGCCGATCCTGTGCGGCGGGACGGGCCTGTATTTCAAGGCATTCCTCGAAGGTCTGGGTCAGGCTCCACCGGCGGATGCCGCCTTGCGGGCGGAGTTGGAAGCCATACCATTGCCTGAACTGCTGCGCGAGCTGGCTGCGCGCGACCCAGCCACCTATGAGCGCATTGACCGGCAGAACCCGCGCCGGGTCATTCGCGCCGTCGAAGTCATTCGCTTGACCGGCCAGCCCTTCTCCGCCCAGCGCGCTGACTGGCGCCACGCACCACGCACCACGCACCACGCCCCCAACTGCTTTGGCCTCTCGCGCACCCCGGCCGACCTGCACCAACGTATCGAGGCCCGCGTGGACGCCATGTTCCGCCGGGGCTGGGTGGCCGAGACCGAACGCCTCTTGCAGCATGGCCTCGCCGACAGCAAGACCGCCATGCAAGCGCTGGGCTACCGCCAGATTGTCGAACACCTGCGCTGCAAACTCTCGCTGCCGGCCACGATTGAATTGGTCAAGCTGCGCACCCGCCAATTCGCCAAACGGCAGATGACCTGGTTCCGGCGTCAGCTCCCGTTGACCTGGATCAACCTCGCGCCGGGAGACAGTCCCGAGTCGGCCGCCAGGACCATTGCTGGCTTTTGAACCTTTTCCCGACCGGGCGGGATTGATAGATAGATGGTCATTACGGCCGACCGCCCGGAAATCGCAGACATTGCCGATCTCCTGACTCGGGCACGAGCGGGGGAGTCATCGGCGTTTTGCCGGTTGACGGCGGAGCACGAGCGCCGTCTGCTGCAACAAGCCTTCGGCTTGACGCACGACCAGAGCGCCGCCGAGGACCTGGTTTGCGAAACGCTGGTCGAAGCCTGGCGCAGCCTCAGCCGCTACAACGGCGCCTGCCGGTTCAGCACTTGGCTGTTCTCCATCCTCCTCCACCGCCACCAGAAGGCCGTACGCCGTGCCCGCTGCCGACCCCTATCTCTCGCCGCATTGCCTTCGGCCGAAGCCGATGAGCGGCGCCAAGCCCAAGAGAACCTTCCCACCAGAGACCCTTCCCCGGCTGACGAAACCATGCGCCGGGAGGCGGCGGAGAAGCTGAAGCTGGCAGTCGAGGCCCTGCCGGAGAAGCACCAGCGCGTCGTCCTGCTGCGCTTCTTCGAGGATGCCTCTCTGCCGGAGATCGCCGGGGTGTTGGGGTGCTCGGTAGGGACAGTCAAATCCCGGCTGCATTACGCCCTGGAGAAGCTGCGAGCAGCGCAGCACGCGTTGAACCTTTCCGAGCTTTGACGGGATACAATAGTGTGAAGTCCGAAATCCGAAGTCCGAAGCCCGAAGGAAGGCCGAAATCCGAAAGCCGAAGGCAATGAAGACATCTCGCGATTGTAAGCGTTGGAGGGAACAAATCCGCATCTGGGTCGGGGAGGGCGTGGCGGGCGAACGAGCCGCCCAAGTTCAGCACCACCTGGCCGATTGCGCGGACTGCCGGCGTTATGCGGAGGAGTTGCGCGCTGCGGCGGCCGGCCTGCGCTGGCTGGCTGACCGGCCAGCGGACCCCAGCCCGGGCTTCCGGACGCGTTGGACCCAGGCGGTGGAGAACGCGGCCCGGCCCGTCGGTCTGGGAGAAACCGTGGAGGCGATGGCTGCCTGGTGGCGCGGGCTCTTGCTCCGGAACCTTCGGCCCATCCTCGCAATGGCGCCGCTGTGGATCCTTGCGCTGGTGCTCCGGCTCAGCGCCCCGGAGGTCTCGCCCATGCCTGAGACCTCCAAGGCTCGCTCGCCAGTCGAGATCTTCCGGGCCCTGAAAGCCAGTCAACAACTGTTGGCCGGAGAGCTTGGGCAACCAATCGCGGCGCCGGCCGCGCGCCGAACACCGCACTCGGCTGGCCCCCGGAGCGAAGGGCCACTCCCCGAACCCACAGCCCGTGCACCTCGTTTGACTCAGTCAACCTATGTAGCCTTTTCACTGCGGTCTAATCGCAGTGAGCCTCCTGTCGTATGAATCAGCCCACATCTACTCCCTCAGTCCTTGAGCGCTGGATCGCGGGTGTGCTCGGCGTCCTCCTGGCCGTGGTGATCGTGGTTTGGGCATGGGAGGCGAGCCGGCAGGTCATGCAGTTCGTGTTCATCGTCGCAGGGTTTGCCCTGGTCCTGCTGCTAGTGCTGTCCATCGCCGCGTGGCGGCACGGTTTCCGTTGGTTCTTCAGCCGGCGCGCCTGGCGGTTCTACGCCTGGCTGGTGGCCGGGATCATCTCGGTGCTCGTGTTGTTCTATGCCGAGGAGAGTTGGCGCGGGAAGCGAACCTGGGCCGCCCTGCAACGGGAAGCGTCGGCGCGCGGCGAATCGCTGGAGCTTTCCTCCGTGGCCCCGCCACCAGTGTCGGATGCGGAGAACTTCGCGCTCGCGCCGGGAGTAGCCGGCGTGCTCGGTTATGCGGCCCGGGGGTCCGGCGAAGGTCAGGCGCTGTCCGACACGGATTCTGAAATCCTCTCCTTTAATCAGGGCCGGCACACGCAGCGGCCGACCGCCAATTGGGCGCTCCAACAAGCCACCGACCTGGCTGCCTGGCAGACGTTCTTCCGCCGGCATCCTCTAACCGACTCCGCACCGACCGACAAGACCGTTGATCGCCCGGCCTTCCCCGTCGCGACCGAGCCACAGACGCCCGCCGCAGATGTGTTGCTGGCTCTGAGCCGCTACGATTCGGCCTTGGCGGTGCTGAGGGCTGCCAGCCAGCGGCCCAAGGTGCGCTACCCCATCGCCTATGAGGATGGCCTGTTTGCGCTCCAGCAGCTTAACCACCACTTCGTGGAAACCCTTGCCGCCACCGTCCGTATCCTCTGCCTGCGCGCGGTCGCTGAATTGGTCCTGGACCGGAATGACGCCGCCCTGCAGGACACCCTGCTCGCTCTGCGTTTGGCAGAGTCCTTGCGACAGGAGCCCTACAATCAGTTGCACCACGCCCGAGCCGCGATGCTCCAGCTTTGCCTGCAACCAGTCTGGGAAGGTTTGACCCTTCACCGCTGGAAGGAGGCCCAGTTAATCACCCTCCAACAACACTTCGCCAAAATGGACTTGCTCGACGAATTCCGGCTGAGGGTGCGCGGTGAGACCCTTGTCACGATGAACCTGGCCGATCAGTTGCAGGCCCTCTTCGAAGGCCGCCGCTCTGCCTGGATGCACGGCCTGGGTGCCGACTTCGAGGAGTGGTTCTGGATCTGGGTTGCTCGTGTCGCCTATCCCCGCGGCTGGCTGTATCAAGACAAAGCCTGGATCTACCGGTTCTATGAACAGCGCTCCGATGTGCTCAAGGCCTTGGACCCCGCCAACTCACAGCAATGGCGGGCCGAACTGCGCCGTGCCACCGACCCATTCTTGTTGATGCTGGTAGTGCCCAGGCTTAGCGAGGTCTTCCACCAGGCGACTCCATCAGCCCTCTACCTGCAGACGGCCTGCCAGGAAGCCTCGGTCGCCTGTGCCCTCGAGCGTTATCGCCTGGCTCAGGGGCAATACCCGGACTCCCTGGACGCGCTTGTCCCCGCCTGGCTCAAACAGGTGCCCGCCGACCTGCTCGACCAGCAAGGCTCTCCGCTGAGGTACCGCCGTGAGGCAGACGGCGGATTTGTGCTCTATTCTATCGGCCTAAACCGCCTGGACGATCACGGCAAGCCGGTCCCGGCACACAAGTCGTGGGAACAGGGATCCGAGCCCTTTAAAGAGCCTTTCCCAATCCTGGATCAAGGTGATTGGGCGTGGATTCAGCCCGGACCGCATGCCGGCCTCCGCAGGCAGGCCAGCGAATAGCTCCCCGGCCTTTCATTTCTCCTCGACTATCCGGGTCCCGGATTCGGAGAATGAAGCGTGCGCACCTGTGTCATCTTCAACCCGGCGGCCCGAGGCGAGAAAGCCCGGCACTTCCGTCGTCACCTGGATGATCTGGGAGCGCCGACTACGCTCAAACTCACTGCCGCCGCGGGGGACGCCCGCCGGCTCGCGGAAGAGGCCGTTCGCGAAGGCTTCGAGGTCATTGTCGCCGCCGGTGGCGACGGCACGCTCAATGAAGTGCTGAACGGGATTGGCGACGCGCCGGAGGGCCTCGAACGCGCGTGCCTCGGCCTGCTGCCGCTGGGGACGGTAAATGTCTTTGCCCGCGAGTTGAGCCTTCCGACTCGGCTGGAGCCCGCCTGGGAAGCCATTCGCCGCGGCAAGGAGACGCTTATTGACCTGCCTTGTGTGGACTACAACGTCAACGGCGCCCGGCAGCGGCGCTTCTTCGCGCAGTTGGCCGGCGCCGGACTGGATGCGCGAGCAATCGAGCTGGTCAACTGGCCGCTGAAGAAGCGCATCGGACCGCTCGCCTACGTCGTGGCCGGGCTCAAGGCCCTGCTGGGTCCGCAGTCGAAGATCACCGCCTCGGACGGCAGCCGTGCGGCGACCGGCGAGCTGGTGCTGATCGGCAATGGCCGTTTGTATGGCGGCGACTACCGCGTCTTCCCCAAAGCCGATTTGCGGGATGGGTGCCTCGAGGTGTGCGTCTTCCCGCGCGTGAACTGGTTCACTCTCACCCGCTGCGGGCCCGGCCTGCTGTTCGGCGGCAGGGTGCCCGCTTCCGCTGTGGAACGTTTCCAGGCGGAGTCGCTTACCCTCGCCAGCCCCTCTCCCACTCCGCTGGAAACCGACGGCGAGTTCATCGGTCACCTGCCCGCGACGTTCTCTGTGCAACGGTCGCGCCTGCGCGTCATTGTCCCCTGATCGCCTCTTTTACCCCCGCTTGACGTAATATTCGGCAAAGCCGCAACTCATCGTCCTCGTCGTCGTCGTCGCAATCGTAATCGAAAGCAGCCCAATCGAGCACGAGGACGAGGACGACGACGAGAACGACGTCCAGAGCGGCTTCGCCGAAGGTTCACCCCCACTTGACGCCTCGACAGCCTCGTGGAATACATGACTTCGTCACATTGAGGTTATGAAATCAGCAGTTTTGGCTCTGCGTTGCCACGTGGGAAGAGTCTCGTCGGCGCTCCGCGGTTCGCAGGCAGGACCAGCGTCCGAAAGAGCACTTCGGTTGGGGATGCGAATCGCCGTATCTATCGGCTTGAGTTTGATCGGGAGCGCCACCGCCGCGGTGCTGACTTACTCGGGCTATTTGGGCGGCAGTTACGACGAGGGCGCCGCCGACATTGCCGTGGATGGCGACGGCAATGCTTACATCACCGGAACCACGGCCTCAACGAACTTCCCTGTGACCACCGGAACCAACACGATCCCGCAGGGGGGTCAGGATGCGTATGTGGCCAAATTCTCCCCGACCGGTGCCTTGCTGTATTGCACTTTGGTGGGGGGCCCTTGCGGGGATGCGGGCTACGCCATAGCGGTGGATGCCGCGGGCAACGCCTACCTTACCGGCCGGGCCGATCTTTGTTACGCGGAAGGCCTCGCTCCGGGGGTTCTGGTTGCCAAGCTCAGTCCCACAGGCGCACTCACCTACCTCTATACTTTCGGGGGAAGACTCGCCGATACCTCGGCCGGCTACGCGATCACTGTGGATGGCGACGGCAATGCGTACATCGCGGGCATTGCGCAGGCCTCAACCTCGGACTTCCCCGTCACGCCCGGGGCGTTCCAGACGAACCGTTGCGGAGGACTTGGGGACGGTTTTGTGGCCAAGGTGAATCCGGCGGGAAACGGCCTGATCTACTGCACCTACCTGTGTGGTTCGGATTTCGACGTTCCGCAAGCGATTGCGATTGACTCGGCTCGCAATGCCTATGTTGCGGGAAAGACCTCCTCCCACGACTTTCCCGCGCTCAACGCGTATCAGGCTTCCCACCTGGGCGGCCCGGTCGCCGTGGCCGGCTTTGTCAGCAAGCTCTCTCCCGACGGATCCAGCCTGATCTACTCCACCTACCTTGGCGGAAGCTTCGCCGACTCTACCGTTACTGCCCTGGCCGTGGATGCCGCAAGCGAGGTGTTCGTCACCGGCGAGACCACGGGCGGCGATTTTCCGACCACTCCGGGTGTGGTGCAGCCCCGTTCGCCGTTTCCGCTCTGCCTGGGCGAGCTATGCAGCGACGCGTTTGTAGCCAAGTTCAACCCGGCCGGTTCGCTTGCCTACTCTACTTACCTCGCCGGCGAAGGCCATGATGGCGGCAACGGAATCGCAGTGGACCCGGACGGCAACGTCTATGTCGCCGGCTCCACCGCCTCGTTGTATTTCCCGATCCGGGATTCCTTTCAGGCCGCCAACCGCGGGCTGTCCGATGTGTTCATCACCAAGCTCAACCCAGACGCCTCCCGCATCCTCTTTTCCTCGTTCCTGGGCGGAGGCAAGTTGACGAATTCACCCTCGCTGACGGAAGGCACGGACGAACTGGGCGGCATGGCGCTGGGGCCGGGACCCAGCCTTTACCTTGCGGGCTACAGTTCCTCCTTGAATTTTCCCACCACGCCCGGTGTTTTCCAGATCAACGCCTTCGGCGGGGACTGCTTCTTCACCCTGGCCACCTGCGGCGACGCCTTCGTTGCCCGAACCACTGCCGACGGCCCGGGCATCCTGCCGCCCATCCATGCGGCCGTGAGCCCGACGCAAGTCCTGCCAGGCGGAACCGTCAACGTGGCCTGGGCGGGTATTCCCGATCCCAGTCCGCACGACCTGCTCGAGTTCTCTCGCCTGGGGGAGCGCAGCGGCGCCAGTCTTGCATTGGCGGCTTATTCCACCGCCAGCGCCGCTGAGGGCATGCTGCCGCTGCCCTTGCCGCCGACCCTGACCGCCGGCGCATACGAGTTCCGGCTGCTGACGGTGAATCCAGAGTTTCCTCCGTCGCTGAAGGTCGTCGCGCGCAGCGAGCCGGTGAACGTTGTGGTACCCATGATTTCGGTCAGCCTCGAGCGCCCCGCCAACCTGCTCCGTTTGCGCATCCGCGGGCTGCTCCCCGGAACCTATCATGTCGAGGCCACTGACACTCTGGCCCCTGCCGATTGGCATGTCATCGGCACTTTGAACGTCGCCAACGGCAACTCGGCCGAGTTTACTGAGGCGATCAGCTCGGCAAGCCCCGGCCGCTTCTATCGCATATCCTCTTGAAGCACAGCAACCGGCCTCGCTCAGAATTCCTTGTACGCCCGATAGAAGCGGACAGGATGGGTCCCTTGCGCCGGATCAACAAAAGAGGCGGTCCCGGTTGCGTTGACCAGGTTGGTGATCGTGACCCAGTCCACCAGGTTGGTAGAAGCCTCCACCGCGTAGAAGCGGCCGGCTTCACCCGTAACCGAGAACTGAATCAGATTGTTCGTCAAGCCGGCCTTCACTTTCAGCCCGAGCGGTGGTGTCGCCTGCTGGACGTATTTCACCGTGCCGGCAGAGCCGGTGACGTAAACGTTCGTTTCCCCGAACAGCAGCAGCGCGGACGCGGAGTCACTATTCAACGTTCCGTATCGCGCTTCCCAAATACGGTTTCCCTGCATATCCAGTTTGGTGAGCACGTAATCATTCCCGGTGATGCCGCCGCTGGACGTGTTGAGCACGTAGGCGGCGCCCTGGGCGTCCACCTTCACACGTCGTCCGGCGGCGCTGGTGAACCAGAGGCGTTCGCCAGCGGGCGAGTACTTGATCGTGCCGGGGCTGCCTGTCACGTAAATGTTGTCTAGCGCATCCACTTCAACATCATACGCGGCTTCCGCACTCAATCCGCCGTCCGGATAGCGGCGTGCCCACAGGTTCGTTCCGTTTCGGTCGTATTTGACGGTTGCGTAGTCCTGATCCACGCCCTGCATGTAGGATACGCCGGCAACAATCACGTTCGTATGCGAATCGAGCGCCAATCCGAAGGCCGCATCACCTTCCGTCCACCCTGTAGCGCTGTAAATGGCGGCCCAAAGCTGATGGCCATCCGTGTCGTATTTGACGGTCTCGTAATCACAAAAGCTGGCCGTGAGCTGGTACCCGGTGATATACACATTGGCCTCGCCATCGAGTGCCAGGTCGTAGGCCAAGTCGGCGCCCGTATAGTTGGTAACCCACAGGAGATTCCCGTTGTTGTCGTACTTCACCGTTCGGTAGCCAGGGCTGCCAAAGCCCGTGACGTAAACGTTGCCGTGCGCGTCTAACGCCATGCAGGACGCAAAGGCAGTCTCGTTCGGCGAAGCAGCGTCCAGTCGGGCCACCCACACCGGATTGCCGTTGGTGTCGTATTTGATCGTGGCGTAGTCGTTGTCGGAGACGCCCGCTGTGCCCTTCGACGTGCCGCTGACGTACGCATTGCCCGCCGCATCCACGGCGATCAACTGGGCTTTGAAGAACCACCACGTGCTGAAACCGTCAAACCCGTTTCCCGGGCCGTTGTAAATCGCACGCCAAAGGCGGGTGCCGTCAGGCGCGAATTTGCAGGTGATGTAATCCGAAGAGGCGTCGAGCCAATTGCCGGAACCAGCCACGTAGAGATTCGCGGAGAGATCCACGGCCAGCGAATGGCCAGGGTCGCGGCTGTCCGCCCATATTTGGCGGACCTGGGTGTTGATGCTCAATCGGGCGACGTCGCTGGTCATGATGCCCGCGACATTGGAAACGACTGCCACGTAATAGCCCGCGTCTTCAGGCTGAACGTTTGTGCGCAAGAGCAGGTTATTTGTCGCGCCGGGAATGTCCACTCCATTGAATTGCCAGCGATAACTGAACGGCGCGGTTCCGGTGGCCTCGACTTTGAAATAGGCATTGGCGCCGTGCACGACGGACTGGCTTTGCGGCTGGTTGGTAATGTAGTTCACCGTCAGTCGCGCGGCGGGACTCTCGACCCACCCGAGGGCATTGCTCACTTGCACCGTGTAATCGCCCTGCTGGGCCGGTTGCACATTGTTCAAGAGCAGGGTCTGGGTGGTGGCCAGGACCTGGGTTTGGCTGTTGAAATGCCAGAAGAAGCTCAGCGGCAACAAGCCTGTTGCCCCCACAGTGAAAACTGCGTTCGAGCCTCGAATGACAGAAATGGGTTCTGGCTGATCGGCAATCACGGGATAGTCCGCGTTCGACGTCTGGAGGAATTTGAACAACGCCATGTCTGTCAGCGCGGTCAATCCCGGCACTTCTCCACTCACATAGACCTCGTTGGCGTCTCCGACAACGATGGGGCGGCTGGCCGAATTGGTTGAGGCGGCGGCCGCAGAGCGCATGACCCAGAGCTGATTCCCGTTTGGGGCGTATTTGATCGTGGCAAGCTCCGCGGCACCGGCGCTTCCACGCGAGGCCCCATTCACATAAACGCCGCCCGCCAGGTCCACCGCGAGCCCTGCCGCCGTCTCCACGCCGTTCGCCGGCCCGTTGTATCGCGCCAACCAGCTCTGGGAGCCATCCGGCGCGTAACAGAGGGTCACGATATCGTCAGCCGAGGCACCTGCCGAAGTGCCGGTCACATACACGTTTCCGCTGGCATCCAATCCTAAAGCGCGCGCACGGTCGTCCCGGCTCCCTGACGCGCCTCGATAGCGGACAGCCCAAATCTGCGTCCCGCTGGAGGAGTATTTCACCGTGGCATAATCATACCGGCTGGAGCGGTCCGTTTCTTCCGTGCGCCCCGTGACATAGACGTTGCCCGCTGAATCCACCTGGATGGCCACCGGATAGTTGAGGCCGCCTGACCCGGCATAGCGCGCCACCCACAGTTGGCTGCCATTCGTGCCGTATTTGATTGTCGTATAAGTGCCGGCGAAATAGGCCGGCGAGGAACTGCCGGTGACATAGACGTTTCCCTGCGCATCAACGGCCAGCGCTGCGGGGATGTCTGTGGTGTTGCTGTTAGTGCCCGTGTGAAACGTCTTCCACAGCTCGTTGCCGTCGGGGTCGTATTTGATTGTGACGTATTCGGCGTTGTTCGACGTCGCCGTGCCGGTCACGTAAACGTTGCCGACGCTGTCGAGTGCCAGGGCCGCGGCGGTGTCGTTCTTGTTGCCGAACGTCGTGTAGCGGGAAGCCCACAACTGATTTCCGTTGGCGTCATACTTCAAGGTGGCGATGTCGTCGCCGCTGGTGGCGCCTCGTGAAGTGCCGGTGGCGTGAATATTCCCGTTGGGGTCCACCTGGATGGCTGCGGGCACGTCGTTGCCATTGCCGGTTCCGTTGTAGCGGGAGGCCCAGAGCGGGTTGCCGTCCGGCGTAAACTTGGCGATAACGTAGTCGAGGTTCCCGGCAGACCCTTCAGAACCCCCGGCCACGTGAACACTGCCGTCGGCGCCGAGCGCCACCGCCACGGCACTATCCCACCCATTGGTCGGCCCGTTGTACCGCGCGAACCAGGCCTGCTCCACCTGGGCGGAGGTGGACACGTGAAACGACAGCAAGCCACAGATCAGAATCAGCACACGATACGCAGCCCGGCAGCGGTTCATGCTCTTCCAATAGCTCCTCTCCCAACAAGGAGACAAGGAGAATCTGAACAGGAAGGGCTGGAGGGTGACGTTTCCCGGCGGGGGCTGTCTAAGCCAGGGAGAACATATGCAAGCGCACGTCGCAACTGTTGCCTTGGCACTGTCTTTGGTGTTGGCAGGTTTGTGCTCGGGCTGTGCCACTTACACTCCCCATCCTGCGCAGCCGATTCATACGGCCGCTGAAACGGGGGATCTCGCCGGGGCGCAGGCGGCCGTGGCCCTTGACCCAAAGTGTATCGAGGCCAAGGAGGAAGGGGGCTGCCGGCCGCTGCATCTGGCCGCTGAAAGGGGCCATGTTGCGGTGGTGGGGTATCTCCTGGAACGGAAAGCCAACCCGGACGCACGAGATCGCACGGGATGGACACCTCTGCACCGTGCGGCGTACGGCGGACAGGCAGAAACCGCCCGGCTTTTGCTGGACGCAGGCGCCAGGATGAATGTGAGAGACGGCCAGGGCTTTACCCCCCTGCACTGGGCGGTCTATGAAGGCGTGGGGTCGCCGGGGGCAGCCGATACCGCCAGGCTTCTGGTGGCTCGGGGGGCGAATGTCAATGCGCGGGATAGCGAGGGAAGCACGCCGCTTTTCTGGGTAGCCTGGCAGGGGAAGAAAGACCTGGTGGTGTTCCTGCTCGAACACGGCGCCGACCAGCATCTGCGCGGTAAAGAGGGCCTGACACCCCTGGAATCAACGGAAAAGTATGGGAGCAGTGAAATGGCAGCTCTTCTGGAAAGCCATGCGACCGCCGGAAGGCCGGCTCCTGAAAGGTAAAGACGCCTGAAATCCACCTGGGGGGGATGGCTGGCGGGTGTGGGCTCGTGAGCCGAGGAAAGCCCGGGATTCTACGCAAATGGGGCTCATCCAAAGAGTTTGTACCTGCACGCACATTTGCCGGCGTCAGACAGGCCGCGTTAATGAATACGCAGCCACCGGCCTCGTCCCCGAGCCGATCAGGCCACCCTCTCCCGCGGCTACCTCCGTCCTTCCTCCGTCCTTCCTCCGTCCTTCCTCCGAACGGCAATCGGGGGTGGGACGGAGGAAGGACGGAGGAAGGACGGAGGTGCTATGGAGACAGGTCGGGGAGCACGTTGGCCTAAACCAACCGCCCGGTGTCTCGCGAAGGCCAAGCTTCAAGACCCCGCCGTTTTGGACTTTGGACTCAAGACATTGGACTCTAGACTGTCGTTTCATGTTGACTCTGTCCGGCATCAGAAAGACGTACGGCGAACGCGTGTTGTTCGCCGATGCGACTTTGCAGGTGAACCGCCAGGACCGCATCGGGCTCGTCGGCCCGAACGGCGCGGGCAAGACGACGCTTTTTTCGATCATCCTGGGCGAGGAGTCGGCTGACGAAGGCGAGACTTCCTGCGAGCGTGGCATCTCGATCGGCTACCTGCCGCAGGAAAACGCCCCGGTGGCGGACGAGACGGTGATCGAGCTGGCCACGGCCATCACGCCCGAATACACGAGGCTGCGCCGCATTCTTAAAGCCTGGGAAGCCGATCATCCCACCGAGGCCCTGCACCCGGAGGACATCCACGACGATGTGCATGACCGATTCAACGAACTGGGCGGCTACCGGCTCGAAGCCAAGGCCAAGCAAGTCCTCGCCGGCCTCAGCTTCCGCGAACAGGATTCCGACCGGCCCGCCCGCGAAATGAGCGGCGGCTGGGTAATGCGCGCCCACCTGGCCCGTCTCCTCACCCAGGAGCCGGACCTGCTGCTGCTCGACGAACCGACCAATCACCTCGACCTGGAGGCCCTGCTCTGGTTCCAGGAGTATCTGAAGGCCTACCCCGGCGCGATCCTCGTCATCTCGCACGACCGCGAGTTCCTGAACCAGCTCGTCGGCAGCATCGTCGAGATTCGTCAGAGCCGGCTCATCCGTTACCGCGGCGGCTACGACGAGTACCTCGTGCAACGCGAAGCCGCCGAGCAACAGCTCATTGCGGCTTACAAGAACCAGCAGCGCGAAATCGGCCGGCTGATGGAGTTCGTCAACCGCTTCCGCGCCAAGAATACCAAGGCCACGCAGGCCCAGAGCAAACTCAAGCAGATCGAGCGGATGGACAAGGTTGAGGCGCCCGAGGGTGACGATCGCAAGCTCGACTTCCAGTTCCCGCAGCCGCAGCGCAGCGGGCTCCGGGTCATTAAGCTGGAGGACATTCATCATGCCTATGGCGAGAACGTGGTCTATCGCGGCATGAACTTTCAGGCCGAGCGTGGCCAGCGCATCGTGCTGGTCGGGCCCAACGGCGCGGGCAAGTCCACCCTGCTGAAGATTCTGGCGGGCGTCGTCACGCCGCAGGCCGGCACTCGCACGCTCGGCCACAATGCCAAGGCGGGCTATTACTCCCAGTATCGCGTGGAAATGCTGCACATGGACCGCACCGTGCTGGAGGAGGCCTTTGACACACCGCAACGCCTCACGGAGACCTTCGTCCGGACTCTGCTGGGCTGCTTTCTCTTCAGCGGCGACGACGTATTCAAGAAGGTCAGCGTCCTGAGCGGCGGCGAGAAGAGCCGCCTGGCGCTGGTGAAGCTGCTGTTGGACCCGCCGAACCTGCTGCTGATGGACGAGCCGACCACGCACCTCGACTTGTCGAGCATTGACGCCCTGGCCTATGCCCTCGACCAGTTTAAGGGCACGCTGGTCTTCATCAGCCACGACGTCTATTTCATCCGCGCCCTGGCGAACCATGTCGTCCACGTCAACGCCGGGCAACTCACGCATTACCCCGGCGGCTATCAATATTACCTGGACAAGACGAAAGCCCTGTCCGAGCGCGCCGGCTTGACCGCATCCGGCCGGGACGCGTTCCACCGCGGTCCTGATGATAGGGGGAAGGCCAGGGGCGATGTGGAAAGCGGCCCGGCCACTTCAAGGAAGGACCAGAAACGGCTGGAGGCCGAGCAGCGCCAGGCGCGCTCGCGCGAGCGCAGGGCCCAGCAGCAGATCGTGCAGCAGCTCGAAAAGGAGATTCAAGGGCTGGAGGCCCGCCAGGCCGAGATCATCATTGAACTCGAACAGCAGGAGACTTACGAAAAGCCCGGCCGCGCCCAGGCGATCAACCGCGAGTTGGTGGAAGTGCAGCATCGGCTGACGGAATTGAACCCGGAGTGGGAACAGCAAGCCACCCGCCTGGCGGCGATGGAGTGAGGCGTTTCAGGAATGACTTTCCTGCGGCAGTCGGCTCTAATGCCTCCATGACCAACGACCTGCAACCGGCCATCCGCGTCGTCATGATGCCGTGCGACACCAACCCGATGGGCACCATCTTTGGCGGCCTCATTCTGAGTTACATTGACCAGGCGGGAGCGGTGGAGGCGCGCAAACATACGAACAAGACCTTCGCCACGGTGGCCATGCACGAGGTGAAGTTCATCGCCCCGGTCTTCGTGGGCGACCTGGTCAGCTTCTACACCGAGACCCTGCGAATTGGCACGACGTCCATCACGGTTCGCGTGACGGTCGAGGCCAACCGGCGCGACGCCGCGCAAACCGCGGTGCGCGTGACCCAGGCCGAGGTGGTCTATGTCGCTGTGGAGGGCCCGGGCAAAGCGGTACCAATTCGATGAGGGACGCGGGGCGAGGGGTTGACATGCCTGACCCGCTTACGTAGGAGGCCCTTGCGAAAGAGCTCCGGTCCTACGTGCCACCTTTTGGCGCCGCATTTGGAATGCGTGATTTCGGGCGTGCCTGCCAGCCCCGTCATGCGGCCAACCCCACCGGGCACAGGGCGACCGCAAACCGGACTTGTCGCGAACCGGGGAGAGAGGCCATATTCCCTCCATGAAGACCGTGACTTTGAATGTCGTCCGGACCAGGCTTGAGTCCCTGCTGCGGCGAGTGGCGGCCGGCGAAGAAATCGAGATCGTTGAGAAGCGAAAGCCCGTAGCCCGCCTTGTGCCGCCGAGCGGGCCGGCAGTTGACTGGTCGGAGACATTCTCTCGGTTGGACGAAGTGTGGGGCCGCAAGTCGCTGCCTGGGAAGCCCGGCAGCGAGATCATCAGGCACGGGCGGCGATGAACGTCTATTGCGACCCCATGCCGCACGTTCGATCTCTTGCATGTCGCCATTGCGCGAGTCAGTCGTCTGACCGATTTCGCCACACTGGACGCTGACCAGGCAAAGCTCGCTGAGGCCGCCGGTTTGGCCGTGGTTGACCTGCCGGAGTAATCCACAGCACAGCGGCCGTCTGCGGGTACTCCGCTACGCGCTGGAAGCAGGACGCGCTAGCTCGGCCAGCCCTGGCGATACGGCCGCTTCACCCACGCGTTGAGTTCCGGCATGTTGGTGACCTTCATATTCGGGCCGTCCCAAGCCACGGTCTTGCCCGCGCCGGCGCGCTGGGCCAGGTTGCCAATCAGGGTGAACTCGGTCAGCCGGGCGCCGTAGTCGAAGCTGGCCGCGGTTTCCTTCCTGCCCGCGCGGACGGCATCGAGGAAATCCGCCATCACATTCTTGGGGCGAGGCAGCGTGCGCGGGGGCTGCTTGATTTGCTCCATCTTCTCCATCGGCAGGATATGCATCTTGCCGCCGTAGGTGGCGGTATAGAGGTAACCCTTTTCGCCGACGTAAATCGTCCCGCTGTCGGGGCGATCCATTTCCTCGTCGGGGTATTGCTTCTGCAACTCGCCCAGCAACGGCGGGAGGTTTCTGTCCTCGCCTCGCGCGGCGGTCAGGCTCTTGCTGGCCTTGCCGGTCGCGTCCTTCTTGAACCCTTCATACCAAAAGACCTTCAGCGGCGGCAGGTCACCGCGCGCGGGGATGTCCCAGCGGATGCGGGCGCCGGTGGGATAGCGCTCGTTGGTGCCGCCGCGGATTTCCTCGGCCTCGACGCTGGTGGGATGCTCGATCTTGAGCGCCCAATACACACCGTCCAGCACGTGGCAACCCATGTTTCCCAGGGAGCCGTTGCCGAAGTCGTACCAGCCGTGCCACTCGTGCGGATGAAGGTCGGTGTGGTAGTCGCGGTAGGGCGCCGGGCCGATCCACGAATCCCAATGCAGCCCGGCGGGCACCGGCAGCGCGGGCGGTCGCGGCCCCACCCCGCCATTGGCGCGGTCGGTCCAGCTATGCGTCTCGGTGATGTTGCCGACAACCCCGGCCCAAACAAATTCGCACAGGCGCCGATAGCCCTCCTCACAATGGCCCTGGTTGCCCATCTGGCTGGGAGCCTTGGACCGGGCTGCCATCTCGCGCAGCTTGCGGGCTTCGGCGATGTCGTGACAGAGCGGCTTTTCGCAGAACACGCCCTTGTTCAACTGCAGCGCGATCATTGCCGGCGGCGCGTGTTGATGGTTGGGTGTGGCGATAAACACGGCATCAATCTGCTTGCCGAGCCTGTCAAACATCGTGCGGTAGTCCGTGAATGTCTGGAGCTTATCCGGGTTCTGCTCCTTGCGCTGAAGCCAGCTCTTCACCTTGGCATGGTTCTTCTCGTCCGGGTCCACGATGGCCACCAGGTTGTCCTTGCTTTGAGTAACCGCCCAGTCGAGGTGGCTCATGCCCCGTCCCCCGCAGCCGATCTGGACACAGTTGAGTTTGTCGCCCGCGTTTGGCGCGGCGAGCAGATTCGGGCCGGGAAGGAGACGCAAAGCACCGGCGGTCAGCGCGGCGCGCTTCAGGAACGAACGACGAGTCAGAGCAGACTGCATATTAGACAGCAACGGCAATTTCCGGCGCCACACGCGCAGGGCGGGCGAATTGTAGCGTAAACTCTCTCCAGCTCAAGACGGGGTTTCGGTGTGAAAGGTAACGGGAAACGCCCGTCCGGCAACCTGTCGGCGCTCGGCTGTGGCGGCACTCGGCAGGGCATCCTAAAGCAAACCCGGCTGGGTGCCCTGACTGACCTTCAGGCCGAGTTTCTTGTAGCTCAATTCAGTGGCAACGCGTCCCTGGGATGTGCGTTTGAGGTAGCCTTCCATGATGAGGTAAGGCTCATAAACCTCCTCCAGCGTATCCGGTTCTTCGCCCACCGCCACCGCCATCGAGCCCAAGCCGACGGGGCCGCCGCCGAACTTCACGATCACTGTCTCCAGGATGCGCTTGTCCATCTCGTCAAGGCCGTTCTCGTCAATCTCCAGCATGGCCAGCGCTTTGTCGGCCACCTCGCAGGTGATCCGGCCTTCGTGCTTCACCTGGGCGTAATCGCGAACGCGGCGAAGAAGATTGTTGGCGATGCGCGGCGTGCCGCGACTGCGGCGGGCGATCTCCCGCGCCCCCTCGTCCTCGATCTCGACGTTGAGCAGGCGCGCCGAGCGAACCACGATCGTCTGGAGCTGGTCGGCCTGGTAATAGTCAAGCCGCTCGCGGATGGGAAAGCGCGTCAGCAAGGGCGCCGTGAGGAGACCGCTGCGGGTGGTCGCGCCGATGAGCGTAAAGCGCGGCAGGTTCAGGCGGACGCTGCGGGCGTTAGGCCCCTGGTCAATGATGATATCGAGCTTGAAGTCCTCCATTGCCGGGTAGAGGTATTCTTCAATGGTCTTCTGGAGACGATGGATTTCGTCTATGAACAGAACGTCACCCTCCTCCAGGTTGGTCAGCAAGCCCGCGAGGTCACCGGCTTTCTCGATGGTCGGGCCGCTGGTGCTCTTGAGGTTGGCACCCATGGCCTTGGCGAGGATATGCGCCAGGGTGGTCTTCCCCAGCCCGGGCGGGCCACTGAGCAGGAGGTGGTCTATGGCTTCGTGCCGTTTCCTGGCGGCGGCAACTGTGATTTCCAGGCGCTCCTTGACCTTGGCCTGGCCGGTGAACTCGGAGAATAGAGACGGCCGCAGCGTCATTTCCAACGCCACATCCGGCTTGGCCAGCACCTCGGAAATCTTCTGTTGAGCCATCGCATTAAGAATGGCCAAGGAGCAACCCGGCGCAAGAGTGAAATCGGCGACCTCGGCACCCGGACCGGCATCGGCATGGCCCTGTGACCGGGCGCTTAGCGGGATGCGGCAGAAGCCACGCAGAGATACCAAGCCGTTCAAGCCTTCCTTTTTCACTTTAATTCTCCCCCGCAGGCGATTACACTAATCGCCAGAGTGCACGACACGCTCATGAACACCGTTCTAATCATTGATGACGACGCTTGCTATCGGCAGTTTCTGAGCGAGTTGCTGCAGCGGGCGGGCTGGCAGGTTTTCGAGGCCGAGAATGGAGATGCGGGCATCGAAATGGCGAAATCGCACCGGCCAGCGGTGGTTCTCTGCGATTTGATGATGCCCGGCGGCAATGGCTTCCAGGTTTGCCGCGCGCTGCGCCAGGACGAGTCGCTGAGGCAGACTCCGATCGTCGTCGTCTCTGGCCGGCAGTTCGAAAGCGACCGGCAGGAGGCATTCCGAGCGGGGGCGGACGAATACGTCACCAAACCCATCGAGCCGGAGCGCTTTTTCCCCCTGCTCTCCCGGGTCGCCGCGGGCGTCCGTCCGGTGGCCGAGCCGTCCGCACCGGCCAGGGGCGTTGCGCCGAGTCCAACGAGGGTCAGGTTTTGGGGTGTGCGCGGTTCCATCGCCACACCCGGACCCACCACCGTCAAGTATGGCGGCAATACCACCTGCGTCGAGGTCCGCGCGGACGGGCAGGTGATCATTCTTGATGCAGGCACGGGGATACGCCTTCTCGGGCGAAATCTGGTGACCGAATTCGACACGCAACCGCTCGAACTGACCTTGCTGCTCACCCACACCCACTGGGACCACATCCAAGGCCTCCCCTTCTTCACTCCATTCTTCAAGCCTCAAAACCACTTGCGCATCCTGGGCTATGAGGGCGCGCGGCACGGCCTGGAGGTGGTGCTGGCGGGGCAGATGGAAACTCCGTTCTTTCCGGTTGGCCTGCGCGAAGTGCCCGCGAATGTGCTGATCGAGGAGCTGAAAGAAATGAACTTCCGCGTTGGTCCGGTCCGGGTGCAGGCCACGTTCGCCAACCATCCGGGTGTCTGCGTCGGCTACCGGCTCTTCACCTCCGATGGCTCCCTCGCCTTCTTCCCGGACAATGAACCCTACTCGGAGACGGCCCCTTCACCGCGGGTCCCGGGCGCGCCCGACGCCGCCACGGCAGCCTTCGCCCGTGCGGAACGGCAGAAGATGATCGAGTTCCTCCGCGGCACAGACGTGCTCATCATGGACTCGCAGTATGATTGCGAGGAATACAAGCATCACGTCGGCTGGGGCCACGGCTGCGTCAAAGAAGTGGTGTTGCTGGCCATCGAGGCCCAGGTTGGACGGCTGTTCCTCTTTCACCACGACCCCAACCACGACGATGCCAAGGTCGCCCAACTGGAAGCCCAGGCCCGCGAGCTCGTCGCCTCAAAGAAGAGCCCGCTCGAGGTCGAAGCGGCCCGGGAAGGCGCCACGTTCGAACTGCCCGCGCGGGCGCGCGCTCCGCTTGCTGGGCCTTAAACACGCGACGACCTGCCCCGCCCGGCTCATCCCAACGATCCAGTTGCGGCCCCGAGGGCGCTTCTCCGATGAGCACGGGCCTTGGACGGTCCCATGACTCTGCTAGTCTCGTACTCATCGGGACCAAGTACGCTTCCCTCAACGACAGTCTTTACAACTAAGCCTGTTCCCAGGCAGGTGCTACGGGGGCAGCCCGGGGCGCTCGTATAACCTGCGCGGACAGAGCCAATAAGGGCTGGGGCGGCTTCCGGCCGAGCTGGGCGGCCCAGGGCGACGGCTGGCCGGCCTCGAATCCGACTTTCAGCCGATCCGGACGGGCGTCTCTCCGGCCAACTCCTCGATTTCCGCGGCGAGCCGCTGAGCCTGCTTTTCCAACTCGGCCGTCTCCTTTTCGAGCAAGCTGGCCCTCTCCGCCGCAAGCTCGTCCAGCACACCCGGCTTCTTCTCAGTGATCTGGCACAGCTCGTAATCGGGGCTTCCCCTCAACTGGCCCAGCGATTCCAGCACCGTAATGATCTCAAGCTGCAACGTTTCATACAGCCGCCGCAGTTGGGTCAGTTCTGCCTCTTCGCTGAAATCCAGGCTCGCCCAGCCCTGGCGGAGGATGAAGCCATGCGGGTCCTCGGCGATTTCCCGCAGCGTCTTGATGTCGCCGCTGTCCTTGGCGCGGTTGATGGCTGCGGTCAGCTTCTCGTAGGTTTCGAGCTTGTCGGGCTCGTGGGCGAAGCGGTCGGGGTGGTACAGCTTGACCAACTTCTTCCACAGCCTGCTCAACTCGGCTTCTTCCTCGGCGGTAAGTTGTTTCTTCTCGGCCACAGCCGCCGCCGTTTCCTCGTAATCCTGGTCGGTTTGCGTCCTGGCCCGCTCGTAATTCTGCTCCGCCTGCTGCGCCTCCTCGTCGCCGCCGCGTATCAGAGAATCGAGATACTTCTTCCGGTACTCAACCACGAGCCGCAACTGGTCGCGCTTCTGATAATACTCTCGCAAGTGGCGGAATAGAATCGCCTGCACCGCATCCACCCGGGATTTCTCCCTCGTGTAGCTGACCTCCAATTCAGCCAGCCGCGCCCTGGCGCCTGCCACAAGCTGCCGCAGCTTCTCCAGCTCAGGATTGACGTAAATGACCACCGCCGCGAATCCGACTCCAGCCTCCGTTGCTTCTTCGCGTCCTCCCGCCCTCGCTGTTAATCCCCCTTCACCCCCAGCTTCCGCCGCCGCAAACACCTCACCTTCAACCAGCGGCTCAGCCTTAGCTTCCAACTGCCGTAAGTACCACCGCCCCATCTTCGCGCTTCGGGCGTTTGAAGAACTCGCCAACCAATCCAGCCACCGGCGCAACTCCGCATCCCTGCGCGCTTCCTGAAACAGCCGTCCCTTGTGTTTCCCAAAGGCAATCCGTGACGCATACCACTCCTCAGCCGCGTACGCCGCCAACTTTTCCCACGTATCCAATCCGCGGTGCTCTGCGATTGGGCGGAGCACCCTACCGAACAAGTTCACGACCGTTTGTACATCCCCCAGCGCCGTGTGCGCACCGTGCTCGGGCAGCCGGTAATACTGCCGCAACGTTTGAAGCCTGCAGTTGCCGGCAGGTACGGGGTCAAGCAGACGTTGCGCCAACCGCAGGGCGCACAAGCCCCGGCTGCCGATCGCAGCGATGCGCAGCCGCTTCCACTCCGGCGCCAGCACTTCGTCCAGATCATACTCCAGATTGAAGGAAACGAGCGGCAGGTTGCCCGCGTATTCAGCAAATTCCCGGTACACCTGCACCGCCGGTTCGCCGTCCCGCTCCAGAATCTCCCGCGTATAGCCATGGACGCGTGACGCCTCAGCCGGAATTTCCTGGTTCTGGTTTAGCAACTTCCGGAATGGCTCTCCATCCACCACCCAGCCCTGCATTCGCTGCGCGGCCAACTCCACAACGAAGATTGGCGCGGATAGGCCCGTTGTTTCAGCGTCTATGAGAATCCAATGTTCGTCGTTCATCGTTCACCCTCGTTACTCGTGCTTAACCTCCCCTCGCTCGCTTCACGAACTGTTGGAACAGCCTTTCGCCCTCGGCGATTTGGTCCGGTGTCATGTGCTCCCGCAAGGATTTCAGTTGCGACTGTGCCTCTTCGTTCTTCTGGCAAGCGGCTAAGTTGAGCCACCCGTAAGCTTGGGCCACGTCCTTGGGAACACCCAGACCCAGGGCATAACACTCGCCAAGATAGCCTTGGGCCTCCACGTAGCCAGCTTCAGCCGCTCTTGCATACCATCGTGCAGCCTCCGTATAGCTTTGCTGCACACCAACACCATCCCAGTAATGGTTTGCCAACGCGCCTTGTCCCGGGGCGTAACCCTGCTCGGCGGCCTTTCGACACCATGCGGTGGCCTCTGTCTCGTCGCGCGGGACGCCTTGCCCTGACATGTAGCATGACGCCAAAGAAATCTGCGCCTGCGCCATGCCCTTTTCAGCAGCCCGCCGATACCACTTGGCTGCCTCAGGCCAGTCCTGTGGTATGTCCTCACCTTGGCTGTACAGATTTCCGATCTCCCACATTACATCAGCGCGGCCCCGTTCTGCCACAGTTCGATAAAACAGAAGTGCCTGTTGGACATCCTTCCTCACGCCTCGGCCCTTAAGGTATCGCCGTGCCAGTTCGTAATAGCCCCGATTGTTCCCAAGGTTCGCTGCCTTCTCACACCAGAGGTGTGCCTGAGGAATATCTTTCGCGATGCCGTCACCTACAAGGTACCGCTCTGCTAGTTCGACCTGGGCATCCCTGTCTCCCAGGTCCGCTGCCTTCTGCAAACACTCATTGGCTCCGGCCTTGTTCCTCCGCAGTCCCAGGCCCTGTCGGTGGCTGTAGGAAAGGTACAGCCACGCTTTTGCATGGCCTGCATCCGCTGCTTTTTGAAGCCATTTGGCAGCCTCAGGATAATCCGGTTCACCATAATTGCCGATAAAGAAAGCTTCACCCAGTTCCCACAACGCCTGAGTGTCCCCTTGCTCTGCGGCCCGTCGAAACCAAATTGCAGCCTGATCGCGGTCGCACTGGTCGAGGCATAGCTTACCGAGCTGAAGCTGGGCGCCGCAGTGCCCTAACTCGGCAGCTTTGCGGAACCAAAGAACGGCCTTGGCCACGTCCCGCGGGACACCCTTGCCAGAAGTGTAGCGCTTTCCGCGTTCGAACATGCCCTCCGCGTCTTCCAGCCCTTCCAAAGGCTGACTCCCAGTTACCTTCTCACGCCTACTCAGGGCCAGCGTCTCGCTGACCATCGCCACCAGGATGCGTTGCGCTCCTGGCCGTGCCTTTTCGAGGGCGCTTGACGCCCTCCGCACGAGCGCGAAATGCCTACTCTGCTTCATCGCTCAGAAGTGCTGGTCGGGGCGCTGGACCAAGCGAGTCTTGCCGACATCGTAACGGAGTCCATACAGACGGTGTAAGTGGCGGACGTCCAGAACCCTGAGTGCATTGGATGAGCACTCCAGCGTTAGTAACTGAACCACGTTGCTCAAATCCAGCTCTCGGATTTCATTCTTCTCGCAATTGAGATGAATCAGGCTCGGAAGCCCTGAGACGTCAAGTCGTGATAAGTGGTTCTCCGAGCAATCCAAAACCAGCAAATGTGGATGTTTGCTCAATCTCAACTCCGTGATCTGATTGCGTGGGCACCTTAGCCCCCACCGTAAATTCGGTGTATGTGACAAGTCCAGTTGGGACAGTCTATTACCTGCGCAGTCCAGGTAGCTCAACTGCGGCACCTTGCTCAAATCCAGTTCCGCTATATCGCTGTTTGCGCACACAAGCATGCCCAAATTTGGAAACCCGGACAGGTCACAATCTTCCGCGACAGCGCCCTGCTTGCCAAAGTCGAGGTTCCGCAGCTCTGGCAAGCAGAGACTGCTCACTCGGAGACGGGGACGCCTATCTGAACAGGTATGGAAAGACAGGCTCGATGTCTCCAAGCATTCGGGTAGTTCAAACTCCCTTAGCGGGAGCAGATCAAAATCCCAGTGAATCGCAGCCAGTTTGCCCCTCTCAACGCGCGTCTCCCAGGGCGGCTTCCGTCCCTTCAGCAAACGCTCGATCACTTCCTCCGGTCTCAGGCTGAGCGCCTCGGCCCAAATCAAAATCTGCCGGTAGTCGGGCTCGCACCAGTCGTACTGCCCAATTCGAAACTTCGAGCCAACTGGGGTGGACTCCCGCCTGGTCGCCAGCGCCAGCGCGTCCGCAACGATGGCGGACTGAATGCGTTTCGCACCGGCGCCAGCCTTTTCGACCGGGCCTCGGAGCCTTCGTACCGGCGTAAGATCGTTACCCTCATTCATGGCCCGCACACATGCTAGTCAAGCTGCTCGATAAACGGAGCGCATTCTTCAGTGCTTTGTCGGTTTGAGCCAATCGATTTCCAAGGCTGCCCGCCGCTTATCTCTCCAGTCATCAATCAGGTTCCTGATGACAAAAGCGGGGATGCATGCTTCCCCGGAATGTTCCTGCCGCAACTCATACAAATTCTTGCCAAGAACGCCCTCGAAATGCTCCTTTGTTCTTGGTTCACGATCAACAATCTCAAAAGGCATCCCATTCGAAGGCGCGCAGGTTTTCAAGAACTGAGCAATGGCTAGATCGCTATCAGGCAGCGAATAACCGAGGCAGACTACCCTGGTAGCCCGTTTGAGGGCTTCCCCAGCCTGAAACCACATGGAACGAAGAGCTTCATGGTTAAAGAGCCCGGACTTGTCCAGCACCGGAGGGACGATTAGGGGAAACTTGCCGGCCAGACGCCGCCAATCCACGTTGTCAGGATTCTTGCCACCTGCATTGTCGAAAACGCCATCGAGTCCTCGCCTACACGGAATGTAGAACAGCTCTTCTCCCGAGAAGTCAGGGCGCCCCGAATAGAGCCAATTGATAGACCCGTGGAGCTTGAGGAGCTTGAAGGTAGATGTTTGGTGTTCGACTTTGCCGTGGTCGATTTCAATAGAATCGCCCTGTAGCAGGGTTGGAGTTAGCGGGAGTGGATACAATTGGCCGGTTGGAATCTTTGGGCGATTGGCTCCGTAAACCGCACTCGCAACTCGTTCGACCAACGTGTCGTAGTTGAGGGTTATGACAGCAGTGCGGTTTTTGTGCCAATAGGCGAGAAGCTCTTCGAGCCAGACCTGAGGCTTGTTCATGCGCCACACCTGCGGGTCCATTCTCTTATCCCAGAACACCGCCGGGACAAGACGGGTCAAGTCCAAGAAAAGAGCCTTGTGCTGTAAGTTCTCCAACTCCGGCAACCCGGGCTTGTGCTGGGCTAAGAAGGCCAAGGCCTTCTCGAAGTCCTCCTCTACCAAGGCCCGAATCTTGGGCGAAATGCCATCTTTGAGTTTATACAAGCCAAGCACCGACCGGCCAAGCTCGCGTGTCATCGGCATTTCGGTCGAGACAGCTTTTGAGAATCCTGCACCAAGTAAGAAAACGTCACTCATAAAGCCCGTCAGTTGGTCAACTACAGCGCTGCTGCCAGTGGGAACTAAAGTTCCCTCAGTGCCTTCAAGGCTTCATTGTATGTGTTGTGTGAATCCATGATACCAACCAATATCGACTCTGCATTGTGTCTGGAAATTCAAGCGCTCTTCTGCGCTCCGCCATCGAACCGCTTCTTTCTGATTTCAGCTATTCGCTTCACCTGGAGTTCCTTTCTGTAAACAGAAATACTAGCGCCAATAGCTGAAACGACGCTAATCACCCCGCAAAAGCCCGACCAACCGACGAAGAACCCATCCGTGCCGCGCATTACTGCAATGGTGAAAAGGACCGCGTAAGCCATGGAAAACACAACTGCCAGGGATACCGCCGTTTCGATCTTGTGACTCGGAGCTACCTTTGTCCCACCCCAAACAAACAGGATGGCTGCAATACAGTTTCCAGGGATGGCATAGAGCGGCTGTGCTACACGTCCGGTACCGCCCTCAGCACTGGCGACAAGGACGGTTACAAACATTACAAGCGCATAGCTCGCACATGCCCAGGGCAGCACTAAGAGCCAGCGAACGACCGCATTCGATTTCCTCTTTTCCGTAGCCGCCTGCGTTCCTGGGCTTGGAGGTGGCGGTAGTGGCGATGCGTTGTCTTGGTCATGTTCCATGCCGCACTCCATGTTTACGAAAGCCCATGCGCACAGGCAACGCAAATATGTGCCGTTTGACATGCTGATTGGGTCGGGGCTGGACTGGCCCTGCGTGGTGTCCGCCGCGGTGATTCCAACCACGCGAAAGCGGATGGCCTTATATCGGGAATGCTTCTCACTGGGCAGCCATTCGAACGAATTCAGTTGCTCTCCGCAAAGTGCTTCTCCCGCAGAGCGGCACTGCGGTTTTGCCCGGTGGATAAAGCCCACCAGAAAGTGCAGGATTCCCCTATGACGATCACGAAGCAAGTGGCTACTGCGAAAAACTGCTGGCACGGTTGGGTTACCAGGCCTCGGACCTTAGATCCGCAGCGGTGAGCCACCGGTGGTTCAGTACGACCCCTCTGGTTGGGACCAGAGCTGCTGTAAAGAGTGGAAGGCAAGACCCACTCTGGGAGAGACTCGGCTAAACTGGCCCGTGTCCGGGAGTGGAAATCCGCATACAGCAAAGCATACCACCTATAGGGGCAGGGCGCAGGTGGACCACCCCAGGGGTAGTGGTTTGCGAGGTGCTTTTGGCGTCTGCTGCCTCAGATTGCAGGTTGTGCTCGGGGATGGGTTTCGGGGCACGGGAGCGCGAACGGCGCCCAAGAACAAGAAATAGGCGGGAAATCCGGCTCCTGCCCTGCCATGCGCCGCAGCCATGCCACGGAATTGATTTGCTCCCCCGAAAGCGCTTCTCCAGCATAGCGGCACTGCGATTTTGGAGCATCTCGAAGGTATGGACGAGCAATGACTATGTTTCTTGTGATGCACGTCGGCGGCCAGGCGCACCGCGTCCGCTCGGCGCTACGCAACCGCTCTGCCGACACGGGCGCGACGGAGCGGGAGATAGACGCGCGGGCCTGTCGCTTCTATGGCCTGACGGCGGACGAAATCAAGCTGCTGGAGGGGGCGGGGAAATGAAACCGATTCGGCTCACAAAGCACGCCCGAGAACAGGCGTTGGAGCGCGGCGCGACCACCGCCGAAGTGAAGGAGGCGATTCGGAAGGGGTCGCGCGAGGCTGCCAAGCATGGACGGGAGATGTGCCGCTACAACTATGCGTTCGACGCCAAGTGGCAGGGAAGGCATTACCCGATAAAGCAGGTTGCGCCAGTCATCAAGGCGGAGGCCAACGAAATAGTTGTCATTACGGTTTACACGTTCTACTTTTGAGCGACACGAGCCATGAAAATCAGCTACGATGCCGAAGTTGATGCCCTTTATATTCGTTTGGTTGAGGGCAAGCAGGAGTGTCGCTGCGTGCGGCTGTCCGATGAAGTCACGCTGAATATCGGGGCGGGTGAAAAGCTGGTCGGCATTGAAATACTCGATGTCAGGGAAGTGCTCGGCGGTGGCAGGATGCCCCCCGTCACTCTCGAAGGCGTTGAACCAGCGGGCGCGTCCCTTGCTATCCACGACAAGCCCTCGCGGAAATACGGCTCTTAGCCCGCCGGGGGCTTTGCATGTTGCAGCCGTGCATCCCGCCGAATTCAGTTGCTCCCCCCCAGACCGCTTTTCCAGCATAGCGGCACCGCGGTGAATCCCTATTACAATCCGCCGCCCGATTCCGGCTGCGGTCTTGAAGTTGTCAGCGGCCGGTAAAGGCGGGCTCGGAATGCCGATTCACGCAACAGCACCGCTTGAAGGAAACGGAAGCTGTCCGCCAAATAGCCTTCGTAACCTGCGGGCTGGCCTGTCCAGGTTGTCCAATCCATTCCTTTGGGGTAGGCGTTGACCGCACCGTTTTGGAACTCGCCGCGCGCCTGACGTTCGAGCATTGCGCGCAAGATCCGGTCGGCTGGGGCGGGCTCGCCAACCACGTAGTGTGCCGCCAGAAAATGCAAGACCTGGCCTGCGGTGATGGCGCCGTTCATGTAGTAGCCAAAGGTGTCGCGACCGTCTTCGCGCTGCGGGCAGCCAATGGCGTCGGGAAGGAGGTAGTCTCCGCGCCGGACCGGTAGGAGCATCGGCGGCACGCCCAGATCAAAGCGCGTGAACCCAACGTCCTCGATCTTCCGGCGCAGCCGGGCCAGGATTTCGCGGCCTTGCTCGGGCGGGACCAGCCCATATTCGACGCTGCTGGGGAGCACCTTCTGGTCGAGCCACCAATCCAGGGTCCGCCGCACCAATTGCATGGAAGAAACCCCAGGCGCCAACTCCGGCGTCCAAAACGCTTGATCGGCATAGAACCAAAGAGCGGAGCTGGCCGGATCGCTGATGACGTTGTTGGCCAGCATGCCGGCGGGCGCGCTGAAGGGATTGCCGGCGTCGCCCCATTTGGACGTGCACTGCAACGCCCCGAACCAACCGCGGCGCGATGCCTGCCAAAGGGACTTGTCCTTCAACCCCTTGGGCGCGGACAGGTAAACGGGCGTGAGGGATAAGCCGCAGGTCTGGCTGTGGCGGAGCCTCGGCAACGCGACGATCAAATCCACCGTGTGCCTGGCGCGGCTGCCTTCCAGCCGGCTCCTGATCTCGCCGGCGCCTTTGCCCGCAAGCAGGAATTGGCCGTAGTCCGGCGCGCTGATCACCGCCGGCAACAGCAAATCGCCCTTTTCGGACCAAGCCGTTGGCAGCGCAGTGGTGGGCGTCACGATTGGATCGAAGGGAAACACCAGTTCCACCGACTCCACCTTCGGCCATCCCTTGCCTCGCCCGGAGATTCTGCTGACCAGCGAGGTGCCCTTACGTTCCAGATACCAGACAAGCTCGGCGTCCGGTGCCACGGAAAGGCGATAGCGGGTTGCGTTGCGGCCGGCATTCTCCCGGCGCGTCGGGAAATCCGCGCCCTCACGCCATTTCCCGCCGGTCTGAATACGCAGTCCCATCCCGGTTCCGGCCCGAAGGAGGTTGGTGTTCGCACGGGGCCCGCCTTCGGTGTCCCAGCCCAAAAATCGCACCCGCGCACAATCTGGATCAGGTTCAAGCCGCAGCGCCGCCGGACCAGCCAGGGCCGCTAGCGGCCAGAGGAGCAGAAGCCCTCGCCACAAACGGGTAACCAGCTCCAGCAACATCGGTTTCTTCACAACGAGCCTCAGGGTAGCACATGCGCCTCGGGCAGCAAATCCACGGATTCAGTTGCTCCTCCCAAGGCATTTCTCCAATTCTCACAGGCCTTGCGAGGTCCCACGACTCTGCTACTCCCGCATTGCCTGGCTGCTCAGCCGCTGCCGCCCGCCTACGCTCTTGGCGGGGGAGCAAAACCGTCGGAAGATCAGCAGAACTTGCCTGTTGATGCACATCGCCAAGTCTGGCAGAATGCGGCTGCAATGACTGAGAGCGGAAGCCAACTTTCCCTCACACACGCACCGTCAAGTGCAAGCGGGCGCGCCAGGAAACAATTGTGTATCAGTTTATGAAGCGTCGTGACTTCCTCACCACCTCCCTCGCCGCCTCCGCTGCGGCTGCCCTTGCCCGCTCGCCGCTCTCCGCCGCGGAAGATTCCGCCGCGGGCCGCGACTATTACGAATTGCGCGCCTATCGCCTGAAACCCGGCGCGGCCACGGCCCTGCTCGACAGCTACCTCGCGAAAGCGTCTATCCCCGCCCTTAACCAGCGCGGCGTGAAAAACGTCGGCGTGTTTACCGAACTTGAGGTGGACAAGAAGGCCGTGACTTCAAAACCGCTGGCTGGCTCGCCCGTATGGGTGCTCATCCCGCATACCTCGCTCGAATCGTTCGTGCGCGTGAGCGCCGACCTCAATGCCGACGCCCAGGTGCGGGCCGCCGGCGCCGACTACCTCAATGTGCCGAAGGCGAGTCCCGCATTCGACCGCATCGACACCTGGCTTTATCGCGCCTTCCAAGGCATGCCGCAGATGGAACTACCCGCGTTCTCCAAGAACCGCACGCCGACGCGCGTCTTTGAAATGCGCGACTACGAGAGCCACAGCGAGCGCGCGGCGCTGAGCAAGATGGCAATGTTCAACAACGGCGAGATTCAGTTGATGAAGGATCTCGGCATGTCGCCCGTGCTGTTCAGCCAGGGGATTGCCGGCCCGAATCTACCCCATCTTCGCTACATTACGAGCGGCTCGGACCTCGCGGCGCACCTCGCCGGGTGGGCAAAATTTGGCCCCGACCCGCGGTGGAAAGCCATGTCCCGCGATCCGCAGTATAAGGACAACACGTCCAAGAACACCGCGCGCTTCCTCGCGCCCACGGACTACTCGCAGATCTAGCGCGTCTCGTGCACTTGCATGCAGGCAGGTGTTTCACTTTCTCTCTCAAAGGCGCTTCTCCAATGCGCACGGGCCTTGCGAGGTCTCGCGACTCTGCTACTCTCACGTTCATGGGGACAAAATACGTTTCCCTCAACGATAATCTTTACAGCTACCTGAGCGGCTTGCGCAGCGACGCCGCGGACCCGCTCCTGCAGCAGCTTCGCGCCGAGACCGCGGCGCTGGGCGAGGAAGTGAGCAAGTGCCAGATCAGCGACGAGCAAGGCACATTTCTCAGCGTCCTGACCGCGGCCATCGGCGCCAGATCCGCGATCGAGGTCGGAACCTTCACCGGCTATAGTTCCCTGTGCATCGCCCGCGGGCTGGGCCGCGGCGGCAGGCTTATTTGCCTGGACGCAAACCAGGAATGGACGGCGATAGCGCGGAAATACTGGGCAAAAGCCGGCCTCCTGGATCGCATTGAGCTCCGTCTCGGCGCGGCCGTTCCAAGCCTCCAGCAGTTGGAGCCGGGGCTGGCATTTGATCTGGCGTTCGTTGACGCCGACAAGACCGAATACGACGCCTATTACGAACTGCTCCTGCCTCGCGTCCGACCCAACGGCCTGATTCTTTTCGATAACATGCTTTGGGGCGGACGGCTGGGGGCAGGGCCGGTGGCAGAGGCTACTGGGCGGGCGATTGATGCCTTGAATCACAAGCTGGCAAAGGACCCCCGCGTCGAAGCCGTTTTGCTATCGGTCGCCGATGGCATTCAGTTGTGCCGCAAGCGCTGAGCAACGCTGGGATCCTCGAAGACCTCAAGCGGGTTGCTTTCTCCTGCGGTCCAGGCAAACTGAAGGCCTGCTGACGCTCGACTGGCGCAGCGGCAAGATGAAACCAATGAAGCCACTGCCTTTGCTGTGCGCGTGCGTGTTCGGCATTTTTGCATCACAATCACTCGCCGCGCTGGCTGATGACCAAGTCCTTGCCCGGGTGGAAATCGCCTCGTTCCATCCTTCTCTTGCGCTTCCAGTGCATGCGTTGCTCCAGGACAGTGACGGCCATGACTACGCCCTCGTGTTTGCCACTGAAGCGGAGCTGGCTCGAACGGGCAGGCCCTGGCGGGCGCTGGCTCGCGGCGTAACGCCCGAGGAGTGTTTGCTGGCCACGCCAATGAGGGCGGGCGCCCGCGAGGGAGCGGCACGGGCGCATGAAGTTCTTTATGACGACGGGTTCCGCTGGGTGCTAAGCGCCGGTGCGGGTCGGGCAGAGGCACTCGCGGACCTGGGTTTTGAGCTGCTGCGATTGACGCACGAGCCCATCCAGTGGCCTGTGGCGACGAAGCCTAACCTCAGCAAGGGGGGATCGTCTCAGAAGTCAGCGCCCGATCCGCGCGTCGCCGCGATGATTGCCAGCATCCAAGCCACCAACCTTTATGCCATGGTCGCGCGCCTGAGCGGCGCGGAGCCGGTGTTGGCCGGGGGCAAGCCCCAGGTTATCGCTACTCGCAATACTGGTTCGGGCCTGCCGTTGACCAACGCGCTGGAAACCGCGTTTGCTCGCTTCGAGGCGCTCGGCCTACAGCCCGCTTATCAATCGTGGGCCAGCGGCGGCTATAACAATCGCAACCTGTCGGCAACGCTTCCCGGCGGCGCGCGCTCCAACGAACTGGTGCTCATCACCGCGCACCTGGACAACAGGCCTTACGCCACGACGGCTCCCGGGGCGGACGACAACGCCAGCGGTTGCGCCGCTGTGTTGACAGCGGCTGGGGTTCTCTCTCAATACACCTTCGAACGCACGATCCGTTTCGTGCTTTTTACCGGCGAGGAGCAAGGGGGACTCGGCAGTTCGTACTATGCTTCCAGGGCATTCATGGCCGGCGAAAACATCGTTGCCGTGCTAAACCTGGATATGATCGCCTGGGACAATGTGGCGCCCTCGACGTTCCAGTTGCACACGCGCGTGACGACCAACCCCGGCTACAGCAATGACCTGGCGATCGCGGCGGCGTTCACCAACGCCGCACACACCTACGGCCTGACCCGCCTGACGCCGGTCATCAAGCCGGACTCCATCTCCAACAGCGATCACCTCTGGTTTTGGAATAACGGGTTTGCCGCCGTAGATGCGACGGAAGATTACGACCGTGATATGAACTTGTACTATCACAGAGCGGGTGAAACGGTAGCGCGCTTCAACATGCCGTATTTCACCGATGCGGTCCGCGCCGCGGTTGCCGCCCTCGCGGACCTGGCCGGGCTAACGGACCGCGCCTCCTCGGCGGTGCTCGAAGTGGCTAACAGTGACTGGTCGGCCACCAGCGGAATCGGGGGCTCAATCCTGATAACGCGGCACCTCCCCGGGGCGGAAGAGCTCGGCCCGGAGGTTTTGGATCTCGCTCTCGCCAATGCTTCGCCCAACCCAAACCCACGCTGGCTCAAGGTGGAGACAGTCCCTTATGGGGTAGAACTGGCGGTGGACTCGCGTCCCGCGCTCAGTGAGTCCGTTTTCACTGCCGGACTCGCGGCTGCCGCCGATGAAGGCCTTACCGTCACGTGCAGCAATCACCTGCGGTTCGATTTCCTGAGCCCGCCCGCTCCCGACCGCGTTTACCTGGCCCGGGTGCAAATCAGCGAAGCGTTCACGCCGGACCAGGCTCCGTTCCTCTGCATCACCAACCTGCGCGATGTCTTTGCTCGCGGCGGTTACGTGCGCCTTCCCGGTGTGACCAACGCCTCCGTCGGCACTCAATATGGGACCTGCGAAATTGCCCCGCGCTTTCTCGACACCACCGCTGCCGCCTGTCCGCTGGCAGTGGTCTCCGTCACGGGCTCAAACCTGGTGCTGGCCACCCGGGCCCAGGCCGGCACACGCACTCGCGACGACATTGAATTCGCCACCCAACTGCCCGCAACCAACTGGTCGGCGCTGGCCTCCTTCGAATTCAACGCGGCACCCGATCAGACGGCCTTCGAGACCGGCTGGCAGCCCGTGGAGTGGCCTATTGAACTATCTTCTCTCCCGCCAGCCCCCCAGCACTTCTTCAGACTGAGGCGCACCTGGCTGGCTTATTGACTTGCCAAGCGGTGAACGCCGGACAACCGCTATCACGCCAATCCTACCGCGGACGGCTTGCGCCGTCGCCGACGGGCTTGCTGCATCTCGGCCACGCGCGGACGTTTTGGGTTGCGCAGGAACGGGCTCGCGCGGCGGGTGGCACGCTGGTTCTGCGGAACGAAGATTTGGATTCCACGCGCTACCGAATGGAGTTCGTCGAGGCCATGATCGAAGACCTTAAGTGGTTTGGTTTTGAGTGGCAGGAAGGCCCGGACTGCGGCGGCCCATTCGGGCCCTACGCGCAAAGCGAGCGGCGGAAATTCTACGTCGCGGCGCTGGAACAACTGCGCGCGGCCGGATTGGTTTATCCCTGCACCTGCTCGCGCAAGGACATTCTCACCGCCGCCCGCGCCCCGCATGCCGAGGATGAGCGTGAGCCGATCTATCCCGGCACTTGCCGTGCCAAGAGCGCCGGCCGCGAGCTGGCTGGCGTCCAGTGGCCAGCGGCACGCGAGCAACCTGGCACCTCGCACCTAAAGCCGGGCTCCCGGATCAATTGGCGTTTCCGCGTGCCCGAGGGCGAGACGATTTCCTTTCTGGACGGCAACTATGGCGCGCAGCACTTCGTGGCCGGCAGGGACTTCGGCGACTTTGTCGTCTGGCGGCAAGTGGACGAACCGTCGTATCAACTAGCCTGCACGGTGGATGACGCCGCGATGCAAATCACCGAGGTGGTGCGCGGCGCGGATCTGCTGCCGAGCACGGCGCGCCAACTGCTGCTTTACCGCGCGCTGGGCTGGACGCCGCCGCAGTTCTATCACTGCGCGTTGATGACGGATGTAGCGGGCGTTCGTTTGGCCAAGCGGCATGACGCGCTGAGCCTGCGGCGGTTGCGGGAAGCGGGCAATGGGCCCGCGAGTTTGCGCGCCGGGTGGTGAGTGGACGGGTTTCTTTAGGAATTTCGGTTCATCCGAGAACCTTGATCCTGGCTTGGTGGAGAGAGAGCGGTTTGAGGATGAAGAAGGCTTCGTCCTGACAGCCATAGGCTTGGAGACTGAGGGTCTGGATCTGGTTGTTGATGCCTTCTTACGTGGAGCTCGATGCAGCCCTGTATGTTGCTCGTATCACGAAAGTTGCGGCCGCCGAGCTGGTCTCCGTCCCCGCCGGGAGGGCCAGTGCGGCAACGGTGTGGGCACAGTGATACCCCGGTGAGTCTCCCATGTGGGCCGGCCCACATGGGAGACTCACCGGGGCTCCGCCACAAACTCAAAGAACGACTGCTGAACGATCTGCGTCATGAGAACGAACGCTACCCCCGAAAGAGACGACGCCCTGCTGGCCGCGTTCCCCCGAGGGAGCTGCTTCATCGCCGAGGTGGACGGGAAGAAGGAACTCATCTTCTTCAATCCGCAGCTCAAACGCACCTACGTGGCCGAGTCCGGTGCCCGGGGCAACTGAGGCAGTCAAGAAATACTAGCAGGAAGTTGCCGTTCGACGGCTTGCCTCGCTGCTTTGACTTTGAGCACCGTTTTTCCTTGATTCGCGCGCGGCTTACGCGTCAGGCTTAGGTTGCAGGCACGATGAGCCTTCAAACGCCCAGGTTGACGCAGGCCAGCGCGCTGAGGACAGAAAGCCCCTTACGCGACCTGGAGGCTATCATCCGCTCGCGCACGCCGCTGATCGCGGTCGAGACCAACGAAGAACCGCAGATCGTTGCCCTGGTGCGCCAGATTGCCCGGCGATTGGAGCTCAAAGCCTATCGCTGGACGGTCACGGAGGGGATGCAAGCCTTTGACCCGCCCGACCAACCGTCGCAGGCCGTGCTCAAGTCCCAGGAGATTCTCAGCTACATCAAAACTTCGGGCGCGAACTGCCTGTTTGTGCTACTGGACTTTCGGCTCTATCTCGACGACAACGTGCATGTGCGGTTTCTCAAGGACATCGCGCTGAACTATCGAAGGAATTATTCGACCGTTGTGCTGGTCGGGACGGTCTTGCAGATACCCGCGGAACTGCGGCCGTTCACGGCCTACTTTCGGCTGCCGTTGCCGACGCCGGATGAGCTGCGCGGCATCGTTTGTGATGTGGCCGGCGAATGGGGTGCGGAGCATGGCCGCCGCGAAGTCCAGACCACCAACAAAGCGCTCGACCTGTTGGTGCGCAGCCTGGCCGGCCTCTCCGCGACCGATGCCCGACGCCTCGCCCTCAAGGCCATTGACGACGACGGCGCGATCACCGAATCAGACATGCCCGAAGTAATGCGCGCCAAGTACGATTTGCTCGGACGCGACTCGCCGCTCTCCTTCGAATACGACACGGCGAAATTCGGTGAGGTTGGGGGCATGTCGCGCCTGCGCCAGTGGCTGGAAGTGCGCCAGAGCTTCTTCCGCCCGGACCCGCCGGAACATCTGGACGCGCCGCGCGGCGTTTTGCTGCTCGGGGTGCAGGGTTGCGGCAAGAGCCTTGCCGCCAAGGCCACTGCCGGCATCTTCGGCGTCCCGCTGCTGCGCCTGGATTTCGGGGTGCTCTACAACAAGTATTATGGCGAGACCGAGCGCAACCTCCGCCAGGCGCTCGATACCGCCGAGGTCATGGCTCCCTGCGTGCTCTGGGTGGACGAAATCGAGAAAGGCATGGCGGCGGGAGACGATGACGACGGCCTCTCCCGCCGCATCCTGGGGACGTTAGTGACCTGGCTGGCCGAGCGGCGCAAGCCGGTCTTCATCGTCGCCACCGCCAATGACATCGAGCGGTTGCCGCCCGAGCTGGTTCGCAAGGGGCGTTTCGACGAGATCTTCTTCGTGGACCTGCCCTCCGGACCCAACCGGCGCGACATCCTGGCCATCCATCTGAAGAAACGCTGCCTCGACCCGGCCCGGTTCGCGCTGGATGCGCTCGTGCAGGCGACCGAAGGTTTCTCCGGCTCGGAAATCGAACAGGCAATTGTTTCGGCGATGTACACCGCCCTCGCGCAAGGTAGCACGATGGGCCAGGCGGACCTGCTGGCCGAGATCCGGCAGACCCGGCCATTGTCGGTCGTGATGGGAGAGAAGGTTGCTGAAATCCGGGACTGGGCAACGGGCCGGACGGTGCCGTGCGATTAGTGCGGCCTGGAAGGTCAGGGCGAAGGAAGGGATTTGGGATCGGGAAGAGCGCTTTACCAGAAAAGCTCCTCGCCTTGACTGGCTGGGGGGACGCGCTAAGCTCGCTGAGCAATGCCAAAGAAGATTATCATCAAACCAGCCAAATCCGCCCCGGCGGTTGGCCCATACAATCACGCCGTGCGCATCGGCGATCTGCTCTTCTGCGCCGGACAGATCCCGCTCGATCCCGTCACCGGCAACCTGGTGAGTGAGGGCATCAAGGCGCAGACTGCGCGAGTGCTGGAAAACATCAAGGCGATTCTGGAGGACCAGAAGCTAACCTTCGCCAATGTAGTTAAGAGCACGGTTTACCTGACTGATCTCGCGGATTTTGCCGGCATGAACGAGGTGTACGCGAAGTATTTCATGAGCGACTTTCCGGCGCGATCCACCGTCGAGGTCTCCGCTCTGCCCAAAGGGGCGAGCGTTGAGATTGAAGTCATCGCGCATTTTTGAGGCCGACTCACCGGCACACGTGTATGCGAACCAGGAAATCCTGGCGCGATAAGCTGGCCGATACCAAGGGCCTGCCGAAGGTTGGCAAAATCAGCGGCAAGATGAGCCAACGCTGGGCGAGGTGAAGAAACACTTGGAAACTCTGGCCCAGCGAAGCCAGTCCCTCTCGAACGAAACGCTGCAATTGCGCCGGGTGCTCAGTTCCAACCAGGCCCGGGGGCGCTGGGGTGAGGAGACCCTGCGTCGCGTAGTGGAGGCTGCCGGCATGAGGGCGCACTGCGATTTCAGTGAGCAGACGCCAGCCGGCGACAGCAAGCCCGACCTGATTGTCCGCCTGCCGGGGGACCGCGTGATCATCGTGGACGCCCAAGTGCCGGACCTGGATTTTCTGAGCGCGATGGATGCGGCGGACAGCACCAGGCGGGCGGAGGAACTCTACGTGCGCGTCTGCAAGTTTACCGAGCACTTTGAGAAGATTCGGGCCGGGTTGGAGAGGGTGACATCGGTTATCCGGCGCAGGGTGGCCAGCGGCGGGTCAGCGTGGTCAGGGCCGAGAGAGTCGTTCAGGCCCCGTTCGCAACCGCAGGGAAACCGCAGCCGGGCGCAGGCCCGCGCTCGTTGCGGCCGCCCGGATGGAGCCGCGTTGACGTTCGACGGCGCGCAGGATGAGCACTGCTTTGCCGTAGAAGAGTGTCACGCGATCCGCGTCGAACTCTGCGGGAAAATGGTGGTCGCCGTTGGCCACTCCGGCGATGGTTGCGGGGCCCTCCACCTTGAAGACCACATCGTTCATCGCCAGAGGGCAGGGGTTGCCATCGCGGTCCAGGGCTTCGACGAGGACGTAGCTCAAGTCCTCGCCATCGGCCTGAAGTGACCTCTGATCGGGCGTTAGGCGTAGTCTGGCCGGTTCTCCCGCGGTTCGCATGATAGCGCTGCCCAGCCTGCGCCCATTACGGTAAGCGACTGCCTTCAATTCACCCGGTTGATAGGGAACATCGAGCCAGCGCAGCGCGTATCGGTCGCGGACCACCGCCGCGTTCGGGTCTTTGGCGCGCCGGCCCAGTGTTTTGCCGTTCAGGAACAACTCGGCGGAGTCGCCACTGGTATAGACATAGACGGGCACGATCTTGCCCACGCGCTCGGGCCAGTTCCAGTGCGGCAGGATGTGGACCGTCTTCTTCTCCGGCGCCCAGTGGCTGCGGTAGAGGTAGTAGCGATCCTTGGGAATTCCCGCGAGATCCACAATGCCGAACGAGCTGATGCGAGATTCTTCGTGCTTGGCGAGCCGGCGCTTGGTGAAATGGCTCCAGCCTTCCGCCACGAACGGCACCGGCTCGCCGATGTAATCAAAGCCCGCCCACACGAACTCGCCTGCCACGAAACGGTCCCGCTCCATCAGGGCGAACTCCACGTCCGCCGGATCCGCGTAATAGGCCGAGTTGTGGTCGTAGGAACTGATGCGCGCCGTGGCAGGGTAATCGTCCTTCCTGGCGGGCATGGGGAAGTCGTCGAAGTAACCGCGGGTGCTGTAGGCCGAGGCGGATTCGCTATAGACAATCGGGAGGTCGGGCCACCGCTCGCGCGAAACGGCGTAGCGCCGGGAGTAGTTCCAACCAGCGACGTCCAGCGCGGCGGGGAGCTGCGACTTCGCCGAGTCCGGCACGCAGTGCGCCAACCCGACCGGGCGTGTCGTGTCGAGCGCTTTGACGAAACCGACCATCGTCTTCAACAGACCGGGCGAGTCGGGGTACTTGAGCCCTTCCAGGTCCCAGATTTCATTGCCGACGCTCCAGACCACCACGGAGGGATGGTTCCGATCGCGGCGGACAAAATTGGTCAGTTGTTTTCGGCCGTGGTCGGGGATCGAGACGCCCTTGGGCAGCGTGGCGGTGCCGTCCCATTTGTCGAAGGCCTCATCCCACACGAGAATCCCCGTCCGGTCGCACAGGTCGAGGAGCTCGGGCGCGGGTGGGTTGTGGCTCGTGCGCACTGCGTTCACCCCCATGTCCTGCATGATCTGCAGCTCGCGCTCCATCGCCCGGCGATTGAACGCCATGCCCAGCGGGCCAAGGTCCGAATGCAGGCAGACCCCGTGTAACTGCACCCGGCGCCCGTTCAGATGAAATCCGTCGTTGGCGGTAAACTTGAACGTACGGATGCCGAACGGCGTTTCAGTCGAATCCATGAGTCTGCCGGCGACAAAGACCCGGGTCACCGCGGTGTAGATCTGCGGGCTCTCGATGTCCCACAACCGCGGTTCGCGCAGGGTCATCTCGGCCGCGCCCGCCTGCGAACTTTGCGCCGGCACGGCGACGCTGAGGCGCTGCCGGGCGACTTCTCTGCCTTTCGGATCGAGCAGCATGGTCTCCACCTCCGGTTCGGCGGCCGCAGCGGTGTGGTTTTCCACCGTGGCCTCCACCCTAATCGTGGCCGCATCGCCGGCGACCCGGGGTGTTGTCACAAATGTCCCCCACTGCGCGAGGTGCACGGGTTCGTTCACGACCAGTGTCACCTTGCGGTAAATGCCTGCGCCCGGATACCAGCGCGAATGGTGCGGACGCGTGTCCACGTGAACCGCCACAACGTTGGGCTGACCGGCCTTCACGTAATCCGTCGCGTCCACCCGGAACGAGATGTAGCCGTAGTCCCAGCCGCCGGCCTTGTGGCCGTTGATATGCACCGTCGGCATCGCCATCACGCCGTCAAAGTCGAGATAGACGCGTTTGCCGGCGTCGGCGGCAGGCAGGGTGAATGACTTACGGTACCAGCCCTCGCCGCGCCACGGGAGCTTGCCGGTGTGCGGATCGCCCTCGGGCTCGTAGGGGCCGCTGATGGCCCAATCGTGTGGCAGGCGCACCGGTGACCAGGCTGCGTCGTTGTACCCCGCCGCCTCGGCGCCGGTGTGGGCTCCCCGGGCAAACTTCCAATCTCGATTGAGGTTCTCGACCCGTCGCGGCGCCGACTCGGCTGCAAACGCCCCCGCGATGTTGCAGGAAACCAGGAGTCCCGTCAGGTGTCTCTTGAAGTTGCTCATTTCGGGCAAGGTTAGGCGCTCGCCGGTGGGAGACAAGCGCCTTCGTCGGCACTCCTGCAGCACACCTCCTTCAGCCCCTTCGCTGAAGGGTGGCCAGGCTGTATGGCGAACGGTTCCACGCCGAGACAGGGGCCCCGCCGGAGGTGACTTGGCAAGAGGTGCGGGCCTGCGCCCACCTCAAACCCAGCGCCAATCGGCGTTCTGTCCACTTTGGAATTACCTCCGGGGAGCCACCATCGCGTCGCCGTAGGGGGTTGGAGCCGAGTGGAATCGAGCGGCCGGGTCTGGCGCGGTGAGCGGCTGCAGCGGCCGTCGGTGGGATTGGCGAAAAACGCCCGGTCAGCAAGCTGCCAGGAAGAAGAGTTTGCCAAAAGTGTGCAATTTTGAGACATACCACTGCATCGGTCCGGTATTGAGTGAGACTCTGAACCTGTTGATCCATAATTATGATGAACCGAACTTTCCGGCTTTGCTTCCTGGGCGCCGCCTGTGCGTTGGGTCTTTCACAAGCGCCAGCTTCGGCGGCGGACGCCGGTGTGATCACGACCCAGACGCTGCTCGAAGAGATGATTGACCTGGACCGGCTGGCTCGCTGGCCCGAGCCCGCGTACCGCACCATTCAATTCTCAAGCTATGACCGGCGTTCGAGCACAAGCGAGGCGCCAGGCTGGTTCTCGAACGCCGACGGCTTTGGCCGCGAGCCCGTGGCCGGCTTTCAGAAAGTGCTGCGGGAAGCACAGGGCGACCAACGCGGGCTGTACCTCGTGGCGGAAGTCGCGGGCCCGGGGGCCATTGCCCGTACCTGGTCCGCCGGGATGGCGGGAGTGCTGAGAGTGTACCTCGATCCCCCTGCTGATGGCTCCAGCTCGGGTGAGGGCACGCTGATTTGGGAGGGAACTGGATATGACTTTCTCGCCCGGCGCTCGAGCCATTACCTTAAGTCGGCAGGCATCGGCCTGGACCCGAAGGATGCCTTCAGCCAGCAGGATGCGGACTACCTGCCGATCCCCTTCGCGCGCGGACTCCGGGTAACGTGGGAAGGAAAACTGAACGAACTGCATTTCTATCACCTGCAGGTCCGTCTTTATGAGAAGGGAACAAAGGTTCGCTCGTTTGATCCCAAGAAAGACCTGAGAGAACTGCAGCCGCAGCTTGAGGCAGCAGTTGCCGGGCTCATTAAGCCAGGAAGTCTCCGCCGAGGCGAACTCGCGAAGCTGGAGGGAGTGATCGAGCCGGGGCGCACTTTCACGTGGTCGGCGCCCGACAAAGGGCCGGGAGCGGTGCGGGAACTGAAGCTTCGGCTCCAGGCGGACCCGCTTGATCTGGCGTTGCGGGGGTGTCTCCTGCGGATCGCTTTCGATGGTTCGCAGCGTCCTCAAGTAGAGGCGCCGGTCGGTGATTTTTTCGCCTCCGGTCCGGGTGTGAATCCGTTCTCGAGTCTGCCGTTTTCCGTGGAACGGGATGGCACGATGACCTGCCGCTTCGTGATGCCCTACGGAAAATCGGCGCGCGTGGAGATCGTGAATCGCGCACCCTCACAAGTGCGCTTGGACGGTTCGATCGTGGTCTCGCCCTGGCAGTGGGACGAGCGCTCGCTGTATTTCCGAGCGAAGTGGCGCGCGGACCACGACCTGCTGGCTGGTGAGGGCGCCCTGGACCTTCCGTACCTGGTCGCGGTAGGGAAAGGAGTCTTTGTCGGCTGTGCCGCAATGATCATGAACCCGTCCGGCGTGCCGACGGCCGGCGGCAACTGGTGGGGCGAAGGCGACGAGAAGATTCTGGTGGACGGAGAGCTTGAGCCGTCCACGTTTGGCACTGGTTCGGAGGATTATTTCAACTATTCGTGGAGCCGACCGAACCTGTTCGGGCATCCCTTCTGCGGGCAACCTCTCGACTCCGGCCCCGACACTGCGGGCTACGTTTCCAATCACCGGTTCCAGGTATTGGACGCCATTCCTTTCGTAAGGTCCCTGGGCGTATTCATGGAGTTGTGGGCGCATAACCGCACGCCGGGCCTCAGCTATGCGCGCATCACCTACCATTACGCCCGCCCCGGAGCGATCGACGATCACCGGGCACTGACGCCGTCGGATTTGAAGATCGTGCCGCTGCCCAAACGCGAACCCCAGGCGCTCGGCCAGGCAAAGGGCGCAACATTTTATCTGGCTGACCAACTCAAACCGGAGGCGGTCTCCGGCACGCTCAGGACTGTGCCGTTTCCCTTGGCGACGCAGCTTCGCATCGCACTCTGGGAGGCGGCGCGAGGAGACAGGCTTAGGCTCAGTCTGCCGGTGGAGAAGGCCGCCCGCGCCAGCATTCGTCTGGTGGCCGTTCATCGGCCGGACGGCGCCACGGTGCGAGTGCTGCTGGATGGGAGTCCCGTGACGACGCATGACGGCACGGAACAAATTCGACTGCAATCGGAACACGCGCCACGCGTCCTGAATGTGAACCTGAAACCGGTTAACCTGCAGGCGGGCTCGCACGAACTTATAATCGAGTGCGTGGAGGCCGGGGTCTTCGGCTTGGATTATCTTTGGATCAAGGGGGAGTAACCAAGCTAGTCCCCATGCACTTGAAGCGAAGGGAGTTTATTAAGAGCAGTGCGGGGGTGGCTGCGACTCTGCTGGCGCTGCCAGGTCTCGCCGGCGCGGCCGCGGAGAGCGGCAACGCGTCCAAGAAGCAGCCCCACGACACCTACCCGACCAGTTGGTATCCATTCACCGGACATCCGGATGCCGACACGTGCTGGTCCGTGTCCGTTGGCCCCGATGGGCGGATCTATGCCGCCGCCTGCGCCGAGAGCATCCCCGGCGGTGTGGTCAAGGTCGTCCGCTACAATGAGCAGAAGGATGCGCTGGATTACCTCTTCTCGCTGGATGAGATGGTGGACGACCCGGGCGACTCCGGCCGGGCCACGCAGTGCAAGATCCACTACAGCTTCGCGCCATCCATGGGAGACGGGGTCCTTTACATGGCGACGCACCTTTCGGGACCGCCGATTGATCAGCCGGCTTACTCACCATGGCTTTCCTGGCATGACCCGAAGCGCTGCTTTCGCGGCAGCGCGCTGCTGGCGTTTGACACGAAGAAAGACCAGGTGCTCTGGTGGGACACGCTGATTCCCAAGGAAGGCTGCCGCTGCCTGTTGCACGATGAAGAGCGGCATCTGCTCTACGCGTTGAGCTACCCGCGGGATCACTTCATCATCTACGACACCAGGACGCGCACCCGCCGCCATGTAGGCCGCATTGGCTCCATCAACGCCCAGACCCTGTTCCTCGACCGCAAGCATCGCGTGTGGACGACTGACGATTACGGGCACTTGGTCCGCTACGACCCCGAGAAGGACCGCCTGGAGCGCTCGCCCTTTCTCCTGCCGCACAATCCTCTGTTCCAGACTGGCTGGCATAGTGTCTTCTACGACGTCGCCGCCGCGCCCGACGGAGAGTGTGTCTATGCGGTAACGTGGATCGCCCAGCCGCGGCTCATGCGTATGTGGCCGAGCAAGGGCGATTGGCCGAAGGTCGAAGACCTTGGCCCGGCTACCCAGGATCGCGATCCGACGCTGCCCAAAGACACATTTGTGGACCACTGCGGCGGGCTGGTCTTCGCCGGGGATGGGCAGTTGCATTACGTCGCCTCGCGCTGGCGCGACCCGGTCTATAATCCCATGCTGGCCGACGGGCCGGAGCGCGAGGGCGTGGTGTGGCGGCTGAACCCGGCGAACTTGAAACGCGAGGAGGTGGCTGTGCTGCGGCATCCCACCCACCCGGCGCAGTATGTCTCGCGCGGCGCCGTGGATCACAACGGCAACTTGTTCTTCGGCAACGTGGGCACCAAGCCCGTGGGCATCTTCAAGGTCCATCTGCCCGCGTCCCGGCGCAGAAAGAATGCCCATCTGCCGATCCGGATGTGGGGATGAGGTGAGCTATGAGCGAGAAGAAGAAGATCAAGCACGACATGAACTCGCCGGAGGCGAAGGCTCTCATTGACGAGATCGTGCACGGCACCTTCATGAAGGAGGGCACGATGGCGGCCTTTCCCACCTGCTTCCCAGGGGCAAGCGTCCCCATCCCTGCCGATGAGAGCCACATCACGGCGCTGGACGCCTCCGGCGACGGGATGATCTACGGCGGCACTAGTGGTCGGGCAACACATCTATTCGTCGGGATGTTTCACGGCGTGACGGGTATTGTCTTTGACCTGGGGATGCCATCCGGGGCGGACCATTGCGCCGCGGTTTGCTGCGCCAAGTCCAAGGTCGTGAGCTGTGTCAATGGCCCGGGCGGCGGGCGCATTGTCGCTACTTCCTACCAGGGCTTGCCTTTCGACTTGATCCAGGAATGGGGCTTTGGCCGCCCCTCAATTGAGGAATGGGGCAAAGCGGACGGCGAACGGATCGTCCACGCCGTGGCCGACAGCGCCAAGACGACAGTGGTCGGCATCACGACGCGCAGCCTGTTCGTCGTGGACGTCGAGAAAGGCAAATCCGAGGTGATCGGCGAAGTCCCCGGCAAAGGTCGTGTCGCACTGGGCTCGAAGGGCAGTATTCTCGGCAAGGATATGGCAGACACGCTCTGGCGCTACGAACCTGCGGCGCGAAAACTCACACGGCAAGCGGTCAAGCTCCCGGCGGGTGCCTGGGAAAGCGCGCCGCTCACTTGGGCCAGAGAAACCCGGAGCGGCCTGCTCTACACTGCCGACGGCGAGGGCAACCTGTTCTCGCTCGATGAAGAAAGAGGCTTCAGTGCGCGACTGGGGCGCACTCTCCTGGCGCCGGTCGGCCCGATGGCCGTCACCTACGATGGCCGCGTCTTTGGCTTCTGCGGGCCCGAGATGGCCAAGATGTTCTGCTACAATCCCGCCACACGCGCCGTCAGCAATCTCGGCGTGGCGGTCTCCGTCCTGGAGCGCCGCCGCTATGGCTACGTCTTTGGCGATGCGGTGACGGGGCGCGATGGCCAGATCTTCTTCGGCGAGGACGACGACCTGGGTCATCTGTGGCTCTACTTCCCGAGGATACAGTCGCTGTCGTAGCGGCCCACGTTTACCGGAGGTTAGCCGTTACGAGAAGACTCGCGTGAGGCTCCTGTCCGCAGAGTTCTGTTGGCACTGGAGTTGGACCCCTGGATGGCCGTAGGCGCTGCGACGGGCAGTCAACCGGTATCGGCAGTTTTGCCGATGCCGCTCGGAGGCGGTTTTGGTGGACGCAACCGGCTTCCTTTGGTAGGAAATGCCAAGATTATTAGAACTATCGAGCCGTCCGAACGATACTGACCATGAAACGAAGCATCTCCCTCCTCGCCCTGCTGACGGTTGTTAGCGCCACTGTGGCTACCGCCCAAATCAACTACAGCGGGGGAACCTACTCTGAGAATTTTGATACTATATTTAATGGTGATGGCACTGGGATAGTGATGTCCGGCGTGGGAGCTATAGGTGCCCAGGACGCAATCCCCACGTTGACTACCTGGCGATCCGCAAGGGTCGGTGGCACAGGCACGGGTACTTTTGCTCTCTTCGCTGATTGGGGCGGCTCTGGCACCGGGAGACTTTATTCGTACGGTACTACTGCTGGATCGCCTATATATTACGAACGGGCGTTGGGCAGCGTTGGGTCTGGCACCACCATGGTTGGCTTCGGCACCTTTTTCATCAATACTTCGTCCGACACATATCAGAATCTTGCGTTCAGTTTTGACCGTGAAGTCTGGAGAAACCAAAGTGCGGCGGCTGATCAAAGTCTAAGCTTCGCGTATGGATTCGCGTCCAGCGGAATCGCGACCGCTGATTTTCTCACCCACAGCAGCATGACGGCGTTTGCCGCACTGAATGCTGCTTCTCCCGCCGCGCTTGGCGGTGTGACCTCTGCGGGTCGAGATGGGAATGCGACACCCTACATGGCCCCGGTTTCGGCGACTATCACCGGCGTCAATTGGGCCCCCGGCGAGACGCTGTTCATCCGATGGAATGATTTCGACGACGTAGGTACCGATGCAGGCATAGCGATTGATAACCTGACCATGATCGCGACCGTCCCGGAACCTTCCTGCGGCCTGTTGCTTGGTCTGGGCGTCGCCGCGCTGGCTCTCCTGCACCGCAAGAGCCGCTAATTGGAGAACCGTTGTTGCGACGGTGAGGTTGGTAGAAATCGGCCACGGGCTGGGGGGACAATTGCAGTTATCGGCAGTTTTGCCGATTACGCCGGGTGTTGGAGGTCTGCTAGACTGGCGCTCATTAGTTCAAAACAACCACAATCGTAATCATCATGAAAAGAGTAATCCTCATAATCCTGATGGCATTCGGGCTGGCTCAAAATAGCCAAGCCGCCAACCTGGTCTGGACCCCCACGGATGCAAACTGGGACCTGGGCACCTGGAACTGGAAGGACATTGACACGAGTGGAACGGTCGCGTTTGCCCAACGGGATAGCGTCCTTTTTGATGACACCGGGCTCGGCTACCCCAATGTGAACCTGGGCGCCAACTTGTTGTCCCCGAGTTCGGTTGTCGTGGACACCGAGTGGCAGTACTCAATTTACTCGACCGCGGGCGGGAAGCTGGACAACGTCAACCTGCTGACGAAGAGAGGCTTGGGCACGTTGATCCTGGATAACGATGCCGTGATCACCAACTCGATTGCCATCGAGGCTGGCACGCTTCAGTTGGGGGACGCTACAAGCCGCGGCACCCTCGGCACCGGATACCCCGGTTACACCGCGTCTGTGATCAACAACGGCACCCTGGCCTACAACCGGTCCTCTGGCACGCTGAACTTCTCCAACAACATCAGCGGTTCGGGTACACTATCGGTAGCAGCCACCGCTGGCGGAACGTGGAACCTCTACGGCAACAACACGATGTCCGGCTACTCGATCGTTCACAACGGCAACCTGCCGCTCTATTTCAGGACGCCTGGTAGCCTCGGTACTCCGGCCATCGTCCAGGCGGATGCGGCCCTGAACACCAATGTCCGGCTTCAGATGGGCGGAGGGCTTAGCTTCCCCGCGAGCTGTCCGATTACGGCCACATTGGCCTACAATGGGGGGTCTAATACACGCTTTATTCTGATGAGCATGGCGGGTGTCAATTCAATCAGCGGCCCGATCGCATTGGCAGGCGATTCCGACGGCGTTAACAGGGCCATTTTTGGATTCTATGCGCAAAACGCCGGTACTGAGCTCAACGCTTACAGTTCGGTATCTGAAAGTGATCCCGTGGGAAATCCGTTCAGGGGCATTTGTTGGCTGCGCGGTACCGGCGCCAACGGCCGAATGTACGGGACCATCAATCTGCCTTCGGCCCAACTCGTAAAGACGGACGGTTCCACCTGGACACTGTACGCGAGCGGCAACAATGCGTCAGAGACGCTGGTGTCCGCGGGGCGCTTGAGAATGGGAGCTGTTAACGCGTTGCCGGTAGCGCCACTCACTGTGGCTGCGGAATTGGATCTTGCGGGTTTTGATCAAGAGGCAGGGCCTCTCTGGGGCGCCGGTTCGATTGTCAACAGCAGCAGCACAACCGACGCGTTGCTGACGCTGACCAACGGCGGCGCTTTCACGGGTTCAATCCTGGACAGCGGATCCGCGAAGATCGGAATAAAGCTGCTCAACCCCGGAATGCCTACCACGCAGCAGCTGACCGGCAACTGCGGTTATCGCGGTCCGACGACCCTCGACATCGCGACCGCGATTGCGCTGGGCGATGCGGGCCTGCCCAACAGCACGCCGATTGAAATGGGCAACGGAAGCTCGCTGGATATGTCCACCAAGGCCGACAAGACCTTCACCCTCGGCGCCGCCCAGACCCTCAAGGGCGACGGCACCGTCCACATCAACGGCGCCTTCGTCTGCCAGGGCACCATCTCGCTCAGCGCCAGCAAGAGCGGCGGCACGCTGGTCAGCGATAACATCACCATTGATGGGGGCTACTCCATTACCTACGGCGGCACACTCAACCTCGAGCTCAGCGGCGACCCGTTAAGCAGCTCCGACAGCTTCAAGCTGTTCGACGCGGTCAGTTACACCATCGCCAGCGCTTTCACCGAGATCATCCCGGCAAGCCCACGCCCAGGGCTGGCCTGGGACACCAGCACCCTCACCACGGATGGCACTCTGCGGATTGTTAGCGCTCCCGTCCCCGCCACGCCAACCAACATCACCTTCGCGGTCGTTAGTGACGGTTCACAGTTGGAGATCGGTTGGCCGGAGTCGTACACCGGCTGGACACTCCAGGGCCAAACCAATGCCATCACCCTCGGCATCAGCAACAATTGGTTTGATGTGCCTGATTCAGCGATGACCAATCGCGTCTTCCTGCCGATTGATCCTGCCAACGGCAGTGTCTTTTATCGGCTGCGTTACCAGCCGTAGGATTGGGGTAATAGGGTCGCTGCCGCGGGTCCGGTCTGAGGCCGGATCCGCGGCCAGCGTTCGCCCGTCGAGGGAGGACCACAGGAATGCGCATCCTGTAACCCCACTGCCACGGAAGAGACAGCCTGAGGTTAAACCACTCTTGCATGCGCACCCGGGATTCCGTGATTGCCTCTCCCGGCGCAAAGTGATATGGACCGACGAAGATGTCCGAACACATTCACCGCTGGCGATGGATGTGGCTGGCTGCGCTCGCAACCAACTGGTCCGTTTGCTCCCTTCTTTCGCAGGCCAGCCAGGCCGCCGCCGGAGATGCCGCTCCCGACACCTCATCGTTCGTGGTGCGTTCCTGGCAAGTCGAAGATGGTCTCCCGCACAACTCGGTCAATGCAATCCTGCAGACGAGCGATGGCTACCTGTGGCTGGCCACCAATGATGGGCTGGCCCGATTTGATGGGGTTCATTTCACCGCGTTCGGCCTCCAGGAGGGGCTGCCAAGCCTGCGGGCCTTAGCGCTGCTGGAGGATGCGCGCGGCGCGCTGTGGATCGGCACCGCCCAGGGAGTGTGCCGGCTGCAGAACGGACGGTTCGAGACCTGGACTGCCAAGAACGGTTTGGCGGGCAACGAAGTCACTTCGCTGGCTCAAGACTCTGCCGGGGCAATCTGGGTCGGCACGCCTACTGGCTTGAGCCGCTGGCAGAACGGCCACCTGGGCTCGTTCGGCAAAGCCGATGGGCTCAACGACAAACGGGTCCGGGCGCTGACGGCGATGCGCGAGGGAGGCGTTCTGGTTTCGATGTTTTATGAAGGCCTGTTTCAATGGGACGGAAGCAGGTTCGTGCAACTGGCCAAACAAGCGGACATCTCACGTGCGCCGCCGGGCTGCCTCATCCAGGATCGGAAGGGCAATGTTTGGGCGGGGTTGGCCGGTGGGATTGTGCTCTGTCGCACCGAGGGAAAATGGCGGCAATACGGTCGCGAACAAGGGTTGCCTCCCAACAACATCCTGCGCCTGGTTGAAGCGGCGGATGAAACGATCTGGGCCGCCGCCGGCAACGGCGGCCTGTATGAGCTGGGTGGCGGCAGGTCTGCCGCCCGCTGGCAGAAGGTCGGGTGCCCAGGCGAAGGAGCCATATCCCTGTGTGAGGATCGCGAGAAGAACCTGTGGGTAGGCTCCCGCGCCCGGGGCTTGGCGCGGCTGAAGCCCAAGCGAGTATCGGTTATCCCCATCCTGAAGGGGGAAGGCGAAGCCGTGCCAAGAACGCTGGCCGAGACACCGGATGGCAGTCTATGGGTCGGCACCAGCAGCGGCGGTCTCTTCCGCATGCAGGATGGCAAGCTCGATCCCTTCCTGCGCGGGCCGCCCGTCCGGGGGTTTCCCTATGTCAGCGCGGTGTTAGCCGCCGGAGATGACAGCGTGTGGTGGGGAGCCGGCCCGGCGCTATTCCAATGGAAGGACGGGAGGCTGCTTTCCGACTACAGTTCGGAATACAGGTCGTGGCTGCGAGAGGACCGCATCCGCGCTTTATGCGAAGACGGGCAGGGTGGAATATGGGTCGGAACGCAGAACGGCCAACTCCGGCTGCTGCGCGCGAGAGAATTCCTGTCCTTCACTAACGCGCAACCGGCCGCACCGATTACGGCCCTGTTGCAGCAGGCCGATGGAACCCTGCTGATCGGCACCTATGGCAAAGGACTCTTGCGCCTTCAAAGCGGGGAATGTTCACCGGCAATAAGCCAGCATGGGCCGCGAGGCCTTTTCATCCTGGCCTTGCACCAGGATCCGAGTGGTGTGCTTTGGATCGGCACTGAGGGAGGCGGATTGATGCGGTGCGAGGGAGGCCGGATCAACACGCTTACGACCCGGAACGGGCTGATCAATGATACCATTGTGCAGATTCTGGAGGACGGCGTCGGATTCCTTTGGCTAGGCTCCTACCGAGGAATCCTGCGGGTTAGCAAGCTGGAGTTGGCCGAGTTTGCGGAAGGGAAAACCGCCTTCGTGCATCCGCTCATTCTCAGCCAGTCAGATGGCCTCCCCTCGGAGCAATGCATGCTGGGCTTTAGCGCCGGCCTCAAAACCCGCGCCGGCTTGCTCCATTTTTCCACCAGCCGGGGCATTGTGGTTGTCAACCCAACCCAATCCAGGAAGAATTCGTCCGCGCCCGCGGTCTGGCTGGAGAAAGTGCTCGTGGACGGCGCGGTTTATCATGCGAGGGTCCAGCCCGGGAGTGCTTCCACGGCACAAGTGGGCAAGGCGGGTGGGTTGGCGCAAAGGGAGAACCTGAGGCTCCCACCTGGGAAGAGGCGGTTGGAGTTCATCTACACCGGCCTGAGCCTTGGCGCGCCGGAGAACGTCCGTTTCCGCTACCGTCTCGAGGGTCTCGATGACCATTGGTTCGAAGCAGGCAAGGAGCGCTCGGCCTCCTACTCGCTGCTTCCGGCCGGACGCTACCGGTTCCACGTGAGCGCCTGCGACCACTCCGGAATCTGGAATGACCAAGGGGCGATTATGGCCTTCGAGGTTGAACCCTTCTTCTGGCAGACATGGTGGTTCCGGCTAGGCTTGCTCGGGGCTTTGGCGGCGAGCCTCGTCGCCACGGTGCGCTACATTTCCTTCCGCCGGCTTCGTCTGCGCCTGCACCGGCTGGAGCAGGAAGCGGCGGTGCAGAAGGAGCGCGCCCGGATTGCCAAAGACCTGCACGACGATCTGGGCGCACACCTGAGCCAAATCGCCATGTTGAGTGAGCTGGCGCAAAGCGACCTCCATAAACCGGAGCAGGCCCACGGACATATTGATCTGATCTTCCGCACCGCACGATCGGTTACACGCGCGCTGGACGAGATTGTCTGGGCGGTCAATCCGCGCAACGACAGCCTGGATCGTTTCGCAGCGCATATCTGTACCTTCGCTCCAGGGTTCCTGCGGGCGGCTGGTATAAGCTGCCGGCTGGATGTGCCGATGGATCTGCCGGCAATCGTATTGCCCGCCAACGTGCGCCACCACCTTTACCTGGCGTTCAAGGAAGCGCTCAACAACGTGGTCAAACATGCCGGGGCGACCGAAGTCTGGTTGCGTCTCCAAATCGGCCCGCGGGAGCTCTCTCTGGTTATAGAAGACAACGGACGAGGGTTCTCTACCGGCAGAGGAGCTGCGTCCGGAGAAGACGGGCTGACCAACCTGCGGCAGCGGATGGGCGAGATCAGCGGACGCTTCGAGCAACACAGTGAGCCCGGACAGGGAACCCGCACGCGGCTTGTCGCGCCGCTGGAGTCGGAGGTGGTGTGAGAGATCACCTGCCACGCTGGCCCTATCAGCACAATTGCCGATGGTTGGAGTAATATGGATTGCGCTAGGCTCAACCCTGATGGCACCTATTGAAACTATGCCTATTTCGGTGGCAATAGTAGAGGATGACGGGCCGCTGCGCTCCAGCCTCTCGGGTATCCTGCAGCGCGCGCCGGAATGCCGTTGCGTCGGCGCGTTTGCCAGCGCGGAGGAGGCGCTGCCGGAAATACCCGCTCTGTCCCCGCAGGTCGTGCTCATGGATATCAACCTGCCGGGCATGGATGGGGTCCAGTGTGTCCTGCGGCTGACCGAGCTCGTCCCGAAGGCGCAGATCCTTATGCTGACCGTGCACGAGGACACGGACACCATCTTCGAGTCACTGTCCGCCGGTGCGGCTGGCTACCTCCTCAAGCCGGTTCGGGCCGCCGAACTACTGGCAGCGGTGAAAGACGTTTATGCCGGCGGCGCGCCGATGACCAGCAACATTGCCCGCAAGGTGGTGCAATCATTCAAGCGGGCGGGCGTTGGCGCAGACGATGGCAAACAGCTCTCCCCCCGCGAACGCGACGTGCTCGACTATTTGGTGAAAGGCTACAGTTACAAGGAAGTTGCAGAACAGATGGGTATCAGCTACAGCACGGTGCACACGCATATCGAACATATCTATCACAAGCTGCACGTTCAATCGCGAGCCCAGGCCGTCGCCAAGTACCTGCGTGTCTGAGACCATGAATCTACGCGCTACATATCACGCCCTAATCATCGCCAATTTGCTTTGCGCCAGCGCACAAGCTGAATGGGTCAACACGCTCAAACCGCCGGGAAAGCCCGCGGGGAAGATCAAAGTGGTCAAGTCTGGCAAGCCCCAGGGCGGCATCCAGCTCCCGGATCGCCCCACGCCACGGGAAACCAACGCCGCCGCCCAGCTCCAGTTTTGGATCAAGGAGATGACGGGGGCAACACTCCCCATCAACTCCGGCAAGGCGCGGGGCAGCCGCTTTGCTATCCGCACCGACGGCTCGCTGGGCGATGAGGGTTATGCCATCGCGGTCAGCAGTGGCCAGATTATCCTCTTCGGTGGCAAGACCCGCGGTGTCATGAACGCCGTCTATGCCTTGCTGGAGGAGGACCTCGGCTGCCGCTTCTACGCGAACGACTCCATCCTCCTGCCCCGGACCAACACGCTGGTCATCGCTCCCGTCGCCCGCAGCTACACGCCGCGACTGAAGATCCGCGACCCGTTCTATCGCTGCGCCTTCGACCCGGTCTGGTCACTGCGCAACCGCTCCAACGCCCCCGACGCCGCCGTCCCCGAGGACTTGGGCGGCCACGTGGACTATGGCGGCATGTTTGTCCACACCCACGGACAGATCCTGCCTCCGGACAAGTATTTCAAGGAACACCCGGACTACTTCGCGCAGCAGGCCGACGGCAACCGCACTCCTGCCCAGCTCTGCGCGACCCATCCCGAGGTAGTGAAGATTGCCATTGATTACGTCCGCAAGATGCTTGCCGACAAGCCCCACACCGAGATCCTCAGCGTCTCCAAGAATGATGTCCAACTGAGTTGCCTCTGCGAGCGCTGCAAAAAGCTGCGCGACGCCGAAGGTTCCGACATGGCTAACCAGTTGTTCCTCGTGAACCAGGTCGCCGCCGCCATCGAGCCGGAACACCCGGACGTCGTCATAGACACGCTGGCCTACCTAGAGACGATCCAGGTGCCGAAGACCGTGCGGCCGGGCAAGAATGTCGCCATTCGTCTCTGCAACGACGCCGTGGGCGCGTGGTCGCGGCCGTTCACCCCTGCCGAGCAGTGCGACGTGGCGAAACTCGCCAGCGCCTGGGGCGACGTCCACAACCGCATCTACATCTGGGACTACAACGTCAACTTCAGCCATTACCTGGCACCCATGCCGAACCTGGACGTGATGGTGGCCAATATCCGGTTCTGGATTAAGAACAACGCCGAAGGCGTGATGCTCCAGGGCGGCTACCAGGGACCGGCTGAGCGGGATCAGCTCAAGTGCTGGGTCACGGCCAAGCTGCTCTGGAATCCGGCCTGGGATGAGAAGGCGTTGGCACACGATTTCATCCAAGGCCACTACGGCAAGGCTGCCCCCGCGCTGGAAGAATATGAGGCGCTGCTGGCGCAGATGAAGACCGAGCATGCCAAGGAACTGGCTTCGCCCCCGGGCGGCATCCGCTACCCGATGGACGCACCCTTCTTCACCAAGGAGTTTGTGGCGCGGGCGACAGTGGTCTTTATCCGAGCGAAATTCCTGGCCCGCGGTGACGATGATCTGATGCGGCGTGTCGAGCGCGCGGAGCTTCCTATCCTCTACGTGAAATGCGTGCGCGGGCCGGGATTTGTGGGAGACAGCTATGGGCAGGTCGTGGCCGAGTTTGAGCGCATCGCGCGGCGCGAGAAGGTCCAATACCTCCAGGAGGGCGGGGTGGACTTCGAAGCGAAATTGGCCGGCTACAAGGACCTTGTCCCGAAGCCGGCCGCCCAACGGTGACCCTCGCTGCTCGACAAGTGCCACAACCACAGCGAATCATGCGTCCGACTACTACGGGAGGGCTGCAAACACAGGGGGTTTTCACACCCACATCGGGTACACACCGTCATATCACCGTGGTACCGCCGGGGGCCCTTCGCCTCCACACTGCATTCCACCGAAGTTCGCGAGGAACCATGAGAGCTTCGTTAACGCTTTTCCTTACAGCCATCACGATGTGGCTGCCTGTTTCGGCCTCGGAAACACAGGACGCCGCCCCCCATCACGGGCTGACGATCTACGTGTCCAAGCTGGGGAACAACTCCGACGGCCGCACCTGGCGGACAGCCTACCGAACCATTCAGGCCGCGCTCGATGCCATCCCCGACGACCGCGGCGGCCACCGTGTCATCATACGGCCCGATACCTACGCCGAGGCCAACCTCGACTCGAAACATAAAGGCGCAGCCGGCGCCTACAACACGATCGAAGGCGACTGGGACGGCAGCCTTGGCTCCGGCACGAACGGTTGGGTGGTGATTGACTCCGGCGCTCCGCGCGTCGTGGTGCGCACCAATCCCAAAGCGGGCACAGGCAACCCCACTTTCATGCTGCTGCCTGATGGCAACCCGGACAAGGAGACCGGCCTGAAGAGCGTGGATTGGTGGGGGCCGTGGCGGTGCGATCCGTCGTACTCGGCCGCCGGCTGGGACCGCTGGACCTTTCGTCACCTCTACTGCACAGGTTCGGAAGGAGGCGTGGGCTGGGACCTGACGTGCAAGGCCGGGGCGGAGTTCTCGGCGGTGGTGGAGGATTGCGTCGGCCTGGGCCGCTTTGCGGGCGCATGCGTCATGGCCCACGTCGGTCGCGCCGGTGAGCCGGTTCTGTTCCGGCGTTCGTACTTCATGTGCCTCGATGTTTGGGGCGACGCCGGCGCCGTCTATGTCCGAGCGCACAACAAGAGCATGCCAGCCAGTCCGGATGCCGTGTTCGAAGACTGCACGCTCGTCGCGCCCGATAACGCCCTGCAAGTCGGCTATCCCAAGTTCGAGGGCTACACTCGCGTCTCGTTCAAGAACAGCCGCCTCATCGTGCTCAACTTCTCGCAGCCCCACGGCACTCCCGCCACGGGCGCGGTCTATAGCGACCTGGCGGGCAAGTTCCTGCATGTGGACTTCGAGGATTGCACCGTGATGGGCTACAAAGTGCTCGGGGCGAAGAACGATGACCTGTTCTCCTACACCACCAAAGGCACCAACCGTGCGTATGTCCAGTATCGCCAGCCCGTGCCCGAAGGCTTCGAGCGTCTCCGTTTCTGGCCGGTCGAGGTGTTCAACGAACTCCTGCCCCCGCGGTTTCAATCGCCGACCGGCACTACGTCGGCCGCCGCCAGGCCCCGACTGGTCAAGATCCCCATGACCATCGGTGCCCAAGCCATGGAGAACACACCTATCGTCTTCAACTCCCGCCCGCTGCTCGTCCTCAACCACCGGGACGACACCAAGAACAAGACCGATGCCTACAAGCGCAGCATGTATCTCTACATCCAGGACCTCGCAACCGGACGCGAAGTGGCCCGCTTCGGCGAAGGTCACTCGTTTGCCAACGCGTTTGTCAAAGGCCCGGAGTTGAGCGTCTTCGCCAGCGAAGGCACCGACCGCGACTGGTTTCAGAGCCTCTACTGCTTCTCGACGACGGACCTGAAGACCTGGAAACGGGAGTTGGCCATTCCGCAGGCGCCGGGCGAGCACCTCTTCAACGCGTCGGTTTGCCGGGATGACCAAGGCTACCTCATGGCGTATGAATCGGACAAACCGGTGCAGTTCTGTTTCAAGTTCGCCCGCTCGGCTGACCTCGCGTCGTGGAAGAAGCTCGATGGACTGGTGTTCACCGGCCTCGGCGGCGAATACAGCGCCTGCCCGGTGATCCGCTACGTGGCGCCTTATTATTATGTGATCTACCTGCATGCAGCGGTGGCGGGCCACAAGGGCTGGATTTCCTTCCTGGCCCGCTCCAGGGACCTCGCGGCATGGGAGCTGAGTCCATTCAATCCTATCCTGGAAGCAGGCCCGGGCGAGGGCGTCAACAACTCGGATGTGGACCTGTTCGAATACGAAGGCAACACCTACATCTTCTACGCCACCGGCGATCAGCAGACCTGGGGCACCGTACGCATGGCGATGTTTCCGGGGCCGATCCAGCAGTTCTTCACCAGCTATTTCCCCGACGGCGCCCCCACCGTAAAGGTTAGCGCCCGATGAGCTCGGAGGTGAGTGCGGCAGGGGTTCGCACTCACTTGGGCCGCCTCAAGGCTCGCCTCAGCGCAAGAGGCTTTGGTAACGCTCGCTTACCCAGTCCCAGTTGATGACGTTGAAGAAGGCGGCCACGTATTCCGGCCGGCGGTTCTGATACTTGAGGTAGTAAGCGTGCTCCCACACATCAATCCCGAGCAACGGCTGCCTGGCGTGGCTGATGGGTGAGTCCTGGTTCGCAGTGGATTCGATACCGACCTGCTTGCCGGCATCGAGCACGAGCCAGGCCCAGCCGCTGCCGAATTGGCCCAGAGCGCTCTTCGTGAGCTCATCTTTGAATTGGGCAAAGCTGCCAAACCGCTTTTCAATCACCTTGAGAAGCTCCCCCGAAGGTTGGCCGCCGCCGGCCTTCCTCATCATCTGCCAGAACAGGGTGTGGTTGTAATGTCCGCCGCCGTTGTTGCGCACTGCGGTGCGGATTTTCTCGGGCAGCGCGTCCATGTCCTTCAGCAGCGCCTCGACCGGTTGCTTCGCTAGAATGGGGGATTCCCCCACGGCTTTGTTCAGGTTCGCCACGTAAGCGGCGTGGTGTTTGTCGTGATGAATCTGCATTGTGAGCGCGTCAATATGCGGTTCAAGCGCATCGAAGGCATAAGGGAGGGCGGGCAGGGTGAACGGGCCGGTCGCCGCGCCCAGGGCGGTTGCGGGCTGGGCGCCTGCGCCGGGCAGGATTGCAGCCGTGGCGCATGCGGCCGAGGCCAGGGCGGTCGTCTTTAAGGCTTGTCTGCGAGTCATCATAATCAAGGTTCTTTTGTGTCGTGATTGCCGTTAGAAGTCCCGGTTCGTTTCCAGCGTGGACTCCCCTTACCAATGGCATTGAAACGCGATCAGCGCAAGATGGGCGTGGGCGCTGGCCTTTTCACGTTTAATCGGGTTTATACTTGAGGACGGTGTTGTTCCCCGAATTGACGACATAGAGGTTTCCCGCGCTAGCTAACGCCAGGCCACAGGGCGCATTCAAACCGCTGGCAAACAGGGTCCCCACACCCTCCCCGGTGAAGTTCTCGATTGTATTATTGGCGAGATTTGAGAGACAGATTGTGTCGCACAAGGAAGAACTTGGAGCGCACAAAGGGCAAACCCAACAAGGTTGTGCAGGCTTTCGCGGCGCACCTGGAGCAGTGCCTATGGCTCCCCTCAATGGGCGGCAAGGGCCGGGCTGGCGCTTACGGCAAGGCCGGCTGCTTTACCTACGTGCCGCCCGATGGGGTGGTGTGGAAGGACTGAGGCCACCCGCCACCGCGCGGTAGCCCCCGCTCGCCGAAACCGCCGCCCCAGTACAAAAAATCGGGGCAACCGTTTCGGATCACCCCATCGCAATCAATGCGACAAGTTAAACTGCCGGGGACGGCGCCCCTTTCATAGGAGCCGAACACTTACCACGTTCCGAACGCGTTGAAAGTCCTTGTCCTGCGTGGCGATGGCCAACTTGTTTTCCCGCGCTACCGAGAATTGGTAGGCGTCATCGAAGTCGAGGTTGTGCCGCGTGTTCGCCCCGGCAAGCTGGCCATAACCGGTGTCGCTCAAGGAAAGAATTGTAAACTGCGGCAAAGTGTCCGCTGCAAACCGATCAAACACCTCCGGCCGCTTCTGGCGGAACAGCAGCACGCCAATGGAATGGAGAGTGAAGTCGGAAATCCACGCCGCGCCTTTCTCGCCCAGCAAAAATGCCTCGCACTTCTTCCGTCCAGCCTGCCCGAGCAGGATTTCCAGGAAGATGTTGGTGTCCACCAGATAGTTCATCGCAACTCGTTGAGATGGTGCTGCAACTCAACGCCGGTAAACTGGCGTTTCAAATCCGCCAACCCGCCCGCCCAATCGAATTTGAACCGCCGCTTAGCGGCGCGCACCGGCTTGGCCGGAGTCCTCTGCGACAAAAACTCGATGAACGTCTCCACCTGCTTTTGCGCCACCACGGGCAAGGTCTCATATTTGGCAATCAAGGTCTCTCTGCTCATGACAAATTATGCTACCCGCAATCGGCAAGCGATGCAATCCGGCATTTCGCCATTTCGCCCCCCATTTTGGCTTTCAACCCCCCGTCTGATTGCCGATTACTGGCCCCTCGCCCCCGCCGCCACCCCCGACCAGACCACCCCGAGCCAAATTTGCCGCCCCATTCCACCCGCACAATCTTGCACACCGCCATTGCAAAATCCCCTGTTGCGGCGCTTGCCCCGTTTTGCTATAAGCCCCACTGGTTGGAGAACATAATGCATGTAAAGAAACAAACCGTTGAAGATTAGTTTCCGTGCCGCCAACAACGCACCCATACAACGAAAAGGAACGTCAACATGAGCCTCTGGAGAAGACTTTTTGGAAAGCGCCAAAACCCATCGCCAGAAATCGACTGGAACGCCAGGCGTGCACAGGTCGAAGCGGACCACATCTTCTACTGCGCCCGTTGTGGCGAGCGCCGCGCAAAGGCCGGCCAGGCCAAGTGCCATGTGTGTGCGGAGAAGGAACTGCAGGAAATGAGGCAACAATATGCGAAGAGAATGCAGGAAGCACTAAGAACGGGATACAGCCTCCCCACATCAGATCAAGGCCCCGATTTTAAGTTTTGCCCATGGTGCGGCGCCAAGGGGCCTCTAAGTGACGAAACATGCCCGAAATGCGGCCAACAGGCTGCAACCACTCCCGCGGTCAAGCCCGATAGCCCACCGTCCGAGGCACCCGTAAAGGCAAACGCCCAGCCGCCCGCAGGATGTTTGAGCGATCCTTTTACTCTCCAGTTTGAAGAGTCACTGGACGACAAGGCCAACGCGCGTTGGTGGGATCAACATCGAGACGTCATACTAAAGGTTGACCATCTGCGTCTTGGCACAGCCGCGGAAAAGGAACTGGGGACTCAGATCGCTGAGGGCTTAATAAAGGAATTTCCAGATGTCCCATTCCCATATACGCGCTACGCCCAACTTCTTGCAGAGTGCGGCCGCTTCCCGGAAGCAAAGAACGCACTTCAAGAGGCTCTTAAGAAATGCACCACGCGCCGCAAGATATATCCGGTACTAATGGACCTCGCAGTTAAGGAAGGAGACCTTTTATCCGCACTTCGCTGGTCCATTCAATCCTTCGTCGCTGCGGACATGGCCTCGGAGATCCCGCCTGACAGCACTATTCTATACCTCAAGATGCTCGCATCCCTTACCGGCATCGAAGACTTCGCACGCATTGCATTGAGCACGGTATTTACCACGGAGCACCAGGTCAAGATCCGTGCGCTATGGCAAAAGTGCTCACCCGAAAGTAAGGCGGCAATAAAACCATGCCTTGAACGCTTTCGCGCCTCATTTCTCCTAACAAATCCCGATTCGGCCGCACGGAAACTTCAATTTGTTCCCTGCACCCTATGCGGCGCGCGCAACCTATATCCAAAGGCTCTACTGCAGACGTTCGCAACACTGCCTTGCCGAAAATGCGAAAGAGAGTTTGAAAATCCGGCAAAGGTAAATGCCGCCGTCGGGCCAGTGGGTAAGGCGCAGGATCGCCCCGCGGACACAGAGACGTAAAAGGCTCCGAAGCCGCCCTCCCGGCAGAAGTGTTCAGAACAGGGCCTGAGACAATTATGCGAGTCGCTTGACGCGTGTAAAGACGATCTGAATGAAGGAATGCTGGATGCCGAAAAAAACGTCATGCGAGCCGCGTACGGATTCCGCCGTGCAGGAACTCTCGATTCGTTGTGGCTCGCCGTAAGAGGTCTCGTCGATCCCACCAGAGACGCGTGGACAATGTCGTTCGACGTGACATACTTGCCAAACGGCGATTCGTTTAAGATTCGCACATGCCCGATTGTGCGCCACGTCACATCCGCACAGCTCATAGACATCATCAAGAGTCGCAACGGTGATTTCTGGTATGCGGTGGAGCGCAGCTAACAGGATGCTTGTGCGCTGCGGTCCCGCTTTTACTCCGCGACGCCGCTCGCGCGCGCACCGCGCCGGATGGGCGGGGCGCAAGAAGTACATTCCTGTAAGCCCAAGCCGCCAAAGAAACACAGAGGAGGCGAAAGAGTAAAAAGAAGATTACTTATGCACAACGTTGCGGCAGCGAGTGCCGTTGCCCTAATAGGTGCGGCGACATGGTTAGTGTTCCGGTGGTATCGAAAACGGAAGCTCAAGGCATACCGCGATCGCGAGATCTTTGGTTGCTGCCCAAAGTGCAAGGTCCCTCTAAAATCAATCGGCGCGCGGCCTGGATGGGGACCACCCGTACACCACGCTGGCAGAAACTACACACGAAGCCCAATTACCGTTGAAACTGGGCGATGCCCTCGATGTGACTATGACAAACATTACGAATGGACCTTCTGAAGTCTTCACCGTCACCGTTAGCCTCTTTCAGGGTTCGTAGTCATACACGAAGCCGAAAATCCATTGCTGTCCCGCCATCGTCGCAGAAAACCACCAAACATCACTATCGCGGTGGGTGCCTATCAAGTTCTGGCCAACCTCAAAATCCGACCGCCCATATTCGCTCGAGGAAGCTATAGCACACGGCGGCAGGAAGCTCGCCCCATCGGCGCTAAATGCCTGGCTAAGTGCCTGAAAGATGTCCTTCTTCTCCTGAGAGGCAAGCGGCGGAGGTGAACGCAGCACATCCCTAAGTGCGACGAGGCACTCAACGTTAGATGGTGCCTCTCTCGAGATCCGCGCAAAATATATTTTTTGTAGGTCGAGCCTCATAGCGCCCTGCTACCTCAATGACTGCTCCTTAAAGGAAAAATGAACCCAATCGACCCCGCCAAAATCCCCACCATCGCCTCTTGGCTCTGGCAGAAAGCCACGAATAGAGCGCCGTGCTCTCCTGATGAAGCAGGACCACGCTCACAAAATCACCCCTGCAGAGTGGACACCTGCTGTCGGTTAGATAATCCGTTGGCGGCAGGATGCAGGTGTTGCAGAGCAGATGCTTTCCAGCCTCGCAGAAATACCAACGCTCCGTATCCAGCAGCCGCTCCGGCGAACTGTTGGCCGCCAACACCCGGCCACATTTGCCGCATTTCGCGTTCGCAAGCTTCGGAATAATCTCCCGAAGCCGCTCTACCGGCCGCTCGCGCTCCCGCGCGACATTAGCCTGCTGCTCCGCCGATCCGAACTCGATGTGCGACAAGTCGATGTTTACAGGCGCAATCCTCACTGGTTTCATTTATACGCTCCTCCAATGCTAAAAACTACCAAATGGCATTCCCCCTGCGCTGCGTCCATCGCAACTACGCCAGGGAACCCATGGCTGAGTGGCACGCGCACCATGTTCATACCAACACCCTGTTTTGCTCTCCACCACACTTCCTACAAAACCCGGCGTTCCAGCCCATCGTCGGGAGCCCACACCACTTGCAGTACTCCTGTTTCGGTATCGAACTCGGGTGGACACCGCAGGCTTGAAGAATTTCAGCATCACTAAGCTGAACACCAAATTGCTTGGTGGCGCACGTCGCACTGGCTAAGTTCCACATCTTCCGGCAGTGGCTCGAGCAAAATGCCATGTTCTGCCGCACTGGCAGGGCTACTCCAGGCTTGCCACATGTCTGGCAATAAAAAACGCCACTCTCCTCAACTTGGCGACGGTTCGTCCTGGCTTCCGCTTTCGGGTTCAGCAACCCCACCAGGCGACTGAAGAAATTTGGGCGTGGGGTTTCCTTGGCTGGCAATCTGCCCTCGCTCAGCCCGTGGGTTCCGTTGGAACCAACGTTCGAAACCATCACCTTGGCGTCACCCATGTTGATTGCCGAAACGGGAGCCGGCCCGGCCCCGGGCGGCTGGAACGACCCGCCAGACCGCCAGAACTGCTCCGCATAGCCACGCACTCGTCCGTGGTCCAGCTCGAACAACTTGATGCATTTGTCGCAGAGGAGCCAGGCAGTGCTCTGCCCAGCCAAGGCTTGCCCACAACTGGATCTCAGGGTCAGATTCGAGCAGAAGTCCTCGTAAGAAGAAACGCCCATACCTGAAAACTCCTCTCGGTGATGGGCATAGTAATGACGCCAGTAGTTCGGCGTGCTCACGACTTGCATGGTCGTAAGGAGGTAGCCAGCAGGAGCAGACAAGGCATTCCCGCAAACATCGCAGACTGACGAGTTCATAGACTTGCTTAAAACTAACCTACCCGTGAGCACTTCCGTTCCAACGCCCCGGCCGCCCATTGATCCTGTGCGGACCGGGGAGAGGCACCCACCGGTTTCGGTCGTCACGTTCCAAATTCTCCCAGACGCGGGTCGTCAAGTCCAGCCCCAACCCATCCCCAATTCCCCAATTCCTCTCAAATTCACCAATCACCCGGTAACATTTTCCCGTGAGGCAACACGCCGACGCCCACGCGCCCCGTCCGCGACCGGCCGCGCGCCGACACTTGCTGCCAACAAAGAAAGCAACTGGAGGTATCCAGTTGCCTTTAGAGTGGAACCCACTCGCCTGCCCGCCCAGGTCGCAGGTTCTCGCGTCCCTATCCCGCGTCCCCGCTACAAATGCTGTCACGCCTGTAGCCCTCGGGCCGGGCAGGCCCACCGCGCATGGCGCCTCCGAGGTTTCTGCCGCCGGACCTCGCCGGCCACCCGCCGACAATCACCGCGCCGCCGCAGCCACGGCCTGCGCCGGGGCCTGGGAGGCCTGCTCGCCGTCCTTCGGCACCTCGAAATAGATGATCTTCCCGTCCTCGCCGGGCGTAATCGAGAACCAACTCTTGGCGTCCTTCGGTCGCACCAGCTCCCGGTAATGCTGGAAGATGATCTGCGGGCTGTTCCCGGCCTCCAGCGCCACCTGAGCGGCGGCCTGGATGTCCGCCAGCCGGTAGCTGGTAAAGAAATGCCGGAGCGGGTTCTTCTTCCATTTTAGCACCGGAGCGTTTCCCTTCTGGTCGCCAGCTTTTCGCCCGCGCCCGAGCGCCTTTTCACAATCCTAATTGACCGCCCTGTCCGTGTTCCGCACCAGCCAGCCCTTCGGCCTATCCGTACGGATTTAGCGGCAGGGGAGCGAGCCCGCCCCGGGCGCAGTGGGTGGCGCCCTCGCCAACCACCTTCGGGAGTGGTCGAAGCGATCCACCATTCAGTGACTGTGCACGCGCCACGGCCACCCGGCGCGGGCGCTGGGTGGCAGCGTCCGGGGCGGGCGCGGTCCCCAAAGCCAATTGCATGGTTACGGCGAAGGAAGAGTGGTCGGGGCGGTGAGATTCGAACTCACGACCTCTTGTACCCGAAACAAGCGCGCTAGCCAGGCTACGCTACGCCCCGAACCCGAATAACGCACAATGCCGGTTGCGGCGGTGCATTGCAACCCCAAAATAGCGAAAAGTGAATGTGACCGTTGATTCTTCGTCCGACTTACTGATAAGTTCGAGCACAGTTTCGATCTGGCACGCAGAACACATTTATGAATTCGACCTCTAGTCCTGGCCGCAGCGCCGGTGAAACGCGCCGCGCCTTTCTGAAGAAAACAGCAACCGCCGCAGCGGTGGTGGGTGCCACCAGCCTACTTAAGACGCCGGTGTATGGCCAAAACCAGGCCCCGGCACCGGCGCGGGTCATCGGCGCCAACGATCGCATCAATGTCGCCTATATCGGTACCGGCAAACAGGGGATGCTCCACGTCAACTCGCAGAAGAAGTTCGCGACGGATAATAACATCGCCCAGGTGGCGGTGTGCGATCTCTACCAGCGGCATCTGGACGCCGCGAGGGTGGCGACGGGCGTGCCGGAGGCGGATGCCTTCCGCGACCATCGCAAGCTGCTCGAACGAAAGGACGTTGACGCGGTCGTGATCTCCACGGTTGACAACTGGCATGGGCAGGCCACGGTTGATGCCCTGGAAGCGGGCAAGCACGTCTTCTGTGAGAAGCCGATGACCCGGTATCTGAGCGAGGCGTTCCAGGTTTATGATGCCGTAAAGAAGAGTGGCAAGACGTATGTGATCGGCTCCCAGGGCTGTATGGACCGGAAATGGCACCAGGCGGCTGAATGGATCAAGGCCGGCAAACTGGGTCCGCTGGTTTGGGGGCAGGGGTCCTATTGCCGGAACAATAAGAAGAACAGCGAGTGGACTTTCCCGGTTGATCCGGATGTCAATGAAAAGAATCTCGATTGGAATCGCTGGCTGGGCCGGGCCCCCAAGATCCCATTCAATCCCGATCACTACTTCTCTTGGCACAAGTACTACGCCTACAACTCGGGCATTATCGGCAACCTGCTTCCGCACCGTTTTTATCCGCTGATGTTAGCCACAGGTGAACCGGAGTTCCCGCGGCGGGTCGTGGCCACGGGTACGCGCAAAGTCTCGACCGATCGTGACATCACGGACACCACCCATCTGCTGGCCGAGTTTCCGAGCGGGTTGACGCTCGTCGCGGTCGGCACGACCGTCAACGAACAGGGCCTGCCTGAGGTGCTGCGCGGGCGCAAGGCGACGCTCCACTTCTCTTCCAGCCAGAACCGGGTCGAACTCAAGCCGGAGGCCATCTTTACCGACGAACTGGATGCGGAGGAATTCTCCCATCCGCAAGCGACCGAAGGCATCCCCGGGCTGGAGAAGCACTTCTTTGACTGCATTCGCACCGGCAAGATGCCCGTGCCGAATGTGGAGCTGGCGATTCGCGGGCAGACGGTTCTATGCCTGGCGGAAATGTCCGAGCGACTTGGGCTGACTCTGTTCTTCGACGAAAAGACCCGCACGATTAAGGGCGGTGACGGGCGCCTCATCCCGTCGCTAACGTACGACACCGTGGTGCCGAACTTCGGTTGAGCACCGGTCTCCTCACCCACTATTCGTGAGTGGAGGGTGGACATTCTTGTCCGCCTCCGTGCTCGGAAGAACGGCAGGGCGGGCTGCAATTGCCGCTGTCCGGCAGAATGCGAGATCCGCTAACGCGGCGCTGGCTCAGCTCACGCTTTCTCCTGGATCAATTCGCGGCGGGCGCCGCTCAGGAGTTGCTCGATAAAGGCGGTTGAATAGGTCCCCCGGCGGAAATTGGGATCCTGCAGGATGGCCTGCTGGAAGGAGATGGTGGTTTTGATGCCGGTGATCATGTACTCGCTGAGGGCGCGGCTCATCTTGTCCATCGCCTCGCGCCGGTCGCGTCCGTAGGTGACCAGCTTGCTGATCATGGAATCGTATGCCGGCGGGATGGTATAGCCGGCGTAGGCATGGCTGTCCACGCGGACACCCCGCCCGCCCGGCTGGTAGTGCATTTCGATCCGGCCCGGGCTTGGCCGGAAGTCGTCAAAGGGGTCTTCGGCGTTAATGCGGCACTCGATGGCGTGGCCTTTGAACTGAATATCGCTTTGGGAATGCCGCAGGGGTTCACCCATTGCGAGCATGATCTGATAGCGCACCAGGTCAATGCCCGTTACTTCTTCAGTGACCGGGTGCTCGACCTGGATGCGTTTGTTCACTTCGAGGAAGTAGAAACGGCCCAGGGAATCAACGATGAACTCGACCGTTCCTGCGTTCGTATAATTGGCCGCCTTGGCGATCTCGATGGCGGCTTTGCCCATCTTGTCGCGGAGTTTCTTGTACTTGGGATTGTCGAGCAGAGGCGAGGGGCATTCCTCGACTACCTTCTGGTTGCGACGCTGAATTGAACAATCGCGTTCGCCCAAATGGATGATGTGCCCCTTGTTGTCGCCAAGGATCTGGAACTCGATGTGGTGCGGGTTCTCGATGAACTTCTCGACATAAACCCCGGAGTTCCCGAAAGCCTTCTCGGCCTCTCCCCGCGCCGTGTGGTAGCCCTTCACGAGTGAAATGTCGTTGTGGGCCACGCGCATCCCGCGTCCGCCGCCCCCAGCGATGGCTTTGATCATGACCGGGTAGCCGATTCGTTTGGCGACCGTCAAAGCGTCCTGCTCATTGTCCACTACTCCGTCGGAGCCGGGCGGGGTCGGCACGCCCGCCTTCTTGGCCAGGGCACGGCTCACGGCCTTGTCTTCGAGCGCATTCATCGCCCGGGAATTGGGGCCTATGAACCGGATGTTGCAGCTCTCGCAGACGTCGGCGAAGTGGGCATTCTCAGCCAGGAACCCGTAGCCGGGATGGATGGCATCCACATCGGTGATCTCGGCTGCGCTGACGATCCGGTCAATGCGGAGATAGCTTTCGCTGGCGGCGGCTTTGCCGATGCAGATGGCTTCATCCGCCAACTGGACGTGCATCGAATTCGCATCCGACTCCGAGTAGATAGCGACGGTGCGGATGTTCAACTCCTTGCAGGCGCGGATAACGCGAACGGCAATTTCCCCGCGGTTGGCGACCAGAATCTTCTCAAACATGCTGAAAGTCTTGGAGCGTCAAAGAGCTAAGGAGCCCAGCGCCTTGGAGTATTGCGGCGTCGAACCACCGAATGGAACGGCCGTAACCATGATTTGTGGCATGGCCAGGCTAGCTCGGGCGGAGCTTGAACAAGGGTTGTCCAAATTCCACCGGCTTGGCATTCTCGATCAGCACCTGGGTTATCACCCCCTTGGCCTCCGCTTTGATTTCATTCATCACCTTCATTGCCTCGATGATGCAAACCACGGTCTCGGGGTTTACTTCGGTGCCGACTTCAACGTAAGGAGCGGCTTCCGGGGAGGGGGCTCGGTAGAAGGTGCCAATCATCGGGGATTTGATTTCGAGTTCCGAACTGGCGGGTGCTGGAGTGGGGGTGGCGAGGACGGGAGCCGGAATGGTCGTTGGGACCGGAGCGTAAACCACGGGAGCGGGGTCTTCATAAGGGGCAACCGCAGCTCCGCCGTTTGACCCCCGTTTAAGCCTGATCTTGAAATCCTGCTTCTCAAGCTCGAACTCCGTAACGGAGTTCTTCTTCATCAGGTCAATGATGGCTTTGATGTCTTTTATATCCACAGCCTGTTGTCGTTAAAGCGATATCCGTTACGGTTCCTGCCAATTCCCATCGGCCAGCTAGATCGCAAGCACCCTTCTTCCCGCCCCGCCTGGCCCGGTCACTTCCATGTCCGGCGAGATTACCGGATACCATGGAGGCCGTCAACAGGCAAAAATGCCATCTACCCACCCAGCTAGACGTGGCAAAAAAAACGTCAGAATTGGCTTATTCTACCCATCTTTTGCCGGCGTTAACGTTAACAGCAGCCTCAACTGCCAGCGTATAGGAATCTGCGCCAAAACCCACGATCTGACCGCAGCAGACCGGCGCAATTAACGACTTGTGCCGGAATTCCTCCCGGGCATGGATGTTGGAAAGATGGATCTCGATGGTTGGGACTCCTACCGCCGAAATGGCGTCCCGCAAGGCAACACTGGTATGCGTATAGGCGGCGGCGTTCAGGACGATAACGTCATACTTCCCCTTGGCCTGCTGAATCCATGCGACCAGTTCGCCCTCCAGGTTGGACTGGCGGAACTCGACGCCAGCGTTCAGCTTCTCGGCCCGCACACGGACTTTGGCCTCGATATCCGCCAACGTCAGCCGCCCATAGACCTCCGGTTCGCGCTGGCCAAGCAGGTTAAGGTTCGGGCCGTTTAGGAACAGGATCTTCATTGCGACGGGACCTTACGGGGGCGATTGGAACGTGTCCATCCCAAATGCGACCGTCCCAGGAGCCAGCCCAGGAACGCAAAGGCCGGCCAGGCGGATGCCGGGATATAGAGCCCGAATTCAAACAAACCGTGAAGGCTCCAGCCCAACAGCCCCAGCCAGACGGCGAATCCCAGCCAGTTTTCAGGCAAATCCTCCCACGGGTTGGCAGTCTCAGGTTTGCTCAAGTGGCCGATACTTCGCTTGAAGCTCCAAAGCAATGCTCCGACGATGAAGAGGGTATAGACGGAAAAGCCCACCACTCCGGAGTCCGTGGCTTGCTCCAGGTAATCGTTATGCACCAAACGCGACATCTCAGACTCAGGCCGTTTGATCTTCTCGTAGGCAATGCCAAACGTGCCCGGTCCCGTGCCGAACACAGGATTCTCTTTGGCGGTTTGGAAGGCCGCTTGCCAGTAGTCAAACCGCGCGCTGACGCTGGTGGCGCCCTTTCGGAAAAAGCCCGAGTACTTCCAAAAGAAGCCGCTCAGCCCAGCCAGCAAGACTGCTGCAACCAGGATGACCTTGAGCCGTCTTCCGAAAGGCAGCCGTAGCAGGACGATCAGGCCCAGGACCAGCATCAACAGCCAGCCTCCCTTCGAGCCGGACCAATACAAGCAGGCCAGCCCGGCGGCGCCCAGTAAGACCATGAGGAAACACCGCGCCGGGGCGGTCAGTCGGCGCCGCGCTTCCCAAATCACCGCCAGCGACGCCGGCAGCAGCAATATCAGGACGCCGGCCAGCGAATTGGGGTAGAAGAGCGTCGCGAAAATGCGATCGCTGGAAATTCTCTTCAGGTACTCCGGGGGAACTCCCTGCGTCTGGGCATAGAGGTAGGTGTAGAAGTACCGGCGTGTTTCCTGCAGGCCGCCGAAGTGTTGCTCCCAGCCGGCCATTAGCACCAGCGCAAGACCGCAGAGCAGCCCCGCCCAGAACGGCCAAGGATTCCGGAGCCGGCTGAGCGAGAACAAACCAAGATAGAAGCACAGAACGCACGCGCCGAAGTGCTTCAAGGTATGAGCGGTAAGCTCGGCATTGACGGACTGCGTGCCGGCGACGAATTCCCACAGCAGCCAGACCAGCGGCAGCGCGATCAGCCACCGGGGCGTGGCTGGTGCCCGCCCCGCTACGACTACTCCGGCCACTCCCACCAGACCCAGCATCCAGTACGCCCAGGTGATCGGCCACGGATAGCCGAAGACAAACTCATAGAACTGGGTTGGGGTGGTGACCCATCTTTCCATGATGGGCGGATTGCCGAACTTAAGGAGCGTCAGCCCGAGAAACGCGCCGAACAGCGCGGCAAAAACAGATGGCAGCCACGGATTGGCCTGGGTTCCCCTGGCTCTGCAGCCGGCAGGCTGCGCTCCGATGCCGCGGTCATTGGTGGATGCGCCCATTGGGCTCAGGCCTACAACTGCAACTTCAGCAACCCGACCTCCAGAGCGAGCGCCTCCTGGACGTTGGTGTGCAGCCAGCGCTGGAGTTGTTCGAGGACGCGCAAATTCTCCAGGGCCGCCTTCGGCGAGAGCCGCTGCGCCACGAGCCGGGTCCCTGCCAATTGCGGGAAGACAAGCAGACCTTGGGGAGTGACAGGTGACGAGTGGCGAGTGACGGGGCCAGAGGACTGTGGACTGCGGACTGTGGACTGTGGACTGTAGGCTTCCCCAAGCGTCTGAAGCCAGACATCGCGCAGCCACCATTCCAGGGCCTGCAGGAAATCTGCCCGCTGCCGGCGATATTCCGCTTCCAGGGCAGCTTTCAGCTCCTCCTCCCACCTTTCGCGCAATTCCTCCTCGGCGTCTTCATACTTTCCCAAAGGCGAACGCGCCCGCAGGCTCTCCTCGATGCCTGCCTTGACTTCATTCAGCTTCCGCAACAGCACGTCCATGAGCCGGTAGCGGCCCATCAGGCTCCGCTGGGTCGCCGCCGCCATCTCGCTGAACGCGGACAGCCACTGCATTTGGGCCGGTGTCCATCGCCGCGGTCCTTCACCCGCGAAGTTCAGCCGCAGGCAGCGGGAAAGAATGGTTTCGAGCAGGCGTTGCGGCTCGGTCGTCAGGAGCATGAGCACCGACCGGGCCGGTGGCTCCTCCAGCGTCTTGAGAAAGGCATTGGCCGCCGCCTCGTTCATCCGGTCCGCCGCGACAATGATGCCGAGCTTGTACTGGCTCTCGGTAGGCTTGAGATTCACCGCGTCCAGCATCACGCGCGGCGGGCTGTCCGGGCGCTGAACGATCTGGCCGATCTTGATCAGCCGCGACTTGGACTCGGGCCGCACCCAGAAAACGTCGGCGTGGTTGCCGCCCTCGATTTTGCCGCAGTTCAGGCAACGGTCGCAACAGTCCACCGCTGCCCCCCCGCGCTTCACCGGGTGCAGGCAGTTGAGCGTTTTGGCCAGTGTGCGGGCCAGTCCCTCCAACGAATCGAGTTGGTCGCCGGTGAAGAGGTAGCCGTGAGCCAGGCGCCCGCGTTCGAGCGAGCGCTGCAGCAATTCCACGCCTTGCGCTTGTGCCGGAAAGTCTTTGAATGCCATCGCCGCCTTTATAATTGCCTGACCGCGCGAAGGGAAGAAGGGATTTCTGCTTCTGGCAGGTGGGGAAGCCTCGCCGAGGCGTCCACTCCCCGCGCTAACACGAACGTTTCGGCGAAACGTCCCTGCTGACCCTGGGGTGCAATCTCGGGCTTGACCAAGAGAGGATTGTTGACGGGCCATCGGATTTTCGATTCAATGCGCTTATATGCAATTTGAAAGCCTTAAAGTGTTCTGCGACCTGGTTGAAACCAAGAGTTTCACCAAAGCCGCGCAAGCGAATGAAGTCACCCAATCGGCGGTGAGCCAGACGATTAGCGCCTTGGAGGCCCATTTTAAATCCCTGCTGGTGGAACGAAGCAAGAAGAACTTCCGGCTCACGTCGGAGGGACAGGTGCTTTACGATTATAGCAAGCGGCTGCTCCAGACTTATGGAGCCATCCACAGCAGGATGCAGGAGCTGAAACACGTCGTCTCGGGACCTATCCGCCTTTCCACCGTTTACAGCGTTGGCCTGCACGATCTGCCGCCGTACATCAAGCGGTTTCTCAAGGATTTCCCCGAGGTGAACATCCACGTGGAATACCGCCGGGCCAACCAGGTCTATGAGGACGTGCTAGCCAATATCGTTGACCTCGGGCTGGTCGCCTATCCCGCTCACGACTCCCGGTTGGAGACGGTTCTGCTGCGAAAGGACCGTCTGGTCCTTGCCTGCCATCCCCAACATCCGTTTACCAAACTCAAGACCGTCAAGTTCAAGGCCTTGAACGGGCAGAAATTCATCAGTTTCGACCCGGACATGCCCACGCGAAAAGCGCTGGACAAGATCTTTAAGGACCACGGGGTGACTGCGGAGCATGTAATGGAGTTCGACAATATTGAAACAGCCAAGCGGGCAGTGGAGATTGACTACGGCATCGCCATCGTGCCTGAGGACACCGTCCAGCAAGAGGTGGCCAGCGAAACGCTTGCTGCGGTGCGGTTGGAAGGGGACAACTTCCGGCAGTTGGGAGTCATCTACAAGAAGCACAAGGTGCTCTCCCCGGCCATGAAGCAACTGATCGCCCTGCTCAAGGAATCCCTCTGATCCAGCGTTCCGGCCCCGGTTTCGAACGGTGGCGCCGAACAGCTAAACCTTGGCAGGGGCAGGTTCCTCGATCAGGCGGGCGTGGTTGGTTTTCAAGTAGCTTTCCAGCGTCTCGATCCCGACTGTGTGGGTCTTTACGGCTCGCTGCCCCAACTCACGCGGCATCTTGTAATGGATTAACCGCTTACCGAGCTCCACGATCTGGACGTAGGCCTTGTCCGTCCTCCATAATTGCCCTTTGGCTAATGGGGGTACTGCGCTGTTCCGCTTGATCTTCATTTCGGTCGAAATGAGACGCTTTCCGACCCCTTTTTGTTCAATCTTTGCCTTCGATTCTCGGTGCTGCCGGTCCTGAATCCCGGCTTGTTGCCCGAACGCACTTCGGCTTCAATGCACTCATGCGTAATCCCATAATTGTGGCACTCGATGTGCCGAATGCCGAGGCGGCATTGAGGCTGGCCAGCGAACTCGCCCCTGTGGCTGGCGGGTTCAAGGTCGGCAGCGAGCTTTTCACGAACGCGGGGCCAGAGGTGGTGCGCAGGATTCGCATGACGGGCGCGCCCGTGTTCCTTGATCTTAAGTTTCACGACATCCCCAACACCGTGGCCAGGTCTGTGGCCGCCGCCGTGCAACTGGACGTCCAGATGCTCACCGTGCATGTCCTGGGCGGCACCGAGATGCTCCGGGCGGCCGAGCAAGTGGCCCAGGAAAGCGCCTGGCGGCTGGGACATACGCCGCCTCTGGTGCTGGGAGTAACGGTGTTGACGAGCCTGGATGGCAACGCGCTCAGCGAGATCGGGCTCGACCCGAACGTGAACCGCCAGGTGCGTCGGCTGGCCAATATGGCCAGCAAGGCGGGCCTGCGTGGCCTGGTCTGCTCCCCCCGCGAGGTGGCCGAAGTTCGCCAAATGGTGCCCGCCAGCACCCAAATCGTCACCCCCGGGATTCGTGCCGAAGAGCTTTCGGCCGACGATCAGAAGCGGACGCTCACCGCACGGGAAGCCCTGTCACTGGGCGCCAACTGGCTCGTGATAGGCCGCCCGATCTGCGGGGCGAAGGAACCGCGCGCCGCCGCCGAGCGGATCCTGGCCTCGTTGACGTGAGTCGCCTGGCGCGCCAGGCCGGGAATCTCAACACTTCTCGAGCGCGCGCTCGCGTTCGGACAGCGTTGGGTGCGAGTAATAGAAACCGCTGTAGAACGGGTGCGGCATGAGGTTGCTTAGGTTCTTTTCATTCAACTTGCGCAACGCACCGATGAGGGACCGCGGTTCGTTCATGGCCGCGCGGGCGAAGGCGTCCGCCTCGTACTCGTGGCGCCGGGACCACCAATGCGCCAATGGCGAGAACCAGAACATTCCCGTGCCCATCAAAAGCCCGAACAGCAGCAGCGCGGGGACGATGCCGCCCGGCTCGAAACCAAAACCGCGATAGAACCATCCCTGTGCCGCCAAGAGCGAGACAAGCCAGAAGCCAGCGAGGGAAACCAGCGCCGACGCCGCGATCATCCTGGGCACGTGCTTCTTCTTGAAGTGGCCGATTTCGTGGGCCAGCACCGCTTCCAGCTCGGGCTCGGCCAGTTGTTGAATCAGGGTGTCGAACAAGACGATCTTGCGGAAACGGCCGAAGCCCGTGAAGAAGGCGTTGGAGTGGCGGGAGCGCCGGCTGCCGTCCATCACCTGAATGCTCCGCGCCCGAAAGCCGGTGCGCTTGGCCAGAAGCAGAAGCCTCTTGCTCAGGCTGCCTTCAGGGAGCGGCGTGAACTTGTTGAACAGGGGCAGGATCACGACGGGTGCAATTGCAGCCATCAGGAGTTGAAACCCAAGGAGGGCGCTCCAGGCCCACAGCCACCACCACGACCCGGTCCAGTCCACCAGCTTCAACACTACCACCAGAAGCGGATAACCAAGCAATAGGCTCAGGAGGAACCCTTTGAGTCGGTCCACCCACCAAAGGCTTTGTGTGGTGGTGTTGAACCCGAAGCGCTCTTCAACCCGGAATTGACTGTACCAGGCCAAGGGAAGGCCGAGCAGCGAAAGGGCTGTCCCCACCACCGCCAGGAAGCCCGCCATCGCCCAGGCCGAGGTACCCAGCCGGTCGGTGAACGCCCCGAATGCCCATGGCAGCGCGCCGCTGAATAAGACCAGCAGAAGCACCGCGGAGTCATAGGTTGTCTCGATCCGGTTCAGCCGCCCCTTTGCCAGGGTATACTCCACCGATTTGGCGTAGGCAGCATGGTCCATCACTCCTTGGAACGCCGCCGGCACCGCCCCGGCATGAGCGAGCACGTGGTACCGGTTCAAGGCCTCCAGCGCGAGTTCAGCCACCCATTTCGCGAGGACGAGTGCCGAGACTACAGGAGGTAACAGCCGATCCGGACTCATAGGCTACCGGAGCCTACCAGCAAAAGAGCGCGCAGGGCAATAGCCCTCCGCGCTCTTGCGAAGGTTGACCCGGATTAGGTCAGAACGATCTTATCCGGTTTCTTCAGCGTCACGATAGCCTTCTTCCAGTTCGACGACCGGCCGGCGTCGGGACGGCGCTGGCGGCGCAACTTGCCGCGTACGTTCAGAGTGTTGACTCTCAGCACCTTAACCTTGAAGAGCTCCTGCACCGCCTTGCGGATCTGCGTCTTGTTCGCCCGCGGGTCGGCCACAACGGTGTATTGGTTGTATTTGTCGCCCTGGCGCGTGCCTTTTTCGGTCAGGCGCACTGTGCGAATGATTTCAAATGAATTCATGTTACTCCTTGGTCAGGCGGGCCTCGACCTGTTCGAAGGCGCCGGCGGTAAAGACCAGCTTGTCGCTGCGCAGGATGTCGTATGTGTTCAACGCCTCGCTGGTTGTGAGCGCGACGTTGGGAACGTTGCGCGATGCCAGCGTTAGATTCCTGTCCGGCGCCTGCACCACAAAGAGCGCGCTGCCTTTCAGTTCCAGGGCCGCGAGGAGGTCCACAAAGGTCTTGGTCTTGGGCGACTCCAGCTTGAGGTCATCCACCAGGACGACATCCCCGGCGCGCAGACGCTCGCTCAGGGCCTTGCGCAAGGCGAGCTGTCGCGTGTTGCGAGAGACCTTCTTGCTGAAATCCCGGGGTTTGGGGCCGAAGACCACGCCGCCACCACGCCACAAGGGGGACTGAAATGAGCCCGCGCGCGCGCGGCCGGTGCCCTTCTGCCGCCACGGTTTCTTGTTGGTCCCGGCCACCTCGCCGGCATTCTTGGTACAGGCGGTGCCCATCCGCTGGGCCGCTTGGTAAGCGACCACTGCGTCGTGAACGGCTTGCGTGCCTTTGCCGTCTTCGATCAGGGGGAACCGGACCTCCCGTTCGCCCTGGTTGTTTCCTTTGGTGTCTTTAATTGTAAGCTTCATGGCAATACGTCAAATGGAGATAGGCGGAACGCGCCGTCCGGCTACTTCTTCTTGCCCTCGGACTTCTTGATGTTCTCCGGGCGTTCGGCATGGGGTCTCCAGCCCTTGGGGCGCTTTTTGGATTCGCGGATCACCACGTAATCGCCATTCGCACCGGGAATGGCGCCCCGAATCAGTAACAGATTATCGGCCTCGCGCACCTGGACAACCTCGAGGTTCTGCGCCGTGCGGCGCACCTGGCCCATGTGCCCGGGCATTCTCATGCCGCGCATGACGGTGCCGGGGAACAAGCGCTGTCCGATGGCACCGGAGCGACGGTGCCAGCCTTTGGCGCCGTGGGTCGAGTCGCCACCGGCAAACGCGTGCCGACCAACCACCCCCTCGAAGCCGCGCCCCTTGGTCAGGCCGATGGCATCCACATAATCGCCGGGAGCGAACAGGGCGGCGCCGACGACATCACCAGGCTTAACCTCTTTGGTGAAGTCGCGGAATTCCTTGATCTGTTTGACCGCCAGACCGTTGAACTTCTTGATGTGGCCCAGCAGCGGTTTGGTCAGGCGATGCTCTTTTTGGTCGTCAAATCCGAGTTGAACAGCGTTGTAGCCGTCGCTCTGCTGCGTTTTGCACTGGAGCACGCGGTTGGGACCGACCAGCACGATCGTCACGGGGCAGATCACACCCTTGGCGTCATAGACGCGAGTCTGACCGAGTTTCTTTCCTAAGAGTCCGAGTGGCATAAGAAGCTAAATTTTGATGGTGATATCCACGCCCGCAGGCAGATTGAGCTTCTTGAGCTCGTCCACGGTCTTGGCGGTCGGCTCGATGATATCAATCAGCCGCTTGTGGGTGCGCTGCTCGAAGGTTTCCTGGGATTTCTTATCCGCGTGCGGGGAACGTTGCACAGTAAAGCGCTCGATCCGGGTCGGCAGGGGGATGGGTCCGGCGACGCGCGCGCCGGTGCGCTTGACGGTGTCCGCGATGTCGCGGGCGGATTGGTCAATGACCCGGTGGTCAAAGGCCTTCAGTCGAATACGAATGCGTTGTCCAGCCATACAAAGAACAATTGTCTGTTAATGGTTTGTTCTAAACTCTGCCTCCCGGTCCCGGGAAACAGAGCGCGGAATATACCAAACGCCGGTTCCGGCGCAATAGCTTTTTGAAATTATTTTGGCACACGGCGCGCCGGCGCAACAGCTTGCTTGGCCCGCCGCGCCACCTCTCCACGGCTCAGTCTAGTCGCAACCCGGGCTGCAACGGATGGCCAGCGAGAAACTCGTGAGCTTTCAGGCGCCGGCCGCCTTCCCGCTGCAAGACCAGAATTCGCAAGGCCTCGTGGCCACAGGCCACGACTACGCCGTGCTTGTCCGCATGCAGAATCTCGCCGGGCGCGCCGGTTTCCGGGACGATCTCCGAGTCCCAGATCTTCAGAAATTGCGGTTTGGGTGAGCCGGGGAAGTGCGCGAATGCGCCCGGCCACGGCACCAGGCCGCGAACCCGGTTCCAGATCGCGCGCGCCGGCTGGCGCCAATCAATGCGCCCGTCCTGCTTGGAGATCTTCGGGGCGTAACTGGTCCCTGCCGTCGGCTGCGGCCGGGGCGTGAGTCTGCCTGCGGCGTATTCGGGAATCGTGCGCACCAGCAACTCAGCCCCCATCCGCGCCAAGCGGTCGTGGAGCGTGGCGGAGTTGTCTTCCGGACGAATGGGAGTGCTGTCCTGAGCCAAAATGTCACCGGTGTCAAGAGTCACGTCCATCTTCATGATGCTGACCCCGGTCTGGGCGTCACCGTTGAGAATGGCCCATTGGATCGGCGCCGGGCCGCGATACCGGGGCAGGAGAGAGGTGTGAACGTTGAGGCAGCCGAACCGCGGCAGGTCCAGGACGCTCTTGGGCAGAATCTGGCCGTAAGCCGCCACTACGATCAATTGCGGCGCGAAAAGGCGCAGCTCCTCGAGAAAACTCTCGCTGCGCGCCTTCTCGGGTTGCAGGACGGGAAGGTTCGCGCGCAACGCCGATTCCTTGACCGGCGTGGGCAGGAGCTTGAGGTCCCGGCCTTTGGGGCGGTCGGGCTGAGTCACAACCGCCACCACTTGGAAATCCGGCACGGCGATCAATGCCTGCAAACTGGCGCAAGATAGCTCTGCAGCCCCCATGAAGACGATGCGCAACGCGGGCATGCTTCCGGGAGGCACCTATTTGTGGCGCAGGAGCTTGCGCGTGGCGGGAGAATGAGCCGGGCGCGCGCTGATCGGCGCCACTGCCGGCCCAGTCACGGTGCGTTTGCCCAGCGAAGCGGAACAACGGGAGCAGAGGAATTCGTGCAGCTCGCCCGTGGGGAGCACAAGCAGGAGTCGTTCGCGGACGGGTTGCGCGCGACCGCACTTGGGGCAGTAGAGCTCGCTGGCGGTGAAGTTGCCGAATTGCTGTGCCATTTCACTTGTCGCCCTTGTGTTTCAAGATCACTTGCTGAATGTCCTGAAAGGGAATCATGACTTCCTCCGAGGCATGGCCGCGCTGCACCTGCAGGTGGAGGTCGTTGGCCGCGATGCGGCTGATCCGCTGGCCGGCGTATTCACCCCGCGCCGACTTGATGACCAGCACCATGTCGCGCTCCGCGTCGCGGCGAACGACGCCGAAAAAGCCGGCAAATCTGGTTTCAAAGAACCGGCGGTTGAACGTGTACTGGCCGCGCTGGAAGATTGTCTCCGCCGGGCTTTCGGGCTTCTCTTTCTCGGCCTCGGAGTGCGCCAGTTTCAGGCCGGTGGGGTGCGGAGCGCCGTCCGCCTGCATGGGATTGACGGTATCGGCTCCAGCCGCGGCTTCGGCAGCGGGCTCCGCCGCAGGTGCGGTTTCCCGCGTTTGTTCGGTTGAAGCCATCTCTGTGGGCATGCACAGGAAAATGATCGGGCCGATGAGGGGCAGCGCCGCGGACACGCCGCAAACGAGCGCGGTGGATTGGGCGCGGAAGATCGAGATCTCGTATGCCGCATAGACATTGGCTGCATAAAGCAGCAGGAGGATGACGAGTCCAGGCCCGGAAGCGAGCAGCGCGCCGAACAACGACCTGGGGAGCGGCCGTTCGAGGCGAGGAGGCTGCTTGATGGTCACTTCGGTTTTCCTGATCTTCTCCTCAGGCGAGATCTGGATGAACGGTTCGGCGTATGGTTGCAGCTTTGGTATCTGCGCAAACCTCTTCAGGTCCTCCTGGGAGAAACTCGCCCACGAAATTCGTTTGTACTCCCCGTCCCCGATCTTGATTTGGGCGCCCGCATCATTGGCAGAAGATACGAGCACTTCACCCGTAACCGTCTCGCCGTTGGTGAGCTTGAAGGTCTCGGCGTGGACGGTCGCGGCGACCAACCCAAACGCCAATAAAATGATCACGACACAATATCTGCGCACCATGAAACCCTCATAGCAGATCGTCCGGCCCAAAGAAAGTAAAATCGTGGGGAGGACGGTTCAAGCCAGGTCGCACCGCGATCGGACTTCGGGACAATTGGGCTCATTGCGAGAGCGCTTTGCTGCCCTGAGTGAGCCGGGTAGCACGACTGCCGGAGCCCTTCTCCGGCCAAGACCATCCATCGTTTGTCGCCCGCTTTCACGCCGGCCAGCCAAAACCGGCCCGGCTCAATTCCTCGCCGCCCCCAAAACCATGCTCACGGATCGGGAGGCGTGAGTTTCACGTCGGCAATGCACAGGGTCCTGAGCAGAAGCGCATGGGAGCGGCGAATCCCAGCACGAGCGAAGACAGGAAAGGCAGCGGTTTTTGGGTTGGAACAGCGGGCGCGAATTAGATTGATCAGGTCGGGCAGGCGAGGTATCCAATAGCCTCGAACTCACAAGCTCAAACGCGCGCGCATGGAAAAGCAACCGGTCAACGGGATTCTAGAAGACTTCCGCATCGAATTTCTGGAGTGCTGGCGCCGGCTACCGAACAAGGGCATGTTCCTCGGTCTCCTTGTCGCGTGGCTGGCCCTGTTCCACTTCTTCGGCAACTCTACCCTGGGCTACATCCCGACCTCGTCGCTGTTAGGCTGGATGCACGAGACCTATAAGCCGATCCACGACGCGGGCGCGAACGACGACAGCCACGGTCGGTTGATTCCGTTCGTTGTGCTGGGGCTATTCTGGTGGAAGCGCAAGGAGTTGATGGCGCTGCCGCTGCGAACGTGGTGGCCGGCCCTTTTGCTGGTGGCCGGCGCGCTTCTGCTGCACCTTGTGGGCTACCTGATCCAGCAACCCAAGCTGTCCATCATCGCACTGTTTACCGGCGTTTACGGGCTGATGGGACTTGCCTGGGGCCGTGAATGGCTGCGGGACAGCTTCTTCCCCTGTATTCTGTTCGCCTTCTGCGTCCCTCTGGGCTGGTCGGCCGTTTCGCTGACCTTTCCCCTGCGGGTCCTGGTGGTGAAGATTGTGGCAATCATCTGTCATTATTTCCTGGCCATTGACATCATGGTGCAGGGGACTGCGATCATGGATCCCACAGGCCGGTATCAATACGAGGTGGCGGCCGCTTGCAGCGGCATGCGCAGCCTGATTGCCACGCTCGCGATCGCGGTCATCTACGCCATGGTGTCGTTCTCGACGTGGTGGAAGCGCGCGGTATTGATTGCCTCGGCACTGCCGCTGGCCGTCCTGGGGAACGTGGTGCGCATGCTGACCATAGTCATCGCCGCGGAGATAGGCGGGCAGGAGTGGGGCGCCCGCATCCACGAAGGCGGCCCCGGCGGCGTTTACAGCCTGCTGCCTTACGTCCCTGCCTTTGCAGGACTGCTGTTCCTGGGGCATCTGATGAGCGAACCGTCCCGCCGGACGGCAAACGACAACGCCGCCCCCTCCGCACCAACGCGCGAGCCCAATCCTCCCGCGGCTGGCAATGCCCCACCGGCCGGGCCAGGTTGACGCGCTCCATTGATTCTCTTTCGCGCCCAGCACCCATGAACTTCATGGCCCGATCCTCGACTGGCAGGGAGTCAAGCGAGGTCTGCGTTGCCGTTGCGGCGAGGCGCGGCAGCACTTGGCATGGGGTCATCGTGTTCGCGGCCGCAGTCGCGATCTCGCTGGCGGCGACCAGCGGGCGGAGTTTGTGGATTGACGAGGCCTGTACCGCCATCCGGGCAATTCAGCCCACCTTGGACACGTGGTGGCAGGCGATGGAGCAAGAGAGAACCGGCTGCCTGCAAATGCCGCTCTATATGCTCTACACTTGGGCTTGGGCGAGACTCTTCGGCTCGAGTGAATGGTCGTTTCACCTGGCCAATCTGCCGTGGTTCGCCGCCGGCGCCGCGGCCTTCATTATGTCGTTTCCGGTGGCTGGCCGCCGTCGGGTGCTGGCAGGCTGCCTGGCGCTGTTCTGCCCCTTCGCTTGGTACTATATGGACGAAGCGCGGCCGTACGCCATACAACTGGGCGCCAGTCTGCTGATCGTGGCGTCGCTGCGGCGCATCGCGCACGGCGGCGGCGCTGGCGAGGCTCGTTACGTGGGGCCCTTGGTCTGGTTCCTCACCGGCATCGTGGTCCTGTGCGGCACCAGCCTGTTCGGCACGGTTTGGACCGCGGGCGCGATGGGTGTCTTGCTGATCCTGGTGCCCCCGCGCCAACTGGCTGCGCTCGTGAAAGCGCATCTCTGGCTGTGGCTGGCTGCGGCGATACCGCTCGTCGGCCTGGCGGTTTATTATATTTGGACTCTCACCATCGGGGCCCGGGGGTCGGGGGCAGCCACGACGACCCTCGGGAGCATGTTCTTCGTCGGCTATGAGTTGCTGGGCTTCGCCGGCTTGGGTCCGGGGCGCTTGGCATTACGGAGTGCGGGGCTGACTGCTCTGCACGGATACTGGGCGCCGGTGGTGCTCTACGCCCTCGCGGCCGTTCCGCTTATCGGCGCGGCGCTCTGGCACGGACTTAAGCTCGAGCAACGCAAGCATCTGGCGATCGCGCTTTGTTGCTGCGCTCCACCGCTTGTCATCCTTGCCGCCGGCTGGGCCGTCCATTTCCGGGTGCTCGGACGTCATCTCGCGCCCTTCGTTTCTGTCCTGTTGCTGCTCTTCACCCTCGGCGCGGCGGCCCTTTGGTCGCAGCGCGGTCCGTGGGCCCGGCTCCCCGTCATTTGCTTCTGCCTGCTGGGCATCCTTTCCTGTCTCTCGCTCCGATTTGCCGCGCGGCACGAGAAAGATGACTATCGCGCCGCCGCTACCATGGCCAAGGCCGCGCTGGCTCGGGGCGATTCAGTATGGTGGAATGCAGCGCAAGAAGGAGCGATTTACTATGGCGTGCCTGTGACGACCGGCGCGACGGGCAACGGACGGGCTGTTTTCATGATGAACCCGACGCGCGAGTCGCTCGGAGCACTGCCGCCGCCCGCTCTGATCGTGGCCTCCAAGCCCGACCTCTACGACGGCCAGATGGCGCTGGCGAAATACATCCGGGAACAGGGCTATTGTGAGGGCGCAAGATTCGCAGCGTTTGTGCTCTGGGAAAGGAAACGAAGGTGATGGCGGCAAGAGTTCTGCCAAACGACCAAGGTCGTCCTCCTATGCAAAAAGCTTTGCTTGGCCCGGCGTTACCCCCAATATGGGGGTGGGTAAGCGGCACAGGGTGGTGCCAGCCGGACCGGCCAGGGTGGGACGCCAGATCAAGATGAACAAACAGAAGTGGATTGTTGTAATAGCGGCGCTCGTGCTTATGGCCGCCGCCGCCGTTTTGCTTCGACAGCTTCAGACCCACCAGAAGCTGGGGCAGCCCGCTGTCAAGACCAGCCCCATACCCGGCAGCCAGCGCCTCCAGGTGGACCTGCCCCAGAACGTGCTCGACTACACCAGCGAGGTGGTGGAGGTGGACAAGCTGACGCTCGACACTCTCCCGCAAGACACCAGCTTTGGGGCGCGGCGTTACACCGCGCCGGATGGATTCGGCCTGTTGCTCAACGTCGTGCTCATGGGCAGTGACCGGACCAGCATCCACAAGACCGAGTTCTGCATGGAAGGATCCGGTTGGCGCATCAACCGCAGCGTTTCCGGCGAGACCAAGGTGCGAGTGGACCGACCCTTCCCCTATGACCTGCCCGTGATGAAATACATCACCAGCCGGGAAGCGGAGGTCAACGGGCGAAAGGCCACCTATTATGGCGTCTATATCGCGTGGTTCGTGGCGGACAAGGACGAGTACACGGCGCAGCACACGCAGCGGATGTGGTGGCTGGCCCGCGACCTGATCTGGACCGGGGTGTTGCAGCGCTGGGCACTGGTCAGTTATTTCAGCGTCTGCGCGCCAGGCCAGGAAGACGCCACCTTCGAGCGAATGAAGAAGTTCATTACCGCCTCGGTCCCTGAGTTTCAACTGGTTCCGCGGCCCAAAGCGGGCGTTGGCGCCGCGCGGCCATGAGTCTGCCGTTGGCAGGATATCCTTTAGGACAAGCTTACTAGATTGCCAGAACATGCTACACCGTGACCTCCAGATTCGCAGGCAATTTCATCAGTTGCTTGACGCGGGGTTGTTCGCCTTGAGTTTCTGGCTGGCTTACGTGTTCCGGGCCAGCCCGGACGTGAGAGACCTGCTCGGCCTGATCGCCGTCCACCCCTTCGAGGCGTATGCGTGGCTGTACCTGGTATTGATTCCGCTGGCGCCCTTGATCCTGGAGGCCCAGGGGTTTTACCAGCGGCCGCTACTCTGTTCCCGGCGCCTGACGGCCTGGCTGCTGTTCAAGGGATGCGTGTTCACGAGTCTGGGATTGATTTTCGCAATGTTCCTGACGCGGGCGATCGTCGCGCGGGGAGTGGTGGTCTGTTTCGGGTTTATGAGTTTCGGGGTAGTGTTTGCCAAGGAAGAGTTGCTGCGGTGGGCGCGCCGGAGCAAGCTGATGCGGGAACAATACCGGCGGCGTCTGATCCTGGTGGGAACGCTGGAGGAAACCCGGCGGCTGGAGGCGGAGCTGAAAACCAACCTGCCCGGACAGGTGGAGGTGCTGGGGGTGTTGGACCTCAGCAGGGAACCCGTGGAGAAGCTGGTAGAGCTGCTGCACACGCATTCGGCCAACGGGGTGATCCTGAGCGCGAAGCACGCGTACTTCGAGCAAGTGGAGGCGGCGATTCGCGCGTGCGAATTGGAGGGTGTGGAGGCGTGGTGGGTAGCGGACTTCTTCCGGACGCAGATCTCCCGGGCCAGTTTTGACAGGCTGTGCGGTTGGCCGGTGATGGTGTTTCGCTCGACGCCGGACGCCTCGTGGGAAGGGGTGGTAAAGCAGGTGCTGGACTTCCTCGGGGCGTTGGTGCTGCTGCTGGTGGCGGCGATACCGCTAGCCGTGGTGGCCCTGTTGATTAAGGTAACCTCGCCGGGGCCGGTCCTGTTCCGGCAGCAACGGTCCGGCCTGAACGGGCGGCCGTTTACACTCTACAAGTTCCGGACGATGGTTACCAACGCCGAGCAGCTCAAGCACGAGTTGGCGGCCATGAACGAGATGAGCGGCCCGGTGTTCAAGGTGACCAACGACCCCCGGGTGACGCCCTTGGGAAAGATCCTGCGCAAGTTCAGCATAGATGAGTTCCCCCAGCTCTACAATGTGCTGCGTGGGGAAATGAGCCTGGTCGGACCGCGGCCGTTGCCGGTGGATGAGGTCAAGCGGTTCAATGATCTGGCCCATCGGCGGCGGTTGAGCATGAAGCCGGGGCTGACCTGTTTATGGCAGGTGAGCGGGCGCAACCAGGTCACGGATTTCAAAGAATGGGTACGGTTGGATCTGCAATATATTGACAACTGGTCGCTGTGGCTCGACCTCAGGATTCTCCTTCAAACCGTGCCGGTCGTCTTGCTGGGAACCGGAGCCAAATAAATATGCGGAACGAAGCAAAACGCGCCTCAGCCCTGCCTACCTCGGTCGTCACGGGGGCGGCCGGGTTCCTGGGTTCGCACCTGACGGATTTACTGCTGGTTCGCGGACACAAGGTCATTGGCATTGATAATTTTGTCACCGGGTCCGTGGACAACATCTCCCACCTTGGCGGCAATCCGAATTTCAAGTTCATCCAGCAGGACGTCACGGAATTCCTCTTTTTGGAGGGCCGGGTGGATTACGTCTGGCACTTTGCCTCGCCCGCCAGCCCGGTGGATTACCTCGAACTGCCCATTCAGACGTTGAAGGTCGGCTCCCTGGGCACACACAAAGCCCTCGGCCTGGCCAAGACCAAGCGCGCCCGATTCCTGCTGGCGTCCACCTCCGAAATCTACGGCGACCCGCTGGTCCACCCGCAAAGCGAGGACTATTGGGGCAACGTGAATCCGATCGGTCCGCGCGGCTGCTATGACGAGGCCAAGCGGTTTGCCGAGGCGCTGACCATGGCCTACCACCAGGAACATCGGGTCGAAACTCGCATCGTGCGCATCTTCAACACCTACGGCCCCCGCATGCGGCTGCACGATGGCCGCGTCGTGCCGGCCTTCGTCAGCCAGGCGCTCAAAGGCCGGCCGCTGACGATCTTCGGCCGGGGCAGCCAAACGCGCAGCTTTTGCTACGTCTCCGACCTCATCGAAGGCATCTATCGCTTGATGATGAGCCAGTACGCCTGGCCGGTGAACATCGGCAACCCCGTGGAAATGACCGTGCTGGACTTTGCGAAACAAATCATCCGGTCCACCGGCTCGCGCAGCAAGCTCGTCTTCAAACCCTTGCCGCAAGACGACCCCAAACAGCGCCGGCCGGACATCACCCGCGCCCGCAAAATTCTGCGGTGGAGCCCGAAAGTGCCGCTGGCAGACGGATTGGTGCAGACCATCGAATACTTTCGAGGGAAGGTCTGAACGAAGATCACGGCTTGGCTTAAGGGCGAGGAATGGATGAGGCAAACTCCATTGTTCAACGGCGTCGTGGGTTACGGGCTGCTTGAATCGAGGCCGACAGGTTGCCTCCCGGATCCGGTGTTGTGAACTTGAATCACTTCGTGCCAGGCCCCTATCGCTTTGCCCTATCCCATTGCGGGACTGATTGCGACGAAGACCTTTGGCAGGACCAAAGTCATTCGTTTCAGACTCATTACTACTTCCCGTCTCAAGAGCGGATCTACGACCGGGACTAACCGAACACGCCTCTGCGCTGAGCCCCGCCGCCAGCGGCCTGGTCGTTAGAGCGAGTCGCCCTCGCCACGCTGAGTCTGCCGGTTAAGGCAACGACGGATCCAGCGTCAGCTCGAACTGGTTCTGCGTGTCGGTCCAGTAATCACCGTAATAAGGCGAGTAGGCCTTGATCTGCACCGTCTGGCCGTCGGGCCGGAACTCCATCAGGCGCAGTCGGGCCTGGCCTCGGAGCGGCTGCATTTGATAATTCACCAGCATCTGATGCACCACCTGCCCGAAGTCGTTGGTGCTGGATAGCCGCCCCAGCCCATCGTTGAGCACATGGCCGTTGATCGTCATCACCCAGTTGGTGTGAATCTTGACCAGTTTCCGCCATAGCTCCTCCCCGTCGTTGGTGCCGTCAGGATCGTTTTGGGTGGGGTAGTCGTGCGGATTCCAAGTTTGGCTCGCGCCTTTGGTCGCCCAGTCGTAGCGTGTATCATCGTTGTAGAGGTAGGCGTGCGTAATCAGGATCTTCTTGTGCGCCGGGTAGTTGCTGGCGATCTGGCTGGCCCAGGCCACCGTGCCGTTGCGCGGCCCGAATTCCAGCGCCAACACCAGCCAATCCACGCCTCCGGCGCGGAACAGGTGATAGTTGTTCTCCAGCCGGCCGGGTTCCCGCACGCCCCCAAAGGTCGGCCAGGCCTGATACTTTGCGAGCGGGAAGAAGTCGTTGAACAGGGTCGAGCGCGGAGCAACGAAGCTGCTGAAGTCGTGGTTGCCGGGCGCCAGGGCGTAGGGCACCTCGCCGTCCAGCATAAACAGCGCCGTCTGGGCGTTTGTCCATTGGACAGCCGTGTTGACGTTCACGATATCCCCGAGGTGCAGCACATACTTGATGTTATAGCGGTCCTTGTTCGCCACGATCCAGCGCGCCTGGTCTTTGAACAGCTCGGGGTAGGACTCGGAATAACCCTGGGTATCGGGCAACACCACGAGCGTCCATGACCCCGGCACGAACGGCGGCACATCGTCGGGCCGCCCCGGCTGCTGCAAGCGCCAGAACGATTGCGCGCTGTTCGGCACGAGAACGGCGTAGCGTGCCAGATACTGTAGACTCGCAATGGTGGACCATGGACCGCTGAGGTTCGTGGCGACCTGGATGCTGTAACGACTGCCGGTGTTGTTCGAGATGGAAAGGATGGCGATGTTGTTCGTCAACTCCAGGCGGGTGATGCGGAGCATATCGGGAGCAGGCGGCAGGCTCGGGTCCGTGTGCATGTCATACTCTTCGAGGTTTGGGCGGAGATCGTGGTCGGGATCGTCACCGGGGTCCTGGTCAAGATTGTGGAAGTAAGCCATTTCCCATTCGTCCGGCAGGCCATCATTGTCACTGTCGGCGCTGAAATTGGCCAGCAGGCTGTAAGGTTTGTCCAAAGTCAGGTTGAGCGTCGGTAGAGCCGATTGCAGATCTCCGGTCCAACCCATGAACATATTGCCGGCGTCAGGCTGGGCGATCACGGTGATATTCGTGCCGGCGGGGAACCACTCGCCTGGCGGATAGGATACGGTGCCGCCGGGTCCGTTGGTCACCAATAGCTGATACTCGTCAGCCCAGACCCAGTTGAGCAGCGAGAAACTGGTCAGCCTGAAGGTGACGCTGTTCGTAGTGCCGCTCGGGGGCACCGAGCCGCCCCCTTGCCAACCGATCACCCTCCGCCGGATGCCCGGCTGATCGTCCACTCCATTGGTAACCGACGCTGTCACCATCGAACCCGCGGGCAGGTCGTTCAGCCCCACCGGCGGGTCGGGGTTTCCATAGGCCGAGAACACCTGCAAGCCCCGCCCCGAGACCTTCTGCACCCGCGCGAAATCATATTCTATGTACCGTTGCGCCCAGGAGAACAGACCGATCTTGCCTAGGCTCAGACTGGCATCCGTGTAGGGCCCATAGCTGTAGAACGTGGGACTCGCCGTGGCGGGATTGGCCACCACGAGCACCTGCAAATCGCTGCCGATGGCCGCCACATAGATGTCGGCGGGCGTGTTCACGCTGGGGAAGGTGTAGGGAAAGGCACTCGTATCCGACATCACCTGATTGAACACGCCGTTCACACACTTCTGGATGGACATGCCCCGCTTGCACCCCAACAGGCTGTTCTGCCTCCGGAAGCCGATCCGGTACCAATTGGTTGGGTTGGTGTAACGGACCAACAGTCCCCAGCCGTCGTCGTCCGTGGGAATGCAGCGTGCCGAGAAGACGTAGTTGGACCAATTCTGCGCATCGCCGGCGACGATGGACACCGCGGCGAAGTTGGTGGAATAGGCAGCCACATTATCCGCACTGAAGTAGGTGCCACTCGCCTCGCGCAGGCGGCTGGTCGTGCCGTTCTCGCCGAGCGCCAGAGCCCAGATCGGCGTCAGGTTCGTCGCGCCATTCGCTCCTCGGGGCGTCACCACGCTCGTCCACGTCGGGGCTAACGGATTCGTCGTGCCGGCCAGCGGCGCAGGCAGCAGCGACACACTGTGGAACCGCACCCCGACACTCGGCAGCCCGTCACCAACATCAACTTGCTCGCCCCACGTGAACACGCCGACCTTTCCCGCCACCGCTGCGGGCAGCACTCTGCTCTGCACGAGGTTATATACCGTCGGAGCCGCATTCGTCGGATCGTCCACCACCGTCAAGCTGAACAGGCCATTGGTCATCCCCACGATGACATCGAAAAAGCGGTCCGCCGTGTAAATGAACTCGGTGTACGGCTCCAACGTGTTGCCCTTGCCAAACAGGTCGGTGAACGCGCCGTTGACCATGCGGTCCACATCCCAGCCGGGAAAGGGCCAGTCGGTGCGGTCGGTTTGCCGGGTGAAGGTCACCCGGTAGAAGCTGTCCTCGTCCTGGTAGCCCCAAATCAGCCCGCACGCGTCGTTGTCAGCAGCGCGGATGCGCACGGTGTAGGTGAAATTCGATGCCTCGGCTACGGTGTCGTTGATCAGCATCGCTGCGGCGCGGGTCCACGAGTAGGGCGCGCTGTCCGAGTAAATGTTGCTGTTCTCCCAGATCCAGGTAGTGTTGATATCATACTGCCAAAGCATGGGGCCGGAATACCAATCCTCCGCGTAGCCCGGCTGGACGGCGGTCCAGCCGGGAATGCCCTGGTTGAATTCGTCCTCAAACAACAACTCCGCCGGCTCGGCGCAGGCCCGGGGGGCCGGCAGGGTGAGCAGCCAGATCGCCAGGAGCAGCCCGGCGCTGGCGCCGTGGAGGTTAAGGTTCAATCTCGAATAGAGGGCCCCTTGCGAATTTGCTCGTTGCATGTCAGATAAGGACGGTTAAGTAAGCATGACTATCTTGAGACCAGCCCGCGTCTCTGTCAATAGATTTCCCATGATCGCAAACCGCCGCGGTGTGCGGGGAATGCACCCGCCATGCTCTCCCCACCCGGCCTGGGCGGCTGTTGTCGAGTCGGCCGTGCGTGTCAGTCTGCGGGCCGCAGCAGGATAGCGTCCAGGCTGGCCGCATAACCGCTCGTGCAGGGATGGCGTCCCACAACCCGGACCTGGAGCTGGTGCGGACCATCGGCCAGAGTCACCGGCCGCGCCGCGGTCACGCGCCGCCACATGACCGGCGAGTGGCCATCCAAGGGCGGGCCGAGGGCTTGCCCGTCCAATGTCCACTGCACGATGCCGTAATCCCAGGAGGTGACTATGCTCAGGAACACGTTGTAACGACCCGGCTTGAGAGAGTCGGGCAGCATCAATGTGAGTTGATCGCCCGGCCCACTGAAGCGGAGGAACAGATGTTCCCCGCCCGAAAGCGGCGGCACGGAACGGTTGGTGAGTTCCTGCACACTCGCCCGGGTATGCTTGTCCTTGTCCGCCACGCGCAACGATTCGCCCTCGATGGCATTGGCCAGTCGGAACGGCGTCTCCCAGTTCCCAATCCAGTCGGCGGGCGCGCGGCTGTTGCCGCGGAATGAATAGACGTCAAAGCCGGTCAGATTGAAGAGGCCGGGACAGGCGTACTGGTAGGGCTGGCCCCACGGGTCGAAGGGGACCTTTGCGTTAGGCAGTGAAGCCTTCAATTCGTCCAGAGTCTGCGGCAACGCGCCGTGACTGCGTTTGAAATCCGCCGCGGCCCGCGCCAGTTGACTCACGGCCTCCTGTGAGGTGCGTTGCTGCTCGGCAACGAGCTGTTCTTCCTTGGCCAGGTAATCCGCCAGCCACTGGTCCATGTGATCCCACGGCAGCCGCCGGAGCGAAATGGCGTCCATAGCCAGGTTGTAACCAGGCTGCCCGGTCCGCTTGACGCGGGAGAGGGGATTGCTGCCCACGCACTCAAATCGCAGGGTGTACGCTCCGGGCAACAGCCGCAGCACGCCGAGCTTGGTCTCGCGCACCGTGCTATACACCTGGCTCTCCGGCCAGTTCTCCTTCAGCGACACGTAGGCATCATAGAAGTCCAGCGCCGGATCGAGGATGTTGGTCTGGCCGGCGCCCAGCAAGGTGACACTCCACTGCCCGTATTCGCGGAAGAGCACTTGGAAAACCGAGAGGGAATACTGAGCCTCGTCTTTGATCTCGAATGGCACATCAAGCCACGCGCCGACCTTGTCGTTCTCGACGTAGAACATGGTCTTCCCCTGACAGGTGCGGTTGGACCGGACGATCGGTTTAAGGCCGGGGGAGCACTTGATCCGGTCTCCCAGGTCTTTCACCTCGACCCATAGCTCGGGGTTCAAGCGCTCCGACAACGGCGGCAGCGCGCAGAACGGCTGGGCCACGCCTTTCTGGTACCAGAACGCCACCGAGGAGAAGAAGTCCGGGCGGTACTTGAAGTCGTGGAGCTTGCGGGGGCCGCCCGGCGAATCGCGGTAGTCAATGAAGCTGCGGCGCTCGATCTCGACCTTGAGTGACTTGCGGAAGATGACCGGCGCATGCAGGTGCCAGCGATAGGCCGTGAGGCGGCAGTCCACACTTTGCGGCTCGCAGATGGTCACCCCGGCGTTCGGGTTGCTGAACAAGCGCAGATTCCACCCGTCGGTGAAGTAGTCCTCCGTGCCCGTGCCTACTAGCGAGGGGTTGGGCTCGCCGTCTATGTAGAATCGGTCGTCGGCTTCGCCGAACCATACGCCGAAGCTGTTCTGAGACGAGAGCACAGTGCCGACATAGTGCCCTTCGCCCTGGCCTTCGAAAATGGTGTAGGGCGAGAAGGGCTTCACGGGAAACTCCTGATGATACCGGGCATGGAAGTAAAGCGTGTCCTCGGGCATCGAAGGCAGTTGCATCCAATTCACCTGGCAATAGACCGTCATCCGGTTGGTGGATTGGTTCCAGACCTCGAGGCGGGCATGCTTGCGGAACGGCATGTGCCAGAAACTGTTCAGCGCCCGGCCGTAGGAAGTGACCTCGATCGGCGTCGTGCTCACATTGGCGCGCATGCCATTGCCGGCCGCAAAGAAATCGCCGATGGGTGTTTCAACGGAAGGCGTCTCCGCTCCATCCCAAAACATGCGCAACACCAGTGCCCGCGGCCACCGCCGCTCCTGGCTGGCCACGGTGAGCCAGATATGCCGGATCTCGCCCGGCCCGTCGAGTTCCGCGACGGTCAACCGCTGGCCCGGAGCCGTGTGGTAGGCATCGGCATTGGACTCCGGATCGAACAGCCCGCTGGAAAAGCGCTTCGTCATGCCGGGCTGCACGCGCGTAACCGAGTCAAGGATATCGGCGGCGGCAAGTCCACTGACCACACCCAGCACTCCGAGGATGCATCCGGCAAACCGGAGACATCTGGTGAGGCCGAAAAGGGGCATTCGGCTTGCGCCCTTGCGGCGCATTCGGCCCGGCAGCGATCCCCGTCGTGGGGAAACGTGTGATACGGAATGGCTCTGGGGGGCACCGCGGCTGAAGGAGACTGGCTTTCGCGCGACGTTCATGCCTGACATCGTATGCGCGCCCGGGCCTGCGTCAACGTCCGCCTTTGGCGGCTCGGGAATTCTCATTCCGCGCCCCGGACCTGTTTGGTTTCCACCCTTTAAGGTGTCAGGAGGCGGGGGACACCCTAAAGTGACACCAAACCCTCGCGGGCCAGTGGCTGGAGGCGTTGATGCCGAAGTCCCACGCCTGCGGTCAAGAGAGGGCCCGCCCTCGCGAACGACCTCCAAGCTCGCGCCGGCAACATCACCAAGAAGGCCAACAAGTTCTTCGCCCATTGCCGTTACGCCGCACACATCTCGCAGGCCGACACAAGCGGCCTCGATCCATATTTCGATCAACTCGATGCAATCTCCCGCCGCGTGGAAGAACAGGCGCTCGCGGCCATAGCTTCCTCCCACGTGCTTTTGTCCGCCATCAACAACACCATAGCCCGCATGGCCAACAAGATCGAAGCGGCCAAACCTGCCGCCAACAAGCCGCTGCCCCACATGAGCACCCCCGTAGAACGCGCCCCATGTCCGCCCATATCCAAGCCTCAGCAAAAGGATCCCCCCCCACGATCAATGTTCCATCCTAAAGCCCGGAGCCGTGAACCCGCGTTCCACCATCGCGATGGCCGGCACCTGGCCGACGCAGCATCACTAATGATACCGACGTTCGGATCCTGGCAAGTGGTTGAGAGAGGCGTCAAACCGGAGGTTGGCCCAGGCAGGAAGAACGGTGGTGGCATCACCCTCCGGTTGCGGAGGCCTTGGCGAGGCGTCGCTACCGATCCCTTTTCCGATTTGGCTAACCAAGCCAGGCTTGATTCTGCGGGTCTGGCCCGAAACGATTGGAGGCGGTGGCGGCCGGCGTGTCCCCTAGATGATAGCCAGGAGTTCTTCCCTTTCCCCACTCGAGGGGCTTTGATCGCACAGGGCGCGGAAAAAGGCGGGCAGATGGGCGGTGGACTTCTTGTCCTCCGCAGTTTCGCTCCCGCGGCTATGTAGGCCTTCAGGGCTCACCGACGGCAAGCATAATGCCCTCCCAGAGCTACGCCCCTGGAGGCAGATCGGTTCCACTGCCGCCAGGTTCTACCCGATCCGGATTTCCGAGTTCAGCGAAAAATGTCCAGACTCCGGCGCCCGCCGGGTGAAGACCCCCGGCGGGCGCGCAAGCCAGAGCCCGTGTGGCCGATTACTTCTTTCCGGCAAGGATTTCTTCCCGATGCACCTTGTGGGGCAGCACGAGGTTGCCGTTGGTCCCGGCGGTGTCCTCCTCCGGAATGCGCATGGAGTAGAACGACCGATAGACGAAGATCAGCGCCACCAGGAAGAAGAACGCGCCAATGCCGGTCTTGAGGCTTTGGCTCTCCATGGTCACCGCGATTTCCACTGCCAGCAGGCCGAACAGGGTGGTGAACTTGATCACCGGGTTCATGGCCACGGACGAAGTGTCTTTGAAGGGATCGCCCACGGTGTCACCGACGACGGTGGCGGCGTGGAGGTCGGTACCCTTCTGGCGCAGGTCCACTTCGACGATCTTCTTGGCATTGTCCCAGGCGCCGCCGGCGTTGGCCATGAAGATGGCCTGGAACAGCCCGAAGAACGCGATGGCGACGAGGTAACCGATGAAGAAGTAGGGATTAAAGAACGGCAACGCCAGCGCCAGGCAGAAGATCACGATGAAGATGTTCCACATGCCCTTCTGCGCATAAACGGTGCAGATGCGGACGACTTCCTTGCTGTCCTTCTCGGACGCGGTGGAGGCATCGAGCTTCATGTGCTCCTTGATGTAAACCACCGCGCGGTAGGCCCCCGTGACGACGGCCTGGCAGGAGGCGCCGGTGAACCAGTAGATCACCGCGCCGCCCATGATGAGGCCCAGGATGATCTCGGGCTGCACGATGCTCAGCGCTTCCACCACCGGCTTGAAGACGCCGGAGGTGGGGTTGGCCTCGAACATGTGCTGCAACAGGATGATGATGCCAAACACCATCGTCGTCGCGCCGACGACCGCCGTGCCGATGAGCACCGGCTTGGCGGTGGCCTTGAAGGTGTTGCCCGCGCCGTCGCCCTTCTCGAGTTGGTACTTGGCGTTCTCAAAGTCCGCGTCAAATCCGAAATCCCGCTTGATCTCTTCCCGGATGCCCTTGCGGCCTTCGATCTGGCTCAGCTCATAAACGGACTGGGCGTTGTCGGTCACCGGGCCGTAGCTGTCCACCGCAATGGTCACGGGCCCCATGCCCAGGAAGCCGAAGGCCACCAGGCCGAACGCGAAGATGGGCGCGGCGAAGGCAAATTGCTTGGGCATGATGGAAAGCAGCGCGGCGTTCTGGGAGAAGTAATAAGACACGAACATCAGCAGCAGGATGCACAGTCCCATCCAGAAGGCGGAGAAATTGCCCGCCACGAAGCCCGACAGAATGTTGAGCGATGCCCCGCCATGCTTCGAGCAGTTGGTCACTTCCTTCACGTGCCGCGACGTGGTGCTGACAAAGACCTTGGTAAACTCGGGAATCAACGCGCCCGCCACCGTGCCGCAACTGATGATAATCGAGAGCACCCACCAGAGGTCGGGAAGCGGCTTGCCCTCGGCGTCCGCGAAGTCGCCCAGGAGCAGCTTGCTGGCGATGAAGGTGATGGCGATCGAGACCGCTGAGGTGATCCAGACCAGGTGCGTGAGCGGGGCTTCGAAGTCAAAGTCCTTTTGGTGGCCGTACTTGGCCTTGCTGAACGCCTGGTTGGCGAAGTAGGACGCCAGCGAAGTCACAATCATCAGCGCGCGCATGACGAAGATCCAGATGATGAGGGTCGCCACGATGCCGGGGGTGGCCGCCAGCGCCAGCGCCAGGAACGCGATCAGCGCTACGCCGGTCACGCCATAGGTCTCAAAGCCGTCCGCCGTCGGCCCGACCGAGTCGCCGGCGTTGTCACCGGTGCAGTCCGCGATCACGCCAGGGTTCTTGGGGTCGTCCTCGGGCAGCTTGAAGACGATCTTCATCAGGTCGGAGCCAATATCGGCGATCTTGGTGAAGATGCCGCCGCAAATACGCAGCACCGAGGCGCCGAGAGATTCACCGATGGCGAAGCCGATGAAGCAGGGGCCGACGAGGTTGCGGGGTAGAAAGACCAGGATGCAGATCATGAAGAACAGCTCCACAGCAACCAGCAAGAGGCCGACGCTCATGCCGGAACGGAGCGGGATGCCCAGGGTCGCAAAGGGATTCCCCTTGAGCGCGGAGAAGGCGGCGCGGGAGTTGGCCACCGTGTTGATGCGGATGCCAAACCAGGCGACGCCGTAAGAGCCCAGGATGCCCAGGATTGAGGCCAGCAGGATGACGATCACGTCCAGGGCGCCCATGTGAGAGAGCACGCCGAAGTAGTAGATCATGCAGGCGGCAATCAGCCCCCAGAGGATAGCGAGGAATTTACCTTGGGTGAACAGGTAGGTTTTGCAGGTCTCCCAGATCATGTTGGACACGTTGCCCATCGAAGCATGCACCGGGAGGGCCTTGGTCTGGTTGTACTGCACCAGGCCGAACACGGCTCCGATAACACAAATCACCAGGCCCAGATACATCAGCGCCGTGCCGGTGACCCCGGCCAGCCCGTTGAATTTCACCGTATCCAGCGGCGGGATCTTGATGTCGGCTTCACTCGCGTAAACGCCCGTTGACGCCAGAAGCGCAACAAACAAAAGGACACTCCATAACCAGTATTTGTTATTTCTCATAAATTTATAGCCGGGAACTATTGCAGAAAATGGCTCCGAAAAGCCAACACTTTTTTTGGGGCAACCACCTCCCAACCCTTACCCACCCCAGGTGTGAGCGTCTTCCTGAGCGTGTACACCGGAGGCACACCGGAGGCACACCGGAGGTACACCGGACAATCCGTTGTACATCCGGTGTGCCTCCGGTGTACCTCCGGTGTACTCAGCGCGAAGGGCCGGAGAATCAGGCGGTTCGGGCCGAAATGAACCCGAGTCTGCGGGTTTGCCGAAGGCTTACTGGGGATGTATGGCCCCGCGAGCCTTTCTCTCTTGCACCACGCGCGTTGGACAAGCGTCTGGGATTCGTGATGGTTCGAGGGTATAGACTGTGCCAGAATGGCGCAGTCGGCGGATTCTGTTGACGGGCCGGGGCCGACGTTCCAACCTGAGTGCTTCATGCAACTCCTAAGGACCTTTCCACTGCTGATAGCCGCTGCGGTGCTCTCGCTGCCGCTCCGCGCTGGGCAGACTCAACCCCTGGACCTGAAGGCGCACGTCGGGCCGTCGCCGTTTGAGACCATTAACGCGGATTGGCTGCTGCCGCGCGGACGGCAGGTGCTCGACGGCACGCCGTTCCAGATTGATGGGGTAATCCTCCTCTACGCGACGAATGCCGCCCAGCGCGCCCGACCGGGGCGGACCAACGTCAACGACATCGCCGTGGGCCAACGCTTTGAGCGGCTGCACTTGCTTGCCGGCTCGCACTCGAGGGCCGCCGACGGCACCGTGATCGCCAAGTTCCAGTTGCATTATGCCGACGGCTCCAACACCGCGCTGGAGGTGCGTTACGGCGACCACGTGCGAGACTGGTTCGGCCCGTGGCACAAGGCGGATGCGCCTTTGCTGGACCCGAACGCGCGCGAGGTTTGGCGCGCCCAGTGTTCGCCCGCAGCGACGACCGACGACTACATCCGCCTGTTCCACGTGGCGCTGACCAACCCCTTGCCTGAGAAGGAGGTAAGGTCGCTGTCGTTGGAGTCGGCCAGGCAGCCGGCGGGCTTGATGGTTGCAGCCATGAGTGTCGGGCCCGCCGACGCCAAGCCCTTGCCGGACACGCAGCCGGCTCCGAGGAGCCCTTATCCCGACCTTCGGCCTCGCTCGGGCGAACTGGTCCGCGGCGAGGGCACAGTGCAGGACAAGGACGGGAAGCCGATCGCCGGCGCGCTGGTGAGGGTGATTGGGGTGCGGGACTTCAATACCAGTTACAGTCAATCCGCCAACGAAGGCCCGTTCATTGGCATCGAGGCCAGGAGCGGCGAGGATGGCCGCTTCACCTTGCCACCCTTGCCAGACGACAAGCTGTATCGCCTGCTGGTTGCCGCCGACGGCTTTGAGCCGTTTCCGTATGGCGGCGCCGACCCGAAATCCGACCCCATCCAGGTTCGGCTCGCGCCCACACCTTCTGCGAGCAGCGCCGGCAAGTACGCCGCTCGCGCCCGTCTCATCGGTCCGCAGGGCAAGCCGGTGGCCTGGGCATCAGTCGAACCCCAGGGCATTTCCGAGACGCCGGGCTCAACGAGTTGGGGCGGATCTCACGGCTTCCCCGAGCAACTGCTCTCGAATACAAATGGCGAGTTTACCCTCTCACGCAACAAGCCGTTCACACGCGTTCAGGTGGAAATCCACGCGGCGGGCCTGGCCCCGGCCAGTGTGTGGCTGCACGTCACGAACGATGTAACCACGATCGAGCTTGGCGTCGGTGCGGTGGTGCGCGGGCGGGTCCTCAAAGACGGCAAACCGCTGGCCGGCGTGCGTGTCGGCGTCTCAGGCAAGGATCGCAGTTCCGAGGTGTTCGCCGGGCACCACGAGACGACCGCGGCTGGGGACGGCACCTTTGCGTTCAACCATCTGCCGCCGAACACGGCCTGGTATTTCTACGGCCTTATGGCCTCACTCAAGCAGCACGGCGCGATCCCGCCCACGCTGGTCCAAAGCTCCGATCACGGGGAGACGACGGACGTGGGCGACGTCGCGGTGGTGCCGGGGTTGCGCCTGGCAGGCAAGGTGCAAACCCGCCACGGTGAGCCGCTGCCCAAAGGGCTCAAGCTCCGGGTTGGCCACGACTCTGCCTGGGACTCACAAGCCTCGGCAGTGGACGAGGCGGGAGCGTTTACCGTGGACGGGTTATCCCCAGGGAAGATCGAAGTCTCAGTGAGCCAGCGGAACTGGCGTCTGGCGGGGGCCAACCGCAGCCTGGATGTCTGGAACTCCTGGCAATTGACCGGGCTGCTGGAGGAAGACAAGACGGACCTGCTCCTGGTGATCGAGAAAGGCGAGATGCAGTATAACGTGAGTGCCTCGGGCAACGGGCAATTGCCGCAGCAAGACTGGCCGCAAAACCGGCCAATCGCCGGAGCCGAGAAGACTGGCCCGCCACCGATCGTCCTGGCCGGGCGCGTAGTGGACGACAAGACCGGCCAGCCTATCCCCCGGGCCAGGGTTGTTCCCGGTTATAAACCCCCAGTCCCTACCGGGCCCAGGCCCACCAAGCCGATCCTCAACCAGGTGGTCGAAGCATTCGGGAAGAAGACCGTGGCGTGGAATGAGCAGCCGTTCTGGTGGATGTCTCGCGGCGAAGTCGTGTCAAATGGCACCTTCTCCGTGGACTTCACCCCGCTCAGCAGCACCCCGATGCTGCGAGTGGAAGCCGAGGGCTACCGGCCCTTCGAGACGGACCCGATTCCTACCAACAACACCAGCCTCGTCATCCGCCTCAAAAGCGGCGAAGGGCCGAACGGCGTTGTCCTGCTACCCGACGGCAAGCCCGCAGAGGGGGCGACGGTGCATTATGCCGCCAGCCAGGAGCAGCTTGGCCTGAGCGGCAGGACCTTAAGGGCTTACGGGCAGCGCGAGGGACAGCAGGTCACCGGCAAGGACGGCAAGTTCTCCTTCCCAATCCGCGCGCATGGGGTGACGCTTTACGCAGCGCACCCCTCAGGCTGGGCTGAGGAGTCAGTCGAGCGCGGCGGCGATGGCGTCAAGCTTCGGCTCAAACCGTGGGCGAGCCTGGCGGGGGTATTGCTGCAAACCGATGGCACCCCGGCGGCGGGGGTCGAGCTCAGCCTGACGATGCCGAGTGACTGGCAGCGCGGGGAGCCGCGCATCAATATCCAGGGACGGACCACTACCGACGCGCAGGGCCGGTTCCAGTTCGCGGACGTGCCGCCGCGCCGGGTGGAAGTGCAACGGATCATCCCGATGAGCCAAGGCTCCTGGACTTACAAACTCCAGACCTGGCTGGTGGCCCAGCCTGGCATCACCAACGAGTTGGGCAAGGTGACCTATGACCAACCCCCGCCTCTGCCGGCGCTCGAACAGATCAGGCAGCGCTTCGGGCTGTAGAGTGTCCGGCCTGTTGCAGGCGTGGTGTGGGCGTGTTGTTACGGTGGGGCTTCGAAGGGCGTTCGGAGGGGCTACGGTGGAGTTACGGTGGGAATCAGCGATATTTGGCCCCTCTTGGTTCCCGGTCTCTTTTCGGCCCGGAAGATGGGGATGCGGCGGCCCGGCAGAAGTTCCTTGTTTAGAGCCGCTGGTCCTGGCTACACTCCCTTCAGTAGAACTTCAACATGGGCTACCATGCAGAATCACGGGCCATGCAGGCACCAGAGCAACGCCAACGACGCGAGGCGCCACAGCGCCTTTCCGCGCGCTTGAGGAGGAGAGTACTGGCCCGGCTCGGCGCTTGGGGTTCGGCAGGGGGAGCGGTCATTGTCCTGGCCTGCCTGCTGCTGGCCGGCTGCACGGCCAAGCAGTATCGCAAGTCCGCGGACAAGGAAACCTACGGCATCGTCCAGCACATGGAGAGGCGGGTGTTTGGGCACACCAACCAATTCACGATCAACACCCGCTATTCCGACCGGGAGCCCAAGACCATACCGCCGGCGGAGATCCTGGAGGACCGTTCGGTGAGCAATTGCTTTGTCATCAACCTCGACAAGGCGCTGGACCTGGCAGTTGAAAACAGCCGGGAATACCAGACTCAAAAGGAGCAACTGTACCTCACGGCCTTGACGCTGACGGGCAATCGTTACCAGTTCAGCCCGCAGTTCTTCGCCGAGTCCACGCCCCGGATTACCGGCAGTGCGGAGGGTCCGGAAATAGGCACCGTCGCCAACCGGGTCGGAGTCAGCCAGTTGCTCAAGACCGGCGGCTCGCTGACGCTGGCGCTGGCCAACGACCTGGTGCGGTATTTTGGGGGGAAGCCCGACACTGTGGCCAGGAACTCGGCCATTAACACGCTGTCGGTGGACCTGACGCAGCCGCTGCTGCGCGGCTTTGGCATCAACAATCCGGCCGTCGAGAGCCTCACGCAGGCCGAACGCAACGTGGCTTACGCCGTTCGTTCCTACAGCCTTTATCAGCAGGAATTCGCGGTGACTACCGTCAGCGCCTATTTCGCGCTGCTGACGCAAAAGGACATTGTCCGGAACAACTACCGCAATTACACCAACCGCGTCGAGACTACCCAATACCTGCAGGCCCGCGCGATAGATCGCGAGCGTCAGACCAGCGCCGATGACGCGCGCACGGCCGAGTTGACGGCGAAAACCGATTACATTGACTCGCTGGCGTCGTATCTGAGCGCTTTGGACGTGTTCAAACTCCGGCTGGGCATCCCGCTGGCGTCGGAACTGTATCTGGACGACAAAGACCTGAAGGAGTTGATCGCGGCGGGCCTGACGCCGGTGGACATTGACCAGCGGGCCGCGTTCGAGATTTGCGTCCGAAAGCAAATGGATGTCCTCAACGCCATTGACGAATTCGAGGACAGCAAGCGCAAGGTCCGCGTGGCTGCCGACCAATTGCGGGCCGACTTGAATATCGTTGCCAATGCGACCGCCATTTCCGAGGCGCCGGACGATTACACGAACTTCGACCCGGACACGGTGGTATATACCGCGGGGGTGCGTCTCAATTTGCCGGTGGATCGCCTGCCCGAGCGCAACGCCTACCGCGCCACGCTGGTTTCCTTCGAATCGCAGCTCCGCTCGCTGAGCCTGACGCTGGACAACTTCCGGGACCGCATAGATCGCGGGCTGCGGACGGTGGAACAAGCCCGGCTCAACCATTTAAGCGCCACGGAATCGTTGAAAGTGGCGCAGCGCCGGGTCGAGAACAACACCATGTTGATGGAGGCGGGGCGGGCGACCGTCCGCGATGTGCGCGAGGCGCAGGACGGGCTGATCCAGGCTGAGAATAATCTCGCCACGATTTACGCCCAGTATCTTACGGCGCGCTTGAGTTTGCTGCTAAACGTCGGGCTCATTGACACCCGCCCGGACAAGTTTTGGCTGCTCGATCCTTTGCAGGAGCAGTTGACGCCGGCCCAACGCGGTCCCTCGCCGTTACAAATGCCGGATGACCGGGTGTTGCCGCCCGAGGATTTCCTGGAACCAAGCTCATGAACGCAAACACTCTTGTCGAGAAACTTCCCGCCCCGCTGCGGCGCCATCCGGTGCTGTCCGGGGCTGCCGGCCTGGCGCTGCTGGTGCTGGCCTTTCTGTTGCTGCGGCCTTCCCGGCCCACGGGCGAAGCCACGGCCTATCATGAAGTCAAGCGCGGGGATTTCACCGTCTCCGTCGTCGAGGGCGGCACGCTCTCCGCCGTCAGTGAAATCGTCATCCGCAGTGAAGTGGAAGGCACTGCGCGCATCATCTCCATCGTGCCGGAGGGCAGCTATGTCAAGAAAGGCGACCTCCTGATCGAATTGGACTCCGCCTCGGCCCAGGACCAGGTCAATCTGCAGGAAATCAACTACGAGAAGGCCAAGTTCTCCGTCGAGCAGGCGCTGGCCCAGTTGGAGATTCAGAAGAGCGCAACCAACAGCGAGTACCTGGCGGCGGAACTCAAGCTGAAACTGGCCAAGATTGATCTCCAAAAGTATGAACAGGGCCAGCAGTTGGTGAACCTGGTCGAGGCCAGCAACAAGCTCGTGCAGGCCGAAGCCCAGTTGATGGTCAATACGGACACGTACCGGAATTCGACCAACCTGGCGGCCAAAGGATACGAGACCAAGCAGAAAGTGGATAGCGACCGGTTGGCGGTGCTCAACTCCGCCAACGCGGTGATCGTCGCCAGCAACAGCATGTGGATGCTCCGGCAGTTTGATGATATCAAACAGTACGAAACCTACCGGGCGGCGGTGCTGCAGGCCGAGCAGGAACTGGAGCGGGTCGTGAACCAGAACACGCGCAAGATGGCCCAATACGCCGCCGACCTCATCACCCAATCCAACACGCTGGCGCTCAGCGAGCAGAAGCTCGAGCGCGACAAGAAGAACCTGGCCGCCACCATCATCAAGGCACCGCAGGACGGCCTGGTGGTTTACCAGGTCAGTGACAGCCATTTCAGCAGCGAGTCTCTGATCGAAGGCGGCGCCGTCGTCCGCAACCGGCAGGAACTGATCAAGCTGCCGGACCTCTCCCGCATGAAGGTCGTCGTCAAAGTCCACGAGTCCCACGTCGGCATGATCCGCCCGGGTCTGCCGGCGTTCATTATGCTCGACTCGATGCCGGACGAGCGCTTCCGCGGCGTGGTGGAAAAGGTCGCGCCGTTGCCGGACACGCAATCACGCTGGGGCAACCCGAACCTGAAAGTCTATAACACCGAGATCCACCTGACCGATACCGTGCCGAACGTGAAGCCTGGGGTCTCCGCCAAGGCCGAGATCATTGTCACGAACATTGCCGACGCCCTCTCGGTGCCCATCCAGGCCATCGCCACGTACAAAGGCAAGCCGGCGGCCTACGTTGTCAAAGGCGGCCAATCCGAGCCGCGCCCGGTCGAGGTCGGCATGTTCAACACCAAGTTCATCGAGATCACCAAGGGTTTGAACCCCGGCGACCGCGTCCTGCTCTCGCCTCCCTTCGAGAGCCGGGAGAAAGACCTGGAAGGCGGCGTTCTGGCGGAAGGCGAGAAAGCTTCTGCGGCCACCAACGTTCCGCCGCGGGCCGCGCCGGCACCGGACGCTCCGCAGGTTTCTCCCGGCGGGCCCATCGCGGCGGCGGGCGATGGGGGCAAGGGCGACAGCTCCCGCAAGCGCGGCGGCTTCAATCCGCAAGAGATGCTCAAGCAGTTCGACAAGGACGGGGATGGCAAACTGGACGACACGGAGCGCGCGGCGATGGGCGCGGCGATGATGGCGCGTGTCGGCGGCGGACCCGGGGGCGACCGAACCAATTCACGGCCCCGCTTGAGCCAGGAAGAGTTGATGCAGCGCTTCGACAAGAACGGTGACGGCAAGTTGGACGAGGATGAAATGGTGGCCATGCGCGAAAGCTTCGGTCGCGGCCGCAGCGGTCAGGGCAAAGGGCCGGGGCGCCGGGGCGCCACGGACGCCGGCGGCGGTGAGACGCCACGCGGAGGCGCCCCGCAGTCCTGACCCGCCGCCGATGAGTCCTTACCCGCCCCCTTCCCTATGATCGCCGCGGGCCGTCCACAATCCGGCCGGGGCGCCTCGGCGGTCGCCGGGCCTGCCGGTCAGTCCATTATCCGCATCGAGTCGTTGGAGAAGACCTATGTGCTGGGAGAGGAGAACATCGTGCGGGCCCTGGATCGGGTGGACCTGGTCATCAACGCGGGTTCCTTCATTGCCATCATGGGGCCCTCCGGCTCCGGCAAATCCACCATGCTCAACATTCTCGGCTGTCTGGACCGGCCCACGGCCGGCCGCTATTTTCTGGGCGGCGAGGATGTCTCGCGCATGAGCGACGATGCGCTGTCCGAGGTCAGAGGCCGCCGCATCGGTTTTATTTTCCAATCCTACAACCTGATCGCGCAGTTGACCGTGCTGGAGAACATTCAGGTGCCTCTCTTTTACCGGGGACAAGACCTGAAGGCCTCGCACGACCGGTGCGTCGAACTCGCGAAGATGGTTGGCCTCGGCGACCGGCTCACGCACCGGCCCAGCCAGTTATCGGGCGGCCAGCAGCAGCGCGTCGCCATCGCCCGGTCCCTGGTGAATGATCCGTTGATGATTCTGGCCGACGAACCCACCGGCAACCTGGACTCGAAGACCGGGGCCGAAGTGCTGGACCTCATCACCCGGCTGAACCAGGCCGGCAAGACGATCATCCTGGTCACGCACGACGACAAAGTGGCGGAGCGGGCTCACCGGGTCGTCCGCATGAAGGATGGGCGGATTGACCGGGACGAGGTGCGGGAGAGGCCATTGGCCCCGGTTTCCGCAAGTTGAGGCCATGATCCCCTATCAATTCATCATCACCGTCAAGCTGGGCTTCAAGACGCTCAAGCTGCACAAGCTGCGCTCGGCGCTGACGATGCTCGGCATCATCTTCGGCGTGTGCTCGGTCATCGCCATGCTGGCCATCGGCGAAGGGGCCTCCTATGAGGCGCAGGAGGCCATCAAACGGCTGGGCAGCAATAATATTCTGATCCGGAGCCTCAAGCCGCCCGAACAGGCCCGCCAGCAGGGCACGAGCAGCCGACGCGGCTTCCAGTTGAAATACGGTCTCACCTACGAAGACGCCGCGCGACTGCTCGGCACCATTCCGGGCGTTTTGCGGGTGCTGCCCATGCGGATCATCCGGGAGAATGTCCGCTTTCAACGCAATGAGATTCCCTGCCAGGTCATCGGCACGCTGCCGTTTTACACCGAGGTCGCCGGCGCGTCGTTGGTGCGCGGGCGGTTCCTGGCGCACTACGACGAGGAGCACATGGAGAACGTGTGTGTGATCACCACCGGATTGGCCCGCCGCCTCTTTCCGTACCAGGACCCGCTCAAGCATGCGGTCAAGATTGACACTTTCTACTACCAGGTCATCGGCATCGTGCAGGAGCGCAGCCAGCCCGAGCAGCGCAGCCAGGCGGGCAAGATGGAAGGCCAGCCCCTCGATAATAACGTGTATATCCCCTTGAGCGCCTCGCGCACGCGCTTCGGTGAAGTCCTCATCCGGCGCACGGCCGGCAGCTTTGAGGCTGAAGAGGTGCAGCTCCACCAGGTCACCGTCCAGATGCGCGACATCGCCGCGGTGGAGACTGCCGACCCGCAGATCAAAACCATGTTGAACCGTTTCCATGATCAGAACGATTATGAGATCATCGTCCCGCTGCAATTGCTCCGGCAGGCCGAGCAGACCAAGCGCATTTTCAACATTGTGCTGGGCTCCATCGCCGCCATCTCGCTGCTGGTGGGCGGGATCGGCATCATGAACATCATGCTGGCGACGGTGACGGAGCGGACCCGGGAAATCGGCATCCGCCGCGCGTTGGGCGCCAAGAAGGCCGACATCACCATGCAGTTCCTGGTCGAAACCGTCGTGCTCGCCGTTGGCGGCGGGATCATCGGTGTGTTGGTCGGCATCATCGCGCCGATCGTGGTTTCACACCTCACCACGATGAAGACCATCGTGACCCTCTGGTCGGTCCTGTTGGCTTTTAGCATCTCGGGCGCGGTGGGGATTATCTTTGGACTCTACCCAGCCAAAGCCGCGGCGAATCTCGACCCCATCGAGGCCTTGCGCCACGAATGACCTGGGGCAGGATGCCTTGTCCCGCGCTGGCCGGGGAGGGCAGTCACCTGAACTCAGGGGCACCCACACTCGGTGCTTGAGCGTGACATTGGCGGCCCTACCCTGCACGGCAATGGACCTGAGGACCTCCAAGATGACCTATGCCGCGTGACTCGATTGCCGGGCTGCCTGGTCGTGCCGGGCTACTTTTGCTGGTCGTGGGAGCCGCCCTCGTTTGGTGGGGCCTTCAGCGCGCGGAATCGCGCGCCAAGTGGCTGCGCGTGGAAGCGCCGCACCGTGCCGTTGCGGATCAATCGCTGCGGCTGCGGGTGCACGTGGCGCCGCTGCCGGAACCGGCCCGGGTTTGCGCCGACCTCCACTGGAAACCCTCGCGTGACGAATCAAGAGGATACCTGGCGGGCGGCGGGTCTAAAGCAGTGGGTCGTGAAGGTGGCACCTTTGAATTCGAGATCAAGGTCCGGCCGGTGGCCGGCTTGCGGTTCGTCACGGGGATCATCTTCGTGAGCCGCACGGGGAACTGGCGTGATCACACGCTGGCGGCTGCCACCGAGGCCATCCCGGTGAGCAGTAACGCGCTTCCAGCGGCGGAATTACAGATGAAGTCGTTGCGCCTCCAGCCCATCGAAAACGTTACGAGCAAGCATCCCCGCCCGGCGGCGCTTCCCCGCTGGCTGACGGCTCTGCTATTCCTGGCCGCCGCCGTAGCGGCCTGGACCGCCAGCCGGGCGGCGGAAGGCTCGACACCGGCCGTGGATCTGCGCGGGTGGCGGATCATGGCCGTGCTGGCCGTGCTGGCCTGCCTGTGCGAGTTGTGCGGGCTGGAGGCCTGGCTGGGGGCTCGTCTGCGGGCGATGGCGCGAGCGGGGGATGTTTACTACCTCCGCGTCGCAGTCCAGAGAGTCGTCGTCAGCGGCATCGTCGCCGCCACGATCCTGTTGTTGATCGTCGTCTGGCGTGCGCGCCGCTCGCGTCGGCTGCTGTTGGCCGGCCTCGCCTCGTATCTGGCCATTTCGCTGGTGAACCTGTCGTCGCTGCACGTAATTGACCAGGTCACCGACCTCTCCTGGCGCGGGCTTTCGCTCGTCCAAGCGCTGAAACTGACATGCGCGGCGGTGTGCCTGCTCGGGGCTTGCAGCCGCTGCCGCGCCTTAAGGTCCCCGGGTTGAGCGCCCTTTCTCAGGTTCTGATCTCGCGGATTTCGAGCGTACCGAACTTCGGTTCGTAGAAAGGTTTGCCCTTCCGGACGCCGACGGTGCCATAGCTGCCGGCGGCCGAGAAGAAGCAGCGGAAATCACCTTTTACCGTGGGCTGGAGGTAGAGCACCTTCTCGACCGCGTCATAACGCGCGCCGCTCAGGCCGAACAATAGGGCGTAAGAGGACATCGCCCGCGCATACCAGTGGCCGCATTCGTATTCGTTGAAGGGGTTGCGCACACGGCCGTCGTAGCGGTCGCGGCAAACGCGCACGACCTCGAGGCCCTCGCGGGGCATGCCCATCCGCATCAGGTGGGCAGCCACCTGGTATTCGATGCCCGTCCACACCTCATTGGAGTAAACGAACGGCAGCGACAGTTCTCCCCCCTTGGGCCAGGTGCAAAGGACCAGGCCGCCCTCCGCGCCGCAGGCGTAAGTCGGGCGCTGGGGATTTGCGAAGTCGGACAAGTCATGCTTGAGATTGTACTTGTGAACAGCGCGCAAGTGGCTGGCGACTTTCGGCGCGGGCAGGACCTGGCCAACGCCGCAGACCAACGCCAGCCATGAGCCGAGTACGCCATCGGCCAGGCAGCCGGTGCCGTACTGATATTTGGGCCCTTCCTTCTCAAGGATGGCCACTGCCTCCGGGGAGTAGCTGCCCACCATGCTCTTGGTCTCCACCGGGCTCTTGGCGCGCAGGTTCTTCCACTCGATGCGCTGGATGAAATACTCGCCGTCGAACAGCTCGGATTCCGTTTTGCGGAGGCCATTGGCCAGCAGCTCGGAGTAGAGCGGGACCTCGTCCCCAAGGGCCTTGCCCATGATCACCGCGGCCTGCAACGCGCCCAGGTAGAAGCTGGTGCACATGCCGTCGGGGCCCCAGAACTCGATGTCGTAGGTGTTGTGATGCGGTTCCTCGAGCACGCCCTTGTGGCCGGGGTCCCAGGTCTCGATGCAGTAATCCAGGCTGCGCTTGACCTTCGGCCACAGTGACCGAAGCCATTCGGTATCGCCGCTGATGCGCCAGTCGCGGAACACTTTCATGATGCCCCCAAGCTGGCCGTCGGAGGCGGCGTGGAAGTCGTGTGCGACCGGGCGGATTGGCAAGGCGCTGCGAAAGGTCTGGTGCCCGGCGTCGTCTTGCGACAGCCCGAACTCGGTTTCGCGCAAGGTGCGCTCCAGAGCGGGGAAAAGGTGAGGCACGGCTTGGGCGTAGTTCCAGACATGCGTGCAGGACCCGGCGCAGCAACCGTTGTTATCACTGCAGCCTTCCCAACCCCAAAGCCGTCCATCGGTTTGGCGCATCACCGTCGGCGACTTCAGGATGGTCAGGTTGGCGGCCACGGCCTCGATGACCTCCGGCGGCAGGGTGGAGTCGTAGAAGCAATCGGCGAACCGGCGCGTCCGCTGCCGCAACTCGTCGTAGTGGTCGCGCCAGTAGAAGGTTACCCCGTTAACGTCGGTAAACCGTCCGGCATACCAAGGGCGGTAGTTCTCGCGTTGGGCCGGCTCAGGTTTCAGTCCCGCCGGGTCCTTGCCGAAGCGCAGGTTGGTCCGCCCGACATACCATGCCAGCCGCACGGCTATGGTCTTCGATTCGCCGGCCCCAAGTTGGAAGGGAACGAACAACGTCCCGCCCGGGCTGGGTGCGCCTTCCGTGAGCGGTGTGCGGTCGAAACACGCGGCGTCAGCCACGTCCTTCCAGGCCAGCGTCAACGCATCCCACCAACCGCCCCGGAACCAGGCATGGTTGACCTTCACGCCGGGGTCGGAGACCGTGGCCGAGAAGGCTGCTTCATCCCAGGGATTGTCCTTCGATCCGCCGCCCCAAAGGATGAAGCCGCCCGCGACCGGCCGCACGGCGTCGGGATTGCCTCGGATGGCCATGAAGTTCCTAGCGTTGAACGAGAACACGGCTTCGACCGGAGCCTTGGTCCGGTTGGTAAACCGGTATTCCAGGGCGGCGACTGGCAGGCTGGAATTGTCCGCGTCGCCGGGCTCGAAGGGGCTCCAGCCGGTGATCTCCACCCCGAGCGGAAGCTGCGGGTCAGCCAGAGTGACTACGCCGAACGGAAAGCGGGTCTCGAAGGTGGCATCGGCAAAGCGCGGCAAACCGTAGGTGGTGCCGCCGGAGCCGTTGCCGGCGCCGCGCGGCCCATAGAGTTTGCGGGCCGGCACCGGTCCTTCCAACACGCGCGCCACGGAGCGCTTGCCCTTGACCGAGATGGCGGCGAAGACGCATGGCTCGTTGAACATGTCGGGCCGGTTGCGTAAAGAGACATGCGAGAGCGCACCCGTGCCCTCCAGGCAGATCATGCCCGCCCCGATGCCGCCCATCGGAAACGCCACCTGGTTCAGGTATTCGCCCGCATAAACCCTGTTGTAGGCGCGCCGGCCCCGCAGACGAGTTGCGCGCGTGGTCCGGCTCTCGGGACTGCGCGAACTGAGAGCGTGCGGCGATTCCACCGCTGACACTGCTCCCAGGCTGCCGACCCCCCCTACGGTCGCGGCGGAGAGCTTGAGGAACTTGCGGCGGGGCATGAATGAGTCCTGGTTGGTTTTCTTGGCCATAATCGTTTCTTTGGTTTTCAAGGGCAGTTGCCGCAACTGTTATGGCGCAAAACCGCCAGGGACTCAAGAGTCTTAAACGGCCGGCGGATCGAACTCCTCTGCCACACATACGCTGGCCCAACGCTCGGAATTCCATCGGGTTCGACAAGCACGCGGCATTGCAGGGGATCAGCCAAGAGGGTGACGCGGTGGCTGTCTCGCCGCGAGCTCAGCCTTGAGCAGGTGAGAACAGTCCGTCCAACATTTCACTGCAATTTCCTCGGCAGGGATACCTCCTCCCAGCCTTGAGCGCCCAGAGCTATGTCGCGCTCGACGAACTCCCAGACCACGACGCGTTTGCCTTCGAGGAGTTCGGGATCGGTGCTGAGCTTGCGCCGGACATCCGTCGCTGCGCCGCCGTCGCTCACGATCGCGTCCACCGGCGACCGTAGCGCGAAGGCCAGATGGGAGATGAAGCCGGCTGAACCGGGGAGCAGGCGTCTGGGTCCCGATTCCCCTGCGCGATCGGCTGCCGCCCCAGCCGGCATCTCGCCCAATGATCGCGGCTCAGCGTATTGGTAAATCCGGCAGAAGCTGTCGCCGAGGACGAGCACGGTTGCCTGCTGGCCGGGGTAGGCATAGGTGCCGGGCCGGGCCGAGGCGGCGGGCACGAGTGGACCGAGGGCGGGATCGGATACCTGGAGGCATTCAACGGCCTCGGGCGCAAATGCGCTACGCAGACCGGGGATCTGCATCATGTCGAGGATGTCGCCCCAACGCGTAACGGTGATGCGCTGTGTGCGGAATTCCTTCGCAGTGGGGGGATCGAGGTTGAGTTCACTCAGTTTGGCCGCCACGGCTTGCGCGGCAATCTGGGCTCCCAGCGGCGTCCAGTGCGTGTCTCGCGCCAGGTAAAGCGGGCCGCCGTTCTCTGGCCCGCCGCCTTGGCGCACCGCCTGGAATGCGGCGAACAAGTCCACCGTGGCCACGCCTTGGCGCTGGAGGCGGTCCAGCAAGTCCAGCGTGGGCGATTTGAATTGCCGCTCTTGGCCCGGCGCGCGGACTTGAGTCCGCAGCGACCTCCGAAAGCTGCCGGCCGATGGAAGTTGCTGCGGACTCAAGTCCGCGCGCCGGGTGACCTGGTCGGGATAAACGCTCGGCTTCCCGGGAACAGGCATCACGACCAGTGTGATGCCGCGTTCCTTGAGTTGGTCGCGGAACCGGATGATAGCCTTCTCGACACTCCCGCGCTCGGTGCAATCGCTGGGCGGCTGAACCCACTTGGAGTCAGTCGCGCCGGTCTCCGGGCGGTCGGGCTCGACGAGGTAACGCAGATCCGGCCGGTAGAAGAGCCAGTGGTCGCGCCCGAGGATGCCTTTGGCGCCGGTGTCGCGCAGTGTCACAAAGAGGAACCGCTGCATCAGGGGCCGAAGGTGCTGTTGGAACCACGACTTCTCCTCCAGCGTGTGCTCGAACTGGCGGAGGTTCCTGGCGGTCGGCTCGTAGCGGAACACATCCGTGGCTTGCACCCGTTCCCCCCTCGCGAGTTCGAGGCAGGTCTGGGTGATCGGCACACCGGCTATTACAGCCAGGAAGCTCAGCACCAGGACTAGCTCGCTCTTGCGGGTGGGGTTCGGCATGGCGGGTCAGAATTGGAAGTAGAGGAACGGGTTGAAGGCCTGCGAGAACATCACCAGCAGCGCGAACACGAACAGCGGCATCAGCAACGCCACCCGAGGCCAGGTCTGGCCTTTCAAGGACCATTCGTGGGCCTGCGTGCGCTGGAAAACCAGCAGGGCGCAGACCGCCAGCACCACCAGGTAAAGTGGCGCATAGATGTCCGCGGCCAGCAAAGCCGAGGCGCCAGTGGTGGGTGAGAGGCCGAACATCGCACCCAGGTAGCGCCCGGCGGCGGTGAGGTTCTCCGCCCGGAACAGCACCCACGAGAACAGCACCAGCAGGAACGTCAAGGCGATGCGCAGGCCGCGTGGCAGTCCGCGGTACAAACTGACACTCTCCGACCCGCGGGAACTCGCCTCCACCGCCGTGGCGGCCCTACTCTCAGCCGCGCTCTGTCGCTGCGCGCCCCGCCACCGCTCGAACGCAAGCAGCAGGCCGTGGTAGGCGCCCCACACGACGAAACTCCATTTCGCGCCGTGCCACAAGCCGCCGAGAAGCATGACCACCGCGAGGTTCACGTAGGTGCGCGTTGGCCCAAGCCGATTGCCGCCGAGCGGAAAATACAGGTAGTCCCGCAACACGCTCGACAGCGAGATGTGCCACCGGCGCCACAGGTCGGTGATGCTCTCGGCCAGGTAGGGCGCATCAAAGTTCTTCAGGAACTCGAAGCCCAGCATCCGCCCGAGGCCCACCGCCATGTCGGAGTAGCCGCAGAAGTCGAAGTAGATTTGGAACGCATACGCCAGCACGCCCACCCACGCGTCGAGGGCGCACGGGTTCGCGGCGTTGAACACGGCATCCGCGACGTGCCCGCACGGGTTCGCCAGGAGGATCTTCTTGGCGAAGCCGAGAATGAAGATCGCGGTGCCCGAGGCGAAGCGCCGGAGGGTATGCTCGCGGAAGGCCAGTTGTGCGGCCAGCGTCTTGTAGCGGATGATCGGTCCGGCCACCAGGTCGGGAAACAGGGCTACGAACGCCGAGTAATCGGTGAAGGACTTGGCCGGCGTTGCGTGGCTGCGATAAAGGTCAATAATGTAAGTCAGCGAGTGGAAGGTGTAGAAGGAGATGCCGATGGGCAGCACGACCCGCAGCACCCGGAACGGCTCAGCGCCGACGACCGCGAGGAGCTGGTTCAGCGTCTCCGCCGAGAACATGTAGTACTTGAAGAAGCCAAGGAAGCTCAGGTTGGTGACGACGCAGGCCGCAACGGCGAGTTTCCGCTGGGCCGGCGTGGCGCCGGGCCGGGTGATCACTTTGCCCCAGATGAAATCCATCACCGTCGTGAACATCATCAGGCAGACGAACCACGGCTGCCACCAGCCGTAGAAGATGTAGCTCGCCGCGGTAAGCCAGAGGTTGCGCCAGCGGTAAGGCAGGTTGAAGTACACCAGCAGGAACACCGGCAGGAAGTAGAAGACGAAAATGTGGGTGGTGAAGACCATGCCTGCTGGTCAGAGCGGATTCTTCCCACCTGAGTAGCCGCCGACGTCAGTCGGCGCCATCTTCGGGATGCAATGAATGCGCCGACTGACGTCGGCGGCTACATCACCTGGGCGGATTGGGCGAAGCATGGAGTGTCCAGTTCAATACGTCGTCCGGTTCGCCCAGACGGCGAAGAACCGGTTCGTGGCTGGCGGGAAGCAGTAGTCCAGCGCCCCGCTGGGGGCCAGGTTCTGCAGCTCGTAATCCAGCGCCAGGCGGTGGACTTCCCCCGCCACGAATTGGTCCAGCGTGCCCCCAAGCGGACTGTCGCCCCAGTCGGCATCCTTGATCTGCGACCGCGGCAGCCAGGGCTTATAATGGCCGACGAAGATCTCGTCTCCGGCTTTGAGCGGATACTTGCCTGCACTGTCCTGCCGGTGGACGCTGATGACTTTGTACTTCAGCACGTAGGTGTAGCGATAGGCTCCAAGCTGGGGAAACTGGTCCGGCCTCTCGACAAGCCGCGCCGTCACCTCAAGACGGCCCAGTTGCTGGACCATCGCATCCGCCCCGGTTTCCACCCGGCTTGCCAAGGCCCAAACGAGAAAGCTCAATCCCCCAATCACTGCCAGCCCGCGCCACGGTCCCGGCCCGCCAACATAGCTATTGGGTGGGGGCGGTGCGTGGTCAAGCGGCATTGGCCAAAGCTTGCGTGCTGCCGGGCCTTGCGCAAGTGAGTTCTGCGAAATTCTTGAGGCATTGCCCGTACGCCCTTGTCAAAACTCATCGCCTGAGCCAGACTTGAATCATGCCGGTTTCCATTGAGCAGATCGTCGAAGAAACCCGCGAGATGCCGGGCGAAGTCGTTGCGGAACTGATTGACCGCATTCTGGCCGCGCGGCACGGCGGCATTGAGCCATCCGTTGCTCAATCGTGGAAAGCTGAAGCGGATCGGCGCATTGTGGAAATTGAATCCGGGAACGTTAAAGGCGTTCCGCTGGAAGAATCGCTGGCGCGCGCGCGCAAGATCGCCGACTTGTGAATTATTCGCTTCACCCTGAAGCGGACGAGGAATTTGCCGGCGCGGTTCGTTATTATTCCGAGATTTCACCTGAGCTGGGCGTGCGCTTCTACCGCGAGATGGAGCGGTTGTTTTGTGACGTTTGCGCCCACCCCGAGCGTTTCCGCAAATTTGATCCCCCCTGCACGCAGACATTTCAGCCAGGATTTTCCTTACGCCGTTATCTTTCTGGATAAGCCCGACTGCGTTTGGATTGTCGCGGTGATGCACCTGAAGCGGCGTCCCGGTTATTGGCGCGAGCGGCTCTAAAGGGGCGCCCCTGACGCCTGCGGCCTGAAAGACAGTTCCCGAGTCCTCGCCAGACCTCCCATCGGTAAGCCGAGAGTGAGCGGTTGGTTGGCGGTAAGCCGGCCGTAGGCCGACTCACCCTACCGTTGGCTTACCTCTGGGATTGGCCCGGCTCACGATTTCGGCTTCCGGGCCTGCGAGGCGGGGGCAGGCGGTTTCTCCGAGCACTCCTTGCCCACCCAATATTGCTGTCCCGTCTGCGGACCTGACTGGCCCAACCGCGGCCGGGTCCGCCGCTTGGCCCCCGCGGCAATGCAGGCAGCCTGCTGTTCCTCGGTCAGCAACTCGCTAAAGGCCTTGGACGCGGCTGCCAGGTGCGCCCGCCAGGCCAGTTGCTTCGCGGTCTTGGGATCGTAGGGTTTGACCCAACGTCGCCGCCATTGTTGGCCGTTCTGCACGCGCCACACCCAGTCGCCGCAGCGGCCGCTTTTGACCGCAGGATCAAAGCATTCGCCCGCGGACCCGCACAGGGGGCAACGGCTGCACCAGCCTCCTGGCACGATGCCCGGCGCTAGCGCTCTCCTTCTCCGTTCAGCCCTCTTAGCTGCTGATGTGCTCATGTTTCGGTGTTGGACCCCATCGTCACCCTGGCTTGCCAGTCGTTCTCCCAGTATCCAAGGGGCAGGGACCTCCAGGAACGGATGAAGCACAGACATGCTCGGTTACCCGCCCCAAGTGTCTCAAAACGAGACGATGTTTCACCCCGCCATGATAACGGACGCCTCGGGCGGCGCAAGCCCCTGGAAAGCGATCCGGTGCTTCTACCGAGCTGCCCGGGCTGCGGCCCGGCACGGCCACGGTCTCGCGCAGGTGTCGCCCCGGTGTCATCCCGGTGTGGTTCCCATGTTGGCCGGCCCACATGGGAACCACACCGGCTCTCCCTCATACCCACGCCAACGCAACGCCATTAAACCGCAGAAGGTGGCAAGAGAGACAATCGCAAGACTACGCGCCAAAGCTTACCCTGGCGGAGCAGCCAGGGAGGAAGGGCATGAACGTGGTGAAGGAGAACACCTGTCTTGTAAGTGATTCAAAACAGGAGGTTGGCGAATGCACACGGAGGGACGAAAGGGACACATGGGAAAGAGGAATGGCCAATAGCTAATGGCCAGTTGCCGATTCTTGACCGCCGCTCCACTAGCGGCCATCGGCCCGCAAGTTCGCAGGTGCAAACTCAGAAGTCCTGCTGTAAACTTAGCGCATGAATCGCATCACGATAGACCCTGAGCAATGCGGCGGAAGACCCTGCATCCGGGGCATGCGCATACGGGTGGTTGACGTCCTCGACCTGCTGGCAAACGGCCTGACCCCGTCGCAAATTCTGGAGGAACTCCCCGACCTTGAGGCCGAGGACATTCAGGCCTGCCTCCAATACGCCAGTCGTAAGCTAAACCATCCGGTCCTGGTCCCAGCATGATTTGGGTGGATGCCCACATCTCCCCGGCTGTTGCCAAATGGGTCTCCGCCGAACTCGGTCTTCCGGCTCGCTCAGTACGCGACCTCGGACTTCGCAACGCCAAGGACAAGGACATCTTCGCCGCCGCCCGCCTGGCCAACGCCGTCGTGATGACCAAGGATGCAGACTTTGTCGAGATGGTAGAGCGCCTCGGCCCGCCGCCGTCGGTAATCTGGCTAACCTGCGGCAACACCAGCAACGCAGCCCTGCGCGGCCTTTTGAAAACAACCCTGCCAAGGGCAATGGATCTCATCGGCAAAGGCGACAAGCTGGTTGAAATCTCGGAGAGAACCTGACGTTTCAGCACACGCCTCGGACATCACGGGCCCTCGACCACTCCGTGGCCGCGGCGTCGTACTCGCGATGAGTCGCATTGATAGCCATCGCTGCACGAAGGCCCGCGAAGCGGCGAGATGGCTCTCGACCCTCCACGCTCAACCATCAACCACTTCTGGCCCGACCCGACCTTAGCACCTGTTTTTCGCTATCCTCCTCGCTCCAGAAATCCGACCTGCATTATCGCGCAGCGAGGCACCTTCGAGATGCTCCATCAGGCAAAAAAATCTGCAGTTATTTGTTGACGCCTTCCCAACGCGTAGCACCATCCAGCACCCAGACCTCAAGCCCGCAACCTCAGCCCAACCTCGCCTTCAGGCTCTCCATACTCTTCTGTGCATCGCCGCCAGGGGCCGTCCCCGCGTACTCACTGGCAATCTTACGGTATGCAGCCAACGCCTCCTGCAGACGCCCGGCCGTCTCCAGCTTAGTAGCCTGCTGCAAGAGCTCGTACCCACCCGCCTCAGTCTTCGCACCCACCTGACTCTTAGAACCCGCCTCCGTCGCCCTCTGCGCCCCAAACGCCGAAACCATCCATGCGCTCAACACACCCCAGATCGCAAGGTCAATAAGACGGATGCCCCTCAACAGAACCCCCAACCCGTGAATCCCCACAAGCGTATAGATCAGGTTCATCGATGCTCGGCGCATCAAAAGCAGATACGTGAACCGAGCAAACACCGCCCCAACACAACAAGCAACTACAATGCCTGCCCAAAACTCCGTCTGCGACTGCACATCACCCGGAATAGGAGGCTTGCTCGCCTTAAGTACTGCATAGCCCCCACAGGCCAGGGTGAGATACCCCCAAAACGCCGCATACAAATACCCGTACCAGTAGCGTAAAAATCCCGAGGGTTTTTTCGCCCGCACCACCGCTGCCCCCACGGCCACCACCGGCGGCGCCGACACTGGCTGAGCTTCGCCCTCTGTCGCAGCCGCAGCCGGGATAACTGGCGGCTTGGCCGCTTCACCGGCGGAGACGCCTTCAGAAACCGCTTCCACCCCCTCCGCACGCACCACCTCCGCGCCCGCCGCAACAAGAGAAGCCCCGCCAGGCTCCAACCACTCGCCACAGAACCGGCACTTCACCGCTGCCTCCCGGATCTGCTCTTTGCAGAACGGACACACCTTGTAATCGGTCTTCTCAATCATAGATGCCTCACCTACTCCTTCCGTCCTGACGCCTCCTTGATTAGCCAAACCACATCCTTCACCCCCTGATCCCCCGGAACTGAAACACTAAAAGAGCCCGTCGTCATCGGTGCGACCTCACAATTCTCGGCCAGATCACGCGTCCATCTAACCGCACCACTCTCCTCTTTCGCGGTCACGGTGAAGATGACCCTAGTGACGGTCCAACCGCTCCCGTTGTAGATCATTCCCGAAAACGATCCATATCCCGAAAGCCCCGCGTTTCCAGTGATCTTGGCCGCCTCCCAGGGTGGGATGGTTTCAGCTCGCCTTCTATCCAACTCTGGCGACTTATGCCGAGTCTTGTTCGCCCCGCGTAGCGTCCACGTCTCGCCAGTCCTCCGGTCCACCTCATAAGCAATGCCCTCCCGACCGGACAAAATGTAAAACCGGTTGTGCGCCAACCAAAGGTAAACCCCCACCAGCAGCCCGCAAACCACAACCCCAACGATCACCACTGCGGTCAGGTTCAGGCCCCGCTTCCCAGCCACAACACTAACGCGCGAGGCCCCAGCCGCCGCCGCCACGCTCGGGTCGGGCGCTGCCGCCAACCTCGGGTCGGGCGCTGCCGCCAACCTCGGGTCGGGCGCTGCCGCCTGCGGCAAATCCTCGGCGCAATAAGGACACTTCGCCACTTCTTGCCCCACTTCTTCTTTGCAAAATGGGCAAATTCGCGATCCACCCGCTTTTGACATACGCCCATCCTGCGGTCAATCCCCACCGCCTAGCAAGCAGGAAGTTCCGCCACCAGGCCAGCCCTGGCCAAATCGTCACACTAAAAAGTGCGGGACGCGCAACAGCAACTCTGGTAAATCAAAGGCCGGTATGGAAACCAGCGCCTACAAGCCCTGCCCGTACTGCAAAGAGCGCATCCGGGCCTCAGCCATTAAGTGTCGCTATTGCGGCGAGTGGCTCGAAGAACCCCTCCACCAGCCGGGCCGCAGCCACCCAGCCCCCCTTCCGCCAGCGCCGCAGGCGCCAACACCTCCGCCCACACCCCAATCCGAGCCGGAATCCAAGCCAAGACCCCCCGCCGTAACCCCCACCCAGCAACAACCAGATGCTCCCCCTGCTCCCCCAATAGGCCCCCAGCCACAGCCCCAACCCAACCCACCTCCCGCCCGTGAGACCCTCTGGTTGCGCACCGGCACCTATCTGCTCCGCCACTGGCGAGGTGACCTCTCCCTCGTCACCGCATTCTGGGTCAACGGCCTCCTCCTCTCAGCAGCCCTGCTCGTTCTATTCACCGTAGCCGCCTCCATTGTGCTGCAAGTTGGTCCAGAACTTCACCCCTCGTATGCCGTCTCGAGCGTAGCTGCCGCAGCTATACTCTCCCTGGCAATCACCTGCTGGCAGGTCGTCGGCTGTTGGCGCTCTTCCAACAAACACGTGGCGCGAGGCGGAGTTCCCGCGGCAGCGCTCATCGTCAAAACCATCGCGGTGCTTTGGGTGGGGGCCGCCGCAATATCCGTTGTCAAGGACTGGGTTCCACTCGCCACCGGAATCTCCAAGGCGATCGCGTCCACGAAAACCATTCCCGCCTGTAAGGTCCGCGCCCTGCCCGACGGAAAAACCATCGAGATAAAGGGCGGCCTTCCACCTGGCTCCGCGCGCAAGATTGAGGCCGTCCTCGCAGCCACCCCGCAAGCTACGGTGGTCTACGTCAACAGCATAGGCGGACTGATCCGGGAGGCACAAAAAGCCGCGCACGCCATACGCCGCAGAGGGCTTTCAACCTACACGGATGGGTGCGCCAGCGCCGCTGCCCTAATCTTCCTCTCGGGCAAGGAGCGCACCATAGGCGAGGGAGCAAAGATTGGCTTTCACGCTCCTGCCTCTTACGCGCCGTGGGCGGACGAAACAGCGCTCTACAACAGCATGGTGCGCGAAACAATGAAGGCAGCCGGCGTCCCCGACGACTTTACAGCACGCGTCCTGGCGACACCGAACAGCGAACTGTGGTACCCCTCCGTTGAGGAAATGCGCCGCGCCAACATCATCACAAAGGAAGACGCACCAATCAAAACACTCGCCTCCAACATGCTCGCACTCTTCGACACTGCCACAAACGCCGCCACCTCCCCGCCCACCACCACCGGCCACAAAGATATTGATACCTTCATGAGCCTGACCACGGCCTTTTTCACTCGGTGGGGACGTATCTTCGAGGAAATGAACTCCGATCTCGAAGCAACGGGAGAGCCCGAGGTATTCTCAGAGCACACCCTCGCGCGTGAGGCCACAATCAAAGAGGCTCTCGCGCTCTGCGGAACCCGGGAAGCGATTATAGATCGCTCGCGCTCAAAAGCTCGCGAAGAAATTCAGGGCGTCAAAGATGAGCTCGCTGCGTTGCGCCTTTCCGAAGAAATGGCCCAGGGGATGGTCACCGGAATGACAAACTCGCTCCAAAAATGCACCACCCAAGCAGAGGAGTTCTTAGCGCTGCGCCTTAAAGTGGAGGCCGACAAACGCCACTTTCTGGACTTCATGATCCAGAAGTTCGGCACCTACGAGCTCTCTGCCAAAAAAATCAGCTTCACCACCCAAGCCGACACGGACGAGTACCAAACACTAACAATATCCATCACCCAGTCCACTGCAGCACTAGACGAATACGAGCAGAACCTACTGAAGGTCTACGAAGCCGGCTAAGACCTGCTTAAGAAAGCGACGCAGTAATGCGGATCAAATTCATCCACCTCCAGGGTGGCTCCTATCGCCTCCAACAACTGCAGACGTTACCACCGCGATCAACATGACAAGCAGAACCGACATCCACACGCCGCATATAAACAACAAACTGTGGAACTGCGAACCGAAGAAGCTCCCCTTTGCACTTCTTACTCCTGCTCCTATATCTGGAGAACGCAAACAGCCAGAAGACAAAGTCAATAAAACCAAGGCACCCAAGGCCGTAGAAAATCCACTTCCACCCATTTATCCTGAACTCCGCTTTCTCGTCTTGCCGGTCAACACCCACATAGACGAGCGCTCCGAAGAAGCTGACGGGCGTGCCGCAGACCGGCCACACTCCAAACCGCCAGGCCTGGCTTGCCAGGCTCGCCCAACTACGACAGCAACTCTCCAAGGGTAAGGCCGGTCCCACGATCGAACAACTCCTCGACGAAGATCGCGGCACCTGAGGGCATGAGCTTCTGGGACACCTCCAGCCTCGGCAAACTCTACCTCCCTGAGCCCGACTCCGCCGCCTTCGCCCAGAAGGCAGCGGTTGAGCCCGCTATCGTCACGACCAGGCTTGCCGTTTACGGCCAGATGCACTCAAATCGTTCCGGGTCCCGCAGCCCCGCTGTAAACTGAGGAGACACTTCCACCGAGAACGATTGAGGGGTGGGCAGTCTCATTCGTCCCGGCGGTACACACCCTGGAGCTTGAGGTGCGCACATCCGCCTTTCCCCGCCAACTCGGTTCCGAGTAACCTCTGCCGCGTTGAATGTGAAAGCCCTGAGCCTGCTCTCCTGGCTGGCCTTGGCGCCCGCGCTGGCTGCGGCGCCGTCAACCAGGCCCAACCTGGTGATCATCCTGACCGACAACCACGGCGCCTGGACGCTGGGCTGTTACGGCAACCCGGAAATCCGCACGCCGAACATTGACAAGCTGGCGGCGGAGGGCCTGCGCTTCAGCCGCGCCTATTGCAACAACTCCGTCTGCTCGCCCAGCCGCGCGAGCTTTTTGACCGGCCTGATTCCTTCGCAGCACGGCGTGCATGTCTATATTCCCAACGCGGCGCAAATCGGGGACAAGGCTTATGGCACGATCCGAGAGTTCCGCACGCTGCCCAAGATCCTGTCCGAGGCCGGCTATGTCTGCGGCCTCTCCGGCAAATGGCACCTGGGCGACAATCTCCATCCGCAGGAAGGGTTCACGTACTGGTTCACTAAAGCGGGCGGGCACACCGCCACGTTCTACAACGATGACATGATCTGGCAGGGGAAGATCTACAAGGAACCGAGATACACGACGGAGGTCATCACGGACCACGCCATTCAGTTCATCGAGCAAAACCACGCCAAGCCGTTCTTCCTTTACCTCCCTTACAACGGCCCTTATGGCGTGGGCAAAGTCGTCAGCGAAGAACATCGCAACCGGCACACAGCCCACTACGCGGACAAACCGATGGATTCCTTCCCGCGCGAGAAGGTCAACCCCTGGCTCGTGGCGAATCGGCCGATGGTGAACAACGTCAATAGCATGCGCAGTTACGCGGCGGCCGTCAGCGGTGTGGACGACGGCGTCGGGCGGGTCATGGAAACCCTGAAGCGACTCGGTTTGGACACCAACACATTGGTGGTGTTCGCCGCGGATCAAGGGTTGAACGCCGGACACAGTGGGTATTGGGGCATGGGGGATCATTCGCGCCCGCTCAATACCTGTGAAGCCACTGTCCGCATCCCGCTCATCTTTCGTCAGCCCAGCCAGGTTGCGGCCGGGAGAACCTCGGACCTGATGGTTGCCAATCATGACTTCCTTCCCACTGTCCTCGACTGCCTCGGTTTAAAGGACCAGACGCCAGTGTCTCCGCCCTTGCCGGGAAAGAGTTTTGCACCGGCGCTGCGCGGTGAGGACATCCCGTGGGAGAACGTCGTCTGCCACGAGTTCGAGAACACCCGCATGATTCGCACGCCCGATTGGAAGCTGACTGTTCGGCATCCCTACGGGCCGGACGAGCTTTACGACATGAAGAACGATCCGGGCGAGAGGGAAAACCTAATCCATGTGTCCGAGCACGCCGCCAAGAGAAAAGAGTTAAAGGCCCAACTCAACCAGTTCTTCGCCAAATATGCCGACCCGAAATACGACCGCTGGAAGGGCGGAGCAACCAAAGGTGTGGAGCTGCTGAAGGAGAACTAGCGACGGCGCAGGTAGGAGGGACGCCGGACCGGCTCACGAATCATGCGGGTCGCTCCGCGATGGCCCGGCGCGCGGACTTTAGTCCGCAGCAACGCCCCTACCGCGGCACCTTTCGGAAGTCGCTGCGGACTAAAGTCCGCGCGCCGGGGCATTTTGTGCTTGTCTTTACCGCTGCTCTCCCGTGACCCTTCCGCCATGTCCGAACCGAAGCGCCGGCTCCCGTGCCCGCCCTATAATCCGGGCCTGCTCGATTTGGTTGAGGGCAAACGGGCCTGGGACGCTCGCGCGACGCTCGGCGATCAGCGCCAAGGCTTCCGAGGTTGGCACGAACGCGGCTACCTGCCCCATCGCGATTCACCCGGCCTGACGCAGTTCATCACCTATCATCTGGCCGATGCTTTTCCCAAGGAACTCCTGGGCGAGTGGGCGGCATTGCTGAAGATCGAAACGGAACGCGAACGCCGCAAAGAACTGGAGAGCTATCTCGATAAGGGCCGCGGCCAATGCTGGTTGCGGCGGCCTGAGATTGCGGACCTCTGCGAGAAGCGGTTCCGTCAGTTTGATGGCAACGGATACCTGCTCCGGGCCTGGTGCCTGATGCCGAACCACGTTCACGTACTGATGCAAGTGACGAGCCTGCCGATGGCTGAGTCCGTCAAGCGCTGGAAGGGTTATACGGCACTCGAATACAACCGACTATTGGGCCGTAGCGGCGCGTTCTGGGCGCCCAACTATTGGGACACCTATATGCGGGATGAGGAGCAGGAACGGGCGACGGTGCGTTACATCGAGAACAATCCGGTCAAGGCGCGGTTGGTCACGCTATCCAGAGATTGGTCGTGGAGCAGCGCGCGATTCCGGGATGGGTTTGCACGCCTGCGCCTCCCCGCGGAGAAGGGAACGGCGCGCGGACTTTAGTCCGCAGCAACGCCCATATGGCGGCAGCTTTCGGAAGCCCCTGCGGACTAAAGTCCGCGCGCCGGCTGCCGGCTACTTGCTGCCCACTTCCGCGTAAGTCCAATGCGGTTCAAAGCCCGCCACTGGCAGGCGCAGGATCGGACCACTCTTCGCGTCGGGGTAGAGCGTGCGCAGTTGGACGTAGTCATCCGGGACAATGATGGGCGTGTCCGCCAATCGGACGATCGCCATGTTGGCATCGGTGCCGCCATCCGACTCGGGTGCGGCGAAGATCACGTATTTGTCGTCGGGCGAGGTGCAGCCGTAATAGAGGTGCCGGCCGCGCTCGCCGCAGATCAAGGTGCGGCCCTTGCCGTCGGCGGTCGCCTGCATCAGCATCGTCCAGCCGTATTCGGTGGCCAGGCCGGGGGTGCGATTGGAGTAGATGACGCGGTTGGAATCGCGTTGGAACCAGTCCGGGGTGCAATTGAGTGTGCGCGTGAGCAACGTTTCCGCGCCGGTCGCGAGTTCTATGCTCACCACATTCCAGTTCTGGCCGTTGAGATTCGCCGTGCCGCACACACGCTTGCCGTCAGGGGACCAGAACAACTGCTGGAAAATGCCCCGGCTCGGCAGCTCCTGAACCAGCTTCCTGGTCGCGAGGTCGAAGATGCGAATCATGCCTTCGCGCTTGTAGAGGCAGGCGAAGCGCGTTGCGTCCGGACTCCACGAGGCCCAGGGGTAGGCGCCTTCATCGCCTTGGGGCTTTGGATCCGAGCCGTCGGCATTGGCGATTACCAGTGCTCCCTTCGCGCCCCAGAGATCATGGTTGATGGCCTGAGCTTCCGCGTTCGCCGAGCCTCTGGCCTGCCGACGGAAGAGCATCTGCTTGCTGTCCGGCGAGAACCGCCCGCCGAACTCATTCGCATCGGGCGTTTGCGTCAGGTTGCGCCGGGCTGAGCCATCCGGGCGGCAAAGGAACAGGTCGTAGTCGCCCGCCGCGGTCTTGGCCGCGAACAGGATCCAACCCCGGCCAGCCACTTCCCTCGCCAGGACAGTCGCGCCGGGATCGGCGACCGCGCTCTGCGGGAAGGCAGGTGCGGCACAACTGAGCAGCAGGCTGGCGATGGCGCACCCGCAAGACCGCAACGCAGGCAACCGCACGAGGCTTTGGCGTTTCATTCGCCGGATGGTTGCGCTGGATTCTGCCGCCCGTCAATGTTTGACCGACGGCAAGGCGACCTGCCGCAGCGGGCCACTGGGCGGGATCGTGCCGGAGACTGCGTCCTGGCCCTTCGAGCCGGCGCGATCAATACTCGCGGTTCTTCTTCACGCCGGGCTCGGGTTGCGGATAGGCGCCCTTGGCATCCGCCCGGACCGGGGCCGGAGATTGCTCGGTGAATGTATCCACGTCGGGGGCGAACTCGTGCGGGCACTCGAGCATTTCGTCGTAGGTGATCACCTGGCCGGTGTGGGCGGCCATGCGGCCCATCGAGGTCACGAGGCTCGCGATGGCGCCACGCTTCGCTTCGTTGTACGGGTTGTCCTGCCGAATGGCCTGCACCAGATCATCCCATTCCAACTGATAGGGATTGGGCTCCGGCTGGGGGAAAGCCCAGGTCATTTCCTCCCGGGTGAAGTTGTGCCCTTTGAAGATGCGGCAGCGGCCCGGGGTATGCACGGACGTCGAAATGATACCCGCCCCTTTGGTGCCGTGAGCGTAACTGGCAAACTCGTCGTGGCAGCCGGTTTCCGCCCGCCCGTTGAAGAACAGCTTGGTGCCGTCCGGGAACGTGTATTCCACCGAGTAATTGTCGAAGTTCTGGTCCACGGAATCCCCGCGGAAATTGCGTCCCCCGTTGGCGTGGGCCTTGACAGGCCAGGCTCCTTTCATCCAACTGCATTCGTCAATCTGGTGAATGTTGTAATCGCTGAACAGGCCGCCGCTGGCCCAGAGGAAGGCGTGGAAACGGCGCACCTGATACATGAGTTCGCTGGTATCCGCGGACCGCCGACTTGCCAGTCCAGCCCGCGAACCCAGGCGACAAGCCCGCAGCAGCAACAGGTCGCCGATTTCGCCGTCCTGGATGCGCTTGAGTAATTCCTGCCGGGCCTTGCAATGGCGCACCATCAAACCCACGCCGACCTTGAGGTTCTTCTTATCGGCCTCGTCGGCCAAAGTAAACATCTTCTTCGTGGTGGGCGCGTCCACGGTCACCGGCTTTTCCATGAACACGTGCAGCCCTTTCTTGATCGCGTAACCGAAGTGCACCCACCGGAAGGCCGGAGGCGTGGCGAAGATGGCGATGTCTCCGGGTTTGAGACAATCCAGGGCCTTCTGGTAGCCATCGAATCCCAGGAACCGGCGTTCGGGCGGGACCTCCATGCGCGCACTGGCCTGGTTATTAAGGCTCTCGTAGCTCTTGTTGAGCTTGTCCGCAAAGACGTCCGCCATTGCGACCAGCTTGATCGGGCCGCCCTTGGTATTGAGGGCTTGCGCCGCCGCGCCGGTGCCGCGCCCGCCGCAACCGACCAGCGCCACCTGGATCAAGTCTGAACCGGCGGCATGCACATGCGGCAGGGCCATGCCGGCCAAGGCGGAGGCTGCGGCAAACCGGGTGGAAGTGATTAGAAACTCGCGACGCGAGGACTGTGAAGAAACCATTTCGCTCATAGCGCTATCATCGCGGCAGTCTTACAAGAGAGTCAAGCCTCAGAACACCTTGGCAGCCTTGCGTGAGCGGTGCTGCTGCGGCTGGGGACAGCCGCGCTCCGCCCCGACGGAGCCGACAGGAATGTCGGCGCTCCGGGGCGAATCACGGGCCGCCCGCGGGAGTCCGCCACGATTTTCGGGGATTGAGTTGCGGGGCTGCGGACGGTATCTCTTAGGCAGATGATGACGAATACGGTACCTGCAATAAGACGCTTCTTTCTTGATTCCACTATTCCTTTGACCCGGGCCATTCTGCTGGCGACGCTGGCGATGACCGCGCCCGCGTTCGCGCAAAACCGCTGCCGCACGGACCTGCCCTTCCCGGATCTGCCGGGCCTGATCACGCTGCGCTGCGATTTGCACCTGCACACGGTGTTCTCGGACGGAGACGTATGGCCGACGGTGCGGGTTGAGGAGGCATGGCGCGACGGGCTGGATGCGATCGCCCTGACGGACCATATCGAATATCAGCGTTACAGGGAGGATATCCCGGTCAAGTTTGGCCGGTCGGTGGAAGTGGCGCGGGCTGAGGCGGAGTCATTGGGCATATTGCTCATTAGTGGCGCGGAGATTACCCGGGGCGAACCGCCGGGGCACCTCAACGCGCTGTTCCTCACCAACGTGGGCGCGCTGAATGTGAAAGACTACCGCGTCGCCTTGAAGAACGCGTTCGAGCAGGGAGCTTTCATCTCTTGGAACCACCCGGGTTGGAAACAGCCAAACAACAAGTCCGTTTGGTATGCCGAGCAGGGCGAGTTCTACACCAATGGCTGGTTGCGGGGCATCGAAATTGTCAACGGGCCCGACTATGACCCCATCGCGCATCAATGGTGCCGGGAGAAGCAACTCACGATCGTCGGCAACTCGGACCAGCACAGTCCAATAAGTTTCGATTACACCGGCCTGCCCGACAACTTCCGGCCCGTCACGCTGGTCTTCGCGAAAGCCCGCACTCAGGAAGCCATCCGCGAGGCCCTGATCGCCCGGCGCACCGCGGTGTTTAACCAAGGCCAGTTGATCGGCGAACCGGAGTACCTCGAACCGCTGTTCCGGGGCTCCATCGAGGTCCTTAACCCGGAACTTCAGATCCGTGGGAAGGGCACCGCCCTGGTTCAGGTTCGGAACAAGTCGCCCATGCATTTCGAACTGCGCCTCAAGTCCAGCCTGCCGGAACTTAACATCCCGGAGAAAGTGGTTTTGGCCGCGGGGAAGACTTCCCTGATCCGCCTCCGCTGCGTCTCGGACACGATCACGGGGGATCGCCAGGTTCGCCTGCCCTACACCGTCGCGAACCTGCTGGTGGCTCCCAACCAGGGTTTGGAGACCACGCTGCCTCTGAGCGTTAAATTTGAGTCGGGGCAGAGATAGTGAGACAGCTACTCTGAATCGGCGGATGGTCCGGTCCCGCCTAATACGAATTGTTCCTATGCGAAAACTCCTGGCAACCGTCGCCACGCTTGTGGCGCCGCTCGCCGTTGCTGACGAGATTGCTCAACCCGCCGGCCTGATTCCGGTCCTGCACGAGGTGGATGTAGTCGTTGTGGGCGGCGGATCTGGCGGCGTCGCTGCGGCCGTCGAGGCGGCGCGGGCGGGCGCAAAGGTGTTCCTGGCCGCTCCGCGTCCCTACCTGGGCGAAGACCTGTGCGCCACTTACCGGCTCTGGCTCGAGCCGGGGGAAACGCCGACCACCGGTTTGGCGCGCGAGATCTTCAAGCCGGGGCCCCCGCCACCCGCGCCGATCGGGCCCGGCCTGCCCTTCAAGTATTCCGCCGACCAGCCTTCCGCCGGAAAGCATCCCGACACCGAGCCGGCGTCGCTGCTGAACGACGGGCAATGGCAGAGCGCCTCCCGCCAAAGCGTTCAGTATGACAACAACGTCGCACTGGTGCTCGATCTGGCTTCGGAGCAGGAGATTCGGAAAGTGCACGTGATGGCGTATCAGCGCCCGGCGGAGTTTGACGTCGCGCGCGTGGCGGTGTCGGTGGGCCGCGATGGCCGGAACTGGTCCCCGGCGGGAGCGATTACCAACAAGAGTGCCGGGAAGTTCGAATATAACGCGCTCGCGCTGTCCGGCGCGATCCGCGCCAAGGCGCGCTACCTCAAGCTCGAAGTGCAGCGCAGTCCCGAGGCGAACCGGCTCTTGCTGGGCGAGATTATTGTCGAGGGTCCGTCCGCCAGTCAACCGGCCGTGGCCCAAACGCAACCCGCCGCGTTCACCACGCCCATGCAGGTGAAGCGCACCCTGGACCAGGCGCTCATCCAAGCCAAGGTGCCGTTCCTCTTCTGGTGCTACGCCACGGAACTCCTGCGGGACGCCGCGGGCCAGCCGGCGGGCGTCGTCATTTCCACCCGCTCCGGCCGGCAGGCGGTCAGCGCCAAGGTGATCATTGATGCCACCGACCGCGCCAATGTGGCGCGCATGGCCGGCGCGGCGTTCACGGAGTATCCGGCGGGCGTCCAGCCATTCACGCGGGTCGTTGTCGGCGGCGCGCCGCGCGAGGGCAAAGGCTTGCGGCTCCGCCAAAGCGCAACACCCCTCACGATCACCGACCAGAAAGGCCAGGTCTACCCCGTGCACCAGTACGAGATGCAAGTGCCGATGCGCAGCGCCGCCTTTGGCGCATTTGCCGACGCGGAACAGCTCGCCCGGGATTTGACCTGGTCGCCGCAAGCCGTGGACGGCTCTGAGGTTTTGTTCCAGGTGCCCCCGGATCATTTCCGCGGCCGGCGCACCTTCGCGGGCGAGTGGCCGGGCGCGGAGAAATTGCCGCTCGAATGCTTCCAGCCGGAGCAACAGGAGCGCGTATTCGTTCTCGGCGGTTGCGCGGACGTATCGCGGGAAGCCGCGGCGGCGCTGTTGCGGCCGGTGAACCAGATGGCGGTGGGCGCGCGCGTTGGCCGGGCGGCGGCGGCGTTGGCGGCGCGGCAGCCCAAGGGCGAAGGCGTTCGCGTGGCCGGCAAGGCCGCTTCCTCAACGCGCCCCGGCCTCATCCGCGAGGTCGCGATCGAGCAGAACCATCGCGTGGCGGGGGCGCGCATGGCCGAGAGCGCTTACGGAGTCCCGATCCTGGGCGAATATGACGTGGTCGTGGTCGGCGGCGGAACCGGCGGAGCGCCCGCGGGCATTGCCGCCGGACGGCAGGGCGCCCGGACCCTGCTGATCGAGTATTTGCACGGGCTGGGCGGCGTCGGGACGATGGGCTACATCGCCACCTACTACCACGGCAACCGCGTGGGCTTCTCGACTGAAGCGACCCAAGGCGCGGCGGCATACGGCGACAAAACGCGCGAGGGAAGCTGGAACCCGGAGCACAAGAGCGAGTGGTTCCGCAGCGCGTTGCGCAAAGCCGGCGTGGATATTTGGTATGGCGTGCTCGGCCAGGGCGTGGTGATGGGCGGCCAGAAAGTCGTCGGCGTGGTCGTGCTCACCCCGCAGGGCCGGGGCGTCGTCTTGGCCAAGGTCGTCGTTGACTCCACGGGCAATGCCGACATTGCCGCCGCCGCCGGCGCCGTCTGCCGCTACACGGATGACACCGACGTCGCGGTCCAGGGCGCGGGCCTCCCGCCGCGCGAGCTGGGCCAGAAATACGTCAACACCGACTACACCTTTGTGGATGACACCGACGTCTTCGACGTCTGGCGGGTGCTGGTCACCGCCCGGGCGAAGTTCCAGGACGCCTACGACCTGGGCCAGTTGGTGGACACGCGCGAGCGGCGGCAGATACTGGGCGATTTCTTCTTCTCCCCCATGGACATGGCGCTGCGGCGCACCTTCCCGGATACGGTGGTGATCGCGCGGAGCAACTTCGACGCCCACGGCTACATCATTCACCCGCTGTTCATGATACGGCCGCCGAACCGCGATTCCATCGAGGTGCGGGTGCCCTGGCGCTGCCTGTTGCCGCGCGGGCTGGACGGGGTCATTGTCACGGGGCTTGGGGTCAGCGCCCACCGCGACGCGATACCGTGCATTCGCATGCAGCCCGACGTCGAGAACCAGGGCTACGCCGCCGGCGTCGCCGCGGCCTGGATCGCGAAGAAGGGCTGTGCCACGCGGGCGCTCGAGGTCAGGGAATTGCAGAAGCACCTCGTTGCCGTCGGCAATCTGCCCGAGAGCATTCTCCAGGAGACCGACAACTTCCCGCTGCCGAAGGAACAGGTTGCCGAGGCCGTGCGCCGGGTGGCGAACGACTACGACGGCCTGGAGATCGTGCTGGCTCAGTTCGACATTGCCCAGCCGCTCCTGCGCCAGGCTCTGGCCACCGCGCCGGAGACGAACCGGCTCATCTATGCGCACATCCTGGGCATGATGGGCGACGGCGCGGGCGCTCAGGTCCTGGCCGATGCCGTCAACGCCAGGCAATGGGACAAGGGCTGGAGCTACACCGGCATGGGGCAGTTCGGACCGTGCATGAGCCCGCTGGACAGCCTCCTCATCTCGCTGGGCCGCACCAAATCTCAGGTCGCCCTGAAACCTGTCCTGGAGAAGGCCGGCCAACTGGAGACCCGGAGTGAGTTCTCGCATTTCCGCGCGATTGCGATGGCGCTGGAGACCCTGGCGGACAAGTCCGCGGCAGAGCCGCTGGCCGAGTTGCTCCGAAAGCCTGGGCTGGGCGGGCACGCGGTAACGAGCATTGATGCCGCCCTTGAGGCCAATCCACCCAGCCGAACGGATACTACCGTCCGCAACCAGGCCCTCAAAGAACTCTACCTGGCGCGGGCGCTGTATCGCTGCGGCGATCACGAGGGGCTGGGACAGAACACTCTGCGCGAATACTCACGCGATCTGCACGGCCATTACGCCCGCCACGCCAAAGCGGTCCTGAAGCCGGCCACTGGGCCATTGGAGTAGCCGTTCCCGGGCGGGCCTGATCTGAACTGATGGTCGAGTAGAGCGGAGGCGCGACTGGTTTTCTGACTCAGAGTCCAGGCGTCTCGAACCACGGCTGTGCCCACAGGCCCTTGGTTCAGAACGGTTTATCATGCTCGCACCTGCAAACGCTACGTAAATACTCAGCAAACCCGCAACTGGCAGGGAAGCCTGGAGTCGGGCTCTCCCACCCCGCCTCGGTGGATTTACGCACCGGACGGGTCCCGGAGTGCCTAGACAGGTACCAGACACGCCCAAGACAGGACATGGCTTAATAGAATTTCTATTAAGCCATGTCCTGTCTTGGGCGTGTCTATGCCCTGGCTACGGCACGGCCTGTCCGAGCAAAGGCCGCTGGCCTGACTCCGGGCACGGCCGGGTTTTGGAGGGAGCGCGGGGCAACGCGGGCCGGAGGAAGCCTCGGAACGTCACCGGCCTCAGCCGGGGCCGACTGGCGCGGCCACCTTGGGAGCCGGCGCGCCGCGTTGAGTTCCTGGTCATCGGCGGCCACGCTTCCGCCTCTTACTGCGGACGCTGGTACACGCGGACGTAATCAATGTAGTACCGCGCCGGGAAGATCGTGTCGTCAATGCCCTTCTGTCCTCCCCAGGCGCCGCCGATCGCCAGGTTCAAGATGAGATACTGTTCCCGGTCGTAGGGCCAGACGTCCACGCCGGTGCCCTCGTTCTCGAACGTGAAATACTTCTTCTCATCCACGAAGAACTCGAGCCGGTCGCGCGTCCATTCCAGCGCGTAAACGTGGAAGGCTTCGGAGGCGTCGGGGATGATTATCTGACTGCCTTTGCCGGTCCGCTGCACGTGGTTGTATTTCCGGGTATGGATGTTGGCGTGGATTTTGCCCGGCTCGAAGCCGACGAACTCCATGATGTCAATCTCACCGCAGGCGGGCCAGCCGCCTTCGCGGCCCAGAGTCCAGATGGCCGGCCAGGTGCCGCGTCCGGTGGGAAGTTTGGCCCGGACTTCGATGCGGCCGTAGGTCCAACTGGCCTTGCCGCGCGTCGTGACGCTGGCGGAGGTGTAATCGGCGAACTCGCGGCTGCGCCGGCCGGGGCGTTTGTCCTTGGCGGCAGGATCATAGGCGGGATTCTGGAACCGCTCCTTGCGCGCTTCGATGACCAGCTTTCCGTCCTCGACGCGGGCGTTCTCCTGGCGCTGGCGGGTGTAGTACTGGGCTTCGTTATTGCGCACGAACCCGACTTCGTAATCCCATTTGGCGGGGTCCGGCAACCCCGGCTTGTCAAATTCGTCCGACCAAACCAGTTTCCAATCGGCAGCCGTGGCCGGGAGCGCCAGCAGTAACATGAGGCAGGATGTTCGAGCTATATTCATAATTGAGTCCGCGCCGTCTTCGGCGTTCACGGCATGGTATCCGGTCGCGCGGGATCGTCAAACCGAGACCAGGTCTGGCGGTTGCCTTGGCAGGCTGTAATCGTCCCGCGGAAGCCGGCCAGGCCGCCCGCGCGCGGGGGGCAGCGAAGACACGAGTTCACGATCAGCCGGCGCGGGTCATTCCAACCTCAGCGGCCCGCGGAGTCTTCAGCGCTCTCCAACACGAGCCCTTTGGCCTGGTCGGCACGCGCGAGGACAACGCGCCCGACATAGGGCTTCCGGGCCTCGTTCGCCCCCCGGGCGACCAGAAAGCCGCCGTTCGGCAAACCGGCGAGGCCGAGCGCGCAGTCAAACTCATACCGCCCAACGAGGCAGAAGGACTCGTCTGTCTTGAGCAGAATCCGGGGATTCCCGTAGCAGCCGAACCACCAGTAGCCGTTGATGAATTCCGCCGTCTGGATGCCCATGAGCGTGTAGCCGCTCTGGATGACGTGCGTCCGGATGAACCGGAAGTTCGGGTCATACTGGTAAACGTAGTTCTGGTCGGTGCCGGGTGGCAGGCCACCCACCACCATGAAGTGGCCGGCGTGCCAGCCGATGCCGCCCGCGCCATGCACCGCCTCGGGCACCGGGTGGCGGGCAAGTTCGCTGAGGTTGCCGGCGTCATATACATAGACCCACGAATCTGCTTTTCTCGGAGGTTCGTTGAACTTGCCAAGGTTGACCGCCACGTACAGTTTGTCTTCGTGGCAACAAAGGTCGCCGTGGTGGTTGGCCACGGGGGTCTTCTTCAGCAGTTTCCCGACCGTATCCGTCTTCACGAGTGCGTCGGTGAATGACCAGTAGATGGCGCCTTTGCCGTCCAGGCATATACCCTGGAGGTGTCTGGGGTAGGTGCCTTCGCACGACGCCGGCTGGTAGCGGGCGCGTTCCCGCTGAAGGGCGAGCAACCGCCCCGGGTAGTCCGTGTAAACGCGGTCAAGCCCAAGATCGAGCAGGTGTTTCATTTCGGCCTCATCGTTCACCGTCCAGGCGCCGGCCTCGAGTCCGGCCGCGTGAATCAGCCGGACCCGCTCTTCGTTGATCAGACTGCGGTGGAGCACCAGCGCCTGGAAGCCATGCTGCCGGGCCAGGCGAATATCCTCAACGAGGTTGGTTTGGTGCCGGTCGTAGAACACTGGGACGGCCGGCAGCAACTTCTTCGCCCTGGCCATGTAGTCCAGGTTGCTGTCATTGAAACCGACCCAATTCTCAGCGCCGAGCCGCTGCACCAGCTTCACCGCGTCGGCCACGCAGTCCATCTTGGGCTGAATCGAAAGCCGTGTCCGGTTCTGGGTCATGACAAGCCGGAGCACCTCTTCCAGCAGCGGAATGGTGTGCTTCGGACACTCGCCGACGGTCTTGCCGTGCTCGCGCCGGAAACTGGCCGCTACATCCACGGCCTGCAGCTCCTCATAAGTGGATTCAGGCACGACCAGGTCCTTGTCGCCAACTCGACTGGTAGTTCGGTCATGGATAACAGCCAGTTTGCCGTCCCGGGTGCGGAATATGTCCAGTTCGATCCAATCCGCGCCCAACTGAATGCCGCTCTGGAAGGCGGGAATGGTATTCTCCGGATACTCGCCCGCGGTGCCGCGGTGGGCGGTGACGCCGTTGTGCAAAAACCCGTCCGGCGCGCCGGCAGGCACGCCCGCTACCTGGCCCATTAGCATGGCCGCAAGCACCAATGCTGTCTTTCGCTTCATAGGTTCACCTCGATCCGGGTCTGAATGCGCATCATAACCGGACCAAGTAACCGCACCCCCTATCCCCAGACAACCCTTTTCGCGGTGCCGGTGACTCCGTGGACTTGCTCTTGACCGTGAAAGCGGTCTTACTACCGGCACTATGCGACACCCTGGCGCTGTTCTCACCCGCCGCAGATGCCTTCGTTCGGCGGCCGTTCCATCTGGCGCGGCTTATCAGTATAACCGGAGCGCCGACATTCTTGTCGGCCCGCTCTCGCCGACAGGACTGCCTCCAGCCCGGAGCGCGGCTTTCCTCAGCCGCAGCACGTCCGCAAGGTTCAAGCCTCAGAACACCTTGGTAACCTTGCGCGGGCGGTGCTGCTGCGGCTGGAGACAGCCGCGCTCCGCTCCGGCGCTCCGGGTTGGCGCGGCCATCCGGATGACGCATTCGTTATTGAGGTCGCCGCAGAGCACGGGGAGACGAAGCGCGAACGGCGCAGGCAGCGTATGAAACGAACGATGGGAGCATTGATCCTGACCGTCAGTGTATTAACCGCACTGGCCCAGGCAAACACGCCCGCCATCAGCGCCACCTACAAAGCGCTGTGGGACGATCCCGCAACGGCAGCGCGCATCGAGAAGGGCATCCGCGAGAACCGGATGGCCGAGGCCGTGCTCGCACTGTCATCGGTCAAACCCGGCACAGAAGTGACGGTCGAGCAGACGCAACAGGCGTTCCTGTTCGGCGGCAACAGCTTCTTGTTCGGCGACCTGAAGACGCCTGAGAAGAACCGGCGTTACGCGGAGACCTTCGGCACGCTTTTCAACGCCGCCACAGTGGCCTTCTACTGGAAGACGCTGGAGCAGGAACGAGGCAAGCCGCGCTTCGCGGAGGGGAGCTCCTACGAGTACCGCCGTCCGCCCCCGGATCCGGTCGTGGCCTACATGGAGGCGCGCGGCGTTGCCATGAACGGCCACGCAATCATTTATGGCATGCGGCGTTGGGGGCATCCCGAATGGATGCCCGAGGACCGCAAGGCCATGGAGCCGATTTTCGAGCAGCATGTGAAGACGCTGGCGGAGCGTTACGGCGCGCGCGTGCAGCGGTGGGACGTGGTGAACGAATCCATTGACCAGGCCAATCGCGGGCTGATGCCGGACGACTACACCTTCAAGACGTTCCGGTGGGCCGGGAAGTACTTTCCCTCATCCGTGCGCCTGGGCATCAACGACTGCGACATCCACTGGGGCCCCTCGCGCCGCTACGTGGAGATTGTCCGCGACCTGATAGACCGCGGGGTTCGCATTGACACAGTGGGGGTGCAGATGCACATCTTCAATCCCCAACAATCGCAGCGCATTGCCGAGGGCGCGGACATTCTGACGCCCGCGAAGAACTACGCGGTGCTGGATTGCCTCCGGGACACGGAACGCCCGATCCACGTCAGCGAAGTGACCGTCAGCGCGCCGGCGGACACCGAGGCGGGCAAGGAAGTGCAAGCGGTGCTGGCCCGCAACCTCTACCGGCTATGGTTCAGCTATCCCACGGTCATGGGCATCACCTGGTGGAACGTGGTAGATGGCGGCGCCGCCCCCGGCGAGCCTTCGTTCTCCGGCCTGTACGACACCAACCTGAATCCGAAGCCGGTTTATCACGCCCTCGACACGCTCATCAACCGTGACTGGAAGACGCGCCTTACACTGAAGGCCGAGCCGGGCAAGCCCCTGACCTTCCGCGGTTTCAAAGGACGTTACCGCGTGACGTGGACCGACGCCTCCGGCGCGGCCACAACCCGGGAGTTCGAGTTGGCGAAGGACGGCGACGGCCTCGAGCCGCCCCGCACTCTCCGGTAACGAGCACCCGGGCAAGCGCCAGGAATAGTGTTCAACACGGTTCTGCCGGAGCCGGCGCCTTCCGTCGGGCTTGCTCTGCACCGAGAAAGCGGTCTTACTACCGGCACTATGCGACACCTTGGCACTGCTATTACCCGCCGCGCATTTCTTCATTCGATAACCGCCATGTCCGGCGCGGCCATCTTGTCTCGCGCCCCGGCGTGGGCCGCGCAATCAATCGCCGAGCTTCCCGTCCGGGCGATCACCCGCGGGCCGCGGTTTCACTGGTTCGGCTACTACGACAAGCTGCCATTCGATCCGGCGGGCCGCCTAGCCTTGGCCAACGAAGTCAATTTCGAGCATCGGTCCCCCAGAGCCGGAGACATCGTCAAAGTCGGCATGGTGGACACAGGCGACAAAGATCGCTGGACCGAGTTGGGCGAAAGCCGCGCCTGGAACTGGCAACAGGGCTGCATGCTTCAGTGGCTGCCCGGGTCCGCTTCCGAGGTGATCTGGAACGACCGTGAGGGCAACCGCTTCGTTTGCCATATCCTGGACACCCGCTCCGGCAAGAAACGCACTCTCCCCCGCCCGATTTACGCGGTAAGCCCCGACGGGACGTGGGCGGTCGCGCCCGACTTCCGCCGCCTGAATGATTGCCGGCCGGGCTACGGATACGCCGGCATCGCCGACCCGAACCGCGACGTGGCCGCCCCGGAGGACGCCGGCATCTGGCGGATGGACTTGCGCACGGGCAAGGCCGAGTTGCTCCTGTCCTTCGCCCAACTTGCGCAGGTGCCGCAGCCCGGCGGCTTCTCGGCCGGCGCGAAGCATTGGTTCAATCACTTGCTGGTCGCCCCCGATGGCAAGCGCTTCACCTTCCTCCACCGCTGGTGCGGCGCCGCCGAAGGCAAGAGCTGGAAGACCCGCATGCTGACCGCCAACGCCGACGGCTCGGGGTTGCACTTGCTGATCCCAAGCGGACGCGTCTCCCATTTTGTCTGGCGCGACCCGAAGCATATTCTCGCCTATGCCGGCTATGGCGCCGAAGCCAAGGCCTGGCGCTTCCAGGTCTTTGAAGACCTGACCAACCGCTCGGAGGTAATCGAGGGCATGCTCGAAACCGACGGGCATTGCACCTATCTGCCCGGCAATCGCTGGATCCTCTGCGACACCTACCCCGGCAAGGACCGGAACCAGAACCTCTACCTGCTCGAGTTGGCTTCTCGGCAGCGGCATTCGCTGGGGGCATTTCGCTTGCCGACCGAATACAAGGGCGAGTGGCGTTGCGACTTGCACCCGCGCACCAGCCCCGACGGCAAATGGGTCGCCATTGACTCGCCCCACAACGGCGGAAGGCAGGTCTTCCTGCTCGACATTTCGCGGATCACTGCCTGAGGCCGCGCCCGGACGATGAGATCGAGCGTGAGGTCGGGAGTGGTCTTGCCGGCGACTATTTGCTCCCCGGCTTGACGGCTGGAATCCGCGCAAGGTCCGGCGGCAGTCTGTCCGGCTCGAAGCTCTCGACCTGGAGGGTAATCAAGCTGAACATCGGCGCACCGAAGTCCACTGTGCCGCCGGAACGGTCCACCGCGATGGCAATGCCGACAACCTGTCCGCCGTGAGCACGCGCGATGTCAAGGGTCTCCTGGACCCGCCCGCCCTTCGTCACAACGTCCTCCACCACGAGCAGCTTCTCGCCGGGTGAAATCTTGAATCCGCGCCGCAGAGCCAGTTTGCCTTCCTCTTTCTCGACAAAGATGAACCGCAGGCCCAGTTGCCGGGCCACTTCCTGGCCGAGCACCAGTCCCCCCATCGCCGGCGAGAGGACGGTGACCGCGCCGAGCGTCCGGACCTTGCCGGCCAGTTCCGCGCCGAGTTTCTCGACCACAGGCATCTGTTGCAGGGCGAGGGCGCACTGGAAATATTGGCGGCTGTGCAATCCGCTGCGGAGCACAAAATGGCCTTCCAACAGCGCACCGCTGTCGCGGAACACTTGGAGAACTTCACTCTCGGTCATGCGGCGAGGCTAGAAGAAAGCCCGAGGTGGAGCAAGGGCGGTCGAATGCTGTTCTTGCTTTGACCCGCCACCTCGTGGTGTAGAATGCCGCCACTTGTTATGAACAAAGCCAGTCTTCTTGTTGCCGCGGCGGCTCTCGTCCTGCCCGGAATCACTGCTACGGTTGCCGCCGCCGAGACCCCCGGCCGGATCGGGGTCTATGCCCGCCTCTATGATGAGACCGCTTCGCGGGAAAAACTGCAGGAGGCGATGAAGTTCATCAAGAGCGTGGGCATTGACTTCATCATCCCGTTGGGCAAGGGCTCGGTGGTGAATTGGGATAGCCAGGTCGCGCCGAAGGAGGTGGTCAAAGACCGCGGCTACATGGCGCGGATCATCCAATACGCGCACGCGGAGGGGATGAAAGTGTATCCTCAGATTTGCGTGGCGACGGAGGGCGGCGAGTCCGGCCCCAACGCGCTCCTGAAACGCGACCCCGCCTGGGCGTTCTTTTACGACGGCGCCCGGCGCGGTTACATAGACCCGGGCAACCCGGAAGCACGCCGTTACGAGGTCTCGCTCATTGCGGAGCTGGTTAGCAAGTATGACGTGGACGGCTTGAGCCTGGACTATCTCCGCTGCCCGAACCGCGTAGGCTACACGGACACGGGCCGCGCGGAGTTCCTGACGAAGCACAACGTGGACCTGGCGAAGATCGTCGGCGCCGGTCCCGAGGCGCTGGACACCGAGGGCGGCAAGAAAGCGGCCCGCTCGATTACGGCCTCGGCGCGCTCCAACCCGATCTGGCCGGAGTGGCTGAAATGGAAGACCGCGCAGATCAACACCCTCGCGCGTGAAATCCGCGCCGGGGTGAACAAGGCCAAGCCCGGCCTGCCCATCTCAAGCTACGTCTGGGGCTACAACACCTACGTCAGCAAATCCGAAGCCTGCCAGGACTGGATCACGTGGATCAACGAGGGCCTCCTGGACTGGATCAACCCCTCCGGCTATCGCTACACGGATGCGGCGTTCCTCGAAGCCGCCCGTCTCAACCGCGAGCATGTGCCCAAGGGGTTCCCCTTCTACATCACCATCGGCGTCAAGACCAGCCACGGCTCGCTCAAGGACGCCGCCGAGATTCGCAAGCAGATGACTGCGGCCCGGGAGTGCGGCGCGGACGGGGTGGTCTTCTTCACCTGGGAAGCCTTGCACCCGTTCGCGAAGGAGCTGGCCGGGGACATGAAGTCCTACGGACGGGGGAACCCTTGAGTTGCCAGGGACCATAAGCATTCCCAATTCTGAACCCTCTGGCCTGCCCGAGGCTGGTGCATAGCACGGATTTCGCGGACGACGCCAGCACGACCATCCGGCAAGCATCTCGTGACGCACCCTCGCAGGCAGGACGACGTCAAGAAGGTTCACCGCACCTGTTAGCGTCGGGCAAAGGTGTGGATAGTGAGGACTGACGCTGGGACGGCGGGCTAGGTTTTCCGCCTTGCTCAAGGATGAAATCCACTTCATGACCCGCACGGTCGCGCCAATAGTGTGGCGCTATCTACCCCCGGGGGAGGACGCAAGCCAAGGCGCACGGACGCGGCAGGAAATCGGCATGGAAGCGTAAAGTGCTGGAAATCAATTGGTTGTGCGTGCCTTGTGGCGCTTCCGGTCCCCTCGCGCCTGGCTACCCGCACGCTGCTTCCTCCGTTCTTCCTCCGTTCTTCCTCCGTTCCTCCTCCGTTCGGCTGACGGAGGTAGAACGGAGGAGGAACGGAGGAGGAACGGAGGTATGAGCTATGGTGGGCGGTTGACGCCACTGGGGGATGGTCATCCCATCGGCCCCATCGGCCCCGCCGTTGGCCTTCACACAAAGCCATGCCTGACGCAGGTTCTTCGGGCAAAGGATGCCTTCCCATAGATCGGTCGAAGAGGCTCCAGGCTCTAGCTGCAGCAGTCGCTGCACGGGGACTCGGCCAATCGGCTTCATCGTCGCCGGCAAGGCTGCCGCAGTCGAACCTCTACTAACCAGTTCAGCCCTTCCCGAGTTGTGAGACCCTCCGGGGCGTTCCTCGGCTCGTGGCTCTCGGTACTATGGCCTCGGCTGACTCCTGTTCCCGCACGAGGGCCATTGCTGGCCGCCGCACCCACCGTTGCCGACGGGCTCGGGCGATAGGCCTCCCTGAGTAAGAAGGTGAACTTTTGCGGCACAACCGGACCATTTATCTCCGGAGTTGAACACTGGACACCGCTGTGTGGTGCCAGCTTGTCCGCTCCGTCAACCTGATATGGTCTTTCTGTTCGTCGGCTCATCCGCTATGACCGGTAGCTTCCCTCCCACGGAACCTCGCGATTCCGCAGTTGCTTGGGTCTAATGTTTCGATCACCCTGCCCCCCGTTATGAAGGGCTTGGCAACCGTGTTCACACAGAGGGGACTTTCACCCCATCCGTTCACGCCCATGTCAGGTGCGCCCAATGCGCTGCAGGGAACGGCGGCATCGCGTCGCCGTTGCAATCGGCGCGCCCCGTGGCCGCCGTCGCTGGTTCGTTCGGCGTAAGACGACGCACCCATGAAGTGCTCCAAATGCAACAACGACATGGTCGAGGGCACCGTGCACGTTGGCGGAGGGGGGCGGACGCTGCTCACCAGTGGGATCAACCTCGGCAATCTGACGTTCAAGGCACCGCGATGGAGAGAGCACATTGTTCAGGAAACCTCAGATGTTTGGCCAGCCCATTACTGCGACAACTGTGGGACAGTTACGATCGAGACCACTCGACGTGGCCTCTCGACATTGGAGTCCTGAGCACCGAACCATCGTGCTTCACTGCACGCCGGGCGTGCGCTTTGTTTACGTCTCTGGCGTCAGCGGTCCGGCGAGCACTTGAGTCGTACGCCAAGAAACACGGTGGGTACTACCCAAGCGGTGGGCCGTCTATGGTGGAATGTTGGGAGAGCGCAGGGTGGGGGCAAAATGAAGCGTTGATGCGTTCGCCGCTTGCAATCACGGCGGCGGTGCGCATAGTCGCAGGAAGCAACCAGTTAACCAGAGATATGTCATCCCACCCCTCCCGCCTGTCGCGACGAAACTTCGTGGAAAACTCCGCCATCGCCGTTGGCCTGTTGGGCGCGGCCAGTTTGGCGCCCGGCGTCGGCTTGGGGGCTGAGGCGTCCGAAGCCACCGCAACCGCGGCGAAACTCGGCGTCAATGCCCGCCAGCATGGGGCGAAGGGGGACGGAAAGACCGACGATTCCAAGGCCTTGCAGGCCGCTTTGGACGCCGCCCGGACGAATGGCCCGGTCTGCTACCTCCCGGCCGGGCAATACCGGCTGGAGCAGCCGTTAGTAGTCCCGGCGGGCGTCACTCTCTGCGGGGCGTCCGGTGGCGTGCCTCACAGCGAGCACCCCATCGGCACAGTGCTCCTGGCCGTTGCGGGTCGCGGCCAACCTGACGGCGAGCCGCTAATCACGCTGAAGCCCAATGGCGTGATTCGTAACCTGGTGATCCACTATCCCGAACAGCGGCTGCCGGAGGTAATCCCCTATCCCTGGACCGTTCGAGCGGACGGAGAACTGTGCCAGGTCCTCGATATTACCATCACCAATCCGTACAAGGCCATTGACGTGGGCACCAAATGGAACGAACTCCACCTGATCCGCAATGTGTTTGCCTGTCCGCTGAAGACTGGGGTTTTCATTGACCAATGCACCGACATTGGCCGCATCGAGAACGTGCATTTCAACCCCAACTTCTGGACGCGCATGGCGTTGGCGCCCGGCTTCGGAGGAGGCGACATCAAGGCCTACCTGGAGAAGAACCTGGTCGGGTTCAAGATCGGCAAGACCGACTGGGAGTTCATCTCCAACAGCTTTGTCATCTTCCCGCGCATCGGCTTTCATTTCGACGACTTCGGCCATGGCCCCGGGAACGCGGTGATCACCCAATCCGGCGGTGACATCTGCCCGGTGGCGGTCCGTGTTGATCGCACCCAGCCGCACGCCGGCGTGCAGATCGCCAACGGGCAGTTCATGGGCACCGTCGAGGTCGGGCCGCAGAACCAGGGACCGGTCAAGCTGGCCAATTGCGGCTTCTGGAGCATCGGGGAAACACGAGAACAGATCCGGCATTCGGGCGCGGGTTCAGTCGTGCTCACGGCATGTCATTTCGACAACTGGGATCAGGCCGGCAAAGGAGATCCCTGCATCCGGGCTAGCGGCGGCCGGCTGGTAGTCAACGGCTGTGAGTTCATGGCTGGGGGCAAGCGAGCCATCGCGCTGGGACGCGGGTTGAAAGCCGCTACGATCTTCGGCTGCACCTTCCGCGGACCACAGGCCATCGAGGACCAATCCGGTGCTGACGTGCAGGTGGGGCTGAATTCGAACCACTGAGATCCGCTCCCAGAACAGCTCGCTACATGGAATTCCTTCGTTCATTTCTCCTCCCGCTGGCGCTGACGGCGAACACGGCTTGCTCCCTCGCCGTCTTCGCGGCGACGGACAACAAATCCTTGCCGCCCCACCCACGGCTGTTGCTGGACAAAGCCGACGTGGAGGCCCTCCAGCAGCGCATCGCCCAAAGCCCGTGGGCTAGGCAATGGCGAACATACAAGGCGGGCGTGGACAGGCAACTCGCCAAACCGGTGACACTCCCCCCGCGCGGCGGCAACTGGAGCCACAACTACGTCTGCCCCTCCCACGGCGCGCGGCTCAGACAAGGCGAACGGATCGGGCCGTGGGAGTGGGAGCATCGCTGTCCCGTCGGCAACCATCTCCTGCGTGGCGATCCCACCAAGGCGGCGCTCGACTTCGACGGCAACGCCATCGGCAAAGCTCACGGCAGCCACGCCGTGCTGCTGCGTGATGCCGGCGTGGTCTATCAGGTCACAGGCCAACCGCGCTACGCGGACAAGGCGCGGGAGATTCTGATGGCCTACTCCGCGCAGTATCTCAGCTACCCCCGCCACGACAACCAAGGCCGGCCCAGGGGCGGCGGCCGGGTCGCTTCACAGTCGCTCAGCGAAGCGTCGTGGCTGATCCACATGGCCCAGGGCGCGGACTTGATCTGGGACCAGCTCAACGCCGAGCAGCGCCGCGCGGCGGAAGAGAAGCTGTTCCGGCCCGCGCTCGAGCAGGTCATCCTTCCCAGCCATCACGGCATTCACAACATCCAGTGCCGGATTAACTCCGCGATTGGGCTGGTCGGATACCTGCTCGACGACCCGCGGCTTGTGCAGACTGCGATTGACGATCCGCAGACGGGCTTCCGCCAGCAAATCCTGCGCGGCGTGCGCGACGACGGCATGTGGTGCGAGGGGGCCAGCGGTTATCACTTCTTCACCATCGAGGGACTCTGGCCGCTCGCCGAAGCCGCGCGGCACTGCGGCCTCAATCTCTACGACGCCCGTTTCAAGAGCATGTTCGACGGCCCGCTGGCGCTGGCCATGCCGAATCTCGCGCTGCCGGCCTTCAATGATAGCGGGACCGTTGCGCTGAGCTCGCGCGCCGATCTTTACGAACTGGCCTACGCGCGCTGGCAGGATGCGCGTTACGCGCCGCTGCTCGCTGCCGGCGGGCACACCGGCGAACTGGCGCTGTGGTTCGGCGCGCCGCCGCCCGTGAGTGAACTCGGCCCCCGGCGCGGCTCGCGCAACAGCCCTGCCTCAGGCTACGCCATCCTCGAACGCGGCCCAGGCGACCAAGCCACCTGGCTTTGCCTGAAATACGGCCCACATGGCGGCGGGCACGGCCACAACGACAAGAACCATTTCGTCCTTTACGCCCGCGGCCAGGTGCTGATGCCCGATGCCGGCACGCACGCCTACGCCTCGCCGTTGCATAAAAGCTGGGACAAAACCACGCTCGCCCATAACACGCTCATCGTGGACGAACAATCTCAGGCTCAAGCCCAGGGCCGCTGCCTCGCGTTTGGGATGGCCGGCGGCGTGGACTACGCCATGACCGACGCCGGCCCCATCTATCCCGGCGTGCGTTTCGTGCGCACCGCGGCGCTGCTGAACGAAAACCTCATCGTGATCGTGGACCAGGTGCGCGCCGAGCAGGAACACCAGTTCGACCTGGCCTGCCATCTGGTCGGGAAATGGAGCAAGCTGCCCGAAGGCCGGCCGTGGACTCCGTCGGAAGCGAACGGTTACCAGCACATCACCGGCGCGACGATTCGTGGTGGCGCATCCGGAATGACGGCGGCCGCGCTGCTCGAACCGGGCGGGGAAAGCGTGCTCACGCTGGCCGGCGGCGAACCGACACAGCTCATCACCGGCACGGGCATTGGCGCCAGCACCGAAGACCGCGTGCCGCTCGCGCTGCTGCGGCGCCAGGCAAAGGAAACCGCCTTCGTCTGGGCCCTGGCCCTCGATGGGAAGCCGGTCCAACTCGAAACGCTCGCCGCGCGCGACACCAACGGCACTCCTCTATCGGCCGCGGCGGCCACGGCGGTGACGATCCGCTCGGGCGACCAACGCTGGAGCTTGCTCGTCAACCCAGCCGGGCAACCGGTGCAAGCCAGCTTGCCCGAAGGCGCCTGGACCAGCAGCGAACGGTTCGCCGTGCGGACACCCTGATGCACGGGGACTGCCGGCCTTGCCGCAAGTCCGGAGTGCTCCGAGGAGCCCGATTGGCGGGGTGTTCTCAGCTTGCCGCCTTCAGGGTGACAGAATCCTTGATCCGCTTCAGGTGCCCGCGCCCCATGCCCTTGACCTCACACCCCAGCTCGAAGTATCGGCGAATCTGGGCATCGGTCAGCACGCAGAAGCAGTCAATCAACGCAAACGGTTTGCCCACGTTGCGGACGACCTCGTCTGGGTTCAACGTCAGGTAGGGCGCGTGCCGGACGGCCAGCACCACGGCATCTACGTCTTTGAGAGCCTTGCCGAGGTCCTTCTCGATGCGCAGTTGCTTCAGGCCCTCCTGCCGGTGGAAGAATCGCGAGAGGCTGTATCCCGGGTGGGGGTAAGTGTCCTGGGCCTCCAGCTCCCACCAATGATCCAGGTAAGGATCATGCACCTTCACATTGGCGCCCATCTCCGTGAGCTTCCGCACCATGACCTCCGAACCGCTGTAGCGAGTGTCGCCCACATCCTCGCGGTAGGCGGCGCCCAGCAGCAGGATATCGGATGCCGCCAGCGGTTTGCCCATGTTGCGCAGCGCATCGCGGACCAACTGCGGCGCGTGCAGCGACCGCGTGTCGTTAACGTCCACTGCCATCGGTGTGATGCGGAAGATATCGTCCTCCCAGCCGAAGATATGCTTGTAAGCCCACATGCCCAGCCCGCCGTCTTTCGGCAGACAGTAGCCGCCGATGCCTGGTCCCGGGAACAGGATGTTCGAGTGCGTCGGCCGGACCTTGATGGCATCAATCACCTTCTTGAGGTCCACCCCGTTGCGCTCCGCGAAGAGCGACCACTCATCCATGAACGCCAGAATGGTGGCGCGATAGCTATTCTCGATGATCTTAGCCGTCTCCGATTCCACCGGCCGGTCCAGCACGGTCAGCGGATATTTCTTCACGTTCAACACCTCCGAAAGGAACTTCACTACCCGCTCCCGCGCCGTCGGATTGATGCCGCTGCACACGCGCCAGAAGTCCCGAATCGAAGCCACGTAATCCCGGCCGGGCATCACTCGCTCGTAGCTGTGCGCCAGGAGCGGTTCCTCGGTAATGCCCCGCCGCTCGAAGATCTTCTTGACCACTGGGTACGCCACTTGTTCCGTCGTGCCCGGGGCCACGGTCGTCTCGATTAGAACCAGTGCCTGCGGCGGTATGTTCTCCGCAATCTTCGCCATCGAAGCTTCCAGAGCTACCATATCCGCTGACCCCGTCCGCACATTGCCGAGCGACTCCTTCAGGTAGTCACACTGCACGTCCACAACCACCACGTCCGCCAGCTTCAGCGCCTCCTCGGTGTAGGTGGCGACCAGCGTCTTCTTCTCCTTCACGCAGCGCGAGATGAGCAGTTCCACGGTCGGGTCCTCGGCTTTCACCGGAGAGATGCCGCGGTTGAGCAGGGGGATCTTCCAAAAGCTGCGCGGGCTGGGCCGCTGCATGCCGATGACGAACTTGCCGGAGGCGCCCCGCTTATCCGTCGAGTCGGCCACGACGGCGGCCATGACGGCGCCGACGAAACCCAGCCCCACCACCACGACCACCTCCCGCCCCTGCTTGCGTTGGGCAGCGGCCAGCTTTTGCAGGCGCGCGAACTCCTTCTTATAATCTGCCGGCGTGGGCAGTTTGAAACTTTCTCCAGTGGGGCTGATTGAAACCTGATGCTTTGTTTTCATAGTGCTCCGGACGATGTGCACGTCTTATACGCCAACTCCTGCCAACAAGGCAAGTCCCCAAAAGTCCGGCCTGAATCAACGGGCCTTCGCCGGCGCGCCTGGACCTTAGTGGCGGAGCCTCAACAAGCCGATCTGCGCCAGTTCAGTAGTTACACAGCGCCCAGAGCAGAATTGCGGAGGCGGTGCCGTCCATCGTCGGCTCGTTCGAGGAATAATCCTGCACGTCGTCGTGATAGACCGCCTGGCCCTGGAACGCCGCGAGCGGGTCCGGCTCGGTGATGGAAACCCCCTTGAGCGACTTGAAGATGCGCTCATAGACCGGGCCATCCACCAACCCGCCGCGGACCGCTCGCTTGCTCAACTGCATCGTCATCAGGTGGGGGTCTTTGGGGAAGACGCTCCCGATTTCGGTGAACATGGTATAGCCCCACGGGTTGCGGCCCAGGAGCCAGTCGCGCTGTTTGGCGGCGAACGCGTGGTAGCGGACATCGCCGGTCATCCACTCATACAGCAGGCACTGCGTGGCCAGTGCCGTGGTCAGATTATTTGAGCACCAGATGAACGGCACACCGATACGGTAGGGGTTGCCGTCACCCGTGCGGACGCAGCGTTCGATGCCTTCCCGGTAATAGGCCGCCAGGGTTCTTTTAAAGGGACGCTCCACAAGATCGTAGAGGCGGAAGTGGCCCACGTTCATGAACGGGTAATACTGGTAGTGGCCGGTCTGTTCCTGCCCCATCCAGGACTCGGAGGCGGCTAAATCGGCATAGCGTTTGGCATCCGCGAGATATTGCCGCTTGCGCGTGGCGCGGTAGAGTTCCGCCGCGCCCCACTCCATGTCATCGGCCCAGGTGGTTTCCTCGTAGCGATAGGGAGCGCCGTAGGAGTTGCCTTGCTGAACGCCTTCTTTGGCTCGGCCCAGATCATAGACCTCCTTGCCGGCTTGCAGGCAGCGCTCCGCGAACGGTCGCTGGCGCGGGTCATCTTTCCAAATCTGATACGCCAGCGCCATGGCGGCGGCGTAGCGGCCGGCGAGGTTGGCTACCCCGGTGGATTCGCTCTTGTATTGCTGCAAACCCTGCGGCCGGCCATCGGCAAAATATACCACGCGTGCGCCGCCCTTACCCCAGCCGTAATCGGCGATCTCGTTCGGGGGCAGCCGCCGGCCCGCGTGGTCGCGATCGTCGGCGACCTGGTGATAGAGCTGGTCGGGGGTAGGGTGCAGGTTGAGCATCCATTCGAGGCCCCAGCGCGCTTCATCCAGCACATCCGGGACGCCGTTCGGATAAGGCTGCCCAAGCGCGTTTACCTGGTCGGCAAGTATCGAGCGCTCTGAACTCGCGCTCGACTTCGGGGCCTGGACCGCCGGCCGCGAACTCCCCATCTGATAGGCGAGCAGCATCTGCGCGGTGGCGTTGCCCGACGTGAGCAGATACTTGAGCAAATCCGCGGCGTCGTGCCAGCCGCCCCGCGCGTCGAGATGTGTGCCGCTGGCCAGCGGTCCGTAGGCGGTGCGCCCGTCGAAAGGGTGGCAGACCGCGTCGAGCCACGGGTTATAGCCGCATCGTTGCTGGCGCATGAACTCAAGCAAGTGGCCCGTCAGCTCGCCATAGACCTCCGGACCAACCGTAAACGGCGCGGACTGCGACTCGCCGAGCTGGAGCACGTAGCGGCCCGGCACGTTCAGGCCGGAGAAATCCAGCTCGGCATGATTCTCAAATTTCCCCCACTTCACGCCTATGACGGGGACGGCTTTGCCGGTAAACGCGGCAATCTTCGAGTCAGCAACGAACACGGCAAAATCCTCCGGCGGGGCCGATCTGGCGAAGGCGATAGCAATCTTCGTGTCCTGCGGCCGGTAGCCGACCTGGCTGACGCGGATGAAGATTTCATCCGCACGGAGCGGGCTGACGCTGGTCGAGATGAGCAGGACGGCGAGGCCGAGATTCCTCATTGGGTTCCATTGGTTCATAGGAAGCGCTCTCATGCTGGTTTACTTGGAGAAATCCTGCCAACCCTGTTGATCCTGTCAACGGATTACGCCTGATTTCGGCGCCAGCAACTCATCCAAACGGACGAACCGGTAGCCTTTGGCCGCCAGGCGGTCCAGTAACTCGCCGAAGTGGGGATGGAATTTATCCGCTCGGCCGGGGCCGGAGCCGATGTGCAGCAGGAGCAGATAGCCATTCAGTCCATGCGGGTCCTGCTGCTCCTGGCCGAGGATGCTGTCAAAGATGACCTTCGAGGAGACGAAGTTGCGGTCTGCCTCGCCCGTATAATCTGCATTCGAGCGCGTGCCGGGAGTGAAGTTTACCAGGGTGAGACCCGTTGCCTTGGACCAGTCTGCGATTTCCTGGCTGTAATGCTCGTAGGGCGGAAGGAAATAGCGAATTTGCGGACGCCTCACGCCGGAGCGTTCGATCTTGCGCAGGTTGTTTTCCAGGTCGGTCTGGAACTCGGCGCGCGTAACGAGCGTCTTCTTCGGTCCTTCCCAGGGGCAATAGAGCAGGTGCTTGTCCGAGTGGGGTCCAAGATAATGGCCTTCGGCCACGATGCGTCGGATCAACGGGCGGAAGTTCGCATTGGTGAGGAAATCACCTGTGAGAAAGAACGAGCCCTTGGCTTTGTGCCTGGCCAATCCATCGAGGATCGTAACGCCACCCTCGGCATAGCTGTGGCCGGTGAAAACAAATGCCAGTCGCCGGTCCGAGGTCGGCCCGCGGACGATGCCGCCCTCGCGGAGTTCCACCTCCGGCCGTTCGGCAATCCGGGTGATCGAGTTGGTGCTCGCCATCAACTGGGCAGACACGGCGCCGTGCTCCGTCATTCCCAGGCACGCCGCCGTCAAGAGGAGGATCGCCATTCGCTGAGAGCTCATCACAACACGCCGATTCTCGCCCCAAGAGCAGCCGACAGGCAAGGCGCAGTTTGAAAGGGCGCATTCCCGACAGCGGGCTCTCCCCGCATGCGATCCCGGGGGTGGAGCGCGCACTTGGATCGCATTGTTCAAAGCGACGGCGAATGCAGTCAGGCGTTGCCCAGCGCCTCACAACCCGAAACGCTGGATCAACCAGAACATCGCGGGTACGGTCAGCAGGCTGAAGAGCGTCGTGTAAAAGATCCCCTCGGCCGCCAACGGCACGTCGCCACCGTATCGCTCGGTCATCACGCTGCAACTGATCGCCACGGGCATCGTCGCGATGAGGTAGCATACCATCCGCGTCGTATCCGGAATCTGCACTCCCGCCTGGATCGCCGCAAAGCCCAGCGCGAGCGTTACCAGCGGCGCCATGATCAGCCGCCCGAGGATGACACCCCACAACGAGCGCGGGAAGCGGTGGACCGCAATGGTCAGCTCGCCCAGTTGGGCGCCGATTGTCAGCAAGGACAGCGGAATGGTCAGGCTCCCGACCATGGCCAGCGCCTGCACCAGCGCGCCGCCCAGCACGCCACCGGGCGAGGCGGCTGCGGCATTGATGGTCTCGAGCTCGCGCGCGGCGGGGAACAACAGCGCCATCGCGATGCCCAGCACCGTGGCCCACAGGCCGGTGTTGACCAGCAGATTCCGGAGCGCCTGGCGGATGCCCCCGTGCAGAATCCAGACGCCGAAGGACCACAGCACCAGTTGCCCGCCGGCGTTGCACAGCAACACGGTCCGCACTCCGGCCGCCCCGTACAGCGCCTCGGCGATCGGCAATGGCAGAAACACCCAGTTGGGAATCGCGATGAGGAAGGTGAGGGTCCTGCGCTGCGCCGGACCGCCGAACAGCGGTGACACTGCCAGCCCGACAAAGTAAGCCACAAAGATAATCAGCGCAGCCAGCAGCGGGCTGAACCACTCGGCACGCAGGGCATCCGCATCCACGGTCCGCAGCAGTTGCGTGAACACGAGCGCGGGGAAGGCGACGTCCACGACCAGGCGGCTGAGTGTGGCGGTGAACCCACCCGCGAGGAATCCGCGCCGCCGGGCCAGCCAGGCGACGACGATGACGAGGAACATCGCGGCGATCTTGACTAAAACGACCTGAGCCATGGGCCGCAGAAGTTAGAGGCTGAAGGCCGGAGGCTAAAGGCTAAAGTCTTCTGCCCACAGCCTCCTGCGGACGCGGATGAGTGGTTTCAACTCGCCGCCAGGCGGCGCAACCGTTCTGAGACCTCAAGCATGGCCCGTCCCTGGTGGTAGCACTCGGTCCACATGTCCGCTTTTACCCGGCTGATCGGAGTGCCGTCCGCGCGGACTGTCGCCCACCAACCGCCGTGGGCCGGGTCAACCTGCGACGTGCGGATCCACTCCCATTCCTTGACGAAGGCATCCCAATAGCGGCGGGTTTCCCTCCCGAATAGCTCATGGAGCAGCAGCAAGGCGTTGAGGTGCTCCGCCTGGACCCACCAGATTTTCCGGGTGTCCACCTCCCCCGTCACGACGCCTTCAGGGCTGATTGCCCCTGAGTCGTAGAGCCCGCCGCGAACGTTGTCCCATCCGTATTGCAGGGCGTGATCCACCAGGCGGCGCGCTGCCGTCCAGTAGCGCGCGTCGTCGCGCTGGCTCAGGGCCCCGGTGGCTTCCACCATCAGGAAGCCGGCCTCGACGTCGTGGCCAAAGGAGTCCGGCCCGGCTGTGCGCTGCCAGTCAGCACTGAGGAACTGGGTCAAATAGCCAGGCTCCGAGTAGATCCGCGTCCGGCAGATCTCCAGCATCTCCTGCAATCGCCGCCTGACCAAAGGATCGGGCCATGTCTGGTACAATCCTGTGAGCGCCTCCAGGATATGAATGCTGGTGTTCATGGATTTCTGGCCGGCGCGCGCGCCGACCGCGTTGGCCTGGGGCGGGTCCGCCGGCTTGCCGTCAGGGCCGATGTTCTCGAAGTAGCCAAGGTGGTTCGTGTCGTGCGCATGAGTCTCCATCCATAGGAATGCCTTCCTGGCCAGGTCCAGCGCGGCAGCGTCCCGGGTCGCCCGGTAACTGGCTGCCAGAGCATAAATGCCGAAAGCATGCCCGTACATTTGCTTGAGTGAGCCAATCGGTTGCCCGTCGCGATTGACCGTCCAAGAGAAGCCTCCGCCCTTCTTATCCCACATCTTCTCCGCCAGAAAAACGGCGCCCCGGCGGGTCATGGCCAGATACATGTCGGACTTGGCTGGAAATCGCCGGGCCGCTTGCGCGCTCGTCCAAGTGAGACGGCTCTGATACACAACGCCCCTGGAGTCGTCCGGCTGCCGGGTCCAATCCAGGCCGTAGTTTTGAAAAAACCCGCCGCCTTGCTCGTCCGCCGCCGCGGGAAAGAACTTGTCCAGGACGTGGTGCTCCAGGTTCGCTTCAACCTCGCCCGCGATGCGGAGGTATTCCTCGTTGGTCGGGGACGCCGAAAGTGCCTGTACTTCAGTGTTCCCAAAGCAGGGCCCGACGAGCATGCTGATGCAGGCGGCAACCCACAGCGGTCTCATATTCTTGGTCTTCATCTTGCCGATTGGGGCATTGTACCCGAACAGCGACGCCGAGCCACGCCTGTTATTTGCAGTGCCGCCGTTGGTTTTGGCTTTCCCATCCGGGAAATCCGGGCATGCTTCCTCCAGACACAACTATCGAATTTGAACTAACCTATGAACAGAAACACGACTCTCGCCTCAACCATTATCAGCCTGGCGCTGGTGGCTACCCTGGCGTCCGCCCTGCCCGGCGGCGCAGCCGAGCCAGCCAGCAAAATCAAGGTGCTCCTCGTAACGGGAGACGACGTAGAGCCCGCCCACAACTGGCGCGAGGTCTCCCAGGCACTCAGGGAAACGCTCGTTGCCTGCGGCAAGTTCGACGTGCGGGTCTGCGAAGACGCGGGCCTGCTCGACTCGGCCGCAAGCCTCGGCCGCTATGACCTCGTGTTCCTCCACCTGTACAACGCCAAGACGCCCACGCTCTCGGCCGACGCGAAAGCGAATCTGGCCAAATTCGTGAGCGACGGAAAGGGCATGGTCATCTCGCACCTCTCGAGCGCCTCCTTCAAGGAATGGGAAGAGTTTCCCAAGCTTTGCGGGCGTTACTGGGTGATGGGCAAGTCCGGCCACGGGCCGCGCTCGGTCTTCAAAGTGCGGATTGCAAACAAGGACCATCCGATTACTCAGGGCCTGGCCGACTTCGAAGCCGACGACGAACTCTACGCCAAACTGCAGGGCGACGCGCCGATTACCGTCCTGGTGGAAGCGGACTCGGACTGGAGCAAGAAGACCGAGGCACTGGCCTTCGCGGTCGAGTACGGGAAGGGCCGGGTGTTCCACGAGACGTTTGGCCACGACGGGAAGGCTGTTCGGAATCCTTCAGTGGAAAAGCTGATCCAGCGCGGCTCCGAGTGGGCCGCGACCGGCAAGGTGCAGTAGGGTTCCGCCGGAGCCTCGGGCTGCGGGTCCAGACCGGGCCGGCGGGCGCCAGGGGCCCCGCGCTGGCGGTGCCACTACTCCAAATCCGGCAAACGCCCGGTGCCTTCGACGTTGTCAGTTGCCGTACTGGCCGACGCGTTGCCCAAATCAATGGCCGGCCTCGTTCTCTCCAGCCGCCGCCCGTAATCGGTCACAATGTTGCCCTTTACCACAATCCGCCGGCAGTTTCCTTCGGCGACGACCCCCTGGCCCGACAGCCCGGAAAACTGGTTGCCGGAAATCACAATATCGCTGGCGGAACGCAGACAGATGCCGGTCGCCTCGTCAAAGCCGATGGGTTGGCCGGCTTTCGTCTTGCGCTTGTCCCGACCGCCGCCGATGTAGCTATTGCAGAAGCTATTTCCGGTGATCGTCAACCGGCCGCTACTCGAACTGACCAGCACGGAGTTGGAATGGACCAGCACAAACGTGTTGGCTGAAATCGCGCAGCCCCAGGCGTCGAGCAGATGCACGCCCCCGCCGAGGTGATCGGCGATGACGTTCGCGCTGACCGTAATGCCATAACAGTCGCGATCCAGCAGAACCGCGACGCCGTTGCATTCCTCGATCATGTTGCCGGACAGCACCGAGCCATACGTATTCTCGATGACCACGCCGTGGCGCAGGTGGTCATCCACGTTGTTGCCGTTCATGCAAAGGTTGTAGCTGTCAATGCAACGCACGGCATCCTGGTTCTCCTCAAATTGATTGGCGTTCACCACGATGTCGTGACTGGCGAAGATGTTCAGGCCGGCCCTGCCATTGTAGGTGATGATCGAGTTGGCCACCCGCGGGTCCTCGGTGCAGTTGCGCAAATGAATGCCATGGCCTCCATTATGATCCACGGCCAGACCGTGTACGAAGAGTTCGTTGACTCCCAGGGCGAACAAACCGTCGCCGCTGTTGGTATTGCCGCTGATGCGGAAGTTTCCAAGCTGAACGCGCCAGAGCGTGGCGCGGGGGTTCTTTTCAATGTCCCGGGGCTGGACGATCAGCGCGGGTTGGCCGTTCGTATTGCGGTTGATCAAGTGCGTGGCCGGGCCGGCGCCCTCCACCCGGGTATCGCCCACCCCCAGCACCAATGAATTCGAGAGCACGAACTCGCCCGGCGGCAGAAGCACCACGCCGCCGTTGGTGGGCACCGCATTGAAGGCTGCCTGCAAGGAGGCAAACCTGGCCGCTTCGATCACCGCGGGCGCGGCCGCGACCTCCACCCCCAAACAAGCCGACACCCAAGCCCACAAGAGTGGCCGCAACGGAGCATTTGCCAGGAGGTATTTCATATAGCTAACTCAACGACAATCCGGAGGCAGCTTCAATTCCTTAGTTCGAGAACGCGAAAGTTGTCGAACCGGATCCAGTGCTCTTCGTCGCTGGGCCCGTGATAACACTGAATGCTGATCTCGTCTTCACCTGGCGCGGGCAGTTCACCCGTCGCCGCTGTTTGAAACTCGCCCCTGCCATCCGGCCGAAACTGGGCGCTCCAGGAAGTCCCGGACACGACGAGGCGCAGTTGCACCGTGTCATTGGTCATCGCCTTGCGTCCCGGAATGATCATGAGCTGACCGTCAACCCGCTCCTTCACCAGCTTGAACACCGGCTTGCCGCCATTGTACCAAGTGAGGCCCGCCTGCTCGTATTGCTGCTTGGGCGTCTGGAGGTTGGTGACGCTCACTTCAATGGCGAAACGGCCCTGGCGACGGTCCGGGGCCGAACGCACCAGCGCGTTGCGGACGGTGTTGGCATCGCCGGGGCGCGCGCGTATTTCCAGGGCCCCTTCGCGCACCCGCCAGTCCGCCGCATCTTCACGCAGCCATCGCCAGCCGGCGCCAGGTTTGGCATCGAAACGGTCCTCAAAAACAAGGGTCTCGCCGGCAAGCGCCGCCAATGCTGCCAACGGCAGAAGCAGCAGGAGCACAGTCCATTTCATCGGTTGATACAGACAGGGTTCTCTTTTCGATAGGGCATGTCAATTCCCGGGTGTGGCCTTCCTCTTGGCCGGCGCTGAGATGTGGGAAGCGCCACCTTTCATTGGAGGTTCTCCTGTTGGCGGAAGGGGTGGGATTCGAACCCACGGTTGGGTTACCCCAACGCCTGATTTCGAGTCAGGTGCCTTTAACCACTCAGCCACCCTTCCAACCGTTAAGACGCGGCAGCAACGGGGACCACTATGCCAGGATTAGAAATGGCGGCAAGGTGATTCGTGCGAGCCTGAAGACCGCTCTTTGTGAGGCCTTGGGACAGCAGTCCGCCGATCGTTCCCAAGAGCCCTGCCGACCGCGTACCGCCCTTGTCATTCCCCAAAAGCCGGTCGCACAAATGCTCAGTCTGTTGTAGTTTGGACCGTGATGATTGTCGTCTCCATCGCCTGGCGAGGCAATGGTGCGGCGAAACACCGAGGAACAAACAGCTATGCCTGAGAGAATTGGATTTGTCGGAGTTGGCCGAATGGGCGCCAATATGGCGCGGCGCCTGAATGAATGCGGCTACGAGGTCACCGTGGTGTATGATGTGAACGCCGCTGCCGCGCGGGCCCTCGCTCAAGAGCTGGGCTGTCAGGCGGCGGAGCGCTTGCCACAGGTGACGCAGCTCGCCGATGTCGTCATCACTGTGGTGACGGACGACAAGGCCATGAAGCAGGTTTACAGGGGTGGCCTGTTGCAGCGCGCGCGGGGCAAACTCTTCATCAACTGCGCCACCGTGACGCCCGAGGTGCATGTCTGGGTCGAAGTCAGGGCCGCCCAAGCGGGCGCGCAGTCGCTTGAAGCCTGCATGGCCTCGAGCATCACCCAGGCGCGCCAGGGCACGCTTTACCTCATGTGCGGCGGTCGGCCGGAGGCCTTCGAGCGCGCCAGGCCGCTGCTCGAAAAGCTTGGTTCGTCAATGCGCTACGCCGGTCCCGCCGGAACGGCCGCCCAGGTCAAGGCGCTGGTCAACATGGTCATGAACATCAACACCGCCGGCCTCGCCGAGGGCCTGGCGCTCGGCGACGCGCTCGGGCTGGACTTGACCATGCTCCGCGAGGTCCTTTCCCAAACCGGCGCCAACTCGCAAGTACTCAAGACCGACGGCGAGGACATGCAGCGCCGCGAACATTCATGCTTCTTCTCGGCCGCCCACGCCGCCAAGGATTCGGGAATTGCTCTGAAACTCGGCAAAGCTCAGGGCCTCGCGCTGCCCCTCGCCGCCGCCACGAAGAAACAATACGACCGCATGACTGCCCAAGGACTGGGCGAACTGGACAAGTCCGGCATCGCCGAACTGACTTTCAAGGGGCGGCACGCGGCCAACACACGGGCTTCGGCGTGATGGACGAAGCCGCTGGAACGAATCCCGGACTATCCCTGCGACCGGATTGTGAGTGACTCGCTCTTCCCCTCCGGCCCGTGGTCCGGATTCTACAACTATCACCCGGGCGACCGGCACCGGATGGACCTGCGCCTGACCTTCGCCAACGGCAATATGAGCGGCGAGGGCAACGATGACGTCGGCCGCTTCCTCATCAAAGGCCGCTATGACGCGGCCAGCCGCGAGTGCTACTGGACCAAGACCTATGTCGGGGCGCACGACGTTTTCTACCGCGGCTTCCGCGAAGGCAAAGGCATCTGGGGCACCTGGGAGATCAACATCCTCGGCCACGGCGGCTTCCACATCTGGCCCCGCCTCGCCGGCGACGGCGAAACGGACCGAGAATCGGCGGCGCAGGTCGAGCCCGTGGACGCGATCGCGACTGAAGCCGCCACCCGACCCGCCGACGCGATGAAAGTCGAAGAATGCGCGCGCTGTGTGTCGAATCCTGCGGGGACCGAGACTCGCGGCACCGCTGCCCTTGGCCGAAAAAGTCGCATTGGCCTGCATTTGAGGTTGCCCGCGCGTTTGGGATTGAATAATTTCTACCGCTCTAAGCCTTTAGTGAAAGTTGTTTATGGAAAAGACTGCTGAACTCATACTGGACGGTAAGACCTGCAGACTCCCCATCGTGGTGGGGACCGAGAACGAAGGTGCGCTTGATATCTCCGCGCTTCGGAACCAGACAGGCTACATTACCTTGGACGACGGTTACGGGAACACCGGTTCCTGCCAGAGCCAAATCACGTTCATTGACGGGGAGCAGGGGATCCTGCGTTATCGCGGCATTCCCATCGAGGAACTGGCGGAGAAGTCCACGTTCATCGAGGTAGCCCACCTGCTGATCATGGGCAAGCTGCCCACCAACGCCGAGCTGCGGCGCTTCTCGGATCTGTTAACCGAGAACGAGTTGTTGGACGAAGCCATGAAGCACCACTTCGACGGCTTCCCGGCCCATGCCCATCCGATGGCCATTCTGTCGGCGATGATCAACGCCGCGAGCTGTTTCCATCCCGAGCTGCTCACCGACCAGATGCGGGACAGTTTCGTTGTCCAGGCGGCACGTCTTTTGTCCAAGGTGCGGACGATTGCGGCCTTCTCCTACCGGAAGTCGCGCGGGCTGCCGGCCATTTACCCGAACCCCGCGCTGAAATACACGGCCAACTTCCTGCACATGATGTTTTCGCTGCCAAACCTGGATTACGAGCTGAAGCCAGAGGTGGTCAAGGCGCTGGACTTGATCTTTCTCCTGCACGCCGACCACGAGCAGAACTGCTCGACCGCGACGGTGCGCATGGTGGCTTCCAGCCGCGCCAATTTGTTCGCCGGCGCGGCCGCCGGCGTTTGCGCGCTGTGGGGTCACTTGCACGGCGGCGCCAACCAGGCCGTGCTCGAAATGCTCCAGGAGATCCACAAGTCGGGCGATGACGGCTCAAGGTTCATCACCGCGGCCAAGGACAAGCACAGCGGCAAGCGACTGATGGGCTTCGGCCACCGGGTGTACAAACACTACGACCCGCGCGCCAAGATCATCAAACAGGCCTGTGACGATGTGCTGGCCAAGCTCCACATCAGCGATCCGCTGCTCGACATTGCCAAGCGCCTGGAAGAGGTGGCCCTGCGCGATGCTTACTTCGTCGAGCGCAAGCTGTATCCGAACGTGGACTTCTACAGCGGCATCATCATGCGCGCCATTGGAATCCCGGTCGAGATGTTCACCGTGATGTTCGCCATCGGCCGCATGCCGGGCTGGATCGCCAACTTCAAGGAGGTGCTGGAGGGTCCGACGCGCATTTACCGGCCCCGCCAGATTTATATCGGGCCGACGCTGAACCACTACACGCCCATCAAAGAACGGAAGTAGGGGCCGGCAAGCCCGCGAGCGCGAGAAGGCGTTTTGGTCAGACATTGCCCATGAACATCCACGAATACCAAGCCAAGCAATTGCTGGCTCAATATGGAGTCGCGATACCACCGACGGAAGTCTGCGACACGCCGGACGCGGCCAGGACAATTGCGGAGCAATTCCTCGCCGAGGGCGCGGATATCATTGCCGTCAAATCCCAGATCCACGCCGGGGGGAGGAGCAAGGGCACCTTTAAGAGCGGCTTTCAAGGCGGCGTCAAACTGTGCAAGACGGCGGAGGACGTTTACCAGAAGGCCAAGGCAATGCTGGGCAATGTGCTGGTCACCCAGCAGACTGGGCCCGAAGGCCGGCTTGTCAGCAAGTTGATTATCGCCGCCGCTCCAGCCATTGAGAAGGAGTTATTTCTGGCGGTGCTGCTCGACCGATCGTCCTCACGGCCGGTGGTAATGGCCAGCACCGAAGGGGGCACGGATATCGAGGAAGTTGCAGCCAAAATGCCGGAGAAGATCATCAAGGAGGCGATTGACCCTGCCGTGGGCATGATGCCGTATCAAGCGCGCAAGATCGTTACGGCGCTGGGCCTGCGGGGCGATTTGATGAACCAAGGAGCCAAGATGCTGCTCGGCGTCTATAAGGTCTGGTGGGAGTGCGACGCCTCGCTGGTCGAAATCAATCCGCTGTGCGTCGTCCGTGCGCCCGGTGGCACGCAGAAACTGCTCGCGGTGGATGCCAAGTGTTCCGTGGATGACAACGCCTTGTATCGCCACCCCGAGATCCAGGCGATGCGGGATCTCGCTGAAGAAGCGCCGCTTGAGATCGAGGCCGGCAAGTTCAACCTGAGCTACATCAAGCTCGATGGCGACATCGCCTGCCTGGTCAACGGCGCCGGCCTGGCAATGGCCACCATGGACATCATCCAGCACTTTGGCGGGCGCCCTGCCAACTTCCTCGATGTGGGCGGCGGCGCCAGCCGGGAGCAAGTCGCCGCTGCGTTCAAGATCATCCTGCAGGACCCGGGTGTGAGGGGCATCCTGGTGAATATCTTCGGCGGGATTATGGACTGCGACGTCATCGCCACGGGGATCGTCGCCGCGGTTCGGGAGACTGGACTGAAGCTGCCGCTCGTGGTCCGCCTCGAAGGCAACAACGTCGAAGCCGGGCGGAAGACCCTGGCCGCCTCCGGCCTGACGATCATCCCCGGCAGCTCGATGGCCGACGCGGCGCAAAAGGTGGTCCAGGCGACAGGTAAGCGGGATGCCCAATAACGGGAAAGGCCAAAGCCTGCTCATGTCCAACAGACCCAGCAACCGCGACCGAATCACGGTGAAACAGTTGAAGGAAATCCAAAAGCGCCAGGCGCGGAATTAGATGCCCCGTTCGGCAATCGCCAAGAGCAAATCAGCAATCCATCATGTCCATCCTCGTCACCCCTCAAACCCGCGTTCTCGTCCAGGGCATCACCGGCAGTTTTGGAGCGCGGCATACGCGGCTTAGCCTGGCCTACGGCACGCAAATTGTTGCCGGCGTCACGCCCGGCAAAGGCGGGCAAAGTTTCGAAGGCAAAGTTCCCATCTTCGATACCGTATCCGAGGCCGTGAAGCAGACCGGGGCAACCGCGTCCGCTATCTTCGTTCCGCCTCCCTTCGCGGCCGATGCGATTCTGGAAGGAGTGGACGCAGGATTGGACCTGGTCGTCTGCATCACGGAACACATCCCGGTCAAAGACACGGTGAACGTGAAGCGCGCGATGGAGGGCAAGAAGACCCGGCTCATCGGGCCAAATTGCCCCGGCATTGTGACCCCCGGACCCGGTCGAGATTCGCACGGCGGCTGCCGCATCGGCATATCGCCCGGCTACATTCACAAGCCGGGACATATTGGTGTGGTTTCCCGGAGCGGCACGCTAAACTACGAGGCGGTCTGGCAGCTCACCTGCCGCGGCGTCGGCCAATCCACTTGTGTCGGCATCGGCGGTGATCCGGTTCACGGCACCTCGCACCTGGATATCATTAAGCTGTTCAATGCGGACCCGGACACGCACGGGATGATCATAATTGGCGAGATTGGCGGTTCAGCCGAAGAAGAAGCGGCGGAATGGATCAAAGCCAACTGCAAGAAGCCCGTCGCCGGATTTGTCGCCGGCGCAACCGCCCCGCCGGGCCGTCGGATGGGTCACGCCGGAGCGATTGTCAGTGGCGGAAAGGGGACAGCCGCGGCGAAGATCGCCGCGTTCAAACAGGCCGGGATTGCCGTTGCCCCCACCCCGTCCGAAATGGCGGACGCCCTGTTGAACAGGATGTAAAAGCGGGCGGGCGTATCCGCACGGCTGGCGTCAGTTTTTCGGGCTGGACAGCGGCCCGCGGAGTTTTCATTCTCGGGCCGTAACTTACGTGGTTTAGAAGACAACAAACGAAAGCAACCTCCAGCCCCTGATCGCATGACTATCCATAACAAGAAACCATGGTTGAGAATTCTATTTGTCGGATTAGGCCTCGCCATGCTAGCCGGCTGCGTCTCGAAGCCCGCGGATGCCCCAGTCGGGAAGATCATCCGCAAGCCTTTCGGGCAAGCGCCCGACGGCACGCCCGTGGATCTTTACATCCTGAGCAGTACCAGAGGCGATCGAGGCGAGCGCAGTCGGCCGGCCGCCGAAGCCGCCATTTGCACCTACGGCGGCATTGTCGTCTGGCTCAAGGTCCCGGACCGCGATGGCCGGATGCAGGATGTCGTGCTGGGCTACGACGACCTGGCAGGCTACCTCAAAGAGTCACCCTATTTTGGCGCGCTCATCGGGCGCTACGGCAACCGCATCGCCAAAGGCAAATTCACGCTCGACGGAAGAACCTACACGCTGCCACAAAACGACGGGCCTAACACCTTGCACGGTGGGCGGAAGGGCTTCGACAAGGTCGTCTGGAAGGCCTCGATTCTCAATTCACCCGCCGGGCCGCGTCTGCAGCTCCGCTACACCAGCAAAGATGGTGAGGAGGGCTTTCCGGGCAACCTGACCGTCACCGCCGTTTACACACTGACCGACGACAATGCGCTGAGGCTGGATTACACGGCGACGACCGACAAGGAAACCGTCGTGAACCTGACACACCACTCCTACTTCAATCTCGCCGGCCAGGGAAATATTCTGGGCCACGAGGTCATGATCCCCGCGGACAAGTTTACGCCGGTGGACAACACCCTGATTCCCACCGGCGAATTGCGACCTGTGGAGGGGACGCCGTTTGACTTCCGCAAGCCCACGACCATCGGCGCCCGGATCAACCAGGATGACCCGCAGCTCAAGTTCGGCGGCGGGTACGACCACAACTGGGTCGTCAACAAACAGATGGGCGAGTTGACCATTATGGCGCGTGTCTATGAGCCCACCACCGGCCGGCTGATGGAAGTCCTGTCCACGGAACCCGGGCTGCAGTTCTACAGCGGGAACTTCCTGGACGGCAAGATCATCGGCAAAGGCGGCTGGAAGTATGAATTCCGCAACGCCTTCTGCATGGAGCCGCAGCATTACCCCGACTCGCCCAACCAGCCCAACTTCCCCTCCGTCGTGTTGAAGCCGGGCCAGGTTTATCACAACACCATCATCTATCGGTTTCTGGTGCAGCCATAGGGGCGGGGCACCTGTAACCCTTCGCAAACCCCCAGACTTCGGGTTGATTTCGGACCGAACCGCCCGATTCTCCGGCCCTTCGCACTGAGTACACCGGATGCACACCGGAGGTACACCGGATGCACACGGGATTTTCCGGTGTACCTCCGGTGTGCATCCGGTGTACCTCTGGTGTACACGCTCCGGGAGCCTCTCCGGCCCGGCGGAGGTTTATGGGCACCTATCGCAGCAACTTGGCCGCAAGTCCAAGCAGGACAAGACGTTACGCCAAGAGCACCCGGGAATGTGAAGTCAGAGTACCTACGGTGTGTATGCCGCGACTATCCGGCGTGCGTACGGGGAGTGTCCCCGGTGTGTCATACCGTTACGGGTTAGTCGTGTAGCGGCGCTTCGAGGAGGCGAGGTTTCCGTTCGTGGAGTGGAAGCCAGACGCGGAACGTGGTGCCCTGGCCAATCCGGCTTTCAATTTCCATGCGCCCGCCATGGGCCCGGATGATCCGCTGGACGATCATCAGCCCGAGACCGGAGCCTTTCGTCTTGGTGGTGTAGAACGGCTCGAAGATGCGGTTGATCTGCTCCTGCGGAATCCCGCCGCCGGTGTCCGTCACACTCACCCAAACGCCGTCGGTGCCTTCGCCCGTCTGGAGCGTGAGTGTGCCGCCCTTGGTCATGGCCTGCAACGCGTTCTTGATGAGGTTGACCAGGACTTGCTGAATCTGTTCCGGGTCAATCGGCGTGAGGGGCAGTTGGCGGGCCAAAGTGGTGCGCAGGTTCAGCCCTCGGTTTTCCAGTTCCGGCCGGAGGAGTCCCAGCGTCTTCTGCACTACCTCGTTGAGACCGAACAGCTTGAGTTGGGGCGCCGATGGCCGGATGGCATGCAGGAACTGGGTGATGATGTAATCGAGACGGTTGATTTCGCCGCGCGCCACGCCTAGAAACTGTTTCAGCTTGGCGGTGATTTCCAGGGGCTCGTTGTCAGATGGGACGGCCGGGCGACGCGTCGAGCCGCCAGGGACGCTCGGCGGCAGGGGCTCCGTGCCGCGGGCAAGCTTCTCGAGCTTGCCGACCTCCCGTTCCATGAGCTGCAAATGGATGTGCAGCGCGTTCAGAGGGTTGCCGATTTCATGGGCGACACTGGCCGCCAGCAGCGTCAGGGCCTGAATCCGCTCGCTCTCAATGGCCTCAATCGTCTTCTGGCGCGCTTCGGTCGCGTCGTGCAGAATGAGCGCCACCCCGCGGTTCCCGCTCGCTTCGCCGTCGAGCGGCGCCGCGTAGAGCCGCAGGAACCGCGGGCGCGGGTAATGCACCTCGAACTCGTGCCGCACCACGCCCGTGCCGCCGGCGGCGTCGAATTGGGCAATCTTCCGCCACTCGAGGTCCGGGATGAAATCAGTAATCGGCTGGCCTTCGACGTTGGGCTGCAATCCGAGGAAGCGCGTGACGGCCTGATTGAAGTAGAGAATCCGTCCGGCTTCGTCCACCACCAGCACGCCGTCTTCAATGGTGTTGAAGAGCGTCTCCAGGAAGGCGCGCTCGCGGGCCAGGCGCTGCACGACCGTTTGCAGCCCTTCGGCATCGAGGCGCCCGATGCGGCCGAGGACTTTGTCGAGGAAACTGGATGTGCCTGCCATGCGGTTGATCCCGGCGTTGCGCCGCAGCTAGATCCACTTCTTCTTCTTGAAATACCAATACGTGGCGGCGGTGGATAGCAACGTCAGCAGCAGGGCCACCGTGTACCCGTAGCGCCAGTCCAACTCCGGCATGTGCTTGAAATTCATGCCGTACCACGTGCCCACCATCATGATCGGGGTGGTGATGATGGTAATCACGGTCAGCAGCTTCACCACCTCGCTCGTCCGGTTGGAGGACATGTTCAAGTACACCTGCAGAATGCCTGTAAGCGAGTCGGCGTAGCTCTGGGCAAGTTCCGAGATGTGGAACAAGGTGTTGTAAACGTCGCGGTAATACGGGACCAGGTGGGCGCGGATGAGCTTGAACTCGCCGCGGGCAAAGCGGGCCAGCACCTCGCGCTGCGGTCCGATAATCTGCCGCAGGTGCAGGACCTCCTTCTTGATCTGCAGAATCTTGTTGAGGGTCTGGGTGGTGGTATTCTGCAAGGCGTGCTGCTCCAGCTCGGCGATCTCGAGCGACAGCTCTTCCAGCGCGGGCTTGTAGTTCTCAACAATCGAATCCAGCAGCATGTGCGCTACGCGATCCGGGGCGCGGGCGATGTGGGTGGTGGCCCGGAGCGCGCATTCCTCGGTGACCGTGACACTGCGCAGCGGCCCGTCGTGGTAGGTGACCAGGAAGTTCTTCCCGAGGAAGAAGTTCAGTTCTTTGGTGGCGAAGACGCCGTCTTTTCGGCTGTAGTCCACCGCGTGAATCACCATGAACAGGTAGGGGGCGAACCGGTCTTCCTCTTTCGGCGAATACTCATCCACCTTTGGCGATTGGCTGGCCATGACACAGTCTTCGATGGATAGCGGGTGAAAGTGAAAGACATCTTCCAACACATACTTGGCCTCCTGGGCGGTCGGCCCTTCCAAATCCACCCAGAGGAAGAGGTTCGTGTCGGTAAGCAAAGTCGGCATCAAGAACATGTCAATGTTCTTGCTGTGCAAACGGCCTTGCGTTGTAAATACCAGTGAACGAATCATGCAACCGTTCGCCGCGAGAAGGAGGCGGCGGACACCCAGGCATGGTAGCCCGCAACCGCCGGAAGGCAAGCCTCCTGAAAGCCGGCCCCGAAGGCGAGGGTGACCGGCCGCCGGCCAATCGGCGCCGTAGATCTTTGGCGCACCGCTATCGCGGTCTGCCGTAACGCTCTTGGAAGGCCCGGCTTTCCGCGGGCGGAACCATCGGCGGCGCGCCGGGCGGCGCGGAACTGCTGTCAACGGCCGGGGCCAGGCTGGTAATGGCATTGAACTGGCCTGCGACGACACTTTGCTCGGTGTCGGGCAGAGCTAGGAAGATCTTGCCGGGGAGGGTATTGCTCACGAGGTCGCCCAGCTCGAGTTTCATCGCGTAACCTGAGCTGTAGCCCCTTGTTTGCGGCGCGTACCGTGGGTTGGTCTTCCACCGCTTGACCACCTGCGATACTTCTTTTGCCCGGGTTTCCTTGGCCACGGTCCACGTGCGGTTCGTCAGGCTTTCACCCGCGCTCAGACGCAAATAAACCAGGATCTCACGCTCGGGTGACACGGCTGGGCCTTGATACAACCTCAGGACCTGGGGGGTGCACACCGCGTTCTCGACTACGAAGTTGGTCCCGGAGATCATGCCGTTTGCCTTGCCCTCGGGGATCTTTGCCTGGGCAACGTCCAACGTCCAGACGGCGGGGAGCAGGGGCAATTCTCTGGGCGGGGGCGGCGGCTGAGGTTCAGCCGGGGCGGCGTTGGTGTCTGGCGGGGGAGCGCTGGCTTGTTTGGCTGCCTCGGCTCGCTTGGCCTGCCACTCCGTGAAATAGCCGTAGCCGAAGTAACCCCCCACGCCGAGAACAACCACTACGATGCCGGCGGTCACCCACTTCATCGCACTGCCCTTCTGGCCGGCTTTCGCCTGGCTCAGCTTCTGTTCCAAAGCCGCCACCTGCGGTGCGACCGCTTTCGGCGTGGTGGCGTGTTGCGAGCGGGACTGCCCAATGGACAGCCGCGATGGTCCCTGCGCCGCTTTCGCAAAGGTGGCATGAGGCGGGGCGTCGGGCTTCGACGGCACCACAAACTCTTTCTGACAGGACGGACATTGAATCTCGTGCCCGCACCACAGTTCGTCGCACTCGACACCGATCGCGCAATGAGGACAGGAGAACTTAAAATCAGCCATAATGTCTATTTCTTAAATGCCGAGCCGCGATTCCGCCATTACCAGTTGGAGAGACAGCACCGGCGCATGTGAGCCAATTATAGACCACCGTGCGAACGGCGCGTCAAGTCGGCAGTCCAAAGCGTGACGGTTGTCTGATGTTTATTTCCCGACCACAGACGGCCGGAGCTGCGTTTCCGCCGTTACACCAAACCCGAGAAAGACCAGGCGATGCTGCTGGCCCAGATGAAACTGCAACTGCCTCCGCAACTGCCGCCAGAGATCACGACCGACCATAAACTGACCATGAGCTGATCCAAGCGCTGTAGTGCCGACCTTTCGAAAGCGTGCCCTGATTTGCAGGCACTTACGTAGATTACCCCCCCTCCAGCAAAAGTCACGTTAGTATTCCGCGACTTCCAAGCGGCTTGCCGGCCAGGAACTCGCAACGGGAAGACTGCGAGGTTGGGATCGAGTGGGCGGACCGGGCGTGGGGAGCTTTCCGGCGTCCTTGGTTTCTTCAGCGCCGTCTTGTTTGCCAGCCAGGACTGGTCTAATACTGAGCGGATGGAAATTGCCCGAGATGCTCGAATTTACGTGGCGGGTCACCGCGGTCTGGTTGGCAGTGCGATCTGGCGGGAATTGGAACGTCGCGGTTTCAGGCATTTGATTGGCCGCTCCCACGCGGAGATGGACCTGATTGATGGCGCCGCCGTGCGCGAGTTCTATGCGCGGGAAAGACCGGAATTCGTCGTGGTTGCCGCTGCCAAAGTCGGGGGAATCTATGCCAATAGCCACTACCCGGCAGATTTCCTCTTCCAAAACCTTGAGATTCAAAACAACCTGATTCACGGCGCCTGCCAGGCCGGTGTGAAGAAGCTGCTCTTCCTGGGGAGCGCTTGTATTTATCCGAGGCTCGCGCCGCAACCGTTCAAGGAGGAATGCCTGCTTACGGGTCCGCTCGAGCCTACGAACGAGTGGTATGCCATCGCCAAGATCGCCGGGGTGAGGCTCTGTCAGGCCTGCCGCCGTCAGCATGGATCGGATTTCATCAGCGTGATGCCGGCCAACCTCTATGGGCCCAATGACAACTATGATTTGCAGAACTCGCACGTCCTGCCCGCCCTCATCCGCAAGTTCCATGACGCCAAGGTCGCCAATGCTTCCGGCGTCACTTGCTGGGGCACCGGTTCGCCGTTGCGCGAGTTCCTCTACGCGGACGACCTGGCCCGGGCGTGCGTCTTTCTGCTGGAGAATTACAGCGAGGAGCAGTTTATCAACATCGGTTCCGGTCAGGAGGTCTCCGTGCGCCAACTGACCGAGACCGTGAAGCGGGTGGTCGGCTTTGCCGGAGATGTGGTGTGGGACAGCACCAAGCCCGACGGGATGCCGCGCAAGTTTCTGGATAGCTCGCGCCTGTTTGCTTTGGGCTGGCGTCCGCAAGTGGAGCTCGACAACGGCATTCGACTGGCCTACGAGGACTTCCTCGGAAGGCTGGGCCCCCGCTGAGCCGGGAACCAGCGGCACACCCAAAGTTCGATATGTCCTCTAAGCGTGTCATTGTCATTGGCGGCGGCATCGTTGGGCTGGCGACGGCATGCAAATTATCGCGGCGTTGTCCTTCCGTCCGCATCACCGTCCTGGAGAAGGAGCAGAAAGTGTGCGCGCACCAAAGCGGGCACAACAGCGGCGTTCTCCACGCCGGCCTGTATTACCGCCCCGGCTCGCTCAAGGCGCGGTTGGCCGTGACTGGCATCCGGGAGTTGGTCGAGTTTTGCCAGCAGCACAACGTGCCCCATGAGGTCTGCGGAAAACTTGTGGTCGCCGCGGACGAATCAGAGGTGCCGCGTTTGCGCGACCTGCATGAGCGGGGGACCAAAAACGGGCTGGAGGGATTGCGACTCCTTGACCGCGAGCAGATGCGTGAGATCGAGCCGCACGTGGGCGGTGTCGCCGCGCTACACGTGCCGCAGGAAGGGATTGTGGACTATGACAAGGTCTGCGAGGCGATGCGGGCGGAGATTGAGGGCAAGGGCGGGTCGGTCCTACTGGGGGCGGGGGTCACTGCGCTCGAACTCAAGAATGGCGAGTGGCGGGTCCGCTCGGCGGCAGGGGAGCAGGCGGCGGACTTCGTGATCAACTGCGCCGGCTTGCACTGCGACCGTGTGAGCATGCTGGCGGGTGAGAAGCGGGAGGTGCGCATCGTGCCGTTCCGGGGCGAGTACTACAAGATCCGGCCCGAGAGCCAGCATCTGGTGCGCAACTTGATTTACCCTGTGCCCGACCCGCGGTTTCCTTTCCTGGGCGTGCACTTTACCCGCCTGATTCATGGCGGCATCGAAGCCGGCCCGAATGCAGTCCTGGCGTTTGCGCGCGAAGGCTACCGGAAGACGGATATCAACGTCGGCGACCTTTGGGATGCGTTAACTTTTCCCGGCCTGTGGCGGTTTCTGGCCCGGCACAAGCGCATGAGCTGGGAGGAGCTGCGGCGGTCCTTCAGTCAGCGGCTGTTCTGTGAGTCGCTGCAGCGGCTCGTGCCCGAGATTCGCGCCAAGGACCTCTCGCCCGGCGGTGCGGGCGTTCGCGCCCAGGCCATGTCGCCGGACGGCACGCTGGTCCAGGACTTCTGCCTGCTGCATCGCCCGCGCGCGCTGCACGTCCTCAATGCCCCCAGCCCCGCCGCCACCGCCTCTCTGGCTATCGGTGAGGAGATCTCGAATCTGGTTGCCACTGAATTCTAACTCCCCTTACCTATACGCCCATCAACTTATGAAAGTCCTAATCACCGGCGGCGCCGGCTATCTCGGATCGGTGTTCACCCCCACCCTCCTGGCCTTGGGCCATGAAGTAACCGTATTGGATAACTTCCTCTTCCGGCAGAACAGCCTGGCCGATTGCTGCCACTACGGCGGCTTCCAGGTGGTGCGAGGCGATTGCCGGGACGAAGCGCTGATGAAGAAGCTGGTTGCCTCCGCCGATGTGATCATCCCGCTTGCGGCGTTGGTTGGGGCGCCGCTTTGCGACCGCGACCCCGTGGCCGCCCGGACGACCAATTTCGAGGCCGTGGATATGCTCTGCCGCCTGGTCTCCACCTCGCAGCGCATCCTGCTGCCGGTCACCAATAGTGGCTACGGCATCGGCGAAAAAGGCATCCACTGCACGGAGGACACGCCGCTGCGGCCCATCTCGCTCTACGGGGTAACCAAGGTGAAGGCGGAGGAAGCCATCCTCCAGCGCGAGAATAGCATCAGCTTCCGCCTGGCCACGGTCTTTGGCGTCTCTCCGCGGATGCGGATTGATCTGCTGGTCAATGACTTCGTCTATCGCGCCTTCAATGATCGCGCCGTGGTCATTTTTGAGGGGCATTTCAAGCGCAACTACATCCACATCCGCGATGTCGTTCGGGTCTTCATCCATGGCCTGGACAAGTTCGAGCAGATGAAGGGCCGGCCCTACAACGTCGGCCTCGACGATGCCAACCTGTCGAAGCTGGAGCTGTGTGCCGTGATCCAGAAGCAGTTGCCAAAGTTCGTCTTCCTGGAAGCGCCCATCGGCGAAGACCCGGACAAGCGCGACTACATTGTCTCCAACGCGCGCCTCGCCGCCACGGGCTTCAAACCGGAATGGAATCTCGACCGGGGCATAGCGGAACTGATCAAAGGGTTCACCATTCTGCGGAATACGTTGTATTCCAACGTCTGAGCCGCCACATGAGTTTGGAGCTGAGCCAGGTCGAAGCGGTGGTGCTGGCGGGCGGCTTCGGGACCCGGGTAGCGCATCTGCTGGCCGGCGTGCCCAAACCGATGGTGCCGGTGGCGGGGCGGCCGTTTCTTGAGTGGGTCGTGCATTACCTGGCGCGGCAGGGCATCCGGCGAGTTGTCCTCTCCACGGGCCACTTGGCGGACGTGGTCGAGGCTCATTTCCAAACCCAGCCCGTTGCGGGCGTGTCCACGCGCTGCGTTGCCGAAACCCGGCCCCTGGGCACCGGGGGTGGCTTCCTGAACGCGGTTCTCGCGTCTGGTGATTCCCCACCGGCCTGGCTGGTTCTCAATGGCGATTCGCTGGTCTTCGCCAATCTGGCCCAGGCGGCAGGTGAACTGCGCGACCCGTCGGTCGCAGGGGTCGTCGTTGGCTGTGCGGTGCCGGACGCGTCCCGCTATGGCACGCTGACGATCGGCCCGGCGGGCGAGTTGCGCGGTTTCGCCGAGAAGCGTACCGGCCAGGGAGTGATCAACGCGGGTGTCTATTTGTTGCGGAAGGCGCTGGTTCGTGAGCTGACCGGCGCGCCGCCATTGAGTTTTGAGAAGGACGTCTTCCCCCAGTGGATCGAGCGCGGCGTATTGCTCAAGGTGTGCACCGTCGCCGCACCGTTCCTTGACATCGGAACGCCGGAATCGTTGCGGCAGGCCGAGTCATTCGTAGTGCAGAATCGCGCTCAATTCAGCACGTAATGCCCCGCTTATGAACGAGCAGCAAGGTGAACGGAAAAGGGTCTTCGGCACGCCCTGGTTTGAAATCTTTGCCGAGCAGCCCGCGGCGGGAGGACAGCCGCACTACGTCATTCAGGGCAAGGACTTCGTGGTCATTGTGGCGGTGACCGGCGAGAAGCAGATCCTGCTGGTCCGTCAGTACCGCCCGCCCGTAGCCGCGGTGACGCTCGAGTTGCCGGCGGGGCATATTGAACCGGGCGAGACGCCTGAACAGGCGGCGCGGCGCGAGTTGGTGGAGGAAACCGGCTATGAGGCGGACCGCTTCATTCTGCTCGCCAACCTTTCCCCATCGGTCGCCCGGTTCACCAATCGCATGTGGTGCTTCTTCGCAGCCGGTGCCCGGCCGGTAATCGGGGCCAGGCCGCAGGGGGAGGCGGGCGTGGATCTGGTGCTCTATGAGGGTGGTGTGAACGGACTGCTGGACGAGAAAGAATTCTACAGCGCACCCAGTTGCGCGGCGCTCTACCTCGCAGCGCTACGGGGTTACCTGCCGGCTCACCGGCGGCAGCCGGAGCGACGCTAAGCCTGCTCAGCCAGCGCCTGGTTCATGCGCTGGATAGCCTCGTCTATCTCGGCAGTGCTCTTGAAACCGATGACCACGGCGTCCAGTTCCGGCCGGGACATGGCGAAGCGAATGGATTTCTCGCGATCCTCGGCACTAGTGAAGTCGCCGTTGCCGATAATCTTCATGCCGATGACGCCGCGGCCCTTGGCGCGCATCGTCCTCAGTTCTGCCAACACCGGGTTGAGGTCGAGGCCCGGCTGGTTCCACGTCTCGTCCATGCCGTCAATGTGCTTGGCCTGCGGGTTGACGCGCACGAGATGCACGTCGGTCCAGGCCGATGCGGTGGCGGTGCGCAAGGCGGGCAGACTGTGGCAGGAAACGCCCTTGGCCCGGATCCACTTCTTGTCCTTGGCCTCGTCGAAGGCATCCATGACGCGCTTCCACTCATCGGTCCATTGGTCCTTGACCATGCAATGGATGAGCATGCTGTCCACGTAGTCGGTGTCGAATACTTTGCGATGGCGGTCAATGGCCGCCAACACCGGCTCGGGTTTGCCGGGTATTTTGGACTGCAGGAAGACCTTTTCGCGGGGCAAGCCTTTGATGGCGCCGGCCATCCAGTCGAACGTCTTGTAGCTCTGGGCGCAATCGAAGTAAGTGATGCCTTGGTCGTAGGCGTAGCGGATGAGCTTGTTAAAACCCTCCTGGCCGAGGGCGTATTGGACGTTGCCGCTATTGCTACCGGTACCGAAGCCCAGGCGGCTGAGCTTGAGGCCGGTGTGGCCGAGGGCGACCTGGTCCACGGCGGTGCGCCTGGCGGCCGCGGCTGGTGGCCCGTGCCACGAACAGGAGGGCAGCAGCAAGGCACCGGCAACGGCGGCGGAGCGTTCGAGGAACTGGCGGCGGCTGAGGTGGTTGGTCTTCATAATCGTCTGCGCAGGTTGTATGTTCGATCAACGAGCCAATGATACTACAGGGCCAGAGAATATCTAGCGGCGAGTCGGAAAGAGCCGGAGGGTGGGCGCATCTTGTCAGGACCACCGGAGCGCCGACATTCCTGTCGGCTCCTGCCTGGCGGAGCGCGGCTGTCCCCAGCCGCAGCAGCACCGCCCGCGCAAAGCTCCCAAGGGGTTCTGAGGCTTGACCCCTTGCGGACGTACTGCGGCTGAGGACAGCCGCGCTCCGGGCGGGAGGCAGGCCTGCCGGCAACAGCGGACCGGCGGAGGACGAGGTGAGGCGGCGGGCGGTTGACAGGCACCAGGGCACCGTGGATGATCCGGCCATGAGCGACATGATTTATCCCCGGAGCCCGCACGAGACCATGTGTGGCTGGATGCACCTGCCGCGGTTCATTGACAAGATCCGTCTGCACCTGGCGGGCGAGCTGCACACCGACTACCAGCCGAACCTGTGCAAGGGTTTTGACGGGCTCTGGCTCGAAACGGCGGGTGTTCAAGCCGAGGAGTTCATCGAGGTGGTGCGCAATAGTATTACCGACGGCCAGGTGTGCGACTGGGTGCGCCAGCATGCGCAGAAGCCCGAGTCAGTGAAGGCCGCCCACCGGGAGCGGATGCTCCATTATCCCCGCAAGGATGACGCCGAAATGCAGGCTCGACTCCGGATGCGAAAGGAGCAGGCGGGCCTGGCGAACCGGGACGATATCCAAAGCTTCGTGGATTTCATTGACGCGGACGAGAAGCGCCTCTGAGTGTGCAACCAGCGCGAGAGAGGTTTACTGAGCCGCCCGCCAGTCGAGCACCTTCAACTGCACGCTGCGGCGGCCGTTGAAGTCGTTGATCTGTGGGCTGAAAGCGAGGTCAAAACGGCTCGCGGGCAGTGGTTCGTTGCCTGCGCCCCACCACACCGCCTCGTGCGTGGTGGACCCGTCTGTAATCCACACTTTCAGGTGTTGTCCTTCCGCGCCTATGCGCTGGGGCGGGCGCTGCAGGAAGAGGTTGCGGGCCAGGAGTTGAACCGGCGGATTTCCCGGCCCGGTTGGCTTCAACTGTTCGAGGAAGCCCAGGCATTCCAAGGTCAATTCCTGCAAGCGCACCTCCGCATCGAGGCGCAGAGCCGGCTGAAACTCCTCGGGTTTGACGGTGCATCGGGCCAGTTCGTTGAGCCGTGCGCGGAAGGCGTCCACTTTGGCGGGGTGAATGGACACTCCCGCTGCCATCGCGTGGCCGCCGTGGCGGAGGAGCAGATCAGTGCATTGGCGCAAAGCCGCGGCCAGGTCAAAGCCTGCAATGCTGCGGCCTGAGCCGCGAAGGGCCGCGCCATCTCCGCCGAGGATAATGGTAGGCCGGTAAAACCGTTGCAGCACGCGCGAGGCGACGATGCCCACCACCCCAATGTGCCAGGAGGATGAACCTTCGACGATGACGAAGTCGGTCTGCGGGTTGAACCGGCTCTGGAGCGCGCCGAGGACTTCGTCGGCGATGCCGCGCTCGATCTGCTGCCGCTCGCGGTTGTGCGCGTCCAAGGCCTGGGCGATGGGCATGGCTTCGGACAGGTCTCGGGCGAGGAGCAGGCGCAGGGCATCCGCGGCGGTTTCCAGGCGGCCCGCCGCATTCAGCCGGGGTGCGAGCTGGAAGCCAACTTCGTAAGTGCCGAGGAGCGCGGGGGACTTCGCAAGCCGCTTCAGAGCCACAAGGCCCGGGCGTTGGGTTGTGGCGAGGCGCTGGAGCCCAATGGAGACCACCGAACGATTCTCTCCCGTCAGGGGGACAATATCCGCGATCGTGCCCAAGGCAACCAGGTCCAGCAGGGGGCGCAGGTCGAATTCGGCGGTGCCGGGCAGACCGGTTTCGCGCCCACGCTTGAGCAGTGCATGGGCGAGCTTGAAGGCAAGGCCGACGGAGCATAGTTCGGTAAAAGGGTTGCCTGGGTTGAACGGGTTGCATGAGTTACATGAGTGAGTGGGGGCAGGGGATGCGGCTCCGAGTTGGGGATTGACCAACGCGTTGGCGGCCGGGGCGGGAGTGGAGACCTGGTGATGGTCCAGCACAATCACATCCACGCCGCGTGCGCGGAGACTCGCGATCGAGGCAACGGCGGTCGAGCCGCAATCCACCGCCAGCAGCAGCGGAACGGGGAACTTCCGGAGGCAGTTCTCAACGCCGTCCTGGCTGAGGCCATATCCCTCGTCCATCCGATGCGGCAGGTAGCAATGGACCGTCCATCCGAGCGGCCGCAGAACCTCGAGCAGCAAGGCGGTCGAGGTGACGCCGTCCACGTCGTAATCCCCGAAGATGGCGAGAGGCTCATTGCGCTGGCGGGCCTGGAAGAGGCGCTCGACGGCGGCGCCCATGTTGGGCAGCAGGAACGGATCAGCCAGTTGCCTGAGCCGGGGCTGGAGGAAGGCGGCGATGGCCGCCGGGTCAGTCAGACCTCGATTGAGCAGGCATTGGGCAAGCAACAGGGGAATTCTGAGCGGGCTCGCCAACTGCTTGGCGAGGTCGAGTTGGAGCGGCGCAACCGACCACCGGAACTTCATTCTTTCGGGCTGCGCTTCTTCCGGCGGCTCGTAACAATCGAGACGGCGATGGAGATCAGAATGATTCCCCCGACCACCAGCAACGAAACCGAGATGGGGATTTCCACCTGGAACCAGAGCGGGGGGTGTTTCCCGTGCGGGTCGAGCAACATCTTGACGCCGATGAAGACGAGCACCAGCGACAGGCCGACTTTCAGGTAGCGGAAGTATTCCAGGGCGCCCGCCAGCACGAAGTAGAGCGAACGCAATCCCAGGATCGCGAACACGTTCGAGGTGAAGACGATGAAAGGCTTGGTGGTGACTGCGAAAATGGCCGGAATGGAATCCATGGCGAAGATGAGGTCCGTCGTCTCGACCATCACCAGCACCAGCGCCAGCGGGGTGAGCGCCCGGCGTCCCTCCCAGGTGGTTATGAACTTCTGCCCGTCCAGGTGGGGTGTGACCGGATAGAGCTTCCGCACCCACTTGACGACGCGGTTCTTCTCCGGGTGAACCTCGGTTTGGACGAAGAGCATCTTAACGCCGGTGAACAGGACGAACGCGCCGAGCACGTAGAGGATCCACTGAAACCAGGCGATCAGCGCCGCGCCCGCGCCGATCATCAGGCCGCGCATGACGAGCGCGCCGACGATGCCCCAGAACAGCACGCGATGCTGGTAGCGGCCGGGAATCTGGAAATAGGCGAAGATGAGGGCGATGACGAAGACGTTATCCATCGAGAGCGACAGCTCGATGAGATAGCCGGTGACGAACTCCAGGGCCTCCTTCTGCCCACGCAGGGGCCGCAGGGCCCCCGCGAAGAGCATCGCCGTGGAGAACCAGACGGCGGTCCAGGCGAGCGCCTCCCGGAACTTAACCACATGGGCCTGGCGATGAAACAAGCCCAGGTCCAGGGCCAGAAAGACCAACACGCAGGCGATGAACCCTATCCAGTGCCAGGGAGTGATCTCGACTAGGGCGAGCATGAGGCTAACTCCGGACCCCGGAACTCGAACGCCGAAGGAAGGGTGGAGTCCGAGACTCAGTCCGCGGGCGGCAGTCCAAGGCGGGAGGCTGGTGGCTGGCGGGCCACCGGGTTAAGGGCGACCTGCACTTTCCCCACCCGCTCAGGGAACGGGCGACGGAATCCGCCGCCGATCCATTCATGAGGCCGCCGGCAGCTTCCGCGCGGCACTCGCAGCGGCAGCCTCGACGGCTGCCTGCGCCCCGGCCCCGATGTGGGGCCGTTGCCCCTTGTGCCACCACAGGACCAGCGCGCTGGCCATGTAGATACTGGAGTAGGTGCCGGTGATGATACCGGCGAGGAAAGCGAAGGCGAAGTCATTGATCGCGCCACCGCCGAAAAGGTAGAGCGAGAGGGTGGCCAGAAACACCGTGCCGGAGGTGATCACGGTGCGGCTGAGGGTCTGATTGAGCGCCTTGTTCATCACTTCGCGGAAGGTGCCCCGGATGCCCAACTTCAAGTCCTCGCGGATACGGTCAAAAATGACGATGGTGTCGTTGATGGAGAAGCCGATAATGGTCAGGAGGGCGGCCACAGTGGTGCTATTGAACTCGCGACCAGAGAGGAAGTACACGCCGGTAGTCATCAATATGTCGTGGATGATGGCGACCACCGCGCCGACGGCGAACGAGAACTCGTAGCGAATGGCCACGTAGATCAAGATGCCAAACAAGGCGAGCAAGCCGGCGATGACCGCGGACTTCTGGATTTCCTTGCCCACGGTGGCCCCGATATGGTCCTGGCCCACCAGGCGGAATCGCGCGTCCTTCATCCCCAACAGTATTGCTTTGACCTTATCCCCCGTCCCGATGGCGGAGTCCACGCGCAGCGTCTCACGCCGGGTGGTCAGATCCTTTTGGAATTGAATGCGCGGGTCTTTGATGCCCGCTTCGGTGATGGCTTTCCGAACAGCCGCCTCCCCCGGCTTCTGTTCAAAGGAGAAAAGGGTGGTGTCGCCCCCGAGAAAGTCAACGCCAAAGACGGCCTTGCCGCGATGGAAGCCGTAGCCCAGCCCAATGATGATCATCAGCCAGGACAAGGCAAAGGCGGGCTTGGCCACCTTCATGAAATCAAGCTTCTCGGTCCGTATCAGATGAAGCATCGGCAGGGACTTGAGCCAACCCCGGTCCAGCAGGAAGTCGAAGATCAGCCGGGTGATGACCAAGGCGGTGAACATGCTGGCGCAAATACCAATGGTCAGCGTCACACCGAAGCCCTTGATGGGGCCGGTGCCCATGTAGATCAGGATCACCGACGAGATCAGCGTCGTCAGGTTCGAGTCGAAGATGGTGCCAAAGGCCCGGTCGTAACCCGCGGCGATCGCTCCGCGCAACGATTTGCCTTTGGCGCTCTCTTCCCGAATACGTTCGTAGATGAGCACGTTGGCGTCCACGGCCATGCCGACGGTCAGGACGATGCCGGCGATACCCGGCAAGGTCAGGGTCGTCCCAATCGAGCACATGACGCCCAGCAAAATGATGATATCGGCAATGAGCGCAACATTGGCCACGCCACCGGCGATGAGGTAATAGACGATCATGAAGATGGCTATGGCCAGGGTGCCATAGATAGCAGCACTGATGCCGCTGCGAATGGAGTCTTTGCCCAGGGTCGGGTCCACCTCGCGGGACTCGTCAATATGCAGCGGCGCGCGCAGGGGATTCTCCAGCACATTGGCCAGCTCAAATGCCTCCCGCTGGTCGAATGAGCCGCTGATCCGCCCGCTCCCGCCCAGGATCGGCTCATTGATCACGGGCGCCGAATACAGCTCGCCGTCCAGTATGATGCCCATGCGCTGGTTTACATACTCGGTCGTGATTTCCCCAAAACGCTTCGCGCCTTCTGAGTCCAGGGAGAAATTAATCTCCGGTTCGCCCAGATTGCCGCGGACGACCATGGCGCTCTTGATGCCGCTGCCGTCCATTTCGCGCCGCTTCTTCACGAGCAGGGTTTCCGTGGTTTCCTGGCCATCCGGTCTTCTCTCTTTCCGCTTCATGAGCTCGTAGCCCGGTTCCACGATGCCCTGCTCGACCAGCTCCTTGCTTTGCGGGTGCACCATGCGGAACTCCAGGAACGCGGCTCTTTGGATGGCCGTCTTGGCGCTTTCCTGATCGGCGGCCGACAGACCCGGCAGTTGAATGAGGATGCGGTCGCTCCCCTGCGGTTGAATGAGCGGTTCAGCCACTCCGAACTTATCCACGCGCTTGCGCAGCACTTCGACCGCATGGGAGATGGCCGTGCTGGCATCCGCCTGACCCAGGCTGTTGGTGTCCATGCTCACGAGGAACGAGGTCCCCCCTTGCAGGTCCAGACCCAGCCGGATGCGCCCGGCAGCCTCGCGCTGCAAGCGATTCAAGATGTAGGTCTTGGGGTGCAATTCCTTCTTCGCGGCGTAGAACGGGAAGTAGCGGGTGATGTCGTTGGTGCCGATGGCTGTGACCAGGTTGTCGTAAGGCTTTTCCGGCATGGCCTTCTGGAGGGCCAGGGCGTTGGTGAAAATGGTGGTGAACGTAGGGTCTCGGTCCACGGCCTTGTCCCGGAAATACAGCACCAGGTCGCGCCCTTGGGGGGGATAGAGCTCATACAGCGACCACAGGATAACAAGGACAACGAGAATGAATCTCCAGAGATTGTTACGGTTCATGAGGGCAGATATTAGGATTTGCTGGGTTCGCCGCTGCGTTCAGTGATTTCCGCAATGGCGGATTTGGTGATCTCAAATTTCGCATCCGCCGAGCGGACGGTCAGGGTCTTCTCTTTCACGGTCACCACGACGGCGATAATCCCGCTGGTGGTGATAATTTTATCGCCGGCTTGCACCTGTTTGAGGAGGGCAGCGTGTTCCTTCTGCTTTTTCTGCTGGGGCCGGATGAGGGCGAAGTAAAACACGACGACCAGCAACACCAGTGGCACCATGCTCTGCCATATCGGGGGCGGCGGCTGGCCCGGCTGCGGCTGCGGGCCCAGCGCCAGAAAGGGGTTCGGCGTCAACAAGGACATATAATGTTCAAATGAGTCGTTTAATCTAAGGAAAGCGACGCCAATGGCAAGGCTTAAGGTGAGGCCGTTGCCGATGGCTACGGCGGAGTCAAAAAAATGCAGCGAGGCCGAGCGGGGTGAAATCGCTGGG
>CAZVFC010000011.1:0-207473 GCA_964625855.1 uncultured Verrucomicrobiota bacterium | reverse complement strand
GCTCAATGGTGATTTTTAATTGGCATCACTGGGGAAAAATAATCGTCACTCTTCATCCTGTATACCCACTCTATGGCAATAGAATGGTATTAGAACTGGTATAGAGGGGGTATACAGGGGGTATAGAGGGGGCATACGGTGGGATATGGTGCCACCAAGGCTGTGGCCCTGTTAATCGTGGGTGCTTGATCGCGCCTCAATTTGGCCGGTAGGCCGCTCAGCGCGCACAGGACGGTGAGCTTTGAGTAAGAGCGTGTTGGCTCAACTTGGCCAATCGCCGGATGCTTCTTTCTCGACGTATTGCAGCGCGAAGCGGAGCAATTCTGCTGCGCTCTTCAGCTTGAGCTTGCGGGCCAGGCTCATCCGGTGGGTTTCCACCGTCTTGGGGCTCAGATGCAGTTGCTCGCCAATCTCCCGGTTGCTCTTGGCTTCGCCGATCAATTGGAAAACCTCAAACTCCCGGTCCGTCAGGCTCGGCAGTGGCACGCGCCGGGAGTGCGCTCGCCGCCCCGAGTACTCCTCGAGCAGATGCGTCCCCATCTCCGGGCTGACTGTGATCCGGCCCCGCAACACTTCGCGGATCGCCTCGACCACCCGGTCGCCTCCAGCCCGCTTCATCACGTACCCGCGCGCCCCCGCCCTCAGCGCGCGTCCGGCGTACAGGGATTCTTCGTGCATCGAGAGCACCAGCACTGGCAGCTCGGGCTGCAGAGCGCGCAGGTCCTTGATCAGCTCCAGCCCGCTGCGCCCCGTCAACGCGATGTCGGTCAGCACCAGGTCGGGCTTGAGCTTCTCCACCAGCGAAAGCGCCTGACTGGCCGACTCCGCTTCCCCGCACACCTCCAGATCCGGTGCCCGTTCAATCCATCGGCCTACGCCCTCGCGCATCAGCGGATGGTCGTCCACCACCACAATGCGTTTGCGCTGGACGGCGGCCGGACTCTTGGCTTTGGCTTTCATTTGAGGTTCTCCTCCTGCGGCAGCAGCGCCCGTCGAGCGATGGTGCATACGACCTCGGTGCCGCCCTGCGGATGTCTTTGGACGGCCAGCGAGCCGCCGATCGTCTCGGCGCGGTATTGCATCACCTGCAGCCCCATCCCTTGCGAGCGAGCGCTCCGCCGCCCGATGCCCCGGCCGTCGTCTCTGATCCCAAGCACGATCCTTTTCGGCGTGGCCGTGAGCTTGACGCGGAGCCGCGTGGGCTTGCCGTGCTTCATGGAGTTGTTCACCGCCTCTTGGGCGATGCGATAGAGGTGATTCGCCGCGCTGTGCCGGTGGATCAGCACCGGCGCCGGGCACCGGAAACGGCTGTCCACGTGGTACAACGTCCGCGCGCGCTCGCTCAGCTCGCGCAACGCCGCCATCAATCCCTCGGGCACCGGATTGACCGGCTGCAGACCCCGGGCCAGGCTGCGGATCAGCTCTAGCCCGTGTTCCAGTTGCCGCGCCAGCCGGCCCGCTTCCTGCGCCCGCCCCGGCGAGCCTCCCTTCAGCTCCGTCTCCAGCAGCGTCGCCATGTAAAAGAGCGCGTGCAGGTGCTGCCCCAGGCCGTCGTGCAGGTCACGCCCCAAACGCTGCCGTTCCCGTTCCCCCGCCTCCAGCAGCTCCCGCTCCAGCCGCTTGCGTTTCGTGATGTCACGGACCATCACCACGAACTGCCGCCGTCCGCCATCGCTGAACTCCGCCACGGACAATTCCAGCATGATTCCTTGCCCGTGCTTGGTCCGGCCCAAAATCTCGCCCCGGACGCCTAAGGTCTGCCGCTCGTCGGACCGGTGGTAGCGCACCAGGAAACTCTCCCGCGGGCCCTGGTTCGGCCAGGCCATCAGCCGGCTCACGCCCCGGCCTACCAGCTCGTTCGGCGCATAGCCGAATATCTGCGCCGCCGCCGGATTGAGAAACTTGATGGTTCCACGCTCATCCAGCGTCATGATCCCGATCAACGCCGTACCCAGCATGGCCTGAAGCCGTTCGTTCGCATTGCTCAGCTCCTCCGTGCGCTCGCATACGCGCTGCTCGAGCGTCGCGTTGAGTTGCTGCAGCAGCGCCTCGGCCCGCTTGCGTTCAGTGATCTCGTTTACCAGCACCAGCCGCGCCGCGCGCCCGGCGTAGGGAATCGAACTGATCGTGACGGCCGCGTCGAACACCGTGCCCTCCCGCTTCAGGTGCCGCCACTCCCCTACAAACACCACCCCCGATTCCCGTTGCCCGCTCACCACCCGCAGAAACCTGGGCACGTCCTCGCGTGGGCGGATATCCTTCGCCGTCATCCGCAGAAACTCCTTCCGCGGCCAGCCGTAGAGCCGCAGGGCCGCCTCGTTCACGTCCAGGAACTTCAGCGTCTTCTTGTCGCAAATCCACATCGGGCACGGATTCGCGTCAAATAGTAGCCGGTATTGCTCCTCGTCTGTGCGCAACGTCGCTCGAGGCCGCGCAACCCGGGTTGCGTGTCTCTTCCAACGGGCGGGTCGTTTCGTTCTCACAGCGTTTCCTCGTCCGGGGCGGTCAGCGCCGCCCTTCGGTTGCGTTCCGCATACTCGTCTGCTCCAGCCTTCTGTCCGGCGCTGCCTGACTTCCTGCGCCGCCCCCTTGGCAGCGCCCGGAACCGGCACCAAAGGCTTGGTCAAATTCTGGGCCGCATCCCGCTCTCTGTCCAGCCTCGGCTCGATGGGCTTGTTTGCGCCGCCAGTGCTGTACCTTCGCGAGCAACCTCGCGCTCTTTACCTGGACATGAGCCAAGAGCGGGTGTCAGTCAAACGGCGTTCGACCCCGCCATCCTTTCTGCTTGAATGGCTACCCATTCCCGGCAAGACTCGGATCATGGCAAGTCTGAAGAACACTCGCATCTATATCGCTATTCGCAAGCCGGATGACCGCTCCAACCTTGAAGACCAACTGGTCTTGGACGGCGCAGACGTGTCCACCTTCGGCAGCGCGAGCGATCTCTGGGAGCTTTTTCAGGCTCGCCCCGCCCGATTCATCATCACGGACCAAAGGTTCGGCGACGAGTTCGACGGCCTCGAAATGGTTCGCCAGATCCGCAAGCATCACCCCTTGCCTTATGTCTATGTGCTGATGCGCAGCATACGCCAACAGCTCAAAGACATTCAGGAGGGACTCGCCGCCGGAGTGGATGGCTACCTGGTCAAACCGCACCACCAGTTTCAAATCCGTTCGCAGGTTCTAGTCGGCCTTCGCTGGATCACCTACATTGACTCGATTAATCCCGGCGCAAGCGCTGAGGATGCCTCAGCTAAACCGGTTTCGGGTGCGACGACAGCTCCCGCCCGCCAGCCGCTTCAGTAACCTCTCGCTCCAAACAGCACCCTGGAGGAGCCTCCTCAGCGGCTCTCCGGCACTTTGCCCTTGGAGAAATCTGGTTGGTCGCCCAGCGGGCCCTCCTCGGCCGCCGGCTGCGGCGGCGGGGGAGAGCGGAACAGCGAGACGAACTGAAACAGATCGGCCCGGCGGTCAAAGCGCGGCGTCACCGTGCCGCCGCTACGCGCCTCGTGCAAGCTGTCCAGGTCCACGTCGCACACGAGCACGGTCTCTTCGTTCGAATCCGCTTCGGCCGCAATGCCGTCCCGCGCGAACGCGAAGTCCGATGGCGTAAACACAGCCGCCTGCCCGTATTGCACATCCATGTTAGCCACGTCCGGCAGATTCCCGACGTTGCCGGCCAGCGCAACGTAGATCTGGTTCTCGATGGCCCGCGCTTGCGCGCAGTAGCGCACGCGGAGATACCCCTGGCGGTTGTCCGTGCAAAAAGGCACAAACAGAATCTCCGCCCCCTCGTCCGCCAGACAGCGCACCGCCTCCGGAAACTCGACATCGTAGCAGATAAGCACGCCGATCCTCGCCTTCGGCGTTTCGATGGTCCTCAGCGAGCGCCCGCCGCTGATGCCCCACCATCTCCGCTCGTTCGGCGTGACGTGCAGCTTGGGCTGCTCGACGATGCTGCCGTTGGGAAGGCAAACGTGCGCCACGTTCAGCAGCTTCTGCCCCGCCAGAACCGGATGGCTCCCCGAGATGATGGTCAGGCCGTATTTGGTGGCCAGTTCGGCCATCAGCTTCTTGAATCGGGGCGTGTAGCCAGCCAGCTTCAGCATCCCCTCCTGGGGCGACACGGCATCCAGGCGCGACAGAAGCTGCACGCTGAATAATTCGGGCAAAAGCACAAAGTCGGAACGGTAATCGGCGGCGACGTCCACGAAGTAAGAGACCTGGCGCGCAAAATCGGCAAACGACGCGACCTTGCGCATCTGGTACTGTACGCAGGCGATGCGGACCTTTCGCGGGCCTTTGGGATACGCCCTGGAATCTGGATTCAGCCACTCAATCAGGCTGGCATGGTTATGGCTCTTCGCGTCGCGCAGGTAGTTCGGCATCACCGCGCGCAACTGAAAACCCTCACGAAGTTGAAAACTCAGGACGAGATCACGAAATTCACCAGCGACCACGCGTTGAGCGTACTCCTGAGGGGACATCTGCGCCGAGTGTTCCTGGTAGTTCCATAACCGCCCGCCCGCCAAAATCCGGCGCAGGTTGAGGCGGCGGCACAACTGGCGGCGCCCTTCGTAGAGTGCGTGACCCACGCCCAGGCCCCGGGCCTTGGGATGCACATACACATCCGCGCCATAAAGCGTGTCACCCTGCGGATCATGACTCGTGAAATAGCCGCTGTCGGTGATCCCCGCCCACGTGTGCGGACGCAGCGGGTCTGAGCCGAGGTTCACCACCAGCGACGCCGCCGCCCCCAGAATCTGCCCGCCGGCTTCGGCGACAAGCTGCCCCTGCGGAAACACGCGCTGGTGACTGAGCAAGTGGCTTTCGCCCCATACCACGTTTTCGGCCGCCAGCACCGGGTACGCCGCGTGGTTCAATTCGATCAATTCCGGTATGTCCTTGCGCGTCGCTTCGCGCACACGAACGACAAGCTTTTTCTTCTCAGCCATGCGGTCATCCTAACCAGGCCCGGGTTCATCCGGCAAGGTTCCACCTCGCATCCGGCTCCGTCGGAGGGAATCGCCGCGTTGGTCAAAAGGGCCAGAGTACCGGAATGAGCAGGCTTGCCAGGAACCAGAAGAGCAGGTTCAGGGGCACGCCGACTTTAATGAAGTCGCGGAACAGATACCCGCCCGCCCCATAGACCAGTGTATTGGTTTGGTAGCCGATGGGGGTGGCGAAGCTCGCCGACGCGCCGACAGCCACTGCGATAAGAAACGGACGTGGGCTGACTTCCAAGGCGCTCGCAAGCTGCAACACGATCGGCGTCAGCAAGACGGCAACGGCGTTATTGGTGATCAGCTCCGTGAGAACCGAGGCGAACAAGTAAACTGCGGACAGGAGAACGACCGGTCCCCAGCTTCCCAGCGCGCGGATCATGGTGTGGGCGACCAGTTCTGCGCCTCTGGTTTTTTCCAAGGCCAATCCAAGCGCAAGCATCCCGAAGATGAGGAAGATGATTTTCCACTCTATGGCGCTGTAGGCCTCTTCCATCGCCAGACAACGGGTGACGAGCACAAACACCGCGCCCAAGACAGCCAGCACGGCAATGGGCATCACATTGAGTGCCGCCAGCAAAACCACCGCTGCGACCGCGCCGACCGCCAGCCATTGTTTCCGGCGCCGTTTCACTTCGTGCGGCACATCGAGCAAGAGCAGGAAATCACGGCCCTCGCGCAATTCCCGGATGGCGGGCTCCGGGCCTTCGACCAGCAGCGTGTCGCCATAACGCAGTTTCACGTTGGCGAAGTCCTCGCGCAGGTTGACCCCCTTACGATGCACGGCCAGCACCAGCACACCGTAGCGCCGGCGGAAATTCACCTCGCGAATGCTGCGCCCGGCGAGGCTGGAATAGGGTCCGATGACGCACTCGGCCACGACGGCCTTTTGCGAACCGACCAGTTCCAGCCCCAGTTTCGCCTTGGGCGAAATCTCCACGCCTTCCAGAGAGTTGATCTCCATGACCGAGGACAGCGCGGTGGAGAGGCGCAGCCGATCGCCGTGCTCCAGCAAAATCTCGTTCAGCGGCGCCCGCACCGTGTCGCCGGCGCGGATCACTTCCAGTACCCGCGCATGGGGCTGCTTGGCCAGCGGCGTTTCCGTCAGTCGCCTGCCAATCAGGGGCGAACCGGCGAGCACCACAGCTTCGGTCAAGTAGTGTTTGCTATCAGTCGTTTGCAGAATAGAGGCGAGTGTTTCACGGGCGGGCAGAAGGCGGCGGCCAAACAGCACGACGTAAAGTAGCCCCGCGACGGCCAGGGGAACCCCGATTCTCGCGAGTTCGAACATGCCGAAAGCTCGCTGGCCCAACTGCTCGGCCGTCGAACTCACCAGAATATTGGTCGAAGTGCCGATCAACGTGCAGCAGCCACCGAAAATCGAGGCGTAGGAAAGCGGCAGGAGTAGCTTGGACGGCTTCAATCCGCGCGCGGCGGCCAGCGAAATCAGAATTGGCATGAACACGACTACCACCGGCGTATTGTTGATGAATGCGGAAATCATAGCCACAACGGGCAAGACCACCAGCATCACCGACCAGTCCGATTTGCCAACGATCCGGTTCAGTCGGTGACCGATGGTTTCAATGACACCGGTGCGCTCGAGCGCCGCGCTCAGGATGAACATGCAGGCGACAGTGATGACCGCTTCGTTGCCAAACACCTTGAACGCCTCCCCGGGCGTGAGAATGCCTGTGATCAGCAGCGCCGCAAACGCCAGCATCGCCACCAGGTCCACCGAAAACCTCTCCCAGACCATCAGCGCGAAGGTTGCGCCCAACAGTCCGAAGACAAAAAGCATCTGCCAAGTCATGATCTGATCCAATCCCGCTTCAATACTCGCTCGACGCCCGTGCCGCAGAGATCGCCCTAATGATAGCGAAACCCGTGGCACCCCGTCAAAAACGAGTTGAAGCACGGTGTTCGCCGCCGCGGGGGCGAGCCACGGCCCGGCGGAGCGACCAAGAAGGCCCCTGCCTTCAGAAGGGCCAGAACCTCGGGATGAAATACGCAGCCAGGGCGCAGAAGATCAGGTTCAAAGGAATGCCAACCTTGAGAAAATCACTGAACCGGTAGCCGCCGGCGTTATAGACCATCGTGTTGGTTTGATAGCCCACTGGCGTGGCGAAGCTGGTGGACGCCGCGAAGGTGACCGCGACCAGAAACGGTTTGGGGTCAAGCCCGAGCCTGGCGGCGGTCGAGATGGCCACGGGCGCCAGCAGCACTGCCGCGGCGTTGTTGCTCATGAATTCCGTCAGCGTCGCCGTTAGCAGGTAAAGCGCCGCCAGCACTACGATTGGCCCGGCACCCCGCGCGACTCCGAGTGCGTGGTCCACGAGGACTTGTGCCGCGCCCGTCTTTTCCAGGGCCATGCCCAGCGGCAGTACTCCGGCCAGCAACACAACCACCTTCCAATCAATCGCTCGGTAGGCGTCCTCGGCTCGCAGGCACCGGGTCAGCACCATGGCCGCACACCCCAGCAGTGCCGTGGCCACGATCGGCAGCACGTTCAACGCCGCCAAAGCCACCACCAGACCGACAATGCCCAGCGCAACCGGGGCCTTCCGGCGGTCCAACACCACGTCGCGCCGCGGTTCCAGCACGAGGAAATTTTCGTCTTCCCGCATCCGGGCAATTGCCGCCTTCGGGCCGAGCAGCAGGAGCGCGTCGCCCGCGCGGAGGCGCACGTTGGCTAGTTGTTCCCGGAGGATCGCGCCCCGCCGGTGCAGGGCAAGAACAATTGATTTGTAGCGCCAGTGGAAATCGAGACTCTTGAGAGTGCGGCCGGCCAGGCGCGACTGCGGCGCCAGCAGCGCCTCGACCAACTCCCTTTCCGCGTCCGCCAACTGGCGCTCTTGCAGCTTGAACTCGGGCTCCAATTCCAGGCCCAGGCTGTTCTTCAGCTTGAACAGCTCCTTGACGATTCCCCGCACCAGCAGCACGTCCCCTTCGCGTAATGGCTCATCCAGTGGAGACCAGATTCTGCGCTCCCCGCGCAGGATCTCCAGCACCGTGATGTCGTGCGCTTCGCCCAACTTCGCTTCGATGACGGTCTTGCCCAACAGCGGGGACCCGGCGACGGCGCGCAGCTCCGCGATATACTCCCCCAGGCTGTACGCATGGGTCAATTGCGCGGCGCGGCGTTTGGGTAGCAGCCAGCGTCCCACCACCAGGAAATAGACCAGCCCGGCCGCGACCATGATAAGCCCAAGCTTGGTGAACTCGAACATCCCGAACGCGCCCACGCCCGCCCCCGCGGCAATCGAACTGACCAACAGGTTGGTGGACGTGCCGATGAGCGTGCACACACCGCCGAATTGCGACGCAAACGACAGCGGAATGAGCAGCAGAGAACTGGAGATGTTCCTCGAAGCCGCTGCCCCGGCCACCAGCGGCAGGAACACCGCGACCGCGGCGGTGTTATTGATAAATGGCGAGACCAGCGCCACGCCGGTCATCACCAGCAACAGCAGCATCGTCTGACTCTCCCCATGCCGGATCAGCGCCTGCCCAAGTGCCGCCAGCGCCCCGGTTCTGTTCAGCCCTGAACTGAGCACGAACATCGCAGCCACGGTGACGGTGGCCGGATTGCTGAACCCGGAGATGCCTTCCGCTGGCGTGACCAGCCCGGTGATCAGCAGCGCACCGAGGATCAGCAGCGCAACCACGTCCACGGAAAAGTGCTCCGTCGCGAAGAGCACCACGGCTGCCAGCACAATGATCAAGACTGGAGCGATATCCATAATCTGGCTCGGTTACAGTGCGATGACATCCCCCTGCGCGGGCAGAACTGGCTTCAGCCCGTGGCGCTCCTCGATCAGCGCCGCCAGTGGCTCGCGCCCGCGCGGTTCACCGTGGGTCAGGACGACCCTGGGCTTCGCCGGCGCCAAGTGTCCAAACCAGCTCAGCAGCTCCCTTTGGGCCGCATGCGCGCTAAATCCGTTCAACGTGTGAATGCTAGCTTTGACCGCGATCTTTTCTCCAAAGATCGAGACCTCCTTCGCCCCGTCCACCAGCAACCGTCCAAGTGATCCCTCCGCCTGGTAGCCGACAATCAGGACTACAGTTTCCGGCTGCCAAAGCCCATGCCGCAAATGGTGGAGAATGCGCCCGGCATTGCACATCCCCGCGCCGGCCATGATGAGACACGGTCCGGCCGCCTCGTTTAAGGCCATGGATTCCTGTGGCGTTTCTGTTGTCCGCACGTGCGGGCTTTCGCGGAGCGCGCCGCAGAGGCGTTCCAAGTCATTCGCTTCCTCGTCGAACAGGTCGGGGTGCTGCTGATAAATCTTCGTGGCTGCGATAGCCATCGGGCTGTCGAGATAGACCGGGAACGGCTTGACCGTCCCAGCGCAAAATAACTCCTCCAGATGAAACAGGATCTGTTGCGTCCGCCCCACGGCAAAGGCCGGCACCAGCATTCTCGCGCCTTCCTCCACCCCACGCCCGATGATCGATCGAAACTCGGCCAGCGTTTCCTTGGGCGATTTGTGCTCTCGGTCGCCGTAGGTGGACTCCAGGAACACCAGATCGGCCTGCCGGAGCGGGACCGGATCACGCACTAGCGCCAAGCCGTGCGGCCCGAGGTCGCCGGAGAACACCACCTTCTTGCTCCGGCCGTTCTCCTCAATGGTCAACTGGATGCTGGCCGAGCCCAGCATGTGGCCGGCCTCGACGAACCGGGCTGTGACGCCTTCGGCCACCGGACGCAGTTGCTCGTATTCCACACGGTGGAACAGCGCCAGGGTGTGGTCCACTTCGTCGTGGTGGTAGAGCGGTTCGAGCGGCGGTTCGCCCGCCCGCTGGCGCTTGCGGTTGATCCGCTCAGTATCGTACTGCTGCACCTTGGCGGAATCATACATTATCAGACCCGCCAGGTCACGCGTGGCGTCGGTGGCGTAAATCGGGCCCTGGAAGCCCCCCTTGATTAACAGCGGCAGCCGGCCCGTGTGATCAAGATGCGCGTGCGTGAGCAGCACCGCGTCGAGCCCTTCTGGGGCCAGCCCCTCGGGCACGCAGTTCTTCTCCTCCGCTCGGGCGCCCCCCTGAAACATGCCGAAGTCCAGTAAGACCCGGGCGCGGTCAGTTTCGATCAAATACGCGGACCCAGTGACCTCGCCCGCCGCGCCGTGGAGGGTGATCTTCACTTGGACTGGCCGCTCTTGCTCTCAAGCCGCTCCAGGCGTCGTTGCACTTCCATCAGCTCGTGATAAATCGCCGTGGCTACCTCTTCCGGGCTGATGCGAACCTTCTTCTCGAGCTTCTTGACCAGGTTGGCCAGGCGCGCACCCCCAAGTCTGCGCTTCGCTTTCTCGATCTGGAGCTGCTCAGCCCGTCGCATGTATCGGGCTTCCAGCGCGTCGAGCGCCGCCAGGCATTGCACGTGCGAAATCGCCTCGAGGTCCTCAGCGGACAGGCGTTCCTCGGCCCCCTCCCGTTCCTCGTCGCTCACCCCTCCCAGTAGCGCCTCGCGAATCCCCTCGGGAATCTCCTCGTCGAGGAATCTCCTGCGTCCGACGGCGGTCTGCACCACCTGCCGCTCGTGCATTTCGCGCAGGAACGCTCCAACCAGACTGAACCGCGTCGCTTCCGGATTCTTGGCGTCCACCGGAACCACCTCTCCACCCTCCACTTTGCCGGCGTAAGCAGTCGCACCCTTGACTTTGCCCGGCAGCCAGGCCGTTTGATCCGCGATCCGCCGCCGCACCGCGCGAACCAGCTCCAGCTTCACCCCTGGCGAAAGCACCGCAACCCGCGGTTGCTCTCCCGCAGTCTCCGTCCCCTCCGTCTCTGCCCCCGCAGCGCCTTCTGCATCCCCACCGCCTTCAGCCTCCTCTCGGACCGAATCCGCAGGGACCACCGGCGTGCTCCCCCCCTCAGGCACCGTCGCCGGCAACTCGACCCGAATCCTGCCGCCAGGCTCCCTCGCCGCTGCCGGCTTGGCCGGCGCTGCGGGCGGCGCCTCTTGCTCCGTCCCCTTCCCCGATGACGCCTTCGCCCCTTCTTCCTTCTTTCCGTTAGCTGCCAGGGCGGGACCTGGGATGCTAATGGTGACTCCCTCCTTCGCCCCCGCGTCCTCCGTCATTTGACCGGCGGGCAGTCTTGCTTGACTTCCCTGACCGGGAGGTATAACCGGCCCGTTGCGTCCCGCTTCTTTGGAAGGTGCCTGTTTCGGGACCTTGCCCTGCTTGCCGGGAAGCTCGGAGCCGAACGTTTGGCCGGTCACCGCTCTGCCTTCCTTCCTGGCCGCAATGCCTGCTGGGGGAAGGTCACGGGGCAGTTTCGGGCGCGCTCCCTGAACAGGAGCCCCGGGAGGCATCAGCGGCTTCTCACTCCTCCCCTCTTTGATCTTCGGTGCCTTTGCCGCCACATCCGCTTTCTCCCGGCCTGAAGACGCAGGCGCTGGGGCGCTCGCGGCTCCGGCTCCCTTGGAGGCTCCCTCCGCTTTCACCGGGCCGCCGGGCAGCTTCGGGCGGCCTCGCTGACCGGGAGAACCCGGAGGCACAGCCAGCTTGGCCTTCTTCGCCTCCTTCGCCGGCGGCGGCACGGTTATACGCGTGTTGCACGATGGACAGTTGATACGACGGCCAACCCACCTATCATTCGCCAGAATGTGCTGGCCGCAGCCGGGACAGTTGAATTTGAACTCGCTCATAGTAGCCGCTTTCCGGACACCATTGTAGGTGCTTCACCACCGCGAAGCAACCACTGGCGAGGCGGCACCCCGGCGGCTTGGGAGTTGCGGCAAGACCACCTGTTGTGGCACACTGCCCCTGCAACATCCGGACGGCCATGCCCGAACGCGAACAATCATTGCCAGCCGAGGATCGGGGCGCTCCTACCGGCCAGACGACCTCCGCTTCTTCGGAAGTTCGCTTGAGCCGCGAGATGCGGCTCCTGGATATCATGATGATCGGCGTGGGCGCCATGATCGGCGCCGGCATCTTCGTGCTCACAGGCATCGCCGCCGGCGTCGCGGGGCCAGGATTGATTCTCGCCTTTTTCCTCAACGGCTTGGTGACCCTCTTCGCGGCCGCCGCCTACGCCGAGCTCGGATCTTCCTTTCATAGCGCCGGCGGCGGTTATCTGTACGTTAAGACGGGCCTCAAGGACCCGCAGGGCTTCATGAGTGGCTGGATGTCCTGGTTTGCCTATGTCGTGGCGTGCGCCTTGTACGCCCTGGGTTTCGGCGCTTATTTCAAGGAATGCCTCCCCCTCCTCGGATTGGGGGGCTTGAATTTCCCGGTTTTCTCCGTGGAGCAGTGGATGGCCGTGGGGGTCGTGGCCATTTTCTGCTTCATCAACTACCGCGGCGCTTCGGAAACGGGCGGCGCAGGCAACATGATCACCGGCGGCAAAATCGTGTTGCTGGTCGTCTTCATCGCCTTTGGCGCCTGCATTACCCTGCAACGGCCCGACTGGCACTTGACCTTCACCGAGAATCCATTCCCCAACGGCTTTGGCAGCATCTTCATCGCCATGGGACTCACCTTCATCGCCTTCGAGGGCTACGAGATCATCGCCCAATGCAGCGAGGAGGTGCGCAACCCGGAGCGCAACGTGCCCCGCGCCATCTTCCTGTCCTTGCTCATCGTGGTGCCGATCTACCTGCTCGTAGCGTTCGCTGCCCTCGGCGCCGTGCGACCGGAAGGAATCCCGAGCTGGCAATACCTGGGCGAGCACAAGGAAACCGCGCTGGTGACCGTCGCTAGGACTTTCTTCCGCGGGGGCGATGTTCTGATCCTGATCGGCGGCCTTTTCTCCACCATGAGCGCCCTCAACGCGACGATCTACTCTTCCTCGCGCGTGTCCTTCGCTATGGGGCGGGACCGCAACCTGCCCTCCTGGTTTGGGAGGATTCATCCGCAACGCAAGACGCCTCACTGGTCCATTCTGGCCTCGGGCGCATTGAGCGCTGTCATGGCGGTGACCCTGCCGATCGAGGCGGTCGCCAGCGCGGCGAACATCATGTTTCTGCTGCTCTTCATCCAGGTTCAGGCGGCGCTGATCTCGTTGCGCAAAAAACGCCCCGACCTCCGGCGCGGGTTCAAGGTGCCGTTCCTGCCCTTCGTCCCGATTGTCGGCATTCTCTTCCAACTGGCTCTCGCCGTCTTTCTCTTCTTCTACAGCCCGATGGCCTGGTTGAGCGCCGGCGTCTGGATCGGCCTCGGGCTGCTGGTGTTCTATGGTTATTCGCGCAAGCGGGATCGCGCCTACGCGCAATTGGTCGCCGTGCGCGAAGCCGCCGAACGGCGCGACTATCGCATTCTGGCCTGTGTCGGCAGCCTGCAACGCGCGGAAATCCTCCTCCGGGCCGCGGCCGCTGTCGCCCGGCACTATAACGGGGAAATGATCGTCGTCTCGGTCGTCGAGGTTCCCGACCGCGACCTCCTGGCCCAGGGCCTGGAGGAAGCGCGGAAGGCCGAGGCAGGACTCGCCCGTGCGGTCGTGGGGTTGCAGCTCGAAGGCATCCCCGTCAAGGTCGTCGTCAAAATCTCGCATCGGGTCTCCTTTGGGGTGACCGAAACGGCGCTCGAGGAGCAATGCAACCTCATCGTGATGGGCCGAGCGCGGCGCGCGGGATTGATCGAGCGATTCGCGGCCACCATCGTGGACCGCGTGGTCCGTTCCGCCCCCGCCCAGGTCATGGTGGTCACCGCCGAGCGCTGGCCGCAGCGCATCCAGAACCTCCTGCTTGCCTACGAGCGCGGGCCCCATGCGAAGCTGACCGCCGATCTGATCGGCGCCTTCGGGGCCGATCATCAAACGACGGTTCGAGCGGTGCATGTGATGCCTTGGACCGCTCCCGCCGAGGAACTGGATCGGGCTGCCCGGGAGATTAAAACGGACCTTGGGGACCGCTACCCGCACGGCGAGCAGAAAGTGGTCCGGTCCGGCGACATTGTGACCGGCTTGTTGCGCGAGTCGAAGCACGCGGACCTGATTATCATGGGTGGCACCGAAGCCGGCGTCCTCGAACAACTCCTGGCCTACGCGCCACCCCTGGAGCTGGCCGACCGCACCAGCACTCCTGTGATCACGGTGTACGAAATGGCGGCGGAGCCGAAACGATGGATGGTCTAAAGCGAAGAAGTTATGGACGGAAAACCTCTTGAATCAGTGCGCGAAGTGATGGCGAACCTCGTGGGCTTCCTGCCGACGTTACTCGCGGGCTTGATGGTCCTGATACTGGGCACGGCCGTTGCCTGGGTCGTGGCGAAACTCGTGGTGCGGGTGCTGATCTTCCTGCGGGTGGATCGGGTGGTCGTGCGGCTGGGCTGGGGACGCGCCCTGGCCAAAGGCGACGTGCGTCACTCGTTGTTCGGACTGATCGGCACCGTCTGCGGCGTGCTGCTCTTCCTGGTGTTCCTGGATAACGCCGTGGTGATTTGGAAACTAACCGTGCTTTCCCAGCTTCTGGAAAAGCTGGTGCTCCTCATCCCCCAGTTGATCTCCGCGGCGCTGGTGCTGTTGATCGGATGGGGCGTCGCCAGTGCCGCCTCCCGCGCGGTGCAACGCATGCTGGTCCAGGAGGAGTTCGAGCGCGCCCGACTCGCCGGCCGCATCGCGCAGGCGGCCATCCTCGTGGCGGTCTGCGCCATCGCCTTGGTGGAGCTTGATCTCGCCGTCACCATCGTCACTGGCGCCTTCCTGATCGCCTTCGGGGCCCTGGCCTTATGCTTCGTCCTCGCCTTTGGCCTCGGCAGCAAACGCGCCATCGAGCGGATGTGGGAGGAGCGCTTTCGGTCTCGGCAAGAAAAGCGTCAGAAGGAGACTGAGCCGCCCCAGGTGAAGTGATGGACCCAACGCCTGACCGCCTTCGGCAGGCGGAATCAGAGACCCCCCAGCCGGCCCCATCACGGCCACAACGAGAATCCTGACTTTATTCCGATATGCCACCGACCACGCCCCTGGCGCCCGACGAGCTACTGGGACTGCATCCCGCCGATCTGGCGGATCGCCTCCAACGCCTCTCGTTGGCGGAAGCCCAACACCTTTTGCCGGAACTCCCGCCGACGCTAGCTGCCAGGGCGCTGGGCGAGCTCGACCACGAGCGCCAGCATGAGCTGTTGAAGGCGCTGCCCGCCGGTAAACTAGTCCCGTTCCTTTCCGAGCTCCCGCCGAACATCGTTGCGGACCTCGTCCCCGCATTGCCGCCTCTGACTCGCCGCGCCACGCTGGATGCGCTCCCCGCCGAACACCAGCAGCGCGTGCAGGCCCTGTTGCGTTATGCTCCCGATACTGCCGGCGGCCTCATGAGCGACCGCTTCATCGCTCTGCGCCAGGACATGACCGTCGAACAGGCCCGCGAACTCCTTCGAACCCATGCCAGGGAAGAACGGACCGAGGACGTCGCCTACCTCTACGTTACCGACGCCGACCGCCGCCTCGTCGGCATTGTGAGCCTCCGTGACCTTGTCTTCCGCCGGTCGGAACGCCACATCGGCGAGATCATGAATGCCGACGTGAAGTTCGTCCGCGTCACCGACGATCAGGAGACCGTCGCCCGCCAGTTCGAGCACTACCACTTCCTCGGCCTGCCCGTGATTGACCAGCAAAAGCGGCTCGTCGGGCTCGTCAGGGCCAGCGATGCGATCGAAGTTGCCCAGGCTGAGGCCACGGAGGACATGCAGTTGATGGTGGGCTTGTCCGGCGAAGAACGGGCGCTCACGCCCTGGCAAACCGCCGTGCGCCACCGCTTGCCGTGGCTCTATGTCAACCTCGCCACGGCGTTTCTCGCGGCACTCGTCGTCGGCATGTTCGAAAGCACCATCGCCCAGTGGACCGCCCTGGCGGTCTTTCTCCCCGTCATCGCCGGGCAGGGTGGCAACGCCGGCATGCAGACCATCACCGTCATTGTCCGCGACCTCGCGCTGGGCGAAATCTCCGCCGGAGACGGACGCCGCGCCTTGTTCAAGGAAATCATGCTGGCTCTCGTCAACGGCGTCGCCGTCGGGGTGGTGGTCGGACTGATTGGTTGGTGGTGGAAGGGCAGCCTGGTGCTGGGCCTCGTCGCCTTTGCCGCCCTCGTCCTGAACCAGTTATCTGCCGCGTTAGCCGGCGTAGCGATCCCTTTCGGCCTGAAGGCGCTGCGGGTGGACCCCGCCCTGGCCTCCAGCATCTTCGTCACCACCGTGACCGACGTCGCCGGCTTCTTCTTCTTCCTGGGACTCGGGCTCCTGGCCCTGCGCTGGTTTGGCCCTTAGCCGCAGATTCGCCCTGTAGCCTCCCTGGTTAAGGGGCTACCGAAGCGACGCAGCGGCGTCCGCCAGCCGCCCCACCCCTTCGGGCGGACAACTCACGTCCGCCCGTAAACGCGGTAGGCTTTCGGGGAACTTCGCCTGAATGAAGGTGATCAGTTTCTCCCGAATCTCGCACCGTAAATCCCACGCCTTCCCGGAATCGGCCGCCGTCGCCAGCACCCGGATTTGCATCGCCCGTTCGTTCGCGTCCGTCACCACAAGGTTCCAGAAACGCTTGTCCCAGAGAGCGCTGCTCTCCACGATCTTGCGGACCGCCTCACGCGTCTCGCCCAAAGGCAATGAGTAATCCACCCACAGAAAAACCGAGCCCAGCAGATTCGCCGAAACCCGCGTCCAGTTCTGAAACGGTCTCTCGATAAAATGGCTCAATGGCACGATCAGCCGCCGCTCGTCCCAGATCTGGATGACTACATAGGTCAGCGTTATCTCCTCCACCCGCCCCCACTCCCCTTCGACAATCACCACATCGTCCAGGCGGATCGGTTGGGTCATCGCCAGTTGAAACCCGGCAAACAAATTCGCAATCGTCCGTTGCGCGGCGAATCCGACGATGATGCCGATGACGCCCGCGGACGCCAGCAGACTGGTCCCGAACCGCCGCACCTCCTCAAAGAGCATTAGAATTGAGGCCGCGGTAAAGATGGCAATGATTACATAGAGCGTTTTGCTCAGGACGTGCACCTGCGTGTACACCTTCCGGGCCTGGAGATTGTCAGCCGCCGTTATATCGTACTTCGCCAGCACCGCCCTCTCCCCGAGGTGCACCGCCTGAAACAAAATCCAAGCCACGGTCCCGATGAGCAAGATGCTGCTCCCTTTCGCCAGCACTCCGCTGTACTCCGGTGACAGTCCCACCAAAGGGAGCGCAAAGATGACCGCCAGCACCGGGACGATCACCCGCAGGCTCCTTCCCAGCAGTGGCACCACCAGGTCATCCAGCTTGCTATCTGTCCTCCTGGCCCACGCCGCCAGCCACGCCTCCAGGACCCGCGTCAGTTGGACGAATACCCAAAATACCACAACGAAAACGCCCAGGTCGAATAGCCTGTCGAAGACTTGGCGAATCGGATGCGCCCCGCCGGTCGCCGGAAGTTTCAGCAGCAGCGGAGTGGCCGCCAGATACCCCCCGCAGATCCAGACCAGCAGATAAAGCGGCTTGGATATCGCGCGAAACAGCTGCCCGCGCCAACCAGCCTCCGACGCTTTCGTTTCTACCATCCGGATCCGGCTCCGAACAACCCACGCACACATCCCATGGACCAGCAACACCAACAGCACCAGACAAAACACCGCCCCCAGGTCCACCCACGAGACGCCCCCAAACACCTGCGTTCGCACACCCGGGCCAAATAGCCATTCCATCCCGCCGCCAAGGAGCCCCACCAGGCTGCTCCCTGCCGCATCAAGCAAATCCTTTCCCGTCATGGCGTGCTCCTCATACAAGTGATGCTTTCACCGGTTCGGGCGCGGTCCTGCCCCCCTTTTGAGAAAACAGTTTATGCGCGGGATGGGCGCATTTGACGCCCCGTTTCTCAAGATCATCTTTAAGCGCCGGATTCATGGCCTTGTTCATGAGCGCACCAGAGGCCGCTCTGAGCGCATCGTAACGCATAATAACACTCCCCCAAGCCTGCCGCCAGATGCGAATCTGCTTTTCGCGCGGCGTCGCCAACGGCCTGCTCGCCTACCTCGGCAAGACCGGCAGCGGCGAGTACAGACCCTTCTACTTCAACCAGGCCCTCATGACCACGGACATCTAATTCTCCGAAGAGATGTTCCTCGTCACCAAGGACACCGCCGACGCCTACCTGAAGTCCAAACCTGCCTCGGCGCCACCTACTCCAGGGCCTAAGCCAGGCGAACCAGCCCACCGGATCCCGCTTCTTCAAGTGCACGACGCGGTCCGAGAACAGGCCACCCAACCGCGCAGGATACCGCTTCATGTAGCCAGACGGTTGAGCCGAGGGTGACAGTCGCTTCCGGTCCTCCCACGTCCGGTGAATCTCGTCCGCTGCCCTGTTTTCCCCGCGAAGGCGCGGAATGCGCGCAATCCCGGCCCGTTCCGGAGCTGGGGAAACCCTGGCGCTCAGGCGGCGACGGTTTCGATGCGGCTATCGGTCCGGGTGCGGTAGATCACATCCACCACATTGCGCAGGTATTGCTCGTCCGTGATGCCGTCCGTGGCTTCGGGGGGGAAGTCAGCCTTCGCGCGGAAGTGCGCCGCCAGGTCGGCGAACAACTCGACGCGGGCGATCGGGTCGAACTCATCGCGGCGCAGCAGCGCCTGCACGGCGACGGCGGCCTCGGCCGGCGTAACGCGTTGGCGCAGGCGCGCGGCCAGGTGCGGAAACTGGCGGAGCGAGTTAAACTTGCCGGCCAGCAACTGGTCGAGGTCGGGCTGCGCCACGCGCGGGTTGCGGATGACGATGGTGTTGGCCGCGATGTCTCCCAGCCGCTGGCACTTCGGGCTCAACCAGCACGTCACGCCCCCGACAAAGTAAAGGAAGGGCAGCGAATCCACGAACCGCAGCAGGTTGCGGGTGACGATTTGATTGAATTGCAGCCGGAGGCCCTCCGCGTCCACGACCCGGAGCCGGAGCAGCCGTTTCCCAATTGTCTGTCCGCGCCAGCGCCATTCGCAAAACATGCCATAGCCGATGCTGATGACGAAGTAGCCCAGCGTGTACAGCGCGCCAGCCAGGTTGGCGCTGACGAAGCGCATGACGGTCAAGACCTGGCCCAGGATCGTGAGCAGTGCCAGGATGCAGAGTAGGTCAACGAACCAGGCGAGAAAGCGCGTGACCGGCCCGGCCAGCAATTGCGAGAAGACAATGCCCTCCGGGGTCCGGATGCGGAGTTCGCTGGCGTTCATCGGGGCGGGGCCTGGGCTGAGCCTGACTTCGCCAGGAACAGGAAAAGCAGGACCAGTTCGATCAGGCCGAAGGCGATCTTGGCCGAGTAGGGAATAATCGGCTCATGGTACTGGGACAGGAACGCCTCGACAAAGCCAGCCCAAACTAGCAGCAGCCCGATGCCGAAGACCAACGTCACGAGGTCTTTGGACACAGCGCGGAGCCGGGCCCCGAGCGGGAGGCGTTGTCCCCGGCCGATGAGCGCCATCGCGAGCATCAGCCCGGCCTGGCCCGCGATGAGGATGGCTGGAATCTCTACCGCCCCGTGCGGCAGCAGCCAGCCGACGAGAAACTTGCCCTGCCCGGCCCGCACGAAATCAACCGCCACCGCGCCCAGCATGATGCCGTTGTAGAAAAGCACGAGGAAGGTGCCGGTGCCCCACGTCATGCCGAGGGCGAGTGTGTAGATCGAAACGCGGATATTGTGCGTCATTAGGAGCGCGGAGAACCTGGTCTTCTGGCCCGCCAGCCGATCCTGGGTCGCGCTCTCCTCCTCCGCCACGCGCTCGGAGGGGTCCTGGTGGAGACGCGCGAAAGGAATCAGCACCGGCTTGGCGGCCGGGTCCAGCGCCAGCGCAAAGCCGCCGAACGCGCACCCCGCCAGCGTGATGGACAGCGACAGGTAGAAGGCCCGCACGTGGCGGCGAAACGTCTGCGGCAGGGTTTGGAAGAACCACTTGAGCGGGGCGTAGCGGCCCGGCCGCTCGCGCGTCTCATGAATCTCGCCGTATGCCCGCGCGACGAGATTCTCCAGATAACGGCGCGTCTCCGGCTCGGAGGAGAAGGTGGTGATCTTCGCCAGGTCCGCCGCCGTGCGCTCGTAGAGGAGGTGGAACCGTTCGAGCTCGGCGAGCGTCATGCGCCAGCCCGGCTCGGCTTCGAGCCGGTCGAGCAGGCGCTCCAGCTCGGTCCAACCGGGCCGCTCGGCATTGATGAAGCGCTGGAGGTCAATGATCATCGCTCAGAGCGCTTGCCTTTGCTTCAGACCCAGGTACTGCGAAACCAAATCCGCGCTGAGCCGCTCATTCTGCAGCAGGGAAAAGCGGACTCCACGCCGCTGCAGCACCTTTTCGAGTTCCCGCAGATGCTGCCAGAGCAAATGCCCGCCGAGGTGTTGATACAGGTCGTCCACCGAGCCGAGGTTGGGGTCCGAAAAGACCGGCGTGACGCCCGGCGGCTGGAGCATGTTCACCAGCACGACATGCTGGCGTCGGAGCAGGTCCATGTTCCGCACGAAGCTCTCGGCCAGCACCGGGTCATCGAGCGAGGTCAGGAAGACGAGCAGCGCGCGGCGGCGCAGGCGCAGGCGGATGAAGGTTGCGACTTCGTCGTAGTCCGGCGTCACGACTTGCGGCTGCAGCGTGTAGAGTGCATCGCGGCAGGTGCTGAAATGGGCGTGCCCGTTCTTGGCGCGCACGAACGTCTTCACCTGGTCCGTAAAGGTGACCAGCCCGAACAAGTCTCCCTGCTGCTCAGCAGCCAGCCCCAGCACCAGCGCCGCCGTGACGTACCGCTCCAGAGTGGTGGCCGACTGCGGGGTGCCGGCTTGAGTGCGGGAGTCTTCGCCGGGCGCTACGCTTGGCAGCGGCCGCGCGGAAAGCCGCGAGGCGTCAATAACGACATAGACTTCCTGCGTCCGCTCGATCTGGAACACCTTCGTGATGGGCCGCCCGCGTTTCGCCGTCGCCTTCCAATGAATCTCGTCGAAGCTGTCGCCCGGGCTGTATTCGCGCAGTTTCTCGAACTCGCGCCCTTTGCCCACTTGCCGCTGCGCGTGCAGCCCGAACGCGCCGCGATGCAGAAACAGCGCCGCCAGGTTCCGCCGCTCGGTGAACAAATCCGGATAGACGCGAATCTCCGCCTGCGCGGGCACTCGCCGGCGCGTACCCCAGAAGCCGAGTGGCGAATCCGCTTCGAGATAGGCCGAATCGAGCTGGTAGTTGCCGCGACGGCGGGGCAGGCAAGGCCAGGTAAAGCGGGACCATTCGCTATCCTGGGGCAAGGCCACCCAGGCGTCCTCCTGCGGCGACTCGATCTCGCTCGGCAGCGCCAGCGCCAGGTGCAGGTTCTTCGGTCGGCGGTGTTCGTTGCGGATGCGCACTTCCAGCTTGGCCTCGCGGTCCTTGGACATGCGCGCCACAGCGGGCAGTTGCAGGCTGATGCCGGCCAGGCTGGCCCGGGTGCCCGCGGCATCGGCCAGCGCCAGCGCCACGAGCCCGCCAATCGCCACCAGCGAGATGGCTCCAGCCGTCGGCTCGACCGCGCCCAGCAGCGCGAACGGCAGCACCACAACGGCGAACCAAAGCAGCAGGCGATTGCGCGGAACGATCATGGCAAAACCGGCAGGAGCGCGGACATTCTTGTCCGCCTTGGGGTACTGCCCGACCGGGAAGCGGACAGGAATGTCCGCGCTCCGGAAAGATGGAAAGCGCGCCTGTTCATCGCGGCACAGCTATCTGCTGCAGTATCTGTTCCACCACCTCCGGCACGGTGAGCCCTTCGATCTCAAACTCCGGCCGCAGGATCAGGCGATGCTCCAGCACCGGCAGGGCCATCGTCTTGATGTCGTCCGGCGTCACGAAGTCGCGTCCCGCCATCGCGGCACACGCGCGCGCGGCCATGATCAGCGACTGGGTCGCGCGCGGCCCGGCCCCCACAAGCACGCTCTCGTGCTGGCGGGTCGCGCGGACAATGTCCACCAAGTAACCGATCAACTCCTCGCGGAGGACGATGGCGCCAAGCTGTTCCCGCAGCTCCTGCAAGTCTTGCGCCTGGATGACCGTTTGGACGGCGCCGCCGGCGAGCAACGTCTCCGGCGCCTCGCGGGTCATGGTGCGCTGCGCCAGTGTCATTTCCTCGGCGCGGTCCGGCGCCTGCATCGTGATCTTGAGCATGAACCGGTCCTTCTGCGCCTCCGGCAGCGGGTAGGTGCCCTCGTATTCGATCGGGTTCTGCGTGGCGAACACGGTGAAGTTCGGCGGCAGCGGGTGGGTGTCGCGATCAATCGTCACCACGCGCTCCTGCATCGCCTGCAACAGGGCCGATTGCGTCTTGGCCGGCGCGCGGTTGATTTCGTCCGCCAGCAGGAACGAGGTGAAGACCGGCCCCTTGATAAGAGAGAACTCGTTTCGCTGCAAGTTGAAGACGTTGGTGCCGGTGATGTCCGCGGGCATCAGGTCGGGCGTGAACTGGATGCGGGCGAAGTCGCAGCCCAGCACCCGGGCCAGCGTGCGCACCAGGAGAGTCTTGGCCACGCCGGGCACGCCTTCGATGAGCGCGTGGTTGCCGGTGAAGATGGCGATCAGCGCCTTCTCGATCACCGGGTCCTGGCCGATGATGACTTTGCCGGTTTCCCGGCGCGCCTGGGCTAGTACGTCTTTGAGTCTGTCAGTGCTCATGGTTGTTTAAAGTCAACGGAGTGGCTTGTTTTCAGAATGCGGCAAATCTCCTGGTAGGTGCGGACCGGGTCGCGCTGGCGCGGCGGCAGCGCGCTGTCGGCTTCGAGCACGGCCTCCGCCTGGACGAGCTTCGCGGCGGCGGGCCTCGCGCCATGAGTAAATGATTTCTTCCACTCGCCGAGGCAGGTCTTGAGCACGTCGCGCGGGGGCACGTTGCGGCGCAGCAGGTTCACGAAACCGGCGGCGGCCTCTTTGCCCGCAACAAAACCGGGCGCTCTCTGCTCCGGCGCCGGCGGCACGAAGCTCACCGAGTTCTGCCAGATAAAGAGCCCGGCCAGCACCAGCAAGGCGGCCGCCAGCCCGTGAAGCCGATACTTGCGGATCAACGACGCCACGCCCGACGTATCCACGATGCCGAAATGCGCCTCATCGAAGACCACCTCCCGGGCCGGACCGACGAGCCAGGCCAGCAAGTCCGCGTGGCGGTCCTGGCGCAGGGCTTCGTTGCTCAGGAAATACGAATCGGTAGCCACAACGACTGACCCCGGGCCGAACCTGCGCTCGACCACGACCGGGTTCGTGCCGCGCGCGTAGATGGTCCGCCACGATTTATTCAGGTTGGTCAGCACGACGGCGCTGTGCCACTCCAGCGTCTCCGGCAAGGCGAGATCAGCTTTCCTCACCGCAGAAGCAGGCTGGTAGGCGTCGCCCTCGTCCTGCTCCAGCGCAACGAAGGCAAACTCCAGGCCCCACCACTCCTTGAGCGGAGTCCGCTGAATCTTCGGCTCATGATCATCCTGCTTCTTCTTCCTGGCGGCCTTGGCCTTGTCGCCCTTGGACTTCCTCTTCGGCGATTGCTCGGGATCAAGGTCCTCTTTGTCCATGAACAACCGGCGCGGCTTGGCCGTTTCCGGAAAGTACGTAATGGCCAGCCGCCCGCCGCCGGCGAGGAAGTGCTCAATCTCTCTCACCAGCTCGTCCGGCAGCCCGGTCCAATCGTAAGTGCGCGCGGCCAGATGCAGATAGGCCGTTCCCTTTCCCTCCGGCAGCTCGTTCGTATCGCTGAAATCACGGCGGACCGACAGGCCGGGCATCCGTTCGAGGCTCTCGCAGAAGGCCATTGCGCCGAGCGGGTCCGCCCGCAACGAGGAATATTCGGGGTACACATCCCCCACCGCGAATCGCAGCCTGAACAGGTGCACCAGCCCGAAGGCGAACCCGGCGGCGCAGGCGGCCAGCAGCACGATGGCGAGACGCTTCTTCATGCCCCGGCCTTGATTCGCTCCACGTTCGCGGCAAAGCGGCTCACCTGCTCCCCGCTCACCTGATGCAGTCCGTACCAGGCGCGATCAATCACCAGGACGTTCTCGCCGAACAGCGCCAGCAGTTCCGGAAAGGAATGACCGCGCCGGCCCAGCTCGCGCTCGTAATCAAGGTTCGATTTGAACTTGGCCAGGCTGATCAGGTTCCGCTCCGCGAGATGCGCCAGGCTCGCGAAGTAGAACGCCCGCAGGGCGAGACGAAACTCGCCGCGCCCCAGGTGCTCGCGCGCCAGGCTCGTCCAGCGGTCCTCGGGCAATTGTTCCGCGCCAACACTCTCGTCGCTCAGGTCGGGCGCGGGCTGGATCGCCTGGCTGGCGATGGGCTGCTTCCGGCGCTTACGGCTCTGCCAGAGGCGGAGCACGAGAATCGCCAAACCGGCCACGACGACCGCCACCAGGACGTAGAGCAGAATGTCCAGGAACATAATCCAGCCGTAGCCCGACGAGCCGCCGCCCCGCTCGCTCCGATGAAGCTTGCGCAGCCATTTGTCCACCCAATCCCAGACCGACTTGGCCCCCTGCCGCAGGGAGTCGCCGGCCTTCTGGAGGAAGCGGCGGATGATTCCCGGTTCCTCGTCTTCCGAAATGCGGGCCTTTTTGCGCGGTAACCGCCAGGCGTACTTGGACTGCTGGATCACTTCCCGGATCGCCCGATCCAATTCCGACGGCGCGACGCTCGCAGCCGGAGCCGTCGCGGCCGGCTTGGGCACGGCGGGCGAGGCGGACTCCGCTCCTTGAACTGACCCGGCCCCGAGCACCATCAGTGCGATCAGCAGACAGGCGGCCAGGGACTGTGCCGGTTGCGACAGCCGCTTCAATTCCGCCTTCAGGTCCTCGCCTGACTGGAGCGATCCACCGTAAAAGCAGCGCAGCGCATAGACGGCCTTGACAATCGGATCCACGGAAAGATAGGTCAGCCCGAGCATCGCCGCGAGGAACGTCGTGTTGAACAAGCTGGAAGGACTCCGCGTGAAAACGGATTCCACCCCGAGCAGCATCTTCGCCAGGTGCGGCAGCACAAAGCAAACCGAGGTCCAGTTCAAGAAGACGCAGAAGCCAAACCCGAACAGAATGGCCAGCAGGGTGTGATTCTGCCTCGGCCAGAGCGCGGCCTGGCGGGCTGCCTGTTTGACGAACGATCGAGCCTCACCCGTCTCAGCGGCAGCCAGCGCCGTCAGGTTCTGATAAAAGGCGCACACCCAGGCGAAGGGCAGGGTCAGGATGAGAGCGAGCGGCAGGAGGAACAGTCCGCTCGGCTGCAGCGCGGTCTGGGCGATCAGAATGCGGCCGCTCCGGCGCAGGCCCAGCGGCGACGGAGGCTCGCCGGCGAACGCAGCACGGAGGTGGCGCGCGAAGATGGCCTGCCAGAACTTCATCCAGAGGAACAGCAGCGCGACGCCCAGCGCGGCGCCCGCCAGGTGCGCATCGGCCAGCGCGCTGCGGCTCATGTCGGCCCAAAAGAAGAGCAGCCCCAGCACAAACGGCAATGTCCCGAGATAATAGCACGCCAGCGTGGCGGGCGGCGCTGCTCGCAAGTGATGGATGGCCTGCTCGATCAGCTCGATGGCCCCGAGGCCCTGCCGGCGGCGGGTGGCGCGCTTCACTCTTTTTCCCACCAGTTGACCTTCCAAACCGTGCTCTCGTGGAAGGAAGTTGGCAGCGCGAGCAAGCCTTCACCGATCAGGTAAAAGAAGAACCAGACCACCACCAGGCCCAGCAGGCACTCGCCGGCGCGGACCACGCTCGCGAACGCCCGTTGCCGGAGCGGTCGGGCTTGCGCCAGATTCCGCAGACAGGCGGCGCAAATCACCCGGTCGTCATGCTCGGTGATGCACTCTCGACAAAAATAATGGCCGCACTGCGGGCAGCGCGCCACCGCCTCACGCTGGGCGTGATTGAAACACCGCTGCAGTGCCAGATTGTGCATCAGGAGACAATTCTCGGCGGCAGGTTCGGATCGTCAACCACGTAACGCGTGCTGGCCGCAGCCGGGGCGCTGGCGGCGGCCCAGGCCTGCATCCGGGTGGGGATTTCTTCCGGGGCAAGCTCTCCCTGCGCAGCGGCGATGAGCGGGCGCAGGCGATTCAGGATCTTGCGCGTCTTCCGGAGCCGGCACAGCGACGGCAACTCCTCGGTCTGCACGGCCGTGCGCAACTGGCAGACGCAGGTTGGTCCCAGCAGGCTGTTAATCAGCAGTGGGATCGCCAGCACCAGCGTGATCACCCCCCAAGGGACGATCTCCTCCCAGCGCGTGCTTGGGCTCAGCGCCAGTCCGTAGGCCCAACCCATCACGAAAAGGGTCACGAGCACTCCCAGCGCGCAGTTCCAGACCAGCCGCCGCCGCGTCCGCCGCAGGGTCACCGCCTGGATGTCCCGGAAGTAGAACCGTTTGTAGGTCTCCGAAAACCCGTTCGAGTCAATGCCCAGCAAATGGTCCGCGCCCAGCCAAAGACTGGAACGGATATAGGTGAACACCACAAACCCGGACTGCCGGCGGCGGGCCCAGGTCAAACGGCGGTATTGCTGCTCAGCCATTGGAACGGAGTTCAGTGACGATGAAATAGATGCCAACGCCCCAGCCCACGATTTGGAGCGTCGCCAGGATGATGGCCAGCACCAGCCGGATCTTCGTGCGGTGGACGATGCTCCGGGGCGCGTTCCAGTAACGAATGGCAATGTAGAGGGCGATGGGCGCCGTGATGATGGTGAAATAGAAGATCAGCAGCGGGAGCGTGGCCACCGCCAGGGCGATGCCGTCATACAGCGTGCGCTGGTTCTCCAGCCGCTTGATGCGGCCCTTCTGCCGGCCCACTTCCAGGCAGGCCGGGCAGAAATGCTCCCCGTGCAGCTCGCAATCGCAAAGCGCGCAGAGAAACCGGCCACAGCTCTGGCAGGGCACAACCGCCCGCTTTTGCGGATGATAGAAACAGCTCGATTCGCCCTCGACCATGAGGGCCTCGCCGTCCCGCCCGCGCGTCGGCGGACGGAATAGCGCCGGGAAGACCTCCACCTGGAGCGGGACCCCGCACGACGGGCAAGGCGCCAGGTCGGGCAGGTTGAACATCCCCTCACCGAGCGAAGTTCCGCACTCGGGACACGACGGCAGGAGCGCACTCATGCGAGCGCCTATTTATAGATCACGCGCGTGTTGCAGATATGGTCGTGCAGGGCACGCTTCTGATCGTCGAAGGCCACGATCAGGTAGCCGATGTAGCAAACCATGCCGCTAAGGATTTCGGCAAAGGCACGTCCAGTCGCCCGGCCATAGCTGATCTTGCCGCCGTCCGCGGTGATGACGCGCAGCCCGCAGGCCATCTTGCCGGGCGTGGCGCCGTACTTGCCCAGGAAGAACACCTGGTAGGCGATGTTGGCCGCCATGTACACAAGCTGAGCGAGCAACTGGACGACCTGGAGCGCATTCGATTGCGGGTTTTCGGCCCCTTTGATGACGAAGTAGATGAGCGGCGCCAGGAAGATCAGGCCCAGAATAAGCCCGTCCAGCAATTTGGCCCCAACCCGGATCCAGAATCCCGCATAATTCAGTGCGCCGGTGTTGACCCTGGCCCCTTCGGCGAGCTTCTGCATGAGGACCGGCTTGCAACCCGCACACACCCGAATGCCACCATACGGAATCATGTCGGCCACATTGAAGATCTGACCACACTCGGCGCACGCGGCCTCGTTCGGCGCCAGAGCCGCGCCAACGGCCGGTGCTACGGGGGGCACGGCGAGCGGCCCGGCGCCCGGCGCCTTCACCTCTCCATACATCCGCCAGTTGTCCATGCCTTCCCGCCACACCAAGGTGTCGTTGAGAATCTTCCCGCTGCGGGCGAGGGTTTCGAGTTGAGCGTCATCCACCGGGCCAGCCTGCTGGCCGGCGTCAACGTAGTACCAATTCATAGGTTTATGCGGTCAGGTAAACGGCAATAATCACTCACGTTTTGGGTCTGCCAAATGCCGCGGCACGGCTCTTTCTGCCACAGGCCCACTGCGCCTCGCAAGCCGTTTCTGGGCAGACGATTGACCGGAGGGCCTCCCCGCATCAAGCCTTGACCGCGCGAAGCGGGAAGTGTCACGCGGGAACCGAATGTGCATGTGCAATTTCGCGCTGGCGATCCGGGATCGCTTCGGGTATCGTGAAGGCATGGAATCGAACGGATATCCCCCAGTTCAAAACGGCAAATGACTTATGCAAATCACCAAGCAACTCGCCATCTTCCTCGATAACCGGCCCGGCACGCTGGCTCGCATGTCCGAGACCTTCGCGGCCGCCAAAATCAATATCTACGCCATCACCACAAGCGACACGGTGGACCACAGCGTGATTCGCCTGGTGGTGAGCGATTACCGCAGAGCGATGCACCTCTTTGAAGAACACGGCACGCTAGTGGTGGAAGATGATGTGCTGATGATCGAGGGCAGCAACAAGCCCGGAGAACTGGCCCGGATCGCGCACAAGCTGGCCGATGCGAAGATCAACATCGAGTATTGCTACAGCGCCACACCCCCGGACGCGAAGAAGGGCCTGCTGATCCTGCGGGTCGCGAACCCGGCAAAGGCGCTGAAGGTGTTGAATAGCTGAGGACGGGGAGCCGGCGTGAACCGAGATGCGTGAAACGTGAACCGGGATGCCTGGTTAGCGAGGCGCAGATGCCGGCAGCTTTGATGCCTCACGTTCCGCCCCACGCGCGTTTCTCATTCCATCGTCCTCCAACCCAAAATCCATAACCACCCTTTGCCCAACCCTCTGCTCTACGAAATCAATACCCGCTGTTGGTTGCGGGCACTCTCGGACCAGGCGGGCGCCGGCGTTACGCTCGCCAATGTTCCCGAGACCGAATTCGCCGCCTGGCAGAGGCTCGGATTCAGTCACCTCTGGCTGATGGGCGTATGGACTACCGGCCCGCAGGCCCGCACAGAGGCCCTGAAGCACCCGGATCTTCGCAAAGCCTACGATGAAGTCCTGCCGGGTTGGACCGAGGCAGACGTCACCGGTTCGCCTTATGCGATTGCGGATTACCAGGTCCCGGCTGCCCTGGGAGGCGAAAGCGGTCTGAAGGCATTTCGCGAACGGCTCGCGCGGCATGGATTGAAGTTGATTCTGGATTTCGTGCCGAACCATCTCGGCCTTGACCATGCGTGGGTCAAGGACCGGCCCGAGCTGTTCGTGCAGAGCCCGACGCCCGCTCCCGGGACGTTCCGGCAAAGCACTCCTGCAGGACCTCGCTGGCTGGCCTGCGGCAAAGATCCCTACTTCCCGGCGTGGTCCGACACGGTGCAGGTGGACTATCGCCGCCCGGCTGCGCGGACGGCAATGATCCAGGTGTTGCAGTCCGTCGCCGGCCGTTGCGATGGCGTCCGCTGCGATATGGCTATGCTGCTGCTCAACGATGTGTTCGCCAGGACCTGGGAACAATTCCCCCTGGCCGATCCGCCGGCGGCGACCGAGGAGTTCTGGTCAGGGGCAATTTCGTCGGTGAAGGCAGCGCAACCGGAGTTCCTGTTCCTGGCGGAGGCCTACTGGGGCCTCGAGGGCCGTCTGCGCGCGCAAGGCTTTGATTACACCTACGACAAGATGCTGCGTGACGTCCTGATCGCGCGCGCCGCGGGCGGAGTGCAGCGTCATCTGCTCGGGATCAGCGCGGATGCAGTCGCCCGGAGCGCGCACTTTCTGGAGAACCATGACGAGGAACGGATCGCGGGCATCCTATCGCCCGAGGAGCACCGAGCCGCGGCGCTTGTGATTTTGGGTCTGCCGGGCCTGCGGTTCCTGCACGAAGGCCAGCTTGGCGGCGCGCGCCTCAAAATCCCGGTTCAACTGGCGCGCCGCGGCCATGAACCTTGCCAGGCCGACATCCAGGCCATTTATGAGCAATGGCTGAAGCTGCTCCCGGCCACGGCCGTGGGACGCGGGCCGGGAAGCCTGCTCGAGCCGCGTGCCGCATGGCCGGGCAACCCCACCGCGCAGAACTTCGTGCTGGTGCAATGGCAAAACCAGGGCCCGGGCTTCGACGTGGTGGCGGTGAACCTGGCCCCGCATCGCAGCCAGTGTTATGTGGCCTTGAACATCGCCGGCCTGGCCGCGTCCCGGTGGTCCATGAAAGACCTGGCCGGGTCGGAGGAATACACCCGCTCAGGCGCCGAACTCCAGAACCAAGGCCTCTACCTCGACCTTCCGGCCCACGGCGCGCAGTTGTTCCACTTCCAACCCGTTCGCTGACTTTCGTGGCGGGAGGTGGAGAGAGGGGGAAAACCGCTGACGCCCTTCGAACGCCCTTCGAAGCCCCAGCGTAACAACACGCCCACAACCCGCCCCGCGCCGGCTGGCGCGGCGGTTCGGGCGTCACCCGACCACAATCAGGTGCATGGATTCCGGCAGGTTGGCGGCAACGCGGGAAACGACGTTGCCTTTGAGCAAGTGGACGAGCGCCGCCCGCCGGCTGCCGCCGAGCACCACGGTGTCCACTCCGAACGTTGCGGCGATGTCAATGATGGTGTCGGCCGGCGAATCGCTAATGCTGTAGAGCTTGTTCACTTTCAAGCCGCGGGCCTCGGCTTCCAGGCGGGTGAACAGTTGCCTGGCGTAGGGGTCGTCCTGCCAATTGCTGCTCACATTCACGTTCACCGCCACTTCGCGAATGTAGAGCACGAGCAATTGGGCGCCGCGCACGCGGCTTTCCTCCAACGCAAATTGCAGCGCCGGGGTCCAACCGCGCGCGGCGACGAGGACCGAGTTGCCGAGAAATGGCGGCGTGGCGGTTGCGGGCGCTGTCGGGGGCGCGGACGCGGCCGACGACGGAGCGGGTTTCGCCGCGGCATGGCGTCGCTGGCGCTGGTTGTATTCGCGAATCGCCAGACCCACCAGCAACACGACAGCGACGAACAGCAGAGCATATAGTTTGCTCAGGGCGATCGTCAGCCAAATGGCGGCCAGCAGGACGACGGTGAACTTCATGATGCGGCGTTGGCGCACGCTCAGCGGCAGGGTGCGGGCGAAAGCGCAGGAGCCGATATCGAGCAAGATGGCGCCCACCACGCCGATGGCGTAAAGATTGGCCAGCGATTCAACGGAGTCGCCCAGGTCAAGGACGATGACCGGCAGGATGGTCGCGGCGATCAAGGGCACCCACGGCACGCCGAAGCGGTTGAGTTGGTCAAAGGTATCCGGCAGTTCGCGGTCGCGCGCCATGACGTAGAGCAGCGCCACCATGCCGCCGATAGCCGTGTTGACCGCCGACAGCAGCAGCAGCGCAAACACCCAGCCGACAATCTTCCCGAACCAGGGGCCGACAAAGGTCTCACCCATGTAACGGAGCATGTCTTCCTTGTGCGCGGGCAATTGGTCCGCCGGCAGCGGCAGGCACATGGCCAGCACGCTCAGCAGGGCGGTAAACACGACAACCTCGAACATCACGGTGGTGACCGCGCGCCTCGAGGTAAAGCCCACGGTCGGCCGGTCGTGAGGGGCGTCCGGGTCCAGCTTCATCACGCCCGTGTTGCTGGCGGCGGCTTCCACGCCCGAAAGGGCCAGGATCATCCCCACGAACGCGACCCAGTTGTGCCAGATACCGCCGGTGGGCGGTTGCGGATGGAAATCCTTCAGGTGCGGCACCCCTCCTACGATCAGGACCACCACCGTGGCCACGACCGGCAGCGCCAGCCAGATGGCGAGGTTGCCGGTGTGCTTGGGGCCGAAGAAGTTGAGCGCGCCGATGAGGAAAATCGCTCCGATAGCCCACTTCTTAGCCTGGGTGTGGTCGAAGCCGAGGTAGTGGAAGGCATCGAGGCAACTCAGAGAGGCGGTAACAATGTAATCCGCCAGTAGGAGCAGCCCGCCAATCATCGCCAGCCGGCGCGAGTGCAGACCCGCCGCGGCGTAAACCCCGCCCCCGTTGGCGAAGCAACGGCAGACCCAGATGTAGTTGATCCCGACAACGGCGGTGACCAGGCAGACTGCCAGCAAGTGCGGGAGGGCGGCGTAACCCACCGCGAAGAGCGCCAGGCCGATAACGTAGGCTTTGCTGGTGCCCCAATCGCCGTAGAGCAATGCTGCGGCCCGAGCCCAGCCCACGTTACGTGGACGCCCGATAGTGCTGATTTCCATCGCGCCGATCTAAGGGCTGCCCGAACCTGGATTCATCGGTGCGTTGCATACCAACCGCCCCCAATAGTAGCAAGCTTGCTCTGGCAGGCTTGTTTTCGTGAGCCGAGGTTGTTAAGGTCTCCGGCCAATGCCGCCTAAGCGGCCAGCGGTCAGAAGAATTCTGGTATGCATCTACAGCTCATTGACTGGCTCATCGTCCTGGCCACCCTGCTCATCTGTTTCATTCCGGCGCTGTTCTTCGGCAAGCGCGCGAGCAAGAACACCTCCGAGTTCTTCGTCTCGGGCCGGGCGGTGCCGTGGTGGCTCGCCGGCTTGTCCATGGTCGCCACCACCTTCAGCAGCGATACCCCCAACCTGGTCACCGACATCGTTCGGCAGAAAGGCGTGGCGGGCAACTGGGTCTGGTGGGCATTTGTCCTCACCGGCGTTTCGACGGTCTTCTTCTATGCCCGGATGTGGCGGCGCTCGGAGGTGATGACCGACCTCGAGTTCTATGAGATCCGCTATTCCGGCAAGGCCGCCAGCGTGGTGCGCGGCTTCCGGTCGGTGTATCTGGGCCTCTTCTTCAACTGCGTCATTTTGGCTTCGGTCAGCCTGGCGGCCTGCAAGATCGCCAACATCCTGTTCGGTCTGCCGCGCTGGCAAACGCTGGTGTTATGCGGCGTGCTGAACGTGGCGTTCGCCGCGCACTCGGGACTGTGGGGCGTGCTGGTCATTGATATGATCCAGTTCTTCATCAAGATGACGGCCGTGATCGCGGCGGCGTTCTTCGCCGTCCAGCACATCGGCGGACTGGACGTCATGGTGCAGAAGCTTTCCTCGCCCATGCTGGGCCCGGACGGCAAGACGATGCTGCACTACCTGAACGTCCTGCCCGACTTCCGGAGCAACTGGGACATGGCGGTGGCGGTATTCGTCATGCCCATCGCCGTGCAATGGTGGGCGACCTGGTACCCCGGCGCCGAGCCGGGCGGCGGCAGTTACATCGCCCAGCGCATGCTGGCCTCGAAGTCGGAGAAGGATTCCCTGGGCGCGGTGCTGTTCTTCAACATTGCCCATTACGTCCTGCGTCCGTGGCCCTGGATCCTCGTGGGCCTCTGCTCGCTCCTGGTGTATCCCGAGCTATCCGACATTCAGAAAGCCTTCCCGAACCTCGATCCGAAGCTGCTCGGGCATGACATCGCCTACCCGGCCATGCTGAAATTCCTGCCGGTCGGGTTTATCGGCCTGATGGTGGGCGGGCTGATCGCGGCGAACTCCTCGACGGTCCTCACCCATTTGAACTGGGGAGCTTCCTACCTCGTGCACGACTTCTATCGGCGTTTCATCCATAAGGGCGCCCCGGAGAAGCACTACGTGCTCGTGGGCCGGTTGACGACCATCGGCCTGTACGTGTGCGCCGGCGGCATGGTCTATCTGCTCGATTCGGCCAAGTCCGCCTTCGACATCATCCTCCAGGTCGGCGCCGGCACGGGCCTGCTGTATCTGTTGCGCTGGTTCTGGTGGCGCATCAACGCCTGGTGCGAGGTGGTGGCCATGATCAGCTCGTTCGGCATCTCGCTGGTCCTGCTGATTCTCAAGACCCAATTCGGCATGGCCTTCAGCACGCACTACGCGTTGCTGATCACCATCGCCGTTACCACGGTCTGCTGGATGCTCACGGCCTTTCTCGGCCCGCAAACCGACCGCCAGACGCTGATCGCGTTTTACCGGAAGGTCCGCCCCTTCGGCCCGGGCTGGCGGTGCATTCGCGAGGCCGCGGGCATCTCGGAGCAGGAAGCCGGCGCCACGCACGAGAACATCCCCCTGGCCATGCTCGGCTGGTCGGCGGGCTGTGCCGCGATCTGGGCCTCGCTCTTCACGGTCGGCAATTTCCTGTATGGCCGCACGGGGTTGGCACTGCTGCTTCTGGGGGTGTTCATCGTCAGTGGCCTGGTTCTGCTCTATGTGATTAACCGGCTCTGGGCCAACAATTCCGCCATGGCCGGCCAAGGCCCCAGGCAAACAGTCAAATGAGACTTCACACTCCATCGCTCCTCCTCTCGTTGATGATGGCAACCTCCTGGGCCGCCGAAACGCCGGCGCTGATTCCCCTCCCGCAGAAGCTGGAGTTGCGCGAAGGCGCCTTCCGCCTCCAGCCCAATACGCCGATACTCGCGGACCGCGCCTCGCGTGACACCGGCCAATACCTGGCGGAATCGTTGCGCCAGGGCACCGGCTACAGACTCCGGGTGGCCGCCGGCAAACAACTCCGCCCGTCCCAAGGTGCGATCGTTCTCACTGCCGCCGGCGCCAAGCCGCTGGGTCCGGAAGGCTACGAATTGACCGTCACCCCGGACTCGGTCGTCCTGCGCGCCTCCAGCCAGACTGGCATGTTCTACGGAGTGCAAACGCTCCTGCAACTGCTGCCACCGCAGGTCTTTGCCTCGCACCCGGCGTCGGGCGTGGATTGGAGGATTCCGTGTGTCGCCATCGAAGACCAGCCGCGCTTCAAGTGGCGCGGCTTACTATTCGACGTGGCCCGCCATTTCTTCACCCCGGACGAGGTCGAGGGAATGCTGGATGCAATCGCCGGTCAGAAGTTGAACACGCTGCAGATGCACTTGACCGATGACCAGGGCTGGCGCGTCGAAATCAAGAAGTATCCCCGCCTGACGCGGGTCGGCGCCTGGCGGGACGAGGCGGGGTTTGGGCTTGATCCGAAACTCAGCACGACCTATCGCGCGGACGGGAAGTATGGCGGCTATTACACGAAGGCGGACATTCGCAAGATCGTAGCCTACGCTGCCAGCCGGCATATCACCCTCGTGCCGGAAATCGAGATGCCCGGGCACGCGAGCGCGGCGTTGTCGGCATATCCCGAGCTGAGCTGCAGCGGCGGACCCTACACGCCGGACGCCAAGGGCGGCGTGTTCGCGGGCGTCTATTGCGCCGGTAACGACGCTACGTTTGCCTTCCTGGAGAATGTTCTGGCCGAGGTGATGGAGCTATTCCCGGGCAAGTACATCCACATCGGCGGCGACGAGGTGCCCAAGGGCAACTGGAAGAAGTGCCCGAAATGCCAGGCGCGCATCAAGCAGGAGGGGCTCAAGAATGAGCACGAGCTGCAAAGCTACTTCATCCGCCGGATCGAGAAGTTCATCAGCTCGAAGGGCCGCACACTGATCGGCTGGAGCGAAATCCGCGAGGGTGGGCTGGCCCGGAACGCTGTGGTGATGGATTGGATTGGCGGGGCGGTCGAGGCCGCTAGCGCCGGGCACGACGTGATCATGTCGCCCACGGGCTATTGCTACCTGGACTACTACCAGTCCACCAACCACGCCACCGAGCCCAGGGCCATTGGCGGCTACATTCCGTTGAGCAAGGTCTATTCCTTCGAGCCGATTCCCGATAAGCTCGAGGCGAAGTATCGGCCGCATATTCTCGGCGCCCAGGGCAACCTTTGGACGGAATACATCCCCAACTTGAAGCAAGCGCAGTACATGACTTTCCCGCGGCTGTGCGCGCTGGCTGAGATCACCTGGTCGCCCCGTGACACCCGCAACTGGGAAGATTTCACGCGGCGCCTGGAAACCCAACTCCAGCGCTTCGACCAAGCAGGCGTCAACTACCGCAAAGGCACCCCCGGCCAGATCGGCGAGTAGCCATATTACGTCCGATGTGAAGCCCATGACTTGTTAAACAAGCTCGCGAACATCCTATGCTTCCGCATTTCTTCAACGTTACTCCGGCTGAGGGGCAGGCCTCAGAGATTACTCAGAGTCGAGTCAACTCTCTCGGATGGTTGCACGCCAGTCGCAGCTTACTCTGTACCACCGCACTAGCGTTGGGTTTCTATTTAAGTCTGTCAGCAACTGCCGCTTCGTGGTCTTCGGCTGGGTCGCTAATAACCTCACGGACCGCTCACCAAGCGATCCTATTGAGCAATGGCAGGCTGCTGGCCGTGGGCGGCTTTGGGATCTACACCGGCCCGCTCAACGACTCGACTCTTTCGGCTGCAGAGGTTTATGATGCCTCCACGGATGCGTGGGTGGCGACGGGCGCTATGGCGACTCGACGTTGCTATTACACGGCGACGCTGCTGCCCGATGGTCGCGTGTTGGCTGCCGGGGGGGAAAACGGCACAGCCATTTCTCCTACCCATCTTGCCAGCGTTGAGCTCTACAATCCGACCACGCAATTGTGGAGCCCAACCTCTCCCATGAGCACTGCCCGCTGGCATCACACCGCAACGCGACTCGCGAATGGGAAGGTCTTGGTCGCAGGGGGCCTGGTCAACAGCACCCAGGCTCTTGCGAGTGCGGAGATTTACGATCCAGCTACTGAAACATGGTCGCCTACCGGTTCGATGAGCGCTGGGCGCGCGATGCACACAGCAACATTGCTGGCTGACGGGACGGTTCTAGTTCTTGGCGGTAGCACCAATGGAGTTACGGTGCTTTCAGGCGCAGAACTGTATGACCCTAACAGCCGAGTTTGGACAACAATCACAGCAATGTACAGCCCGCGCTACGGTCATGCGGCCACTTTGCTAACTAACGGGATGGTGCTGGTGGCGGCTGGTTATTCTTCCAACGTGTTAGGCCTTCGAACCTCGGAATTGTATGATCCAACTAATAGGACGTGGACCTCAACCTCCTCGTTGACCTATGCCAGAGCATGGTTTACGACCACGTTATTGCCCAGTGGATTCGTGCTGGCATCCGGGGGCGCTAATCAGACTGTAGGACTCAGCGCTATCAACACAACCGAACTCTACGATCCCGCGACGCAGAGATGGACGGTGTCCGGGGTGCTGGTGGCCGGCCGGAGTAGCCACACAGCAAACCTGCTGCCCAACGGGAGGGTGCTGGTCGCGGGCGGGCAGGGGCCGAACGGCGTGCTTTCTGCCGCGGAACTGTACGACATGACCAGCAGCCATAACCCGCAGCCTTTTCTGACTATTCCTGCCTTATCGGGAAGCGGATCATTCCAATTCATGTTCACGAACACACCAGGGGGGATATTCACTGTCTGCGGCTCTACGAATCCGGCGTTGGCGTCAGATGATTGGAGCGTGCTAGGTGTCGCTATCGAGGTCTATCCTGGCCATTATCAGTTTACGGACCCCCAGCCAGGAAACTCCTCGCAGCGTTACTACCGCGTCTGGTCGCCTTGACAGCACGGTAGTAGCGCCTCGTTCAGCCATGAGGAAGGTTGACCAGCGACGCCCAGTGCAACGCCGACAGTCACAAACCAGATATGACAATGAAGCTGGTTCACGCGGATCGCTTACCTTCCTGGCACAACGGCATACGGCCTGCTGCCGCGCTCAGCCGAGCTTGACCTGAATTGGCTCGCGGGCGAGAGCGCTTGCGGGTAAACCAAAGCCCATGAAAACGCCATCCTTGAGTTTCCCCCTGCTTCTTGCTGCCGGTTTGGCTTATTTGCCAGGGTCACCGTGCGCCGCGCAGCCTGGCCGGCCCGACCACTTCACCCGGCTGGACCCACTGCCGACGCCGAAGATTGTCGCCAGTGCGGAGGCCTATCCGGGCGGGCACCATAACGTGCGCAACATCGCCGACGGCAAGGTCCAGACGGAATACTCTTCCAACGCCAAAGGCACCAATACCTTCATCGAATTTGATTTTGGCGCGCCCGCCATTGTGGCCGCCTTCCGCCACACTGACCGGAATGACCCGGCGACCATCGCCTCCTCCGAACTGACATTCCTGGACGGCTCGGGCGCGGTCGTCGGCACGGTCACCGTCAAGCACCTGAACCAGCGCGGCGGGGTGACGATGCTGACTCTGGCCTCGCCTATGAAGGCGCGGCGCGCGCGCTGGCAGGTGACCGGGCTGGGCAGCGGCCACGGAACCGTTGGCGGAGCCGAGATCACCTTCTTCCGCGAGGGCCAAACCGAGACTCTACCCCGCGCCATCACGCTCGAAGCGCGGACACCCCAGATGGTCGAGCGACGCGGCGACGCGCTGCTCCGGCCGCTCACAGTGATGCTGGATTATCCCTATGCCCAGCCCGTGGACGGCAAGGTCCGGCTGGCCGGGGCTGAGGGAAAGCCGGTCCAACTGAGATTCGGCCTGCAGACGGTCGAGCTGTTCGCTCCGGCCGCGGAGGCGGAGCAGAGCGTGAAGATCGAGGTAGAAGCCGCCGGCCAGATCGTGGCCAGCCACGAGGCGACGCTGAAGCCCGTCCGCAAGCTCGAGATCTTTGTCCTGCCGCACTCGCACAATGACATCGGCTACACCGCCCTCCAGGCCGATGTCGAGAAGAAGCAGGACGACAACATCGAGACGGGTCTGCGCCTCGCCCGGGCCACCGCAGCCCACCCGGAGGGCGCCCGCTTCGTGTGGAACGTCGAAGTGCTCTGGTGCGTGGACAATTACCTGCGCGACGCCACGCCGGAGCAGCGCGCCGCCTTCATCGCCGCCGTCAAGTCCGGCCAGATCGGCCTGGACGCCTTCTACTGCAACATTCTCACAGGCCTCTGCCGGCCCGAGGAGTTGCTCCGGCTGATGAGTTACGCCACCCGGCTCGCCGACCAATGCGGCGTGCCCATCGAGTCCGCCATGATCAGCGACGTCCCGGGCTACACCTGGGGCACCGTTTCCGCCATGGCCCAGGCCGGCGTGAAATACTTCTCCTTCGCCCCGAACTATTTCGACCGCATGGGCGGCACCATGAAGGAATGGCAGAACCGGCCCTTCTGGTGGAAAGGCCCCGATGGCAAGAGCCGCGTGCTCTGCTGGTGCCCGTCGCGCGGCTATGCCCTGGGCCATCTCATCGGCGACGGCGAGGCTCTGGCCCGCTTCCTCCCGGATTACCTGGTCGAACTGGAGAAGAACGGCTACCCCTACGACATCACCCACCTGCGCTGGAATGTGCACGGCGACAACGGCTCGCCCGACGAGAAAGTCGCCGACGTCGTGCGCGACTGGAATAGCCGCTACGCCTGGCCGCGCCTGACCATCACCACCACGGCCACCGCCTTCCGCGCCTTCGAGCGCCGCTACGGCGACAAGCTGCCCGAATACAGCGGCGACTATACGCCCTACTGGGAAGACGGCGCGGCATCTTCCGCCCTCGAAACTGCTATGAACCGTGCCTCCGCCGAGCGCCTCGTGCAGGCCGAGACGCTCTGGGCCATCCGCAACCCGGGGCCTTTCCCGGCCGCGGCCTTCCAGGAAGCCTGGCGCAACGTGCTGCTCTACAGCGAGCACACCTGGGGCGCGCACAACAGCATCAGCCAACCCGACCTCCCCTTCGTCCGCGACCAGTGGAAGGTAAAGCAAGCGTTCGCCCTCGATGCCGACAAGCAGTCCCGGGCGTTGCTCGCTGAGGCGCTGCAAAGTAGGACAGGCGTCTCGCCTGTCCCCGCCGGGCTGGACGTCTTCAACACCGCTTCGTGGCCGCGAACCAGCCTCGTGACACTCTCCGCCGCGCAGTCCGCTGCCGGCGACCGCGTCGTGGACTACAAAGGCAAGCCCGCCCCCTCGCAACGTCTTTCCACCGGAGAACTCGTCTTCCTCGCGCGCGGCGTGCCGCCTTTTGCTTCCAAGCGATTCCGGGTCGAAGCCGGGGTTGCGCCCACACGGGGCGCAGTGCGGGTAGGCATTACCACGCTATCGCACCCCGACTTCATGGTGAAGATTGACCCGGGCACGGGTGGTATCGCCAGCCTCTTCAGCCGCTGGTTGAAGCAGGAGCTGGTGGATGCCAAAGCTGCCACCACCCTGAACGATTACTTCTACCTGCCTGGCTCGGACCTCAAGGCCTTGCAGCGCAACGGCACTCCGCGCATCACAGTGAAAGAGAACGGCCCACTGGTAGCCTCGCTCCTCATTGAATCCGACGCCCCCGGCTGCAAGCGCCTCACCCGCGAAGTGCGCGTCGTGGACGGCCTCGACTACGTCGAGATCATCAACACCGTGGACAAGCTCCCAATCCGTGCCAAGGAAGGCGTCCACTTCGGCTTCGGCTTCAACGTGCCCGATGGCACCGTGCGCATGGACGTCGGCTGGGCCGAGGTCCGGCCCGAGCTGGACCAAATACCCGCCTCCTGCAAGAACTGGTTCAGCGTCCAGCGGTGGGTGGACATCTCCAATGACAAGTTCGGCCTCACCTGGTCACCGGTGGACGCGCCGCTGGTCGAAGTCGGCGGCATCACCGCCAATCTCATCGGCTCGCAAACGAACCCCGATGTTTGGATTCAGCACCTCACCCCCTCGCAGACGATCTATTCGTGGGTCATGAACAACCATTGGCACACCAACTACCGCGCCGAGCAGGAAGGCCCCACCGTCTTCCGTTTTGCGATCCGCCCACACAGGCGCTTTGCGGCGGACGACGCGGCACGGTTCGGTGTCGCCTGTTCCCAGCCGCTGATCGTGCTTCCCGCGTCAGGTCCACTGCTCGCCAAGCCCCGCCTCGAACTCTCCTCGGACAAGGTGGTCGTCACGGCCTTCAAGCCCAGCGACGACGGCAAGGCCTGGATCGTCCGCCTCTTCGGCGCGTCCGGCCAGCCGGAGAAGGTCAAGCTCGCCTGGGCCAAACCCGCCCCCCAGCAGCTCTGGCTCAGCGACACCAGCGAGAAGCCCCGGCAGAAGGCCGGCCCCTCCATCGAAGTCCCTGCCTGGGGCATTGTCACCCTGCGCGCGGAATAGCCCCCCGTCACAGTGGCCATGTGGCTTAATGCCAACGGTGGATACGCCACCACGGATGTCCCTGCCCTGCCCCCCCTCCGAACCGCCAAGAGTCTGGTTCACCCGGGTAGTTTGTAAGTGGGCCTTGGGCAGGTTGAATGGGGCAGCCGGGAAGCTCCAGGCCAACTGCTAGGCCAACGATTCAGCACAACCGCGAATAAACGCCAATGAAACCGAGTAATCTGCAGTGAGAACCTCGGTGGCCCGGCAGTCAGTGAACGGTGAGCACCAGCCCTCAGCGATAGACCCTCCCGACAACAAGTCCTATTAGCGTGCATTCGCGTCCATCCGCGGTTGCCTCCTGCATGAATACAGCCAAGCCGTACCTGCGTAGTACCTCCGTTACTCCTCCGTTCTACCTCCGTCTCACAAACGGAGGTAGGCTCCGTACCAGTCGGCACACCATTCCCAGACATTGCCGTGCATGTCGTGCGGCCCGAACGCGTTCGGCGTGAACCGCCCGACGGGCAGGGTTGTCTGGCGGCAATCACTGCGCTGTCCACCACCGTATCGGGCGCGTCCGTCGAAGTTCGCCTGGCTCGAGTGAATTTGATCGCCATAGTGGAAGGCGGTGCTCGTCCCGGCTCGGCAGGCGTACTCCCATTCGGCCTCGGTTGGCAGACGGAACCCGCCGCCGGGAATTTGCGCGTTGGGCTTTTGGAGAAATGCCTGGCAATCGTTCCAGCCGACCTGATCAACTGGCGCGTCCAAGCCGGCCGCTTTGAAATGGCTGGGGTTGGTTCCCATGACTTGCGTCCATTGGCGTTGCGTGACTTCGTGCCTGCCCATCCAGTATCCCTTCGTCAACGTCACGCGGTGCGGCGTCTCATCGGGCTCCCGTCCGCTTTCATTCGGCGGGCTGCCCATCTGAAACGTCCCCGGCGCCACCACGATGCAATCACCAGCACCAGCGATCCCACGACCGCGATGATCACAGTCAACAGCATGATGCCCATGATCGCGATCCCGGCGCCCATTCCCTTGAAGTCGCTCGTGTCCATGCTGTGCGTCAGAGCCCACCCGATCAGCAGCGCGACGGGCACGGCGAGCAGGGACAGAATCCACGCGATGATGCCGCAGATTCGTTTCTTGTTGCGCGGGGGCCGCGGCTCTTCCGGCGGTGGGGAGACGGGTTCGGGCGGAGCCGGCTGCGGCCCCGGCTAAATTGCGGGGTTGGTTCGGTTGACACGCAACGGGGTTGGCTATCTCAAGGTTCATCACACGGCAGATAATCCCCGGATCTTGCATTTCGCATCTTTCATGCCATCCGGCCTGCCACTTTGCCTGCCACGCTGCAATCGTTACGCTTATAACGGCAGAGACTTGAAATGCGGTGTTCCCGCGCCTGTGCGGCAGGATCAGGCCGGTAGCGATGGCCTGCTATCGCGTAACGCGGCGACGGTTTGGCCTAGAGAGATGCCGCCGTCGTTGGGCGGGACGCGTTGGTGCCAATAGGGCAGGAAGCCCGCTTCGCGCAAACGCCGCACCGCGCGCTCGGTCAGATAGCGGTTCTGGAAGCAACCCCCAGACAGGATGACCCGCTCTTGGCCGGATTCGCTGGCGACGGCGACGATGGCTTCGGCCAGGGCGTTGTGGAATTTGGCCGAGATTAGGCCAGGGCCGACTCGGCGCTCGAGGTCAGTCAGGATGGCTTTGATCATTGGGGACCAATCAAGCAGGATTGGGGCGTGGGGCGTGGGGCGTGGGGAGCGGAGGGGGAGTTCGTAGGCGTCGTCGGTCTGGACGCCTTCAAGGGCGGACTCCAGTTCCATCGCCGCTTGGCCTTCGAAGCGGACTTGCTGTCGCAGGTTGAGCAGGGCGGCCACAGCATCGAACAACCGCCCGGCGCTGGAGGTCAGCGGCGAGTTGAGCTGGCGCGCGAGCATGGCCTTGAGCGGCTTCAGTTCCGCCGGGGAGAATGCGCGCAGAGGGGCCAGGTTGGTCATGTGGAAGGCGTCGTCGCCGAGCATTTCGTAGAGCAAGCCCAGGGCGGTCCGGCGCGGTTCTCTGACCGCCTGGTCACCACCGGGCAAGCGGAACTGGCGCAGAAACGCCACGCGCTCGCAACCTGCATCCATGACGAGGAAGAACTCGCCGCCCCAGATCGTGTGATCCAATCCGTAGCCGGTGCCGTCCCAGGACACGCCGAGCAGTGGGGGCTCGAGTTCATTTTCAGCCATGCAGGACAGCACGTGGGCCACGTGGTGTTGAACGCTGATGAGTTGAGGGGCGGAAGTAAGAGCCTCCTTATGTCGGCTGCCAACAGAGACGAGGTCGCGGGCGAACCTGGTGGAAAGGTAGTCCGGATGCGCGTCGGCGGCAATCAAGGCTGGGGTCGCTTCGTAGAGCCGCTCGAAGTCCGCTATCACGCGGCGGAATGCCTCATACGCCAGGTCGGTTTCCAGGTCGCCAATGTGCTGGCTCAGGAAGACCTGCGGCCCGACCGAGAGCGCAATGGTGTTCTTCAGGTGGGCTCCGACGGCTAGCACGGAACCGCCGATTCCCGATTGCCGACAGTCCGCTGCGAAGCGGAGTTGGATGGGCAGTGGCGCATAGCCGCGCGCGCGGCGCAGCACCAGTTCCCGCCCCATCATAACCCGAACGATGGAATCGTCCACGTGCCGGACGATCGGCCGGTTGTGGACCAGGAACAGGTCGGCCATGCCGGCGAGGCGTTCGAGCGCGTCGTGTTCGTCCGTGCAGATGGGTTCGTCGCTGAGATTGCCGCTGGTGGCGACTACGGGCGCGCCGAGCAACGAAAGCAACAGGTGATGCAGGGGGGTGTAGGGCAGCATCACGCCCAGGTTGGGATTGCCAGGGGCGAGGGCAGGGGACAGGGGGGAGGGGTGATGCGCGATGCGTGATGCGTGAATGCGATGCAGGAGGACGATGGGGGCTTCGGGGGAGCACAGGAGGCGCTCCTCCGGAGGTGAGACTTCGCAGACCGCGCGGACAGTCGCCAGCGAGGGGAACATTAGGGCCAGCGGTTTCTCTTCGCGGTGCTTCAACTCGCGGAGACGGCGCACAGCCTCGTCGTTGCGTGCGGCAACCATCAGATGAAAGCCGCCGAGGCCTTTCACCGCGACGATCTTTCCTTCGCGAATGGCCTCCACCGCAGCGGCCAGGACGGCCTGGCTGCCGCCGACGTCGTGGCCCGCCGCAGGTAGGGACGCCTCGCCGAGGCGTCCGCTGCCTGCGGGGGACGGACCTCTCGGCGAAAGGTCCCTACCGCCTCGGGGGTGGGGGCTGGCTCTGCTCGGAACCACTTTGCCTCGGGGGTCCCACAACTGGATCTGCGGGCCGCACTCAGGGCAGGCATTGGGCTGCGCGTGGAAGCGGCGGTCGAGCGGGTCGTCGTACTCGGCCTGGCACTGCGCGCACATGGCGAACCCCTTCATGGCCGTGTTGGGCCGGTCGTAAGGCAGCGACTCAATGATGCTGAAGCGCGGGCCGCAATTGGTGCAGTTGGTGAAGGGATAGAAATAGCGCCGGTTGACGGGGTCGAACACCTCGCGCAGGCAATCGGGGCAAGCGGCGATGTCGGGCAGCACCAGCGCCGTCTTCGCGCCACCAGCCTCGCTAGGCCGGATCTCAAAGCTGGTGTAGCTGACCGGATCGAGCCAGGACGCCTCAAGGCTCTGGATGTAACTGCGCGGCGGTCTTTCGGCCTCGAGGCGGAGCAGGAGTTTCTCCAGATCAGCCGGCGGGCCTTCCGCTTCGATGAATACACCCTGCGTGGAGTTGTTGACCCAACCCGCCAAACCCAATTCTGTGGCGAGCCGGTAAACGAACGGTCGAAAGCCGACCCCCTGGACGGCACCCCGCACAGTGATGCGCAGTCGAGCGGTCAATCCAGCCTCACGCACGATTCCATCTCCCGATAAGTGAAGGCCACGTGGTCCACCATTAGCTCCAGATGCCGGACGTGTTCCTCCTCAATGAAGAGCACTTCCTCGCGCAACCGCAGCAGGCCACGCAGTCGGACGCCTCCGTAGAGCCACACCTCGACCTGATGGCCCAGAGGCAGGTTCATTTTCCGCGCCAGTTCTCCTGCCGCCATCCGCCGGGTGGTCAGCCACTGAGCATAGCCCCGCTCCGTGCTGTCACCCGCAAAGTCGAATTGGCTCTGGCTGTTCACGCGTCGTGCAGAATCGGCGCGCAGTCTGGCAAACCGCGGCGTTGAAGACAAAGCCCTTTCTGGAGCCGGGCACAGACCATCTCAGCACTGCGCCAGGGGCGGGCGCGCTCCCCTGCTGCTGAATAGATGCGGCTCAGGCCCTGGCCGAGGCGCTTTCGGTTTGCTCACTTTCCTTCTCGACACCGCCACGGAAACCTCTATTCCTTTTCACAGTCGAAGCTGTGGTCGTGCTTAGCGCATGACGCTTCGGGAACTGTCTTAACATGCACCATAATACTTTAGCAATCGTCGCCAAACGCAACTCCTTCAGCCGCCGTCAATTCCTCCGCCGCACCACGCTGGCTGCCGGCGCCGCCACACTCGCGTTCCCCTATGTGGGCCGGGTGTTGGGGGCCAATGACCGCATCAACGTCGCCTGCATCGGGGTCGGCGGCAAAGGCGACAGTGACAGCAGCGACGCCGCAAACTGCGGCGGGAATATCGTTGCCATTTGCGACGTGGACACAGGCCCGCTGGGGTCGAAGGCCAAGCAGTTTACGGGGAAGTTCCCCCAGCTCAAGCAGTACCGCGATTACCGCAAGATGCTGGACGAAATGGCCAAGGACATTGACGCGGTGACCGTTTCCACGCCGGACCATCAGCATGGCGTGGCGGCGATTCGGGCGATGAAGATGGGCAAGCACTGCTTCTGCCAGAAGCCGCTCGTCCAGACCGTCGAGGAGGCGCGCACCATGCGCCGGCTGGCCAAGGAAAAGAACCTGGCCACCCAGATGGGCAACCAGGGCAGCGCCGAAAGTGGCCTGCGGCGCGCTGTCGAGGTCATCCAGGCCGGCGTGATCGGCAAACCCCTCGAGCTGCATGTATGGTCCAACCGCCCCATCTGGCCGCAGGGACTCGACCGGCCTCAGGGCCAGGACCCGGTATCGGAGAACCTGGACTGGGACCTGTGGCTTGGTCCCGCAGCGAACCGGCCTTTCAAGAAGGACGTCTATCATACGTTCAAGTGGCGGGGCTGGTACGACTACGGCACCGGCGCCCTTGGCGACATGGCCTGCCACACCGTCAACATGCCGTTCCGGGCGCTCAACCTTGGCTACCCCAACGTCGTCGAGTGCGAGCTGGCCTCGCGCATGTACCCGGAGACCTTTCCCAAGACCTCCCGCATCCGCTTCGAGTTTCCGCAGCGCGGGGACCTGCCGCCGCTGAAGTTCTGGTGGTATGACGGTAACCCTGGAGATTCGCTCAAACCGATTCGCCCCGAGGGCGAAGCCGTCCGCGAGGTGATCGCCACCTACGACAAGTTGCCCGGCAGCGGCGCCCTGGTGGTTGGGGAAAAGGGCAAGTTGTTTTCGCCTGATGATTACGGCGCCCGGTTCTTCGTGGCGATGAAGGGCAAGGACGAGTATTCAGCCGGCGATCAGGAGGAAGCCTGCAAAGCCGTACCGCAGACGATCCAACGTTCGCCTGGTCACATGCAGGAGTGGTTCCGCATGATGAAGGAAGGCACCCCGGCCTATTCCAACTTCGACATTGCGGCGTACCTGACCGAGATCATTCTGTTGGGGTGCGTTGCGCTGCGGGTCGGCGAAGGCCGGCGCATGGAATGGGACGGCCCGAATATGCGGTCGCCCAACCTTCCGGAAGCCGACCGCTTTGTCAAACGCGAGAACCGGCCCGGTTGGGAAGCCTGAGCGAGGGCGGGGCCTTGCTGGCCCCGGAACCGAAGACCGGCCCCGGGTTTCCCAGAGAGACCTGAGTTCCAACGCTAGCCCCGGGCTTCCGCCCGCGGTTTGCCTGCCGTGCGGCAGGCCATTCTGCACCCCTGAGTCCCGCGCCATTTCGATTTCTCGGCTTGCGCGGGCGTGGTCGTTGCATACATTGTCCGTCCGTTTGAGCATCGGCTTGGGCGGGCAGCGACGGAACTGGCAGTGAATTTATATGAAAGACTATCAACCTGGTGACATTCGTAACTTCGCAATCGTCGGACACGCATCGTGCGGGAAGACCATGCTCAGTGAGGCCATGCTGGCCTGCGCGGGTGTGATCAATCGCATGGGGGCCATCAATGCCGGCTCCACGGTCTCCGATTACCATGAAAGCGAGCAGAATCGCCAGATTTCCGTCTGGAGCACCCTCATGCACCTGGAGTGGCTGGGCAAGAAGTTCAACCTGATAGACTGCCCTGGCTACGCGGATTTCATCAGCGAAGGACTGGGCGCGCTGCGCGTGAGTGACTTTGCGCTGATCGTCGTCCACGCCAACCACGGCGTGGGGGTCGGCACCGATGCGGTGTGGAAATACGCCACCGACGACGGCATCCCGAAGATCCTCGTGGTGAACGCTTTCGACAAGGAGGAGACGGACTTCGACAAGACTCTGGCGCAAATCCGGGAGCATTTCGGCGAGCGCGTGCTGCCGCTCACGCTGCCGGTCAAGGCCGGCCCCGGATTCAACCAGGTGTTGGATGTGCCGCGCCAGTCGGTAGTCACTTACGCGGCGGACAAAAGCGGCAAGTACACCGAAGCGCCTCCCACCGGCGAGCTGGCCGAGAAGGCCAAGAAGCTTCACGAACAACTGATCGAGTACGTTGCCGAGTCGGACGATGCCCTGATGGAGAAGTTTTTTGCCCAGGGCGGGCTGTCCGAGGAAGAATTGCGTGCCGGGCTGCACGCGGCGATTCAGAAACAGGTCTTCACCCCGCTTTTCGCGACGGCGGCCGAAAGCAACATCGGCGTGGCCCGGCTGATGGATGTGATCGCTAAGTACGGCTCGTCGCCCATGGACCGGCCGAAGGCCAAAGCGACCGATGCCGACGGCAAGGAAGTGGAATTGGCCCTGACGGACGCCGACCCGGTGCTCTATGTCTTCAAGACCATGAGCGAGGCGCAGTTCGGTGAAATGTCCTTTTTCCGGGTCTATTCCGGTGCGTTGAAGTTCGGCAGCGAACTTCACAATACCGCCCGACGCAGCACGGAGAAGGTCGGGCAGATCTACCTGCTCAACGGCAAGACGCGAACGAGCGTGCCGACGCTCGGCGCCGGAGACATCGGGGCGGTGGTGAAACTGAAGGACACGCAAACCGGCAACACGCTGTGCGGGGCCAAGAAACCGGTGACCCTGCCGAAAGTCGAGTATCCCAAGCCGAACATCCATGCCTCCCTCAAAAGCAACGTCAAAGGCGAAGAAGACAAAGTCGCCTCGGGGCTGGCGGCGCTGCACCACGAGGACCCGACTTTCCTTTACATGGTGGATTCGGAGCTGCGCCAGACGATTGTGTCCGCCCAAGGCGAGCTGCACTTGGAAGTCATCGCCGACGGCCTTCGCCGCCGCTACAACGTCCACGTCGAGCTGATCGAGCCGCGCGTGCGCTACCGCGAAACCATCAAGGCCAAAGGCGACTCGAAGTACCGGCACAAGAAGCAGACCGGCGGAGCGGGGCAGTTCGCCGAAGTCTGGATGCGCATCGAGCCCAAACCGCGCGACTCGGGCATTGAGTTCACCAACTCACTGGTGGGTCAGAACGTGGACCGCGTGTTCGTGCCTTCGGTTGAGAAGGGCGTCATGAAGGCCAGCGAAGAGGGCATCGTGGCGGGGTACCGGGTGACGGACGTGAAGATTGACTTTTACGACGGCAAGATGCATCCGGTGGATTCAAAAGACATTGCGTTCCAGATCGCCGGCTATTTCGCCTTCAAAGAGGCATTCATGGCCGCGCGGCCGTGCCTGCTGGAGCCCATTTACAAAGTCGAGATCCGCATCCCCGACGACGCGATGGGCAAAGTGATGGGCGACCTCTCGAGCCGCCGCGGCAAGATTCAGGGCATGGACATGGAGGGCGGGTATCAGATGATCAAGGCCCACGTGCCCGCTAAAGAGCTCTATCGCTATTCCAGCACCCTCCGTTCCCTGACTGGCGGGCGGGGCGTTCACTCCGAGGAATTCAGCCATTACGAGGAAATGCCGCGCGAGGCCGAGCAGAAAGTCATCGAGGAAAGCAAGCGGGCCAAGCAGGGGCAGCAGGCGGAATCATAGCGCTGGAATTCAAGAACAGCGCGCAGTTCAAGCTTGCAGGGCGAGCTTTAGCTTGCAGGGTGCCGGATGAACACGATCGAACACCCGAACACGCTGAAGCGTGAACTCCGAATGGCCACGCCGCCTCCAGGGGGACGGCTGGCCTCTCTCGATGCCTTCCGCGGCCTGGTGATATTGACGATGACATTCGTCAACTACCTGGCGGGCGTGAAGAACATCCCCGGCTGGGCCAAGCACATGCCGGAGAAAGCGGACGGCTACACCTTCGTGGATGTGGTATTTCCTGCTTTTCTATTCATCGTCGGAGTAGCCCTGCCCCTGGCGCTGCATAAGCGCATGGCGTGCGGAGAGTCAATCTTCTCTCAATTGAGGCGGATCTTCCTTCGGTCGGCCTCCCTGATCTTCGTCGGCGTTATCATGGTCAACGGCAGCTTCTATTCCGCTGACGCCTCGGGCATGAATAGGAACGTGTGGTTTCTGCTGGCGATGCTTGCCGTGGTGGCACTCTGGAACATCTACCCCTCGGGCGCATCACAGAAGCAGCAACGGCTCTTCCTGGCGCTGCGGGTTCTCGCTGGCGTGGTGCTCATGGGGTTGTTGTTGGTCTTCCGCGGCAAGAACAGCGCCGGCGAGATCGTGTGGCTCCAACATTCATGGTGGGGCATCCTGGGCCTGATCGGCTGGGCCTACCTGGTGTGCAGCCTGGCCTACCTGGCGTGTGGCGGCAATTCCGTGGCCTTGATGGGGGTCCTGGGCTTACTGATTGCCCTCTTCATTGGCGACAAACACGGCGCGCTCGATTGGCTCGGCCCGGTCCGCCACTTCGTCGGCGTCGGGCCGGTGCTGGGCAGCACGGCGGCCGATGTCATGATCGGGGTGCTGGTGGGCAACTGCTTTGTTGGCCAGGCCGCGTCAATGCGTCCCACTGCCCGGGTGCGGTTCATCCTGTGGTTCGGCATTGGCCTCTATCTGGCCGGTATGCTGCTTAGGCCGCTGCACGGCATTAACAAGAATGCAGCGACGGATTCCTACGCCCTGGTTACCGGCGGGCTCTGCTGCTTGAGCTTTCTGCTTGTCTATGTGGTGATGGACATCGGCAACCTGCGGCTTTGGGCTGGTCCGGTGGTGATGGTGGGCCAGAACGCGCTGCTGGCCTACATCCTGCCTGGGATCCTCAACAACCTCATCGGCGCAGCCGGCTTGCCCGACGTGCTATGGCTCTGGGGCAGCGGCCTGCCGGGCGCGCTCAACGCCGCGGCGCTGACGATCTTGGTTCTGTTCCTCACCTGGGGGGCAACGAAGATCGGCGTCCGGCTGAGGCTATAGATCACCCGCCGGCGCCGGGAGCGCGCGGGTGCCATACCGAGTTGAATTGGCGCGCCGCAAACCTTAAGCTCTGCACCACTCTTATGTCCGAAAGACTCATCGCAAGCGATTCGACCTCAACGCCCGCCGCACTCGGCTTTTCGATGCCCGCGGAATGGGAGGCCCACGAAGCCACCTGGCTGGGCTGGCCGCATCATCCCACCGACTGGCCTTGCAAGCTGGATACTATTCGGTGGGTCTATGGCGAAATCGTGCGCAAGATTTCCCCCGGCGAGATCGTCCGTATCCTGGTCAACGACAAGGCCGAGGCGAAGCTTGCGCGCCGCTATCTTACCCGCGCCGGCGCCGACGTCCGCCGCGTCCAGTTCATTGTGCATCCGACCAACCGCGGGTGGACGCGCGACAGCGGACCGGTCTTTGTCAGAAGGCAGAAGGCAGAAGGCAGAAGGCAGAAGGGCGACACCGCCATTGTGCATTTTCACTTTAACGCCTGGGCCAAATACGATGATTGGCGGAAAGACCGGCGGGTGCCGGAAACCGCGGCCAGGATTCTGGGCAAGCGGCTGTTCAATGCTGAGTTCGGCGGTAAGGACTTCGTGATTGAAGGCGGCGGCATTGACGTGAACGGCCGCGGCACCTTGCTGACCACGGAGGAATGTTACCTCGATCCCAAGGTCCAGGTGCGCAACCCCGGCCTGGGCCGGAGGGAAATTGACCAGACGCTGAAGTCGTATCTCGGCGTGACCAATGTCCTGTGGCTGGTGGCCGGGCCGGTGGGCGATGACACCCACGGCCACATTGACGACATCTGCCGTTTCGTGAACCCGAAGACCCTCGTGCTGATCAAGGAGACGAACCGCAAGGACCCCAACTACCATCCGCTGGCCGAAAACTGGGAACGCATCCAGGACCTGCGTTTGGAAGACGGGTCCCGGCCGGAAGTCGTCCCGTTGCCGATGCCGGCGCCGCTGTATTTCGACGGGTATCGCCTGCCCGCCAGCTACGCGAACTTCTACATCTCCAACGCGGCGGTAATTGTCCCTACGTTCAACGATCCCAACGACCGGATCGCGCTGGGCGTGCTCGGGGAACTCTTCAAGGATCGCCCGGTCGTCGGCATCCATGCCGTGGACCTCGTGCTGGGCTTCGGCACGCTGCACTGCCTGACGCAGCAGCAGCCGGCCTAGCCCTCCTCACACCGGATACTCGCACCACGCCGGATACACCGGAACAGTCTCCGGGGGTCAAGTCCGGCCTGTATGCCTGCTCGGCGGCGGGTATGGGTTTCCAGGCTGGGCATGAAGCGATTTGGTTTGAGCATGGTGCAGGGCTGGGGAGTAGCCCACCGCCCCGCAGCCCCATGATCATACCTGCGTAATACCTCCGTTCTTCCTCCGTTGTTCTTCCCTCTTCAGGACGGAGGTAGCACAGAGGTAGCACGGAGGAACAACGGAGGAACAACGGAGGAACGACTCAGGCGTTGGCGCTTCTGGGCCGCGAGCAAATCAGTACTTCATGTGACTAGGCGAGGACGGCTGGCGAATTATGATGGTTCGCATGAAAACCAGGTTGCCCGCAGGACTGAAGTAGCCCCTCACATTGATCGAGGGAACTTGGGCTAGCCGGCATCGCGGCATCGAAGGACGAAAACAACGGCGCAATCAGCGGAAAAGAACGGCCAACTGGGACACGGACTGAACCGAACGAGGAAAAACGATAGTAGTGCAACAATCACAGAACCGAAACTGAGCACGGAAAGGGGTCAAACCGGAGGGTTGTCCGCCGCAGGGGTTTGGAGCTGGGATTTGGCGCTTGACCGCGCAAGGGACGATGCGATGCTAGGCCCATGCCGCGCGCGATGCGAGTGGAGTATCCAGGCGCCATTTACCACGTGATGGATCGGGGTGACCGGCGGGAGGATATTTTTGTCAATGACGTGGACCGCCATGACTTTCTAAAGACCCTCGCCGAAGCGTGCCAGAAGACGGACTGGCAGGTACATGCGTATTGCCTCATGCGCAATCACTTTCACTTGGTTCTGGAAACGCCCAATGGGAACTTGGTGGAAGGGATGCGTTGGTTCTTGAGCGCGTACACCATCCGCCTGAACCATCGTCAGAAGCTGTTTGGTCACGTCTTCAGTGGGCGTTACAAGGCTCTCATCGTAGAGGGCAGCGGCAACGGCTATCTCAAGACGGCCTGTGATTACGTCCATCTGAACCCCGCCCGGGCCCGTCTGCTGGGCAAGGAGGACCGGTTGCTGGCTTATCCCTGGAGCAGCCTGGGGTGGTACATGGCGGCGCCGGAGCATCGTCCGAGTTGGATTCGGGTGGACCGGCTCTTGGGCGAGCACGGGATTCAGGAGGATGGCGCCGCCGGTCGCCAGGAATTCGAGCGGCGGATGGAGGCGCGGCGGCGGGAGGAAATGGACGAGGCGGCGCTCAAGCCCTTTCGCCGGGGCTGGTGTCTGGGCAGCGAGCAATTCAAACAACAGATGATCCAACGGATGGAGGGCAAGCTTGGCGAAAACCACGCCGGAGAACTGCACCGAGAGAGCGCCGAGCAGAAAGCCAACCGCGTGGTGGCACAGGAAATGTCGCGCCGGGGCTGGACCGAAGCGGACTTGGCGTGCCGCCTCAGGAATGATCCGGGCAAGCTGGCGATGGCGGCGCGCGTTCGGAAGGAAACCACCTTGCCCCTCAAGTGGATTGCCGCGCGCCTCCAAATGGGCACTCCCAAGAGCCTCAAGCCCATGCTATACGACTGGATACGCACCCATGAGGAACCTAGCGAGCATACCAGACCAAGAAGAGCGCCATGCGAACAACTCCAATTCCAACCTCTGGTTTGACCCCTTTTCGGGCTACTATGGAGTTTGGATGGTAGGTGTGTACATTCGCGCCCTCACATGCAGCGAGGGTGTTTGGCAGCCGATCCCTCAAATAATGGCCGGAATCTGCTGCCACGAGGTCTATGTACCGGTCTTCCCAAACAAGTGGGTTTGCGACTGATGAGTACGAAAAGTGTCTCGCCGAGAGCGCGAGCGTGGACTCTCGCGCTCTTGACTGTCGGCCTAATCTGCAGCATCGTAGCTAACGGGTTAATTGTGGTCCACTTTGAGAGGGCTTTATTTGTTTCGAGGGCCCTCGCCCAAACCGAATGCCCGCTCCGCCTGGAGGGGCTTCGTGGTCTGATAATGAATTGGGCAGCCGGTCAAGATGGCCATCTTCCCTCCGACCTGAAGTTCATCTCCGACGGGTTTAGGATGACCCCAGAGAAATGGCGGATGCGATTGCACCCGCTTCTGTGTCCGTCAGGAAAAGAGCTAGCAGCCGCAGGCAACTGCATTTCGCCTAGTTCATCGGATTACATCTACGTGGACTATACGAAAGAGTTTTCGCGTTCGCAAGACCTACCTGGCGGATACCCTCTGGTTTATGATCGGCGATGCAGTAACCATGGAGGCGCTGGGATTTACATAATAAGGGGCGACGGTCTGGTGATCTGGGACAGAGACGCCCATTGGCTTCAACAATTCGCTCGGGCTCACCGGGCGCTGAACATCCAACTGCCTGAAGACATCCCGCACATGCAGGGGTCTAAATGAGATTGTAGTGTGTGGATCCTGCCGCCACTCACCTCCTAGGGCCAGATTATCCGATTGGCTTCTTATGAAAACACAAATGCAACTACTGCCGAATCGGGGTCAAATCGAGGCCAGAACAGCTTATTGTCAGCACCCGATGTTTCAGCATTGAGCGACCGCTGAAGACCGGCCCCGCTAGGGGACTGCACGGGCGCTCGAACGCAAGCAAGAACTATGAAAACAAATGCCAATCAGGTCCGACTTTACGGAATAGGGCTCGCCGCGCTGCTGTTCACACAGGCGGCATACGCATTCTACAACCCGAGCACAGGGAGGTGGCTGAGCCGCGATCCCATCGGAGAAGAGGGGGGATTAGATGTTTACGCGTTCGTCGGCAATGAGCCCACCAGTCGCTTTGACCGCCTCGGCCTGCAAGTCCACCCGCCAAGGACTCCTGGATCGCCGGAGAAACGCGACCCTTGTGCGGAATTCGAAGCTTGGTATCAAGCTGAGATAGCGGATCTGAAAAAGGACCCAAACTGGATGAAGGCCTTACCAAACTGTCCATGTACCATCAAGGTGTCTCTCCGCTGCTATTACGGAGCGGGCGTTTATCCAGTAACGAGGGTAGAGCTGGATGAAGTGTCATCGGACAAAGAGGCGGGCTGGGAATTAGACCTCAGTGCAGTTGTGGAATTCACAAGAGGTGGTGCTGCCTCTAGCTGCATTAGGTCGAGTCCATCCAGCACCGGTGCAAGGCAGGAATGCTGCTATGACGCCGGTGGAGCGCTAATCACCGGCGGCCCCGGCGCGGGTACTGCGGATCGTGGAGGGTTGGGACTGGGTGACCACGTTGAGAAGGATTATAGTCCTGCGGCGTTGGCCGCGCAGTGTGACAAGATAAAGGGCGGCAACTCGTGCATTCGGAAGTATCTGGAAGTGCGCCCGATTAATAATGGGAACAAGTGTAGGAAAAACGAGCCACCGAGACGTTGGTAGTTGCTTTTCTGACGCGAAGCAGCAGGAGCCTTCTTTTCCAAACGAAGCGCTCAGGGCTCCCGACGAGTCGAGCCTTGGCGGTTTAGCCCTTTGCAGCCGCAGGCAGGGGCCCGGAACCTGAATCATCCATGCGGAGCAAACGAATCACAGTAGCTGTCGCGGTAGGCGTTTGCTTAGTGCTCTGCCTCCGCATCTTCTTCGCACGATACGCCATAGTCAACGTGTGGACGTTTCATGGTCCCGTCTCGAAGGATGCCGGAGCAGGAACCAGGGCGACCGTGATGGTGCATACCAAGACAAAGGTGCCCAAACTTCTCGCCTCAACCATTCGAATGCCCGTCCGAAGTACCCTGCCCCACGATTTGGTTCTGTGGTTCGACACAGGCACGGCAACCGCGACGCTGCGGACAGCGGTCCTGGATCGAGTCGCAATTCGGTACCAGAACGGGCCATCGGTCGAAGTGGTCAACCCAGAGCGGAAGGTGTTTTGGCCGTTTGAAATGGACCCTGGATGGCCGAACTGGGACGGGCGCGGTATCGTTTATCACGAATCGCTAGCTGCGGGGGGTACATTCACGAACTGCGTTGATAGGAATACGGCCTGTACGATCGATTGTCGAGGATTCCTCGTTGATGACAAGGGAAACGCAAGTCCTTTTTTACTGCGCTGGTGTCTTCAGCCCAGAAACGTCTGGGGTATTGTACCAAGCGCCTATCTCGACGAGGGCGTAATCAGCTCGCCACTTCCAAAGCCGTGATCGCAAGAGCGGGGATTAATGAGAATATCATGTGCGCAGCAAGGCATGGGCGAGTCCCATCAGTTCACGGAGGCGGGATACGCTTTCTACAACCCATCTCAACTGGCCGGTGGCTCAGCCGGGACCCTGTCAATGAGCCCGGACACGATGCACTCGTTAGCTACGCGATTGCTGTCTTGCATCTGCAGGAGGAGCACAATCTCTACAGCTTTGTGAGGGACAACCCTATAAGCCTGCATGGCCCAGACGGACGGCTAGTCGGCTATATCACCACCGCGATTGCTGCCGCGACGTACGCGTGCGCGAAGCCACAGTATGACCTCGCCATGAATCGGTACGCGGACTCTGGAGACAAGTTCAAGCGTGAGCAGGTGTGGCGGGGGAAGCAACGCGACTTTCATCACGGCGGCGGAAGCCAAGCAGCTAGTCGCAACGAGAACCAATTACGATGAGAGGAAGTAAGCGCGGAGCTTTCTTGCTGGGCAGCCTTGTCGGGCTGGTCTTTGGCGCGCTGCTTCCGATGGTCGTCCAGCCCGTTCGCCTTTCGCGCGCCAGCTTGATAGCCCGGCACTCGTCGTCCGTGAGCATGCCCGACAGCCTCAATGCGCTGCTGGGCTTGGACCAAGCCGAGCTTGGCCGGAAGGATGTGGCTGGCCTCAATTTGCTTTGTGCGGAAGGCTTGCCGGGCGCAGAGCAGCTTAGCAGGTCAGCGGCAGCAGGCACGCTCGACGCCTGGGCCGCCCGAGTCGCGGCCGAAACCGACCGCTACCTCTACAAGTTCCGCCAGAAGCCCACAGACTACAACAACTCCGAAGCATATTTCCGCATCCTGACGATGGTCACCGTCCTCCAGCAGGACTTTCACGTCCGGTACAACCCCGAGCGCATTGCGGCCCCCGATTTCCGCGACTCCAGAGACCTCTTCCTCCACGGCCTGCTTTGTCCCTCCCTCGCCCCTCGCCCCTCACCCCTCACCCCTCCCGTGGGCACCTGCGTCTCCATGCCAGTGCTCTACGTTGCCGTTGGCCGCCGCCTGGGCTACCCGCTCAAGCTCGTCACCACCAAGGCCCACCTGTTCGCCCGGTGGGAGAGCGCGGACGGCACGGAGCGATTCAACATTGAAGCCACGAGCCAGGGCCTAAACTGCTTCCCCGACGAATACTACCGGACTTGGCCGGTGCCGATGACCGACGACGAGATGCAACGCAGCCGATACCTGAAATCCCTCACGCCGGCAGAGGAGTTGGCGGTGTTCCTGTCCACCCGCGGTCATTGCCTCGAAGCCGCTGGCCGTCTCGCCGAGGCCCAGGTGGCCCATGCCCATGCTCACGCCTTAGCCCCGTCGTCTCCGCAGTACCTGGCGTTCCTTGCGGGAGCGGTTAACAAAGAGATGCCCGACTGGCGGCGCGTTCAAGTTGACCTGGGCCAAGCCGCTCCGCACGCGAGACTCAATTCACCCCGTTAACAAAGAGCCAACAATGAGCCCAAAGAACCTCCGCAAGTTTCTGGTTTTGATCCCCCTGCTGCTTTTCCCGCAGTCGTCCCACGCCTTCTACAACCCATCCACTGGCAGATGGCTCAACCGCGACCCCTTGGGAGAAGAAGGCTTTACGGCAGCCGCCCATAGCTCGCGCGTCGTCAGAGCAGAGGCCAGTGTCAAGCCGCCGTCCCAATACGATTTCGTTGCGAATGTTCCTGTCCGCAACTTCGACTTCCTGGGCTTAAGTTGTAAGGACCCCTGCAAGTGGGCCAGAAACCACGCTGGTACAGAGAACGGTGTCACCGTCTGCTGCGGAGGCAAGAAATACGCATGTTTGGTCTTCTCGGGGGGAAGCAGTGGGACTACTACAGACCCGACGGCCAGAAGGGTTATCGATGCCTGCGTCCTCGCACACGAGCAGGTGCACGTGAACGACCCGAACTACCTATGCCCAAGGCAGTGTCTTTGGAAACATCCGACATATGGTGATTGGGCCAATCCTGATCCGGTCACTCACCGTGCAGGGGAGTGCGCGGCCTACAGGGAAAGCAAAGCCTGCCTGGAGACGGGGCGGAATCAGTGTGGCGCAAATCCGGCTTGCCAAGCCCAAGTAGATGCAGAGATAAAGCATGCCCAAGAAGGAATAAGAGTGTACTGCAATTAGGCCCGTGGAGAAAGGAATCCCCAGGATGAAGAAGCATTTGTGCCTCTTGGCAGTGGAATTGATTATGGCGTCAGTTGCTGTGAGCGGTTGCACCTCCACGGCTGCCGATAAGAGTCTGGTCCCAGTGAAGACCGCCATACAGGAAATGCGTCGGCTAGGCTGGCGGCGGATTAAGGTAGATGATTGCGTGCTCCGTGATGGCGTGTGGGTTGTTTACCTTCACCAGCCAAAGAGTGGTGGTGGTAAAAGCTATGTAGCCGTAAGAGTCGCCCCGGATGGTACGGTGGTGGACATCTTCCAGAACCTGGAATGAAGAGGAAGTGGTCCAACCGGCGGTTTGTCCGGCGGCGCCGGTTTCATGCGGGTGGGGAGCCTCACCGGCCGGGGAGCACGGTTGGATCGTGTGCCGCAGCCAGGTCAATCGAAGCGTTGGGTCCGCAAGCCGACGACGCGCGCGAGCGCCGCCTGGGCCGCATCGCAGGTGATGAACACTTCGCTCCGAGCGTGTTGGGCTGAGGCGACACGCTGTGACCGCGCTGGCAAACTCGTCTGCCGGATTGAACCACGCGACGAGAGCGGCTGTGTCAGCGTAGATTGTCATCGGCGCCGGCGCCAGCGTTCCCGAAGGACCGGGGAAGGCGATTTCGGGGGCCGTACCGGCAATTGGAAATGAGCCAGGCCGCACCACACTACCTGTAGCGTCAGCAGTCCGTGCGCGAGCACAAGATATAGCGTTGTTTCTGTCGTTTCTGGCTTAAAGGGCTCCAGATTGCAACGGTTGGGCTCGCGGACGGGTTTCGGGACGGGGATTCCATTGGCGCCGAGAAGAGGTCAGAAGCGCTGATTGGGCGGCAGCGGGCGAGGGCAGCAGGTGTGCGGGCTAGACCCGCCAATTCGAGGTCGGGTTTTGTTCCGAGCAGTTTGTCCTCGTGCGGCGTCCAGAAAGGGCAGAAAGGGCTTGAAAGGGCCTGCCGCTGGTGAGAAATTCCTACCATGATTGCAACGGCCTTACGTGAAAAGGGGCAAGTAACGCTTCCTCAGGAGATAAGGGAAGCCGCCGGCCTGGAAACTGGCGACCAGGTCGAGTGGAGTGTCCGCGAAGGGGAGATACGTGGACGCAAGCTCATAGCCCAGCCGGAGCGTAAGCGCATCTACGGCAAGCTGGTGAAGCAAGGGCAGTGGCTGGGTTTGGAACTTCCGAAGGGCTGCAGGCTGCAGGAGGACGCCATTGAGAAGGCCGTCCAGGACGAAAGGGAGGACCTTTGAGGTTCTATTGGGACACCACGGCGGCCATCAATGCCGCGATCTCCCCAGCAGTGCGCGACCGGCTTGACCAAGGGGAACATTTCACCCGCTCGCACACCTTCTGGGAGTTCTTTTCCATTATGACGGGCCGCGGGATTGGCCTCATAGATGATCGGGGGCAGGTGTTCGATCTGGTGATGACCGCCGACAACGCCGTAAAGTGGCTGCGGGGCTTTGCCGCCAGGCTCACCGTGGTTGACCTGGACGCTAAAGAAGCCTTGGACGGCCTGGACAAAGCCCAATCCCTGAATGTCACAGGGCACAAGGTTTATGATTACGGACACGCCCTTTCAGCCAAGAAGGCCACAGCTGATGCCATCCTCACTCGGAACACAAAGGACTTTGCGGCAGTCAGCCGAACCAAGGTTGAGTGGCCTTAGAACACCCGCCCGCACGGCAACGTCGAGCACGGCGGCAACTTGTAGGCTCATTCGACCTCGGGCTGCAAACATCCGGTGGCCGCTTTGCCAAGCGCATCGGGCCGTTCGCGGGGGTGTGGGTGCGGGCGTGACGCATTCGCACTTACGCATCCACAAGGTGAAATGGAGATGGAATGCGCGCCTGCCTGCTACAGCAGCTTGATCTGGGCCTTTTCCCGGGCGACGCCGTTGCTCAGCCCGCCCCGCCGGCCGTTGCGGCGCTCGATGATGTGCTTATCCACCGCCGGATCGAAGGCCACCGGGTAGTTGCCGTCGTAGCAGGCCATGCAAAACGAGTTGGCCGGGAGACCGGTGGCCTTCACCAGACCCGCCTGGGAAAGATAGCAAAGGGAGTCCGCATTGAGGTACTTGCGGATTTCCTCCAGCGAAAGGTTCGCCGCCATCAGCTTGTTGCGGTCGGGGAAATCAATGCCATAGACGCACGGGTTCATGTGCGGCGGACAGCTCACCATCACGTGAACTGCCTTCGCGCCGGCTTCCTTGAGGTTGTTCACCCGCGTCTTGCAGGTGGTGCCGCGCACGATGGAATCGTCCACCACGATCACCCGTTTGTCCTTCACCAGCTCCTCGATCAGGTTGAGCTTCACGCGCACGTCGAAGTCGCGGATGAGCTGGGACGGCTGGAGAAAGCTGCGCCCGACGTAGTGGTTGCGCACGAAGGCCATCTCGTAGGGAATGCGCGATTCGAGCGAGTAACCCAGGGCCGCGCAGTTGCCGCTGTCGGGCACGGGCACCACGACGTCGGCGGCGATCGGGAACTCGCGCGCGAGCTGGCGGCCCATTTCGACGCGGACCTTATAGACGTTGCGATTGGCGATGGTGCTGTCGGGCCGGGCAAAATAGACGTACTCGAAGATGCAAAACGCGCGCCGAGTGTGTTCCGGAAAGGCCTGCATGCTGGTCACGCCCTTATCATTGATGACCACGATCTCGCCCGGCTCGATATCGCGCACGAACTTGGCGTGAATCAGGTCCAGCGCGCAGGTCTCGCTGGCCAGCACCCAGGCATCGTCAACCTTGCCGAGGCAAAGCGGGCGGAAGCCGTGCGGGTCGCGCACGCCGATCAGTTCTTTCTCCGTCATGATGACCAGCGAGTAAGCCCCTTCGATGCGGTGGAGGGTTTGGACCAGGTTGTTGGCCTGGCCATTCAGGGTCGGCTGGGCCATCAGGTGCAGGATGATTTCGCTGTCAACGGTCGTCTGGAAGATGGAGCCGCGGGCTTCGAGCTCGTCTCGGAGTTGCGCGGCGTTGGTCAGGTTGCCGTTGTGGGCGATGGCGATCTGCCCGCAGGCGCAGTCCACGGTCAACGGTTGGGCATTACGCAGATGCGAGGAGCCGGTGGTGGAATAGCGCGTGTGACCAATTGCCATCCGGCCGACCATATCGTGAAGGACGTCTCCTTTGAAGACCTGCGGCACCAGCCCCATTCCCTTATGGGCATGAAACTGATTTCCATCCGAGGTGACGATACCGGCACTTTCCTGGCCCCGATGTTGCAGGGCGTAAAGGCCATAGTACGTGAGCTCCGCGGCGTTGGGATGGCCGTACACGCCGAAGACGCCGCAATAGTGGTTAGGATATTCCTGCATGAGCGATGGCTGGGTTTGGCTATTTCATCGCGCGGGCGATGGAATTCCACCAAAGGTCATAGAGTTCGCGAACGTCACAACTCAAATTAGCCCTGGCAGTTTTGATGTCCAGGGTGGCGCCGCCGACCGTGCCCAGGTGTGTGGCCGTGACGCCAAGAATCTTTGCCTGCGCGAGCACTTTGGCCGCATTGACCGCCGCCACCGAGATGATGATCCGCCCCTGGCTCTCGCCGAACAGAAGCGCATCCAGTCGTGAGGGCGCTGCCTCCGGAGCCGCCGTGCCTTCCTTGGTGAACTGCGTTAGATCAATCTGCGCGCCGATCAAGCGCGGTGTGCCGCGGGCGACCTGTTGGCTGAGGCAACTTTCGGCGAGCGCGACCGCCAGGCCGCCTTCGCTGCAGTCGTGTGCGCTCTTGACAACTCCCGAGTGGATCAGGGCCCGCAAGGCCAGGTGAAGCTCCTTTTCCCGCGCCAGGTCACAGCGCGGCGGCGTGCCCGTCTTCAAGCCCTGGATGCGCTGCAGGTAAGCCGAGCCGCCCAGGCCCAGCAGCGGGTCGTTTGCATCCACCATCGCGCCCAGCAGAATAATGGCGTCGCCCTCGTCTTTGAACCACTGCGTCGTGATGTGCTCCGGTTTCTCGATCAGGCCGACCATGGCGACGGTGGGGGTGGGATCAATCGGGCCGGCGGGGTGTTGGTTGTACAGCGAGCAATTGCCGCCCGTGACTGGCGCATTGAAAGACCGGCAGGCGTCGGCGAGGCCGCGCACGCTCTCTTTGAGCTGCCAGAAGAGCTCGGGATTGTGAGGATTGCCGTAGTTGAGGTTGTCCGTCACTCCCAGCGGCGCTGCCCCCGCACACGCGAGGTTGCGCGCGGCCTCAGCGACCGCGATCTTGCCGCCCTCGTAAGGATCGAGGAAGACGTAGGCGCCGTTGCCGTCCACGGAGAGCGCGATGAACTTTTCGGGTGTGTTGCGTGTTACGTGCTGCGTGTCCAAAGTGATGGGCAATGAGTCTTCCTTGATGCGCAGCACCGCCGCGTCGCTGCCGGGACAGACGACCGAGTTGTCGCGCACCATGTGGTCGTATTGGCGATAAACCCAGTTCTTCGAGGCAATCGTCGGCCAGGCTAACAATGACTTGAGGTCGGCCAACGGATCGCGGGTATCGGGCAGGTTGCTCAGAGTAAAGGCACGGGTCTCTTTCAAGTACGCGGGCTCGGTGGCCTCGCGCTGATAGACGGGCGACTCATCCGCAATCTTGCGGGCGGGAATGTCGGCGACAATTCGCCCGTGATGCCTCACCACCATGCGGCCAGTGCCAGTGACCATTCCAATCTCCGACCAGGGCAGGTCCCACTTGTCGAAAATGCGCTTTACTTCCTCCTCGCGGCCCTTGTGGACGATGATCAGCATCCGCTCCTGCGACTCGCTGAGCATGATCTCGTAGCTGGTCATGCCGGGGGCTCGCTGGGGCACCTTGTCGAGTTCGATCTCGATTCCCGTCCCGGCGCGCGCCGCGGTCTCGCAGGTGGAGCAGGTCAAGCCCGCCGCGCCCATGTCCTGAATGCCAGCTACCGCACCGGTGGCCAGCAATTCGAGGCAGGCTTCGCACACGAGCTTCTCCATGAATGGGTCCCCCACCTGCACCGCGCCGCGCTGTTGCTCCGCAGACTCCTCCGTTAAGTCCTGCGAGGCAAACGCCGCGCCCGCCAGCCCGTCGCGCCCGGTCGCCGGCCCGACGTAGAAGACCGGGTTGCCAACACCGCTGGCCCGGCCGCGCACGATCTGTTCGTGGCGCAGCACCCCGAGGCAAAAGGCGTTGACGAGGGGATTGCCCTCGTAGGATTTGTCGAAATACACCTCCCCGGCCACGGTGGGAATGCCGAAGCAATTGCCGTAATGCGCAATTCCTGCGACCACCCCGCCGAACAAACGCCGGTTATTGGCAATGGCCTTTGCCTCTTCCGCAGCAGCCGACGCGGGGAGGTTCTGTGGCGTTTCGAGCTGTGGACTGTGGACTGTGGACTGTGGACTCTCAATCGGCCCGAATCGCAGCGAGTTGACCGAGCAAACCGGGCGGGCGCCCATGGTAAAGATATCCCGAACGATGCCGCCGACGCCGGTAGCCGCGCCTTGAAACGGCTCGACCGCGCTCGGGTGGTTGTGCGACTCGATCTTGAACGCAATGGCGAGTCCGTCGCCGATGTCAAGGATGCCCGCGTTTTCCTCACCCGCGCCCACCAGGACCCGGGGAGATTTGGTGGGGAAGGTCTTCAGCAACGGACGGGTGTTCTTGTAAGAGCAATGCTCGCTCCACATCACCGAGAAGATGCCCAGCTCGGTGTAGGTCGGCTCGCGCCCAAGGGTAGTCTTGAGCTTCTCATATTCCTGGGGCGTGAGGTTGTGCTTCTGGACCAGGTCAGGAGTTATTGCTGGGTCTGTCATCTGCATTCAAGGCGTCGGATGTGGGAAAACAGCGACCGGGGAGAGTCGCGGAAGCTAGGCCGCTTTTGCCTCCGGTCTGCTGGTCAACGTGTGAATAATGCTCTCGAACACCAGCCGTCCATCGGCGCTGCCCAATATGGGTTCGCTGGCGCGTTCCGGATGCGGCATCAGGCCGGCGACATTGCGCGCCTGGTTGCAGATGCCCGCAATCCCGTCCAGCGCGCCATTGGGGTTCGCGCCTTCGGTAACATCCCCGCGGGCGTCCGCATAGCGCCAGAGGATCTGGTTGTTGGCGTTGAGGCTGGCGAGGGTGTCCGCGTCGGCAAAATAGCAACCTTCGCCGTGCGCGATAGGAAGACGCATGAGTTTGTCCGGCGGTATGCGGTTTGTAAAGGGGGAATTGATCGTAGCCGTCTTGAGGAAGATGTGCTCGCACCGGAACTGGAGCGAGCGGTTGCGAATCAGTGCCCCGGGCAGCAGGCCGGCCTCGCACAGGATCTGGAAGCCATTGCATATCCCGAGAACCAGCCCGCCATTGGCGGCGAACACCTGCACGGCCTCCATCACCGGGCTGAACCGCGCAATCGCCCCCGTGCGGAGGTAATCGCCGTAGCTAAAACCGCCGGGAACCACCACGACGTCAACGGCGCCAAGCGAAGGCTCCTTGTGCCAGAGCAGCCGGGCGGAATGGCCCAGCACATTGCGCACGACGTGGACGACGTCCTGGTCGCAATTTGAGCCGGGAAACTGGAGAACAGCAAAGTTCATTCAATCTCGAACCGGTAATCCTCGATGACCGGGTTGCTTAGAATTCTGTGGCACGCCTCGTCAATCTGTTTCCGGGCGCTTTCCTTGTCGCCGTTGGTCAGCTCAATTTCCAGGTATTTGCCCACATGGACCGAGCCGATCCCGGTATAGCCAATATGGGCCAGGGCGTTTTGCACCGTTTTGCCCTGGGGATCGAGCACCGCTTTCTTGGGCGTAATAATGATCTTTGCTTTCATCGCGTTACCGAATGGCCTGAAGCATACCCGGCGCATGGTGCGGCAGGCTCGCGTAGAAGGCGAGACATTTTTTGCGAATGCGCCGGGCGCGAGCGGATCTTGCCAGTACCACCGGAGCGCCGACATTGCTGTCGGCAGCCTTCATCGCCGACAGGTCTGCCTCCCGCCCGGAGCGCGGCTGAGGTAAGTATTCGGCAAAGCCGCAACTCATCGTGCTCGTCGTCGTCCTCGTAATCTTAATCGCAAGCAGCCCAATCGAGCACGAGGACGACGACGACGAGAACGACCCCCAGAGCGGAGTCGCCGAAGGTTTACCTGCCGTTGCTGGACGCGGCCCCGACGGGAAGAGACTCCCCGAAGCGAAGGATGGACACGATCATTTTGGTCCGTATGCTGGGCGTCAGAAAATGACTGCTCGTTTTGTGCAAGCAAGTGTGCGCTGGCTCTCGATATTCAGCCTTGCGTTAACCTCGTTCGGTCAGTCCCTCGAAGGGATCGCTAAGGTGGATCCATCTCTCCGGTCGCACGGCGCCGCTTCCTGGGACCGTGCGGGGGGAAATAACGATGCGATCCGCGGTTTCGCTCCCGGCGAGACCCACGTGATGCTGGACACCGCCGCACCGGGGTGCATCCGCCATATCTGGATGACGGTTTCCCGCTTCCCGAGCCACGACACCTACCTGCGCGACCTGGTGGTTCGCATGTATTGGGACGGTAGCGCGGCGCCAAGTGTCGAGGTGCCGGTGGGAGACTTTTTCGGGCTGGGCCATGGCAAGCCCTACGCGTTTGAGTCTGTGCCGGTAGCCGTCGGCGAGAACCCTGCGGCAATGAACTGTTATTGGCCAATGCCGTTCCGGAAGCAGGCACGGGTGGAGCGGTGGTATTGGAGGTTTCCGGCCGCTCGGTGGGGTTGCTCGCAATTAAACTCACGCGGCAACCGTAGGTTGATCTGCCGTGCGGGCGCACAGAAGTATCAGAACATGTTACCAACGTATGAGTTTTTGCCCGGGCTATAGGTGAACCTCGCGTATGGGTAAAGAATTTGACATTCAGCCGCGCCAAGTGGCGCACGTCCAAACCAACTACCGGCGGATCGTTACCCCGCTGCCGCACCCGGACTCGGTTGCGACACTCGAGCGGCTTCGCCAGTTCGAACCGCAGTCCATGCGCGGCCAGCCACCCATCGTGTGGGAGCGGGCTGAGGACATCAGCGTCTATGACAAGTATGGGAATCGTTGGCTGGATTGGTCCAGCGGGGTGCTGGTGACCAATGCCGGCCATGGCGCGGCGGAGGTGCGCCAGGCCATCATGGACCAGGTGCAGAGCGGGCTGCTGCACAACTATTGCTTTCCGAGCGAGGAACGGGCGGCGCTGGTGGAATGCCTGGCCGGCTTGACGCCCGAGGGGTTGCAGAAGGTGTTTCTGTTGACCACGGGTTCGGAGGCCACCGAATGTGCGATCAAACTTGCCCGCGCGCGGGGCATTCAGCTCGGCGGGACCAAGAAGATTGGGCTGGTCGGCTTCGACCGTGCCTTTCACGGGCGCACGCTGGGCTCGCAGCAAGCCGGGGGAATGGCGGGCCAGAAGTCCTGGATAGTGAACCTCGACCCGGCAATCATTCAGGCGCCCTTTCCGGACGGCTACTGGCAGGAGGACACCAGATTCGACACCTTCGTACGGGCGCTGGACCGAGCGGGGTTGGCCGCGGAGAACGTGGCCGGGGTGATGATGGAGACCTTTCAGGGCGTCGGTCCGGACTTCGCGCCGCGCGAGTATGTGCAAGAGTTGGCCGCCTGGTGCCGGCAACACCAGGTGGTGTTGATCTTCGACGAGGTGCAGGCCGGCTTCGGGCGCTCGGGAAAGTTTTGGGCTTTCGAGCATTACGGTGTGGTGCCGGACTTGATCTGCTGCGGAAAGGGCATCAGCAGCTCTCTGCCGCTTTCAGCGGTGATTGGCCGAGCAGAGATCATGGACATGTTTCCGCCCGGCTCGATGACCAGCACGCACACGGGCAACCCGGTTTGTTGCGCGGCGGCGATGGCCAGCGTGAAGAAGATCCTGGGCGGGAAGTTGACCGAGAACGCAGCGGCGCTCGGGCCAGTGCTGCTGGCGGGGCTAAAGGAGATTCAGGCGCGGCATCCGGCGGTCATCGGCCGGGTGAGCGCGACGGGGCTGGTGGGTGGGATGCAAGCCGTCAAGCCGGGCATTAAGGAGCCCAATCATGACCTGGCGCACAGCATCGTCGAGCGATGCTACCAGAAAGGCCTGCTGCTCTTTTCTCCCGTTGGCGCGTGGGGCCAAACGGTGAAGATCGCTCCGCCGTTGACAATTCCGCGGGAGGCGCTGGAAGAGGGCCTGGCGGTGCTGGGCCAAGCCACAGACGAAGCGCTGACATGAAAATCAAAGGGCTTCGCTGGTACATCGCCTTCTTGCTTTGCCTGGCCTCGGCCCTGAACTATTTGGATCGGCAGACGCTCTCGGTACTGATTGGCACGATCAAGGAGGAGCTGCACCTGACCAACGCCAGCTACGGGGCGATTAACGCCTGGTTCCTGGCCAGTTACGGCGTGATGTACGCCGTGAGCGGACGAATCATAGACTGGATCGGCACCCGCCGGGGTTTCATGGTGTTTGTCTCGGGTTGGTCGGTGGCGAACATGTTGCACGTGCTGGCCACAAGCGTCGGCCAGTTCTCCTTTTTCCGGTTTCTGCTCGGCGTCTTCGAGCCCGGCAGCTTCACCGGTGGCGTCAAGGCGGTTGGGGAATGGTTCCCGATGCGCGACCGGGCCCTGGCGATCGGCATCTTTAATGCCGGCACCGCGCTGGGATCGGTTGCCGCGGCTCCGATCGTATCGGTCATCGCCATGCATTGGGGCTGGAAAGCGGCGTTCTTCACCACCGGCGCCCTGGGCTTCGTCTGGCTGGTGCCGTGGATGCTGTTCTTCAAGACGCCCGCGAAGCACCCGTTCCTGACCGAAGCGGAACGCCAAGTGATCCTCGACGGGCAAAAGGAAGAGCCCGAAAGAGTGCGTCCGCCGAGGTTTGCGCAACTGCTGCGGATGCGCGAAACCTGGGGCTGCGTCCTGGTGCGGGCCTTGACCGACCCCATCAGCTACTTCCTCCTGTTCTGGATACCGCTCTATTTTCAGAAGCAGTACAACTTCGACCTCCAGAAAATTGGCATGTTTCTCTGGATACCCTACGCGGCGGCAGCGTTGGGGAACCTGTGCGGAGGGCTGATTCCGCGTCTGCTGATCGCGCGCGGCTGGGAGCTGGACCGCGCTCGCAAGGGCACGATGATTCTGATGACCGCTACGCTGCTCGTATGCCTCTTTTCCGTAACGCGGATCAGCTCTCCGCCGCTGGCGCTCTTCCTGGTGGCCGGAATGACGTTCTGCCACGGAGGCTGGAGCAACATTACTCTTCCGGCCGAGGTGTTTCCGAAGAGCGCGATCGCCACGGTGACGGGCTTGGGAGGCGCGCTCGGGTCCTGGGTGGGGGCGGTGGCAATGCTGACGACGGGCCGGGTGGTGGACGCCTACGGTTTCACGCCCGTCTTCATAGCCTGCGCGGTGTTGTATCCTACTGCTCTGCTGCTGGTCTATGCGCTGATCGGCAAGCTGGGCGTGGTTCGCCAGATCCCTGCGGATTCCTTTAGTCCCAAGCCGCAGACCTGACGCGCAGACCACCGCGGCCGACATTGATCGGTGCGCGCGCTCCCCGTGGCCGGTTTGCGGGCCTCGAACATTGTTGGCATGAGCCAGGTTCGGACTCCTTGCTTCAATAGACGGGTTCTGCTACAATCGGCATGTGCAACAGGACAGGTCCAGGATGACGGGCCTCACCCGAAGTCATCCGGGATTCGGGGCCCATTCAAGCACAATCATCGGGAGGCGACCAATGATCGGGGGACTCCTAAGCCTGGTTTGCACAGCGTGGTGCCTACCGGCCGCCACGCCGCCCCGAGCCGCGCCAAGGCAATTCCTGCGGGAACACGTGCCGGCGGTTGTGCAGCGTCTGCCCCCTCTGGAGCGGTTGGCTGGGGCCAGGCGGCTCGATCTGGTATTTGGTTTGCCGCTGCGCAACCGGGAAGCCCTCGACACGCTCCTGCGTCAGCTTTACGACCCGGCCAGCCCCCACTACCGCCGATACCTGACCCCCGCTCAGTTCGCGGAACGGTTTGGGCCAACCCCGCAGGATTATGAGGCAGTAATCGCCTTTGCCAAAGCCAACGGCTTGACGGCGACCGGCACGCATCCCAATCGCACGCTGCTAAATGTGAGCGGGACCGTGGCAGCCATCGAACGGGCTTTCCGGGTGAGGATGCACGCTTATCAGCACCCGACTGAAGGGCGCACCTTCTATGCGCCGGATGCCGATCCGACCCTCGATCTGGCTGTGCCGATTCTGATGATCAGCGGCCTCGATGACTTCAGCTTGCCCCGTCCTGCCGGTCTCCGGTTGAAGCCGCTGGATAAGTCCTTGGGTCCGAAGCCCGCGGTTGCCGGGTCGGGTCCGCGCGGGTTTCTCATGGGCCGCGACTTCCGGGCGGCCTATGCGCCGGGCGTTTCCCTGGACGGTGCCGGGCAAGCGGTCGGGCTGTTCGCGTTGGACGGCTATTATGCCAACGACGTGCTGGCCTACCAGAACCTGGCCGGGCTGCCAAACGTCCCGATCACCAACGTGCTGGTGGACAATTCTAGCGGTCGCCCGGGCCCGGACAATATTGAGGTCGCGTTGGACATTGCCATGGCGACCTGCATGGCGCCAGGCCTGTCCAAGGTCATTGTTTACCAGGGCAGGCCGTCCAGCAGTCCTTACACCGTCCTCAATCGGATGGCCAACGATACCAATGCGGTTGGCGAAGTCGCGGCTCGGCAACTTAGCTCCTCCTGGGGCTGGAATATGCCTTCAACCGAGGCCCAGAACCAGGTCTTTGTGCAGTTCGCAATGCAGGGGCAGTCTTTCTTCCAGGCCTCCGGGGATGAGGGAGCCTATTGCGGGGGAAGCTGCCTGCCGTGGTCGCCTTCCGAGAACCCAAATGTCACGGTGGTGGGCGGGACATCCCTGACAACCAGTAGTCCCGGCGGGGCATGGGTGTCGGAAACCGCCTGGAGTTTCTTTCCTGAAGAGCCGATCGCCAGCAGCGGTGGCTTCGGCACGAACTACGCTATCCCCGACTGGCAACGAGGGATTGACATGACGTGCAGCGGTGGCTCAAGCACGATGCGCAGCAGTCCGGACGTGGCCTGCGTTGCGGCTGACATCTGGCTCATCGCCAACAACGGCGAGCAGTTTAGCGTGGCGGGCACCAGCGCCGCCGCCCCGTTGTGGGCCGGATTTGCGGCGTTGGTGAATCAGCAAGCGGCGGCCAACGGCCAGCCCGGCATCGGGTTCATCAACCCCGCCGTCTATGCCATTGGCAAGTCGTCCGGATACGCTGCGGCTTTCCACGACACCATTACCGGCAACAATACCAATGCCTGCTGCGGCCCCGGCAGGTTCTTCGCCTGTCGCGGTTACGACCTCTGTACCGGTTGGGGCACGCCGACCGGCAGCAACCTCATCGCTGCTCTCTTGGCCCCGCCTCCGGCATTGCGCATTTCACCCGCAACGCCGCTCACCTTCACCGGCCCCTCCGGCGGCCCCTTCCGTCCGGCAGCCCACGCTTTCGTTCTGACCAACGACAGCAACGCCCTCCTCTCGTGGAGCCTCGCCAATGCTGCGCCCTGGTTCAACGCTTCGCCGCTTGGCGGCACCCTGACCAACGGAGGTCCGCCCGCGACGGTGATCCTGACAATGACTGCCGCTGCCGGCAGCCTGCCAGTCGGAAGCTACGCCGCCACCCTCTGGTTCACGAATGTGAATCTCACCCACGCCAACGATTGGTTCGGCCAGAGCCGCCTGGTCAACCTGGACGTGGTCTCCCCGCCGGTGGTTGTTTCGCAGCCTACCAATCAGACGTTGATCGAGGGCATGACGGCAGTCTTCTCGGTGGTGCTCTCGAATCCCGCGTCTTGCTCCTACCAATGGCAATACGACAACGGGATTTCCGTGACCAATCTGACCGACAGCGGCAAGGTTTTGGGCTCCACTTCGAGCACGCTGGTTATCAACGGCGCAACGCCAGCGGAGGCCGGGACCTACTCGGTCATCGTGAGTAACGCCGCCGGCTCGGTCTCCAGCTCACAGGCGGTCCTGGAAGTCTTTTCGTGGAGACCGGTCATTACTGCGCAGCCTGACGACCAGACTGTGCTGGCGGGGGAAACGGCTGCTTTCAAGGTCGAGGCGGCCGGCTACCAGCCCCTGTCCTATCGTTGGCAACGAAACGGCAGCCCCCTGAGTGATGGCGGCAACATCTCTGGCGCGGTCTCCGCCTATCTTACCATCCACAGCGCTGCTTTGACCGACGCGGCTACCTATTCCGTGATCGTGACTAACGCTGAGGGCGTGGCGACCAGTTCCGACGCGGTGCTGACGGTGATATCCATCACCGCGCCGGGTACTATCTTGACCACCGTTTATTCCTTCACGGGCGGCGAGGACGGGGCCAACCCGAATGCGATGGCCCGAGCTGACAATGGCGGCTTCTACGGCACGACACAAAGCGGCGGGACTAACTTCGCAGGCACCGTTTTCCACCTCGCTCCCGGCGGGGGCGTTGCGCCCCTTTACTCATTCACAGGCGGCGACGATGGGGCCACGCCTTTTGCCGCGCCCATACAAGGTCCGGATGGCGATTTCTACGGGACGACCTACCAGGGCGGGGCCTCCGACAACGGCACGATATTCAGAACGACACCGAATGGCGTCCTGACGACGTTGGTTTCGCTGGACATCCCCGTTGGCGATCTGCCGTACTCCGGACTGACTCTCGGCCTGGACGGCAATTTCTACGGCACCACTTACCAGGGCGGAGCAGGAGGACGTGGGACGGCGTTTAGGATGTCCGCTAACGGTGTCCTCACCACCCTTTACTCCTTCAGCAACGGTCCCGAGGGCGGTCACCTGGCAGCCGGCCTGCTTCGCGGAACCGACGGCCATTTTTACGGCACCACTTACAAGGGCGGCGCCAACGGGTATGGCACCGTCTTCCAAATCACTGCCAGCGGCGCGCTCAGGAGCCTGGCGTCTTTCAATAGCACCAACGGGGCCTTTCCATTGGCTGAGTTGGTGCAGGACCCTGCCGGGAATTTCTACGGCACGACCACCGCCGGCGGAGCATACAGCAACGGCACGGTATTCCGCATGAGCCCGGCGGGTGTGGTTACCACTCTGTATTCCTTTGGAGGCGGCGGCGATGGCAGCTACCCGGCGGCGGCGCTGCTCCTGGCCACCGACGGCAACTTCTATGGCACGACCGCCTATGGCGGCGACTACGGCGATGGCACGGTGTTCCGCATGGCCCCAGGCGGCACGCTCACTACGCTGGTTGCGTTCGATGGCTACGCCGGGGCAAATCCCCAGGCGGTCTTGACCGAGGATGCGGACGGCAGCCTGTATGGCTCGACGCAAAACGGTGGCGCAAGTGACGCCGGCGTCATCTTCCGCCTCAGCTTCAGTGGCCCGCCCCAGATCACAAGCCAGCCCGCCAGCCGGTCGGTCTTCGTCGGAGATGACGTGGTGTTCAGCGTCGCAGTGTCCGGCAGCGGGCCCTTCAGCTACCAATGGCAGAAGAACGGCACGAACCTGCCCGCTGGCGGCACCAACCGCGTCCTGACCCTCACCAACCTCACCGCCAATGACGCCGGCGCCTACTCCGTCTTGGTGAACAGTCCCGCCGGCTCAACCAACAGCGCCGACGCTCTCCTTGCCGTGGTGTCGTCCCCGCCCGTAATCGTCAGCGCACCGACGAACCTGGCGCCCACAGCCTGCACCACCATCTCCTTCAACGTCGCCGCGGATGGCAACAAACCGCTCTCCTACCAGTGGCAGAAGAACGGAGCCAATTTGAGCGATTCCTGCAACCTCTCGGGCTCGACCACCACGGCACTGGTTATCAGCAACGTGTCCGAGGCTGACAACGGGACCTATACCATTGTTGTCACCAACGCCGCGGGTTCGAGCAGCGCGGCAGCCATTTTGGATCTTGTCCCCAAGACTTTGCCTTGCACCACCCTGACCACGCGGCACTGGTTCACCGGAGGCGGCGATGGCCGGCTCCCAAACGGCCTGGCACAGAGCACCAACGGCCTCCTGTATGGCACGACGTACGCCGGCGGAACCCGCCTATCGGGCACGGTCTTCACCTTGTCCACTAATGGCACGTTCACGACCCTCCTCTCCTTCACGGGCACCAACGGCGCTAATCCTACCGCGCCGCCGATCCGAGGCGCGGATGGCCGATTCTATGGCACCACATTCCGCGGCGGCACAATTGGGGCGGGTGTGGTGTTCGCCATGACCGCCGATGGCGCGCTAACCACGCTGTATTCATTTAGCGGCGATTCCGACGGTGGCTATCCTTCCGGTGAGTTGTTGCGGGGCGCCGATGGGAGCTTCTACGGCACCACGACCGCTGGCGGCCTGTCTGACTATGGCACGGTCTTCCGGATCGCTCCCAACGGAACGTTCACCAACCTCCACCGCTTCAACGGCGCGGATGGCAAGTTCCCTGCCGGAGCGCTGGCGCAAGGCTGCGACGGCAGCTTCTATGGCCTGACTGCCGAGGGCGGGGCCTATGAAAACGGCACGGTGTTCAGGATTAGTACAAACGGGGCATTCACCCTGCTTCATTCCTTTACCGGCGGCAGCGATGGCTATGCTCCTGTAGGCGCCCTGGTGCGAGGCTCCGACTGCAATCTCTATGGCGCGACCAAGCGCAGCACTCTGAGCGGTTTTCAGTTTTATGGCACTCTATTCCGCATCACACCGGTCGGCACCCTGACTACCCTGCACACCTTCGGCAATGTTGCCCTCAAGGACGGCCTGTATCCTCACGCCGGACTGATGCAGAGCATAGATGGGAATTTCTATGGCACCACCTACACGGATACCCTGGGCGGCTATGGCACGGCCTTCCGAATGGCTCCCGACGGCGGGGCGTTCGCCACGCTCCTCTATTTCGATGGCTGCAATGATGGAGCCCAGCCTCAAGCCGCGTTGACGGAGGATAGGGATGGGAACATCTATGGCACTACCACCGCCGGCGGCCCGTGCTGGGCCAACCGTGGCACCCTCTTTCGCCTTGGCGCCGAGTGCTCTCCCCAGATCACCGCCGCACCCGCGAGCCAGGCCGTCGTGGCTGGCGCCAACGCGCGGTTCAGCGTAGCGGTGACGGGCGCCCGCCCGTTCCTCTATCAGTGGAAGCGCAACGGCACCAACCTGGTGGACGGCGGCAACGTATTCGGTGCCAACAACCGCAGCCTCACCCTCATCGGCGTTTCCTTGGCCGACTCGGGCACCTACTCGGTCAGCCTGACCAACTCCCTCGGTTCAACAACCAGCGCCGCCGCGCGCCTGACGGTCGTTTACCCGCCGGTGTTCCTCTCGACAGTGAGGTCGAATTGCACGCTGGCCCTGACCTGGAGCACCCTGCCGGGGCAACGGTATCGGCTGCAGTATAAGCCCACCCTCGATGCCACCAACTGGACCGATCTGGGCAGTTCGGTCATCCCAACCAGCAACACGGTCACCGCTCTGGACAACCTCTGCACCAATGCTCAGCGCTTTTATCGCGTCGTGCTCTTCCCAGGGCCGCCGTAGCAACCTCGACCATCCAAGGGAACACCAAGTTCCGAAGGCCGACGTGCCTGGTCCGCCGACCGACCGACTGACCGGCCGCAGGCTCTGACTTGGCTGCAACCGCCCAAACCTCGGATCAGCCCTGTTTCGACGCCGGTTGAGAATCCCCCTGACGCAGGCCTTTCACCTTGAATTGATTCGCCGCGTATGGGAGCATACTCGCTTGAGTGCCATCGGAAGCGCGCTGGGGCTGTATCCCCGGCTTTCTCTATTGAATGCCACCCGTGCCATGAACGCGCAGCATCCCTTCCAGACTACAAACGGCGTGGCGGGCAGCGAAACCAGGCGCTCTGTCCAATATACCCGGAGCTGGCAAGCCGCCTCGCCCGGGCCGCCCATTCCGCCCTACCTCGCCACCACCCGTCACTCTATGAGATCGCTCACACCCTTCCTCGCCGCCGTTTCGGCTCTTTGCCTCGCCGCAACGGCATCGTTGGCCGAAATTACAGTCCTCGTCGAACACAACGACAACGAGCACGCCCGTGCCGACTTCAACTTCAAGAGCGTTCCCGCGCCCTCGAGGACTGATGCCGCGGGCCAGGCCCAATTCTCCATTGCGGACGGCGAGCCCGACCATAACGGCGGCAGCTTGAGCGTTCTCCACGACGGCAGAGTACCCGCCGAAGCGGATGAACCGGCCGAGAACTTCTTCTTCAACGCCGGCACCGACGGCGGGACGGTTCTGGTGGACCTGGGCAGCGAGTTGGAGCTTCAGCAGGTGAACACTTATTCCTGGCATCCCAACAGCCGCGGCCCGCAGGTCTATAAACTCTACGCTGGCCAGGGCAGGGGAGCGGACTTCAACGCCCGGCCCAAACGCGGGACAGATCCGGAAAATTCCGGCTGGAAACTCCTCGCGCGAGTGGACACCCGACCCAAGGAAGGCGGCGGCGGCGGCCAATGCGGCGTCAGCATTTCCGATCCGCAAGGGGCCATCGGCAAGTACCGCTATCTGCTGTTCGACATTTCCCGCACCGAAGCCGACGACGCCTTTGGCAACACGTTCTACAGCGAGATTGATGTCGTCGCCAAAGGGGTAACCGCAAAAGCCGCGGACCCCGGGTCAGCCGCCCCGGCCGCCACTCGCGCCCTGGTCATCCAATCCTCCGATGGCCATTGCGAGATCACCATTGATACCTCCGCGGCGCCCGACCTGAAGGAATGGGCCGAGCAGAAGTTGGCGCCGGTGCTCGCGGCATGGTATCCGAAGATCGTCGCCATGCTCCCCAGCGAGGGTTACACGGCCCCGAAGCGGTTCAGCGTCAGTATCCGCCCTGGCCGCGGCGTGGCCGCTACTTCCGGCACGCGGATCACCGCCAACTCCGACTGGGCCAAACGCGAACTGGACGGCGAGGCCACCGGCGCTCTGGTGCACGAAGTCGTGCACGTCGTTCAGCAGTACCGCGGCCGCCGCGGCAATCCCGATTACAGACCGGCCCCCGGCTGGCTGGTCGAGGGGATTTGCGACTACATTCGCTGGTTCCTATACGAGCCGCAGAGCCACGGCGCCGATGTCACCTGGCTCCGCGCGCGCCGCAACGTCGCCCTCAAACACGACGCCAGCTACCGGATCACTGCCAACTTCCTCAACTACGTGGTGCAACACCACGACCCCAAGCAAGAGCTGATTACCCGCCTCAACGCCGCCTGCCGGCAGGGCCGTTACACCGACGACCTGTGGAAGGACTGCACCGGCAAGACCCTGCTCGAACTCAGTGACGAATGGAAAACCGCCACCGAGCAGCAGCTCCGCGCCGGAAACCCTGCCTCGGCTGACCGAGAGCAAGGGACGTGACGTCGCCGGGAGGCGTTTCCGGGCCCGACACGAAGCGATTTAGTGTGACAACCACGTGAAACGGCCGGCAGCCGGAGTCTCAAGGGAGACTCGCCGCATACTCACCGTATGCTCACCCGACACACACCGTGGATAACTTTCAGGCACCGTTTTCGTAAATTGTTGTCTTAAAGCGACTTACCGGAGACGTGCAAACAACTACGGCCATAGCGGGGACTATTCAGAAGCTGAACGCGTAACTGACTTGGCTTTAGCAACTTAGGTATCAGGCTGATCCTTGATTATGCCCGCCGAATCCTCCGCTCTTCCCCCTCTCACCAGACTCATTTTCCCGGCCACAAACTCTGGAGTGATGTTGTTTGACCTATATCCGCACGTAATGTCCTTAACAACGCGACCGAATTGGTCGGGCGAATCGAGACAAGCACCAATTGCGGCATGTCGCCACGCCTTGCAATACAATCATATTCGAGAATGATATAGCTTTCTTGACACAGGTAGAAATGCAATGTAATTTGATCCCATGCTAAAGCAGCTACTTGAACCTCGTGACGAAGTAATGAACGGACGCCTTCAAAGCGTCATTGATCTCGAACGAGTCAGCGATCCCCGCCGCCGCGCCCTCGAATCGCGCCCCCGCGACTTCTTGGCATGTACCTATGTCTCCGGCGAGATCCGCCGATTAGTTGAGCGCCTCAACAAGCGCCTCAACTCGACCGAGGCAGAGACCGGCCTGTTCCTGGCTGAAGGTCCCAAGGGTGTCGGCAAGTCCCACGACCTTGTCATCCCGCTGCACCTGGTCTCCTCGCCGGCCGACTGCCAGGACTGGCTTGCGGAGAACACCCTCGCATTCACCCCGCCACCGGGCACCCGCGTCCTGTCGCGCAAGTTCACCGATTTCCCGCTCGACTCGCTATGGGCCGTCATCGGCCAGGAAATCGGCGCTTCCTTCCCCAGCGACCAGCCACCCAACATCAACCAACTGCGCGCCGCCCTGGACGGCAAGAGACTGGTCATCATCTTCGACGAGCTGGAGAGCGGTGTCCGCGCCATCAGCAACGACGCCCTCCGCCAGAAGAATATCAACTTCCTCCAAATGCTCTCCGAGGAGTCGAACCGTGCCGGCTCCAACATCGCTCTGATTGCCTCGGTTTATGACGGCAACCTCGAACCTGGCATGACCCTCAAGCGCGGCCAGCGCGTCGAACTCCGCTTCCAGGATTCCACCGACCGCCGGAAAGTCCTGTTCCATCGGCTCTTCAAGAAATCACCTGCTACGCCCTCCTCCGAAATTGATGCCATCATCAACAGTTATCTCAACACCTGGCGGCGCTTCGGTATTGATATCCCCCGCGACTACCCGGAAACCCTGCGCGACACCTTCCCGTTCACGCCCGAGCTTCTCGACGTCGCGTTGGTCCGTATCCGGTCCAAAGGCGGCTTCCAGGGCACCCGTGGCTCGCTCGGTTTTCTCGCCGCGCTCGTTCGCGCCCGCTGCAACGTCACCCACCTGATCACGCTGGCCGATGCCAGCCTCCTCGACCAGGAAATGCGCACCTGGCTGGCCGACCTCGACCCGTCCCAGAACCTGATCACCTGCGCTGAATCCAACTTGCGAGAGCTGCGGACCAACGACTTCGCCGACCAGATCGCCTCCGCTACCCTGCTAGCCAGCCTCGCGCCATCGCCCAAGCAGCCCGGCGCCACCGAGGACGAGCTGGCCCGCCAGGTCATCTCCCCCGGCTCCGACTACAACGCCTTCGGCATCTCCCTGACCAACTTCAAGAAGCTCGGCTCCTTCTTCCACGAGCGGGCGGGCAGCCTCTTCTTCGACACCAAGGAGAACGCCCATTCCAAGGTCAATCTCCGCGCCATCTCCGTCTCAGACGAGGAAGCCTGGGAAAAAGTCACCAGTTGGTGGGCCAACGACGTGCTTCGCGACCCCGAAGTAGTCGTTTTCTCCGACCCTGCCACGACGCAGGCCACCCTTAACGCCGGCATCCAGAGCGGCATCCGCGTCGTCGTCGCGCCCCGCCGCCTCAAGCCCGAGGAAATTCACGGCTTTTACTTCGGCCTCAAGAAACGCAATACCGTCGTGCTGGCCGAACCGCGCGACGACCGCGTGGATCTCCGCAACAACGCCGACCTCCTTAAATACGGCAAGAACTGGCTCGCGGCCGACTACCTCGCCCGCAACGCCGGCGACGCCGCCAAGAGCACCGAATTCTCTCGCATCGGTAACGACGAGCGCCGCTACGCCGTGGACTACCTCAAGAAGACCAACTTCGTCCACGTCCACGTCATTACCTTCGGCGCCTCTCCGGCCGAATCTGATTTCCAGCGTGAGAATCTGCCCGCCGCTGCCACCCGCGAGCAGATCACCACGCACCTGACCCGCACCCTCTACCCCGCGCCGCTCCTGCAGGACCACCTCAGCGCCCGCGTCGCCGACATCATCGGTAAGAAGGTGAGCCAGGTCGAAAATGAATACCGCAGCACCCCCGGGTTCCCGATCCTGATGTCCCAAAACATCTTCCAGGAGGCCATTCACGCCCTGACCGAACTTGGTACCGTCATTGGCCTCAAACACCCCGCCGACAATGCCTGTGGTCGCCGCCCGCGCCTCAATCCCGACCAGCTTGCCGACGCAGTCATCAGCGAGCCCTTCGAGGTCGCCCCGGCGTCTTCCACCACCCCAACGACCTCCGGCGGAGCGACGGCACGCACCACCACCACGCAGCAAACCACAACCGTCACCACCACGACCACAACCGCCGAGGCCCAGCCAGCGATCCAGACGGTCTCGACCACATTTCTCCCTACCCGGCTTGAAGTCCGCCAGCAAGTGGCCAGCCTCCTCAACGGTTACCAGGACCGCCGTATCCTGTCCGTCCGCTTCGCTCTCACTTACAACGAGCGCACGACCGAGGTCAGCACGCTGCCATCGTTTGTCCGCGGTTCCCTCTCCGGTCCGGGCAAATTCTCTGGCGAAGCTTCCCTCGAGTTTGCGGGCCCATTTGCCAAGGCGCAGGTCGAGGAAATGGTCGAACGCCTGCCGGACTTCTCGCCCGGCTCCTGCCGGGTCACCCTCGGGTTGGAAATCACCGCCCCATAACTCCAGCACTCCACCGCTCCATGCCAGCCATACCAAATATACCCTTCAACCACGCCGACCTGTTCGCTCCGGGCGAGCGCCTGCCGGCCATTAAATCCTGGCTGCTGAACAGCATCTGGACCAAGGAACGCTATCTCCGCCTCGACTCCGACCAATTCCTCCGGACCGGCGAGGCCGAGGTCGCCCGTCTCGAAGAGCTCATCTCCACCGGCGCCACCCAGGTCTGGGATGAACTCCAGGCCGACTCCCAACGCGCCCCGACCGTCAGCTCCTGGCTCGGCCTGGACCGCCCGTTGCTCCCCGTTTACCAATCCACCAGTCCACCAATCCATCAATCCACCAATCCGGCAGCGCCAACATCCAGCATCCACGACGCGCCGTCCGCCATCCATCATCCATCATCCACCATCCATCATCCCCCGTTTCCCCGCGCCGCGGTGATCCTCGACGGCCTCTCCCTCCGGGAACTCCCGCTCATCCTCCAACTCGCCGAGTCCTCAGGCCTGACCGTGAAATCCGCCCAGCCCGCCGCCACCTGCCTTCCCTCGGAGACCATCAACTACGTGAATGAGCGCGTCATTGGCACCCGCATCGGCCCTTCCCAGCTCCGGGGCCGCACCGAGCTCGCGCAGAAAAATACCGAAGCGTTCTACTTCGAACATCCGAATAGCCGCTACACCCTGCCCGCCGAGAAAAACCTCCTCCTCTGGTCCACCTATCCCGACCGCCTTTTCGCCGACGACAACGCCCGCACCGAGGCCCTCTTCGCCACCATCCACCGCGACTACCTCCCAACCGTATGGCAATGCACCACTCAGGCCATTCCCCGCGGCGTCCCGACCGTCATCACCAGCGATCACGGCTACATCTTCCTCGGCGCCTCCCTCGAAGCCAACCGCTCCTCCGACGCCATGGAAATCCTCGGCCAGGCCCGCTTCAGGGAATTCACCCCCCACGACCACATGCCGGCTTGGCATCCCGACCTCCAGCTACTCCCGCAGACCCGTTATGCCATGCTGCGTGGCCGTCTGCGCACCCGGCCCACCGGCCCCAGCTCCCGCAAGCTTTACCAGCACGGCGGCTTCTCGCTCATGGAAGTCCTTGTGCCCTGGATAGAACTCGAACCCCGCTGATAGGAAATTCGTTCTTATGAAACGCAAAATTGGTACAATCATAGACGACACCCTCTACAATGACGTAAAAGTGCTGGCTTCCCAGGAACGCCGCCGGATCGCCGATGTCGTTCAGATCGCCCTGAATGATTACGTGCAACGCGCCAAGCGCAAAAGCCCCCTGCGCTCAGGGCTCACTCGCTTTCTCAACGCGCCCGACTTCAATCTCACCAACGAGCAATTCCGCGAATCCATGGAACTCGACTTCTTCGAGCAATGAACCTGCAAGACATCGTCAACGGCAGCACCGTGCTCATTGACACCAACGTGCTCCTCTACGCGCGCAACCGCCGCTCCCCCCAGTGCCGCCAGTTGCTTGCGCGCTGCGAGCAGGGCGCCGTCAACGGCGTCATCACCCTGCCCACCCTTGCCGAGTTCACCCATCGCTGCATGATCCAGGAAGCCCAGGGCCACCGCCTCGTCGGCTCCAATCCAGCCCGCACCCTGTCCGAGCGGCCTGAACTCGTCCGCCAGTTGACCGCCTGTGCCGAGAGCGTCAGGGACCTGCTCGACAGCTCGCTTGTGGTGGCTGAATCGCACGCCCAGGACATTCTCATTGCCCTCGAGCTCCAAAAACAACATGGCCTCCTGACCAACGACTCCCTCAACTTGGCGATCGCCCGCCGGCACGGCATTAAGGACATCGCCACCGCTGACAAGTCCTTTGACAACGTCACCGCCGTCATCATATACAAACCCGAGGATATCCAACCGTGAACAAGCGCCCACTCAACACCGGCTGTGTCCCAAAACAGGACACCCGGGGCACGGCCCGCACCCATTGCCGTGCGAAATCCCCCCTCTGGTGCATAACCTGCTGTAATGCCGTCCGTAATACCCGGCACGCCGGAAAGCGATTTCCGCTTGCGTGTTTAACGATATGGTGTAAAAACATATCCAGTTCGCGTAACCTGGTTTCCACTAATGGCAGCTATAAGCAGCATGGGCAGAACCGGCGCAACCGACGCAGGGGAGGTGTTCACCTACCTTGTCAGAATCCCACGCGCTGCTACCTTAGCCGCAAGGAATCAGGTGGGTCACTGTGCCAGGGCACAGAAATCCGTTTTTTAGGGCTTGCACCGTTCCGATATACAGATAATGTCCCGGCTCGAATTTACTGTGTAAATTCACCGAAACGAAATGAAAGGCACCATGCCAGAAACCATCACCATTCCACCGGAAGCTCAGCAGACGACCCTGCACCTGTCTCCGGAAGCCGCCGAGGCTGTCGATCGTTTCATAAAAGAAACCGATTGGGACGCCTTCTGGAACGGGGTCACCGAGCGCACTGCGCCACAGATCGACGCCTACGAAAAGGCACGCGTCAAGTCCTTGGAGGCCGCTCCACAGCACGTGTTCATGTAACCCCCACTGACACTCCTTTAAAAGCTCAGCGTGACCGAGCCGAAAGCTCGGTCACTTTTTTTTCCCTATGAAGAAAACGTTCCAAATTGCCAGCTTCGACCAGAAAGCCCTGCTCGACTCCACCAAGCCATTCCGGGGCAATCTCGATCCGTTCAACGCCATTTTGGACTCATTGGCCAAACCACCCTACGAGTGCAAGACCGTTGTCACCGAACCGCGGTACGTGGACAAGGACTACCAGGATGAATACGCCGCGTTCTACTGCAGGGCCTTCAAGCAATACAGCCCCCGTTGCGTTCGCCTGCACTTTTTTTCCTGCGTCATTCCGCCAGACACCACCACTGACTTCGGCAAATACGCCAACAGCTACCTTGGCTACCTCGTTCTGCGCCCCACCGACCTTCAGCGCGTGGGTAGGACCGTGCTCCGCCCCGCTGTGACGGACGACCACCGCCAATTCTTCCATTGTACCGTTGACTGCCACACTCACATCCTTGGGGAGAAGTTCAAGGTTAACGGCATGCCGTTCATCCAGCAGGATACCCAGGTCGGAGCCTGCGCCCAGGCCTCCCTCTGGATGCTGGCCCGCTACATGAGCCGCAAGTTTGGCTACCGGGAGTACCTTCCGTCCGAAATCAACCAACTAGCCAAAGCCAGCATTGCCCTGGGCCGCCCTCTCCCGGCAGACCGCGGGCTCAATTCATGGCAAATACTCGACGCTCTTAAGGGTATGGGCATCGCCGCCCTGGCCTACTCCCGCGACTTCCTCGGCGACTGCTCCGAGCACGTCGAAAAGGCGTTCCCCGTTGACCCGAACGCCTCAGACGCGGAAAAAGCAATACAACGCTTCCTTCAGGTCACAGCCAAACTTGCCGACATTGCCTACCGCTACATTGAAAGCAGCCTGCCGGTCATTATAGGCACCCAGGACCATGCCCTGGTGGCCATCGGCCACAGCTACGACCCCTCGGCCAAAGCCTCGATCGCCATACAACGAATCCCCGCCTTCTTCGTAAACAACGACAACAGGGGGCCCTACCGTGAAATGCCGCTCCTCAAACCAATCACCGGGGACTATTCTTTCCTCGAGGTCATTACCGTCATACCTGTCCTCCCTCACGAGGTCACGCTCCGAGGCGAGGAAGCTGAAGTTATGGCCCGTGAATGCATCGACCAACTCCTTGATAAGGAGATGCCAGGCCCGACACCCATCAAATACCGGGACTTTATCTCCAAGAACAACCCTGCCCTGGCTGGATCTCTCGGCGCCATGGAGTACCGCACTTTCCTGCAATTGTCGGTTGATTTCCAGGCCTCACTTCGCCAGGACATGGCAGCAGGCAGGTTCGACGCCAAAGTCGGCACCGAGCTCCTGCAATTGGACTACCCGAAGTACATCTGGGTCACGGAAGCCAGCTCCTCCCCCCTGCTCAACCACCCCGATAAGAAAGACAGGAAGTGCGTCGGGCGCGTCATTGTGGATTCAACCGCCCCGGCGAAGACCGAAGGCGTAATTGCACTGCACATCGCCGATTTTCTCCTCCTGATTGATCGCAACTCCGACCAGAAACAACCGCCCGCGATCCATCTGGGCTCCACGCCGTTCGGCCACAAAGTCCTCGCCTGACCCATCCAGCCATGCCCGCCCCCGACCTAGACCGGCACCTCCGCGCTCAGCTCGACGCTGTATGCGAATCCGCCGCCGTAGATTTCAAGGCCGGCCTCGACGTTGACAGCAAGGGCGAGTGGCTGGAGGTCCTGAAGGACATCGTCGCTATGGCCAATTCCGGCGGCGGCATCATCCTGTTCGGTCTGGACGATTCCGGCAATCCTACCGGAACGGACGTAGCACCCATCCTCGATTACGACGTCTCACGCATCAGCGATAAACTCCGCAAGCACACCGGACTCAACGTTGGCGGCATCACGTTACTCCCGGTAACGCGCGGGGCGGCCCAGCTCGCCAGCATCCGCATCACCGCCAGTCCCGCCCCCATTGTCTTCACCACTGACGGCCAATACATCAATGCCACCGGCCAAGAACGGTTCGCCTTCCGCCAGGGCAGCGTCTATTTCCGGCACGGCGCCAAAAGCGAACCCGGCACCACCGACGATCTCCGCGCCTTTGTCGAGCGAGAGCTCGATCGCGTCAAGAAGTCATGGCTAAGCGGCATCCGCCAGGTTGTTGAAGCGCCCGCCGGCGCCGTCGTCTCTGTCGGCCTGCCTATCCAGGCCCCATCCGAAGGCACCATAGACCGCGTCCGCCTCGTCGCCGACGCTGACGCCACCGGTGTGGTCCTCATGGACCCGAATAAGACGCATCCTTACACCCTCCAGGAGGTTGTGGCCGAAGTGAACCGGCGGCTGGCCAACCAGGCCCAAATCTCGAAATACGACCTCCTGGGCATACGCAGGCTTTACCAGATTGATGCCAACAAGGCCTACCGCTACAAACCCAAAACCGGTTCCGGCCAATACAGTGAGGCGGCCATCCAATGGATCGTTGACCAGGTAACTGCGGACCCCGAGTTCATTACAAAGCTCCGTGCACGCCACCACGAATGGGTCACGCAACAGCACGCTCGGCGCCAACAGGCCGCGCCGCCGCCTCCAGTCGAATGGGCCTACAGAAGACGCTAACCGACACCCTAATGAAACGCGCCATCGAAGACGATTTCCCGATTGCCGAAGTCAACGCACTCGCCGCCCCCGAGCGCACCGCGTTCAAACCGATTTACCAGATGCACAAGTGGTTCGCCCGCCGCTCCTCTTGCGTATTCCGCGCCATCCTCCTGGCTGCCCTCAAACCCGCCGGCACAAACATCATGGCCGAGTTCTACAAGGACCACGCCAACGACCCCGACACCCAGGGAAAGACCATCACCGACGTCTTCATGGGCGGCGGCACGCCAGTCGTTGAGGCGCTGCGCCTGGGCTGCGACACCACAGGTATCGACCTGAACCCAGTCGCCTGGTTCATTGTCAAGACCGAGGTCGAACCGCTTTCGCTCCAGGACCTCGACGCAGCATTCAATCGCCTGGCCAACCGCAAAGTGTCCTGGTCGGGCAAACCGCTCCGCCAAACCCTCCTAGACCTCTACAAGACGGCAGCGCCCTGGACCTCCGAGGAAGTCTGCGGCCTCCCCCAGTCGAACATCATTTACAACTTCTGGGTCAAGTCCGCCATTTGCACCAACCCGATCTGCCGCAAACAGGTCCCGCTCTTCGCTGACTACATCGTGGCCGCGAAGAGCCCAAGCGTCCGCTACTATCCCGACTGCACTTGCCCGCATTGCCACAAGCAGTTCGACTGGGAGACAGAGCCCGCCACCCTCGTCGCCGACCCGCATCTCATGTTTCATAGCTCAGGCTTCTCCGCTGGGGCCGGCCGCACCAATACCCGCTGGACCTACGCGCACGAAGACGGCGGCATTTTCATCTGCCAGGGCAAGCCAACCGGCGGCCAATCCACGCCTGCCTGGGGTACGCTCGCCAAGGGCGAAGCCTGCTGTCCCCACTGCCAGCAAATCGTCAAACCCCGACTCGCTTCAAAGAAGAAGAGGCGCAAGAAGGTCCCCCTGACGGTTCTCCTATGTCCCAAGACCGAGGAGGTGTTCCAATGGCGCGGCGAGCTGCCCGAGGGTACCACCATAACAAGCCCGTCAGGCCATAGCTATAACCCCCACAAAGCCAACGTCCCCGAAAAGGGCCGTTTCCTCTGCCCACACTGCGGCAATAACGACGCAATCATAGAATCTATCCGCTCCCTGCCTCAGGACCACCCCCTGCCGATGCACGCCTACGGCATCCTAGCCCACGCCCCGAGCACCGATCCCGCAAACGATCCTGCCAAAGGCCCCGGCGCGAATGGCGACCTCTTCGAGTCCTCGGACGAACCCGACGAAGGCGGCGACGAAGAGGTCGCTCAGTCCGACACCTCCTACACCGGGCCATTCGTTCCGCCAACCCATAACCTGGTCTGGAAGCAAAGTGGTAAATTCTTCACCCGCTTCGCGCCGGCTGACCAAGCAACCTATCAGGGCGCAGAGAATTCCTGGAGCGGCAACCGCCAGACCCTGCCTTACCCAAAGAGCGATATCCCAACCGGCCAGGAAACCGACAGGCTCCACGAACACCACTACCAAGAGTGGCACCAGATGTTTAACCCACGTCAACTGCTCGCGCTCTCAACCATCCTGGCAGGAGTTATGTGCGAGGAGAACCCGCGAGAGCGCGAACAGCTCATCCTCTGCCTCTCTGGAACAACGGACACGAACAACCTCTTCTCACGCTACATGGCGTCCCGAGACTCAGCCGGCGGGCAGACCGTCCAGGGCGTATTCGCTCGCCACGACTTTCAACCCAAACTCACTGTTTGCGAACAGAACGTCTGGGGTCTTTCCGCAGGCGGTATGGGTAGTTTTATACGCCGCTACTGGCAATCCCGCAGCGGTCTTGCCTTTGCTGCAAGCACTACCGATGTGATCTATACCCGGGAGAACGGGAAGCGCCTTCGGACAGAAAAGGCATCCGATCCACTATACAGAGCCGGACGCAGCCAACCCGTCCGTCTCCTAGCACAATCCAGCAAGGAACTGCAGAACGCTATCCCTGACGCGTCCACCAACTTCGTCATCACCGACCCGCCGTACTCCGACAATGTCAATTACGCTGAGTTAGCTCAGTTCTACTATGTCTGGCTACGCCTCGGCCTCATGGCCTACTACCCACAGTTCCTGCCCGAACGCGTCCCCACCGAGGATGAAGTTGTAAAGAACAAGTCCCGTGGTAAGACCGACATCGAATTCAGCCATGACCTCATGCTGGTCTTCCGGGAGAGCAACCGCGTTCTTATGGACGACGGCATTCTCGCCTTTACCTTCCACCATGCCGAAGACTCCGCTTGGCAAGCCCTGCTTGACGCGGTGCTGGAAGCCGGCTTTCACGTCGAAGCCATCTACCCGATACACTCCGAGGGTGAGTCCTCCCTGCACCTCATGGACAAGGACGCCATCTCGTACGACCTGATCCATGTTTGCCGCAAGCGTAGGCCCGAAGATACTCGCCAAAAGCGTAGCTGGGCGGGCCTGCGGCAACAGGTTCGCGCCTTGGCGAAAGAGGAAATCGCCCGCATTGAGGCCGGTCGCTATGGCGGGCAGCCGTTGTCACCCCCCGATGTCAGGATGGTTCTCATCGGCAAGTGCCTTGAGATCTACTCGCGCCATTACGGCGCTGTGATCGACTGGGATGGCAAACCCTTCCCGCTCCGCGCTGCGCTCCAGGACATCCGCATGATGGTTGAGCAAATCATCAGCAAGGAAACCCCGCTCCCGAGTGAGCTCGAAACCGTGGACGCCCTCAGTCAAGTCTGGCTCCTGGCCCTCTGTGATAAGCGCGAGGTCTCTGTGGACAGCATCAGCAAGCTCACGCGCGGCATAGTCGAAACCAGCGACCTGACCGGCCACACGCCACCGCTGCTCCGCAAGGGGAGGCTCAAGGGCGGCCGCACGTACGAAGTCCTGACCCCCATGGAGCGCCTCGGCACCCTTCAACAGGCGCTGAAAGGCGCCGGTTCAGCCGCCGAGCAACTGACCTTGCTCGACCCCGTTGACAACACCCCGGTTGTGTTCGGCCCCGCCCTGGTGGACGTGGTCCACCTCCTCGCCGCCAACGCCGAGCAGGGCGAGCGCCTCGATCACTTGGTGGAGCGCTTTCGCGGCCAACGGGAACAGGTGCGCGCTGCCCTGCAGTACATTCAACAGCGCGATCCAGACCGTTGGAACAAACCCGCGGAGAAACTCCTTCCGTTCTACAGCGACCTCTTCGCCCAAGCCCCATCGGCCCAACAATCCATCACTCCACCAATCCAATAATCCATTTTGCGCCATGCCCGGCTATCTCATACTCCCCGACGAAGCCTACGACTGGTCCGGTGACCAGCCCGGCAAAGTGCGCCCCAACCCGACGCGCCTCGGCCTGTTCGACCTTATCCGCGCCCTGGAGCAGGACCCGTTTCCCTATGACCGCCGCTCCCCCGGCATCTGCCTCATCGGCCTGGACGAACTTCTGGTCAACATGGGCCAGCTCGAAGACCCTAATGAAACCCGCGACTGGCCCGAGCTGGCCAAGATCCATCGCCGCCTCCGTGCCGTCTCCAACGAGGTCAGCAACATGGCCGCGATCCATGTCCCCATCCGTCACCAGCTCGTCCTCGGTGCTGGCAATCACCTGTTCGCGCTCTACGCCGGCAAACGCATTCCGCTTTGGCGTCTGTTTGGCTGCAACCCCTCCTTCGACACCGTAGCTGGCCACCGCACCTATCTCTACGGAGAAAACCTTTCATGACTTCACCGCAGCCCTCACTCAATCCCAACGATCGCGTCCGGGTCTCCGGCCGCTACGAGCTGGGCATTGGTGAAGTCCTTCGTGTCTCCGAAACGGGCGGCCTCTACGTCGCTGATGTCGTCTTTGAAAGCCGGACCGGCCGACGCCTCGAAACCCTCCCGCTCTCCCGCCTCGAAAAGGCCAGTTCGCCCTGGGATAAACTCCGCGCCGGTCAGTTCGACAACCCCAAAGACTTCCTCCTGCGCCAGCTCGCCTGGCAATTCCCGCTCGGCAATACCGGCGGCGAGCTGACCAACTCCCGCACCCAGCTTCTCCCCCACCAGATCCTGCTCACGCACGACGTGATCAAGATGAACCGCCGCCGCCTTCTCATCGCCGACGAAGTCGGCCTCGGCAAGACCATCGAGACCGGCATGATCATCCGCGAGCTCATCGCCCGCGGTGAGGCCATCCGCGTCCTGATAATCTGCCCTGCCGGCCTTATCAAGAACTGGCAGAACGAACTCCGCGGCTGCTTCCGCCTTGAATTCGAGGTTCTCGGCATTGACTTCAATGACTTCGCCCCGTCGAGCTGGGAAAACCATAACCGCGTCATCGCCTCCATTGATACGGTCAAGCGCCCGGTCCGCATGGAGCGCATCCTGAACGCCCCCCGCTTCGATCTGGTCATCGTGGACGAAGCTCACCACGTCAGCCGCATCCGCTACGGCAAGAAGCAGCAGGTCACCATGAATTACCGCCTGCTCGAAGGTCTCCAGGGCCACACCCGCGACCTGCTTTTCCTCTCTGCCACCCCCCATCAGGGCGACAACTTCCAGTTCTGGTCCCTCATCAACCTGCTCGACAAGAGCCTGTTCGATTCACCCGAAGGCATGCTCAGCCACCGCAGCCTGCTTAATCGCGTCATGGTCCGCCGCACCAAGCGCGAGGTCGTGGATGCTCGCGGCAAGCCGCTGTTCGTTCGCCGCCAGGTCCATACCGAAAGCTTCGAGCCGGCCCTCCGCGAGCAGCGGTTCTACGAACAGCTCACCGACTACCTGAAAACCGGTTACGAGGCCGCCGGCCTCTTCCGCAGTGGCCGCACCACCACCGCCCAGCGTGCTATCGGCTTCGTCATGACTGCGTTCCAGAAGATGATGTCTTCCAGCCCGCGCGCCATCAAACAGGCCCTGCGGCGCCGTCTCCTCGTCCTGCTCGTTCGCGAGCAGATCGAAATCGAAAAGCGGCGGAAGACCAACTTCGACCCCGACCTGGCCAGCCGCATCGTTCGCCTCCAGGACGAAATGCGCCTGCTCGCCCGGGAGATCAATCTCACCGGCGGCACCGCGATCAACGATGCCGAGGCCGACACCCACATTGCCCAGGTCCGCCAGCGCCTCGTCCGCAAGCTGACCGACATGGAGGAAACCACCGAATGGTCGCTCGACGCCGACGAAGAAGGCGACGAGGGCGTCTATGCCGACGCTGAAATCCCCGATGAATCCTCCCGGGTCCGCGAGCTTATTGGCCTCGTGCCCGAAGCCACCGACCGCAAGTTCGACCGCCTCCTCTCCGTCATCTCCGACCTGCGCCGCGAGAACGAGGGCGAGCGCTTCATCATCTTCACCCAATACCGCGAAACCCTGGAGTTCCTGCGCATCGAACTGGCGAAGGTTTTCGGTGAGGAAAGGCTCGCTACCATCAAAGGTGGTCCCCTGGAGGACAAGATTGAGGCCGCCGAGCGCTTCTGGGATGAAGAGGGCGCCAAGTTCCTGGTCTCCACCTCCGCCGGCGGCGAGGGTATCAACCTTCAGTGCGCCCGTGTCCTTTTCAATTACGACCTCCCATGGAACCCAATGGCCGTCGAGCAGCGCATCGGCCGCATCCACCGCTTTGGCCAGAAGGAAGTCTCCCAGGTTTACAACCTCATCGGCCGAGACACCGTCGAAGAGCGCATCTATGCGCTGCTCACCGAGAAACTCCAAGCCATCGCCAAGGCCATCGGGAAATACGACCCGGAAACCCGCGAGCCAATGGAGGACTTCCGCCTTGAGATCCTGGGCTACCTCGGCTCCAACCCCAACTACCAGCAGCTCTTCAAGCAGGCCCTGATAGACAAGGACTACAAGCGCACCGCCCGGCAGCTTGAGGAAATGATGCAGCAGGCCCAGGATGCTCGCGTCGCCCTCATGCAGCTCTCCCAGGACCTCACCCATTTCAATCTGGAGCACTACAAGCGCATCTCGGGCCGGTTCAACCTCCAGCAGCTCGGCGCTTGGTGTCGCGAAGCCGTGATCCGGCTCGGCGGCAGCATGATGCCCACCGGCGAGCTTTGGCAGGTCATCACCCCCGACTGTCTTAAGTCCTTCCCTCAGGTCGCGCCGAAATATGAAAACGTCACCTTCGACCGCGAGCTTTCCATGCGGAAAAAGAAGTGCGAGCTGTTCGGCATCGGTCACCCGTTCATTGATGCCCTGCTCGGCTACCTCCAGAACGCCCCCTTTAGTGGCGACGCCACCTGCCTGGCCGCCAACGGCGTGAAGCACGGCGTAGTCGAGGCCCGCTACCGCGTCACATGGGACCGCGCCGACCAGGGCTCATCCTCCATTGTCATCCGCGTCGCGGTGAACGGCGACGCCCCGGTGGACGAATCCGGCTACGATGCCGAGCGGCTGGAAACCGGCCAATACCTGCCCGCGCAATCCTCGCCCGCCGTCCCGGCAGAGGCCCAATCCCGCGCCGAGGAAGCCGTCCGCCTCTGGACCGCCTCCCGGCGCACCGAAATGCCCGAAGGCACCATCGTCCGCTGCGACCTCCTCGGCGTCTCCGCGGCTGCCTGATTGAAGGCACGCCAGACTCGACTACCAGATATGCGGTCACGCCCGTCAAGGGCGGACTATGGAAGGTAGAATGCTGAATCCGTGGCCCTGTAATCCCTGTGACGTATTTTGTGGACCTATGCAGGGTGAATGAAGATGGAATCCGCTGGGGCAGGCAGCACCTCGCTGCGGCCCGATCTATTCTCAGCAATACAAGTGCAGTATGAGTGAAACGAAGATGGTTCAGACGCGAGCTGGATCTGAGCACAAAAGGCTACCGATTCAGGCAGAGAGGGCGTAGTCTGGGATTCATGTGCAGCGCCGGCAACAAGCGTCCTCCTATGAAGACTTCTGGCTTAAACCTCGCCGCGGCAGGCACCTTGACAGCTTGGCTGCTGGCCGCCGGGGCCGCCCTTGCGCTCGACCCCACGCGTGACAAGATCCTTTACGAAGTGGGTACCGCGCACCTCGACACGCAATGGAACTGGACCATTCAGGACACGATCAACTCCTACATCCCCCGCACGCTCACCAACAACTTCAAGCTCTTCGAGAAGTACCCGGACTACGTGTTCAGCTTCGAAGGCTCGTTCCGTTACAAGCTGGCCAAGGAATACTACCCTGGCTGGTACGCCACCTTGACGAACTACGTCGCCCAGGGCCGCTGGCGCGTGGCTGGGTCGGCGGTGGATGCCGGGGACGTGAATGTGCCATCGCCGGAGTCGCTAATGCGCCACATCCTGTACGGCAACGGGTTCTGGAAACAGGAGTTCGGCAAGACCAGCACCGACATCTTCGTGCCCGACTGCTTCGGGTTCGGCTATGCGCTGCCGTCGGTGGCCGCCCATTGCGGCCTCAAGGGTTTCTCCTCGCAGAAGCTGACCTGGGGCTCGGCGGTGCCCATTCCATTCCACAACCTCGGCCGGTGGGTTGGGCCGGACGGGGCGTCGGTGGTAGCCGTCTTGCAGCCCGGGAGCTACACCGCGACCATTGGCGAGAACCTGGCCAACGACACTGACACCCTGGCGCGCATCAACGACAGCTTCGCCGCGACGGGCCTCTACATTGATTACCGCTACTTCGGGACCGGCGACACCGGCGGCTCGCCGACCGATTCCTCGGTTAGTTGGCTGCAGCAAAGCGTCACCACCACCAACGGACTGGCCAACGTCCTCAGCGCGGCTTCGGATCAACTGTTCCTCGATCTCGCGCCGTCGAACGTCAGCCGCCTGCCGGTTTACGAGGGCGAGTTGCTGATGAGGACCCACGGCACCGGCTGCTACACCGCGCATCCGGAAATGAAGAAATACAATCGCCAAAACGAGCAGCGCGCGGACGCGGCTGAGCGCATCTCGGTCATCGCCGACTGGCTCCAGGGCGGCGGCACGTATCCGCAGGAGAAATTGAACCAAGCCTGGGAGCGGTTCCTTTGGCATCAGTTCCATGACGACTTGACGGGGACCAGCATTCCAAAGGCCTACACGTTTTCCTGGAACGACGAACTGCTCGCGCTCAACGAATTCAGCTCCGCAGAGACTCACGGGGCAGGCATCATGGCCCAGGCGCTCGACACCACGGCGTTCGGCGTGCCCGTGCTGGTGTATAATCCCCTCTCGGCCGCACGCGAAGACATCGTCGAGGCCACGGTGCATTTCACCGCCGGAGCGCCGGGGGCCGTGCGTGTTTTCGATCCCAACGGCAATGAAGTGCCTTCTCAGATCGGCACGCCGGCTGGGAACGTTGTGCCGGTGATATTCCTGGCTAACGTCCCCGCCGTGGGGATGGCCGTGTATGATGTGCGGCCGGCCGCGACGCCTTCCAGCTTGAACACCGGGTTGTCCATTTCCACCTCCCAACTCGAGAATCTCCGCTATCGTGTCCAACTCAATGCCAACGGCGACGTAAGCTCGATCTACGACAAGGTCAACAGCCGGGAGTTGCTGAATGCGCCCATCCGCTGGGCGTTCCTGGCCGATTCCAGCACGTCGTGGCCTTCGTGGGAGATTCAATATGCGGACACGACGGCCGCGCCGGTGTCTTACCTGGGCGGCCCGCCCGGCGTTGAAGTGCTGGAATCAGGGCCGGCACGCGTCAGCCTAAGTGTCACGCGCCACAATTCCGGGTCCGCCTTCACCGAACGGATTCGCCTGGCCGCCGGCGGGGCAGGGGACCGGGTCGAGTGGGATGTCTCGATCAACTGGGGCACGCGCCAAACGTTGCTGAAGGCCGTCTTCCCGCTGTCGGTCGCCAACCCCAACGCAACGTTCGACCTGGGGCTGGGCACGATCGAGCGGCCGAACTCGACCTCCAGTCTGTATGAAGGCGTGGCGCAGCAGTGGGCGGACCTGACCGGCACCAGCGGCGATTACGGCGTGACCATCATGAACGACAGCCGGTATGGCTGGGACAAACCAGACAACAGCACGCTGCGTTTGACCGTGCTGCACACGCCGGCCGTGGGCGGTTCATACACCTACCAGGCCGACGATGGCATCGGGTCTCACCGCCTGGCCTTTGCGGTCATGGGGCACGGGGCCGATTGGCGCAGCGGCGGCTCGCCCTGGGTGGCCGCGCGCCTGAACCAGCCGCTCCAGGCCTTTCAAACAGCGGCCCACAGCGGCCCGCTCGGAAAGTCGTTCGGCTTCCTTTCGTGCAACAACACCAACGTGATGGTCAAGGCCGTCAAGAAGGCTGAGAACTCGAATGAAATCGTCGTCCGGCTTCAGGAATTGGCCGGCGCGGCCCAGATCGCGCAGTTGAGCTTTGCCACGCCGATCCTGACCGCTCGCCAGGTGACCGGGGCCGAGGAGCCCATCGCCAGCCTCACTCCCGCGGGCGGAGCGCTCACGGTCTCACTGACTCGCTACCAGCCTATGACGCTTGCTTTGACCCTGGCGTCGCCCGCCAACTTCGTCGCCAAGCCCGCCAGCGCGGCGCTTCCCCTGCCGTTCAACCTGGATGCCATCTCGACGGACGGCAACCGGACGGATGGCGACTTCGATAGCGGTTATGCGTACCCGGCCGAATTGATGCCCGCCTCGATTGTGCGGGATGGGATTACCTTCCAGCTCGGCCCGACCAATGACGGCGCCAATAATGCCCTGGCGTGCGCAGGACAGACCATTTCGCTGCCCGCCGGCTACGACTGTCTCTACCTGCTCGCAGCCGCCGCATCCAACGACGTATCGGCTGCGTTCACGATCAATGGCCAGACCACGAACCTCACCGTCCGCTACTTCTCCGGCTTTATTGGGCAATGGAGCCCGCCGCTCTTGAAGAAGGACGAGGTCGGCTGGGTCTGCACGCACCGTCACACCGGCACCGGCGCCAACGACGCCTACCGTTTTTGCTACCTGTTCAAATACCGCCTGGACCTGCCGGCGGGCGCCGACACCCTCACCCTGCCCAACTCGCCGAACCTTCGCCTCTTTGCCGCCTCGCTGGGAAAGAACACGACCGCCGCCACCCGCTCCGCGGGCCCGCCCCTGCTTCAGACCGAACTCCCGTGGGCCGATGCGGGGCCCGACCGGCAGGTAAACGCCGGCGCCGGCGGCACCGCCAGCGTCACGTTGGACGGCAGCGGCTCAGTGGATCCCGACGGCGCCATCATTGCTTATGCCTGGTCGCGAGACGGCACGCCGCTGGCCAGCGGAGTGCGACCCACCGTGAATCTGCCCCTGGGGACCAATGTGGTCGTCCTGACCGTCACCGATGACCAGGGCGGCACCGGCCAGGCGGTGGTCACGCTGACCGTGTTGACGCCGCTGAACGTGACCCTGACGGCTTCGCCCACCAATGGTTCTTCGGCACCGCTGACGGTTCAGTTCAGCGGCCAGGCGAGCGGCGGCAACCTCATCCCGTACGACACCACGGATGACCAGACCGGCACCATCACCGCCCAGGGGGAAAACTCCCCGAACGAGACGCGGGCCAAGGCTTTCGACAACAGCACTGCGACAAAGTGGCTCGACTTCGCCAATAGCTACCCCGCCACCCGCTCGAGCTGGATTCAATACCAGTATGCCAACGGGATGCGGTACTTGGTGACGAGCTATACCATCACCTCGGCCAACGACGCGCCGGCGCGTGACCCGGCCAACTGGCGCCTGCTCGGCTCGAATGACGGCGGCACCAACTGGGCCACGCTCGATATTCGCTCCAACCAGGTCTTTACCGCCCGTTTCCAGAAGCAATCCTTCAGCGTAGCGAACAACGCCGCCTACAACCTCTACCGGCTGCAGATTGACAGCGTGGCCACTCCGGCATCGGCCAACTCAGTGCAGTTGGCTGAGTTCGAGTTGATCGGCACGCCCAACTATCTCTACTGGTGGTCCTTTGGAGACGGTGGGACTTCGTCGCAGCAAAATCCTCAGCATACCTTTACGAACAACGGCAACTACGAGGTTGTCCTCGGCGTCAGCTTCGGCATCCAGACGGGGACCAACACGGCTCTGATCACCGTCGGCCCGCCGCTGACCGCTGCCGTGAGTGCCACGCCCACCAACGGCCCCATGCCGTTGACCGTCCAGTTTGCCGCGCAGGCCAGCGGCGGCAATGGCTCCCGGACCCCGTACGATACCACGGACGACCGCCGGGGAAGCGTCACAGCGCAAGGGGACAACCCCCCGAATGAAACCGCCTTGAAGGTATTCGACGGCACCACCGCGACGAAGTGGCTCGACTTCGCCAATGCCTATCCGGAAAGCCGCTCGAGTTGGCTTCAATACCAATACGCCGACGGAGTGCAGTGCATTGTGTCCGCGTACACCGTATCTGCCGCCAACGATGCCATGAGCTACAGCGACCGGAACCCGGCCAACTGGCGGCTGCTCGGCTCTAACGACGACGGGACGAGTTGGACAACGCTGGACCTCCAAACCAATCAGGCCTTCACGGCCAACTACCAGACCCTGGCCTATGGCTTCGCCAACACCAACGCTTACAATCTGTACCGCTTCCAGGTGGACAGCGTGGCCAACCCGGCTGCCGCGAATTCGGTGCAGTTGTCCGAGCTCGAGTTCATCGGCAACCCGGCATACTCCTATTGGTGGTCCTTTGGTGATGGCACGGTCTCCACGCTAAGGAATCCGCAGCATACCTATGCGAGCGACGGCACTTATACGGTCACGCTGGTGGTTTCCGATGGCACTGCCGCGGTCTCCGACACGCTGACGGTGAATGTCCTGCCCCGGCCGGTGCTGGGCCTGACGGGTCCCGTGGCCGACAACATTACGCTGAGCTGGCCGGCGTACGCGATGAACTATCACCTCGACGCCGCGACCAACCTCACCCCGCCCATTGTGTGGTCACCAGTCACCAACGCTGTGATTAGTCAGGGAGGCTCCAACAGGCTGACCTTGACGATTGACACCGCCAGCAGCCGTTTCTTCCGGCTCAGCAATCCATAACCAAAGCCGCCGGCGCCGCATGACCGGCCCGCAGCGCCGCGGGCGGGGTTGTTCGCAGACGGCCTGCGCTGCGAAGGCAGGCAAATCAGTCGTGAACCCAACGAAACCGTGAGAGCAGGAACCCGCATTCGAGGCCGGCGGGGTTCTTTGGACCCATGATGCCGACCAGCAGCACTCCCGAAACGCCGTCTTCTTCGTAAAGCTCACGAACGCAATAGATACGTCCTCGGACCGGAGGTCCTGGCGAATAGTGTCGCCGGATATTCCGGTCGTCTATGCAGAGCAGCTTGGCCCCATGGGTCACTTCCTGCTTCACCCTCCGCCGCGGCTCTGCGGTCGGGGATTCAATTGCCAAGGTCTCGGACTCGGGTGGGTATGTACTCATAGGGTATGCATCAAGAAGGCGATTACTCAACCACTCACAACATTCATCTTCCACGAACCAGCAGGGCCGCGCGAGCGCCACGGTCATGGCAACAACACGACGCGGTAGTAACGCTCCGGTTGGGTGCCGCTGCTGTCCGTGATGACCAGGGACGTCTCCGTCGCGGTGATGGTGGCCAGCGGGGTCCAGTTCGGGTCGCCCAACCACTCTTTGAATTCCGCGCGATAAGTGCGGCCTGGAATGACACTGGCTGCGAATGCAATGGCTCCGTTTGGCTGCAACATCAGCCGGTCGAGTTCCGGAGACGGCGGCGCCCCGAGTCGGTTAGCGGTCCGGGGCGACCAGTCGGCCATAGAGTACACCGTATTGGTGTTCCCATCCGGGAACAGCCCTTGACTGACGTTCTGCAATTGCTGGTCAAAAACGATCGTGTGCTGCGGCGTGCCGTCCGCGGCGTAGAGCCCGATGGCTTCGCCGCCCTTGCTGAGGGAGAAGCCCGCGTGCAGGTCTCCGTTCGTGCCCAGACCGTTCTGCCCGGTATCTCCGTCCGCCCAAACGAGCAGGAAGCCGCGCGGCGCGATGACGACATTTGCCGGCACCTGCCACTTCGTCGTCGCGCTCAAGCTGTCAGTAAGGTAGCATCCCGAGAGATCTACCGGCACATCATTCGGGTTGTAGAGCTCGAACCAGTCCTGGAACAGGCCGTCCTGCGGGTCCGCAAAGCCGCCCGGCGCGGCGTTGTCGGCCATCCATTCGTTGACGACCACCGGCCCGGGTGGGAGCACGCCCTGGTTGGTAATGATGATGGAGTCCGTGGCGGTGGGGAGGTTGGTGCCGTAGTTGTCCACGCCTTGAGCCACCAGCACGTTCACCCGGCCGGGCAATGGCGCGGTCAACGTCCAGTTCGTCAGGCTGGTCCAGGTCAGGCCGTAGCTCACGCCGTTGACGCGGATTTCCTTCACGGTAAGCGGCGCGGTGCCGGTGAGCGCGACGCGGTTGTTGGTCGTGGCGAAGTTGTTGCCGCCGTTGCTGGTGATCGCAAAGGGCGTCCCCAGCGGCATCGTCCCGCGAATGTAATCGGCGCGCTGCTGCAGATAGCTGACCACGCCGCTCCAATTCTGCCCCAGCAAGCCGGCGTAGCGCGCAGCCCAGGAATTGAGATGCGCCGAGTTCACCGTCGTGGTCAGCAGGTCGAGCAAATGGTTGTAGTACCGCCGGTGGTTATCCGGAAGCAGGATCATCCGGTAGGCGCCGGGCGAACTCGTGCCCGGGAAACCGCTAGTCACGGGTTGCACAAAGGAATAGTCCATGTCCCAGAGCAGTCCCAGCGCCTTGCCGTCCTCGGGCCGGAAATACACCTTCCAGTTGTGATTCAGGCCCACGGTGTAGGTGTCCACGTCGCCAATGAAGGCCTTGAAAGCCAGCGTGCGCAGCCATTCGTCCACGTCCAGCAGTTGCCGCGTCCGGGTATCCAGAGCCGAACCGCTCAGGCTGAAGGCCTGGCAGAGCGCCACCGCCTGACTGTAGTCATCCACGTCCGCTCGGTTTTCCTGCATCAAGATCCAGCGATAGTTCTCCGGGTCGTTGCCCCAGTTCTGCAGATCGGTGTTCACCACTTCGTCCGGCTGGGGCAGCTTGGGGGATTGCGCATCGCCGGTTGCGGTGGTCAGAGGATAGTAGATTAACTCCAGCATGTAGCGATTGCCCTCGTCGCCGGCCCGGAACTGGCTTTCAAAGTAGTCGTTGTCGAACGCTTGCATACGCAGGATGGCCGTGCCGTCCTCCGTGCTGCGCGGCGCGAAGACCTGGACCAGGTCGCACTCCAAACCCAGCAGTCCGCCGGCATGGTTGACCGCATGCCACAGCAGGATCTCGTCGTGGGTGCCCCCCCGCCCGGACATGCCCCCCGAGCGGTCCAGGTTGAGGTTCTGCTGCACACCGCGAAAGAGCCGGTCTTCGTTGAACCGGACGGTGAAACCCACCCGCGAGGAAGCGTCGCGTCCGCGCTCACTTCCTTGCAGGTGCAGGCCCACGTCGTAGAACACTTCGCTTTCATCGTACACCATTGTCAGGCCCACGCGGTCATTGCTCATGACATTCGTGGAGGCGTGGAGTCTTTGCGCGTCGGCTGGCGACATCAGCAAACTCACACGGTGCAACTGCGCCATCCGCGCCTTGCCGTCCTCGACCCTAAAGAAGGCGCGCGAGTTCGTGCCGCGCGCCGGGAACGTCGTGGTCGCGCCCAAGCCGTCCGTGGCTTCGGCCAGGAACTGGACCAGTGTGCCAGCCGGAAAACCGGCCAGGGTTGCCGAGTAATTCGCATACCCGGGGCGCGCCCGGGCGCCGTTGGGTGCCATCAGCGTGCTTTGCCAGTCGCCGCCGTTCGCGGCCCAGCGCAAGACCACGCTGCTGACCCCTTGCGGATCGGAAACCTCCACGCCGACCGTGACCGGCTGGCCGGCCGGCGGCACAATCGGGCTGTGTTGGAAGGCGTCAAACGTCGGCCCCAGGTTGCCCGCAGCCGTCGAATTCCTCGCGCCCGGGGTTCCATGAATGGTGGGCATCGGCAACGCGGTGGTCCGGGCCACGCGGTTGAAATAGAGGCGCGTGTTCAAGCGGTTGTTGCCCGCCAGCCACTTGGCGCGGAACGAAACCTGGTAGGTCTTCCCGTCGGTCACGGCGCGGCCATTCGCCAGCGTGGTTTCGAGGTGATTGTGCATGTGATCGGTCGGCCCGGTCGCGACGAGATGGAGCACGTGCCCGCCCGCTTTGTCCGGGTCGGCTTCGACACGGCTTCGGCCATGATCCCCCAGCGCGCGCCAGGCGGTCAGGCCGGTCTCGAACGAGCCATTCTGCAGCATTTCCACCGGAGACGTGTCCGGCGATTCGATGACGTGCAAGTCGTCAATCAGACACTCGCCCGCCTCCAACAATCCGATGACAAATTCATTCCACCGGGTTGGGCCGAGGACGTTCTGCGCGACGGCACGATAGGTGAAGTTGCTCCAGCCGGAACGGGCCGATTCATCGCTGGCCGCCCAGGCCTCCGCCTGGGCGTTGTCAGCCCGGGAATCACGCAACTCCAGGCTGCTGCCGCCGCCATCCGCGTACCCAGGCCAGCGTCCACCGTCAAAGTAACGGACCTCGTCCGCCGGATTGTTAGCCTGGTCTTTTAGCACCACGTAGTCCTCCTGGTGCGATAGTTTGTTGGTGAACGGCCCAACGACCTCGATGCCGGGGTAACGCGACTGCACATAGCCTACATCCTTCGCGACGACGAGGTACCCGCCCGCGGGAATGGTTGTGCCGGGCGCGAACCGGAAGTCAATGCCCTCGTCCAGCCGCCAGCCGGTCAAGTCCACGGCGTTGGTACCGCGGTTGAATAATTCCACCCACGATTCCGGCGACTCCCGCGCCGGCAATGTCGGGGACGGCTGGCTATTCGTGCTGACCTCGACGCCAAAGGCCATGTCCGCCGCGATCGGATTCGTCGTGAATTGATGCACCTCGACCGCCAGGAGGTTCGTCCCGGTGAGAAGATTGGTTACGGCGACGGTGAACGGCCCGCTATAGGCCGGCGTGGCCACGCCCTGACTAGCGAAGGTCGCGTAGCCGATATCGCCCGCGGGCAGGTTCTGCCGATAGATTTCCACGCCGTTGAGGTAATAGACCGCGCCGTCATCCAGAATCGGCCTAAGCGTCAACTCCGCCCCGCTCGCCTCACCCGCGAACACGAACGGCGTCCGGAAGTACCACGTGATCATCCGCGTCCCACCGCCATCCAGCAGCGGTAGCTCCGTGTTCTTCGCGGCCGGCAGCACGGAGGTTGTGTTGTAGAACAGGGCCCGTCCCGCGGCCCAGCCGCTGTCGTCGTAATCCGTAGCTCGCCACGAGCTGCCCAGGTCCAGGCCCAGGCTGTGATACCTCCAAACGTTCGTGATGCTGAGGATGGTATTCGTGCCGTAGGTCCCGGGCTGCGACGGCAGGTCCGGCGGATGATACAGGATTTCGTTGATCACCACATCCCGATGGAACTCGAAGGAGTTGGACATCCCGGGCGTCGGCGCAGTGGGAAACCACCAGCGGCCGGTCGCATCCGGCCAGCGCCCTCGCAACACGTCCTTGACCACCACCGCGTCAATCACGTTGCTGCCGCCGGGGTGGCAAAGGAACAGGCGGTCACCGGCCGCAGCGCTGAAGCCAAGCGTTGCCGCCGAAAGGTGGGCCAGCGCTCCCGAGGCCAGTGTTTGCGAGGGGAAGATGAAATCGTGATCCGCTGCGGGGCCACGATGAGCCAGCACGCATCCGCTCAGGTCAAGCGCATCAGGCCCGTAATTCATCAACTCGATCCAGAAATCGCCGGCTGTGCCCGAGCCGACTTCGTTGAACGCGACCGGAACGGGCGGGGGCACAAGGAAATTGGTCGTCGTCAGTTCCAGCGCCGCCCCAAACAGCACGTTCTTCAAGCCGTTGGCCGCCCCGTGCAATTCGACCGCGAGGACATTCGTGCCTGCTACCAGCGTGGTGTGCGAAAGCTCGAACGGGCCAAGATACGCGGGGCTGGGGACATTCGACACCGCGAGCGTCGCCGCGTTGACCGGACCAGCCGGCATGTTCCAGCGAAATACCTCGCTGCCGTTGAGGTAAAAGACCGCACCATCCGCGATCACCGTGTTCAGGCGAAGCGCCGCGTGCTGCGGCGCGGTGTCCAGGTTGAATGTTGTGCGGAAGTAGTAGTTCGTTCGGCCTGATGGGAGCGCCGTATGGTCGGGTATCAACTTGCGGGCGGTTCCGGACAGTCGGGCGCGGAAACCAGCGGGATTCGCGCTGGTTCCGTCGTTGGCGGTCACGAAGTCCAGCGTGTTCGTGCCGGCGGCAAAGCCGTCTGTGATGCTGAAGTCACCGCTGAGCGCCGTGAACCCGGCGTAGGTGATTCCCTGGGAAACGCCGTTCAGCAGCACATCGTTTAGACGATTGTCAGCGCCGATTCTCATCGTGAGGATCGCGGTGGGGGGATCGAAGCCGTCCAGTGAGAACCGGGTACGGTAAGTGTAGGTGCCGGCGGCGACGTCGGACGTGCCCGGATTCACCGGACCGATCCAGGAGGAAAGGCTGTCGTTGACCAGCCACGCCGGATGGTTCTGGATCACCGTGGCGGCGATGGCTGGCGGCGGCGGAGTGCTTTGCGCCGATTGGGTGAGTTGATAATGCGGGTCGGGCATGCCCGGTGAGACGACCGTGCCGTTTTCATCCAGGCCGGTGCTGAACACCGTGGTAACGGCCTCAGGGTCGCCCGTTTCGACCGTCACGTTCCCGGCCCGGAACAGGGCCTGTCCCGAAGGCCAGGCGCCGTCATCAAACCCTGTTTCGCGCCAGGAAGTGCCCAGGTCTGTGCCGGAGGCTTCATACTTCCAGCGGCCATCTACCAGCAGCAGGGTAGTGGTTGTTAGATCAAAGGAACTGGCGACGAAATTGCGCTCACCCGGCGTTCCGCCAGCTAGCGCACTGGCGGTCCAGTTCTCTGCCCGCGCGCTGGCCATGTTCTCGCCACGCTTGGCCAGCGAAACCCCGGCGCCGTCCGGTCCGACCGGCCAGTCCCCGTCCACGCCATACGCTACGCTGTCCATCAGCCGATGATTCCGGTTCCGAAGCTCCAGCTTTTCGCCGTCGTTGGACAGCCGGCCATCGAGCGGTCCCAGGATATTCGTCAGCCCGGTGGCATCCGCCAGGGCTGCCGGCGAAGCAGCCACGACCAGGTAGCCGCCACCGGAAATGACTGTCCCTTCGGCAAACGCGAAGTCCACTCCGCCGCTGAGGGACCACCCGGACAAGTCCACATCCACCGCCATCTGGTTGTAAAGCTCGACCCACTCCATCGTCGCTTCGCTGACCAACGGGTGGTACATGATCTCGTTGAAGACGACGACGCTGTCCGCGCGCGCGGAGACGGTGGGCAGCATCAACCACAAGGACAGCAAAACGCTCGATCCGGCAGCCGACCACGTTGACCGGCCCGGAGTAAGACAATCAAGTAAGCCCATGTGACAGGAATTCAGCCACGAATGGCTGTACGTTGGAAAGCCAAGACTTCAAAAAGAAAGACCGGGAGCGCATTCACGCCCCCGGTCCCGTGATTTCCTGCCAGCATCAGATCACTGCACGATGCGATAGAACCGTCTGGTTTCGCTGGCGGTGGTCGTGTACGGATTCGGCGGATCGAGAATGTCCGTCCACGGTCCGGTGAGATCCGTCGCCCACTGCAGTATCTGGCCCGTGGACGTCGGCAACCAGGAGATGCTCACGCTGTTGCCGTCGCGCGCGATTTTCAGCGTCGGCGGCGCGGGCAAGATGTTCAGGTAGCCCTTCAAGTCCACGCGCAAGCCGGCCGGGTTAGGCGCGGTGGGATCGCCGGCTGTGGGATCGTTTGTGACGATGACATCCACCGTGTTGACACCGGCTAGCAGCATCGTGCCGGGGATCGTAAAGGGCGTCAGAGCGCTGAAGCCGGCCACGGCAAAGCCCGTGCTGACGCCATTGATCAGGACATCCGTGATGCTGTTGTCTGCCGCCGCACCCCCCGTCAAATGGATTCTGCTGAGGTCGTAGCCGGTCAGGTTGAATGTCGTCTGGTAAGTATAGGCTCCCGCCGCATTGCCCTGGGTCGGATCCAAATCCTGTCGCTGCGCCGAAGACGGGCCGATCCACCGCGAATACGGGCCGTTCGGCAACCAGACCCCGGCTTGAATAGGCCAGACATTGGTGATTACCAGGGCCTCGGGCCCCGGGTAATTCGTGTCCGCACTGCTGGCCAGAATATAATGCGGATCCACCGCACCGTCCGGCAGCAGCGCGCCGCTCGCATCCAGGCCTGTGCCGAAGATGCCTGGGATCGGGCGGTAAGCCACCACCAGTGCCGCATTGGAACTTACCACGCCTCCCCAGGCGTTGCTCACGGCGACGCAGTAGAGACCGGAATCATTCGTCGTGACCCCGGTCAAGGTCAACGTTGCACCGGTCTTGCCGCCCAGGTCCAAGTCGTTCTTCTTCCACTGGTAGGTAAGCGGGAGTGTTCCCGTTGCACTGACGCCCATCACCACCGTGTCGCCCTCGGCGACGGTGCTCCCCTGCGGATGCACCACAATGGCCGGGACAACTCCCGGCAGGGTGCGCGCGCTGACTTGCGTGAACTCGACCCGCAGGCCGCTTGCGCCGGCAGCGGCATTATTGACCACAAAGTCAAGGGTGTTGATGCCCGGCAGGAACGTCGCGTTGGCGCTGTCCAGCGTGAAGGATGTCCAGGCGTTGAAGTTGAAGCTCGGCGGCACGCTAACCTCCGTGCCATTCAGAAGCACCGGGGTGCCCCAGTTGTCCGATAACCAGCGGCCAATGATGATCACGGTATTGGTGTCTCGCCCTGTCAGGTCAAACGTGGTGCGATAGCGGTAATCCCCGCCTGGGATGCCAGCGTCGCCGACGCTGGCGCGGGACCCGACCCATTTTGAGCTGGCGCTGTTGGGTATCCAGGTGTCGGCCTGAATGGGCCACCCTTCGTTGGCCACATAGACGTTCGTTGACCCGCCATCCGGGTTGGCCACCAGGCTCCACGATGGGTCAATCGCACCGCCAGCGAGGGGATTGCCGCCCGCATCAATGCCGCTGCTGTGCAGCGACGGCACCTTCTCCAACAAGGATAGTCTGGCAACAACACTGGTAACCGAACCGAAACTGTTCGTGACGACCAGCGTGTAGTCGCCCTCATCCGCCAGTTGCACGCTGGGCAGGATGAGAACGTTGGAAATGGCCCCAGAGACCGGCGCGCCGTCCAGGTACCACTGATGGTCGAGCGGCAGGCTGCCCTGGGCGACCGCCGCGAACCAAGCGGGCTCACCCAGATACACCGTCATCGGCTGCGGTTGTGTAACGACGGCGGGCGGCGTGCCGGCAGGCACCTCCACGATCGCCACGTTGTCTATGAGCGCCGTGCAATCACCACCTGACGGGCTGCTCTTGACAAACGCCAGCTCCAAATCCGTTGCGGACGCGGCAAAAACCTGACTGAAGATCTCGCGGTAGGAATTTCCGCCGCCAACCGGATTAACTGAATGAACCGGCGCTACGGTGCCGCCGCCCACCTTGACTTCCATGCCCGGAATGGTCACCACCGAACGGCTGTTTTCAAAATAATGCACATAGTATTGAGCACCCACGGTGAATCCGCTTACCACCTGACTGTTGGTGCCGTCACCCTGCAAGAACGCGACCTGGCTGCCATGCGGAATCGCGCCATTGTCCGCAAATGGGTTGGGACCGTTAGGGGGATTGCCCAAAACCGGATTGATGCCATGATTGGGCGGAGACGCCCAGCCCGTAATCGGGTAGTTGCCGCTCACATACCCCGGCCAACCGTAAAAGCCGTCCTGTTCGAAGCTCGGGTTGGTGATGGGAAGTCCAACCGTTAGCCTTGCGACGGCACTGGTTACGGCACCTGCCACGTTGGAAACGACCACATCGTAGCTGCCGGCGTCGGCCGTGGACACCGCAAACAACGGGAACGCGGTATCCGTTGCGTTGTCAATCACTGCGCCGTTGAACCGCCATTGATAGGCCGGCGGCGGAACGCCGGCTGCCACGACATTGAAGCTCACCGCCACATCCGGGGAGACGATGACACTCTTCGGCTGAACGTTGATGGTGGGCAGTTCAAAGCTGGACACCGCTTTCCGATTGCTGAAGCCGTAGGTATGAATGCTCACATTCGCCGGAACGAGCGGGGCGTACTTGATTGCCACAGTTCCGCTTGCGTCCGCGGTGTAGCGATAGGAAACACGGATGCCGCCGTCGTTGCCGAACTGGTCCTGATTGATCGTCAGATAGTCATTTCCGACGCTGAACGTCGCCCAACGGCTACCCACGGACGGGTCTTCCCAACCCACCGAATAGATCGTCAGCACATACTCCGTCCCGGGTGTCAGCCCTTCGAGTGCGATTGTTTGGTAGGAATCGGCCGGAACATTCCCGCCGGGTCCGCCATAGATGAAATCCGTGGCCATCGTTGAACTGCCGTCAAAGTTGTAAGTAAGAGCGTTGACATCTCCTCCATAGACGTTCACCAGGTAACCGGTTGTGAACTTGCCTGACACGGCCGGATTTGCGCCTCCCACACCGGTAAAGGGTACGCCATTGATGGTCGTGTTGGCGCTGCTTCCGAAGTTGTAAGCATGCGTGTAAAGGAATTGCGAATCCACGCCCGAGTCGAAATCTCCCGCCCACGACTCAACGGCCCATCTTCCGGAACTGGGGGCGATCTGGAAATCATCCACGAGCAAGGTGTGGTCGCCCGTGGCGTCGTTTACCAGCGACAGGACTTGGGATTCCGCTGCAGCGGTGAACTCAAAAGCAACATGCCAATATCCTTTGCTCCCGGTGACCGCCGCCGTCGAGAATCCGTCCACGCCAGGCAACAGGACGGCCACGCCGTCAATGTAGATTTTGGCATTGGGCGTGTTGCCGCCACGGGCATTAGCCCTGAAGTTGACTTTGTAGGTTGTCCCCGCGGTCAAACCACTGATGGTAGTGCTAAGGGTGCTGGGGTTCGCCGGGTCATCCGGATTCACCTGGATGAAGGCAACGTTGTTGCCGTTGGGAATGGTCCCATTGTCCGCAAAAGGGCTGCCGGATGCCGGGTTGAGGCCAACCCGGCTGATCGGCGTTCCAGTCCAGCCGGTGATTGCGGTGTTGTTAGTGATATAGCCGGGGAAGACCGTAAAGGTGTCCGATTCAAAGCTGGGGTTGGGAATGGTCTGGCCGTGGACGGCCTGACCCAACAGCAACACCGCCGCGCTCGCATACGCGGCGAGATGGTTGAGAATCCAAAGGGAACTGATTCGGTTGAGTTTCATAGGCTTGCTGAATTTTGGTTATTAGTGTGATCTCGGCCTGAGTGCGGCGGCGCCGCTTGGGGCGGGGCTTGCTCAAGCACAGACCTTATACCAAACGCAGTTCCCTCTGGCAACTGAAAAGCAAAAGAAATGTTCCTCGTCTCTTCTTCTGAATCCGTGATTTCGCATTGGTACAGGCGAGCCTTTCCTGCCGCCGCGTGCGCAATCACGCACACCGACTTCAGGCGCAGGTGTTCACGAAGGGCGAAAGGAGCGGAATGAGCAGGAGAGCCTGCAAATGGCGGGGTTGGTCGTCCTTTGAGCCAGGGTGGCGCGACGGGGAAGATGGAGCGAGCGAAGGGATTTGAACCCTCGACATTCACGTTGGCAACGTGACGCTCTACCAGACTGAGCTACGCTCGCTTCCGATCAGATTGTGAGAAGTTACAGGAACCCCTTGAGAATGCAAGCACGGTTTTACCACTATTTTGACCCGCGCGCCGGGCTGGTCATCGCCAGTAACCACGGATCCAAATATAACGGTGGCCGCGTTTGGCCCATGTGCCCGGTACCCACTCGGTGTGCGGGCGCGGGCGCGGCACCCAGACGCCGTCGGCCCAGACCCACTGTCCCTGCCAGGTCCAGTAGCCCGGGACCCAGGAGTAAGCGTACTCGGGTCCGGGCGCGCGCACCGGTGCCTGTGGCTGCGGCGGCGGCGGTGCCTGGTGAACGACCGTCGCCCCAGGTTGCTCACCGGGAGCTACCGTGCGCTGCGCATCACCGGACTGTGTGGCGCAACCCGTGACCAAGGCCAGAACGGCAATAAACAACAGTGAGAGAACTACATGTGATTTCTTCATTGTCTGAGTTCATTGACTCAAAACCCGCGTTTTTGTTCATCGAGACCCGCCGTCCGAGCGAGGATCCTGTCCCACCGGGCTCAGGGTACTAACCCGCCGTCACTTCGCCCCGGCCTCAATGCGTTCTGGTATATCAGCTTCAGCGGCATCCGCCAGCTCAAAATCAGGGGCGACAATTTGCCGCGATTCGCCGGCGTGCTGTTTGGCGAGCAGGACGTAGATTGACGGAATGACCAGCAGGGTAAAGAGGGTGCCCAGCGCCATGCCAGCTACTATGGTAATACCGATCGAATTGCGCGCCGCCGCCCCCGCCCCACTCACCAGCGTCAGCGGGAAATGACCGCAGATGGTCGCGGCGCTGGTCATCAGGACGGGGCGCAGCCGAATCAATGCGGCCTCGCGCACCGCCCGCACCTTGTCCATACCGCCGCGCTGCAGCTCGTTGGCAAACTGAACGATCAGAATGCCGTTCTTCGAAACCAGCCCGATCAAGGTCACCAGGCCAACCTGAGAGTAGATGTTCAAGGTTGTGGTCCACCCGTCGGTGAAGAAGGCCGCATCCTGGCCGGGCATCTTGAGGAAGCTGAAGATCAGGGCGCCAAACATGGCCAAGGGCACCGAACCGAGCAGGATGATCAGCGGATCACGGAAGCTGTTGAACTGGGCGGCCAGCACGAGGAAAATCAGCAAGAGGGCCAGGCTGAAGGCCGGAAGGAACTTGCTGCCCTCCACGCGGAGCTGGCGGGATTCGCCGGTGTAGTCCAGTTTGTAACCCTTGGGCAGGATCTTCGCGGCTTCGCCTTCGAGGAAACGGAGCGCCTCGTCCAGCGGGCGGATGGCCACGCCGCTAATCTTGACAGCGTTGAATTGCTGGAAGCGGTTCAGGGAGCGCGGTCCGGTCTTCTTCTTGAGCGAGGCGAACGTGCTCAAGGGGACCAACTGGTCGTCAGGCCCTTTGACGTACGTGCTTTCGAGCTGGCTGGCGTTCAGGCGCTCGATGCGCTTGAGCTCCGGGATGACTTTGTAGCTGCGGCCGTCCAGGTTGAACCGGTTCACGAAATTGCCGCCCACCAGCGTCGCCAGGTCGGCCCCGACGGTCGCCATGTCGAGGCCCAGGTTCGCTACCTTGTCGCGGTCCATTACCAGTTCGACTTCGGGTTGATCAATCTTGGTGTCAATGACCGGTGGGAAGGCGAACATGCCGCTGGCGGCAGCCTTTTGCTGCAACTGCTCGGCGAACTTCAGGATGGTCGCCGGCTCGGCGGTCGCGCCAATCACCACCTCGACGGGGAACTGGCCCCCGCCGGGCAGTGCGGGCGGGGTGGCGACAAACGTCCGCACGCCGGGAATGCCGCTGACCTTCTGCTGCACTTCCGGCGCGACCTCGAAGACGGTGCGTTTGCGGTCGCCCCACGGCTTGAGGACCAGGCCGCTGATCCCATTGTCCGGGAAAGTGATTTGAAAGGTCCGGCTCCGCTCCGGCACGCTCATGAGTTCGCGGTTGAGGGCTTCGGTATAGAAGGTGGTTTGGTCAATGGTGGCATCGGCGGCCGCCTCGACAATGCACATCATGAAGCTCTGGTCTTCGGTGGGGGCGAGTTCCTTGGGCGCCATGATGAACATGGGAATCGTCAGCAGGCTTAGTGCGATCCACACGACATAGACCGCCGGACGAGCCCGCAGCGTGCCGTCAAGCACGCGTCCATAGGCCCGGCGCAGACGATCAAAATCGCGGTTGATCCGGCCAGTGAACCCGTGCTCTTCACGCCCAGCATCGAGGAGCTTGGAGGACATGACCGGCGAGAGCGTGAGAGCCACAACACCCGAAATGAAGACGGCGCCGGCCAGCGTGAAGGCAAACTCGCGGAAGAGCGAGCCAGTCAGTCCGCCCTGGAGACCGATCGGCGCATAAACCGCGGCGAGGGTAATCGTCATGGCGATGACCGGACTGACCAACTCCCGCGCGCCCAGGATCGCCGCCCGGACCGGGGTCTGGCCTTCGCGGACGTGGCGCTCCACGTTCTCGACGATGACAATGGCATCGTCCACCACCAGGCCCACCGACAGCACGATGGCCAGGAGCGTGAGCAGGTTGAGCGTAAACCCAAAGACCTGCATCAGGAAGACGCCGCCGATGAGCGAAATCGGAATCGCCACCAGCGGCACCAGCACTGAGCGAAGCGAGCCGAGGAACAGGTAGATGACGATGGCGACAATCAAGAGCGTCTCGGACAACGTCTTCACGACCTCGCGAATCGCGTCGTCAATGTATCTCGTGGCGTCATAAGCAAGCCGTCCGGTAAGGCCGGTGGGGAGCTCCTTTTGAATCAAATCCATTTCGGCGCGCACGCGCTTGATGACATCCAGCGAGTTGGCGCTGGGCAGGGGCCAAATGCCCATGAACACAGCCCGCTCGCCGCTGAAGCGGACTTCGGACTCGTAATCCTCCGCCCCCAGCACCACGTCGGCTACGTCCCGGAGCCGCACCAGGCTGTCGCCGGACTGGCGGACGACCAGGTTGCGGAACTCTTCGGGCGACCGGAGGTCGGTGTTGGCGCTCAGGTTGACCTGCACCAGCGAGCCTTTAGTTCGGCCGACCGCCGCGAGGAAGTTGTTCGCCGCGAGCGCGGTGCGGATCTGGTTCGGGTTGATGTTCAGGGCGGCCATGCGGTCCGGCTTGAGCCAAATGCGCATGGCAAAGGTGCGTCCGCCCAGCAGGTCCGCCCGCTGCACGCCCTCCAGCGCCGAGAGCCGCGGCTGAACCACCCGCACCAGGTAGTCGGTGATCTGGTTTGCCTCGAGGATGTCCGAGGTGAAACTCAGGTAGGCAGAGGCATACTGGGAGTCCGCGGAGACGATGTTGATCGTGGGCACCTCGGCTTCGGGCGGGAGATCGTTGCGGACCTGGTCCACCTTCGAGCTGATCTCGGCGAGGGCCTTGGTGGGATCGTAGTTGAGCTTGAGGCGCACGGTGATGGTGGACAGGCCGAGCTTGCTGCTGGACTCAAGGTAATCAATGCCATCGGCGCCCGCGATGGCACGCTCCAGGGGTGTAGTGATGAACCCTCGCACCAGGTCGGCGCTGGCGCCCACGTACACGGTGGTGACGGTCACCGTGGCGTTGTCACTGCGCGGGTACTGCCTGACCACCAGGGAGCGGATCGCCTGGAAACCGGCGATCAATATCACCAGGTTCACCACCACCGCGAGGACTGGCCGGCGGATGAAGATGTCCGTAAACGACTTCATGGGCTTAGCTGTCCGACGGGCGTGGCGCCAGGTCGCTCTTGGGGACGATCTCGTTGTTCTCGACCACCGCCATGCCGTTGCGCAGTTTGAAGATGCCCGAGCTGACGATGCGTTCACCCGGTTTGAGGCCTGACTTCACGCTCAGAAAGTCGCCGTGCGGCGGGCCGACGCGGACAAACTGCTGCCGTACCACCAGGCCGGACGGCGCGCCGTTGGTGCCCGAGTGGGGCTCGATCACATAGACCGAGTCCCCGTAGGGGGCGCTCAGCACCGCCGTTGCCGGTATCACGAGCACCTCCTGTTCCTGGGAAAGGAACACCGCCACGCGGGCGAACATGCCCGGGCGCAGGAGATGATCCGGATTCTCCAGGGTGGCCTGCAAGCCGACACTGCGCGTGGACTGATCAAGATTGGGCGTGATCGCGGTCAGCTTGCCTTCAAAGTGCCGGCCCGGATAGGCGTCGGTGGTGATGCCCACGCGCATGCCGGTTTTGAGCTGGGCCAGCTCCTGTTGCGGGAGCGAGAACTCGACATATACCGGCTCCAGGGATTGCAGCACGACGATCGGTTTGCCTGCGTCCAGGTATTGGCCCAGGTTGACCTGGCGGAGGCCGAGCCGGCCGGCGAACGGAGCACGGATCGTCTTCTTCTCGATGGTCGCGCGGACGGCATCGGCGTTGGCGGTGGTTTGCTTCAGCGTGGCCTCGGCGGTGTCCAGCTCGGCTTGCGAAACCAGGTTTTGGCTTCGTAAGGTGCGCTCGCGTTCGACGTTGATGCGCGCCAGGTCCGCCTGGGCTTCGAGCGCCCGCAGTTGGGCCTCCTCCGCAGTGGTGTCCAGGCGCACCAGCAGGTCGTCTTTGCGCACCACCGCGCCGGAATCGAAGGCGACCTCGCGCACCAGGCCCGGAAGTTCCGGAGTAATGGTCACGCCTTGAACGGCGGCGACCGACCCGATGGCGGTGAGGCTGCCCTGCCACTTGTCCTCGCGCACCACCGCCGAGGAAACCGATTCGGGCGGCGGCACGAAGGCTTTGCCGTTCTCAATGAGCTTCTTGATTTGCAGGGTCTTGACCCCGGCGAGGGCGCCGAAGACGACCAGCACGACTAAAATGCCAATGGCAATCCTACTTTTCATCAGACAAAAACCAGGGCTGGGCGGTCAGCGGGCGCACCGCCCGCAGCATTTGCTGCCGCCCAACTAAACGAATTGCGTTTCCAGTCACGCACTTACCCGTCGGTCAGGATGGCTTTCAAGTCAAATGAATGGGACTAATGCAACGCCGCCAGGCTGTAGCGGACTCTCCGCCAGTTTTCCGATTTCCCCTCTTCCCACTCCGCACAAACCCGCTATCTTCGGCGCATGACTGCTGCCTCACCGTCCCGCCGCCAGTTCGCCAGCGATAATTACGCCGGCATTTGCCCGGAGGCGTTCGCCGCGATGACCGACGCCAACCAGGGCCACGAGGTCAGCTATGGGGACGATAGCTGGACCGAGAAGGCGTCCGACCTGATCCGCGATGTCTTCGAGACCAACTGCGAAGTGTTCTTCGTCTTCAACGGCACATCGGCCAATTCGCTTTCGCTTGCCTCGCTCTGCCAGTCCTATCACAGCATCCTCTGCCACGACATGGCGCACATCGAAACCTCCGAGTGCGGTGCGCCGGAGTTCTTCGCCAACGGTACCAAGGTGCTGTTGCTGCCTGGGGCGAATGGAAAGGTTGAGCCCAAGGCCATCGAGGACGCGGTTCACCGGCGGACGGACATTCATTATCCCAAGCCGCGCGTGCTCAGCCTGACGCAGGCAACTGAGTTGGGCACCGTCTATTCGTTCGATGAGCTGCTGGCGCTGGCGGAGGTTGCCCGGCGCTGCCAATTGCGCATCCACATGGACGGTGCGCGCTTTGCCAATGCGGTAGCCGCGCTGGGCGTGACACCGAAGGAGATCACCTGGCAAGCCGGCGTGGATGTCCTTTGTTTCGGCGGCTCAAAGAATGGCATCGCGCTGGGCGAGGCGGTGGTTTTCTTCAATCCCGAACTGGCACGTGAGTTCGATTACCGCTGCAAACAAGGCGGCCAGCTCGCGTCGAAGATGCGATTCCTGTCCGCGCCCTGGGTGGGGATGCTGCAGGACGGCGCCTGGCTGCGATACGGCCGGCACACCAACGCCATGGCCAAGGCGCTGGAAGCGGCGATTCGCCCGCTGCCTGGGGTCCAAATCGCATACCCGGTCCAGACCAACACGGTTTTCGCCCGGCTGCCGGACCCGGTGGTGCAGGGCATGCATCAGCGCGGCTGGAAGTTCTACACCCACGTCGGCCCGGCAGGCGAGGCGCGGCTCATGTGCAGTTGGGATACGACGCCCTCGGATGTGGACGCGTTCGCGGCGGATTTGAGTGAACTCGTGGCACATTCGGAAGGGGGCAGGGGTTAAGTGAGTTAAATGGGTTACATGGGTTACATGGCCAGCCGCTGTAAGCTGGAAAGCACAAACCACACCGCCGGACGGGGGGTGATTTCTTAAACGGAAACCGAGCTCCGGCCTGTTCGGCAAACCTGCAGACTTCAGGTTCATTTCGGACCGAACCGCCCGATTCTCCAGCCTTTCGCGCTGAGTACACCGGAGGCACACCGGAGGTACACCGGAGGTACACCGGATGCACAAGGGATTTTCCGGTGTACCTCCGGTGTACATCCGGTGTGCCTCCGGTGTACACGCTCTGGGAGCCGCTCCGGCCCGGCGGATTTGCGAAGGTTTACAAAAACTACTTGGGACCGGAACGCGTAACTAGCTGAGGTTGCAGAGCCTCCACAGTCGAGGCCAGGCCGACTTTAGGCTCTAGACCCCTGTGGGTAGCGAAAACCTTGTAAGCCATCGGAATCGTTGATTTCCTGAGAACCTTGGCCAAGACTGGATTCGTCATGTCTGATGCAATAGGGGTTTTCTTCCGTTAGGCTGATCGCTTAGTTTAGCCTGCCCTCCGGCGGTTTTGTCCGGGTTGGCAGAAGGACTTGCTGCTCTTCCAAGCCCAAACCGTCGTCAAGGATGCCATCTGACTCGGTAGAAGCGCTGGCTGGCATTGCTCAAACCGGAGTCATAATAGCCGTTCGCAGGCGGTGGCGAGGTCGGCGAGATGATAATGGAGACGGTGTCGGCTGCAGCCGTGTGGTTCGTCACCACCGCATCTGACCAATCTGAGAGGTCGTGGGAGGCTTCGACATCGTACTTGAGACCGGGCGCTGCGCTCCAGATGAGCATGAAACTGCCGGCCGGGACGGTGTTGGCGGCAAAAGCACGAATCTCCGGCACGCCCGTCAACACGGAGGCACCGGCTGACCCCAGCGTGTAGAGCTGCCCTACTTCCGCCTGGCTCAGCTTTCGTTGCCAGAAGGCAACCTCGTCTATCAGGCCTTTGAACCAGCGCCCATCCGCCGTGCGATAGGTTCCGATGTTGAATCCGGAGTACGTCTGCAGCAAGGCGCCGGCGCCTGGCTCGATCGCATACGTGCCGCTGCCGTCCAGATATCCGGTCAACACGCCTCCGGCTGCATCGTAGGCGAGTACGATATGATGCCACTGGTCCACTTGCGACGCCGGCAGCAAGTAGTCCTGGGAGACTGAGCCGGTGCCCGTTTGGGTGAACAACTGAAAGTCGGTCGTGCTGCTGTCGGAACCCGCCCGCAAACCAAACGAGATGGGGTAAGTCGCCCCGCTGGTCTCAAAGACAAAGGCGCGGGTGGTGTCGGTGAGGCCCAGACCGCCGGTGTCGGGTTTGAACCACGCCGCCACCGACCAATTCTGGTTGGGGTCCACCGGATTGCCGGCGATATGGACATAATCATTGGTGCCATCCCCACTGAGCGCGCCCCAGCCCGCCCGCGCCAGCGCCGGGTCGTGCGTGATCGGGTAAATCCGCGCCGACGGGTCAATCGCCCCGCCCATCATCGTTAGCGCGTCACTGCCAAAACCCGCGCCCCCCACCGCCAGTGCGCTGTTGGCCACCACCCAGCCCGTGTGCGCATCAAAACCGTAATAGCCCATCAGACTCGTCTTGAAACCCTCACCCCCAGCCTGGCCAATACGTGTCGCCAGCGTCAGCCCCGCCTGCCCCGCTTGCTGCAGATCCGTGATCTCCGCCACCGAAAGCGCCCGCTGCCAGAACGCCACCTCATCAATCTGCCCCTTGAACCACCGCCCATTGGCCGAGCGATACGTGCCAATGCGCATCCCCGAGTAGGCATCGAGGGTACCGGTCAGATTGATCGTATGGGTCATCGCGCTGTCCAGATAGCCCTCGATCACGTTGCCGGTCCGGCGGATGACCAGGTGATGCCACTGATCCACGTTGGCGTTGGGCACCTGGTAATCGCGGTAGGGGTTCGTGCCGGTGACGTAGTCGGTGTAGAGCTGGAAGTTGCTGTTCCCGGTCGTGCCGGCACGCAGTCCGAAGGAGATGGGATAAGTGGCACCGCCGGTCTCGAGCACAAAGGCGCGGGCGCTGCCGAGGTATCCAACCCCGCCGGTGTCGGGTTTGAACCAGACGGACACCGACCAGTCCTGGTCCAGCAGGAGGGGATTGCCCACGATGTCGCCGTAATCCCCGGCGCCGTCGCAATCCAGCGCCCCCGCTCCCGCCCGCACCTTGGCCAGATTCGTCGTCCAGGGAGGCAACAGGGCTGAGGGATCACCCTCCGCGCCATTGAGAATGGCTTCGTCCTGCGCAAAGCCAGCGTAGCCGGCCGTCCGCGCAGCGTTGGTTACCATACCGTCGTTGTGGGACTCGAAAGGGTAGTAACCCGTCAAGCCGACCGCCAAGGAGGTTGCGCCGGGCGGCGGCACCAGGACCGTGAGCGTGGCCACGGCGCTGGTGACCGCTCCCGAAACGTTGGTGACAACTACCGTGTAACGACCCACCTGCTGCGGATGGGCGCTGAGGAGGAGAAGCACGGAATTGGTGGCGCCCGGCAGGTTCACATCCTCGAATCGCCACTGGAAACCCAACTTCGTTCCCACGGCTGAGACACTGAATTCCGTGGGAGTTCCTTGCACGACCACCTGGCTGAGCGGTTGCGCCGTGATGATCGGGAGGGGAACGTAAGGATCCACCAGGGCCTTGCCTATCTGGGCCTTGGCATGGATTTCGGCGACTTCGGCTTGCGAGAGCAGTCGCGTCCAGATACCCAGATCGTCCACTTCCGCCGTGCAGGCATAGGAGCCATCGCCTCCCGCGCCAATAACGGTGGGGAGGCCGGAACTGAGTCCGCTCAAACCTGAAAGGCCAAGATTCGTGGTGCTCAGCAATTGCCCATCGAGGTAAGTGGTGACTTCATTGGCACCACGGTTGAACGTAAGTGTGACCAGGTGCCAGGCGCCGTCCAATAGCGGCGGGTCCAAATCAAGCTGCCGCGATGCGCCGTCGCTCGTGGCCCAGTCCACGTTGGTGCCGTCCGTGGCACTGATGGCCCACCCGTGGGAACCGGCGCTCGCCAGCGATTTGTTGGCCAGGATTGTGGCAGGGGCGGTTCCTGTGCAGCGCAACCAGACGGAGACGCTGAAGTTGTTCGAGTAGATCCAATCGAGGTTCCCGAGAGTGGCGGCCCAATCGTCGGGCTGGCTGCTCCCGCCGTTGTTGGAGAAAAGCGCGGCTTGGCCGAGGCAGCCGTTGGTATAGCGAGCCGCAGCGCCTGCCGGCCAGTCGTAGATCGCCGCTGCGTTCGTGGTGCCCCCTTGCGGGGCGAGTGTCTGGTCGAAGCTCAAATAGACCGCCAGGTTGTTGGTCAGCGGCACGCCCATCGGAGCGGACTCCATGCCCCATTCCGGCTGAATGGGCACACCCAGGAACGCAAGCACGGTGGGAACCACGCAAGTCTGGCCCGGGCCGGGCATGACCACGCGTTCGGGCACGTCCCCGCCGCTGGCGATCACGAACACCGTCCGCTCGGCTTCCGACTGGCCGCCGTGGCCCGTGCCGGTGCCGCCGTGGTCGGACACGGCCAGGATGAGCCAGGATTCGTTCGTGTAGTTTGGGCGGGCGGGCAAAGCCTCGAGCAGGCTGCCCACACCAGCATCCACCTGAGCGATTGCCGCGAGGTAGTCGGGATTGCCTGGGCTGAAACCGGTAGAATGTCCGGTCGTGTCCACCACGTGGAAATGCAGGAAGAGCACATCCGGGTCCGCGGTCATCAAGTGGTCAATCGCCCGGCTCACGAGGTTCGTGGTCGTATTGTCAATGGCGATCTGCCGGAAGCTGGTGGAGGCGTTCACGGGTGACACCAGATAAGTATCTACCGCCGACCACTCGACAATCGAGGAGAGATACGCACTCGGGTTGTACTCCTTGAGCCGCCGGAACAGATGCGGGTAGTTGGTGAAGTCATAACCGGAGAACGTGTTTTCGGTGACGTGATGTTTGTCGGTCCACACCCCGGTCAGGATGGTTGTCCAGCCCGGGGCGCTGACGGTGGGCTGCTGCGTCGGGGTGCCGATGACTCCCCCCGCGAACGCGTTGAAGGCGGCGCTCCCGTTGGCCGCCAAGGCCATGAGGTTGGGCGCGTCCGCCGCCAGCAGCGCGTCGGACCGGCAGCCGTCGATCCCGAGAATCAGAACATGTCGGTTCCCGAACCCCCCGGCCCAGGCTGGCGGTGGGACGGCCAGAGCCGCGGCCAGGGCCACTGCTCCTGCCGCGGGTATAAGCCAGTTGGCTATGCGCATGCGATCAGGGTCGAATGTTTGTTCGTCATGGCATCCACCGCACGCGGTAGAAGCGTTTCGTGGCCCCACTCAGCCCGGGATCATAGTAGCCGTTCGCGGGTGGTGGTTGGGTCGGAGAGATAATGATGGAAACCACATTACTTGCCGCAGTGTAATTAGTCACCACCGTTTGCGACCAGTCCATCAGATCGCTGGAGGCCTCCACGTTATATTTCTGTCCCGAAGCCGACTGCCAGGAGAACGTGAAACTGCCGGCCGGCACTGCGTTGGGGAAGAACGCCAGGATCTTCGGCATGCTGGTCAGCCATGCGATGCCCGAATTCCCCAGTGTGTAGGCCTCAGCAACCGCGGCCGGGCTGAGCGTGCGTTGCCACATGGTTACTTCGTCTATCAAGCCTTTGAACCAGCGCCCGTCCGCCGAGCGATAGGTTGCGATATTGAAACCGACGTAACTGGGCAGAATCGTGCCCGGTCCCATCGGAAAACTGTGCGTCTCAGTGCCGTCCAGGTAGCCTTTCAAGACGCCGCCGCCTGCATCGTACGTGATTACAACGTGATGCCACTGGTCCACTTGCGGATTCAGCAGGTAGTAATCCTGGTAGGCTGCGGTGCCATCGGCCTGATAGACGTAAACCTGAAAGTCAGTGCGTGGATCCCCGCTCGTTGGATCCGGCGTGCCAGCACGCAGCCCGAAGGAGATGCAAGGAGAGAGCGTGCCGGAGTTTTCAAAGACAAAGGCGCGGGTGGTGTCGGTGAGGCCCAGACCGCCGGTGTCGGGCTTGAACCACGCCGCCACCGACCAGTTCTGGTTGGGGTCCACCGGATTGCCAAGGATCTGGGCATAGTCATTGGTGCCATCCCCACTGAGCGCGCCCCACCCCGCCCGCGCCAGGGCCGGGTCGTGCGTGATCGGGTAAATCCGCGCCTGCGGGTCAATCGCCCCGCCCATCATCGTCAGCGCGTCACTGCCAAAACCTGCGCCCCCCACCCCCGGTGCGCTGTTGGCCACCACCCAGCCCGTGTGCGCATCGAAACCGTAATAGCCCATCAGACTCGTCTGGAAACCCTCACCCCCAGCCTGGCCAATGCGCGCCGCCAGCGTCAGCCCCGCCTGCCCCACTTGCTGCAGATCGGTGATCTCTGCCACCGAAAGCGCCCGCTGCCAGAACGCCACCTCGTCAATCTGCCCCTTGAACCACCGGCCATTGGCCGTACGATACGTGCCAATGCGCATCCCCGTGTAGGCATCCAGGGCGCCGGTCAGATTGATCGTATGGGTCAGCGCGCCGTCCAGATAGCCCTCGATCACGTTGCCGGTCCGGCGGATGACCAGATGATGCCACTGATCCACGTTGGCGTTGGGCACCTGATAATCGCGGAAGGGGTTCGTGCCGGTGACGTAGTCGGTGTAGAGCTGGAAGTTGCTGTTCCCGGTCGTGCCGGCTCGCAGGCCGAAGGAGATGGGATAAGTTGCCCCGCCGGTTTCGAGCACAAAGGCGCGGGTGGTGCCGAGGTACCCAGCCCCGCCGGTGTCGGGTTTGAACCAGACGGACACCGACCAGTCCTGGTCCAACAGGAGGGGATTGCCCAGGATGTCGCCGTAATCCCCGGCCCCGTCGCAATCCAGCGCGCCCGCTCCCGCCCGCACCCTGGCCAGATTCGTCGTCCACGGAGGCAACAGGGCGGATGGATCACCTTCAGCGCCGTTCAAGTACGCCTCATCTTTCGTAAACCCCGGATAACCAACGGTGCGCACGGCGTTGCTGACATACCCATCCACCTGGGCCTCAAACGGGTAATAACCCGTGACGTCGTTCAGCAACCCTGCCAGCGGCAGTGTCGAAAGCACGGTCAGTTGCGCCACGGGCGAGGTCGAGGAGCCGCCGGGGCCCGTAAGGACCACGTCGTATGCCGCAGACTGGCCCACGGTAAGGGCGGCCAGCGACAAAGCCGCGTTCGTTTCGCCCAGGATGGCGACGCCGTTCGTGCGCCATTGATAGGTGATTGGGGGCATGCCCGAGGCGCGCACAGCAAAGGTGATACTATCGCCGGCGGCCACGGTGGCTCCGGCCGAGGACCACAAGATCACCGGCACCGCCGACAGTGGCCCGGTCACATAACTCCACTCGCGAATGGTCTCGTGCGGCGAGGAAGCGTTGTCCAAGTACCGCACGCGGGCCAGGTTGGTGGTGGATGGGAGCAACGGTGGGGAGGGTATGCCGGAAATGAAGACCATCTGGTTGGTGCGGGCGACTTGCGGCACGAGGGAGACTCCATTGACGCTCAACTGCACGCTCCCAAAATTCACCGTGTTCGAACTGAAGGATTCATCAACCGTCACTTGGAGCGGAGTCATGACCGGGACGTCGGTGGATGAATCGGCGGGACGGAGCCGCGTGATTGGCGGGGCGGCGAACAGGAACTTCGGGAAGCTGGTCGTCGCGCTGTAGAGCCGGAAGACTTCGTTGGAGCTCAATGAACGCCCGAACACCATCAGCTCGTCCAGCGCGCCACGAAAAGGCTGAAAACCCGAGGCCCGGCGGTCCGAAGCCACATAAGGCGCCTCGGCGGGAAGCAGGCTTGGACCGGCATCGGCGAGCACAGCGGTGAGGCGGCCGTTACGGTAGAAACTGAACCGATTCTGCACCGGGTCGCGCACAAACGCCATATGCTCCCACTGGCCGCTGCGCAGATCGTCGTTGACGATCCAGCTCACCGCGTTCGCCGCCCAATACACGCGCGGCCGGCCCGAGGCATGAACTTCCCAGTTGATCCCGTTCGCCACCGGGTAATTACCCAGGATCACGCCCACCCGCGTCGCCGCTGGAAAATTGGAGTCCACTTTGACCCAGGCGGCGAAGGAATTGGGGATCGCGGTAAATCCGTTAGTCAGCTCGATGTAGTTTTGCACCACGGTCTGGTTGATGCTGAAATCAATGCCGTTGCTCACCGCACCGGACACCTTCAAGTCGCTCACTCCCGGTTGCAGGCGGAGCACGCCGTGGTTTTTGGAAGGTGAGCGGTCGGCCACAATCGTGCCGTCCACCGCCGAGGGTTCCTCGAATCCGAAATACAGCAGGCCCTCGTGGGTCGGATCGGGCGGCAGCAGATGGTAAGGAGCCATCCGAAATGACCATTCCACCTGCTGCACGTTGGTGCCCCGGGCTGGGTCCACGTAGGTCAGCCGCGCAGTGTGTAGTGATTCCGGCGCCAGAAGCCCCGGGTTGAAGGTCGCGCGGATCACGCCAGTGGAGGGATACGTCAGGGCGGGCGTGACCGAAGAGCCATCCAGCCACAGGCCCACCGAGCTGGAAGAAACCGGCTGGTCCGCCGAAATGATGTCCGCTTGGATTGGCGTGGACGGGAGCACAAACGCGTCACCGGGTACCGGGCGAACGTTGTCCACGATGGCGATTGGCAGGACCGATGCCGGAATGGCATCTTCCGCAGGCGTTCCCAGGGCCGCCACGTATCCGGGGCTGAGCACGATGTCGTGGACCTGGATCGAGTTCACGTACACGACCTCCGACGCGCCCGCGTTATCGGTGAATAGAAGCGCGCGCGAGGTCCCCAGCGCCCAACGCCCGTCAATCATGTCGTTGAGTGTCTCCTGCCCCACTTTCGCTCCGTCAATGTACTTGACCACGACCTGGGGCGACGCGGCCAGGTCCACTGTGATCACCAGGCGATGCCAGGCATTCGCCGTCACGTTTCCCTCGGGGTCAAGCGGCGTGCCGATGCCGTTGTTCGCTCCCACGTAGAACTCGCCTTCGTTGCTGTTGAGCCACGGCTCATCAATTTGGATCAGGCATCGGGCCTTGTCGCTCGAGGCCTCCGGGAAATAAACGTCCATTACCAGGGAATACTGGTTGAGCAGCGTCCCGCCGCCATTGCCAGTGGCATTCGGGTTCATCACGTAGCCCATGGCGCTGCTGTTCTTGGGAGCCCGCATGACGTTTACGACCTGAGCGGCGGCGTTCGAGATGCCAAAAGTGGCGGTGGTTCCGAACTGCGTGTTGGCGTCCGTTGCGCCACCTGCGCCGTCGAAGTATTCCAGGGTGATGCCGGTGCTGGCGTTCAGGCCGCTGGGGAAATCCCACTGGCCGACGACGGTGCCCTGGAGTGCGCCGGGCCAAACCAGCCAGCAGGCTGCGGTAAGCCACGCGAGGAGTGGGGTTAGGTGAAGCCGGCAGGATACAATTGGTTTCATATTCATGTTACGTTGATCGGTTGTCTTGCCTTCGCTCTTCCGTTGCTGAACCGGCCGGGGCGATACAGCCGGACAAATCGTCAAGCGCTTCGGGCGGGGCCGCGTTTCGCGCGTTCCCCCTGTTCTCAGCGCGTGCGCAGCGGTTGGCCCAGATACCATTCCTCGAGCCACTGCGTCTTGTCGCGCCGGACCTGCGAGGCATGGCCATCGGCCCACATGATGTTTCCGCGGCCGTTGTGGCGGTAATACTCGTTAAGGCGCTCAGGCCAGGCCGCCCACTGAGACAAGCTCAACGGTGTGTCCTCGGAACCATCCAGCATCGCCTCCCACGCGTCCTGAAACATGATGGTCGTGGCGGGCGACCTCAGGGTCGTGTCCGGTCGGGCATTGCCGGTGGTGGACGCCGCGTTCACCGTGCCCTCGAAGAGGGCCACGCTCAGCCCAGCCGCCGCCGGGGTGGTGGTTTGGTAGTAGCCGTTGAAACCATAGGTGATATAAATATGGCCGTCTTTGAAACCGCCGTCGTTGTGGGTCTGGGGAGCATACTGGTCGTCGGCGCTCTTGGCCTCGGGACAAAAGTAAACCTTGTGGTTGAAGCCCAGGTAGGCCAGGTAGGCGACACCCCAGTAGGCCTCGGCATGATTCGCCGCGATGAAGTTGTCGCGCCGGATCGCTCCGGGTTGCGTGAAGTCCCCCCCGTCGCGAATCCACCGCATCCAGTTCCGCCGGGGATGTCCCCGTCCTTGAGACTCGTCCTGGTAGAGTTGAAACGCCAGCCGGATCTGCCGCATGTTACTCTTGCACGCGGCGCCGCGGGAGGCCGCTTTGGCCCGCGCCAGCGCGGGAAGGAGCAGCGCCGCCAGAATCGCAATGATCGCAATGACCACCAATAGCTCGATCAGAGTGAACGCGGCGGCGGGATTTGGGCGGTCCGCACGCCCAGGGGCCTCCACCGGCCTTGAACATGTCTGCCTGTGTCGTCTCACCTGCGGTCTTTCGATTCAGCGCGCCTCGACCACGCCTGCTCGTTCCCGGAAATGCGCGGTCCAAGGTGCCGACGTCATTGTTTCTGAACAGTGAGCGATTCTACAGGTTTCTGCCGAGGAACTGCAAGCCCGTTTTTGCACCCGCATCCCCACCGCGCAAGTGGCAAGGGACAAGGTGTTTCCTTCTTTCTTTGATTCGTGGGCAGCCTTAGCCTGCTACCAGAACCAGATGAACGCTGCCGCGCCCGCTCCCATCAATACCCCCGGCCCCGCCCGCCTGATGTCGCTGGACGTGTTCCGCGGGGCGACTATCGCCGGCATGATCCTCGTTAACAACCCGGGCTCGTGGAGCGCCGTCTATCAGCCGCTGCTCCATGCGGAATGGCACGGCTGGACGTTCACGGACCTGATCTTCCCGTTCTTCCTGTGGATCGTTGGCGTGGCCATCCCGCTTTCCACGGCGAGGCGGCTCGAACAGGGCCAGAGCCGGCGCGAACTGCTGCTGCACGCGTTGCGCCGCGCGATCATCATTTTCGCGCTTGGCTTCTTCTTGAACTCGTTCGGCTACCTGATTGACGGCTCGCTCTTCCGGGACGGCTTTACCGCCTGGCTGCACAACTACGCCACCACGGTGCGGGTGCCGGGTGTCCTGCAACGCATCGCCATCTGTTACTTCCTCGCGGTGCTGATCTTCCTGGGAACGGGCATCCGGGGGCAAGTGATCTGGATTGCGGGTTTGCTGGCCGGGTATTGGGTGATGATGATCGTCGGGCCGCTGCTCGGCTGCGGCGCAGGCGGTCTGGGTGAACACGGCAACTTCTGCGAATACGTTGATAGCCTTCTGCTCAACGGCAAGGTCATCGGCATGCATGTCTGGAGCGGCGGCAAGACCTGGGACCCCGAGGGAGTGTTCAGCACCGTGTCGGCGATCGCCACCTGCCTGTTCGGCGTTCTCGCCGGGCATCTGCTGCGGTCGAAGCAGACGCCCGAATCGCAGACGGCGTGGCTGTGTGTTGCCGGCAACCTGCTGCTATTGGTCGGCGTGGTGATGGATGCATGGCTGCCGATCAACAAGAAGATTTGGACCAGCTCCTACGCGGTATTCACAGCCGGCATGGCGATGAACTGCTTCGCGGTCTGCTATTGGCTGGTGGACGTGCAGGGCTGGCGGAAATGGGCCCGGCCTTTCGCCATCTATGGCATGAACGCAATCACCGTGTTCATGCTGGCGGGTTTGCTGGGCCGCATCTCGCTTGCCGTCAAGCTGACCAACGCCGCCGGCGAGAGGGTAGCGCTCAAGACCTGGCTCTACGACAGCCTCTGTGCTCCCTTCGCCAGCCCCGACACCGCGCCGTTTCTCAACTTCCTGGCTACCCCGAGGAACGCCTCGCTGATGTGGGCGTTGCTGTACGTGATCGCGCTCTATCTCGTCGCATGGGTGATGTATCGGCAGAAGTGGTTCCTGAAGTTCTGATGCCCGATTCCGGCTAAAACCTTTGACCCTGGGCGCAACTTTCCCTAGGCTGGAGTGTATCAGAAGTGTGATGGGCAACCATTTTGCCTGGTGACTGATGCCTTTTTTATCGCTGAAACAGTTTTTGGCCCGCATGGGCCTCGCTACGCCCGAGCAATTCGACGAGTGGAGCAAGGCCTGGAAGGTGGCGGCAGCCAGCGGCTCGCAAGAGACTCTGCTGGCCTTTATTTGCCGTGAACGGGGCCTGGCCGAGGATGTGTTTCTTCAGCAACTAGCCCAGGCGCTCAACTGGCCTTACCTCGACCTGCCCAAACTGAACGTCCCGGCCGAGGCGCGCAACCGCATCTCGACCAAGGTTGCCTTCCAATACGCCGTCCTGCCGACGCAGGTCAATGACGGCGCTCTGCAGGTGGCCGTGAGCAACCCCTTCGATACCGCCATGCTCAACGCCGTCCGCTTTGACGCCCGCAGCCCGGTGAACTTCGCGCTGGCAACCAAAGTCGAGATCGAGAAGGCGCTCAAGAAGTACTACGGAGTGGGCGCCGAAACGCTCGATGAAATGGCCGAGGACGAGCCGATCGAATTGCTGGTGGGCGAGGACAAGGAAATCACCGAGGGCGACCAGGAGGCAAGCGTCATCAAGTTCGTCAACCAGGTGATCTGGGAGGCCTATAAGGACCGCTCGACGGACATCCACTTCGAGCCGGCCGAAGACGAACTGCGCATCCGTTACCGCATTGACGGGATCTTGCATCAGACCCCGATGCCCCCGCAGCTCAAGCGCTACCAGGCGGCCTTGATCTCGCGCATCAAGGTCATGTCCGGCATGAACATCTCCGAAAAGCGCTTGCCGCAGGACGGGCGCATCAATGTTCGCATCAAGGGCGAGGAGATTGACATTCGCGTATCCACGGTGCCGACGGTCTATGGCGAGAGCGTGTCGTTGCGGTTGCTGACGCGTGGCAAGATTTTCCTCAGCCTGGACAAGCTCGGCTTCTCGCCGCTCGAGGAGAAAGCCATCCGCGAGATCATTGTCAAACCCCACGGCATCTTCCTCGTGACCGGCCCGACCGGCTCGGGCAAGTCCACCTCGCTTTACGCCTTCCTGAGCACAATCAACTCCGTCCACAAGCGGATTATCACGATCGAGGAACCGGTCGAATACGAGCTCAAAGGCATCAACCAGATTGCGGTCCGGCCGGAAATCGGGCTGACCTTCGCCATGGGTTTGCGGCATATTCTGCGCCAGGACCCGAACGTGATCATGGTCGGGGAAATCCGCGACCTGGAGACGGCGGAGATCGCCATCCGCGCGGCGCTGACGGGCCACTTGGTCTTCAGCACGCTGCACACCAACGACGCGCCGAGCGCGTTCACGCGCCTGATTGACATGGGCATCGAGCCCTTCCTGGTGGCCTCTTCGGTGGAATCGGTCATGGCCCAGCGCCTGGTGCGGACGATCTGTCCGAACTGCAAAACGGAACAGAAAGTGGAGCACGATTACCTGCGCCGGATCGGCTTTCCGGACGAAGAGATCGGAACCGCGAAGTTCTGGCACGGAGCCGGATGCGAAGAGTGCCGGCAGCTTGGATACCAGGGACGGATGGGGATCTATGAATTGCTAATTCTGAACGAGTCGCTGCGCCCGCTGATCCTGAACCGGGCACCGGCCTCGACCATCGCGCAAAAGGGCATGGAGCTGGGCATGCGCACGCTGCGAACCGACGGCTGGAACAAGGTCCGGAACGGCCAGACGACTATCGAGGAAGTCTTGCGCGTCACCCAGATCGAAGAGCACCTGGATGCGTTGGTCGAAGACCGAAAACAAAAGCAGGGATAGGACGCCGAGGATGAACTTCAGAGTGAGAAAGCTAGCCGAGGGTTGGGCGCGACACTGGCGGCTTGCGGCGGTGGCGGTTGTGCTCGGCGCCGGCATCCTGGTTGCCCCGCTGACCGGCTGCAAGCCGGCCGCGGACAAGCCGGTCAAGCCTTCTGGGACCAATGCGGCCGCGGTTCCGCCGCGAACCCTGGCACGGACCAACTTGGCGGCAACTGCGCGTCCTCCCGCCGGGACCAACCCCGCTCCGGCAGTTACGCGTCCCCCGGTCAAGACCGGCCCCGCTCCAGCTCTCGCGCGCCCCCTGGCTAAAACCAATGCCCCAGCCGCCGCGGCCAAGACCGGACCACCAACCAACGCGCTCTCAGGCAAACAACCTGCAGCCGCCAAATCGGGGGCGACATCCGTTGACCAGCTCCGCCGCTTTCTGGACAGCCCCTATTTCTACCCGGTGGTGACCGTTGTCGCCTTGTGTGTGGCATTCGGGGCCGTCTCCTTGTTCCAATTCCTCAAATCAAAGTCCGGCAAGGGCCAGCGGACACTGCCGTCGGAGGAGGCACCGAAGCCCGCCGGCGGGCTGCTCACGAAGAAGGCGAAGAGAGCGCCCATCCATTCCTGCAACGTGCTGCAGGTCACTCCCGAGGAGCGGCACCTTTGGCAGTTCGCTGCCAAGGGGCGCGGTTTTGTCCTGAGCCGCGAGCAAACCAGCGGCGCGGGCGAGACCCTCCCGGAGCGGATCGTTGGCAAAGACTGGCGCAACCTGTGGCAGCGCAAGCTCAATATCGCCTGGCTGCCGCCCGAGCAGGTCTTTTTGCGGGTCGCACAGTTCCCCGCGAGCGAGCTTGATGAAACCGTAGCTATGGTCGAGTTGCAGCTCGAGAAGCTTTCACCGATGCCGGTGGCGCAGATCGTCTGGAGCATCCAGGTCCTGCCGCACACGGACGGGAACCTCCAGACGGTGATTGTGATGATCGCCGCGCGCACTGCGGTCGAGGAGTTCCTGGGCAAGCTCGAGGGACAAGGTTACCTGGCCGACCGGTTGGAGATGCCGCGCCTGGACCAATTGCAGGCCACGGCGATCACCCGGGACGGTGCCTGGATCTATCCGGACCCGGCCAGCGGGAACCAGTCGGCGCTGGTGGCCTGGTGGTACGGAGGAGTCCTCCAAAGCATGGGGTTGCTGACGCTGCCGCCGGGCAATCGCCCTGCAAGTGTGCGGGAGCAGTTGCTCCAAATGGCCTGGGCGGGCGAACTCGAAGGATGGTTGACTGCCCCGCCTGCCTGGCATCTGGTCGCCGACCCCACACTGGTTGCCGAGTGGGAGCCCGCCTTGCGTGAAGGGTTGGAGCAGCCGGTGGAAGTCATCCCGCCGCTGCCCCCGGCGGCTCTGGCCGCCTTGACCGCCCGGCGGGTGGCGAAGACCGAGCCCCAGGCCAATTTGCTTCCGGCGGAGTACTCGACTCGCTATCAGCAGCAATTCGTGGATCGTCTCTGGATGCGCGGGCTTGGGACGGTGATCGCGTTGTATATGCTGGGGGTCATGGTCTATTTCGCCTGGCTTCAATTCGCCCTGATGGGGACGACCAAAGTGGAGGAGGAGGTAGCCAACCTCGGCCCAACCTACACCAATGCCCTGCAACTCAAGGCGCGTTTTCAGGTCCTCAAAGACCGCCAGGACCTGAAGTGGGCGGCGCTGGAATGCTGGAAGGCCGTGGCGGAGCTGCTCCCCGGCGGCGTGACCCTCACCGGGTTTAATTTCAACGACGGGAAGCGGCTCTCCCTCAGCGGCACGGCGGCCGGAGACCAAAGCCAACAGCTCCAGGACTTCGACCGGGACATTCGTAGTTACCTGGTCAACAATCAGCCGCTATTCGATGTCACCGCCGGCGATCATGTGACTTACCGCCAGGGGCAGGGTAACACCCTGACCTGGAGTTGTGTCCTCGAACTCAAACGAGTGGAGGCGTTATGATCAGCTACCTGGACCGACTCAACCTGCGTCCCTTCGAGAAGCGCCTCGTCGTCGGCGTGGCGGTCGTGCTGTTCATCGTGTTCAACGTCTGGTTCGTCTTCCCCCATTTCTCCGACCTCGGCGAGGCTCACGCCCGCAAGGCCGAGGCGCTCAAGAAGCTCCAGCGCTGGCAGACCGAATGCGATCAGGCCTCGAAATACAAGACCGCCATCGCCAGCATTGTCGGCGAGACCGCGGAAGTCCCTCTCGAGAACCAGAGCTACCAATTCTCGAGTGCCATCACGATGCAGCAGACGCAGAGCGGCGTCCAGGTCACGTCAACCGGGCGGACGACCACCCGGACCAACGACTTCTTCCTCGAGCTGACCCAAACCATTGGCGTTCAATCCCGGGAAGCCCAGCTAGTTGACTTCTTGTATAAGCTGGGCGCGGGCACTTCGTTGATCCGCGTTCGCGGCTTGACCTTGCACACCGACCCGCCCGGCCACAATCTGGTTGGCAATGTGACCCTCGTGGCCAGCTACCAGAAGAACCCGCCCAAGAAGCCAGCCGCGGGCGTCCAGACCGCCAGCACGAAGTCTGGCGCCGCTCCCGCCAAACGACGGTGAAGAGGCCACTCCTCATTCTATTGCTGGCGTGCCTTGGCTTGGGAGCCCAGGTTCCCCCGGCGCCGCCCACGGGTCCGGCGGGTCCTTCCGACCCGGCCGCCGCCAACCGCGCAGCTACAAATCGCGCGGCCAAGATTGAAGAAATCCGGCGCCGCGCCCTCGCAGGAATCACGAACACGGCACACCCCCAGCTTCCCGCCAGGATGGTCCCCCCACCCGTTGGAACTAATTCTCCGGCGCCTCCGCCCGTGCTGACAACGACTCCTCCGCCGGCAATGCCGGCAGCGCAGCCTCAGCCTGTGGTCGGCCCGACCAGCCCGGCGGTAGCGACTCCTTCTGGCGCGGTGCCGGTAACGCCCGCCGGCGCTGCGCCATCCGCCGAAGCTTCTCCCACTGCGCCCGCGCCCGTTCCGCCGGCGACCGCCAAGGCGCCCGGAGATGAGCCGTTGCCACAGGGGATGATTGATTTCCGGGGGGCGGACCTGAACCAGGTGCTGGAGATTTACAGCCTGCTGGTCAACCGGACTCTCCTGCGTCCGGCCACCTTGCCCGCGCCCACCATCGTCCTCACGACCCAGGGGCAACTGACCATGAGCGAGGGCATCCAGGCGCTGGAGGCGGTGCTGGCTCTCAACGGGATCACGATGGTGAATGTGGGGGACAAGTTTGTGAAAGTGGTGGCCGAGGCGCAGAGCGGCTCGGCGGCGGCAGCGTTCAACACCAATAGCGCGGCGCAGCTTCCGGACCTGGGACAGTACGTGACGCACGTCGTGCAGTTGACGAACACCAAACCCAGCGAGTTGGTGCCCGTGCTTACGCCGTTCGTCAAGATACCCAACGCCATCCTGCCCTTGGACGCCAACCAAATGCTGGTCTTGCGCGACTATTCGGAAAACGTGAAGCGGATGCTGGAGTTGGTGAACAAGATAGACGTGGTGGTGCCGTCGGAGTTTGTGCAGGAGGTGATCCCGATCAAGTACGCGCAGGCGTCGGAAATCGCCAGCGCCTTGAATAGCTTGAGCAGCGGTGGCGGCGGCGCCAGCGTTGGCGCGAGCAGCAGCAGCCGCACGCCGACCCGAACCGGCCTCCCGGGGGCGGGGGTCGCCGCGCCCGGAATGCGCCCTCCGGTCGGCGGCCCAGCCACCCCGGCGACGGGCAGTTCGTTCACCCAACGCTTGCAAGGCATCATTAGCCGTGCCTCTTCGGCCACCGGCGAATTTGAGGTCATCGGTCAGACCAAGATCATCGCGGACGAGCGCACCAATTCGCTGCTCATCTTCGCCTCGCGCGAGGACATGAAGACCATCAAGGACATCGTCTCCAAGCTGGACGTCGTCCTGGCGCAAGTCCTGATTGAATCCGCCATCATCTCCGTGACTCTGAACGACAGCCGCGATCTGGGCTTCAGCTACCTGCAACACCCCCAAAACATCGGCAATTGGACGGGAGTGGGTGCCGTCAACAACAAGACTTTTCGGAGCCCGTCCGATTACCTCCTCGGCGGAGGCACCAATGCGGGCGGCATCATCCCGGCCGGTTTCACTTATCTGATGTCCTTCGGCCAGGATCTCGACGTGGCGGTGGCGGCGGCAGCGGGCGACAGCCGCGCCAAAATCCTCCAGCGCCCGCGCGTCCAGACTTCGCACAACGAGCCGGCCAGCCTGTTTGTGGGCGAATCGAGGCCCTATCCAACCTCCAGCTATTACGGCGGCGGCGGGTATGGCGGGTACTCCTCGATCCAGCAACTGATGATCGGCGTGTCCTTGGACGTGACGCCGTTGATCAATCCGGACGGGCTGGTCGTCCTGGAGATCCACCAGAAGATTGACGCCTTCGAGGGCAACGTAACGATTCAAAACGTCGGCGACGTGCCGGTCACCAGCGCGAAGGAGGCCCAGGCCAAAGTCTCGGTGCGCGACCACGACACCATCATTCTCGGCGGCCTGATCGAGACGCAAAAGAACAAGAACCAGTCCGGCGTGCCTTTCCTAAAGGACATTCCCATGCTCGGCTACTTGTTCCGCAGTAGCCATACCGATGAAACGCGCAAAGAGTTGATCGTGCTGATTCGACCCACCGTCCTGCCGACGCCGGAGATCGCGGCGCTCACCGCCACGGCCGAAAAGAACAAAATGCCCGGGGTTATGGCCACAGAGAAGGAACTGCGGAGCGAGGGAGTGAGACGCTTGAAGCAAGCGGGATGGGGAGAGGACGAGTCTTCCCAACCGCCAAAGTCGCCTTGAGCAAGCCACGGTGAACCCGGAACCGGATGGTTCAAGATATTTGATAAATTTGTCTATGAAGAACTGGTTACAGGCAACACAGAAGCGCGGGCGCATCCGTTCGCAGCTCGCGCGTTTGCCGGCAAGCAAGATTCCATTCCTCCTTGGGCTTGGCGCGTGGTTGGTGTGGACACCGCTGCCCGTGTCAGCCGAGGTCTTTGCTATTAATCCGATTCCCAACCGTACTGTCCTGGTAGGAACGCTCGTCGAGTTCGATGTCTCAGTCGAGAACACGACGCTCGGCACTAGCGACCTGAACTGGAGCCTCAACAGTAATCCCGCAACGACGGCGAGCCTCTCTCCACTCCTAACCGGTCGGGTCGGTCCAACCACCTTCAGTTGGAGACCTACCCGAGCCGGGACCGTAACGTTCGCCATTTCCGTTTCTCAGTTGGACACGCTCAATCAAACCAACACCATCTTCACCATCACTGCCACAAACAGGGAGCCGTCGGCGACGCCTCCCTCGTTGTCTCCCATCGCCAATCGGACCGTCAACGCCGACGCGCTTCTTCAGTTCAGCCTTTTTGCCACCAACACCGACAATACCACCAACCTGATCACCTTCGCACTCGAATCAGACCCGCCCAGCTCAGCGGAGATCACGAACAGCGCGATGTCCCTCATCAAGACTTCCTCCTCGACCAACGGCGTCTTCGAGGGCGTATTCCATTGGACCCCCGACGAAACCGGCCTTTACGAAATGAGCGTGACTGCCGTCGAGACCGTCGACGAGAGCACTACAATCGAGAGCCTACCTCGGACATTCACCGTCAACGTCATCCTGAATCCCGATTGCCCGGACTACGGGCAGTTCCTAATGGCAGTGGAACAGGGCGGTCTGGCGGAACTCTCGGATTGTCCCACGCTGGTCCTGTCGAACGCGGTCGTCATCACCAACGACGTCACGATTGTGGGGGTTGGGGAAGAACCGGTGATCATCACCGGCAACAACCTGACCCGGATGTTCACCGTGCGCGAAGGCGGTAGCCTGACGCTGAGCAATCTCACGTTGGAGGCGGGACTCGGTGCGAGCGGCGGCGCCATTCGGGTCAAGAAGGGGGGCCGAGTCTTCGCGACCGATTGCACTTTCAAGCGTAATGTTGCTGCCGGAGCGAACGGCCAGTCCGGCACGGCCGGCGACGCCAGCGATCCGAATTACGGTGGTAGCGGCGGGCCGGGCCTCTTCGGTCTGCCGGGCCTGGGCGGCGCGATCTGCAACTCGGGATACCTCGAAGTCCATGGTTGTCAGTTCCTGGAGAATCGGGCCATCGGCGGCCACGGCGGCGATGGCGGCGATGGCGCAGGTGGCAGCTACCAGGGCGGCAACGGCGGCAAAGCGGGCGACGGTGCGATTGCGTTCGGAGGCGCCATCTACAATCTGGGCACTCTGGTGGTGTCGAATTGCGCGTTCCTGGGCAACACGGCAACTGCGGGCAGCGGCGGCGATGGCGGCGCGGCCGGCGGCGGCGTCTTCGTCGGATACGCCGGAAGCGGTGGTGCCGGCGCGTATGCGGGCGGGGGCGCGATCTGCAGCGGACCAAACGCCACCGTCGAAGCCTGCGTATTCTCGGGCAACACCGCTCAAGGAGGCAGCAGCCAGACGGGCGGAACCGCCGGCGGCGGCTACGGTGTCAGCGGCGCGCCCGGAGGCACCGGGTTCGGCGGCGCGGTCTGCCTGACGGGTGGCGGCGCCCTGGCTGATTGTCAGTTCGTCACCAACAGCGCTGTGGGCGGCAATGGCGGCGGCGGCGGCGGGGGCTTATATGGCGGCGGCAACGGCGGCAACGGCGGTGACGGGCTAGGCGGCTGCCTTTGGAACTCCGGGCCCGTCGCGGTGGTGAATTGCACCTTCGCTGCTTGCGACGGTGTGAGCGGCACCAACGGCGCCGGCGGCGGCGGCCCTTTCTCCGGCCGCAGCGGTTTCCTGGGCCGTGCGATTTCCAACCGGATTAACGACGCCCTGAGCCCGTTCACGATAGCCAACTCCGTGGTGGCTCCCACGCTGCCTAACGGACCTAACCCAATGCTCGTTGACCCTGCCAACATGCTCGTGGCCGCGGCTCAGACGGCCGGCGGCGCGATCCCGGCCGAGGCGCTGGCGTCTGCCGCTGCGGCGACCAGCGCACTCGTGCCAACGGCTGCGTCTGCGAGCAATGCCCCCGCCGCCATTCCCGGCAGTCCCGCCGCCGTCCCCGGTGCCAACCCAAGCGGCGCTCCTGCCGGGCTTCCGACGACGGCAATTGCCCCCTCGCCTCGCCCGGGTGCGGCCACCGCGCCGCTGCCCGGCCAGACTAACGCGGTGCCAGGTCAGCCGGCGGCGGCCAAAGCGCCCGGGGATGAGCCGTTGCCACAGGGGATGATTGATTTCCGGGGGGCGGACCTGAACCAGGTGCTGGAGATTTACAGCCTCCTGGTCAACCGGACCCTCCTGCGTCCGGCCACCCTGCCCGCGCCTACCATCGTCCTCACGACCCAGGGGCAACTGACCATGAAGGAGGGTATCCAGGCGCTGGAGGCGGTGCTGGCCCTCAACGGGATTACGATGGTGAACGTAGGGGACAAGTTCGTGAAGGTCGTGGCCGAGGCGCAGAGCGGTTCGGCGGCGGCGGCGTTCAACACCAACAGCGCGGCGCAGCTTCCTGACCTGGGGCAGTATGTCACGCACGTGGTCCAGTTGAAGTACGCCAAACCCAGCGAGCTGGTGCCCGTGCTTACGCCGTTCGTGAAGATCCCCAATGGCATCCTGCCGCTGGACCCGAACCAGATTCTGGTCTTGCGCGACTACTCGGAGAACGTGAAGCGCATGCTCGAGATGGTGGAGAGGATTGACGTGGCGGTGCCATCCGAGTTCGTGCAGGAGGTGATCCCGATCAAGTACGCGCAGGCGTCGGAAATTGCCAGCGCCTTGAACAGCTTGAGCGCCGGCGGCGGCGGGGCGAGCATTGGCGGCAGCACGGGCGGCGGCGGGACGACCTCCGGTCGCACTATGGGCAGCCGGATGGGGGGCGGCATGGGGAGCGGCATGGGACGGTCGGGCAGCTTTGGCGGCATGGGCGGCTATCAGGGCGGCATGATGGGCAGCAGTCCCTTTGGCCAGTCCGGCTACAACCCCCAAGCCACCACGGGCCAGGCGGGCACCGGCAGCTCCTTTACCCAGCGCCTCCAGAACATCATCAGCCGGGCGTCCAGTGTCACGGGTGACATCCAGGTCATCGGCCAAACCAAGATCATCGCGGACGAACGCACCAACTCGCTGCTCATCTTCGCCTCGCGCGAGGACATGAAGGTCATTAAGGAAATCGTTTCCAAGCTGGACGTCGTGCTGGCGCAAGTCCTGATTGAATCGGTGATTATCGAGGTGACCCTTACCGACAGCCATGACCTGGGCGTGAGCTACCTGCAGCATCCGCAGAACATCGGCAACTGGACCGGAGTGGGCGCCCTGAACAACAAGACGTTCCGTCAGGCCTCGGACTATGCATCTGGCGGTACGAATGCCAGCGGCATCATCCCGGGCGGGTTCAGTTACCTGATGTCCTTTGGCCAGGATCTCGACGTGGCCGTCGCGGCCGCGGCAGCGGACAGCCGTGCCAAGATCCTTCAGCGCCCGCGCCTCCAGACTTCCCATAACGAACCGGCCGCCCTGTTTGTGGGCGAAACCCGGCCCTACCCGACCTCCAGCTATTATGGCGGCGGCGGCTACGGCGGCTATTCATCTATCCAGCAACTCCAAATCGGTGTGACCCTGGACATCACGCCCTTAATCAACCCCGATGGCCTGGTCGTCCTGGAGATCCATCAGAAGATTGACGCCTTTGCCGGCAACGTGAGCATTCAGAACGTGGGTGATGTCCCGATCACCAGCTCGAAGGAGGCGCAGGCCAAAGTCGCCGTCCGCGACCACGACACGATTATCCTCGGCGGCTTGATCGAGACGGACAAGAACAAGAACAAGTCCGGGGTGCCATTCCTGATGGACATCCCGATGCTGGGCTATCTGTTCCGCAGCACGCACGCGGACGAGGTGCGCAAGGAATTCATTGTGCTCATTCGCCCAACCGTTCTGCCGACGCCGGAGATCGCCGCGCTCACGGCCACGGCGGAGAAGAACAAGATGCCCGGGGTGCGAGCCACGGAAAAGGAACTGCGCGGCGACGAGATCAGGCGCCTGAAGCAGGCGGGCTCCGATGAACCGATCTTCTTCGAACCGGTAAGGCCGCAATGAGCCAAGCGTGCCTCCGCGTCGGCGATCGTCTCCGAGGCGCGTTGGTGCAGGATCAATACCTGGTGGAGAGAGCCGCATACGCATGAGGCAGGCTTCGTCCGGATAGCAATAGGCCGAGCGGAGAGGGGCACCCTACCCTCCCCCGTGTTAGCGCCGGGCAGGTGAGGGGGTGGTCTTGTTGCTGACGCCATTCCGGAATGGCAAACCTTCGCAAAACCCGCAGACTTCGGGTTCATTTCCGACCAAACCGCCCGACTCTCCGGGCCTTCGCGCTGAGTACGCCGGAAGCACACCGGAGGCACACCGGAGGCACAAGGGATTCTCCGGTGTGCATCCGATGTGCATCCGATGTGCTTCCGGTGTACACGCTCTGGGAGCCTCTCCGGTTCGGCGGTCCCGCCTGGTTGCCTGCGCGTCCTTCCGCTAAGCCAATCCCCCGCCATGGATCGGGGCCGCCAGAATCCAGGGCACTTCGCCTTTGCCCAAAGCCGGTTCCTTGCGACGGCAAACCTCAATGACCGCGACAACAATCTGCCGGCTCAAGTCTTCAGCATTGTGATAAAGCGGATGCACGCGTCCTTCTTAAACCGGGCAAACGAAGGAAACGAAGACTCTTGTCGAAGATCCAGTCGGTCAACGCCGTTCTTAATGTCTTTGACGCCCCGCAGGCGCTACAATACCGTCAGGTAGTTTTCAAATTCCATGATTGGGTATATCTTTAAGAAGATTGTCGGCTCGAAGAATGACCGCGAGGTCAGGCGGCTGCGTCCTTTGGTCGCGAAGATCAATGCGCTCGAGACCGACTTGCAGCAGGTCTCCGACGACGGTTTGCGCCAGAAGACGGCCGCCTGGAAGGAGGAGCTTTCCCAGATCCAGGACAATGAGGAGCTGGCCAAGCGGCTGAACGAAATCCTGCCCGAGGCTTTCGCCGTCGTGAAGGCCGCCTGCCGCCGCCTCTGCGGGACCGAGATCATTGTCCGCGATCATCCGCTGAACTGGGAGATGGTGCCGTTCGACGTGCAGCTTATCGGCGGCTACGCCCTCCATTCGGGCCGCATCGCGGAAATGGCCACGGGCGAAGGCAAGACCCTGGTGGCCACGCTGCCGGTGTATCTCAACGCCCTGAGTGGCCGCGGCGTGCATATCGTCACGGTGAACGATTACCTGGCGGCGCGCGACAGCGAATGGATGGGCGCGGTCTATAAGTTCCTCGGCCTGACCGTTGGCTGCATTCTCCATGATCAGCCGCCCCGGGTCCGCCGCGAGCAATACAACTGCGACATCACCTACGGCACGAACGCCGAGTTCGGCTTCGATTATCTGCGCGACAACGGCATGGCTTCGCGCAAGGAGGAGCAGGTCCAGCGCGGCCACCACTTCGCCATCGTGGACGAAGTGGACTCGATCCTCATTGACGAGGCGCGCACGCCGCTCATCATCAGCGGCCCGGCGGTCATCACCTATGATGAACAATACGCGACCTTCCGGCCGCAGGTCGAAGCCCTGTTCCACGTGCAGGAAAGGCTGTGCAATCGCTTTCTGACCGAGGCCCAGGCGCTCATGGCCAAGCTGCGGCCCGCTGACGGCTCGAACCCGGACAATCCCGAAGCGCTGGAGCACGAGATCGGCCTGCTGCTCTTCCGCGTCAAGTCCGGCCAGCCCAAGTCCGAGGGCCTGCTCAAGCTGCTGGAAGAGCCGGAGAACCTCCGGCTCATGAACCAGGCGGAACTGCGCCTTCACGCCGATCAGAAGAAGATCGAGATGTACGCCGAAAAGGAACAGCTCTTCTTCGCCATTGATGAAAAGAGCCACGAGGCCGACTTGACGGAAAAGGGGCGCAATTATCTGAGCCCGAAGGACCCGGATGCCTTCATGCTGCCCGACCTGACGACCGCCCTGCATGACATTGACACCGGCCCGGAGACCGACCCGCGCAAACGGCTCGAGGCCAAGACCAAGCTCCAGCAGGAGTTCGAAACGAAGGCCCAGCGCATCCACGCCATCTCGCAATTGCTCAAGGCCTACTGCCTTTACCAGAAGGACGTCCAATACGTGGTGCAGAACAACAAGGTCATCATTGTGGACGAGAACACCGGCCGCCTGATGACCGGCCGGCGCTGGAGCGACGGGCTGCACCAGGCCGTCGAGGCCAAGGAGCAGGTCGAGATCGAGCGCGAAACCCAGACCCTGGCGACTATCACGATCCAGAACTACTTCCGCCTCTACCACAAACTGGCCGGCATGACGGGCACTGCGGAAACGGAAGCCTCGGAGTTCTTCGACATCTACAAGCTGGGCGTGCTGGTCATCCCCACCAACAAGCCGGTGGCGCGTAAAGACGCCAATGACTCCGTCTATAAGACCAAGCGCGAGAAGTACGGCGCCGTCCTGAAGGAAATCAAGGAAGTCCACAGCAAGGGCCGGCCGATCCTGGTCGGCACGATCTCGGTCGAGGTCAGCGAGCACCTGTCGCGCATGCTCAAGCGCGAGGGCATCATCCATTCCGTTCTCAACGCCAAGTATCACCAGCAGGAAGCCGAGATCGTCACGCGCGCCGGCCAGCGCGGCGCCGTCACCATCGCCACGAATATGGCCGGCCGCGGCACCGACATCAAACTCGGCGACGGCGTGGCCGAGGCCGGCGGGTTGCACGTCATCGGCACGGAGCGCCACGAGGCCCGCCGCATTGACCGCCAATTGCGCGGCCGCTGCGCGCGGCAGGGCGACCCCGGCTCGTCCCACTTCTTTATCGGGCTCGAAGACGACCTGATGCGCCTGTTCGGCTCGGACAAGATCGTCAAGTACATGGAGAAGATGGGGCTCGAGGAAGGCCAGGAACTCGAGCACCCGCTGCTGAACCGCTCGATCGGCCAGGCCCAAAAACGCGTTGAACAGCACAACTTCCAGATCCGCAAACGCACGCTTGAATACGACGACGTGATGAACAAGCAGCGCGAAGTCATTTACGGCTTCCGCAACGAGATCATTCACGCCCCCGACGTGCGCGACCGCCTCATGGACATCATGGAAGAGGTCGTCATCCAGAAGGTCGAGCAATTGACCTCAGCGGATACGGATCCCGGCGAATGGAAAGTGCGCCCGCTCTCGGACTGGGTGAACCTGAACTTCCCCATCGGCATGCCGGAGGGCGAAATCGTCAAGGCCGCGCATTCCGGCAAGGAGGAGCCGGTGAAAGGCTCGGTTTTCGAGAATCTGACCGCGGCGCAGTTCGCTGTCTGCAACTTCATTTCCGACAGCGTCCGCAAGGCCTACGACATTAAGATCAGCTTTGAGAACCCCGAGGCGCTGAAGGAAGTCGAGCGCTACACGATCCTCAGCGCCATTGACAAGCTCTGGCAGGAACATCTGTACGAGATGGACAGCCTCCGCTACAGCATCGGTCTGCGGGCGCACGGCCAGCGCGATCCGCTGATTGAATACAAGGCCGAGGCCTACAAGATCTTCGAGGAGCTGATGGTCAACATCAAGACCGAGATCTGCCACAACATCTTCCGCAGCGCCTCCAGCCTGATGGCCTTCGAGAACTTCCTGCGCAGCGTGCCCCAGCAGACGATGCACCAGGCCACCAGCGCCTTCGGCGGCACGTCCACCGGCACCAGTGCCCCGCCCCAAGGCGGCCGCCGCGCCTCCCAGGGCAGCGACCTGGTCAGCGAAGCGGCGGAAGCCGTGGAAAAGGCCAAACCGATTCGCACCGGCCCCAAAGTGGGCCGCAACGACCAGTGCCCCTGCGGCAGCGGCAAGAAATACAAGCACTGCTGCGGCAGGTAGCGGGAGCGGTTTCACTTGCGGGGAAAGAGGTTCTGTGGTTGATTGCGCGTATACAAGTGCATCGGGAACGAACACTTTCCGGCATTAGCCGTCTGGCAAAACCAGCGCTCGCGGGTCTGCTGGCGGTGATCCTGCTGGGTGCCGGCACCCTCTTAATCAACCATGCCCTCCATCAATCGCTTCATCCTGATGGCGCCGGCGACAGTCACTTCTGCCTGGTGTGCTTGTTTGCCAAGGGGCAAGTGAGTGCGGCGGACGTCGGGCTTGTCTCGGCTGCGTGGGTCCTTAGCTCTCTTTCGGCCATCCGGCTCGTCAACACCTCGCCCTTGCCGGGCTTTGACTATCGCCTTTCCCCCAGCCGCGCGCCGCCTCGCTCCTGATATCTTTCGGATCGGTCTGAAGTTCGAGGTATTGGTTTGCGCCCCCGTTCACACGGGAGCGTTATCACGTGAGCAAGTATGAAAGCAGGAAGATTCAGTGCGGCATTTGCAGGAAGCCACAACAACGAAGCCATCCAACCCACCGGGTGTGGTGAGGACGTTTCGCCGAAACGTCCGTGTTTGCGGGGGAGCGGACGCCTCGGCGAGGCCTCCCTAACCACGCAGACGAGCGGGGGTGCCTTGTCCCGGAGGGACCTCGCGAGCATAGCCCAGCGTTTCAACGCTGGGCAGGCGGTGCGCGGTATCCGAGTCCCGAGGGGACGGCTGAACGGGCTCAAGCACTTTCGCCCTCCAGCCGTCCCTACAGGCCTAATGCGCGGTCGCCGCCAGATTTCCAGCGTCGAAACGCTGGGCTATTCTCATTCACCGCTCCGGGATAAGAGCCCACCATATTGCCGAACGTCGTTTGGGCGGGGCCTTCTTCTGAGCTTTCTGGCCGCGATGCTTTGCGGCAGCGGACTCATGCTGCAAGCCCAAACGACCAATGAAGTCGAGCAACTGAAACGCCAGCTCCAGCAGTTGCAGGAGAACTTCGAACGGGTCCAGCGCGAACAGCGCCTGCAAATCGAGGCCCTGACACAGAAGCTGGACGACCTCACCAAACAGCAAACCGCCGAAGCTGAAAAGAAGAAGCTCGAGCAGGAATTGGCGTCGGAGCTGCAGAAGAATCAGCCCGCCGCCCCACCTGCGGCGCCGGGCCCCACGCTGGCTCCCTCCGCTCCCTGGTCACCCGCGCAGCCCTTGACTATCGCGCGCGCCGGCCCCGCCTACATGAACCTCAGCCTTGACGCCCTGACCGATTTCGGCTGGTCCTCGGCTTCCGATCCCTCGGAGTTTCTGGAACTCGGGCACCATGACCCGCAGTCGCGCGGCTTCGGCCTGCTGAACACCGAGATGGTGCTCGATGGCGCTGTGGACCCCTATTTCAAGGGGCTGGCCACGATCGCCTTCAAGGTGGATCAGGAAGGAGAAACCTCCGTCGAGTTGGAGGAGGCCTGGCTGCAGACCATTTCACTGCCGGCCAACCTTCAAGTCAAAGCCGGCCAGATCCTGGCCGAGTTCGGCCGCCAGAACACCCAACACCCGCATCAGTGGGCCTTCGTGGACAATGCGCTGATCCTCACCCGCGCTTTCGGCCCCGACGGCCTTCGTGGTGTGGGTGGACAGCTCTCCTGGCTGGCGCCCACGCCGTTCTTCACCGAGGCATTGCTGGGCATCTTCAATGGCCAGGGCGAAACAGCGTTCAGCTTCCGCAACCCCGGGGACCCCGATGACCTGGGGGTGGATCGCTTCCACGGCCGGGCCACGGTGGACCGGAATCTGAGCAGCCCCGGCGACATGCTCTTTGTGCCGCGCCTGGCGTCGTCGTTCGATCTGACCGACCAGCAGACGCTGGTGGCCGGCCTCTCCGCCGCCTTTGGCCCCAACGATACCGGCTACCACCAGAACACGCAGATCTACGGCACCGACCTCTACTGGAAATGGAAACCCGCCAAGGCGCACGCGGGCTTTCCCTTCGTGTCCTGGCAAACCGAGGCACTGTACCAGCGTTACGAGGCCGGCTCCGACCTGAGCGTCCCGTTGCCCGCTGAAGCGCTCGAGGACTGGGGTTTCTACTCGCAAGTGCTCTGGGGCTTTAAGAGACGCTGGGTCGCCGGCCTCCGGGGCGAGTATGTGGACGGCAGCTCCGGCGCCTACGACCCCAGCGATGTGTTTCGCGGCCAGCGCATCCGGGTCTCGCCCGACCTGACCTTCTACCCCAGCGAGTTTTCCAAGATCAGGCTCCAGTACAACTACGACCAAGGTGAGCTATTCGGCACCGGCCACTCGATCTGGCTGCAACTCGAGTTCCTGCTCGGAGCGCACGGGGCGCACAAGTTCTGAGCAGTCGGGCGAGTTTAATGAGTTAAACAGGTTAAATAAGTTACATGCGTTACATGAGTTACATCGGAGACAGGTGGCAAGGCAGCGTGTTGGGTATTAGACTGCACAAGAGGTTATTACTTGCGGGGCTGCTGTTCGCCGCGCTGTGCGGACCGGCCTGGGCCAAGCTGAACGTCGTCGCCACCACTCCGGACCTGGGGTCCATCGCACGGGAAATCGGCGGCGAGCACATTGACCTCACCACGCTGGCCAAGCCCACCGAGGACCCCCATTTCGTTGATGCCAAGCCGAGCCTGATCCTGAAGTTGAATCGGGCCGACGTGGTCATCGAGGGTGGCGCAGAGCTGGAAATGGGCTGGCTGCCCCGCCTGCTCGACCAGGCCCGCAACGCGAAGCTCGCCGCGGGCGCACCCGGCCACATCTCCTGTGCCCAAGGCCTCCCGCTCAAGGAGATCCCCTCCACTCTCGACCGGTCCAAGGGCGACATCCATGCCGCTGGCAATCCCCACTACCTCATGGACCCGCTCAACGCCAGGATCGTCGCCCGGAGCATCACCGAGACCTTCTGCGCCTTGGATGCCAAATCGGCTGATGCCTACCGCGCGAACCTGAAGAGGTTCACGGACGCCCTCGACGCCAGAATGGTCGAGTGGCAAAAGAAGCTGGAGCCTTTCAAGGGCCAGCAGGTCGTAGCGTATCATAACTCCTGGCTCTACCTGGGCGACCGCTTCGGCCTTAAGATTGACCTGTTCCTCGAGCCCAAGCCGGGCGTCCCGCCCACCCCGAGACACCTCGCCGAGGTGATCCTCAAGATGAAGCAGGACAAGGTCCACGTCATCCTGGTGGACCCGTATTTGGACCGCCGGACCGCCGAAACCGTTGCGTCGAAGACGGACGCCACGGTGGTGGATGTCGCGCAATTCCCGGGCGGCGTCAAAGGCACTGAGGGCGGCTACATCGCCCTGATGGACTACCTGGTCAACTCCGTCGCCAAAGCCCTCGCCACTAACAAGTAAGCTACGTGACCAGTAACCACTCACCGGTCACCCGTCACCCGTCACTCGTCACCCGTCACCCGTCACCACTCTCCCTCCCCATGGAACTTCTCTCCCTGATGAAATGGCCGCTCATCGCGAGCCTCACTCTGCCCTGGTTGCTGGTTTACCTCGGACTGCACATTGTCCAGCGCGGCGTGATCTTCGTGGACCTGGCACTGGCGCAGATCGCAGCGTTGGGCACCTGCGCCGCAATCCTGGTTGGCTATGACGTGCACGACTGGCAGAGCTTCGGCTTCTCGCTCGGGTTCACCTTCTTTGGCGCCGTGCTGTTGACCTTCACCCGCAGCCGCCACCAGCGCGTGCCGCAGGAAGCCCTGATCGGGATTATCTACGTCGTGGCGGCGGCGGCAACCATCCTGGCCTTGAGCAAGAGCGCCCAGGGCCACGAAGAGTTGCAGCGGTCCCTGGTCGGCGAATTGCTGGTCGTGCCAAAGATTGAAGTCAAGAAGACCATTGGCCTGTATGTGGTCCTCGGCGTCGTTCACTTCCTCTTTCGGAAGAAGTTCTTTGCCATCTCAGCCGGTCCGGCGCACGCGGCGGCCGGCGGTCTGAACGTGCGCTGGTGGGACTTCGTGTTTTACATGCTTTTCGGCTTGGCCGTAACGAGCTTTGTGCATATCGGCGGAGTGTTGCTCACGTTCTCCTATCTCGTCGTGCCGGCGGTGTGCGCCGCCTTTCTCGTCAAATCCATCCGCGCCCGCTTCGTTGTCGGCTGGATAATCGCGACCGTGGCCAGCGTAGCGAGTCTGTATGTCACCGCGCAGGTGGATCTACCCATCGGCGCCGCGATCGTTTGCGGTTTGGGCCTGGCCCTGGTGCTGGTGGTTCTGGCGGCAAGCCTGGCCGGGCGCCGGGCCAAGGTCCGATCGGCCTCGGAAATTGTTTGAGCCAATCCCCCCGAGGGGCGTTACCTTCTGCTCATGGCAAAGAAACTGTTCCTGTTGGACGGCATGGCGCTGGCGTATCGCGCGCACTTTGCGTTCATCCGCCGCCCGATCCTCACCTCCAAGGGCGTCAATACCTCGGCGCTGTACGGCTTCACCCAGACGCTGCTCGACATTCTGAACAACCAGCAGCCCACCCACCTGGGCGTCGCTTTCGATACCGCCGCGCCAACGCAGCGCCACGTCGAATTTGCCGAATATAAAGCCAACCGCGAAGAGATGCCCGAAGAGCTCAGCGCCGCCCTCCCCCACGTCCGCCGCATGGTCGAGGCGCTCAATATCCCGCTGCTCATCTGCGACGGCTTCGAGGCCGACGACATCATCGGCACGCTGGTCCAGCGCGCGCAGCAGGAAGGCTTCGAGTCCTACATGGTCACCTCGGACAAGGACTTCGGCCAGCTTGTCAACGCCAGCACCTTCATCTACAAACCACCGCGGGGCGGCGAGGGAGTGGAAATCCTGGGCCTGCCGGAGATTCAAGCCCGCTGGGGCGTGCAGCGTCCCGAGCAGGTGGTGGACGTGCTGGCCCTGATGGGCGACGCCTCGGACAACATCCCCGGCGTGCCCGGGATCGGGGAAAAGACCGCCATGAAGCTCATCGCCCAGTACGGCACGCTCGACAACCTGCTGGCCCACGTCGGTGAATTGACCGGGCGAGTAAAGCAATCGCTGGAGACCAACCGGGACCAGGCGCTGCTCTCGCGCCGGCTGGCGACCATCCTCCGCGACGCGCCTTGTCCGGTCGAGCTGGACGCGTTGAAGGTGCAGCCGCCCAACGAGGCGAAGCTAAAGGAGTTGCTGATCGAGTTCGAGTTCAACTCCATTGGCCGGCGGCTCTTCGGCGAGGAGTTCAAGGCAGGACGCGGAGGGGGAAGTCCACAGTCCACAGTCCACAGTCCACAGTCCGTTGCGGCTGCGCCGGGAGAGACGAGGGGCGAGCAGTTGGTGCTGGTGTCGGAGACCGAGGGGGCGGCAGGGGGAAGTCCGAAATCCGAAGTCCGAACTCCGAACTCTCTCACGGTGACGGCGAACCTCAAGACGCTTGACGACGTGCCTCACGAGTATCATTTAGTGGACACGGCGGCCGAACGGGCGAAGCTGGCGCAGACGCTGCGGAAGCTGGACTCTTTCTGCTTCGACACCGAAACCACCAGCCTCGACCCCAAAGAGGCGCGCCTGGTGGGGATGGCTTTCTCCTTCGCTCCGCACACCGGCTACTACGTCGCCGTGCCGCCGGAGGCTGAGGCGGCTAGACGCGTACTGGAGGAGTTCCGCCCGGTGCTGGAGTCCGACCGCGCCGAGAAGGTCGGCCACAACCTCAAGTTCGACCTCAGCGTCCTTAAGTGGCACGGAGTCTCCGTGGGCGGGAAATTATTCGACACGATGGTCGCGCACAGCCTCATCGAGCCCGAGATGCGCCACGGCATGGATTACCTCTCCGAGGTGTATCTCGGCTACACGCCCATCCCGATCACCAAACTGATCGGCGACGCCAAAGCCGACCAGATCAACATGGCCGACGTGCCCGTGGCCAAAGCCGCCGAGTATTCCGCCGAGGACGCCGACGTCACCTGGCAGCTCCGCGCCGCCCTCGAACCGCTTCTCAAGCAGAAGGGCCAGGAGCGGGTTTTCTACGAGGTCGAGTCGCCGCTCATCCCTGTGCTGGTGGATATGGAGTTCGAGGGCATCAAAGTGGACGCCGCCGCGCTGGCGGAGTTCGCCACACAGCTCGCCAAAGAGATGGACCAGTCCGAGAAGACCATCTACCGCCTGGCGGGCACGACGTTCAACCTCAACTCACCCAGGCAACTCGGGCAGATCCTGTTCGACGTTCTAAAGATCGGTGACGCCCCCAAGAAGACCAAGACCGGCCAATACGCCACCGACGAGCAAACGCTCCTTGCGTTGGCAGCGGACCACGAAATCGTTCAGCGCCTGCTCGAATTCCGCACCGCCTCCAAACTCAAGTCCACCTACGCCGACGCCTTGCCCGAGGCCATCTGGCCCAAGACCGGGCGCGTCCACACCACCTACAACCAGGTGATGACCGCCACCGGGCGGCTCAACTCGCAGAACCCGAACCTGCAGAACATCCCGATCCGCACCGAGCGCGGCCAGGAAATCCGCAAAGCCTTTGTCCCCCGCAGCCCTGAGTATCGGCTGCTCTCGGCCGACTACTCCCAGATCGAGCTGCGCATCGTCGCCGCCGTCAGCCGCGAGCCGGCCCTTATTGACGCTTTCAAGGCCGGCGCGGACATCCATGCCATCACCGCCGCCCGCGTCTTCGGGGTCGCACCGGACCTCGTCACCCCGGAGATGCGGCGCAAGGCCAAGATGGTCAACTTCGGCATCATCTACGGCATCTCGGCTTTTGGCCTCTCCCAACGCCTCGGCATCCCGCGGGCGGAGGCGGGCGACATCATCAACCAGTATTTCAAGCAATTCCCCGGCATCCGCCGTTACATGGATGAAACGATCGCCTTCGCCCGGGCGCGCGGCTACGTCGAGACGGTCACCGGCCGGCGCCGTTACCTGCGCGACATTCGCTCCGCGAACAACACCGTGCGCGGCGCCGCCGAGCGCAACGCCATCAACGCGCCCATCCAAGGGACCGCCGCCGACATGATCAAGCTCGCCATGATCGCCATCCACCGCGAGCTGACGCGCCGCAGGCTCCGGACCCGAATGCTGCTCCAGGTCCACGACGAACTTGTCTTTGACCTCTACACGCCCGAGGAAAAGGAAGTGCGAGCGTTGGTCGAGGAGAAGATGAAGACTGCTATTCCGCTGGACGTGCCCATGGCGGTGGATATTGGCATCGGAGAGAACTGGCTGGCGGCGCATTGATCGGGTGAGCGGCCGTAACAGGGCGTGCTATCCTGTTGATTTGCAAGAGGTTCGGTTCTGTGGATCCTCTCAGCTCTATTGGGGCGCAATCTCCGCTCCTCAATCGGGGGACTACGGTGCCGGCAGGGTGTGTCCCCGGTGTGGTCCCCATGGGCAGCGATCCACATGGGGACCACACCGTGGTATCGCCGCCAAGACACCGGAGCCGCGTCGGGGCACTGCCGAAGCACCGGGAGTGGAGATTCGCGTGGGCGGAGGTTGTGGCTGTGTGTAAGGATCTGATCACCAAGGCCTTACGTGTGAGAAGCAGTTCAGACAGGGCCGGACATTGCGGCTCAGGCACCTGGGTCTGCGGCGTGCGAACAATGACCCTTTGCTGCGACGGAACAGCAGCAAACCGCCCAGCCCGCCCGCTGCGAACAAGACCAGCGGGGACGGTTCGGGCACAGCACCTATGGTCAGGCTCACTGTCAGGGGCGTGTCAAATCCGCTGACTTCCGATTGGTAGGTTCCCGGGTTGAAGGAGGAGTAAGCAATCGGGATGAGGGCGGACTCGGTGCCGGGCCGGTAGAGGAGCGTGACGCCCAGAGCGCCCCGCGGGCCTAACATGGCAAGCAAACCAAACGTGTCATTACCGCTGCCGGGAGCATTGTAGGCGGAATATGACACGATGGGAGAGTAAACGCTTGTGTTGTCCCATTGGAAGTAGCTCCCATCAGGCGTGGGCAGATCTCCCCCGCTCGCGGCGTAAGCATCAGCGAAAATACCAGGGCTGCTTACCGTGAGAGGCAGATTCCGGTCGGTAATGAGTCTGAGTGCTCCCGGCGGTGTGGCCAGGCTGCCAGTAACGTTCCAGGTGACGAGAGAGTTCCCTCCACCCGCATCCGAAATGAAGTAGTCCCAACTGGTTTGAGCACTTGTGGTGGTCAGTGCACCGAGCAGCAGGAAGCTGCAGGCGTAGTTCACAAGGTTGCATTTCATAAATGTGATTAGGTACGGTAATGGACTAACGACAAGCGCAGCCACGCTTGGCCGGTAACGCTCGGTGTGCCACGAGATGAACTCCCGACCTTGGCTGACGCGAATGGTTCGGCCTTTTTCGACCACTTATGAAATCCCTCCTCCCTCAAAGAGCCCTATATGCCGGTTCGGCGACAACGCATTGAAGAAATGGACGGATTCGATGTAGGCGCCAATGGCCAAACATCCGATTCGCGCCGGCCACGGCGTCCGCAACCGATACACTATACAAGCCGCGAACAGCGGGAGGGACAGGAGTGCGAGTATCCCAAAAAGCGTGTCACTCAAGAACGGACCTGACGGAAGAAGCAGCTCATTTAACGCTTCCGCGCAGACCGACAACACCAGAAGCCCGGCCATCGCCGTAGTTTGGACTAGCGGCTGTCGGCGGGCCACAAGGTAACACGTCAGCATCGCCACCGCGCCAAGCAGGACAGGGCCAAGTGCGTGTGGCCACCCCAGAATGCCCAGCCTGACGCGGCTCGGACAGAGGTACACGCCAAGCGCGACAGCCGGCATACAAGCCAGAAAGGCCACCAACAAGGGCAGCCTCCACAGCTCTCGGCTACAGCCGTCTGCACTCGTGCTCAGGGGCTTAACCATACGCCGAACCACTTGATTCGACGGAGAGATTTCGGCCTAAGTGTTTATCGGCCGAGAAGCGCGGAATGCGTCTGCTCATCATGAGATGACATTATGACGATGGGGCCAGCCAGTCAATCCACCAACGCAGACCCGCCCTGACCCAGGCGCATCCGCTCAGCACCACCGTGCCACGGACTAGCCGCGGCCCGGAAAGCAGCGCAGCGGTGGTTTGCATTGACACGGCGGGGAAGGCGGGCGAGAATGGCGGCGCTCCAAGCATGAGTCAAACAGCGCCTTCGCGTAAGCCCAGCCCGCCGGCGGACCCGGACGGGGCGCGTGGCGCCTTGACGGGCCGGCAGCGGTTCCTCAATGCCTGTCACTGCCGCCTCGTGGATCGCCCGCCGGTCTGGCTGATGCGGCAGGCGGGGCGCGCCTTGCCGGAATACCGCGCCCTCAAACAAAGCCATACGTTCTTGAACCTGGTCCGGACGCCGGAACTGGCAACGGAGGTCACCCTCCAACCCGTCCGCCGATTTGGCTTTGATGCCGCCATACTCTTCAGCGACATCCTGGTCGTGTGCGAAGGCTTGGGGCAGCCGTACCGGTTTCGCGACGCGGGGGGCATCGAAATGGAGTTTCTGCTCAAGTCGGGCCGGGACGTTGACCGTTTGGAGGTGGAAGCCGTGAATGAGCGGTTGGCTTACGTGGCCCGGGCCTTGTCTCATCTGAAATCCGCCCTTGCCAGCCGCACGGCGCTGATCGGCTTTGCGGGCTCACCCTGGACGCTGGCCAATTTCATGATCGAAGGCGGCGGCGTGAAGGAGTACACGAAAGCCAAGGCCCTCCTCTACACCGACCCGCCGCTCTTCAACCGGTTGCTCGACAAACTCACCGAGGCGGTCAGCGCCTTCCTCCAACTCCAAATTGACGCGGGGGCCGATGCGGTCCAGATTTTTGATAGCCTCGGCGGCGTGTTGTCCGACGGGGAGTTCGTGTCTGCCTCAGCGCGCTGGATGAAGCGGATTGTCCAGTCGCTCAAAGGCAAGGCGCCCGTGATTGTGTTCTCGAAGGGCACGCATGGAAACTGGGATGAGCTGGTGGCCGTGGGCGGGCAGGTGGTGGGCGTGGATTGGAACGTGCGCCTGGCAGAAGTGGCGGCAAGGCTGCCCGGGCGCGTGGGTGTGCAGGGCAACCTCGATCCGTTCCTGCTGACCACCACGCCGGCGCTGGTGGCGTCCGGAACGGCCCGGATCCTCCGCGAGTTGCGGGGGCGGCGCGGGCACATTTTTAACCTCGGCCATGGCGTGCCGCCGAACGCCAAACTGGAAAATATCGAGAGCCTGGTGGATACAGTTAGAAGCTTCAAATGAGCATGCTGAAAGTTGATCTGGAACTGGTGAAGAAGTACAACGTGCCCGGCCCGCGCTACACGTCGTACCCGCCGGCCACCCATTTCACCAACGAGATCGAGCCCGAGGCCTTTCTCGCCCGAATCCGCGCCAACAACCAGGCGGAGCGCGACCTCTCGCTCTACTTCCATCTGCCCTTCTGCTACTCGCTCTGCTGGTTTTGCGGCTGCACCACGGTCATCACCGCCGACCAGAAGAAGAGCGCTGAATACGTGAAGTATCTCGAGCGGGAGATGGACCTGCTGCGGCCCCTGCTCAACCCGAAGCGCAAGGTGGTGCAACTGCATTTTGGCGGCGGGTCGCCCACCTTCTCGCTGCCGGACGAGATCCGGCGGTTGGGCGAGATGATTCACTCGCGCTTCACCCTGGCGCCGGACGCCGAGGCCGGGGTCGAGGTGGACCCGCGCCGGCTCACCCGCGACCACCTGGTGGCCTTGCGCGAAGTCGGCTTCAACCGCGGCTCCATGGGGGTGCAGGACAATAACCCCGTGGTGCAGAAGGCCGTTCACCGCATCCAGCCGTTTGAGATGACCCGACAGGTGGCCGAGTGGATGCGCGAGGTGGGCTTTCACTCGGTGAACATTGACTTGATTTACGGATTGCCTTACCAGACGCCGCCCTCTTTTGCCAAGACGCTGGAGGAGATTCTATCGCTTAAGCCGGACCGGTTTGCCGTGTTCAACTACGCGCACGTGCCGTGGATGAAGCCGGCGCAGAAGATCCTGAAGCCCGAGATCCTGCCCTCGCCGGAGACCAAGCTCGAACTCCTCAAGCTCACCATCGAGCGCCTCACGGGCGAGGGCTACGTGTATATCGGCATGGACCACTTCGCGCGCGCCGGTGACGAGCTGGCCCTGGCGCAGCGGCAGAAGACCCTGCAGCGCAACTTCCAGGGCTACAGCACCCGCGGCGGGGCGGACATCTACGCGTTTGGCATGTCCTCCATCTCGCAGGCGGAAGGCTTCTATTGGCAGAACCATAAGGAGCTCCCGGCCTACTATGCCGCGCTGGACGCCGGCCGGCTCCCGCTCCATCGCGGCTACCTCATGACCAAGGAAGACAGAATCCGCCGCACGACCATCATGCGCCTGATGTGCGACCTCGGCCTGGATTACGAGGCGATGTCCAAACTGCTGGCCCTCGATTTCAAAGCGCACTTCGCGCATGAGCTGGAATCGCTGGATGACATGGAGGCCGACGGACTGCTGGTAAAGACGCCGCAGGGGATCATCGTAACCGACCTGGGGCGGCTGCTCATCCGCAACATCGCGATGCGCTTCGACGCTTACGCGTCCACACGAAAGGAGAATCGGTTTTCGCGGACGATATGAAGTCCGCTGCAGTCATTGGCGCAGGCATCACGGGGCTGACCGCCGCCTTCTACTTGCAGCGCAGGGGCGTGCCGGTCACGGTCTATGAGGCCACCGACCGGGTCGGCGGGGCCATCCAGTCCATTCGCGCGCAGGGCTACCTGGCCGAGTTCGGACCCAACACCATCCTGGAGACCTCGCCCAAGGTTACCCAACTGGTCGTGGACGCGGGCCTGGCGTCGCGGCGGTCCGACCCCGATCCCCGGGCCGCGGCCCGCTACGTGGTGCGGTACAAGCGTCCCATCGCCATGCCGGGCTCGCCGCTGGGCTTCTTCACCACGAAGCTCTTTACCCGCCGGGCCAAACTGGCTGTGCTGCGCGAACCCTTCGTGCCGCCGCGCCGCGATGGCAAGGAGGAGAGCGTCGCCGAGTTCGTGCTCCGCCGGCTCGGGCAAGAGTTCCTGGACCACGCCATTGACGCGCTGGTCGCCGGCGTCTATGCGGGCGACCCTTACAAGCTGTCCGTGCCGCAGGCGTTTCCGAAGCTGGGCCAGCTCGAGGTGCGCTACGGCTCGCTCATCAAGGGGCAAATCTTCGGCGCCCGCGAGCGCAAGCGGCGTGGTGAGGTCGCGAAGGACCGGGCCCCGAAGTTCTCCTTCGACGAGGGCCTGCAGGTGCTGCCTGAGACCTTGCGCGAGCGGCTTGGCGAAGCCGTGCGCCTCAATACGACGGTAGCCCGCCTCACCCAAACCTCTGACGGTTGGGTGCTGGACTCATCCACGCGTGGCCGGCAAGCTCGCACCGAGCACAGCGCGGTGATTTACGCGGGCACGGCCTTCAAACTGGCGGAGTTGGAAGTCCAGGCCACAATGCCGCTGCACTTCAATACGTTCGCCGAGATTCGCTATCCGCCCGTTGCCAGCGTTGTGCTTGGTTTCCGCCGCGAAGACGTGGCACACCCGTGCGAGGGCTTTGGCATGTTGATCCCCAAGGTCGAGGGCTTCAAGATCCTGGGCACCATCTTCTCGTCCTCCTTGTTTCCGAACCGCGCGCCCGCCGGGCATCTGACGCTGACCAGCTATGTCGGCGGTGAGCGTCGCCCGGAGCTGGCCTCGTTGCCGCCGGACAAGCTGTTCGCGCTCACCTGCGAGGACCTGCGCGTGCTGCTGGGGGTGAGGGGCAAGCCGACCTTCCAGCACAGCGTATTCTATCCGCGGGCCATCCCGCAGTATAACGTCGGTTATGGCCGCTTCCGCGAGCTAATGGCTGACATCGAACAAAGGGCGCCCGGCTTGTTCTTCGCCGGCCATTACCGCGACGGCATCTCGTTGAGCGACACGATTGTGTCCGGCTGCAAAGTAGCGGACAGGGTTGGCGAATATCTGGCTGCGGCACCCGCCGGCCAACGCAAAGTTGAGGTCCCAGCATACACCTCGATATGAACAAAGGCATTCTGCTGGTCAACCTCGGTTCGCCCGATTCGCCCTCGGTGCCGGACGTGCGGCGCTACCTGCGCGAATTTCTCATGGACGGCCGCGTGCTCGACGTTAACTGGCTGGTGCGGTTCTGCATTGTCCACTTCGCCATCCTGCCCTCACGCCCGAAGCAATCCGCCGAGGCCTACCACAAGATCTGGACGCCATCCGGCTCGCCCCTCGTGGTCATCAGCCGCAACGTGCAGGCCAAACTCCAGCAGCGCGTCCCCGTGCCGGTCGAGCTGGCCATGCGCTACCAGCACCCGTCCATCCCGGACGCGGTGCGCAGCCTGGCCGGCAGAGGCGTGGACGAAGTGCTGCTCATTCCCCTGTTCCCGCACTACGCGATGTCGAGCTTCGAGACGGCGGTCGAGCGCGTCAAGGAAGTAGCGGCAGGCCTGGCCCCGCAAATGCACCTGAAGGTGCACCCGCCATATTTTGACCAACCCGACTACATTGGGGCGCTGGTGGGCAGCGCGCAGGAATATCTCCGGCGGCCCTACGACCATCTCCTGTTCAGTTTCCACGGCCTGCCCGAGCGCCATCTGCGCAAGTCCGATCCCACCGGGTGCCATTGTCTGGCAACGGACAACTGCTGCGCCACGGCCAGCCCCGCCCATGCCACGTGCTACCGTGCGCAATGCTTCAAGACCGTGGCCGGCTTCGTACAGCAGGCCGGCGTGCCGGAAGGCAAATACTCGATCTCGTTCCAGTCCCGGCTTGGGCGTGATCCCTGGCTCAAGCCCTACACCGACTTCGAATTGCCTCGCCTCGCGGAACGCGGCATCAAGAACTTGTTGGTAATCTGCCCCGCGTTCGTCTCCGATTGCCTGGAGACACTGGAGGAAATCGGCCTGCGTGGCCGGGAGACTTTCCTCAGCGCAGGCGGAAACGACCTTGCGCTGATCCCCTGCCTGAACGAGCACCCGCTTTGGCTGGATGCGCTAGCGAAGATGGCAGGCGGGTTCCTGGCGCCGGAGCGTGGGCCGGCCGGAGAAGAGCCGCTTGAAGCGGCGGGACGGGTGAGAGCTTGATGGCTCCTCCCGGGGCTGCCGCCGCCGCCCAATAGACAATAGCCAATAGACGATAGGCACACAAAATGGCGAATGGGCAATTGCCAAAGACCAAACCTGCCAAATCGAAAGGAGAATGATCGCATGGCCAAATACACGAAGTTTGAAGAACTCCCCGTCTGGAAGGAGGCTGCGCGGCTTTACACCCGCGTGCTGGGTCTGCTCGAGGAACCCGGCGTGCCACTTACGCCCGGCTTCCGCAATCAGCTTGACCGCGCCGCGCTGTCCGTTTCCAACAACATCGCTGAGGGATTCGAGCGCGTTACCACGAATGAGTTGCTGGCATTTCTGGGCATCGCTCGGGGCTCCGGCGGCGAGGTGCGCTCGATGATGGCGGTGGTCAAGGACCGGCCCAAGCTCAAGCCGCACGTCCGGCACTTGCAGGAGATCCGCGCGTTGGCGGAATCCTGCGCCCGGCAGTTGACCGCCTGGAGCGGTTCCCTGGAAAGCTCGCCGGTACAGGGGAAGCGCCACCTGGCAACCCCGGTGCGCGAGAAACGCGAAATGGCGGACAAAGCCCGCAGATTTCGAGAGAATTTCCTCCGCAACCTGAAGCCGGACCATCCGCTCTATACCTCGCCGGAAGCCCGTGCTGCGCGAGGCGAGCCGGTCCCGGAGTAAGAGGCGACACGCACGCAGTACCAGCCGGGAGGTTGCAGATGGCAGTGCCCGGGCGATGCGGCTATTGACTATTGTCTATCGGCTATGAGTGATTGATGGTCGCTCATGGCTCGTGCTTGTACTCCAATCTCCATCCCCCTGAAAAGCCCAAGGACCGCAGCCGATCTGAAGACAAGTCTCTGTTCCAAGGGAAGTCAACTACTTAAGCCCCGGATAGGGTGTGCGGTTGCGCCAGAAGATCCAGAAGGCCACCGCCAGCATGCCGCCGGCGGCGAAATAGCAGACCGGGTCGAGGCCGGACTCGGGGACCTGCAGCTTATAAGCGAGGAGCCCCAATGCGTTGCTTAGCGCGTGCCAGAGCATGGCCGGATAGATCGAGCCGGTCAGTAGCGTGACCGCGGCGAACATCATCCCCAGGCAGGCGGTCGGCACAAACCGGAACAGCGCCACGTGGTAGATCCCAAAGACCACCCCGACCACCAGCACCAGCGCCGCCGGGTGCAATCGCCGGTGCAAGCCATGCAGCAACATGCCACGGAAGGTAAGCTCTTCGAAGACGCCGGGTAGCACGGTCATGAACACCAGCAACTGCCAGAACGGAACGGTCTTGGGCAAAACCTCCTCCCCAAAGCCCTCGATGAGGCTGCTGGGTGCGGGGAGAAAATAGTTCGCCAATTGAAACACTCCCAGCGCAGTGATGAAGCCGCCGGGCGCGGCGAAGAGCACGCCGAGCCAGACCATGGGCCGGGGCGCGCGGAGAGAGAGGGCCGTCCGCGGATCGAGGTGATAGCGCCGCAGCATGAGCAGGACCGCCCCGAAAAAGAGGACTATGAGATTGACGACGAGCTGGAGGCGTATATCGAGTTTCTCGGTGTAACCGCTCACGATGAGCAGCACTCCCCAGAGCAGCGCGAACCACCGCCAGACGTGCCGCTCGAACAACGCCAGTCCGCCCGTGGCCTCGACCACGTCGCGGTCGGAGGCGGTGATGAGTCGTTCGGTCAGTAGAAAGCGGGCGCCGACGCGGGTGGTCCACACCGCCGCCCCGGCAGTGACCAGCCAGGCCAGCGCGATCATGGGCCAATCGAACGAGCCGGTGAGGATGTCCTTCACTGCCACAGCGATGTTCGCCACCGGCAGGATGGCCACGACGGATCGCAATGAAATCCCTGGCAGGAACGGCACGATGGCCGGCACCACGCCCAGCAGCAGGGCCGGCATGAAGTACATCTGCGCCTCTTTGTAGCTCTTCGCATAGCCGGAAATCAGCAGCAGGACGCTCGCGACCAGCGCCGCCACCGGCAGGTACATGAAGAACAGCAGGACGACGGTGCCCGGCGTTACCGCCGTGGCGAGATTCGCGGGGAGCGGCAGCAGCTTGAGGCCGACATACACGAACAGGTTGGCGCTTTGCAGCAGCGTGATAAGCAGCGCGATCGCCAGCACGCCCAGGTGCTTGGCCGTCAGAATCTCCACCCGGCTCGCCCCCGTCGTCAGCAGCGTCTCCAGCGTGCCGCGCTCTTTCTCTCCCGCGATGGAGTCAATTGCCACCACCGCGCCGCCGGTCAGGATAAAGATCATCAGGATCAGCGTGATGCTTCGGCCCAGGGCGAGCCCGGCGACCTGCCGCTTGGAGGCGAGGTCCTTGCTGTCAATCACTGCCAACTCGGACGGCTTCACCGGAAAGCCACGGCTCTTAAGCAAATCCACGCGCTGCGCGCGCCGCGTTTCCCACAGCGCCTCGCGCATCCGCGACGAACCGGTCCCCGAGTCGTCGCGGTCGCCCCGGAACACCAACTTCACTGTCCAGGCCCCAGCCGGAGGCTTCTCCTCTTCCTCCTCAACGAAGCTGGGTTGTTCTGCAGCAACTGCGGTATTCGTGCTGTTGGGGGGCCGGTGGTCTCCCGGCCCGAGCCCTTCCAGGATGAAATGAAGGCTGCCCTTCGCCAAAGCATTGGTCGCATCCTGGTTGCTCTCCTCGGCGAACTGGAAGCGAGCCTTGTTGGTCTTCGATTTAGAGTCAACGCGCGCAGCCGTGAGCCGCACCAACTCCCGAACGGACGCCGCCTCCGGCCCGGTGACGGCGTAGCGGTAGGTCATCTCGCGCAGCGTTTTCTCGCGCCGCTCCATCGAGGTCTTGGAACCGAGCATGAGCAGCGGCGTAAGGAGCATCGGCAGCACCAGCGAGGTCAGCAGGACCCGGCGGTCGCGCAGCAGCATCCGCAGCTCGGTGCGGAACAGCGTGAAGACTATGGGCGATCTAACCTGCATGTTTTACTCCTGAGCCCGGAGCGCCGGCATGTTGCCGGCTAAGCTCTTCATACCTGAGAACAGGTCTGAGGTGCACGCGAGATGCGCTGCATTCCAGACTCTTCGCGACGCCCGAAGGAGCTTTGGGCAAGCTGCGGACATTTGCACGCGTAACTGCATCGTCAAATGGGAGCGGCAAGAACCCCCGCGTCATCACGAACCACCTTCAGAAAGATGTCCTCGAGGTAATGCTGGCCGGTGCGGGCGCGCAGCTCGGCCAGGGTGTCGCACGCGTGGATCTTGCCGCGGTGAATGATGGCGATGCGGTCGCAGAGCTTCTCCGCCTCGCTCATGATGTGCGTCGAGAAGATGATCGCCTTGCCCTCAGCCCGGAATTCCGCGATCACCTTCTGCATCTCCAATGCGTTGAGCACATCGAGCCCGACGGTGGGCTCATCGAAGATCAGCACCGGCGGGTCGTGCACCACGGTCCGGGCGATGGCCACCTTTTGCTTCATGCCCTGCGACAGCTTGTCCACGCGCGCGTCGGCGTAATCCTCGATCCCGAACCGCTGGATGAGCCGCGCTACGCGTTCGCGGGCCTGCCCTCTTGGACAACCGTTGATGCGGGCGAAGAAGTCGAGCGTCTCGCGGGCGGTCAGGCGGGGGTAGAGCGCCGTAGTGGAGGAGCTGAAGCCCAGGCTGGCGCGCACCGCCTCGGGCTCCGCCAGAACATCGTGGCCCATGACGGCGGCGTTCCCGGAGGAAGGCTTGAGGATGGTGGCCAAGACACGCAGGGTGGTGGTCTTGCCGGCCCCGTTGGCGCCGAGCAGGCCGAAGATCTCCCCGGCGCGGCATTCGAAGCTCACGCCGTCCACGGCCTGGACTTCTCCGCGGCTTTCGTCGTAGAAAGTCTTGGTGAGGTTTTGAACAACGACTGGCGCGGTCATAAGGAGGGCTGCGGGCGGCGGCGGTTGCGGAACCGCTGCCGGATGAACTTGTTGAAGCTGCCGTTGAACGACCCGAGGACAACGTCCTCGAATTGCAGGAGAACGGTGGCGAGCCGCAGGCAAAGGGCGATCACGAGCAGCGAACTGGCAACCGTGACCCCGATCTGCAGCCAGTGAAAGACGCCGGAGAGCGCCTCGCGCACCATCAGCGTGACGTTCACAATCGGCACGCAGGCCAGCGGCAGGGTGAACTTGATCCCGGGCACTTGCAGGAAGACGATCGGCACAACCGTGAGCATATAGAAGGGTGTAATCATCGCCTGGCCCTCTTTGAAGGTGCGGGCGAACGAGGCGAAGATCATCATCCCCGCGGCGACGAACCCGGCTAGCAGCAGCGCGGCCATCACGGCCACCGGCAGAGCGCCCGGCGGGATGCTGTAGTCGAATACTTGCCCGGTCCGGGCCATGAGCGGCGCGAACACGGGCCGCAGTGTCGCCACGATCACGAGCAGGTTGAGAATCCCCGCCAGCCCGCCCAGGCTGGCGACGTAAAGGTACTTGGCCGTGACCACGCTCAGCCGGCTGGCAGACGTGGACATCAGCGTTTCCCAGGTGTTGCGTTCGCGCTCCCCGGCAATGCAGTCCACTGCCGGGTAGAAGCAACCGACCGCCACCATCACCACAAAAAGGACCGGCGCGAGCAGGCCGAGGATAAAGGCGCCCATCTGCTTCTTCGAGGCGACGTTCTGCGACGAAATCACGAACCCCTGCCAGACGGCGTCGTCAATGCCCCGCTTGCGCGCCTCACGCTTGAGCCACTCCTGCCGGTAGCGCTCGACCGTGCCCGAGAGCCGCTTGTGCGCCTCGTCGCTGCGTTCCCGAGAGCTGTCGTACGTGATGCGGGCCTCGAAGTTGCCCGACAGCGCGGCTTTGGTTCCGCTCGCCGGGAGGAACTCGAGCAGCGCATCCAACTGACCGGTTTTGATCTGCTGCTTCGCCCGCGCGACGTCGGTCGGATCAGTCAGGACAAACTTGTCATCGTGCTCCAGCTTGAGACGGAGCTTGGGATGGGCGTCCGGCCAGCCCGAAATGGCGGCGCGGCAGACAAATCCTTCGGTTTGCCCCATGACGAATGTAATGCCGCTGAACGCCGCCCAGAGGAGCAAAGGATAGAGGAAAATGGGGAGGAGCAGGCTGTTGAGGACGATCGCCCGCTCGCGCAGGGCGGCCCGCATCTCCCGGGCATACAGAACGCCCACTTCGCGCCAGTTTAGCCGGCAGCGCTCACCTTGAGTCAAGGCGGGGTTGCTCATCTGAGATTGTGCGGTTTATCTGCCATCGGACGTTTCGACCGGCCAGGCTTAGGTTCGTTTCATTCAGCGACTCCGGGCAATGAAAACCCGGTGCGGGCGCGGCCGCGCGGTCTTCACCCGCACGCTTCCCGCAAACCGGATGCGCTGAGCGGCCCAGTAGATAGCATGAAAGCCGCCCGACGCGCAACGAAGCTAACTGAGCTATGAGGTTAAGGGAACTAAAAGGCCAAACGAAGTGGACGGGCTGAACGCACAACGCGTTCACCACGGGACCGGCCCGGACGAGTGGAGACCGAGGCTTGCCGTTAGATGGTCGCCGGTCGGAGAGGTTCGACCAATATGAGGCTGGCCAATTGCTGGCTGATGGCCAGGCGGGCGTCGCAGACTTGGCAGATGAAATTCGTTTGGCTGGTCAGGAGCTTGATGACCTGCTCCTCACCCAAGCCGAGTTCGCGCAAGCGGTTTTGCAGTTCCGGCGTGGCGCAAAGCCGCTTGATGCGCACGGCGACGCCGGCCTTAACACGAGTCAGGGGACAAAGCTCGCACCGGGACTCGTCCCGGCGAGCGCACTCGGTTGCCTTCGGCCAATTCATATCTACGGGCATGAGTCTCATAGTTGCGACCGATTCTCACCACACATTTTTTGCCAAACCATAAACACAAATTGCACCGGATTGAGCCCTGCAACCTTGAGCCAAGTCAAGGAACTCGCAGATGAAATCGGCGGGTAAAGCTGACATCCGCTGGCGTTGCCGGCGGATATGGTGCACAATCCCCTGCGATTGCCGGCCGGTAGGCGCCGGCAATAGCTGATTGCCGCCACTGAACAATGTTGAGACACATGATGAATCCTCGATGCGCCCTCTGGGCATTCTTCCTCGCTCTTGGCCTAGGCGCCGGGCCGCTGGCTTCCACCGCGCAAGCGCAGCCGAACGCGGCGGCCCGGCTCGACGCCCGCATGATGCGGCAGCCGACGGTATCGGCGACCCAGATCGCGTTTGTCTATGCGGGCGACATCTGGGTAGTTGACAAGGCCGGCGGCGTCGCGGTGCGGCTGAGCTCGCCCAAGGGTGAGGAGTCCTTCCCGCGCTTCTCGCCGGACGGCTCGCTGCTGGCGTTCACCGGGGACTACGACGGCAATGAGGATATCTACGTCATGCCAGCGAACGGCGGGCTGCCCCAGCGCATCACGCACCACGGGGCACCCGACCGGATGCTGGGCTGGTATCCCGACAGCAAGAGCATCCTTTACGCGACCTCGATGACCAGCCCCAAGAACCGCTTCAACCAACTGTATAGAGTCTCAGCCGAGGGCGGCCTGCCGGAAAGACTTCCCATGCCCTATGGCGAGTTCGGGGCCATTTCGCCGGACGCAAAGACGCTGGCCTACGTCCCCATCAGCGTGGATTTCCGCACCTGGAAACGCTACCGCGGCGGCATGAACCCGGATCTCTGGCTCTTCGACCTGGAGAACTTGAGCGCCAAGAACCTTACCCGTTCGCCCGCCGCCGACTCCGTCCCGATGTGGCACGGGGACAGCACGCTCTACTTCCTTTCCGACCGGGACGAGAACAAGCGCGCCAACATCTGGGCATACGACCTCAAACGCGACAAGTGCCGACAGGTGACCTTCTTTAAGGAGTACGACGTCCATTTCCCCAGCATCGGCCCGAGCGAGATCGTCTTCGAAAACGCGGGTCGGCTGTATCTGCTCGATCTCCAGACCGAGAAGTGGCGCGAGGTGGAAATCCGCGTTGTCACGGACCGGGCGACCCTCAAGCCGCGCTATGAGAACGTCTCGGGCTACATCCAGCACGCCGCGATCTCGCCGACCGGCAAGCGGGCGCTGTTCGCGGCGCGCGGCGACATCTTCTCGGCCCCAGCCGAGCATGGCGTGGTGCGGAACCTCACCCGCACGTCCGGCGCGGATGAGCGCTACCCGGCATGGTCGCCCGACGGCAAGTGGATCGCCTGTTTCAGCGACCGCACCGGCGAATACGAATTGACGGTGCGCAGTGCTGAAACCGGTCCGGGCACGAACCAGGTCGGCGAGCGGTGCCTCACGAAGCTTGGCCCGGGCTTCCGTTATCGCCCGCAATGGTCGCCCGACAGCAAGAAGATCGGCTTCATTGACAAGGCGATGCGCATCAATCTGTTCGACTTCGAGGCGAAGACCAACCAGGTCATCGGCCGCCAGCTCTGGATGTATCATGGTGAGCTAAGTGGTTTCAACCTGGGCTGGTCGCCCGACAGCCGGTGGATTGCCTGGGCGCAGGAACTCGACACCCGCAACTCGGCCATCGCCCTTTACGACTGCAAGTCCAACAAGCTGCACCAGGTCACCTCCGGCTTCTACAATGATGAACTGCCCGTCTTTGATCCTGACGGGAAATACCTCTACTTCCGCACCGGCCGCACGTTCTCTCCCAGCTACAGCGAACTGGACAACACCTGGATCTACGCCAACTCAGCCGTCCTCGCCGCGGTTCCACTGCGCAAGGACGTTCTCTCCCCCCTCGCCCCGCGCAACGACGAGGAGCCCGACAAGGCCAAAGACAAGAAGGACGAGCCCAAGAAGGAGGACGAGAAGAAGCCCGCGGACAAAGCCGCGAAGCAGGACGAGGTCAAAGAGCCGGACAAGAAGGACGAAAAGAAGGAGGATGCCAAACCGGCCGATAAGAAAGACGACCCGAAAGACGAGAAGAAGAAAGAGGACAAGACCAAGCCGGTGCGCATTGACCTGGAAGGCTTCGAGGAGCGCGTGGTGATCCTGCCGCCCAAGGCCGGCCGTTTCGACATCCTGGCTGCCGTATCCGGCAAGCTGCTATTCCATCGAGTGCCGCGCATTGGCTCCGTGGACGAGAGAAAGCCGGTGGCCTTCTACGACCTGGAGAAACGCGAGGAGAAGACACTCATTGACGATGCGGACTTCTTCGAACTGTCCGCCAGCCGGGAGAAACTGTTGCTGCGCAAAGGCAACGACTACGCCATCGTCGAGCCCAAGGAAGGCCAGACAATGAACAAGAAGATCCGAACCGGCGGCTTCGAGGCGCAGATTGACCCCGTAGCCGAATGGCGGCAGATCTTCAACGACGCCTGGCGCCTCGAGCGGGACTACTTCTACGATCCGGGCTTGCATGGCGTGAACTGGGATGCAATGCGCGAGCGTTATGGCAAGCTGCTGGAAGACGCGGTGACCCGGTGGGACGTGAACTACGTGATCGGTGAACTGATCGCCGAGTTGAATTCTTCCCACACCTACCGCAGCGGCGGCGACGTCGAAAAAGCTCCGTCGCGGGGCGTGGGCTACCTGGGGTGCGATTTTTCGCTGGAGAACGGCGCCTACCGCATCCAGCGCATCATCCAAGCGGCGGATTGGGACAGCGAGGTGCGTTCGCCCCTGCTCCAACCCGGGCTGACGAATCTTCATGAAGGCGATTACCTCTTGGCCGTTGACGGCGAACCGCTGGACACCAAAGAGGATCCGTGGGCCGCATTTCAAGGACTGGCGGACCGGCCGGTCTTTCTTACGGTCAACGACAAGCCCGTTATGGCCGGCGCGCGCGAGGTGCTGGTCCAAACGCTCAGCAGCGAGGACCGGCTGCGCAACCTGGCGTGGATCGAGGAGAACCGGAAGCGCGTCGAGAAGCTAAGCGGCGGGAAGCTCGGCTACGTATATGTGCCGGACACGGGCGCCAACGGACAGAACGAGCTGGTGCGCATGTGGCGCGCCCAGGTGAGCAAGCCGGGGCTGGTCATTGACGAGCGCTTCAACAGCGGCGGCCAGATCCCCGACCGCTTCATCGAGCTGCTCAACCGGCCGCTGCGCAATTACTGGGGCGTGCGCGACGGCAGGGACTGGACCTCGCCGTTCGTCAGCCATTTCGGGCCCAAGGCGATGCTGATCAACGGTTGGAGCGGGTCGGGCGGAGACTGTTTCCCGTTCTACTTCAAACAATCCGGCCTGGGGCCGCTCATCGGCATGCGCACCTGGGGTGGCCTGATCGGCATCACCGGCGTGCCCCCGCTGGTGGACGGCGGTGGCGTGACCGTGCCGACCTTTGGCATTTACAGCACCAACAGCCAATGGATCATCGAAGGCTACGGCGTGGACCCGGACATCGAGGTGGTGGATGACCCCGGCGCCATGGCCCGCGGCGGTGACCCGCAGCTCGAGCGCGCCGTGGCCGAGCTAATGAAGCAGTTGAAGAAGCATCCGCCGCGCAAAGTCAAACGCCCGCCCTACCCGAAGCGGCCGGGATATTGAGCAAGGCCTTGCCGGATCAACCGGGGTGGTCACCGGGCTGGGTTGTCGGTGAGTTCGATCTCAGGGAGGCGTCGGGTATTGGAAGCCGATTGCCGAGTTAACCGAGCCGTCGAAATAGGCGTGCACGCGCAGCTTCCCATGCACAGGATTAAGCGGCAAATTGACCCACCACGGGTTGATCCGGCAATTCATCTTGTCGGCATCTTTAATAATCCAGTTGGTGGAAGGATGGGGAATAGAGGCCAGCTTAATGGGTTCCCACCTTACACCGGCTGAATCCTCGGGGTATCCGAGTGGATAGACCAGTTTGCCACCCACCCGGACTCGTTCTGCGGTCACGTAGCAAACGATGTTGGTCCAGGAGAGCGCAGTCTTCTGAGCGAAACTCATGAAACTCGGGCACGCAAACGCGCGGGCCAGTTGATACTCCTTTTGTGGCTTCAGGCCCAGATAAGGGTAAATGTAGTTTACCAACTGATAATCGGTTCCAATACGGTAGCGCACGTATTGGCCATTCCAATTGGGCCCCGGCAGGATATCCTGGTAATCCTGGGCGTACATGTGAACGGCCAAGGAGATTTGCCTGAGGTTGGAGACACAGTTGGCACGATCGGCACTCCTTTTGGCTTTACTCAGAGAGGGCAGCAGCAGCGCGGCAAGAATTGCGATGATGGCGATCACTACCAGCAGCTCAATCAATGTAAACGCCAGCTCTATTCCCAGGGGGCGATTCTCTCGTCTGTGCATGGAAGATTTTTGTGCGCTCTCCAGGCGCAATTTCCCCCACCGGACTAAAGACCGTAGAAGGCCACTCATAGCGCAGAGTTTAGGGGGCTGCCTGAGCAGGTGTCAAGGTCTTGGAATCGCCCAATCCCTGGCTGAGGATTGGGGAAGATCTGGGATCCTAATCAGCAGTTGACGGGCCACGCCACTGGACGTACAAGACAGTCCAATGACTATGTCGAACTCTTGCACACCATCATCATGAACAAGACCTTACATTACCCTACCATGCTCGCGGTTCTGGTGGGCTTGGCGTTGACGCCGGGATCATCAAACGCCCAAACACCTGTAGCTATCACCAACCTTCTGTTCGCGGAGGATTTCAGCAGTTACGCCCTCGACACTCTGCCCACTACGGTCCCCGAGGGCGGTTTGTGGGCCACCGCCACGCATACCGGACCCGGCGTTTGCGCGGTGGTCGAGGATACGGGCGATGCCTTCGGGCAGGGCATCACCAACAAATACCTGCGGGTAGGTTCCACCTACAGCCTGAGTCTCATTACCCCGATGTATTTCCAGCAGGACGTGATGTCCTTCGCCTTTGACTATATCGGGCACTATCCTTCGGGCGATAGCAGCCGCTGGCTGAACGTGGGCGCCCGGATTGGAACGAGTTACGCTCACTATACCTCGATTCGCAACAATAATGCTCTCCTCCGGACGGCGACGACGGACGTCCCGGTCAATCCATCCATCGGCGGCCTCGATGTCCCCCTCCGCGTCCTGACCATTTTGAACAACCGATCCGACAGCATCAGCTATGATCGCCCGGACGGGCTGGGCACCACGAATCTCGATTCGAACCGAGCTTCCGTATGGATTTACCATTACACCGGAGCACAGGCCGGGACATGGCAGCATTTGATGCCGCAATATCTTTATTCAGCCAGCGTCACCAACCTCGGGAGGATGCTGGACAACCTGCAATTCACCCTGGATGCCAACGCCGTCTTGCGCTCATTCGACCTGGACAACATCGAAATCCGCGGCATCCGCACCCTCCTGCCTACCGTGGAGGTGGTGATCACCAACACGCTATTTGCGGAGGACTTTGAGAGTTACGAACCCGGAACGCCTCCCACTACCTTGGCTGCCGGTGGCAAGTGGGGCACCGCCACCTGGCAAGGAGTCAACGGCTCGTGGGGCGTGCTCGAGGACGCAAGCGATGCGTTCGGCTTCGGCGTCACCAACCGGTTCCTGCAACTCAGCAATACGCACAACCTGAACCCGGGCTTGATCACACCCGTGTTCGAACCGCAGGAAGCGCTCATATACGCGTTTGATTTTATCGGCCGGATTTATAACGACGACGGGTCCCGCTGGCTCAACGTGGACGCCCGAAACTCAAGCGGCGCCGCCCACACCACCTCGCCTCTCATGTCTGCGGCGCAAATCCGTGTGAGCTCCGGAAACGTCTCTTACGGAGGCAACGATTTGCCCATTCGTATCCTGACTGTCGTCAACAACCGGGAAGGAAGCATCGTCTATAACCGCCCGGACGGATTGGGCACGGCGACTCTGGGTGCGGCCCGGGCGTCACTCTGGCTCTTCCATTACAGCGGCAGCTACTGGGAGCCTGTCGTGTCCGAGTACACTTACGCCCGGGCTGGCAGTTTCCCGTACGGCGCGGCCATGGACCGGGTCCGGTTCTTCATGGATTCCAACGCGATTTGGCGCTCATTCGACCTGGACAACGTTGAGGTTTTCGGCTCGATTGCGCCCCCGCCCCCGCCTGTGGTGCTCTCTGCCTCAATCAACGGAGGCAATCTGGAGATCCGCTGGCAAGGCAGAGCGGGCAGATCTTATCAGGTAAAGTATCGCACCAGCGTGGATTCCGGGGTCTGGAACGACCTGGGCGCTGCCATCGTCCCGGGCGCCGATGGCGAACAACTGGCCACGGACAGCCTCTCGGCCGATACAGCGCGATTCTATCGGGTTGAGGAATCGCCGTCTGCCCCGTAGGCGGCGATCTGGCGGCGGGATCTACGCATTCGGGACGTCTGCGGGTGCTCACCGCGCGCAGCGAACCGCATCCCCGGCCGTCCAAGGCGCCGGTTGCTGCCGGTTCCTTGCTGCGGCTGGAGGCTGGATTAGCGGCCCTTGATGATAGACACTTTGCCTGAGCCCATTCGAGTGGGCCAGGCATGTACCAGTTAACTCAGTTTAAGAATGGTCTGACGGTCGCCACGGCGGAGATGCCGCACATGATGAGCGTGAGCGTCGGCGTGTGGGTTGGCGTGGGCTCGCGCTACGAGCCGGCGCGGCTCAACGGCGCGTGCCATTTCATCGAGCACTTGCTGTTCAAGGGCACGGAGAAGCGCTCGGCCCGGGAGATTTCCCAGGCCGTCGAGGGTATCGGCGGATACCTGAATGCCTTCACCGGCGAGGAGACCACCTGCTTCCATGCCCGCGCCGGTCACGATCACTTCGGCGAATTGCTCGATGTGCTGCTGGACATGCTGCTCAACTCGAGGTTTGACCCGGCTGACATCATCAAGGAGCGCGAGGTCATCAAGGAAGAAATCGCGATGTCCCTGGACGAGCCGCAGCATCAGGTGCAGGAGCTGCTCAACGCCACGCTCTGGGCCGGCCAGCCGCTCGGTCGCCCGATCACCGGCACCGGCAGGACTCTGGATGCGCTGACGCGCGCCCAATTGCTCGGCCACTTGCACGCCAGTTACGTGGCCAGGAATACGCTGGTCGCTGCGGCTGGGAGGATCACACACCGGCAAGTGGTTCGGGCGGTCGCGCGTTATGCGCCCCGCTTTCGGACCGCCGCGGCGCCGCGCTTCAGCCCCGTGCGCAACGAACAGCAGGGGCCAAAGATTCGCCTCCTCACGAAGCGAACGGAGCAAACGCAGGTGGCGCTCGGCATCCGTACTTGCTCGCGCCATGACGAACGGCGCTACGCCTTGCGCCTCCTCAATACCATCCTGGGCGAGAACAGCAGTTCGCGCCTGTTCCAGCGCCTGCGCGAAGACCTCGGCCTGGCCTATTCCATTTACAGCACACCGAGCTTCTTCGGTGACACGGGCGACGTGGTGATCTCCGCCGGACTGGATACAGACAATGTGGCCAGAGCCCTGCGGCTCATCCTGTGCGAGCTGCGACGCCTGCGGGAAGCCGCCCCGAGCGCCGCCGAACTGCGCCGCGCCCGGGATTACGTCATCGGCCAGATAGACCTGGGTCTGGAAAGCACCGACAACCAGATGAACTGGATGGGGGAACAACTGCTCGGCTACGGGAAGATCGTGCCACCCGCTCCGATCAAGCGGTGCCTGCGCAAGGTAACCGCCGGTCAAATCCGCGCCGTCGCCCGCGACTTCTTCCGTCCCGAGCGGATGAACCTGGCGCTGGTCAGCCCGCTAACCAACGACCGGCCGCTGGCGCGAGTGCTCACGACGGGCATGTAACCAGACACAAACCCGGGATTCCGCACGGAGGCTCGGTCTCCCGGACTCGAGGGTTACGGACGGAGCTTGCTTGTGTTCGCCAAACAGAGGCTAGAGCCGGAACACGCGCTTGGCGTTCTTGTAGAGCAGCTTGCGTTCGATGTCCTTGCTGGGCGACAGGCGGCGGATGGTGGCGATCATCTGCGCGCCGCTGCACTTCACACCTTGACCCGCCGTATCATTGCAGTCGCTCCCGAAGAGCAGCTTGTCCTGGTGGCGTTGGATGAACTCGCGGGCGTGGTCTTCGTCGCGGGTGAAGGCGTTGAGGCCGGAGCCGGCGGAGAGGTCGCCGAACATGTTCGGGTAATCGCTCAGGTAACGGTCGGTCAGGCCGCCCGGGGTGACCTTGCCTTTGGGATAGAGCACGGACTGGTCGTCATGGTTCTTGTCAATGTTCGCCCACCAGGTCTGGGCGTGGCCGATGAACATTGTCTTCGGGTACTTTTGCAGCATGGTGTGGAAGCGCTCGAAGCCGTAGGAATACATTTTGTGCTGCCAATGCATCAGGACCGGCACACGGTAATCGGCTGCCAACGCGTAAAGCCTTTGTATCTCAGGCGAATCGCATTCGACGCCGAACTTCAACTCGGCAATGGCGACGCCGCCGAGCTTGAGATACCGCTCGATCTCCTGCACCGCGTCCGGCAAATCCGGCACTTCGCACGCGGCGAACAGGCAGTGTTTGGGATGCGCGAGCGCGAAACGGTAGCAGGCCTCGTTGCCGAGGGCTTTGGCCTGCAAACCGTTGGCAACGCCGTTGTGGGTGGAAGGGGTGTTAACGGGGCGGCCAGCCGGGAGCAGCATCGTCGTGGTGACGCCCATGGCCTCCTGGTGGGCGAGGAAGGCTTCGTCCGATCGCCCGGAGTATCCGAGGTGCTGGTGGATATCAATAATGGGCTCACGACCGGCAGCGGCTTCCGTGGTCTTGCATCCCGGCGTTATCGCCGCCAGCGTCAGCAGACCTGCGGCGCGCAGGAACTCGCGGCGCGAGAGCCTGGCGGATCGAGGGTTGAGAGCTGAGCGTTGAGAGCAAGACTTGTTCGGCTGGTCAAGTTTCATCGTGGAGCGAGTCTGCCGCCCGGGCCGGTGGAACACAATCCGGGAATTACGGCGCCGCCACATCTGGACAACAGTCTATTTCTGCGAGGCGGACGGCGCGGTCTTCTTGGGCCCAAATCGGTTTTCGGTGCCATTCATGAGCCGCCGGATGTTGGTCCGGTGCCTGTAAATCGCAAGCGCTGCCAGCGCCGAGGTGACCAGGATCATGGTGAGGCTCGCCCCGAGCAGCCAGGCGGCGAACGGCAAGGCAAAGGCGGCGCTGATTGAGGCGAGCGACACATAGCGGCTGAGCGCGAACACCATGATCCATACGCCGAGAATGACCAGCAACGCCAGCGGCACCAGCGCGAGCAGCACTCCGGCGGAGGTGGCAATGCCCTTGCCGCCCTTGAAATGAAGCCAGCAGGTGTAGTTATGCCCGAGAATCGCCGCCACGCCTGCGACCAGCGCCAGCCACTCGCGCGCCTGCGGGCCGGCCCCGGGGTCAAACCAACCGCCGATCAACCTGGCCACGACAAACACCGCCAACCAGCCCTTGGCGGCATCGGTCAGCAACACCAGGACGCCCGCCGTCCTGCCCAGGATGCGGAACACGTTGGTGGCCCCGATATTGCCGCTGCCCACCGTCCGAATGTCCACCCCGCGCGCCTTCGCCACCAGGAACCCGGTCGGGATGGAACCTAACAGATAGCCGATCACAAACGTCAGGATGTAGCCAACAGTTGGCACACCCGCACTGTATTCGCCCCCGTTCGAGATTTCAAAGGCCAATTCGGAAGCCTGTCTGAACTGGGGCATCTCTTGATGTGTCATTGAGGACCACTCCTCAGTAAGGGGCAATAGACGGGAGGGAATTGATTCCTGTAACAGTCTGTGCGCACGCGGGATAACCAGGAGAATCGTCATGTCGTTGGAAACCAATGGCTTAGCGTTGGCGTTCCGGTGTCCTTTCGGCGATACCCCGGTGTGTCTCCCATGGGGGCCGACCCCCATGGGAGACACACCGGGGACACACCCTGCCGACACCCGACTCGCCCCATTGTCGAACCTTGGTAATAGGACATTGCGCCCCATTTGAACTTCAGAGCCGAGACTCTGGTCGGTCCACGGGAGACATGGCAGCCTCGGCGCAGTGACAACGGACGTGAATGCCCGGTGGGGTCGGAACGGGTTCATTCCCGCCAACTTCTAACCTTCCAAAGAGTTGAAGTGCCCGGCTCAGACCCGGGCTTAGTTGCGGGTTGTCACCAGCCGATGGTCAATGGCACAATGCCGCCGATGAGCGTGGAACAGAAAGTGCAGGCTTCTGGCAAGGTGAAGGTGTCGGTTTTCGGCTCCGGGTCGCTGGGCAAGGAGCATGTTCGCATTTACGCTGAAATGGCGGCGGCGGGCCAGGTGGAGTTTGCCGGTGTCTATGATACGGCGGCAGATGTCGCGCAACGGTTTGCCCAGAAGTATGGCGTCCGCGCGTTCAGTTCGGTGGCCGAAGCAGCGGCCGCCAGCGACGCCGTCAGTGTGGTGACGCCCACCACCACGCACTTCGAGCTGGCCAGGACGCTCTTGCAGCAGGGCCGCCACGTCCTGGTCGAGAAGCCAATGACCGATAATGGGGCTCAGGCCGCGGAACTGGTCCAGCTCGCCCAGCAGCAGAACTGTGTACTGCAAGTCGGCCATGTCGAGCGCTTCAACCCGGTGTTCAATTACCTCGAGACGGTGGCCACCGACCCGCGCTTCATCGAGACCCACCGCCTGTCGCCCTACCCGGCCCGGAGCACGGACATTGGCGTGGTGCTGGACCTGATGATCCATGACCTGGACGTGGTGCTGGCCTTTGTGAAGTCCCCGGTCACCAGCGTGGACGGCGTGGGCATCCCGGTCTTGAGCAAGTCCGAGGACATCGCCAACGCGCGGCTGCGCTTTGCCAACGGCTGCGTGGCCAATCTGACGGCCAGCCGTGTCAGCCCGGAGCGGATGCGAAAGATCCGCGTGTTTAGCGGGGGCGCTATGACCAGTTACATCTCGCTGGATTACCGCGCGCAGGAAGGCTTCATCTACCGAGTGGCGCGGGACGACGAGCACGAGAGTTCCCTGCTCAAGAAGCTGCTTCGCGCCAAGGACTCGACCATCGTCAGTGAGTTCGGGGGCAAGCGGATCGTGCGCGAGCCGGTGCCCATCGCGAAGGAGGAGCCGCTCAAGCTGGAATTGCGGAGCTTTGTCGAATGCGTGCGGGCGCGGCGCGCGCCGGTGGTCAGCGGTGAATCCGCCAAACGCGCGCTGGACCTGGCGCTCGAAATCACGCGGCAGATTCGGGTTCAGTGAAACCCAGAAGCTTCATGCTCATCGCTGGCGAGGCCAGCGGGGACTTGCTGGCCGCGGAGTTGGTCCAGGCGCTGCGCCGCGAATTGGCCGAGGCCGAGACGCAGCCGACGACGGATCTCCAGCCCCTGACCACCGGCCTGGCGCCCCGCTTCTTCGGCGCGGGCGGCCCGCGCATGGCGGCGGCGGGGGTGGACCTGGCTTTTGACCTGACGGCCTATTCCGTGATCGGGCTTTCCGACGTGGTGAAGAACTACCTCACCTTTCGCCGGCTGTTCCACAAGCTGTTCCGCCTCGCGCTCCAGCGCCAGCCCGACGCCATCATCTGCGTGGACTTCTCCGGCTTCAACGGGCGCTTCGCTCGCGCCATCCAGCAGTATGTCCAGCCGCGCCGGGACTGGTTCCACGATTGGCATCCCAGGATAATCCAGTTCGTCTCGCCCCAGGTCTGGGCCTCGCGTGAAGGGCGCGCTCATCAGATCGAGCGCAACTGCGATTTGCTGCTCAGCATCTTCCCGTTCGAGAAGGATTGGTATGCGAAACGTGTGCCGCGGCTGCGCGTGGAGTTCGTTGGTCATCCCATGGTGGATCGCCACGGGGAGCGGCAAGCAATGGGACGCGAGGGGCGAGGTGATCGAGTCACGCCAGTTGTGCTGCTCTTGCCGGGGAGCCGCCCGGGCGAGTTGCGCCGCCATCTGCCGGTGCTGACGGAAGCCGCCCGGCTCGTGGCCGGGCGCAGCAAGGCGGTGTTCCGGATGGTGGTGGCGCGCGAATCACTGGCGGAATTTGCCATGCCTTTCGCGCAGGCGATTCCGCGATGTGAGCTGCAAGTTGGGCGCCTGGATGAAGCCCTGGGTGTGGCGGATGTGGCGTTGACCAAGTCGGGCACCGTGACCCTGGAGTGCGCCTATTTTGGCGTGCCGGCGGTGGTCTTCTACAAGACTTCGCTGGTCACCTACCTCGTGGGCAAGCAGGTGGTGCGGGTAAAGCACCTCGCCATGCCGAACCTGCTGGCCAACGAAACGGTCTATCCCGAGTTCATCCAGGGCGCCGCCACCGCCGAGAATCTTGCGCGCGCGACGCTCGAACTGCTGGAGAACCCCGCCCGCCACGCGGAGGTCAGGGCGAAGCTGGCGAGGATCGTGGCGGACCTGGGCGAGCCGGGTGCCAGCCGGCGGGCGGCCAAAGCGGTGGTGAACCTGTTGAACGAGAAGCCGGGGGCTTGAGGGCGTATCTCGACACCGCCTCCGGAGCGCGGCTGTCCTCAGCCGCAGCAGCCCCGACTATGCGGCCCCCCCAGTGTCCCGAGATCCATTTCCTTCCGCACGTGCTGCGGCTGAGGACAGCCGCGCTCCGCCCATGTCCCGATTGCCAAAGCTGGTGGTCGTGTCAAGATACGCCCGGGGCTTGACTCGGGCAGGGCGGAGATAGCCGGGCTCCTATCGCAAGCGATCCGGCGGCTGGCTGGCCAGTTGGACGAGGGCTTCTTTGACCCGCGCGATCTGCAGTTCGGTTAGGGTCAGGTAACGATCACGGCCCTGCTCGGCGGGCGTGAAGCGGGTGAAGCCGTCCGCCTCCACGGTCACCGTGCCTGGCGAGGAGAGGCCGAAATAATTGCGATCAGGAAACACCGCGTAGAGCACGCTGGTGAGGTCCCAGGTGGGCCGTTCGTGGGGGGGCGGATTGTAGAGGCGGTAGGCCTCGGCCGCCGGATGATGCGGCACGTAGTCAAAATCCCGCTCGATGCTTACGGCAGGATACGGCACCGAGATGCCGATTTCGAACCCGCTCCAGACGATCGGCGTGGGCCAGTCCTTGACCAGCCGCTGCGCGGCGGGGAGGTCCTGGACGACATTGTATTCCCGGTCGTGGTGGCTGGTGCGGAAAGAGCCGGCCATGACGGAAAGCAGCTTGACCTTCGCGCGCGCCAGCTCCAGCCCGGAGAGCGGGGAATACTTGTCGGGTGCTGTGTCGAGCAGAGCAGCGAAGTTGGAGAAATATCCGACCTGAACGAGGAGCACCGATCGGTCGGGCTGGCGGCCGAGGATCTGGCGCAGCAACCGGGTGGCTTCCGGGGCGTCGGAACTGCGCTTAAGGCGGTGAGGATAGCGGAATTTGCGGCCGTCCTTGATCTCCGCGAGCGCGAGGAACTTGCTCGGTCCGTTGGTGAGCGCGGCGTGTGTGAAGCCGATCGGGATACGAGGCCGGCCATAGAAATGGTTCATGGCGTCCACGAACGGGCCGGCCAGTTCGTCGGGCTTGGTGATCGTAACGGCCAGCAACTCGCAGTCGCCGCGGCTCTGGAGTGCGTGCAGGACGGAAAGCGCCAGGGCGTCGTCCACGTCGTTGCCGATGTCGGTGTCGAAGATGATTTTGACCGGCGTGTTCCAGGGCTGGGGTGTTTCGGCAGCGGCTGACGAGAGTGGTAGCATAGCGGCGGTCAGGCAGAGGGCCAGCAGGGAGCTGGAAATCCGAAGGGCGAAGGCCGAAAGCCGAAGGCCGAAGCCAGGGCCGGGTGCCGAACTCGCGGTTTGGGATGATCGCCACAAGAGGTGGCCTCTAAGGATGCTCGTCGGGGAGTTGGTGCAGTTCATGGTGCGGTGATTTGGGATTGGCATGCGTATTCGCCGAAGCCTCTGGGTCTGCGGATCACACCGCGTAATACTTGGCCACCTTGCGCACCGCTTTGCCGATGGAACGGATGTAATCCTCGTCCATCGCTTCGTTTACCAGGAACCGCAGGCAGGTCTTGAGGATCGCTTCGGTCTCCGGGCATTTCACTTTGGTATAGTCCATGGTCGTCAGGCCGCATTCTTTGGCGGGCCAATGTCCGGCAAAGAACGAATGATTCTGGAACATGGGCATGCCATAGACCGGCACCGCAATGTAGCCCGCTAGGAAGGGTGCGCCTTCGGCAGCCAGGGCTTTGACGAATGTCGCGCGGTCGCAACGCAGCTTCTCCAAGACGAGGCGTGGCATGTGGAACCAATACACGCAGCGGTCATCCGGGCGCACCAGGTGCGGCAGGATGCAGGGGATGCCGGCCAGCTCTTCGCTCAGGAGGTTCCCAAGCTTCGCGCGCTGGGCGGCAATGCCCTCGAGGCGGGTCAATTGCGCCGCGACGAAGGCCGCCTGCAGCTCGGTGATGCGGTAATTGGCACCCAGCGCCGTGACCGAATCCTTGGGGTAAAGGCGGTTCGTCCCCTTGTCGCCGAACTTGATGAGCAGCGGACCGAACTTCTCGTCGCTGGTGGTGACCACGCCCCCGTCGCCGCAGGCGACGTGCTTGCTATCCTGCAAGGAGAAACAGCTAATCTGCCCCACGCGGGTGATCGGCTTGCCGCGATAGAGCGCACCCCAGGCCTGCGCGCAATCCTCGATGAGGATCAGCTTATGCTTGTCGGCAAGTTCCTTCAGTTCGGCGAGCCGGCAGGGATTGCCGGCCAGGTGAACGGCGATGATGGCCCGGGTCTTGGGCGTGATCTTGCGCTCGACATCCGCCGGGTCGAGGCAGCCAGTCTGAGGCTCCAGGTCGGCAAAGACCGGAACCGCCTGCTGGAACAGCACGCCGATGACGGTGCCGATGTCCGTGATGCCGGACGTAATAACCTCGTCGCCGGGAGCGATGCCCGCGGCGGCCACCGCGATGTGCAGCGCCGCGCTGCCCGAGGAGCAGGGCTGGACGAACTTATGCCCGTAGATGGCCCGGAACCGCTCCATCAGCAGTTTCGTTTGCTGGTTGTTCCAGTAGTAAAGGGAGGGCTGCTTGACGGCGGCGCTGAGCTGCTGCAACTCCGGTTCACCCCAACGCACCGGTTTGGGCATAGAGCGGTTGACGATCTTCGTGCCCCCATTGAGGGCGAGCTTGTCAGCCTCGTTCTCAGCTTCGGCTCCCATCCCAAGCTGGCTGGCAGCCAGAAGGGCGGAGGTGGAAGCGATGAATTCACGTCGGGAAACCTGATCTGTTGGTCGCATAATGCGATCCAGTGTAAGTCCCTGCTCGGTAAGTCCAAGGCGAAAGTGACAGGTTGATGGTGTCACCAGCGCGTTCTTGTGCTGCTTACGAGATTAGACGAGCATCGGGGTGATGACGGAACACGGCACCAGGATTTAGACTCTTGTATGCGCATCACGGGTGGAAACGCTGCTCGGCGGATTTTGAAGGTCCCCAGGGGCCTGGCCGTGCGCCCCACACCGGACCTGGTCAAACAGGCGGTGTTTAATAGTCTGGGCGCGCGAGTGGTGGGCGCGCGGGTATTGGAGCTGTTCGCCGGCACCGGCGCATTGAGCCTCGAGTGCCTGAGCCGGGGCGCGGCCCGCGCGACCTGCGTCGAGAAGTCAACGCGCCACGCCGAGGTGTTGCGCCAGAACTTCCAGATCGCCGGCTTTCCGCCCGAGACTCTGCAAGTGCGCGTGCAGGATGTCTTTGCCGCCCTGGCGCAACTTGCGGCGGCGGCCGAACGGTATGAACTCATCCTCGCGGACCCGCCCTACGGGGAGAAGAATATCGGGCGTCGCTCCACCTCCTTCGCCCAACAACTGCTGGACGACAAAGACCTGCCCGCGCTGCTCGCGCCCGGCGGTTTGCTCGTGCTGGGCCATGCCAAGCGCGACAGCGTCAGCCTGCCCCCGGTCTGGACCGAGAGGCGGGCACTAAAGCACGGGGACAGCGTGATGCGATTTCTGGCCGCGCAAGCGGCACCTCCCGCCTAACCGCCCTTGGCAGCGCCCTGATTCGAGGCCGCAAGACCAGGGGCGATAAAGCAGCCTCCCTGCTGCCTTCCGGAACCAGAGTGTGACATAGCCCGCGCCGCTGGTTCGCCCAACGGTCACCCCTTGGAACGGGTGTCAGTGCTTCGGGCGGAGCAGGATCGCCTTCTTCTCCGTGCCTTCGACCTCGACGCTGTGGGTTTCGATCCCGGGATCGTCTTTGAGCGCCTGGTGGATGATGCGCCGATCGAACGCGTTCAGCGGCTCCAACTCGACGACGTCGCCCCAGCGTTTAACCTTCTCGGCAGCTTCCTTGGCTTTCTTCACCAGGGCCTCGCGGGCTTGCGCGCGATAACCGCTCACGTCCACCGTGACTTTGGGCACGGACGGGTCCTGCTGGAACAGCATGCGGTTGGTGATGTACTGGAGGTCGGCAAGAGTCTGGCCCTGGCGTCCGATCAGGCGGCCTGAATCGTCGGTCTTCACATCCAGCAGGAGGCCATCCTCCATGTGATGTTCCTCGACCGTGCAAGGGAACCCGAGGAGTTCCAAAATCCTTTGCAGAGTGGCTTGGGGTTCAGCGGGCATAAAGGGATTGATGGTCAATAGTTAATGGCTGGCAGCCGAGAATTGTTTGTTCCATTCGCTTCCTATTTCCGCTTTTTCGACGCCGGCGTCAAGACCGGAACTTTGACCACGGGAACCGGCTCCGGACCCATCTTGGTCAGCTTGGTCTGGGCGATGGTCAGCAAGTTCTGGACGGTCCAGTACAAGGCCAGCCCGGCGGAGAAGTTGTAGAGGAAGATGATGAACATGAGGGGCATGTAGCGCATCATCTTGGCTTGCATCGGGTCCATGCCCGGCGACGGGGGTGTCAACCGCGCCTGCCAAAGCATCGTCACGCCCATGATCAACGGCAGCAGGTTGAACGGAAAGTTGGTGCCGGGAATCGTGAACAAGGTGTCCGGCTGCGACAGGTCTTTGACCCAGAGGAAGTGAGCCCCCCGCAGCTCGATGGCGCTCTGAATCATCTTGTAGAAACCGAAGAAGACGGGGATCTGCAGGATCATCGGCAGGCACCCGCCGAGCGGACTGACCTTCTGCTCCTTCATGAACTCCATGGTCTTCTTGTTGGCCTTAACCGGGTCGTCCTTGTATTTGTCCCGGATGGCCTTCATCTGCGGTTGCAGGGCCTGCATTCGCTTCATGGAGCGCGTACTCGCCTGGGTCAACGGCCAGAAGAGCACCTTGATGATAACGGTGATGGCAATGATGGCCCAGCCGTAGGAAAGACTCAGCGCGTGGTGCAGCCAATTCATCGTCAGCAACAATGCCTTGGCGAAGAAGCCGAAGAACCCGCTGTAGCCCATCACCAGGTCAATGTTGTTGTTGAAGCGGTCGCCGATGCGCGCCAGCGTCTGATACTCTTTCGGCCCGGCGAAGATATAGATCTGGCGCTCCTGGACCTGACCCGGGGCCAGCGTCGCCGCGGGGAAAACCAAGGCTGCTTCGTAGCCTTCCTGCGGTGCTACGCCCGATGCAGCCGGGCCCCCTGGCTCGCCCGGCGGGCGCGGCAAGGTGACTTTGCGCACCACAACCTCCTTCGCGGGTGGCGCAGCGTCCCGGTTGGTGGATGTGTGCGGCATCACGGCAAGCGTGAAGAACTGGTTTTGCACGGCCGCCCAAACCACGTTGCCCGCCCCGGCGCGATACTCCGCGGGAGGCACGCGCGGCATGCAGGCGAAATTGCGCGAAGAGAAGTAGCTGGAGCCGACCTCGTCGGTCTTGTGACCGTTGTACCATAACACGTTCACGGCCATGCCGCTGTCGCGCGGGTCGGTGGGCGTCGCGGTGCCCACCACCCATTCCTGCGCGGGCAACGCCAGCGGCTGCGCCGCGCTGTTCTCCAGGCGCACCGTCGCGGACAACAGGTAGTTTGTGCCCAAGTGAAAATCCTTCACTATCTTCAGGCCATTGGTGAGGGTCTTGCTCGCCTGCACCTGGTTGCCGGTCTGTGTGAGCGTGAAAACCCCGTCGCCTTGCACCGCATCGCCGTCCAGCAACGCCAGGGTCGGCTCGGGGGTGAAGGTGTTAAGCGTGGCCAGGTGGTTGGTGAACACCTGCCGCTCGCGGCGGGAGGAGATGGTTTCAGGATAATGCAGCAGCGACACCAGTTTCAGACCGCCGCCATGCGAAGTGAAGGTGTAGCGGGCATTCTCGTTCGTCACCTCGACCAACTGCTCCGGCACGTTGGCTGCAATGGTGAGCCTTGGGACGGTCACCGGCGCCGCGGGGGTCGGCGCTTGCGCCGTCACCGGTGGATTGGTGATTGGGAGCGTCGCCGCGGGCGCATTGGTCGCACCCGGCGGAATGGGCCGGGGCGGATTGAGCTTGGGCACAATCAGGAAGTTCCAGAGCACGATCAGGAACAGGCAGGCGGTGATGACGATGATTGATTGCCGATCCATGCTCGTTGGTGGTGTCAAGAATGCCGCTGGCCCTGAATCCTAAGAATCCGGAACGAATGGCAGACGCCACCGGGGCCGGACACCCGACAGCTTTGGCCCTCGGCTTTCGGCGCCCGGTCGCCGGGCTTCGCGGCCGGAACCGGGTCCTCGCCGCATCCACCCCAGGGATGGCAGCGGCAAATCCGTCGGACTGCCAGGCCGCTGCCTCGCAACGCGCCGTGCGTCCGCACCGCATCCAGGGCGTACTGGGAGCAGCTCGGCGTAAACCGGCAGCGGCCCAGCGGCCCGAACAGCAAGGCCTTAACCGGCGAAATCACCCAGCGATACAGGCGCACGCCGAGAATCAGAATATGTTGAGCTAAATTCAAACCGTTCGTTCCGTCGTTTACTATAACAGTCTTGCCTTTCGCAGCGTCGTCAAGAAATCCCGCTCCACTTCGGCGAGGCTCTTGCCCGCGATGGACGGCCGCGCGACCAGCACCAGGTCCACGGGCGCCGCCAGATCATGCTGATGGAGGCGAAAAGTCTCACGCAGGAGCCGGCGGGCCCGATTGCGCACCACTGCGCCCCCGATCCGGCTACTCGTCACCACCCCCAGCCGCGAAGGCGCCGCTGTCAGCAGCCGGTGCCAGTTGGCGATCAGGCAGCCCACCGCCAGCCGCTGCCCGCTTTGGCGTAACCGGCGAAAGTCCCGTCCCTGCTTGATGCGCACCGCGCGGCAAAAGCGCAGGCGTCGTGGCATTTGGCTGGCCATTAGTCGCACCCCGTTCGGCTGCTCCCGCGCTTGAGCGTCCGGGAGCAGGATCGTTCGCGCGCCGAAAGGCGGCTCCGGCTCACACCGGAGTCAGCCGTTTGCGGCCCACGCGGCGGCGGTTGCGCAGGGTGGCTCGCCCGCTCTTGCTGGAGTTCCGCTTCAGAAATCCATGCTGCCGTTTGCGTCTCATCTTCGACGGTTGATATTGTCGTTTCATAACTCAGTTCAGTTCCCACCCGGGAGTCCATGTTCCAAACGACCTGGCGTCGGGAGAGACTCCGCCAATGGAGCGCGGCAGATTAGCAGGCAAACCGGGCCTGTCAAGTTTGCCGCGCAAGAGTTGTTGACGATGGGCGTATCTCGACACCGCCACCGGAGCGCGGCTGTCCTCAGCCGCAGCAGCCCCGACTATGCGGCCCCCCCAGTGTCCCGAGATCCACTTCCATCCGCACGTGCTGCGGCTGAGGACAGCCGCGCTCCGCCCATGTCTCGATTGCTGAAGGTGGTGGTCGCATCAAGACACGCCCGTCGACGATTTGACGATGCGGGGCTGCATCAAGCTCCACAATAGGCAGGTAGGGACACCTCACCGAGGCATCCGCTCCATCAGTCCTTGCAGGTCCGACGGAATCGCTTGAAAAGCATGTCCGCCGTGTCGTGGGCGGCGGGGACCTTGGCCCAGAGCGCCACCAGCCAATAGACCAGCACGGCGATGCCGCCGGGCACGAAGACGGCGCCGAGTTGGACCGGGAGCGTGCCATGCCCCAGTTGCCGTTCCCAAAGCCAGCCCAGGACGGCGGCGATGACCCCGGCGAATACGGCGGCCGGCACAAGCACGAGCAGGGTGCGGACGAGCCCGTCCAGATCGAGCTGCTTGAGCTTGCGACGCAAGGCATACACCAGCAGGGCGAGGTTCAACGAAGCGCTCAAGGTGTTGGCCACTCCCAGGCCGGCTTCGCGGTACGGCTGCACCAGCCAGAAGGCGAATCCCAGGTTCAGGACCAGGCACAAAACACTGATCTTCATCGGGGTCTTGATGTCGTTTAGCGCGTAGAAGGCCCGCGCCAGGATGTTGTTCATCGAGAACATCAGCAAGCCAGGCGCCAGGCAGGCCAACGACAGAGCCACGCGCAGCGTGGCGTCGGGGCCGAACTTGCCGTGCTCGAAGATCAGCCGCACGATTGGCACCGCCAGTGCGATGGCAATGGCCGAGGCGATCAGGTTCGCGAAGGCCAGGTAGCTCAATCCCTGGTTGAGGGTCTGGCGGAACTCGGGATACTTCTTCGCCGCCGCGAGGCCGGCCAACGCGGGCAGGAGGTAGGTCGCCAGCGAGATGCCGAACAGGCCCTGGGGCAATTCCATCAGCCGCACGGAGTAGTTGAAGGTGGCCACAATGGACTTGCCAAACCAGAACGAGAAGCATTGCGTGAGCAGCACGTTGATCTGGAAAGCGGCGACGCCGATCGAGCCAGGCAGCATCTTCATGACGACCTCGCGGACGGTTGGGTCGCGCCAGGGCGAGGTCCATTGGTAGCGGTAACCCTCCCGCGTCAGGGTCGGCAACTGGAAGAAGGCCTGGGCAAGCCCCGCGACCAGCACCCCGATGGCCAGTCCGAAGATTTGCTGCTCGAGGGTGACGCCCATGAGCGGCGCCAGCAACAGCACGCTGGCGATCATGATGACGTTGAGGAGCACCGCGCCCAGCGCCGGCACAAAGAAATGGCCCCGCGCGTTGGCCATGCCGATAAATACCGCAGCCAGGCACACCAGCAGCGTGTAGGGGAACATCATCCGGAGCAGTTCGAGCATCAGGGTGGTTTCGGGGTCCAGGCTCGTCCGGCCGACAACCAGGGCGACGGAAATGCCCAGCACGGCCAGCACGGTAATGCCCGCGGCGACGGCAACCAGGCCGGAGATCACCGCGTTGGCCGAACGCCACATTTCCGCCTCGCCCTGCGTGGTCTCTTTTTGCTTGAAGATGGGGATAAACGCTGCCGTCAACGCACCCTCACCCAGGAGCCGGCGAAAGAGGTTGGGCACCTGGAAGGCGAGGATGAACGCGCTGGCCACGGGGCCGTTGCCCATGAAGGCGGCATAGACCATCTCGCGCACCATTCCCAGCACCCGGCTGGTCAAGGTCGCGGCGGCCATTGCGCCGGAAGACTTCAACATTTGCGACATCCGGCGCGGATACTAGGGGCAGGGGGAAAAATCCGAAACTCGAAATCCGAAGGCCCGAAGGAAATCCTAAGCCCGAATCAGGGTGCCGATCGGGCCTCCCGGCGGCGATAATGCAGAATCTTGAATTCCGGACGGTCGAGAACCTCCTCCGCCAGCTCGAACAGGTGCTCGAAGGGAGGGAAGAAGGTGTCGCCCGGAACCACGCGCTGGACCAGGGTGAGGTACAGGTCTGAGCACATGGGCAGGGCTTGGTGATAGACCTGGGCGCCACCGCAGATGTAGAGCTTCCGCCCGCGCAGCGCCGGGCTGTCGGGATCAATCCGGCTCAGGTCCGAAACCGTCTCGACTCCGGGAATGGCTCCCGGCTGGCGGGTCAGAACAATGGTCGTGCGGTTGGGCAAAAGCTTGCCGATGGACTCGAAGGTCTTGCGACCCATCACGAGAACATGCCCGGTGGTGGTCTGCTTGAACCATCGGAAATCCTCCGGCAGATGCCAGGGGATTCGGTTGGCCGCGCCAATCACTCGGTTCAGCGACATGGCGGCGATGGCCTGGAAGTGGTTCACCCGGCAGATGCTGTCGCACAGCCGTCCGGTCGTCAACGCGGCATGGGCTCCATAGAGGACTATTTGGCTCCTGTCCAGCGTGCCATCCCGCGCCGGTGCCCCTTGACAGCAGGCCGGTACCGCTGAATTAGTGATTCTGAGATGCACAAACTCGAACCGCCGGACACACACCATATCTCGGCCGCTGTTGGCTGGCTGGAACTGGGGCTGCCGGCCGAGGCCAGGGTCGAGCTGGCCCGGCTCAGTCCGGCGGCGTGTGAGAACCTCGACGTGCTCGAGGTGCGCTGGCTGGTGGCCGCCGAGCAGAAGCAGTGGGAGGAGGGCCTGGCGCTCGCCCGGGCACTCGTGCGGCTGGCTCCCGCGCGTTCGTCGGGATGGCTCCACCAGGCTTATGCGTTGCGCCGCGTGCCTGACGGCAGCGTGGCCAAGGCCTGGGAAGCGCTCCTGCCGGCCTCCGACAAGTTCCCGAAGGAGCCGATCATTCCCTTCAACCTGTCCTGTTATGCTTGCCAGATGCAGCAATTGGACATTGCCCGCCTCTGGCTCAAGCGCGCGACTGCGGTCGGTGGCATCGAGACCATCAAGCAGATGGCGCTGAAAGACCCTGATTTGGAGCCGCTTTGGACTGAGATCCGGGCCCTCTGAATGCCCAGGCATCCGCCCGCGCTCTCGGGTTCAAAGCTGCATTCCCGCGGGGAATGAATCATGCTGCCAGGTAGCAGGCACTCACTATGGGTCCAGCTCAAGTTCAGATGAATACGCGGCATGCCGTGGCCGCTATGGCTTTCCTGGTGACTTTTGCCTCGTCTTTCCTGGCCCAATCCACCTCCCTTTTGCCTGTCACCACCGACCGCCACGCCCGGATGTCCTGCGCCATCTTCCGTGGACCGGTCATGGCGTCGGAGGCGTATGAGAGCCCGGCCGACGGCCAGATCTATACGCGAACGATCATCCGCGTGGACGAGGTCTTCAAGGGCACACTGCCTGCCCTGGTAACGGTGGTGCATCGCGGAGGAACCTTGGGCGCCCGCGGCGAGACAAGCGGCATGACCCCGCAACTCAGAGCGGGGGATGACCGCCTGTTCTTCGTGTCGCGCCGGGCGGACGGCACGCTGTTCGCCACGCGCGGTCCCGCCAGCGCATTGGCCCTGGCAACTGCCGACACCCGCTTCTCGACCGCCGAGGTCACCGCCGGGCAGACTGTCCTCCAGGAGCTTCGGGGCCTGACCGGCAGCAGGCCGCTGGCCGGCAGCGACGTGACGGATCAAGCCGCCAACTCGCAAGCCCTGTCGCCGAACGCAAGCCCGGACAGCCCGGTGCTCCTGGCGGCGCCGAGTTCCTCGGCAACCAATCTGCTTGTCGGCAGCGATGGCATTCCGGCCCGATTCCTCCAGCCCGACCGCGGCGAGGCGATCCCCTACCTGATTGACGCCGACTACCTGCCGACGGGCATAACACAAACGCAAGCCGTGGCCGCGGTCGAAACCGCCTTCGCCGCCTGGACGAATGTCACCTCGGTGCGCTTCAAATTTGCGGGCCTCCAGAGTTTCGGCAGGGCGGCCCCGAATATCGCAGCCACAGATGGAGTGGTCCGCATTCAGCTCCACGACCATTACGGCTTTCTGTCCGCGGGCGGTTCGAGCGGCGACGTGCTGGGCGACGGCGGCCACGCCTGGACGGTTCTGACACTCAGCGCCGGCTGGACCACAGGGGGCAATGTCGCAGGCAACGATTTCCATAAGACCATCCGCGGCCACGTGGTCCTGCAACACACCAGCGCCGTCATGCAATCCCTCTCGACCTTCACCGAGGTCCTTTGCCACGAGATCGGCCACACGATCGGCCTGGATCACTCCAGCGAGACGCAGAATGAATCGGACGCGGTTTTGAAGCAGGCGGCTATGTACTACCTGGCGCACGCGGACGGGCGCGGCGCTTCGCTGAACAGCTATGACATCAACGTCAGCCGGCAGATTCATCCCCCGAATAACACGCCGCCCTATTGCTTCGACCGTTTCCTGGATATCGTGACCAGCTCGGTCCGTCCGCTGAACGTGGCCGGTGTCAACAAGGTGCAGGTGCGGGGGTACGACCTGCAGAACAACAGGCTCACCCTCGCCACCACGGGCGCGACCGCCAACAATGGCAACTTCTCGGTCGCGACGAGCAACATTACCTATGTGCCCAAGGATGCCTACGCCGACTCCGGCCGCCTTGACCCGGCCGGGGGGAGTTACTACGACGTGATCTCCGCCCGCTATTCCGACGGCACCAACGCCTCCCCTTACGCCATGATGCGCATTATCTCCTATAACAAGGATTCCTACTCAGAAGGCATTCCCGACGCCTGGCGCCGCTCCTATTTCGGCAGCGCCAACCCTTCGGTGGGAACGAGGCACCACGCCGGAGAGGATGCTGACGGCGACGGTTACTCCAATCTCCAGGAATTCCTGTTCGGCTCCAACCCCACGAACCCGGTTTCCAACCTGCGGATTACCTCCTTTGGACCGGCAGCCCTCCAATGGCAGGCGAAGGGGTATGAGGTGTATGAGTTGCGGTCTTCGACCGACCTCCTCACGTGGACCCGCGCCGTGAGCCCAATCGTGCCCACCAATGCCAACGGGTCAGCCGACTTTTCAAGCCGGGCTGGCTCGCGCCAGTTCTTCCGGGTGCAGAAAGTGCCTTAATCAGTTGGTGCAGTCGCCTTGAACCAGGCGCGCCTTATTGGTCTGGAGGTAGTTCTCCATGGCCTCGATCCCGCTGATCTGCGCGCTGACTCCCTTTCGCCCCATCTGCCGGGTGATCCGATAGTGAATGAGGCGTTTGCCAAGCGCCACAATCTCAATGTCGGCCACACCGGTCTTCCACACCTGACCAGTGGCTAACGGACGCCTGCCAAGGGACTCTAGTTTCATTCCCATTACTGACAGTCGGCAGCCCGATTTTGTTCATTTTCTTATGGTCTTTCTGCTGTCGGCGGGTGCAAATGCACGAGGGTCGCGCCCCAGCCCCCGTATTGCGGATGGTCCAGGGTGAAGGAAGCGACCGCCGGATGCCGGGAGAGGATCGCATGGACCGTTCGCCGCAGATTGCCAATGCCTTTGCCGTGGATAATGCGCACCTGGAAGATGCCCCGTGCCTGGCACGCCGCCAGGTAATCCGGCACCAGGTCCTTGATCTCGCGCGGCCGGAAGGTGTGCAAGTCCAGAACGCCGTCAATCGGAAGCTGGATCGGTTCGTCCATCTCCCATCAAGGTACGCGCTCTCGGCAGCTTTTGTCACCACAATACGCGACATGCAATAGGCGACAAGCCAAGAAGCGCCCGATGACCGGGAAATTCCTAGCCGCGACTAACGCGGAATGCATTGCCACGGGAGGCGACCTGCTCTATGCTGCTGCGCAGTCGTGTCCATAGTCAGAGTTGTTTGATTATGAAAACCTGCCTGCGTCGGTGGGCAATCCTGCCCGAAACCATCCCTCCATGGTCCTGCTCCGCTGCTATGGGTGTTGGCTTGCTGTGGAGCGGTTTTCGGATGCACCAGCCGTGCTCGACGTGGCTACCCTGGCGGGGGAGGTCCGCCTCAGCTTGGAACGGCCCGCTACGCTTGATCTTGGTTCTGGTGCTGCTCTGCCCTTGGGGGAGAGCACTCGGCTCGGGGCCTCCCCTCCCCGGCGATTCCGGCCCCACCAACGTCCTGCTCAACACCTGGTCCTTCGCCGATACCACCAATTGGCTCAGCGACCTCGATTATCCCCCGCTCTCCTTCACCAACCTCGCCTCCTCCGAGCTCGGGGCAGGCACGGCGCTGGTGGTGGACAGCCCGGGACCCGCCTGGCTGCGCTACAACGTGATCGAGAACGATGGCACCACCAATCTGACCGTGGATAACGGCAGCGTCATGTTCTGGTTTGCTCCCCACTGGGCGGGAACCAACGCGGGCGGCACTGGGCCGGAGGATTGGGGTCGCCTCATTGAGGTTGGCTCCTACACCGAAGACGCCAGCTATGGCTGGTGGAGCCTTTTCGTTGATCCGCCGGGTGCCAATCTCTACTTCTCCGCCCAGGACGCCGACGGCTGCCACACCAACTACCTCTGCGTCCCCATCGCCTGGACTACCAACCGCTGGCACCTCATCGCCCTGACCTATTCCACCGCCACCAATTGCTCCCTCTACCTGGACGGCGACTGGGTGACCAACGGCCCGCCAATGACCTGCTGGCCCGGCCCGGATGTGCTCGCCGCCGGCTTCTGCATCGGTTCGGACAGCAACGGCTTGGCCCAGGCCCGGGGCATGTTCGACAGCCTCGCCACCTACGCCAACCCCCTGGACGCCGCCACCATTGCGCGCACGTACTGGTGGCAGTCGGTTCCCTACTACCTCAATCCGCTGAATGAGGCGAACCTTTCACCGGCTCCGTCCACGCCGCAGATGACCCCCACTTTTGCGGCCATTACAGGGCCAGGCTACCTGGTGACGGCCGCCAGCAACCTCGCCGGCTGTGTGACGAGTAGCAATGTGTGGATCACCAATGTTGTGGCGACCGTGGCGACCAATTCAGTGGATGTGGAATTCACGATCTGGGGTGGTTCCAACTCCTTGCCCTACGATGTGTTTGCCACGGCGGGGCTGGTGGGGCAATCCATCACCAACGCCTTGTGGACTTGGGCGGGCCAGGGCTCCTCCTGCTCCCGATATCTGCTGAGCGATTTGGCGGCTTCATCGGCACTGCTGATTCTGGGCACCCCCCAGGATAGCGACGAGGACGGATTAACCGACGCCTACGAGTTCTTAGTCTCGCACAGCGATCCGCAAGACCCGGACAGCAACAGGGACGGTATCCCCGACGGGATCGCCGTGCTGCAAGGCCGGAACCCGCGCGCGCCGGACACCGTTGCCGACTCAGAGGGGCTGGTCAACCTCGATGTCTATACCCCGCTGCACTGACGGCCAGAAGGAGCCCCCATGAAACGAACCCTCTGCAATTCCAGGCCGATCAGAAGCTTATCCACCCTTGTGCTGGCCGCAGCCCTGCTCAGGGCGCTGGCACTGCCCGAAGCCGTGGCGGCCGGCACACCAAGCCTGCCCGTCGAGCAGGTGCTGCGCGAGTTTCAAGCCCGTTGTTACTTTGTCACCGGGGGCTATGCCACCTGGCAACCCTGCCGGTGCGGAACGCCGGCCCCGCGCTTTCCACCGGACGGTTTTTATGGTGATCTGGACCGCGACCCGGTGCTCGCGACGCTGTTGGTGCGGGACCTCGCCGCGGAGTTCTATTCCCGCAGTCTCTATGCTTCGTTCCTCAAGACGCCCGACGGCTCCAGCGGCATTGAGGATCAGCCCGTGGTTCCGAACACCCTCCCCCTTGCCTATTACACTCTGGCGGACGATATGTCGCCCATGGTTGGGGGGGTGGATATGAGCACTCCGGGCAACATCAACATAACGAATTACCCGGACTGCTTCCGTGCCTTGCGGGGCTACATCGAGAAGCTCAACTTTGTCTCTGTTGCGGTCGGTTCGCCGGGCTTCTCCGCCAAGTCCGGGTCCGGCACCAGTCAGGACGACTGCGCCGCCGCCAAGGCATCCGCCGGCAACGCCTACACTTCAGCCGTCTGGCCGCAGGAAACCGGCGGTGGAGAACTCGATCCGACGGAGATTTATGTGCGCGTTCAGAGTTGGAGCCAGGAGACGCTCGATCCGGACACTCAAGCTCTGAGGACGAACTATTATGCGTACAAGGAAGCTCAGCGTGCCCAAATCTACGGCACGGTTGGCGCAGACTACCCGCGCCTGGCCGGTGGCACCATTCTCCTGTACCTGGCCGCGAGCAACCGCAGCGGAGGCGACGGCGGTAATGAACCGCCGGTCACGGCAGACGGCAAATACCACTTCCACGGCAGCACGCCCCTGGGTCCGAACAGCGACTTCTACTCTCCGCTGTTGGGTGATGCGGCCAATCCTTCGATTGCCACGGACTGCCCGCTCGGCAATCCCATTGAGGAGGGATGGCGAGTAAGCGGTGCCTTCATCATCCTCAAACCGGACTTCGAGACAGACTCAGACCACGTCCAATGTGGCGAAGATGCCTGCGCCTCGTGCGGCGGCGGCGGGAACCTTCCGGGCAAGGTGACCACCGCGACGGGCAGCCTGGACGTGCGGATCAGCCTGGGGCCGGACCAGTATGGCCGGCCGGCGGGTTACTTCTATCTGCACAGCGAGCACCCCAGCCCGGCCCTGTTCACGCCGGTTAGTATGCTGTACAGCACCCCGTCGGCGACCGGGTCGGCCGCGCAGTGGGGTAGCTACACGCCCACCTACCATGCCGCGGTGTGGATTGAGGGGATCAATAGCGGCTACGGCATATTCTTCACGAATTGGTCGGGCGACTTCCTGGCTTCAGCCACTATCACCTCGAACAGTCTGAACCCGAACCAGATTACGATTACCGAACAACTCGGCTCGGTGGGCTCGCCCCGCGTGATCCAATTCAACTACACCAACAACGGGCCGACCTCGTGGACTTGGGACATGATTGAAGGGGGCGGGCTGCGGACCGAGTCGCGCACCACGACCTGGAGCACGCCCAGCAACCGCACGGACACGATTGTCGTCAAAGGCCCGGACGCCGTGCCGGTGGCGCAGACGGTCGAGAATTACTGCCGCTACCCGTGGGGCCTGACGCTGGTGCAACGGATTGAAGGCACGGGCACTTCGGCCCGGACCACGAGCTGGACTTACTTCACGAACGCAGCAACCGACGGGGGCAACTACGGGCAACTCAACCACGTGGTGGAGCCGAGTGGCCGGTGGGAGAAGTATCAATATGACGCCGCGGGCCGGTTGACCAACACCGTGGCCCAGTTCGGCAACAACAGCACCACTGCCGAGGCTTCCAACCGAGTGACGCAGGTCAGCTACAGCGAGGGCACGATTACAACGGTGGTCAAGCTGCTGAACACCGAGGTCGCCCGCTCCTACGAGGTCCATGCCTGGGACGAAGGCAACGCCCTTGAGCAAGTGCAGACCATCCGTTGTGCGACGCCCGGCGCGGGGATTGGAGCGGCGAACAACCTGACGAACATTGTGTGGCAGGCGACCGATGACCGGTGGACTGGGCAGGCGTGGGACACGCTGGCTGAGTTGAGGCCCGATGGCGCGATGGACCTCTACCAATATCCTACGCAAAGCAGCGGCAGCCAGGTGATCGTCGCAAGCGGGGCACCGAACTGGACCTGGCCCCAGAAGGTCAACTGGAGCCCCGCCAGCACCTATGGCAGCATGGACGGAACCCAAACCACTACCACGCGTGGGGATTGGGGCGAGCCGCTTTCGGTTTCGGTGCAAGACTTGGCCTCCACCCTGACTGCTGGTCTGGACAGCTACGAGTATTCCCCCAGCGATCCGTTGCGCCGCTCGCACACGATCACCCACCTGGATACCAGCAGCGAGACCTTCACCTACTCCTGCTGCGGCTTGGATACCTGGAGGGACCGGGACAGCGTCACGACGCATTACTTCTATGACGACGCCAAGCGCCAGACCGCCTCCTTGCGCTTGGGCATCCTCACCACCAACATCCTCGACGCCGCCGGCAACGTTCTCTCAACGATCCGTTACGGCAGCAACGGCGCGCCTGTCGTGCTTCGCCAGGCCGCCTATGACTTGGCCGGGCGCGTGACCTCCGAGACCAACGCCCTTGGCGGCTTCACCATCCGCGCCGAGACCTTTGGCAGCGCTGGCACCACCATCAGCACCACATACCCTGACAATGGCATGCGCATCGAGCTCTACAACCAGGACGGCTCGCTCCAGTCCGTCAGCGGCACCGCCGCCTTCGCCGCCTACTATACGCATGGCGTCGATACGGGTGGCACCTTCACGAAGGCAACCAAGGACAGCCCAAGCGGTTCCGAATGGACCAAGACCTATACGGACATGCTGGGCCGGGCCTACAAGACGGTCTATGCCGGCCCCGATACGCCTTTCTCGATTGCCTACTACAACGCCCAGGGCCAGGTGGCCAACGAGGTTGACCCCGACGGCGTTTCCATGCTCTACACTTACAACGCCAAAGGGGAGCGGGCGTGCTCCATTCTGGACTCCAATCGGACCCATCAGATTGAGTGGAGTGGGGCCGGGGCCGACCGCATCACCCTCGTCACCAACGACGTCACCAGCGAATACGGCCCCACCGCCCGCCGCACTCGCACGTTTGTCTGGGCCGAGAGCGACGATACCCCGACATTGATTTCCAGCGAGGCAGCCTCCGCCGACGGCTTGCAGACTTGGAGCACTGTCTGGAATAACGGCGCAGCCCTCACCCGCCACAGCGAAACGGTCTGCGACTCCGCCACCGGCCTGCGCGTGACTACCACCACCGCGCCGGACAACTCCTCCACGGTTACCACCAACCAGTATGGCCGGTTGTTGTCGGTTACGCGCAAGGACGGCAACGACGCGCCAATGGGCCAGACCCGTTACGGCTATGATACGCACGGCAGGCCCAACACGATCACCGACGCCCGCACGGGCACGACCACGGCGCATTACGACAACGCCGATAACATCACGAACACGGTCAGTCCCATCCCCGGCCCCGGTCAGAGCGCCCAGACCACAACGGCCTTCTTCGACAAGATGAACCGCCTCTGGAAGACGGTCCTGCCCGACAGCGGAGTGGTCACGAACGACTTCTACCCGACTGGCCAGCCGCGCACGATTGCTGGCGCCCGTACTTACCCCTCGGGCAGCGGCTTCGATGGCCAGGGCCGGCAAACCGGCCTGACCAATTGGACGAGCTTCCCGAGCGCCGGGGCACGAGCCACGGCTTGGAGTTACGACCCGTATCGGGGCTGGCTCTCGGGCAAGACCTACGCCGGTAATAGCCCTGGCCCTAGCTACGGGCACACGCCTGCCGGGCGTGTGCAGAGCCGCGCCTGGGCGCGGGGCACGAACACCACTTATGCCATCAACCTCGCCGGGGACCTGGCCGGCATCGGCTACGCAGACTCCACTCCCGGCCTGACCTGTGGCTTTGACCGCCGTGGTCGCCCGACCACCGTCACCCAAGGCAGCATCGTGACTACCCGTGCCTTCGATGACCCGGGTGACCTGCTAAGCGAGTCCTACAGCAACGGCCCGCTGAGTGGGCTGGCGGTGAGCAACCGGTTTGACTCCCTTCTGCGCCGCACGAACCTGCTCGTCCAGCAATCCAGTAATCCACTAATCCAGCAAACCTTCGGCTTCGACATGGTCTCCCGCCTGCAAACGGTGAGCGACGGCACCAACAGCGCCACGTATGCCTACCTGGCGAACTCACCGCTGGTGAGCCACGTGTTCTTCACCAACAACGGAGCGTTGCGAATGGTGGCTACCAAACAGCACGACAACCTGAACCGGCTGACGAACCTGGCCTGGACGGTGGGCTCGCAGGTCGTGGCCAGCTTCGCTTACCAATACAACAATGCCAACCAGCGGACCCGGGTCACGCTCGTGGACGGCTCATATTGGGTGTATGGGTATGATTATCTGGGGCAGGTTACTTCAGCCAAGCGATACTGGGTGGACGGGACGCCGGTGGCCGGCCAGCAGAACGAGTTGGCTTTCGACGACATCGGGAACCGCAAGACGGCCTCAGCAGGAGGCGACCAGGCCGGCGCCAATCTCCGCACCGCCCACTACACCAACAACTCGCTCAACCAGATCACCAGCCGGACCGTGCCCGGCTACTTGCAGGTGCTCGGCGTGGCCAACTCGAACGCCACGGTTACTCTCTGGTCAGTAGCAGGTCCCCTGGCCACCCCCGCGGGCAACTTTGCGCAAACCGTGAGGCATGGGGAGTATTTCAGCGGCGAGTTGGCGCCGAACAACGCGACAGGGGCGGTATGGTTGGCGATTACCAATCTGGCCGTGCGTCAAAACGGCACGAACGCGGACCACGCAGCCACCAACGTCGGCCACATGTTCCTCCCGCAGACGCCAGAGATCTACGGCTATGACGAGGACGGCAACCTGACCAACAACGGGCGCATCACCATAACCTGGGATGCCGAAAACCGGGCGACCTCGTTTACGAGCCTGGCGAGCAATCCGCTGAACTCAAAGCGGAGGGTGGAATGCACTTACGATTACTCCTGGCGCAGGACGCAGAAGATCGTGTCCACGAACAATGGGAGCACCTACGGAGCGCAGTGTACGCAGCGGTTCGTCTACGACGGATGGAACCTGGTGGCGGAGCTTGGCGCGAACGGGGCATTGTTGCGCAGTCACGTCTGGGGCCTGGACGCGTCGGGCAGCCTGCAAGGGGCTGGTGGCGTTGGGGGGTTGCTGGCCACCACCATTCACACCGGGCCGTTTGCGGGCACCTACTTCCCTGCCTACGATGGGAGCCTGAACGTAGTGGCGTATATCCGCGCGTCGGACGGCCAAGTCGTCGCCCGGTACGAGTACGGCCCCTTTGGCGAGATGGTCAGAGCGTCGGGTCAGATGGCGAGGGACTTCAACCTCCTGTTCTCGACCAAGTACTACGACTGGGAAACGGGATTCTACTATTACGGGCACCGCTATTATGACCCGGACACGGGCAGGTGGCCAAACAGAGACCCGTTCGCCGAGAACGGCGGTTTGAACTTGTATGGGTTCACTCGCAACAACCCCATCAATCGAGTTGACTCAATCGGCTTGGCTGAAGCCTCAGGAACAGTGAACGGGCCGAGTGCTTGGAAACTTGGTTGGGAATGGCTAACTGGCACAGGGGAAGAGCATCGAGACTTCGGTTGGAATGACCAGTTGACCCAGGACTTGAGGCGCGGGCCTCAAATCCAAGCGGCACTTGCGGCAGCCAAGAAGGCGCTGGACGAAAAGTGCAAAGGATACCGTCCCGGCATCGACTACGGCCCTTATCCTGTGGATGCACAGGGCGACTCCAGCAACGGCCTCAGCGGGCCAAGCGGCCCCTTCAAATACATTCGCGATTACTCGGTCATTGTGACCGGCGAGCGTTTTGGTGGAAACCTAACTGTGACCTTCCTTGGCTCGTTCAATGGTGACTGGCGTGCAGTGGGCGACTGTTGCACGAGGAAGGGGCGAATCTGTTTCACGATTAAGAACTCATCGAGCCTGGCGTCAGGCACGCGCTTCCCCGTCACGGGCTACTGGTCAGACGACTACACGGCAACGCTCTGGGAAATGATCACGTTCCAGGACTTCGGCATACCGAGTGGAATCTTCCCGTCGCGTCCACCAGGTTCGACTGGGCCAGGGCGAACCATATCGCAGACGTTCAAGTGGTGCGAAGACCTCAACTTCTAATCCACTATGCGAAGCGCCGCGTTCGTTCTGATACTCATCTGCTGTAGCGCAATGCTCGCAGCGTGCGGAAAGCAAACCGTGACCACTGTTGCAGGCAACTACGAAGGCAAATACTTCGGCGGCGTTGAGAAGTTCACGCTGACGCCGGATGGAAAGTTCACGCAGTCGCTCACGGTGAACGGCAAGGCGCTTTACACCAACCAGGGCGCATGGACGCTCACCGGAAGAAACATTCGCTTCCAGAACTTCATGAAAGCGTATTGGTTCACGGACGAAGATTTTTCCGACTTCAAGAAGCCGCTAGACGAGTTCAACGCCAAGATGCCAGTCGGCGCGAACGCCATTGTGTTCTCCGAAGACGGTGATTACTTCGTTCGCAAGAAATGACCTAACCCGAATGCCGTATAGGAATTCATCAAGGGATGTAGTGAAACACGAGTGTGACACAGAAGAGATTCAGCAACAAGTGAGCGGCAACCAATAGCATGGCCGATGCCACCTATTCTGAATTAGCGCCGGAGCAGCTTCTTGGAGTTCAAGGCCTTGCAACGCTGGCAGGTGCTTCAGTCAGAACCTCACACGCCAACTAGAGCCTGTCCCCAAGGGCGGCGGTAATTGATGGTATTGGCGGCTTTAAGGGTTCCGTTCTCATGAAGCCGGTTGGATTTTGGGCTTCTGCGCAAAATCGTGTCATTATGATGGCATCCACCGCCTACCTGCGCGCTTTGACTTTGGCAGTTGGAGGCGGTGGGTTGGGACGCCGGAGATGCAGTTCGCCGCGGTCGAGTAACTCCCACTGCACTTCTTCGCCAGCCTCCAGGCCGATGGCGGCCGCCAAGGCCAGCGGGAAGCTGACATACAGGCGTGGGTTTTGTCCGCGCGAACGGATCGCCTGCACGCGCAATGGGTAGGATGTTGTCATTTTCTTGGATTGCATCACGAGTTTTCTTGCCATCTCATAAGCTAGTCTATAGACTAGCTTCATGGTTCGCCAGATCATTCCCTTCCCCCAGGAGCTTCGGCCGCGCCTGCCCACCATCGTTGGGAACGTCGACTACCTGAGCTTACGCCAACGCCTGGAGCAAATCGATGCCCTTTTGCGCCAGAGCCCGGCGGAGCGGGACTTTGTCCAACGCGCTTTGGACCACTGGAAGCACGCGGGCTCCCGAGAGCCGACGGCCCTCGAACAACACAAGTTCCAACTCCGTAGCCGTCGCGCCCTGCGCTGCACGGTGTTGCGCACGCTGCTGCAGGAAGACTATCGCGGGTTCAGTTGCCAGTTGGCCGGCAACCCGCTCTATCAGTGGTTCTGCCTGCTCGATGCGCTGGACCAAGTGCGCGTACCCTCCAAGAGCGAGGTCCAACGCTTCGCCCACTGGCTGCCCGCCGCCCAGATGCGCATCGTCATCGATGGCCTGCTCAAGGCCGCGGTGGACCAGCCCAGGAAGCTGGGTCTGGCCGAGGCCCTGGATCTGGAGGCGTATTTTCTGGATAGCACCTGCCTCAAGGCAAACATCCACTTCCCCACCGATTGGGTGTTATTGCGTGACGGCGTGCGCACGCTGATGAAGGCGACCCTGTTAATTCGCAAGGCCGGCCTGCGCGGACGCATGCAAGCCCCGGAAGAGTTCTTGCGGCAGATGAACCGGCTGAGCCTGGCCATGACGCAGCAAACACGGCGGGCCGGGCGCAAGAAAGGACGCAAGCGGGTCCTGCGCCAGATGAAGCGCTTGGCCAAAGTGGTGCGCGCTCACGCGCAGCGACATCGGGACCTGCTGAACCAACAGTGGGAGCAAACCCAGTTAACGCGGGGCCAGACCGACCAGATTGTGCGCCGTATCGATGGGGTATTGGAGCTATTGCCCAAAGCCATCAAGCAGGCGCATGAGCGGATCATCGGGGCGCGCCCGGTGGCCAACGCCGACAAGATCCTCAGTCTGTATGACACGGAGGTGCGGGTCATCGTGCGGGGCAAAGCCGGCGCGGAGGTGGAGTTCGGCAACACGGTGCTGCTGGGGGAAAACCGGCAAGGAGTCATTTTGGACTACGAGTTCTTTCGCGAGGTTGCCCCCGCCGACCACCAAGTGCTCTTTGGCAGCTTGCTGCGGGTCTGGGAAGCCACGGGGCGGCATGTGGGCGCGGTGGTCACGGATCGAGGCTTTGCCACCGCCGATAATAGTCGGACGCTCAAAACAGGGGGCACCTTCGACGGGCTCTGCCCGCGAAAGCCCGCTGAGTTGCGCCGCCGGATGAAAGGACGGAAGTTCTCGCGGCTGCAGCGCCGCCGGGCGCAGACCGAAGCGCGCATTGGCATTCTCAAGCAGGGATTCCTGGGCCGGCCGATGCGGGCCAAGGGATCTGAACGCCGGGAACTGGCCTTGGCCTGGGGCGTGTTGACACACAACCTGTGGATGTTGGCGAGGCTGCGCAAGGTCAAGACAAAGCCTGCCGCCTTACGGGAGGCGGCGTAATCCGGCCACACCACCTCCCTGGAGCTCAACCAGACAGAAGAGGTGTCTTCCAAAACGCAGATCCTCTCACTCCAGGCTCCGCAAAACGCCAAATCCTACTCGCTCGCTCCCCAGTCATGGCCGCGGCGGGGCGCCCTTTCGCAAAGGGCCACTTCGGGGACAGGCTCCAACTATCGCACCGGGGATGCCAACGATTCTATGAACGCTGGACCAGCTTCTCGGCTACCAACGCTTCTCAAAGCGAAGCAAATCTCGCTTACGTCAAACTCAACAGCCAAGCGCCTTGCCCGCCCCGTGGCGCTGTCACAGTCAACCAGGGAAGGACATGGGAAGCTCTTTCATTCTGTTCCTTCCGGTTCGCTTTCGGTGATGGCTGCGACTGCCCCGGTATGACACGCTTCCTATAGCCGGCTTGGTCATGCGGTGCAATAGGCAGAATTGATTTGGCGGGCGATGCCGGTGGTTGAATACTGGCGGTGGAATTTGCCATGAAGCGCTGGCTTTCATTGACGTGGCTTTTGCTGGCGGCCTCGGCCCTTGCCAATGTGCCGAAGCTTCCGTGTTTTCTCCTTGCCAGCGGCATTGGCAGGCCGAACACGCTCACCGATGCGCGCACTTTCACGACCAGCGGCGGGTACAACTACGCCGGCGAACTGACTTCCCTGACCTACAGCGATGGCACGACCCCGAGCGCGGGGGCGGGTTATGACCGCCGGGGCCGCGTGGTCCACCTGGCACAGGGCAACGCGGTCAACACGCTGACTTATGATGACGCAGGCAATCTGCTGACCGAATCCTACCAGGGCGGGCCGCTGGACGGGCTTACGGTCAAGACCGACTACGACGGCTTCCTGCGCCCGACCAACGTGTCGCTGCTGAACACGCAAGCGGTCGTACTCGCCTCGACGGCCTACAGTTACGACGCCGCCTCGCGGCTCCAGAGGGTGTCCGGGGGAACGAATAGCGCGACATATGGTTACGTGCCGCTGTCGCCGCTGGTGGCGCAGGTTGCTTTCAAACAGAACGGGTCGTTGCGGGTGACCGCCACCCGGCAGTATGACTCGTTGAACGGGGTGACCAATGTCAGCACGGTCAATGCTCAGTCCTCGGTGATCAGCGCGTTTGGCTACGGCTACAACCACGCCAATCAGCGGACCAGCGCGACGCTGGCCGAGGGGTCGCATTGGTCGTATGGGCACGACACACTGGGCCAACTGACTTCCGGCAAGCGGTATTGGAGCGACGGGACACCGGTGGCGGGGCAGCAGTTCGAGTACACGTTTGACGACATCGGAAACCGCAAGAGCACGGCCACGGGCGGGGATGCAGGGGGCGGGAGCTTGCGCAGGGCCGACTACACCAACAACCCGCTTAACTGGCTCACCAGCCGCGACGTGCCCGGCTACCTGCAAGTGCTCGGCACCGCTAACTCGAATGCGACGGTCACGCTCTGGTCCGCGGCCGGCCCGTATCAGACCCCGGCTGGGAACTTCGCGCAAACCCTGCGGCATGGGGAATATTTCGCCGGAGAGTTGGTGCCCAATAACGCCACCGGGGCCGTGTGGTTGGTCATCACGAATCTGGCCGTCCGGCAGCAAGGCACGAATGCCGACATCGCGACTACCAATATCGGGAGCGCTTTTGTGGCGCAGACCCCGGAAGTCTTGGGCTACGATGCCGATGGCAACCTGACCAACGACGGGCGCTGGATTTTCACCTGGGATGCGGAGAACCGGTTGACGAAGATTGAGAGCCGGGCTAGTGCTCCGACGGCGTCCAAGAGGCGGCTGGAGTTCACTTACGACGCGGAGTGGCGCCGAATCCAGAAGATCGTTTACACCAACAACGGGAGCGGTTACGTGGCCCAGTACACGAACCGCTTTGTGTATGACGGTTGGAAGTTGCTGGCGGTGCTGGACGGCGGCAACAACCTCTTGCAGAGCTTCGTTTGGGGCACTGACCTGAGTGGCAGTTTGCACGGGGTAGGCGGCGTGGGCGGACTGCTGGCTGTCACCGATTATCGCTCCGGCACGGCGGGAACCTACTTTGCGGCGTATGACGGCAACGGAAACGTCGTGGCCCTGGTGAGGGCGGCCGACGGGAGTGCGGCGGCCCGATACGAATACGGTCCGTTCGGCGAGTTTCTGCGCGCCACGGGGCCTATGGCCAAAGCAAACCCGCTCCGGTGGAGCACGAAGTACCAGGATGATGAGACCGGCCTGGTCTATTACGGCTGGCGGTATTACAGCCCCTCGCTGGGGAGATGGATTTCCCGAGACCCGCTCGGTGAGGCCGGCGGACTGAATCTCTATGCCGCCATGCGCAACGATCCGGCCGATGTGATTGACTCCGATGGCCGGGACCCCTTCTCGCATCAGGGCCTGCCGGGTTACTCGCAGTCCGAGCGAAATGCACTGCCCAACGCGACACTGGTGCTGACGGCACAATACAAGGCCGTTGAGCCCGTGCCTCAGGCCTACTTCTCGGCGCTGGGCAGTCCGACTCCGCGCCCGATTCCGCAACAGACCGAGTACGTCCCCACGGGAGTGCAAGTCCTCACGGTGGAGTATTGCACGGACGGAGACCCATTTCTGCTGGGGATGGAGTTCGGGATGGTTCCCACCTGGCTGATCATTGGGGGCGCTGCGGGCACGGCTGAGGGCTTGGCCAAGTGGGCTGACGTGGTCAATCGAAATGTAAGTAAGAGTGAGCGGGACGCTGCACTGTGGCAAGCGGGTACTACTACCCTACTGCTCTTGTTGCCTGTAAAATGCGGATGCGGTGCCGCAAAGACAACAGGGGCTCCAAGATTTCTGGTCACAGAGAGCGGGGTGGCTGTGCCGACAGAAGCGGCGGAACTGAGAGCCAACATGCAGTTGCTTCAGGACGCCAGCACTAGTCCGGCCATAGCTCGAAAATTCCTCGGAACCGACAGCCAGGGGCCGCTACGTGTGCGTATCGAACAGGCCCACCCATCGACTCCCGGCTACACGGGGCCAATCGACCCGTTGCATACAGTTGACCATTTGCACATAGACCGCCGACTAAACGGAACCACCGGACCTTGGCAATCAAACGAGAAACTTCCTTATGGCTGGCCATTCTAACAATAATATTCAGGGCGACCCCATCCTCTGGCCTGACGCAAGTCTGGAAAGGATAGGCGCTGGATACGAAGAGTTCACTATTCGCGTTCGAGAGGATGCGGGGGGCACCAAGGTAATTCGGTGCCTCGGATACATTGGCTTCCAGATGGTCGGATTCTGGGACGAGGTAATCATCGAGACAGCAGTGGTTCATTCAAACCATCCCTTCATCGGTGATTGTGAACGCCGGTTGAAGTCCTTGCCAGAAACTGGGGCGAAAACGAGAGCGGCGGCTGGTAATCATCTGCTGGAGGTAGTCCTCATCGACGGCTGCAAGCTGTGGGTTTGTGCGCGCCAATTCCGCTGCGAGCAAGGCTCTTGAAGATGGCGCGCCACCGACAATTGGTCTGCTTCCTGCTTCTCGGGCTGTGGTTTGCCACCAAAGCGTTTGCCTCCGCAACCGTTTTGGTGCTGAGTAGTGGACCCGCTCCTAATGCGAAGGTGGTTTCGATAAGCCGTCTCGGTCCAACCACAGTCTATTACGACGGCGGGAACTCGGGAAGAATCGCCTACGACGGCACCGTCTCGCCGACCACAGTTTACGACACCGGCTGGGTGCGCACCGAGAGCGGGAGTGAAATAGCGCCGTCCGCCATGCGCCCACCATTTCTCGGCTTCTGCGACTTCCTTGCCGCAAAGACAGCACCGAAGCCCCGGTTGCCCGGTGCGACCCTAGATCCGCTGACCGGTCAGCCGGTCGGGCGGTTGGTAGGCAGTCAAAGTGGGCCGCCTATGGTCGAACCACTCGGCGGAAGAACTGTAGCGGCTGGCAAAGGTGGTGTTGACACCCACACTCTCTATCCAAACGGAGCCAATTACCAGCGGCTCAACCCTGTTGGACACAGCAGTAATCCAACGCCACATGCGCACGGTCATGCACCGGGGACCGGACCGTATATGAGCGGGCAAGGCCCGTCGCTCGACACATCAGGCAATATCGTTCCGTGGAACAGCCCTGGTGCGCACTGGCCATTCCCGTGATTTCGCCTATGAATCCTGAGCAACTTTTAAAGTCCATTTATCTCGGAGACCGTGGCTGCAAGGCGGTGCTGATTGACTCTTGGAATCACCGGGTCGCAATCCAGGTGACGGTCATTTCGCGCTTGAAGCCGGGTGCTAAGATCTGGGATTTTTACACTGGTGCAGACATCACCGACGGTCGGTTGGTCTTCAGCGACGTTCGCAGTGTCCGCTTTGATCCGCCTGGCCCGTTGCCGAACGACCTCATCAACGAGGTCTCGGTGAAGGCGATTGACTCGCCCGAAAAGCAACCGTCGTATTTGTTTGAGCTGTCCGTCGACTCAGTGGATGACACTGGAAACCGAACGGAAGTGCTTGTCCGAATCGAAGCAAGTCGGATGCATCTCGAAGATCCGGCGAAGCCAGGCATAGAAATCACCAGTTAACGTTTCTGAGGCATGTTCAAGTTCCTACTAATTGAACCTCGCACGCCAACCATAGCACGGAGGAGCGGCAACCAATAGCATGGCCAATGCCACCTATTTTGAATTGGCACCGGAGTAGCTTCTTGGGGTTCGCGGCCTTGCATCGCGGCAGGTGCGCCATCTCATGTATTCATCCGAACGCCTCAAGCCACGGGCCTTCGCCGTGCCGGAGTGCTTCGGCCACGCCACCGGGCCGCCCACATCCAGGCCTGCTTGCCGCGCCCCAGCCGCGCGACGGCAGGTCCAGGCCAACGTGGGAAACTCCAGTGCGGGCTCTCTCACCGTGAAGTCTCCTGCTAACCGAGTTAGAGGCGCGAGGTGCGTCGGCTATGTTGGAACCGCTGCTGGTCCGGGCCAGATAGGTTTCTCAATGCCGCTGTGCTGCCGTAGCTTTGGGGCCGTGATCGGGCGGCTTGTCGCTATCTTCTGGTTGCTGGGGAGCGCTCTGGTTGCGGCGAATGTGCCGCGCAGCGCTTTCGTTTGTACCCCCGCCCGCATCAACACGCTCAACTCGCTCACGAGCCGCGAGGTGCCCGGGTATTTGCAGGTGCTCGGCTCGGCCAACTCGAACGCCACGGCCACGTTGTGGTCTGCCGCCGGACCCCTTGCCACCCCCGCCGGCCACTTCGCGCAGACTCTCCGGCATGGGGAGCACTTCGCCGGAGAGTTGGTGCCCAACAATACCACGGGCGCGGTCTGGCTGGTCATCGCGAATCTGGCCGTCCGGCAGCAAGGCACGAATGCCGACATCGCGACCACGAATATCGGGAGCGCTTTTGTGGCGCAGACCCCGGAAGTCTTGGGCCACGATGCGGATGGCAACCTGACCAACGACGGGCGCTGGATTTTCACCTGGGATGCGGAGAACCGGTTGACGAAGATTGAGAGCCGGGCTAGTGCTCCGACGGCGTCCAAGAGGCGGCTGGAGTTCACTTACGACGCGGAGTGGCGCCGAATCCAGAAGATCGTTTACACCAACAACGGGAGCGGTTACGTGGCCCAGTACACGAACCGCTTTGTGTATGACGGTTGGAAGTTGCTGGCGGTGCTGGACGGCGGCAACAACCTCTTGCAGAGCTTCGTTTGGGGCACTGACCTGAGTGGCAGTTTGCACGGGGTAGGCGGCGTGGGCGGACTGCTGGCTGTCACCGATTATCGCTCCGGCACGGCGGGAACCTACTTTGCGGCGTATGACGGCAACGGAAACGTCGTGGCCCTGGTGAGGGCGGCCGACGGGAGTGCGGCGGCCCGATACGAATACGGTCCGTTCGGCGAGTTTCTGCGCGCCACGGGGCCTATGGCCAAAGCAAACCCGCTCCGGTGGAGCACGAAGTACCAGGATGATGAGACCGGCCTGGTCTATTACGGCTGGCGGTATTACAGCCCCTCGCTGGGGAGATGGATTTCCCGAGACCCGCTCGGTGAGGCCGGCGGACTGAATCTCTATGCCGCCATGCGAAGTGAACGGCAACCAATAGCATGGCAGGTGCCACCTATTTTGAATTGGTACCGAAGCAGCTTCTTGGAGTTCACGGCCTTGCAACGCGGCAGGTGCGCCGTCTCATGTATTCATCCGAACGCCCCAAGCCACGGGCCACCCACATCCAGGCCTGTCCAGGTCAACCTCGCGGGCAACCCGCTAGCGCGAGGAGACGTTGTGGGTGCCGCTGGGAACCGAGTTAGAGGCGCGACTGCTTCGGCTTTGTCGCCGGCCATGTTGTACCAGGCTTGAACAGATGCCAACGAGAGACACGGCAGGTGCCACCTATTCTGCACGCGGCGCGGGGTGCCGCCTCGCGCACGGCCTCAGAGCCCGAATTCCTTTTGGTGGCTGTGCTTCCTCTTCGATTCCGGCGCTCGCTTGAACGTCACATCCACCGCGGCGGCTTCCGACGGGCGCTCGATGCCCTTGCCGTCCATCAGCTCTTTGACTGTCCGCAGTTGCAGGCGAGGGAACTTCTGGCGGGTCAGCTTGTGCTCGTAAAAGCCCATGCTCGCCGCCTCGCTCTCCATCGGGCCGGTCGCCGGCTGCAATGAAATCAGGACGCCGATGGCCGCCTTCTCCCGGTCGAGCACGCCCCGCAAATCCCGCACGTCCTTGACCCCCGTCTTGCCGCCCTTGACCTGGATGATGATCTGCTCCGGCTTGGCCGCCTCCGGGTCGTCGCGGAACAGGATCTTGCCATCAATGCCGTGGTCGGCCCCTTTCTTCTGCTCGACGGGCCGGGCGTCCACCAGCCCCAGCGCCCACCACTGGAACTGGAACTTGTCCTGCTCGGCCAGCACGGACGCCTCGTTCGGCGTGGTGGGCTCGCCGACGGTGATGATCTCGATCTTCTTGCCGTAAGTGTCCCGCAGCCGGTTCTTGATGAGCGAGGTGGCAAGCTGCGTGATGTCTATGCCGATCCATTTGCGCCCCAGCTTCTCCGCCGCGTCAATGGTCGTGCCGCAGCCGCAGAAGGGGTCGAGGACCACGTCGCCAGGATTGCTGCTGGCTTTGATGATGCGCTCAAGCAGCGCGACGGGCTTCTGCGTCGGGTAGCCAAGGCGCTCCTTGGCCTGGGAGTTGATCGGATGGATATCCACCCAAAGATTGGCGGCGAGATGGCCCGCCATTTCGTTGAGATAGCGCTTTAGCTGCGGACGCTTGTCCTTGCTATCCGGGTACCAGATCCGGCCATCGGCGTCCAGCGCCTGCATCGTCTCTACGGAAAAGCGCCAGCCCTTGGTGGGCCATTTGTGCCCTCTCCACTCGTACATCATGTTTGGTCTGGGATTCGGGCTGGTCATGTCCCCAAGGCGGTACGGACCCCGCCCGTCCTTGTCGTCGAAACGGTACTTGTCATCTACGTATTCCTCGTCGTGCCGCGCGTACTGGGGGTTCCAGGTGAACGTCTCAGTCTTCGTGTAGTAGAAGATCGTGTCGGTTATTGGCGACCAGCGTCTCGCGTCGCTGTGAGAGGTAACGCGCTTCCATGTAATTTCATTCCGAAAGCTGCTTGTTCCAAACACCGCATCGCACAGCAGCTTGAGATAATGGGAGGCGGTGGGGTCGCAATGGAGGTAGAGGGAGCCTGAGGGTTTGAGGACGCGTCGCAGTTCGACCAGGCGCGGGGCCATCATGGTGATGTAGGCCATCATGTCGTTGCCGCCCAGGAAGGTGTAGAAGGCCTGCATCACGTCCGACACCTTGCCCGGCTGCTCGGTGATCTGCTTGTAGGCGGCCATGGTCTCGATGTCCCAATGCCAGGTGTCCTCGAAGGCCTTGATCTGGCTGGCGGCCTCCGTGCCGTCCTTCTCGTGGAAGAAGGCGTTGTAGGTCTGGGCGGAGTTGAAGGGCGGGTCCAGATACACCAGGTCCACCGACTCGTCCTTGAGGTAGCGCCGGAGGATGTCGAGGTTGTCGCCGTAGTAAAGCGTGCCCATGCGCCGAGGCTAAACAGGTCCCTGCCCGAAAGCAATTCCTGGCGCCCAGGGAGGATTGCTTCGCAACGGAGCTTTTCCGGCGAGACTGCGGAGGGGCCCCGGTGAGTCTCCCATGGGGAGCGCTCCCCATGGGAGACACACCGGGGTATCGCCAGCAAGACGCCGGAGCCAGGCCGGGGCGCTACCGGCGCACCAGGAGTGGAGAACCGGGCGTGCAGAGGCCGTAGGTTGGCGCAACAGACTGACCGCCAATATCTTACGTATAAGAATCACGTCGGCTGGAGCGGAAACCGATGTTCGCCGACGGTGTGGCGCGGGAAGGTTTGATTCGCCACGCCCCCGTTGTAGAATCAGGAATGGAAATCACGATTCGACAAGCGGTGCCTGCCGATGGGCCGGTCATTGCCGATTTCAACGTGCGGCTGGCTGAGGAAACCGAGGGACTGCGCCTGGACCCGGCGCGGGTTCAGGCCGGAGTGGGCGCCCTGCTCGAAGACCCCGCCAAGGGGGTCTATTATGTCGCCGAGGCAAACGGCGCCGTGGTCGGACAGTTGATGATTACGTATGAATGGAGCGATTGGCGGAACGGGAATCTCTGGTGGATCCAGAGCGTGTATGTGAAGCCGGAGTTTCGCGCGCAGGGAATATTCCGCCGGCTCTTCGAGCATGTGAAGAACCTGGCCCGGGAGCAGCCCGGTGTTCCGGCCCTCCGGCTCTATGTCCATGCTGAGAATTCACGCGCGCATCGTTCTTACGAGCGACTCGGCATGAGCCGCACCCATTACGAGGTCTTCGAAATGGACCTTTCAACCGCATCGCCCACCCAGTCATGAACCCGCGCCGCGCTCAATCCCTTGCCCTGGTGTTGGCCTGCCTCCTGCCCCGTTGCGGCCTGGCTCAAAGCCCGCCGCCCGCGCGCGAGCAGGTTCAGTCCCGTTTGCAGCAGGAATATCCAAGCCTGTTCGAACTCTACAAGCATCTGCACGCGCACCCCGAGCTTTCACTGCACGAGCAGCAAAGCGCCGCCCGCATGGCGGAGGAGTTGCGAAAGGCCGGCTTTGAAGTCACGACCGGCATAGGCAAACACGGAGTCGTGGGCGTCCTGCGCAATGGCTCCGGTCCTACCGTTCTGGTCCGGGCAGACATGGACGCGCTGCCGGTGAAGGAGCAAACCGGCTTGCCTTACGCCAGCACGGTGACGGCCAAAGACGCCCAGGGCAACGAGGTGCCCGTGATGCACGCGTGCGGCCACGACTTTCACATGACTTGCCTGGTCGGCACGGCCCGGTTGCTGGCCCAACTGCGCGACGCGTGGCACGGCACCCTGGTCATGATCGCCCAGCCCGCCGAGGAGGCCGGCGGCGGCGCGCGGGCCATGCTTGCTGATGGCCTGTTCACGCGATTCCCGCGTCCGGATTTCTGCCTCGCCCTGCACGACGATTCGGAGTTGGCTGCGGGCACGGTGGGCTACACGCCGGGGTATTCGGGTGCCAACGTGGATTCGGTTGACATCATCGTCCATGGTGTTGGCGGGCATGGCGCTTCGCCCCACAAGACGAAGGACCCCGTGGTGCTCGCGGCGCAGATCGTCCTTGGCCTCCAAACCATCGTCAGCCGTGAGGTGCGTCCGGGCGCTCCGGCGGTGGTGACTGTGGGCTCCATTCATGGCGGCACCCGGCGCAATATTATCCCCGACCGGGTCGTGCTCCAGTTAACCGTGCGTTCCTACGCGGAGGAAGTGCGGCAGCAGATCCTGGACGCCATCAAACGGATAGCACGCGGCCAGGGTATCGCGGCGGGTGTTCCCGAGGAACTGCTGCCCGAGGTGAGGGTATTCGAAGATTCGACCCCGGCGGTTTACAACGATCCGGTGCTGACCGAGCGCCTGGCCGCGGTGCTCAAGGGCTGGCTTGGCGAGACCAACCTGGTGCAGAAGCCGCCCGTGATGGGGGGCGAGGATTTTGCCGAATACGGCCGCGTGGAACCGAAGATCCCGATCTGCATGGTATCTGTCGGCGGTGTCAGTCCCGAGGCGCTGAGCGAAAGCAAGCGAACGGGCAAGCCGCTGCCCTCACTGCACTCGCCGTTCTGGGCGCCGGTTCCCGAACCGTCCATCAAGACCGGCGTCATGGCTATAACCGCCTCGGTCCTGGAACTGATGGGCCAGCCGGCGAAATGACGAGCGGTTTTCCGGCGGCCGGAAAACAGCTTCGGCGCGCGCAAACACCCCTTGCCAGTCGGCGGTCGGCGTGTGAAGTATTCTATAGGAACGCCAATCTATGAAATGCCCAGCTTGTCGTAACGAACTTACCCCGTTCCATGTCTGCGACGTGACCGTGGATGTCTGCCAGGACGGTTGCGGCGGGATTTGGTTTGATGCCTTCGAACTGCAGAAGGTGGACGAAGATCGCGAGACGTCCGGCCAGCCCTTGCTGCATATCCGGCGTGACGAGTCCCTGGTTGTGGATGCGTCCCGCAAGCGCGAATGCCCCCGGTGCGCGGGGATAAAACTGCGCCGCCATTTCTTTAGCGCCAAACGGCGGGTCGAGGTGGACCAGTGCCCGGGTTGCGCGGGTTACTGGCTCGATGCGGGCGAGCTGGCCCTGCTTCGAGCCGAGAAACGCCAGCCAGCGCGCGCCGATCAGGCTGGGCAAATGAGCATCTCGATTGACGTCATCCGCTATATTTACCGGATGCGGACCAGTGGCCCGAAATCGTAAGCCGAGAGCGCTCCCTGGTAGCCCGGGCTGACCGCAAGCGTGAATTGTTCGGGTGAGGCAAGTTCGCCAATTCTCAGCGCCCGGATCTGAGCGTCGGGTTCTCCGCCCGCCACTTCTGCACGGCATCGAACTTCGGCGACGAGGCCGCATCCGCGCCTTCGAGCAGGCCCCAGCTCCCCCACTTGCCGCTGGAGGCAACCGAGGAGAACAGACACAGGAGATCCCCGCCCGCGTCCCGCCAGGCGTCCAGGTAACGCGTGTAAATCGCGCCCATGCGCGGTTGACGGTTCGCCGCGATCAGCAGCTTCGTCAGCGCTTGATTGTTCTCGCCGCCGCCCGTGCCGACGAGATGTTGGCCGGCCTCGTAGCCTATCAGCGGCAGCTTGTATTTCTCCGCCACGGCCTTTTGCGTCTTCATCCAACCGATGCACTGGGGCAGCGAATTGGTCTCCACGTGGTCGAGTAATTGATCGAGCGGCCACTGGGCGACATCATCGGGCTTGAGCCGGGCGTTGCCCGGGCTCGGCATGAAGCTGATGTAGGGCGCAATGGCCAGGGCGTCGCAGTTCTGCCCTGCGTCTTGCTGGCCCAGGAGCATCCGGTCGGTCCAGTATTCGCCGCCGGCGGCCTGCCAGGCCAGCACCCGAACGAGGCGGCTGCGCCCGCCGAAAACCTGCTCCCAGATTTGGTGGATTTGCATGGACCGCCGCGCATAGAATAGCGCCGCGCCTTCCCACGGTCGGTCCACGGGACCGAGCCCGAGTTTGCGGCCCTGTTCCTCGGCATAGCGGTGCTGCTCGAAGATGCCGTTCCAGACTTCGTTGGAGTACTCGACATAAACCTTGAGCGAGGGATCGAGTTTCGCCTTCACCAGCGCGGCGAACTGGCGCACGTAATCATCGTCCGCCCGGTGCGGCAGGCAGAACCAGGGATCAGCCTTCAGCCGGTTGCACAGGTCAATCATCAGCTCTGCCGGCGCACCGTTAACGGTCCAGGTAGCGTCGTCGAGCCGCGGACGGTCCTCCCAATCCCGCTGCTTCGAGCCGTTGGTATCCATCCAGTCCATGAACCGGAGTGTGTCAAACCCCCGCCAGCGTTCGAGGAAGGCCGGATGAAACGGTTCCTGGCGATAGGTTTGTTCGAAGTTCGGCATGATGAGCCGAATGTTGCGCACCGGGTTGTTTGGATCGGTCTGGCGTAACTGCAAGAACGTGCCGCCCGTGCGCGCGTTGAGGTTCACCACGATCCGTCCCGGCTGCCGGGTAACGATCCGGGCGTTGGCGCCGAACTCGATTCGGCCGCTGCCTTCATAGAGGCAGGTGTAGTCGCCCACGGGCGCATGGCCGCCGGTCAAGACCGGGGTTTCGGCGAAGCAGTCGGCGTCTAATCTCCGGATCCAGCCGCGCGCATCGAGGTCGAGGGCGGGTCCTTTTCCCCATGCTTCGCCTTGCTTCTGGCTGACCCAGCGACGGGACAGACGGAATACGTCCACCAGCGGATGCTCGGTGTTCCAGTCGGCGAAGCCGCTAAGGTTGATGCCGAGCCGACTCGGCGCCGCCACAGGCTCGGCGGCCGGGAGCGCCAGGCAGGAAAGCAGAATCGAGACCGCGGCCAAGAACCGCTGGCAAACAAGCACTGTCATCCCGCGCAGGCTAGCGCGGCGGCGGACGGCTTGCACATAGAAATGACGGCCTTAGATGCCGCGAGGCTCCGTTGCCTGGTGTGGCAAGCTCATGATGGTCCTCACGGCACGCGCAGGGCCCGATAGAACAGCCGCGGTTCGGTGGTGGCGGCGGGATCAATCAGCGTCTGGCCGCAGGCCGGGATCGGTACCTCGCCGGCATATTCCCAGTTCACCAGGTCGCGGCTGCGCTCGATCCGGACGGACCGGCCGGGTTCGCCCCGGACCGTGAACCAGAAGCCGTCGCCACTCATTTGCAGCGCCGGCTCGAAGCGGTAGGGATTGAACTCGTAGGCCCCGATGTCAAATCGGGCGATGCCGTCGCCGTTGCCGTCCATGGGGCGCGGGAGGCCGAGGAGATCGGTGGCGATGAGTCCGGCCAGGTTGGTGCCGGCATCAATGCAGGGGGAATTGGGTTGCAGGCGCAGATCAATCCAACCATTGGTATCCACAAACAACGGCGCGTTGGTGATATTGCCGACGCCGTCTGAAGGCATCGGCGTGGTGCAACAGTAGTCCAAGGTGCCGCCCGAATAGTTCGCCCCGTATGGTGCCGTGTTGAAATAGACGATGCAGTTGTTGAGCGTGCCCTCAAAGGCCCCGCCCCCTAAGAGAGCCGAGTTAGCGGTCAGGGTGCAGTTGTTCAACGTGCCCCGATACGCCCCACCACCATTGCCCTCAGCAGCGTTTCTGGTCAGAGTGCAGTTGTTCAACGTTCCACCATACGCCCCGGCGCCATCATCGTACGCTGCGTTTCCGGCCAGCGTGCAGTTGTTCAGCGCGCTGTCATACGCCCCCCCACCCTTGCTAGAGGCTCTCCGAAAAGGGTTGTACGAGACGATTGAGCCGGGGCAGTGCGGT
>CAZVFC010000010.1:0-212406 GCA_964625855.1 uncultured Verrucomicrobiota bacterium | reverse complement strand
TTGTTACCAACCGCCGCCCAAATATCATCTGAACCCTTCATGCATACGCGCTGGGTCTTGTCTTGCGTCCGGTTTACGGTATTGACCCCGAATTTGTTTCAGATAATCTTCGTCCACTTATTGCTGTGATAACGCACGCATTGACATCTGATTTTATGGAAAGCAACAACTCTCCTTCGGTCTCCGCGCTTCCGCGTAGGGATTTCATCAAAAAGACGGCTACGGCCGCCGCGGCAGTGGCGGCGGTTCCACTTTTGAAGACTCCGGTCTATGGGCAGAACCAGGCGCCTTCGACCGGACGCGTGATCGGGGCCAATGACCGCATCCAGGTCGCCATCATCGGCGTCGGGTTCGGCATCGGCCAGAACCACCTGACCGGCATCCAGAACAACGCGTCCCAGAACAATACCGTCATCGTGGCGGCGTCCGATGTGTTCAACAAGCGGCGCGACTTCGCCAAGACCAACGCCAATCTCAAGGACGCTGATGTCTATGACGATTATCGAAAGGTGCTGGAGCGCAAGGACGTGGACGCGGTGCTGATCGCCACGCATGACCCGTTGCACGCGCAAATGACGATTGATTCCCTCGAGTCGGGCCGGCACGTCTATTGCGAGAAGCCCCTGACGCGCTATCTCGGGGAGGCCTTCCAGGTCTATGACACAGTGAAGAAGACGGGGAAGGTATTCCAGGTGGGGTCCCAGGGCTGTTCGGCGGGCGGCTACAGCAAATGCGCCGAGTTGATCAAGGCCGACAAGATCGGCACGCTGGTTTGGGCGCAGGCCTGGTACTCGCGCAACAGCATCAAAGGCGAATGGAACTATCTGATCGAGAACGAGACCACCGCCGCCAACATTGATTGGGAACGCTGGCTGGGACCGGTCAAGCAGCGCGATCCCTTCAGTGCCGAACAATACCACCGCTGGCGGAAGTATTATCGGTATTGCGCCGGACCGCTGGGCGACTTGGCCCCCCATAAGCTGCATCCGCTCATGCTGGCCACCGGCAACCCGGAGTTCCCGGTCCGGGTGTGCTCCATCGGCACTCGCAACGTTCACATTGACAGGAACGTGCCCGGCACTCCGGAGCGAGAGATCCCCGAGCACGCGCAACTGCTGGCGGAGTTCCCCAGCGGCTTGGTCATCATGGTCACCTGCTGCACGGTCAACGGCACAACCCCGGGCACCACTCTCTACGGGCACAAAGCCACCATCGAGATTGCTGCCTCCGGCGAACGGGTCGCCTTGGTGCCTCAGCGCGAATTCGGCGACGAGATTGACCCGGAGACGATCGGCAACCTGCAAGCGGAGGAAATCCGAGTGCACGAGAAGAACTGGTTCGACTGCATCCGCTCCGGCAAGGTGCCGAACGGGAGTGTTGACCTGGCCATCCGCGTGCAAACCGTCATCTCACTCGCGGAAATGTCGGACCGCCTCAAGATCGCGTGCTTGTTCGACGAGAAGACGCGCAAGGTCACCACCGACGGCGGCACGGCCGTCACGCCCATCACTTACGGCACGCTCCCGCAGTCCTGAGCGAGGGTTCGGATGTTGCGGCGGGTTTCGCGGGCAACCCCTGCGAAACCCGTTTTCTTTTATCGGACAGATGACCCCGCTCGAACCCGCCCAACGGATTTACCCATTTGACCTTGTAACCATTTAACTCATTTAACCCTCGACACCGCCGCCATGCCTCCCGTTACCCTCGCTCGTCACGCCATGGCGACACGGTTTGAACTCGTGCTGCACGGCGAAAATCCGGTCGCGCTGCGTGCAGCAGGCGAAGAGGCTCTGGATGAAATCGAACGACTGGAGGCCGGGCTGAGCCTGTTTAACCCCAGGAGTGAAATTGCCCACCTCAACGCCCGCGCGGCCCAAGGCCCGGTGCGGGTTACGCCGCCGTTATTCGCGTTATTGCAGCATGCGCAACGGCTTCACCGGGAAAGCGGCGGAGCGTTCGACATTACGATTGCGCCGTTGGTGCGCTGTTGGGGATTCATGGACGGCAGCGGCCACCTGCCTCAGCCCGCAGAGTTGACGGAAGCCCGCGCTCGCGTCGGCATGTGGCTGGTGCAACTGGACCCCAGCGACTTCACGGTCCGCTTCGCGCGTACGGGCGTGATGCTTGACCTGGGTGCGATCGGCAAAGGCTACGCGATCGAGCGTGCGGTCGAGGTGCTGCGCGAAGCCGGGGTCGCCAGCGCCCTCCTTCATGGTGGCACCAGTTCAGTCCAGGCGCTGGGCCGTCCGCCCGATGCCGAGTTCTGGAAGATCGCCCTCGAGCATCCGCAAGCCGGGTCGGCCTGCCAACCGGCCTCGCCGGCGAACGAGCCCCCGGCCGCCGCCCCGGGCTTGCTGGCCACCGTGCCTCTGCGCGACGAGGCTATGTCCGTCTCCGCGGTCTGGGGCAAGTCGTTCCAGGCGGAAGGAAAAACCTTCGGGCACGTGCTCGATCCCCGGACCGGCCAACCCGTCACGGGCACGGTGCTGGCTGCGGTGGTGCTGCCCTCGGCGACCGAGACCGATGCGTTGTCCACCGCCCTCCTCACCCTCGGTGCTGCCGGACACGACACCATCGCAAACCTCCGCCCTGGCATGAAAACCCTTCTCGTGGCCGGATCGGGCGATCGGTTCCGGGTGGAAGCCAGAGGAATCGCGCTCTCGGCGATTTGATAAATCATTTCCCCGCGGGTAGGTTCCCGGTGACACGATATGCTGGCTGATCGGTATTACATGCGCCGCGAGCCGTTCAGGATCCCCTGGTCGGCGACGCTGGTGCTGGTAATCGTCAACGTGCTCGTCTTCCTGGGCGAGATCATCGTTGGCCGCGCCTCGAACTTTCCGATAACGGCTTACTTCGCTCTGAGTGTCGAAGGTCTGGGGCACGGGTTTGTCTGGCAGTTGCTGACCTACCAATTCATGCACGGCGGCTGGCTTCACCTGCTGCTCAACTGCTGGGCCATCTACGTTTTCGGCCGCGAGGTCGAGAACACATTGGGCCGCAAGAGTTTCCTAACGCTGTATTTCGCCAGTGGCATTGTGGGGGGGCTGCTCCAGACGCTGGCTGGCTTGCTGTTGGGCGGGCGTTTCGCGGCGCCGGTGGTCGGCGCTTCCGCCGGCGCGTTCGGCCTGGTCGCCGCCTTCGCCGTTCTCTATCCCGAGCGGCCCCTCATGCTGCTGCTCTTCTTCATCATCCCGGTGAACATGCGGGCCAAGTTCCTGCTGCTCTTCAGCGCGCTGCTGGCCGGGGTTGGGCTGCTCGCGGCGGCGGACAACGTGGCCCATGCGGCGCATCTGGGCGGCATGCTCACCGGCATCCTCTATATCCGCTACGCCATTCATTGGCACTTGCCTCAATTCAAGCGCGCCTCACCGCCACCGGCGCGCCGGCTGGTGGCCGTCCCGCCTCGCACGTCCGGGAGTTGGAGCCGCAGCCAGCTCGACCGCGGGGAGGACCTCCCGCCCGAAGAGTTCCTGGCCAGAGAAGTTGACCCGATCCTGGACAAGATTTCCGCACACGGCATCCATAGCCTGACGGCGCGGGAACGCCACATCCTGGAGACCGCACGGGAGAAGATGGCCAGACGGTAGCCCTAGGAACCGAAGGCCGAAACCCTGCGACCCAACAGCGCCTGATCGGGCGGCCCGCTGAGCCATCGGCACAGAAGGGGATTCGGGCTTCGTGACTCGGATTTCCTTCGGATTTTGGGTTTCGGGCCTGCGGATTTGCTCCGCACCGACGGTCAGTCTGCCTCGTCTCGACATTTGCCCCGGACCTTTCTACAGTTGGGTATGATTCAACGTTACTCCCGCCCTGCGATGCGGGACATCTGGAGCGAACAGCGGAAACTGGAGATCTGGCTTCAAATTGAGCTATTGGCCAGCGAGGCCCTTTGCGCCGCGGGCCTCGTTCCGCGAAGGGACTTCCGGCAAATGAAGACCCGCTCCGCCTTCAATGTGGAGCGCTGCCGGGAACTCGAACGCACCCTGAATCACGATGTCATCGCCTTCACGACCAATGTCGCGGAGAACATCGGCGCGCCCGCCAGCCGCTGGCTCCACTTCGGCCTGACCAGCAGCGACATTATAGACACGGCCTTTGCCGTGCAGATGGTCCAATCGGCGGACATCTTGCTGGAGGATGTGCGGGCCCTGCGCAAGGTCGTTGCCGCCAGGGCCAAACAACATCAGTTCACTCCGATGATCGGCCGCAGCCACGGCATCCACGCCGAGCCGACGACCTTCGGCTTGAAGCTGGCCTTGATGTATGACGAATTCGGGCGCGCGCAGCAGCGGCTCGAGGCGGCCCGCGCGGCGGTCGCGGTCGGCAAGCTTTCCGGCGCGGTCGGCACCAGCGCCCATCTCTCTCCGGCCGTCGAGACTTTTGTTTGTCGGAGGCTCGGGCTACGCCCTGCGCCGATTTCCACGCAAATCATTCAACGCGATCTCCACGCGGAGTTCCTGGGCGTGTTGGCGCTGGTGGGCGCGAGCATCGAGCGTTGGGCCACCGAGTTTCGCCATCTTCAACGCACCGAGGTCCTGGAGGTCGAGGAATTCTTCGCGCGCGGCCAGAAGGGGTCCAGTGCCATGCCGCACAAGCGCAACCCGATCACCGGCGAACGGCTCAGCGGCCTGGCGCGTGTGCTGCGCGGCAATGCCATTGCGGCGCTGGAGAACGTCGCCCTCTGGCACGAGCGCGACATCAGCCACAGCTCCGTCGAGCGGATTATCTTCCCCGATTCCTGCACCCTGCTCGATTACATGCTTGTCACGCTGACCCGGCTCGTGGAGGGCCTCATCGTCTATCCGGAGAACATGAAGCGCAACCTGGCGCTCTCGCTCGGCATGTGGAATTCGCAGACGGTCCTGCTGGCCCTGATCCGGAAAGGGCTCACGCGCGAGCAGGCCTATGACCTGGTCCAGCGCAACGCGATGAAGACCTGGGAGGTCAAGCATGCCGGCCGGGAGGACGCCGACTTCGTTGAGCAGCTCAAGAGCGACCCTGATGTGGCGCGGCATTTCAAGAAAGGCGAACTCGAACGGCTTTGCTCGCTTGATTTCCATTTCAAGCAGGTGAAGGATCGGTTCCGGAGGCTGGGGTTGTGATGCACGCCGGGCATGGAATGGCCTGTCGGGCAAAGGCACGGCTGGCTTTGAGTTTCCTGTTCTGCCTTGCCCACAGCGCCCTGGTTGCTCAGGAATCATGGCCCGCCGCCCTAAGCCGCATGCCGCTGGGAGCGAATGTCACGCAACTCACCCGCACCAACTGCGTGGATGTGCTCTGGCACGCCTTCCAATCGAACGGGGTCGTGAAGGCCCTGATCCTGATGCCGGGCGCCACGGATACCTGGTACCTGTTTCAGCCCGCGCGAGTGGTCCTGGCGAATCCCAATCCTTCGCTGCTCGACGCCATCGCCGCCCTAACCAATCAAACGCGCATCTGCGCCACTTTCCGCCCCCCGTTCCTGCTCCTGCACACGGAGGTGGATCTCCTGGAGCCCGTGATCAAAGTCGAAGACCCACCAACCGCCGCGAAACTCAAACAGGCCCGGTTCGTGCCGCACGCGGTTTACAACGACCGCGACTGGGACTTCCTCCAGCCGATCCTCAGGAAGCGCCTCAAGACCGCCATGCGCCCGTGGCGGTATTCAAAGGACTCCTGGCATTTTTACCGGCACAGCTTCGCCGCCTGGGATTTGACCGGCTGGGAAGCGCTCGAGGCCGCCGCCCTGGCCGCCAAGACAACCTGCACCGTCGTCCATAACAAGGTGGTGTTCGAGGTGGACCTGCGCCTGCCACCTCCAGCCACCTGAGCGGGTGCTTCCCGGCCGCAAGTCCGGCGTAAGTCCTTTCAGGACAGGAGCTTACGCAAAGAGCCATTCAAATGTTATCTACGGTGTGTATACGGTGTGGATACGGCGCGTGTCCGGTGTGTAGCGCTACGAAACCTGATTCCTTCTGATTCCTTGCCAAGGAGGGTGCATTCAGGCCCATTAAACATCGTGCGTGAGGATCGCTTCCAGCCGCCGACAGATTTCGCGGCCGTAGTCCACCCAGATCCCCTGTCCCCAGTAACGGTAACAACTGGTCTGTGAGCACAGCAGGTGGAACAGGGCGTTGCGGTAGCGCGGATCGCTCGTGGGCAAGCCCGGCTTGAGGATCTTCTCGTAGAAGAGCGAGCTGCATTTCTCCATCGGGCCGAGCAAGGACTCGTAGCCTCTGACCCACGAGAGGTTGTTGGTCCAACTACCCCCTTCTACATGGAAGCGGTGGTCTTCCTTCTTCAACTGCTCGATGACCTGGGCCAGCCGCTCCGCGCCGTCGCCCGGCTTGAACCGGTCCCAAATCCGCTTCTGGCAGATCGGCTGGACCGCCGGCAGGTCTTGCTCCCGAATTCCCGAGGCAAAGAGCTGCTCCAGGTATTCGGTAACGTTCAGGGCCGGCGTATCCGAGCCGGAGCACTCGCGCATGACCGCGAGATACTTCGGCGGGAATTCGTTCATCATCACACCGCCGTTCTCGCCGTCGGCGATTTGGGTCACGAGCGGCGGCACCTGCTTTCCGGCCAACTCCCAACGCGAGAGGCCCTTGGCCTCGTAATAAGGCTGCATCTGTGCCACCAGCTTGGTGTCGCTGCCTTGAGTCTTGATGATCGCAATGATGCTGGCCTCATCCCCGCGGGCGTTCCGGCACACGAGCCGGTGCGGCAGGTGCTTGCGCTCCGGACCGTGGCCGTTCTCCGCTCTCTCGACGGTATGTTCCTGGACGAGAACCCACAGGTAACCGCAGTGCTTCAGCGTCTTCACGAACTCGTAAGCGGTCTCCGGGTGGTTGGGCAGCGCCATTTCCGCGGGTGAGAAGCCGCGCACACGGCTCAGCGCCTCCAGACCGAAGATCGCGGCGAAATGATGCTGCCACGCGAGAACATGCAGCCGGTAGTCCTGCACCGGGGTGGACGGTGCCACCGCGTGTCCCCAGGTGTTGCCCAGCCATTCCACCGCCGACCGATAGCGCGGGCCGCACGTGATGCGCTTCAGGTTGTCGAACACATCATTCAGCCCCATCTGGCGCAGGCCGTGCAGCAGGGTGCCGGAATAATCCAACATCACGCGCGGCTGCTTCCCCTCGTCCATGAGTTGCGGAATGAACTCGCCCATCCGCTTATAGCACCAGTGGAACACAGGGGCGTTGTGGTTATCTCCGATGCCCGGGTTATCCATCATGTGCTTGAGATTGCTGATCATCTCCGCCGTGGCCAGATTCGAGCCGCCCGCGGGAATCAGGGGCTGGTGCATGTGCAGGGCGCTGGAGAAGCCGCTCTTCATGCCGCCCCAGTTGACCCGGCTGTCCGGCAGGAAGGTCGGCCGGCTCCTCTCGGGCCGCAGCGCCGATTTGATCTGGTCCTCGGCGCCGCAGATATTCGGCAAGCTCCCAACGTATTCGGGTAAATCATTCATAGGTTTTGAAGCATCGCAAGTGCGCCCTGAGAGCGTGGCTCAGGTTGCAGGTCCACACGCCACGAGGTTCATGCAGGGTAGCCCTCAGCCGTTTTGCCGCGCCAACTGTTTCGCGAGCCGAATCGCGGCTACCATGCTCGAGGGATTGGCTTTGCCTTGCCCGGCGATGTCGTAGGCCGTGCCGTGATCCGGCGAGGTGCGGATGAACGGCAGGCCCAAGGTCCAGTTGATGCCCGTCTCGAAGCCAATCATCTTCAACGGCACCAGGCCCTGGTCGTGATACATGGCCACAACGGCGTCATACGCGCCTTGGTAGGCGTGATAGAACAGCGCGTCGGCACTGAGCGGACCGACGACATCAATTCCCCGCTGCCGCGCGGCTTGGACCGCGGGACCGACCGTGGTCAGTTCCTCGGTTCCCATTTTGCCACCCTCCCCGGCATGCGGGTTCAAGCCGCAGACCGCCACCCGTGCCCGGGGCAGGCCGAGGTCGCGGCAGGCCTGGGTAGCCAGCTCAATGGCGAGTTCAATCTTAGGGCGGGTCAGGCTATCCGAGAGGAGCTTGATCGGCACATGTGTCGTCGCCAGCACCACGCGCAAACAGCGGCCCCGGTCATCCTGGCCGAGCAACATCATCGCCGTGCGCTCCGTGCCGGCAAGTTGCGAAAGAAATTCGGTTTGCCCAACGAAGGCCTGGCCGGCGCGCACGATGGCCTCCTTGTTGACCGGTGCCGTCACCATCGCATCCAGTTCGCGCCGCAGACACCGCTCGGCTGCGTCGCGCACCCAGGCGACCGCGGCCCGCGCGGCTGCGGGAGCCCCTGGCGTCAAATCCGGCGCTAGCGCTTCCGGGAGCGGCCGGCATAGGAAGATTCGTCCGGGGGTATCCTTGCCGTCGTGGGGCTCCAACGGGAGATTCAACCCGAGCTTCTGGTCGAGTCGGCGCACATGCTCCGCGTCGCCGATCAACAAGTATCGCGTGCTGTCGGCTGCCAACTCGGCTGCGAGTGCCTTGAGGGTAACTTCGGGACCGATGCCCGTGACGTCGCCCAACGAGATGCCAATCCAGCCAGTCACTCGGGCCTAGAAATACCGCACGAAGGTTTTCTTCTTTAACCGTTCAATCCACTGCTTCGTCAGGCGTTTCTGCTCCTGGTCCAGGAGGTCCTTTTCGATCTGCTCGCGGACTTCGTTCAGCGGCTTGAAATGCGCCGCGCGCTTCTCCTCCACTTGCATAATGTAGAACTCTTGCGGCGAGGGCAGAGCGGCTGCGGCCTCCGCGCTGTCGAATCGCCGCTCCTCCACCAGGGATTCCTTCTTGGTCGCCGGATCGGTCGCGTAGTGGCGGCCGACGACTGGCTTCCCGTCCTGATATTCGCAGACCCAGTAGTCATCGCCCGCCGAACGGCTGGCCACTCCGCTGTGCTGTCCGGGTTGCAGGCTATTCGCCATGTCTCGCAGGCCCATGCTCAAACCAGCCAGTTCCGCCCAACCCATGTCGCCCCCCTGATTGCGTTGCGACCCTTCGGAATGGATGGTGGCCATCTCGGCAAACGTGGCCCCTTCCTTAAGCTTGGCCAGGATTTCCTCGGCCATCTTCCTGACTCGGGCCGAGTCGGCCTCCACGGGATTCTTCAGCACGATCATGCGCAGCTTGACCTCGTCCTTCACCTTGAAGTCGTCTAGATGGGCCCGGTAATAGGTCTCGACCTTGTGGGGCGAAACGATGATTTCCGAGGAAACATTCTTCTGGCGCAGGAAGGTGATGATGATGCGATCGTGGATGAGCTGCCGGTGTTTCTCATAGGTAATGCCGCGCGCCTGCAAGGTCTGGAGCAGAGCGGCGCGGCTGCCGTTGTAGTTCGCCCGGATCGAGTCCTGAATCTCCTTGTCAATCTCCTTCTCGATCTCTCTCTCGACGACGTCCAGCTTGAAGTTGTACCCGGTCTCGAAATCGCGCAGGATCAATTGTCGTTCCAGCAGCTCCTCGAGGGTTTCGCTGCGGGCCTCCGCCACCTTCTTCGCAAACACTTCCGGCTGATTGCGGTATTGACGCCAGAGCAGCTCCGTCGCCTGCGCCGTCATCCCATCCACTTCTTCTCGCGTGATCAGGGAATCATGAACCACCGCCTCGATGCCGCTCACCAACTCGGCGTGGATTTGCACCGCCGCACCGATCACGGCTCCGACTGTCAGCATGGCAGAGAATACGCGCATCTGAAATTACGGCCAATCTAGGCGGAGCTCCGACACAAGTCAAGCGTTGCGCGAGGGCTCGATTCTCATTAACTGACCCGCAGGGTGATAGTTCACATCCACCGGGAAGCACATAGGTTTAGAGCCCTCGGTCAACGATTCGGCTGTCATCCGCAGGACCTCCGCCTCCGGCAACGCTTTGGTATTCGTATTCTGGAATCCATCGTACCGGAGGCGGGTGGAGGCTAATTCTCGGCCTCGACGGTCACGTTCCACGTGTTGTGGTATTCGAACACGTACTCATTTCCCAGCGCGTCCGTGACCGGGATCGTGTTCCCTACATCCAGCGTGATGGTGTGGTGTCCGCCCTTGCCTGCGCTCAAGGGCGGGTGCACGGTCCCGATTCCCGGAAGCCAGACGATCGCCTCGTAGGGCGGCCATTCAGGCGGCAGCGGAATCTCCAGATCGAAGTCGACCGTGGTGTAGTATTTCATCACGTTCCTGCTGTTGATGACCGTGACGCCGTCAATCTTGAGCGTGATGGCCAGCGTCCGGAAGACGCTCAAATGTTGTCCGCAAACGGCAAATGAAGGCGGACACTCCGGCGGCGTTTCACGCCGCCGGAAGGGTTTGAGTCATGAACGGATCATTATCGCTGTCCGTGGTGTCCGTCTCACCGGCGGTTGTCCTCGACTGTGAGGAGGTACTTCACGGACAATTGGAAGTCGGGAGCTTGAGGATCTCCGACTCTGGCGCTGAATTCGATCACATGTTCGGCCCCGCCTCCCAACTCTAAGAGAAGCCAATAGCCGTCGGCCACTGCCGGCTCAGGACCTCTTGGTGGGAGCAAGGTTGCAGCAAACGAACCCGGGCGAATTTCGAAGGGTGAGCCTCCGGGCGGAGACTGCGCGCGGTAGGCGAAGAGATCCGCGACAGGGACTCCGTCAATGATGCACTCAAGGAAACTCGTTGGGGCGGTTGCGTCGTTCGCGGCTGATCTGACTTCTTCCACCGTACCCTCCTCCGGTGAGACGAAGAGATTGTTCGCCAGCGGAAAGAACAGCGCCTTTCCCTTCGGTACCGTGCATTCGCGCACCGTCTCGCCACCGAAGTTGCCCGCGAGGAAGAAGATCTTCTTTCCCTGACCCCAGTCCTCATCCTGACCTACGGCCGCAAACTGCCCCGTTTCGTCGAGGATCGGGTTCATGGCCGGCGGCTGGTTGAGCGCCCAATTCCACCAGGCCCCGGCAAGCGCTGAATACGACGTGCCATAGGCCTCGACGTTCGGGGGGATGATGCGAGTCGTCTTGTGTTTGCCATTGCCGTGATAGTCCTGCCCCGCCAGGGCCAGGGACGGCACCGTGAGAACTGCCACGCATGAGCCCAGCATGGCAATCGTGAGCGCGCGCGAAAGAATCGCCGCGCGCGGGTTTGTGTTTCTCTGTTTCATTTGTTTTCTTCCTTTCAGTTATGGCCTCGTTGAGGCCGGTTCTTGTTGTTTGTTCTCTACTATTGGCCCGCAAGCGTGCTTGGCCGGCCAAAATCTGTGCCGGGGACCTGGTGTCCACGAACGGTCGCGCGGAACCCATTTCCGCGATACGGCAGATTGAACATCAGCGCCGACAGGGAGCCAGCGGAGCCAACAGCGAGGCCGCTTCGCTTGGAAACCTCCGTTCTCTCTGTTCGCTCTGGTTGGGACTTGCTGGTTCCGGCGGGAGGCCTTCCGCGCCCACCAAGGTTCAACTGTGGCTTCAGAATGATAAATCCGTCGTTCATATTCTCTTACTCGGTCGAATGTCCCAACTCTTGGGCCTTCGGGGGTTTCCGCAGCCGGGCGCCAAACCCGGCCTGATCCGCACTTCCAGCTCTACTTATTGCTTACCCAGAAGGGGCGCAGGATTACGCGGAAAGCAGGATTTCTTCCGGCAAGCGCAGTCCAACCACGGATGGACAGCCTTAAGCATGAGGAGGGAAGGGGTCCGCGACAGGAACGGCTCGTCAGGCCCTCACGACGCGACGGCAGAAGTAAGATGGCCCGCCATGTGGCCCAGGAGAAGTCAACGAGAGCGAATGCCGTGACCGGTGCGCCGGGGGGTGATCCATACCCTTCAACCATCCTCGCAAGGTGGGCTAGAGAACGCCGGCTGCGTTCAGGGTCCAGCGGTGATGGCGATCAGAAACGGGCTGCTCTGGGTGTTCAGGGAGACAATGTCGATGCTTTCGATCAGCGAATCGGGCTTGGGGCTTTCCCAGGTGAGTTCGCAAGTCCAAGCTCGCCGAATGTTTGACTCTATCCAGCGGGGTGGGAGTCGCCTTGTGATCACCCCTTGGCGCGCCGGGTGATGATTCTGGGTGGCGTGATTTTCAAGACTTCGGTGCTTTCTCGTTGCCACGCACCTGTGCGCCAAATTGAGAGCGTATTGCTTAACGCCAGGCTGACGAGATACTTGCCGTTCTCAGAGAACCGAAGACCGACTACTGAGTTGGTGTCCTTCAATGGTCCAGCAACCTGACGTCCCGTCCGCACATCCCAAATGCGTATCATCTTATCAACTGATCCCGTGGCCAAGATTTTGCCGTCAGGCGAGAAACGCACAGCATTCACAGGCACATCGTGACGAATCGGTGCAATCCCGAATCGACCAGTTTGAACTTCGCAGATCCAGACGGTTCCATCAAGCCACCCGACTGCTATCCATTTCTGGTCAGGACTGAAGTGCGCGCTGGTGATTTCACGCCGAACAGAACCTGTCGGCCGTTCAAACAGCTTATCCCTGGCCCACACAGGCAAATTGAGAAGGTCCTCGCGCAGCGTACTGTCTCCGTAGTCGCCTATGGCCATTGTACCGATTCCGTCAATCGTGAACGTTCCACCGCGAAGACTCACGGCTCGGGCCACCAGTTCATTTTTGGCAAGGGCGACTTCGAGGCGGTCGTTGTTTGTCTGTGCTTCCCGCCATTGCCAGGTGCTCACGATTGCCGCCACAAACACGACGAGGGCAACAGCACTCACGGCAACCACCGAGCGCTGATTCCGTCGCACGAATTTCCTGAGTTTGTAGGATTGGCTGGGCGGCCGGGCCACCACCGGCTCCTGCTCCAGGTGCCGGTGCAGATCCATCGCCAGGCCGTTGGCCGTCTCGTAGCGACGCCGACGGTCCTTCTCCAAACATTTCATCACGACACAGTCCAGATCGCCCTGCACGAGATGAAGAAGTTTGGGCGGCTCGGTGTGACGGCGCTTGGCCACTTCCGTCAGCTTCTCCCCCAGCGTCCGCAGCCGGGTCGAGGGCTTCGGCGGCTCGGTCTCCCGAATCATCCGCCGCACCTCGTCCAGTGCCGCCTTGGCCAGCGCCTCCTTGTCAAAGGGCGTTACCCCGGTCAACAGTTCGTAGAGTAGCACCCCCAGCGAATAGATGTCGCTGCGCGTGTCTATGTCCAGCCCGCTCAATTCCGCCTGCTCCGGGCTCATGTAGGTCGGCGTGCCCAGCAGATGCGCGAAGCCAGTGAACAACGTCTTCTCCGTCAGCTTCGGGCCCAGCGCCTTGGCGATCCCGAAATCAATCACCTTGGGCGCCGGCGTCCCATCGTGCAGAGTCACCAGCACGTTGCTCGGTTTGATGTCCCGGTGAATGATCCCCTTCTGGTGTGCGTGCTGCACCGCCTGGCAGACCTTCATGAACAGTTCCAGCCGCTCGGTCGGGGAGAGCTTCTTCAGATCGCAGAACTCCGTGATGGGTATCCCCCGGACCAGTTCCATCACGAAGTAAGGCCTCCCCGCTTCCGTCGCTCCGGCATCCAGCACCCGCGCGATGTTGGAATGATCCATCAGGGCCAGCGCCTGCCGCTCGGCCTCGAACCGGGCGATGACTTCCTTGGTGTCCATGCCGGCCTTGATGACCTTGAGGGCCACCTGGCGCTGCACCGGCTCGATCTGTTCGGCGATGTACACCACCCCGAAGCCGCCTTCGCCAATCTGTTCCAGCAGCTTGTAGCGGCCGATTCTCATCCCGGCGCGCTCGATGGTGAGGTCTGAGTCCGGCTCGATCCGAATCGTCGCCCTGGGCTGCTCCTCCAGGCTCGCCCCTGGGGCCTCGCCTTCCCCAAACACCACGTGGCCCATGCACTTGGGGCACAACCCGTCCAGGGCGTCGCCGGGAAGTTCCGCACCGCATTTCGGGCAATTACGTGGTTCGTTCATAATGGTTCAGCGATGGAGCTTACATTTGGCACCGATCCAGAACCTGGCCGGGATTACCGGCGAACCTCTCGCGGAGGGGGTCTCGCCGGCCTTCTTCGCCGCCGCACCTGCTCGGGACCCTGAACCACCAGGCAAATGTTCGAGGCTTTCTTTTCGTGTGTGTAGTCTGACATTGGAGTGCCGAGTCTCCCACCGAGCCGGCGTGGCTCTCCAACCGAGTCGAAGCAGCACATTGCTCCGCAAACCTTGCCGTTGGCTGAGCAACAACGGCTTCACAGCCTCTCGAAAAAGCTCTGCGGTGTCTGAGCATGGTTTTGGGAATCCCGCGGCAACACTTCGCTATTGAATACGAAGCCCTCATTCCGAAAATGGCGAAGGCTTCCGTTGGCTGGGATCGGCGAAGAACCACTTCCCCCAAAGCGTATAGAAGTCGTCCGACTTGCTGTGAAGAAGCATTCCCTGGAACTGCCCGAGCCCGGTATCCGCAGTGAATTCGACCGCGCCGGTCTTGTTGAGCCGCCTCCCCGCAACAGCCTCAGCCAATTCCGGCACCCACACTGGCACGGGCATGGGCGGCAACGGGAAGTCCGAAGGGCATAACCCGTCGGGCAGGAATGGCGTGGTGAGTAACAGACCAGTGCGAGTGTCCCAAAGGCGGACCTTCTCGTCTTCAGTGACCGTAACTACCCGTTGCCCATCGCAACTGAATTGGGCGGACGTCACCCTGTTTCCATGCTCGAGCGGCGCTGTTAGTAACTGGCCAGTTCGGGCATCCCAAACGCGGGCCGTGCGGTCTGCGGAAGCGGTGACGATCAACTGTCCGTCTGGACTAAACCGTGCCGACTTGACAGGGAGATCGTGCTTAAGCGGCCCAGTTAAGGCCTGGCCCGTGCGCGCGTCAAAAACGCGCGCGGAGAAGTCCCAGAAAGTTCCCGAGGCAATGACTACCCGCTGTTCGTCCGGGCCGAACTCGGCGAAGTTTACCCACTCACCACACTCAAACGTGATTGGCCCTGCTGGCGGGCCGGCGCCCTGGATTTCCCAGATTAGGCCAATACACCCTGAGGGTTTCTCAACCACAAGCACTCGCCGTCCATTGGCGCTGATCGCGCCTCTAAACGCGAAGGATCCTTCTCCGCCCTGGCGTAGCAGCAGGTCGGTCTGAGCCATACTCGTCTTCACATCCCAAGCCCGGTAGCGGAGCTCATTCGTGCCGCGTAGGACCGCGGACAACCGCCGTCCATCGGGACTAAGTCGAACGGCTCTATGGGCTGCCTCCAGTCCGATCGGCGCGCCCAGAGGATGGCCCGCACGAGCATCCCAAACCTGCAGGTGCTCCTTCTTGTCGTACCACGAAACGGTTAGCACTTCCCCTGCATCCAGGCTGAATTCAGCAGAACGGAGCCCACCGCCAGACTGGCCCGGGGGAATAGTCCGCACCAGCTCGGTCAACGGCTGGCCGGTCCGCACATCCCAAACGCGGAAGGCGTTGGGTAAAGCCCAGAGCATGAGGCTTCGGTCCGCGCTGAACCGGAACCGGGTGTTGGACAGAGCCTTTCCAGGCAACTGCGGACGTGCCTGGTGCCCAATCTCCCAGATGTGGGCGACATAGCCTCCCGGTTGCGGGGTCACGCTGACCACCCGCTTTCCATCAGGGCTCAAGTCCGGAGACAACATGGCTCCCCCCGTTTTCAGTGGCTCAGTCTCGGGCCGACCAGTGTGGGCGTCCCAGACCCGCAACGAAGTGTCGTCTTCGTGCTTCAGGAGTCGCCTGCCATCACGGCTGAACTGGATCGTTTCGAGGCCTTCGTGTTCGAGGAGGCTGCAGAGTGGACGGCCGAGGTTCTCATCCCAGAGCAAAGGCGAAAAGCTATCAGTCTCCACCTCCCATCTGCCGTAGGGGCGGAAAGGGGTGCCCTGGGCGCGCAAGGCTCTGTTCTCGTAACCCGTTCGCACGCCAATGTTCTGGCCGGTGCGCGAATCCCATAGCCGGACGGTGCTAAATTTGGAGGCGACGCCGCTTGAAATCGTCAGCACTTCATCTCCGTCCAACGAGAACTCGGCAGAATCGAAATACTGTTGGGCAGCCGTGGTTTCTGTCGCTCTGCTAATCGGTTGTAGGGAGTTGTGAGATTCCTTTCCGCCAAACCCCGTGATGCACGGTCCCTCGGCAAGTGACAATCCGTTCGGATTGACATCCCAAAGGCGAACGGCGTTGGCCGCGACCGTGAGCACTCGTTGCCCATCTGGGCTAAACTTGACAGACCTGAGTGGGCCGTCCGTTGCCCGCCTGAGCCCTCCGGTAAGTGCTTCGCCAGTGTAGCCATTCCAAACGCAAGCACCCCCGAATAAAGCAACGACGAGATTCCCGTCCGGACTGAATTCTGCGGAATGGAAGACGGGCCATGGATCAGTCCGGTCTCTAATTCGATGTGGAAAGGAGCGCGGCAGCGCATCGGTCTTGACCAGCGCGGTCAAGGGTTCCCCAGTGCGCGCATTCCAAAGCCGAATGGACCTCGAAGACGCAGTGAAGACTCGTTCGCTGTCAGGGCTGAATATCGCAGAATGGATCCTGGTGTTGGTCTCATGCACTAGCTGTCCGGGCGATGGGCGGCCAGTGAGGGCATCCCAAAGCCAAACGGAGCTCGAGGCCGCCAGGAACCGCCGGCCGCCCGAGGTCGTCAGCAACCGCCGGCCGTCCGGGCTGAAGAGCGCCCCCAACGGGCTAAGGCCATCCGCAGGGTGGCGCATCGGCTCGGTCAGGCTTTGGCCCGTCCGGGCATCCCAAAGGCGAACAGAGATGCCATTCGGGAACACACGGGCACCGTGCCGGTACTCTTTCTCCAACTTGCTGGTCCGCGCCGAGATCGTCAGCAGCCGGTTCCCATCCCGGCTGAACAAGACCGATCCGACAGGCTCTTCAGGTTCATTCGGGAACTCATCGCACAAGGGCCTGCCTGTCAAGGCATCCCAAAGCCGTGCCTTCCCTTCTGCAGAAACTGTGGCAATACGGCAGCCATCCGGGCTTAAGCGGAGCTTACCTTCCCCGCCAGCGACAAAGCGGATCGGTTCGGCCAGTTGCAGCGGGAAGCTCCGGTAGGTCAGGGCAAACAGGAGCTGCTCGGCGGCCACTCGGTTGGTAGGTTCCCGCCTCAATACGTCTGCCAGGGAGGCCAACGCGCTCCCTGCGTCGTCCGACGCGAACAAATCTCCCGCCCGCTGAATCTGCAAATAGGTGAAGGCTGCTTCGGCTCGGCTGCGTTCTCGGTTGGCTTCATCCTTGGCCAGCGCCTCGGCAATCGCCCTATGTTCCGCCTGTCTCCTCTGATACGCTTCCCGCCGGCCTGCCTCCAGCGCTTTGCGCCACTGCCATGCGCTGACAACCACGCCCAGCACCAAGATAAACGTGACCACCAGCGCGGCGGCTACAGGGCCACGGTGTCTGCGCATGAATTTCTGAAGCCGGTAGGCTAGGCTGGGGGCGGCTGCCACCACCGGCTCGCACTTCAAATGCCGCCCTACGTCCATCGCCAGACCATTGGCCGTTTCGTAACGACGCTTGCGATCCTTCTCCAGACATTTCATCACGATCCAGTCCAGGTCCCCCCGCACCTGATGAATCAGTTTGGGCGGCTCCATGTGACGGCGGGCGGCCACCTCGGTGAGTTTCTCCCCCAAGCCCCGCAGGCGGGTCGAGGGTTTCGGCGGCTCGGTCTCCCGGACCATCCGTCGCACCTCGTCCAGCGCCGCTTTGGCCAGCGCCTCCTTGTCGAAAGGCGTCACGCCCGTCAGCAGTTCGTAGAGCAACACCCCCAGCGAATAGATGTCGCTGCGCGTGTCTATGTCCAGCCCGCTCAACTCCGCCTGCTCCGGACTCATGTAAGCCGGCGTGCCCAGCAGATGCGCAAAACCGGTGAACAAGGTCTTCTCCGTCAGCTTCGGCCCCAGCGCCTTGGCTATCCCGAAATCAATCACCTTGGGCACCGGCGTCCCATCGTGCAGCGTCACCAGCACGTTGCTCGGTTTGAGGTCCCGGTGAATGATCCCCTTCTGATGCGCGTGCTGCACCGCCTGGCACACTTGCACGAACAGTTCCAGCCGCTCGGTCGGGGCGAGCTTCTTCAGGTCGCAGAACTCGGTGAGGGGGATGCCTTTGACCAGTTCCATGACGAAGTAGGGCCGGCCGGCGGAAAGTTGAGAGTTGAGAGTTGAGGGTTGAGAGTCAGAAGCGCCGGTGACGCCGGCATCGAGGATCCTGGCAATATTGGGATGGTCCATCAGGGCCAGCGCCTGACGCTCCGCCTCGAACCGGGCGATGACTTCCTTGGTGTCCATGCCCGCCTTGATGACCTTCAGGGCCACCTTGCGCTGCACCGGCTCGACCTGCTCGGCCATGTAAACGACGCCAAAGCCCCCTTCGCCGATCTGTTCCAGCAGCTTGTAGCGGCCAATCCTCATCCCGGCGCGCTCGACGGTCGTGCCGGCCTCCGGCTCCATCCGGAGCGTCCCTGCGGGCTGCTCCTCAGGCTTTGTCCCGGCGGCTTCGCTGCCTCCGAACACCACCTGCCCCATGCACTTGGGGCACAACCCGTCCATCGCGTCACCGGGCAGTTCCGCGCCGCATTTCGGACAATGAGGCGTCTGGCTCATGGCTGTGCCAGGGCGGTGGCCTTCTCGAACTCAGCCAGCTTCTGCTTCCATTCAGCAGCCTGCTCCGGCTTGCCCCAGGCTTCGTAGAGCTGGACAAGTCGCTCGAGGGCTTCATTGAGGCGGGTCTTGCCGGCGGCCGGAATCGTGTCTTTCCGCTGTCGCATACCTTCGTAGCTGGAGAGCAATAACGGTTCTGCTTCCTCGTATTTCTCCTGTCCCAGCAGACATCCGCCCAGCAGACTCTGCGCGTTGAACGTGGACCAGTGGTCAGGCAGCTTCCTTTCGCGAATCGCCACGCAATCGCGCGCCAGCGGTTCAGCCTCCGTGAACTTGTCCGCCTCAACCATCACGTGCGTCAAACTAGCGAGCGTGCCGGCGACTCTTGGATGATCTGCATCGAACATCAGGCGGTACATGGCCAGTTGCTCACGAAGAAGGGATTCGGCGTCGGCCAGCTTGCCTGCGCTTTGGAGGCGGTTGATCTCGCCCCAGTATTCCCGGAAGGGTGAGTTGGCCTCGAAGAGCCGGAGCCGCGACTCAAAATCCTCTCGCACGTTCGTCTGGCCTGCGGGGATGAGGGCGATGGCCTTCTGTTGAACGCACACGGCGTTCGTGAACTGGCCTGCCTCCGCGTGAGCCGCAGCCAGCGTGTCCATGATTTGATAATTCGTGCGGGCGGTCGCCGCGACGGCTTTTTCGGCCAATAGCACCGCAGTTGGCCCGTCCCGGTCCGCAGCCTTGGGACTGGTGGCCATCGGCCAAGCCAGACCATTCAGAGTGTTCGGGTCGGCGTGCTTGGCTCCCTCACGATAGAGAGCCGCGGCTTCGTCGGCCCGGCCTTGCCCTCGGAGCGTCTTTCCCAGGTTGAGCCGCAATAGAGCAACTTCCGGAGCTTGATCTCCGGGGATTCTGGGGCGAACAGCCAACTCTTCTCGGTACAGCACCTCCGCCTCGGCGTGCTTGCCTTGTGCCTGGAGCATATCCGCCAACTGCACGAGCGCCCTGGCCCGCGCCATACGGTCTGGTAGACTGCGGAAGATCAACAGGGCGTGGCGAAACGCAGCCTCGGCTTCGACCAGCTTTCCCTTGTCGCTGAAGATGCGGCCGAGTTCCATAGTGGTATAGGCTGCAAACTGATCGCCCGACCTCTTTTGGAAGAGATGTAATGCCTTCAGGAGGAGCGGTTCGGCTTCTTCCCAGTCGCCGCGCCCTGCTAGCAGGCCGCCAAGGCGAGAATAGGCCCAAGGGTGCTGTGTCCCTATGGCCACAGCCTCGCGATAACACGCCTCAGCTTCAGTGAGCTTGCCTTGTCGCGACAAGGCCCACCCAAGGAGTTCAAGCGGCCATCCCAAGTCCCGGTTGTGTGTGTTGAGCTTCAGAATTGCGATAGCCTCGCGGAGCAAGGGTTCGGCCTTCGCTGCCTTGCCTTGATCGTTGAGTGTCATTGCCAAAACCTCAATCGAATCAGCCACTGCAAGGTGTTGGTTGCCATAGACCTTTCTCCGCAGCACGAGCGCTTCACGAAAGGCCGCTTCCGCATCAGCATACTTACGACTGCCACGCATTAAGAGTCCAAGTCTGCTCATGAGATCGGCAATTCGAAGCGACGCATTCACCGGGAGTTCGCCTTCGGCAAAAAGTGCCCTGATCCGAGCTGCCTCCTCGTGTATGACTGCTCCGGCGTCAGACCACCTGCCCTGTGCTTGGAGCACGCCAGACAGTTTATACAGCGCATTGACGACACCTTGGTCTTGATCACCTGACGCTTTCCTTCGTATCTCCACCACTTCTCGCGCTAGATTCTCCGCTTCGCGAAACTTTCCCTGGCTAGCAACAACATCTGACAGCGATGCAAGTGCGTCTGCCACCGCGGTGCTCTCGCCGCCGAATTGCGTCTTCTGGATTTTCACGAATTCTCGACCGAGCGTTTCGGCCTCAGCGAGCTTGCCTTGCATTTGGAGTATGGTGATCAAATTCCGGAACGGGATTGCCACTTTGGGATGCCCGTCGCCCAATAGTTTCCTTCGCATGGCCAAGGATTCTCGCGCGAATGGCTCTCCCTCGGCGGGTTTGCCCCAATCTCGGAATAACCTGGCGATGTTGCTCAGTGTCGCAGCGATTCCTGGACTTTCGCCGTCCTCCAGATTCTTCTGTATCTCCAGCGACTCGTAAAAAGCGTCTTTAGCCTCGGCGAACTTGCTCTGTCTTTGGAGCACAAGCCCCAAGACCTCAAGAGAGATGGCCACGTCCAAGTGTTCACTGCCAAACAGCCTTCTTCGCATGGCCAATGACTCGCGTTCAACACTCTCAGCTTCATCCAGCCTGCGCTCCAAATAGAGAGTGTAAGCCAGAAGATTTAGAGATGTTGCCACGTCTGGGTGCCCATTGCCAAAAATCTGACGACGCACCGCCAATGCCTCACGATGCAGGGCTTCGGATTCTGGGTAACCTCGCACCGCTTCCCCCAGGGCGCTGAGTGAGTCCGCAGTGGCCGCATTGGTCGGACCAAAAGTCAACCTTCGAAGTCGCAAGCTCTCGCGGTGCATGGCTTCGGCTTTTGCAAATTCGGCCAATTCAAAATAGGTGTTGCCAATAATGAACCGTAACTCCGCTTCGACCTCCGGCTGCTCTTTCAAATCTGTGCCAATCCGTTCCGCCGTTCGATCGAGGATCTCCCGTAGCATCTCCGTTTTCCGACCCAACGCCACCGATGGACCGACGCCTTTGAGCATGTCCTTGAGGAACTGCGAAACCTGCTCGCTTGTCTTCTCCTTGGTCTCGGCCAACTGGCGCAACCGCGCTTGTTCGCGCTCCGCGCGCGTCGCTCGCACCGCCTGCCACGTGCTCACCACCACCCCCGCTGCCAGCACCAAGACAATCGCCCCCGCCGCCGCGAAACCGACCTTGTGCCGCCGCACGGTCTTCTGAAACTCATACAGCTTGCTGGGCGGGCGGGCCACCACCGGCTCGTACTGCAAATGCCGCCCCACATCCATCGCCAGCCCGTTGGCCGTCTCATACCGCCGCCGCCGGTCCTTCTCTAGGCACTTCATCACGATCCAGTCCAGGTCACCCCGCACCTGGTGGATTAGTTCCCTCCTCTGCTGTAGCAGCCGACGCAAGGAGGCTCTATCCGATTCGGAGCTTGATTCGAGCCTCCTCACGTCGGCTGCTACCAGCTCAGTCAGACGCCTGGACGGTTTCGGCGGCTCGGTCTCCCGAATCATCCGCCGCACCTCGTCCAACGCCGCTTTGGCCAGACTCTCCTTATCGAAGGGCGTGACGCCCGTCAGCAATTCGTAGAGCAGCACCCCCAGCGAGTAGATGTCGCTGCGTGTGTCTATGTCCAGCCCGCTCAACTCTGCCTGCTCCGGGCTCATGTAGGCCGGTGTCCCCAGCAGATGCGCAAAGCCGGTGAACAACGTCTTCTCCGTCAGCTTCGGCCCCAGCGCCTTGGCAATCCCGAAATCAATCACCTTGGGCACCGGCTCACCGTCGTGCAGCGTCACCAGCACGTTTGAAGGCTTGAGGTCCCGATGGATAATCGCCTTCTGATGCGCGTGCTGCACCGCCTGGCAGACCTTGATGAACAGTTCCAGCCGCTCGGCCGGGGAGAGTTTCTTCAGGTCGCAGAACTCGGTGATGGGGATGCCTTTGACCAGTTCCATCACGAAGTAGGGCCGCCCGGCTTGGGTGGTGCCGGCATCCAGGACCCGGGCGATGTTGGGATGATCCATCAGGGCCAGCGCCTGCCGCTCGGCCTCAAACCGGGCGATGACTTCCTTGGTGTCCATGCCCGCCTTGACGACCTTGAGGGCCACCTTGCGTTGCACCGGCTCCACCTGCTCGGCCATATACACCACCCCGAAGCCGCCTTGGCCGATCTGCTCCAGCAGCTTGTAGCGGCCAATTCGCGTTCCCGGGCCTTCGGCCATCCCCTCTGGAGGCGGTTCGACCTTGATCGTTGCGGCGGCCTTCTCCAGCGGCTTGTCTCCCGCGACTTCGCCCTCGCCGAACACGACGCGTGCCATGCACTTGGGGCACAACCCGTCCATTGCGTCACCGGGCAATGCCGCGCCGCACCTTGGACACTGGCGCTCAGCAGGCATGATCCTTGAAGCGGCGCTACGTGTGCCGCGTTTTGGGACTCTGGACCTCGGGCACCTGGACCACGGTGTCCCAGGTGAATTTGGTCAACGGTTGCTTGCGGGCCGGCTGCCCCTTCCTTTCTGCGGGAATGACAATCCGACTCTGGCACGCGGGACAGCGGATCTGTCGTCCGGACAAGCCGGGCTCGCATTCGAGATGCTGACCACAATAAACGCAGGCGAACTTGAAGTACGTTTTCATATTGTCTGTCCTTTACTGACCCAAAACCGGGCCAGGATTACGCAAAATCGTTCCGTGGAGAACCCCGACCCTGGCAGGCAGGGCAGTCGCCCTGCCCGCCGCGCCGCACGAATCCCCACGCCGGCGCGCACGGAGTGCGCCGCCCTACCCTGCAACTGCCGTTTAATTCAGCGCCGCCATCAGCGAACGAATCTCGTCCTCCAGGTCCGCAGGATTTTCCACGGTATGAGCCACCTCGTCGCGCACCAGTTGGCGGTAGTGCTGGCGCAACCGGTGTACCGCCGCCGCGACAGCCCCCGCGTTCATCTCCAACTCAGCCCCCTGCCGCGCGTACTCGCCCTCTCCGGGCTCACATGACAAGAAGCCCTTCAACTGGTCGTAGAGCGAGGTTTTGCCCGCAGCCGCATACTGTTCGCGCAGCCGGGCCAGGGCGTGATCGAACAAGCTCAACGCCCAGCGGCGCTCGTAAATCTTTTCCGGCGTGAGATTGGAGGCCGGCTCCCGCACATAACGGGCTTCCGCCGTGTCATCGAGGGAAATCAGCACCCGGCCGCCACCGCGTTTCGCCGCCCGCGAATGCCGCCATTCGTTAGCCAGGAAATGGTTCAGCGCGGTGAGGAGGAAGGTGCGAAAACGGCCCTTGCTAGAGTCTGCCTCCGCGAGCCAGCGTTTCTCAATCAAGCGCGCGAAGAACTCCTGGGTCAGATCATGCGCGTCCTCGACCGAGTGCCCGCGCCGCCGGACATAGGCGTAAAGGGGGTACCAGTAGGCCTGGCACAGTTCCTCCAGCGCCATCGCCGCGCGAGGCGACTCACTGTCGCCGCCGGCCAGCACCACACTCCAGTGGGTGGTGACAAACCGCTGGTTTGCCACGGGCAGCGCAATCTGTTGTTGAACCTCAGCCATAAGCGGAAACCGGGGTTGCGGAGCCGCCCGGGACGCGAGGGTCCAAACCCTGGCCGGCAGCCAACACCTTAACCACACCTAATATGTACATTACGGAGTGCTACTGTCAATAGGACACGGCCGAGAAAAAGAGTCACCCATAGCCTGGTTTGCCTAGCCCGAACGCCCGCCATCCCCTCACCCCCGCGGCACCACAGTCAATCTAAATCGCTTCGGAATCGCAGTTAGGAAGCGGATCCGAGATTACGCGGAAGGCGAATAACCAAAGCCCGGTTAGTAAGAATAAGTTTTTGGACCACAGCAGGTTGCAACAATGAGAAAAGGGCGAAAGCCCATCGTGGCTTCTTAGCTTCAGGTCTGCGGTAAGTCCAAGCAGGACAGGAGGTTACGCAAAAAGCTCTTCAAGAGCTGTTACGGTGTGTGTCGGGTGAGTATCCGGGGAGACTCGCCTGTGACTCGCCTGTGTGCTGCGGCCGGCCCAAACGGGCGCCGTCAATCGAAATCGCTTCGTGCCAAGACCAGAAACCTATGCCCGCCGCCGAGTATCTGGCACACCCAAACGGAAGCGGTTCGTTTTGCAGGTATTAACGCCGGACATGACCCCAAAAGCCTCATCGTCCCGCAGTTTTGCTACCGCGGTAACGGGTTTTGTGGTCCTGCATAGGAGAGAACATTTAAGAATGGAATACTGGGCAACTACTTCCACCGGACACTTGGGCAGGGCGTAAGTGGTTGTGGAGCACGTAAGACGCGTTCCAACCATTTTAGAGGTCATCACTTTTGGGCGGGCGCGAGGCAAATTTCGGCTGGCTTTACACGGATTCGGCTGGTTATGGTGTCTATTCAAGCACAAATGAGTACGCCGAAACCTAAGACGCCCGAGCGCGACATTCGCAAGCCGGTGAAATCGCCGCCGCCGCCTGTGGCCGCGCCCGCGCCGTTAGCCGTTCCGCCGCTTTTCCGCAAGATGGACTGGTTGGCCATGGCCATCACTTTCGCCGTGGTCTGGACGGTCTATCTCATTACCTTGGCTCCCCAGTTGACGCTCGAGGACTCCGGGGAGCTGGTGACGGGGGCGTTCTATGCCGGTATTCCGCACCCGCCCGGTTACCCGGTGTGGTCTATCTATAGCTGGCTGTGGACCACCCTGCTGCCCATCGGCAACATGGCCTGGCGCGTCTCGGTAGGGCAGGCATTCTCCGGGGCGATGGCCTGCGGCCTGCTCGCGCTCATGGTGTCGCGCGGCAGCAGCATGTTCATGGAGGGAATCGAGGAACTGAAGGAGATGACCGGCAAATGGGAAAGCGCCATCTGTCTGGTCTGCGCCGTGTCCGCCGGACTGCTCTTGGGCCTCGACGGCTTCATGTGGAAAGAGTCAGTGGTGGTAAACCGCATCGCGGTTACCAGCGTGCCGTGGTTCCTGGCCGTGCTGGTGTGCCTGATGCGCTGGATTTACGCGCCGCACCAGTTGCGCTATGCCTATTGGGCCGCCTTCCTGTTCGGGGTCTGCATGACCCTGCACCAAAGCTTGCTCGTGGCCGCGTTGGGCATCGAGGTGGCTCTCGCCGCCGGCAATCCCCGGTTGGGCCGCGATATTTTCCTGGGCAACTTCATTGTTTACGTGCTCGACTATGTCATCCTGGCGGTAACCGGCGACCACATCTTCCACAATCTCGGGGTCAAGCAGGGAATGATGATTATCTTCACCGCCGTAGGGTGGGGTTCCCTTGCCGCCAGCATCTGGCTGGCCGTTCGGACCAAAGGCCTGGGCACCTACTGGAAGCAGGTTCTAATCATGGCCGGACTCTGGGGATTGGGAGTGTCGTTTTATCTCTACATGGCGGTTTCGGGCATGACCAACCCGCCGATGCAATGGGGCTACCCGCGCACCGTGGAGGGTTTCTTCCATGCCATCAGCCGCGGGCAATACGAGCAGCCCAACCCGACCAACCTGATCACGGAACCATTCCGCTTCGTCAGCCAGTTGGGCATGCTGATCGAGGGTGCCGCCGCGGAGTTCACTTGGGTGTACACTTTTATCGCCCTGGTACCCCTGGTGTTCTTCTTCAAAATGCAGAAGCGCGAGCGCGCATGGATCATCGCCCTGGCCGCCATGTACGTTTGCCTGGGGGCGCTGCTGATGATCCTGCTTAATCCCACGCCGGACCGGGCTTCCGCCGACCTTATCAAGGTCTTCCTCTGCTCCTCGCATACCATTGTGGCCTGCCTCATCGGTTACGGCCTGGCCCTCACCGCCGCCTTCATGGCCACGCATTACCAGAAGTTCCGGTTGTGGGGCCTGGCCGGCGGCATCGTTGCCGTCTTGCTGGCGATCTTTTTCCTCTGGGATACCACGGGTAAGCATTACTTCGGCCCCGCCGGCCCGGACAGCCCGCTGAGCCCGTCGGAGCTGATTCACTGGATCGCCCGGGCCTTCGCCAAGAACCAATTCGGCCTGCCCATTTACGCCAACCTTCTGCTCCTGGCCATCTCGCTCGGTTTCGTGTTTGCGCTCGTGCTGTATCGCCAGCGCGCTCCACTGTTCATTGCGCTGACGCTCTTTGGCGCGATGCCGCTGTACTCGGGCCTGGCCCACTGGTTCAAGAGCGACCAGCGCAACCACTGGTTCGGATACTGGTTCGGCCACGACATGTTCACTCCACCCTTCAAGGGCGCCGACGGCAAGCCGATCTATCCCGAGATGACCAAAGACGCCGTGCTTTTCGGCGGCACCGATCCGGGCCGGTTCTGCCCTACCTACATCATCTTCTGTGAGAGCTTCACCCCGCACCATTGCCAGCCCGCCGAGGATCAGAAGTTCGACCGGCGCGATGTCTATATCATCACGCAAAACGCCCTGGCCGACGGCACCTACCTCTGTTACATCCGCGCGCATTACAACCGCAGCACGCAGATTGATCCGCCGTTCTTCAGCGAGTTGGCGCGGACCGCCCTTAAGGACAAGGAATACCAAACGAACCTGCTCGCCAAGGCGGTGCAGCCGCTGGATCGGTTCTTCACCAAGCTCGGGGCGCGTATCGAGAAGCGCCGTCGCACCTATACTTCCTGGTTCGACGAGAAAGCCTTCACCGACCTTGAGGCCTTCGCGGCCCGGCTGCGACCGGGCGCACAACAGGACCCGGTTTCAAAGTATTTGTACGAAAACCTCACTCCCGAGACCCAGCAACTGCTCGCGAGCCAAAAGGCCCCCGAGAAGTTGCGTCGCAATCTTTGCCAGGACCTCAACCGGCTGCTGGAGCGGGAGCTCCAAATCAAAGAACAGCTCACCGCCAGGAAACGGAAGAAAGAGGCCGTGGACCAGGACATCGCGGACGGCAGCACGTCCAAGCGGCTCCGCCAGGAACAGGAGCGGCTCACCCAAGAGATCGCCGAGCTCTCGAAGACCGGCCCGCTGTATGATCCCGAGCGGTTCAAGCAGGTCGCGCTCTCCGAATACCTTGCTGACTTCATCAAAGAGAATCCGCAGAGCTGGACGCGCATCCGGCTGAACCGGCTGTTGCTCGAAGCGGCCTACCCAAAGGAAATCACCAAGAGCCTGGGGGGCGTTTACCCCGACCGGGAGATTTACATCCCCTCGCCCGAGGACTCCCAGCGCTGTTTCCAGGACTACATGGCAGACGCCTCGAAGCGCATGCAGCTCAATCAGCTCAAACCGGGCGAGGACGTAAAGGTCATTGACAACCGCGTGCAGGTTTCCGGGCAGGTCGCGGTGATGAACATCAACGGCCTGCTCACCAAGGTGATCTTCGACCACAATCCCAAGAACGAGTTCTTCGTCGAGGAGAGTTTCCCGCTGGACTGGATGTATCCTTACCTGACTCCGTTTGGGATCATCATGAAGATCAACCGCCAGCCGTTGGCGTCCCTGTCGGAGGAAGTCCTGGCCAAAGACCATGAGTTTTGGAAGCAGTTCTCCACGCGTCTGACCGGGGACATTATTGACTACGACACCCCGGTGAAGGAGATCACCGATTGGATCGAGAAGACCTACCTGCGCCACGACCTGACCGGCTTCACCGGCGACCGCAAGTTCCTGCACGATGACGACGGCCAGAAGTCTTTCTCCAAGCTGCGCAGCTCGATCGGCGGCATTTACGCCTGGCGTCTCACCCAAGCCCCGCCCGAGTATCGTCCGAAATCCAATGCCGAGTATCAGCGCCTGCTCAAGGAAGCCGATTTCACCTTCCGCCAGGCTTTCGCCTTCTGCCCCTACAGCCCCGAAGCGGTGTTCCGGTATTGCCAGCTCCTGCTGCAGCTCCAGCGTTTTGACGACGCGTTGCTGGTGGCGCAGACTTGCCTCAAGCTCGACCCCTACAATCGACAGGTGCGGGACCTGGTGGACAACATCAGGAGATACAAAAAGGACAGTGCCGGCTTCGAGCAATTCCGGAGCAATCTTCAGCAGCGGGAAGAAGCGGTGCGCAAGAACCCCGGCAACTTCCAGGCCGCGTTTGACTTGGCTGGGGATTATCTGCAAATGCAGCAAACCGACCGCGCGCTGGGGGTCCTCGAGGGCGTGCTCAACCATCCGAATGCGGATGCCAGCGCGTTCCGGGGCCTGCTCCAGGCGTATAGCAGCTTTGGCAATACCAACGGCTTGCAGAAGACGGTCGAGAAACTCGAAGTTCTCGCCCGTGCCAACCCCGCCAACTTCCAGGCGGCTCTCGGCCTGGCGGAAGGCTACCGCCACGTGAACAAGACCGATGCCGCCCTTCAGACTCTGGATCGGCTGGTCAACGACCCAAAAGTTGATCCGGGCACGATCTTAAGCGCCGCTTCGACTTACGCCGGCCTGGGCAACGTGGCGCGTCTCGAGACGGCGCTCGAGAAGCTGACCAAGGTCATGCCCGGCAGTCCTGAGGCGTGGTACGACCTTGCAGTAGTGAAGGCCGGCATCGGCAAGCCGGCGGAGGGAATTGTGGCGCTGCGGCAGGCCTTGGACCTGAGCGCGAAACGCCTGCAAAGCAACCCCGCCGCCAGCAACCTGCTCCTCACGGCGCGGAAGGAGGATCGCTTCGCCGCGCTGCGGCAAATGCCGGAGTTTCAGAAGCTTGTCTCCTCTCCCTAGCGGGGTCTTCGGCAGCTCGCCGCCTGTCCGCGGCACTCGCCGCCAAGCTTGGAGGCCCGCGCGATTATCCCCGTTTATAGGTCCCCATCAGTTGAGCCTGGGCAAGGATGTGCTTTTCCATTGCGCGCTCGACGTCTCTCTTGGTGAACCCAGGCTCCAGATCAAGCACGGTATCCAGCGCATACAGTCTGAAAAAGTAGCGATGCGGCTTTCCGGGTGGCGGGCACGGCCCGCCATAACCCAGGCGCCGGAAGTCGTTGAGCCCTTGCCTTGCGCCGGTGGAGGTAAATTGGCTCTGGGGAGTTTCCTCGGCCAACTCAGTCGCCGTCGGCGGCAGGCCATAAAGCACCCAGTGCACCCACGTTCCGGCTGGGGCGTCCGGGTCATCAACGATCAACACCAGGGCTTTGGCCCCTTCGGGCACACCGCTCCACTTCAGTGGCGGAGAAACGTTCTTCCCGTCACCGGTGTGTTTGGCGGGGATCGGCCCACCTGCGGTAAATGCGCTGCTGGTCAATTGCATAGCCTTCCTTTCAGTTGTGGCTGCCGCTGCCGAGGGCGCCGACGCCGCGCCGAGGGTGAAACAGAGAACCGCGGCCGCCAATAGCAGGGCGGAGGCAGGGGGCGGCGGGATCACCCGTCTCATTCCTGAACCCGCACCAGCGTTTTCACCGCATGGTTGCCCGCGGCAATCGCCTGGAATACTGCCGGCAACTCCGTCAACGTGCATTCCCGGTCAACGAAGTCCGCAGCGCGCACCACCCCAGCCTCGATGTACCCCAGCGCGCGCCGGATGGTGCGCGGCGTGTGGTGGAAGCTCGCGAGGAGCTTGAGATTGGAATAATGAATGCGCGTGGTGTCGAGCGACACCGATGTGCCCGAGGGACACCCCCCGAAGAAGTTCACCGTGCCCCCCTTGCGCACGAGGCGCACCGCCGCCGCCCATGTCTCCGGTTTGCCGACGGCCTCAATCACCACGTCGAACATTGCGCCGGCCGGAATAACGGACCCCGGGTCATCGTGCCGACCGACGTCCAGCGCCAGCTCCGCCCCGAGGCGCCTCGCGGTCGCCAGACGGCGGGAACCCCGGCCGACTACCGTGACCACACAGCCCAGATGCCTCGCCACCGCCACGAACATCAGTCCGATCGGTCCGGAGCCGATAATCAAGACCCGCTGGCCGGCGCGCAACCCGGTGTCTTCGATTCCCTGCACCACGCACGCCAGCGGTTCCACCAGCGCGGCGTCGCGGAAGTCCGTCTCCGGCTTCAGCCGCAGCAGGTTCTTCTGCACCAGCCGCGCAGGAACGACAATGGAGTGGGCATAAGCGCCGTTGAGGAACAGCAAATCGTCACACAGATTCTCCTGCTGATTGCGGCAGAAGAAGCATTGGCCGCAAGGCGCCGAGTTAGCCGCCACCACACGCTCACCCACGCGCCAGCCTGTCACATCCGGCGCGACTTCCGAAATCACCCCTGCGAACTCATGCCCGAACTTGGCGGGCGGGACGATCATGCGGGCGTGGTAACCGCGCTTGAACACCTTCAGGTCGGTGCCGCAGGTCAGCGCGGCTTCGATGCGAATCCGCACCTCGCCGGGCAGCAACGGCTGCGGCTTGACCTGTTCAACGCGAATCTCTTCCTTGCCGTGGAGTACGGCTGCTCTCATATCCTGCGGCTACTCTACACCCAAAAGGTCCTGGACGCCAAAGCGAACTTCTCGGCGCCCGCCGGTAATGATTTCTTGGTCACACCTTGACTTTGAACTCCTCGCCTTTCTTGAGCGACGTGGCGAAGGCGGCGAGCAACTGGGGGATCTTCTCGAGGTCCTTCAGGCTCACCACCTCCACCGGGGAGTGCATGTAGCGGTTGGGCAGGCTGATCAAGGCGCTGGCGATGCCACCCCGCGTCCAGAAGATGGCGTCCGTGTCCGTGCCGCTCGTCGAGGACATGGCCTCGTGCTGAAGCGGGATCTTCTTCGCCCCGGCCACCGCTTCGAGGCGCGCGACGACCTCGGGATGGTTGCACCCGCCATGTGTAAGGGTGGGGCCGTGGCCAACTTTGGTGTCGCCGTGCTGGGCTTTGCTGACCGTCGGGTAATCGGTGGCGTGGGTCACATCCACCACCAGCGCCACGTCGGGCTTGAGCGAGTAGGCAATCTGCCGCGCGCCGAGCAGGCCAACTTCCTCCTGCACGTTGGAGACCGCGCAGACTTCGGCCTGTAACTTGGTCCCGGACTCCTTGAGCAGGCGCAAGGCTTCGGCAACGGCGAACGTCCCGATGCGGTTGTCGAAGGCACGTGCGACCGCCAGATCGTTGCGCAGCAGGTCAAACTCGTCCGTCAGCGTGATTGGGTCGCCGGTGCGCACCACCTTCTCAGCCTCCTTGCGGCTGCCCACGCCGATATCAATGAACAGGTCGTGAATCTTGGGCGGCTTGGGGTCCTTTTCGTCCTTCATCAGGTGCGGCGCGACGTTGCCGACGACGCCCTTGACGGGGCCCTTGCGCGTGTGAATCACAACTCGCTGCGCCTTGGTAATCGCGGCATCCACGCCGCCCATTTTGCGGACGTACAGGTAGCCCTGGTCGTCAATGTAGTTGACGGCCATGGCGATTTCATCGGCGTGGCCGGACATCATCAGGCGCGGCGAACCGCCCTTGTTCAGCACCGCCACGCAGTTGCCGTAGGCATCCGAGAAGGTCTCGTCGGCGAATTGCCCGGCGTAATCGAGCCAGACGCGCTGGCCGCGGGCTTCGTGGCCGACCGGGCTGGGTGTGTTGACCAGGGTTCTTAGAAAGTGGAGTGAATCGTCGCGCATGAACCGATTAAAGCTCAATGGGTGGGCAGTGGGAAGTGGAAAACGGCGGCCCGCCGGTTTGCATGGTTTTCTGCCTTGGCAGTTCTGGCGTGACAATCCGGCGGGTTTGACCTAGGCTCGATGGCTGCCAACATGCTCTGGCTGATTCAGCGCCGGTTTAAGTCAAAGAATGCCGCTTCCCGTCGCAAAGCGGTGGAACAACTCTGTCGCCTGGCCAGTCCCCGCGCGCTCGGCATACTGCGGAAAGCCCTGGAGGATAGCGATGCTGAAGTCCGCCGCCTGGCCGCCGTTGCGTTGGGTAAAATCGAGGACGAAGCCCGCATCGAGCCGCTCCTTTTTGCCCTGTGCGACCGTGAGGCCGGCGTGGTAAAGGCCGCGGTAACTGGGCTTAAGAAAAGTTCGGATGAGCGCATTATTCCCGCGCTCGTGCCGCTGCTGCGTCATGCGGATGCGGGTGTGCGCGGGAGCGCGGCGCAGGTGCTTGAATTTGCGGGCTGGCATCCCAGCCGCCGCGACGACGAGATTTGGCTCCTGGTGGCCAAGGGCCAGTGTTCGCGCGCGGCCTCCTTTGGCGCCGCGGCCGTCCTGCCCCTTGAGACGATCATCAACTCCGGGCCCTATAGCCTTTGCGTGAGCGCGGCCCAGGCGCTCGCGCAAATTGAGGATCGGCGGGTGGTTCGTCCACTGCTCCAGGCGTTGAATTCGAGCGACAGCGCAGTCTGCATCGCAGCGATGGACGCCCTGGCCCACGTCGGAAGATCGGAAGCCATTGAACCGATCATCGCTAGATTGGGTAACCAGGACGCGCACGTCCGCCTGGCCGCCGTCGAAGCGCTCGGGACCCTGGGGCTGGCGAGGGCCGTGGAGCCACTGCGTGCCCTGTTGAACGATCCGCATTGGGACGTGCGCCGAGCGGTGGCCGAAACGCTTGGCCACCTCAAGGATGCTGGCAGCACCTCGTTGCTGACCCGCACCCTCAAGGACGGCGACGAGGACGTCCGCGAGGCAGCCGCAATGGCGCTCGGACGATTGGGCGAGCGGGGCGCGATCGGCCCGCTGATTTTGGCGCTGAAAGACGCAACCAGCGGCGTGCGGCGCATGGCCGCCGCCGCACTGTCGCGCATTGACGAGAACTGGAATTCCTCGGCCGAGGCCCGTGCGGCGGTCGAGGAACTCAAGCCGGCTATGCAGGACCCGAACCCGGATGTGCGCTACCTCGTCGGGCAACTCTTAGTGAGCCTAGGCGTGATGCCATCGGAATTTCGGCCGATGGTGGAGAAGCCTGAGGGGCGGGCCGCGTTGGAGGAGAAATCCCGCATGCTGGCCGTCAGCCTCTTCCTGGCGATTTTGTGCGACCCGGACCGCGACTTGCGCCAGGCGGCGGCGGAGGCCCTGGGCCGATTGGGTGAGCGCCGGGCTGAGTCCGGACTCGCCCACGCTTTGCGGGACTCGGACGCGGGCGTGCGCTCGGCCGCGGAGCGGGCGCTGCAAGCGGTGGCGGGCGCGCAGGCGCCGGCTTGAGAGCGACATTCCGCGGCATAGACAACCCGCGGCGATGCAGGTACAATGTTCAGCGGCCAGGTGATTGGCTGTCAGGTGAGCAATGTCAAACGAAGCCGTTAAACGGAAATCCTTCCTCTTCGTGGATGACGATGCCGGTTTCCTCACCGGCATCCGCGAGCTTTTCTCCGAAATGGGGCGCGGCCGCTCGGACGTGTTTGTGGCGGAGAATCACGCCCAGGCGCTCGATTTGTTATCCAAGCGCCGGATGGACGTAGTCGTGTTGGACATCGGCATGCCGGTGATGGATGGCATCCAGTTTCTACAATTGCTGGGCCGCACACATCCCGGGCAGCAGGTGGTGATACTCACGGGCCGGGCGACGCCGGAAAACCGCAAGACCTGCCTGGAAAGCGGAGCAGCTCTGTTCCTGGAGAAGCCGGTGGCGGCGGGGGGCTACGCGGCGGTGTTTGCGACCCTGGAGGCGCTGGCCGGGGAGCAGCCGCAAGCCGGTTTTCGGGGCATGCTGCGGCGGGTCGGCTTGCAGGAAGTGCTGCAAATGGAGTGCCTGGGCCGCAAGTCCTCGGTGCTGGAGATCTTCACCGGCAAAGTGCGCGGGCGCATCTTCATCTGCGACGGAGCGATCGTCCACGCGGACTCGGGCAGCTTGCAGGGCGAGGTAGCGCTGTACGGCCTGCTGGCGCTGCGCGGGGGCGAATTCAACCTGCTGCCCTTCACTGAGCCCACGCGCCGGACCATCGAGGGCCAGTGGGAATTCCTGCTGATGGAAGCGGCGCGCCTGACGGATGAAGGCCGGGAGTTTCTCGACGACCAGGGGGCGGAAACCCCCGCCGGGCCGGCCGTCGAATCCGGAGCCAGCCAAGCTCCAGGGCCGCCCCCGGGCCCGGTGCGCATCGAAGAAGTCCTGCTCTGCTCCGGCGCCGGCGAGGTCCTGCATGAGTGGGGAAGCAAGTCGCGCGAATCGCGGTTGCGCTTGCTGGAGCACGTGGAACAGCAGGCTGCCCAAGTGAGCAGCCTCGCCGCGGTCGGCCGGTTCGATCGCCTGGAAGTCCAGACCCCGGAGGGACGCATCGTCTGCCACGTGCAACCGGACCGGCGCCTCTTCGTGCGGAGCACGAGAGCGCCAACCGCTTCCGCATGAAAGATACGCTCCAGGCCTTTCTGGACCGCCGACTGCCCCTGGCCGGGGTGGCTGCCTTGGGCATCCGCCGGGCGGACCGCACGGTGACCAGTCACGGCTACAGCAATCTGCTTTCCTCCCAGAAGGTCGAACAGGCGCTTTCACACCTGGCGCTGGCCGCGGAAGGTCTGGACCGCCATGGCATCCGGCCCGTGCGACTCTGCTGGGTCTTCGAGCATATACGCATCCATCTTGCCCTGCGCGGTGATGGCGTCGGCCTCGCCCTGTTTGTCGAAAACCGGCCCGGCGTCAGCAACGCAGATCTAGTCGGGGTGCTGGAGGAGTTCGCTGCTCTTGCAGCCGCGTAAGCGAGCGAGCGCGTGCCCGGACGCCGCCGACACCGAAACCAGGCCTGGTTGTCCGACCCGAATATGTTCGCTCGATTTCGCACCTGGTGGCTCGCCCTGGCGCTGATCGTCATGCTGGGGGGCGTGGCGCTATTGATCGCCACGCTGGGTAGGGCTCCCGTGCCCGCTCCGCTCCCAAATCCCAACGGGTACGATGATTTCCTCAAAGCCGGCACGGTGGTTACAGGGCCAGTGGGGGACTTCCCCACCCTGGACCACGACACCCTCCGCGATCTCGTCGCCACGAACGCCGAAGCTTTCCGCCTGCTCCGCCTGGGCCTGACCCGCCTGTGCGCCGTACCCGCCGACGCAGCCGTCACCAATACATCCGCGATGATGGCTGACCTCGCGACTATGAAACGGCTCGCGCAACTACTGGCCGCCGAAGGTCGGCTGCACGAACTCGACGATCAGCCCGCGGCGGCTGCCCGCACCTATCTCGATGCCATCCGTTTCGGTAACGAGATCAGCCGCGGCGGGGTCTTGATCAATCGCCTGGTGGGGGTCGCCTGCGAAGCCATCGGCCGCGCGGCGCTGGCCAGGCTCCTGCCCGAGCTCAAACCGGAAGCGGCCCGGAGACTCCTCACCGACCTCGAACGGGTTGACCGGACGCGCGTCCCCTGGTCTGAAGTCCAGCGCGCCGAAACACGGTTTGCCCGCCAGATGCTGCCCCGCGTCAATCCTATTCTGTGGGTCGTTCAATGGCCGCAGCTCCTGCGCTCCATCAAGAAAGCCTCAGAGAAACACTACCGCATCACCGCCCAGGAACGTCTCTTGGCGGCGGAACTCGCCCTGCGCTGCTACCAGTCTGAGAAAGGCCGCCCCCCCGCGCGCCTCGAAGACCTGGTGCCGGACCTGCTTTCCCAGGTGCCGGAAGACCCGTTCAGCGGCCAGGCGATGATCTATCGCCCGCAAGGCACGAACTGGCTGCTCTATAGCATCGGCGATGACCGCGTGGATAACGGCGGCCAACCCATCGTTCGCGGCGCACCCGGTCCGGGCGACTTGCGCTATGACGCGCCGTAGGGCCCGGGTCCAGCCTCACCGCTAACCATTCAACGTCCACCCGGGACGATATGTCCGGCGAAGCAGTGCGTTGGCTTCCGGATTGTCCGTCACCTGGCCGGCGCCGCCGTCGTATTTGATCTTCTTGCCGACGCGATACGCGACCAGACCGAGGAGCATCATCTCGATCAGCTTGCCGCCGTAGTCGAAATCGCACGAGGTCTTGAGATTGCCCTTGCAGGCATCCACCCACTGCTTCTGGAAATCGCCCATGGGCGGGATCAGGTCGGCCTTGGCGCGGGGGCGATAGTAGGTCATGTCGGGCTGGTTGCCGCGCGGCAGGAGAATGCGCGAGCGGAAGTCGGCGATGATGGCGCCTTTGCTGCCCTCGAACATGGCCCCGTGGTCAATCTTGTTCAGATCCACATACTTCGCTGGGGACTCGGGCATAGCGCCACCCTGATACCAGGCGAGCCGGATGGCCGGGCGCCAGTCATTGGCGGGGATGTCGAAGTGGGTTTCCAGTTTGACGGGGGTGACCTCGGGGTTGAAGGGGTCGCCTTTGCCTTCGGCCGTGGTGGGGAGGTCGGCGTCCAGGGCGTTCCAGGCCAGGTCCATGGTGTGGCTGCCCATGTCGCCGACCTGGCCGCTGCCGAAGTCCCAATACATATTCCATTGCAGGCAATTCATGCCGGAACCGCCGGAGAAGTATTCGGGATTCCAGGGGTGCGCCGGCGAGGGCCCGAGCCAGAGGTCCCAATGAAAATCGGCAGGCGGATCACCGGCGGCGGGGAGATAGCCGGGCTTGCCGAGCTTGCGGTCGCCCCAGGCGCAGGCTTCGACCAGTTCGCCGATGGCGCCGTCGCGGACCAGTTCGCGGACACGGTCGAAGTTCTCGTGCGCGTGCCGCTGGGTGCCGACCTGGGTGGCGAGCTTGTTCTTGTTCTTGAGGTAGGTGGCGCGGACGACGCGGGCTTCTTCAACGCTGTTGGCCAGGGGCTTTTCGCAGTAGATGTGTTTGCCGCGGTTCATGGCCCAGTTCGCGACAAAGGCGTGGGTGTGATCGGCGGTGCAGCAGACGACGGCGTCGAGGTCCTTCTGGTCGAGGCACTTTCGCCAGTCCACGTAGGTCTTGGCCTTCGGGAACTTGGGGGCGGCGAAGGCGAGGTGCTTCTCATTGACGTCGCAGAGGGCGACGACGTTTTCTTTGGCGATGCCGGCAAAGTGCGCTTCGCCGCGGCCCCATGTGCCGAGCAGGGCGATGTTCAGCTTGTTGCTGGGGGCATTTGCGCCAAAGAGCGTAGTGCGGGGAAGAATCAAACCCGCGGCGCCGGTGAGGGTGATGGACCTGAGGAAGTGGCGACGTTTCATGCCGGGAGTCTGATGGGACAGACCAAGGGCGTCAAGCCCGGCGATCGCAACGGGGAGAGACGAACGCGCCGGGGTCACGCCCCGGGGCGTCACCGTTTGCGCGCTGAGATGCCGCGGAACCAGCCCAGGCGGTCGCCGGCCAGCGCGTGGATGGAGCCAAGGACTAAGTCGCCAAGGCGGTGAAACAGGCCCGGGCTAATGACGCGGTCGTTGCTGGTGATGAACCGCTCCATGCGAATATCCGTCAGGTCCAGCGGCGCGAGCATCCGGCGGACCTCCGTCTCGGTATAGCCTTTGGTGCCGATGCTTTCGACGTGGTTCCACAGAACCCAGCGCAGGCTCTTCCAAGGGCGGCCCTTGAGCAGCGCATGCTTAACCCACATCTTCCAGGCATACATCCCGCGGCGGTTATAAAGCATGATCTTGACTTCGCCACCGGGGCGAACCACGCGCGCCAGTTCAGCCAGCGCCTTCCCGGTGTCCGGCGTGTGGTGAAGCACGCCCCAGGAGTAGCCCAGATCGAAGGTGTTTGCGGGAAAGGGCAGGTTCTCCGCGTCGGCCACTTGCAGGCTCTCCGGTTCCCGCAGGCCGTAAACCTGGATGCGATGCCGGACATTGGCCAGCGCCTCCTCGGTCAGGTCCACCCCCGAAACCCGCGCGCCGGCCCGCAGCCATTGAATGAAGTCGGTGCCGGCTCCGAATCCCACCTCCAGCACGCGCTTGTCACGATAGCGCGTGAATTGCGCAAACGCATGAATGAAGGGCTGGTCCCGGTAGCGCCATTGCTCGATCTGTTCGAAGTATTCGCGGCTGTATTTCTCCGAGCGCGCCTGGCCGGTATCGCAGCTCTCCCGGTTCCAGAAAGCCTTCACTTGGGCTTTGAGTGCCGCGGCTTCATCCGCTGACACGGGCGAAGCCGCAGCGCCGCCCACCGCGCCGGCCACGGCCACGCGGGTTTCTGTTCCACTGTCGAGTTGCGCCATAACGAGACTGCACTTTGGGAATTGAGCGTGCAGGCGAGATTACCACTCGCGTAGCCGCCGCGCATCAGCAATTAGCAGAATGATATGCGCGGACACTACCATCTTGCTGCATAATCCTCTATCTTGTGGGAACAGGGCCACCCCGTAGCCTCCTCTCCTGCTCTTCGGGTCGTGCACCAGCGATGCACCAGCGATGCACACCGGATGCACCACCGGTTCCCGCATGTGCATCGCTGGTGCATCGCTGGTGCATCTGGTGTGCATCTCTTGTGCCCGGCGTGCGGATGGCCCTGGCAAGGCTCAGTATTTCGCAACCTGTAACGCCCTCTACCAAACGAGAGTTTCTGGCAGGTGGACATTCAAGTCCGTGCCGACAGCTTCAAGGGGGATCGCCCTGCCTGCCCCCGGGGTTGTCGAGTAGGCGCTTTTTCACTTGTGGTCGGGCCGGACTATGGTCTGACAGGCGGAACGGGGGCCAGCTTCAATTCCCCTTCCCAGCGTGCCATGACGGCGGAGGCCAGACAATTGCCCACCAGGTTGACGGAGGTCCGCGCCATGTCCAGGAAGGCCTCCACCCCGAGGATCACCGCCACTCCCTCGAGGGGCAGGCCAAAGGTAACCAACGTGCCCGACAGAATCACGAGGGCGGCACGCGGCACGCCAGCGACACCTTTGCTGGTAAGCATCAGCGTCAACAGAATGGGCAGTTGTTGAGCCAAGGTCAGATGAATGCCGGCGGCTTGTGCGACGAAAATCGCCGTGAGCGAGAGGTAGAGAGTCGAGCCATCAAGATTGAATGAGTAGCCCGCGGGCAGCACGAAAGAGACGATCCGTCGCGGCACGCCGAATTTCTCCATCAAGCGCAGCGCATCCGGCAGCGCGGCCTCCGAGGAAGCGGTGGCGAAAGCCAGCAGCGCCGGCTCCCGCACAGCTCTAAAGAACCCGACCACTGGGATTCGGGTCAGCAGCATCACTGGGATGAGAACGAACAGGATGAAGCAGACCAGGGCGCCGTAGAGGGTCGCGACCAACTTGCCGAGGCCAACCAGCACCCCCAGTCCGTTCTGGCCAACTGTGCAGGCGATCGCAGCCCCGACGCCGAATGGGGCGAAGCACATTACCAACCCGGTGAACTTGAACATGACCTCCGACAGGCCCTCGAAGAACCCAAGCATGGCTTGCTTTGGCTTGCCCTCGACCTGGCCAAGGGCGACGCCGAAGAGAATGGCGAAAACCACGACTTGCAGGACGTCATTGCGCGCCGCAGCATCAAACAGGCTCTGCGGCGCCAAATGCTCCAGGACCGAATCGAAGCTGATGTTCGCCGCGGCGAACTGTTTCCCCTGCTCGGCAGAACTGGCGAGCTGCACGCCATCGCCCGGACGAACCAGGTTGACAGCCGCCAGGCCGATTAACAGGGCGAGGGTGGTCACCACCTCAAAGTAAATGAACGACTTGAGCGCGAGACGGCCCACCGCTTTGAGGTCGTCGGTGTGGCCCGCGATGCCGACCACCAGCGTGGCAAAGATCAGCGGCACGATGATGCACTTGATCAGGTGCAGGAACACGGTCGAGACAACCTTAACGCGCAGGGCGGCTTCCGGGAGCAGCCATCCGAAAAGCGTGCCGGCCACCATCGCCAGGATGATCCATTGGCTCAAGGAGATGCGGCGAAAGACGGAGATCATTGCAAACGCACGGCACCATCCTTTTTAGCACCCGAGGTAACGAGAGGCCAGCCTATTACGCGGCCATCTCTTTCGTGGATGCGCAGATCGGGCGGTTGCTCGATGCGGTGGATCGGTTGGGGCTGCGCGACAACCCCATCCTCGTGTTCTGGAGCGACCACGGCTATCACCTGGGCGAGCACGGCCTGTGGTTCAAGCAGAGCTGCTTCGAAGAGGCTGCCCGCGTCCCGCTCATTATCAGCGTGCCGGGCCTCAAGACCGCCGGCCAGGTTACCGCTGGGCGTTCACGGTCCGATGTGGACCTTGTAGAAGCATTGCTCGTTGGCGAGTGGAAAGGCATCGGTGAACGTGAACGGGGTGCAGGCCGGCAGCGTGAGGCCAATTTGCGACCAGTCCAGGAGATTTGAAGACGACCAGACGGTGTACCAGATGCCCGAATGGCCGCTCACCGCGAACTGAAATCGTCCCCCGACCCATGCGGGCGCGCCCAGCGCAGGAGTTGGCGGCCGGGTCACCGTCACCCGGAAACTCTGGGTGGCGCTCAGGGACGGAGAGCCGTCATCCTCAACGCGCACCTGGACTTGGGTGGTCGAGGGTGACTGGGCAATCAACGGTTGCCAGGTGATCACGCCGCTGGCCGGATTGATGGTGGCGTTCGTCGGCGCGCTCAGCAGGCTGAAGGTCAGCGTCTGCGGCGGCAGGTCCGCATCGGTAACGGAGTTGGTCACCAGCAGGGTCGTGGTCGCGAGCACGGTTTGATTGGAGATCGGTGCGAGCACTGGCGGGTAGTTGGCCTGCGCGGCCACCCGTTCCTGGTAGCGGTAGTTAAAGCGGTTGTTGGGCGCAACGTCACCGCGGTCCATGAACTCCATCGGATCACCCGAGTTGGAAAGATTATCCGCCCACTTGAAGTCGAGGGTCATCAGGCCATTGGTGACGGGCAGGCCCAGCAGCAACCGTTGAACCGCCAGGTGCAACTGGTTGCTATGGGTCACCAGGTCCGCCTCGCCTGCGCCCTGCCAGTTCCAGCCGCCGAGACTGCGCTCGACGCTGCCTCGCAGCCCGTTGGTTCCGGTGGTAATAACACGGTTCAGCATGTAGTCGTATCCGGCCCAGCCGTTGGTCGGGTTCCCGTCCGTGTTCAGCAGCAACACCATCCAGTTGGTGCTGGCCTGAGGATTCGTCAGCGGACTCACTGCGCTCGCGTAGAAGTATAGATGTTTGTGGTCGCGCGCGACTTTGGCGGCGTTCAGGTCATTGCGCCCGGTGGTGTTGGTGTAGGTCAATCCCGTGCCAAATCCGGCGAAGCTGCGGTGGGCTGTGTCTCCCAGGTCATCCAGATACTCCGGCCCCACGTTGCTCCATTGGCTGAAATCCGAATTGAGCAGGATGGTTCTCGGAGCCGACGATTCGGGCAGGGACCGCGCCCCTTTGAAGCGCCGCAGATACGTCACCATCTGGTAATAGTAATTGTCCCCGTGCCCGCCGCGCATCGGCTCGATGTCCCGGTTGTATTCCTGGCTAAACAGGTCCACGAAATAGGTGTCGCCCGCCTGCAAGGTGCGGCCGCAGAACTTCGTGCCGCTGCTGGCCCCCTGGATGAATCGCTGGGCGATCCATTCGTTCCAACCCGTGAGAAAGACGAACGGCGGGTCCACCTGCAAGGCGCGGCTCCATTGCTGCGTGACGCAGCAGCCCCAATTCATCAGGGCGCGGTTGGTCGGGAGGAAATAGTCGTCAATGCGCGGCTCGACCTGCGTGAGCGAACTGCGTCCGATGTTGCTGGTGGGATGTTGCGCAATGCAGACGCTCATTTCCTCCGGCGTCGCCGGGTTGGTGTGCCAGCCATAGCCCTGCGGGTAATGATCGAGCCACGGCCACTTGTCCCGGCCGTCGCCAAACCAGGTCGTCCCTGTCCACGCCCAGGACTCGCGGAACGTGAAGTAACTCCGAATGGTCGCGCTCAGTCCGTTGGTGGACGACAGGATCAGCGGCTTGCCCTGCCACTGAAACCACAGCGGCTGATACTGCTGGTATGCCGCCTTGGAGTAGAAGTCGGTGTAGAGCTTGGTGACGGTGCTGGCGCTGCTCGAATGAGCGATGAACGCAATCTGCGGGGTCGTGCGGCCGGTGGCGCGAATCTGCATGAACACCTGGCAGAGTGCCAGATAGACGTTCTCGTAGGTCAAAGCGTTGGTCACATCGAAGATCAACACATCAATCCCCGCATCGGCCAGCATCTGCGCGTGACGGCGCAAGACATAGGGATCGTGATCGAGATAATACCCGTAGTACGGCTCGCCCCAGAAGTGGAACGCGGATTGCGGCCCCCAGTTGTAGGTGTTGTAGTTCGTATTTCCGCTCTGCATGCCCGTGGCGATGATCTTCGTGCAGTCGTAAGGGCCGGCTCGCACCTGGTCGCGCCAGAGAAAGTAGAAGATCCCCACGAACTTGTTTGTCCGGGGTGGGCCGACCTCCGCATAAGTCGGCACGCTTCGCCCCAGCGCGTCGGTCGCAACCCAGGTGTCGCTGAACGTGTCGCCCGCCAGCGCGGCGCGGTAGTTAACCAATAGCGGCGCCGCCTTCTCGCGCGCCTGGGCCAGAGGCAGTCCGTCAGGGATTCCGGGTCGCAGGTGGCGCGTCCTGCTTAACCAGGCTTTCTTGAGCAGGTCTTGCCGCTGCCTCAAAATCTGGAGGGTGGGGCCTTCTGCGAAACGAGCGGAGCCGGGCAAGTCCAGCAGCGGCCACAATTGCTTGCAGACGGCTTCGGCAATGAAGCGGTGGCCATCGTCACCCGGATGCACTCCGTCGCCGGCATAAACGAACGCCGGGTTGGCGGCTATCGCCTGTGCGACGGCTTGCTTCAGTGACAGGCGAATGTCCATTACCTGCCAGCCCGTAGCGCGCCGTGACACCAGCCAATCCGCATAGCCATCGAGCACGGCATCGTATCGGTTGGGGTCATCCAATGACTTGCCTGGTTGATACAAGGGCGGGGTGATGAAAATGATGCGAGCTCCATGCTTTTCAACGGCGGATCTCAACTCGAGGATGCCGTTCTGGAAGGCTTTGAAACGGGTCGGTTCCGCCGGCAGGTAAATCCCGTCGTTTATGCCGTAGCAGGCCAGGACGAGCGTGGGGTCGAAACCCGCCAGCACCCGCTCCAGCCTTTCGTGCAGGCAGGGACGCGGGAATTCCCCACCGGCATGTCCTTCCTCAGAAAGGCCCGAAACCGTTTCACTCGGCAGCCCGAAGTTGACGATGTCGGCGTCGGCGAATTGCGGGGTGGCGCGGAGCGCGGACTCGACCAAACAAGCCCAGCGCCCGTCGTAAGTGATGCTGTCCCCGAGGAACGCAATGCGCGCGTCGGATGCCCGAAGCGCTGGACAAGCCAGGATGAAGATCAATGGGAACAGAAGTCGTTTCATTTCATGAAGGCCGGCGGTTACTCGCGGATTCAAAGGCCCAAGATGTTATGGCCTGCGCTTCATTTCGCCCACCCAGGTCATGCGCCTTCAATCCGGTGCCACCAGTGGAATCACCTGCCGGTCGAAGCGGCGATAGACCTCGAAGTCCTGCCGGTCGAGGGTGAAGACGCGGCAGTCGCGCTTCAACTCGGACATGCGCACCAGGCAGGCGTCCGCCAAGTCCATCCCCTGGTCGTGGTATTTCTCCAGCAGTTGCGCCACCGGCTCGGCGTGTGCCTCCAGGGCGAACGGAACGGTGATGACCTTCCGTTCGAACAGCGCCAGAATCTTCTCACCGGGCAGCCTGGCGTGCGCGCGCAACAGATACGCCGCCTCGGCCAGCACCGCTTCGCAGGTCAACATCGGCACCGGCGCTTGTCTCCACTTTCCCTTGGCCCACTCATGGCACGCATCGCTGCGGTCAAAGAAAGCGACCAGCGGCCCCGTATCCAGCAGCCAGGCGGTCATCGCCCAAAACCCTTCAGGTGCTTCTTATTGCGGGAAAGATCGCGCAAGCCGCTCTGGACGCAGCCGCACAAGTCAGCCGCCAGGTCGAGAGCCGACTGGCGCTGGCGCTGCTGGTGTTGCTGCAGAATCTCCCGCACGAGCGCGGACTTGGGTTGCCCCGCGCGTTTGGCCTCATTCTCCAGCCAGCCAAGCAGTCCGTCCGGAAGCTTCATCGTCAACGTCTTCATGTCTCGACGGTAACACCCGCGTGCCAGAATGGCAATACAATGGAAAGCTGAACGGTTCAGTGCCATGGACCGCCGCGGGAATCAGATGTAGGCGATGGCAATTGGCCGGCGGCCTGGGATTTGTCGCGCCCCAAGTTTACCCGGGATCGGGAGTGCCGAGCACCCTCAGAAATGGTTCGGCTCGCGCGGGAGGAACTTGCCGCGGCCAACCTGACCCACGAACTGCCCGTCGCGGACGGCTACCTGGCCGCGAACCGTCACCACGCTCGGCCGGCCCTCGATGGCCACGCCCTCGAATGGGTTGTAATCCACGTTCATGGTCTGGGTCTTCACCGAGATGGTCCCGCGATACTGCGGATCGTAAACCACGAGGTCGGCATCGCTGCCCGGTTGGATGGAGCCCTTGCGCGGGAACAGGCCAAAGAGCTTCGCCGCCTGCGTGCTGGCGGCGTCAACAAAGCGGTGCAGGTCGAGCCGGCCACGTTTCACGCCGTAGGTATAGAAGACGTTGATGCGATCCTCGAGCGCGGGGATGCCGTTGGGGATTCGCGTGAAATCCTGCTCGCCGATCCGCTTCTGGGTGGCGAAGTCAAAGGGCGCATGATCGCTGGCCAGCGTGCTGATCAGGCCATCGCGGAGGCCGTTCCACAGGAGGTCCTGATGGCGCTTGTCGCGCAGGGGCGGCGACATGACGAACTTGGCTCCTTCAAAGTTCGGACGTTCGACGTAGGTCTTATCGGTGACCAGGTACTGGATGAGCGTTTCAATCCAGACCTTGCCGCCGCCCAACTTGCCTTTCACCGCCTCCCGCAAGGCTTCTTCGCAGCTTGTGTGCACGACATAGACGTGCGCGTCGAGCAGCCGGGCGAACGTCATCAGGTGATGCACCCCTTCGGCCTCGACCAATGGCGGCCGGCTCTCATGATGCCATTCCGGACCCGTCTTGCCTTCACCGACCAGCTTCCGTTGCAGTTCGAAGACCAGGTCGGCGTTCTCGCAATGGGCGGTGATGATGACCCCAAGCTTCTTGGCCAGGCGAAGCGTCCGGTAAAGCTCTCCGTCCGTGAGTCCGAACGCCCCCTTGTAGGCAAGGTAAATCTTGAAGCTGCTCAAGCCGCGTTTGACGATCTCGAGCATCTCCGCCTCCACCTGCTCATCGTAGCGGGCCACGCCCATGTGAAACGTGAAATCACAGGCGCTGTGGCCCTGGGCTTTGCCGAGCCAAAGCTCGAAGGCCTGCAACGGTCCATCGGGGCGGGCCGGGCCAAGCATCTCGATGAACGTGGTGGTCCCGCCGATCAGCGCGGCCTTGCTGGCGCTCTCGTGGGTGTCCCGCGCATACGTTCCCTGGCAAGGCAAATGGACATGCACGTGCGGGTCAATGAAGCCGGGGAACACGTATTTGCCCCTGGCATCAATGACCTCCGTGCCAGGGGCCGGCGCAAGGTCGCGGTCAATGCGAGTGATGGTCTCGTTCTCGCACCAGATGTCCGCCGTGTAGCGTTCGCTGGCGGTAATGATTTCGCCGTTCTTGATGAGGAGCGACATAGGCAATACTTAGCCCCGGGTACGGCCAAAGGCAACTGGGTTGAGGAGTGAAACGTGAGGCGTGAAACGTGAGGAGTGAAACGTGAGGAGTGAAACGTGAGGCGTGAAACGTGGTGCGCCGAGGTCAGTTTGCGCGCCGGAGGCTGTTGAGCAGGCTGTGCCCGGCTGCGGTCTGGCTTCGTGCGATCGCTTGCGTGATGTATTCCTTGGCCTGCTCCACTGCTTGAGACAAGGAACGCCCTCGCGCCAGATATCCGGCCACGGCGGCGGAATAGGTACAACCCGTGCCGTGCGTGCTGACGCCCCGGACAAATGGCGCGCTCAGCAGCAGCTCTTGCTTGCCATCATAGAAGATATCCACTGCCTCCTTCAGCCCGCGGAGATGCCCGCCCTTGACCAGCGCCGCGCAACCAAAGCCCCGTTGCAGCATCCGAGCCGCCGCCCGCAGGTCTTCCACCGACCGCAGCTTCTGGCCGACCAGGATTTCGGCCTCGTCCAGGTTGGGCGTGACGACCGCTGCCAGCGGCAGGAGATCACGCTTCAGCAGCTCGATAGCCGGCGGCTGGAGCAGCCGCGCCCCGCTCGTTGAGACCATGACCGGATCCACCACCAGTGCCGGCCGCGGCCCGCGTTTCAGGCAGCGGCTGACCGCGCGAATAATCTCCGCCGAATACAGCATGCCGGTCTTGACCGCCGTCGGCGGCAGCTCGGCAAACACTGCTTCTATCTGCTGCCGAACGATCGCAGGCCGGCAAGCCTGGATACCCCATACCCCTCGCGGATTCTGCGCCGTGATGCAGGTAATGGCGCTCGTGCCATGCACGCCCAGCGAAGCGAACGTCTTCAGGTCCGCCTGAATCCCCGCCCCGCCGCCGCTGTCCGAGCCGGCGACGGTTAGCGCGATCGGCAATTGAGTTCGATTTGACATGGACCAAGCGTAACCGGAAGGCGCGAAACGTGAAACGTCATAAGTGTGGCGCAGGCATCCTCACCCGGGCGTCCGCTGGGGCACCCCGCCCTAACCAACGGCGCCAACCGGCTCACCGACACCAACAATCCATTCATGCGTGACATTTCATGACCCTGCTTCTTGACTGTCGCCATGGAACCACGCCTTTGGACCCGACGACGCTGGCTCACCCAAACCCTGGCGTCCGGGTTGGCTGTGACGGCTCTGCCGCTGCGCGCTTGGAGCCACCCGGCCCGGCGCTCCTTTCACGTCTGCCTCTCGCCCTCGGTCGTGGAGGGCGACCCCCAACTGCTGGAGGTGGTTCGGGGCGCGGGAGTAAACACCGTCTGGCTGGCGGGCTTCTTTTATGGACACAGACCCTTCTCCGATGAACTCCTGCAGCGTGCGCGCAGCCGCATCGAGCGCGCCGGCATGGAAGCGCAGTTGATCACCGTGCCCCTGGGCCATCCCGGCGACTCGCTCGGCTCGACCGATGGCGGGTTCCCTCTGACACCGCCGCGGCACTGGCGCCTCGGCCACAAACCCGACGGCGGTTCATTTGCCGGGACTTCCTTGCACGAACCGGCGTCGGAGGAGAATGCCGCCGCCTTGCGGCAGTTGCGCCAGCTCTCCTTCCGCCGCTGTTTCCTGGATGATGACTTCCGGCTCACCCGCGGTCCCGGCGAGATCGGCGGCTGTTTCTGCGACGACCACCGGCAACGCTTCCTGCGCGCAGCGGGTTTGCCAGCCCGCGCCTGGAGTGAGTTGTTGGACGATGTCCACGCGCGACGGCTGACGCGCCTCTTGCGGTCCTGGCTCGATTACCATTGTGACGCGCTCACGGCTTCCTTTCGCCTGCAACGCCGGGCGTTTGGTGGCGAGCTCGGGGTGATGGTGATGTATCTCGGCGCCGAGAAAGCAGGCATCCGGTTGGCCGATTACCACCGGGCGCCGTTCCGGGTCGGCGAGCTGATGTTCGACGATCGCTCCTTCGGGGCGGTTAAAGGCAAGACCGACGAACTGTTCAGCGTGCTGTTTCATCGCCGCTTCGTGCGCCCGGACAAGGCCTATAGCGAAACTACCGCCTACCCTGCCAACGCGCTGTCGGCGGCGAACATGGCGGCCAAGCTGGTCATCTCCACGATCGCCGATGTGCGGCATACGATGTTCATGAGCGGCCTGACGCCGTTCCCGCGCGAACACTGGGCCGTGCTGGGTCCGGCGATGCGCGCGCAGGCCCGCCTGCATGACGAGTTGGCCGGCCACAAGCCGCATGGCCCGCTCAAGCATTTCTGGGGCGAGGCCCAGCGCTATATCGGAGATGACCGGCCGTTCAGTCTCTGGCTCGCGATGGGTGTGCCGTTCGAGGTGGTCGGCAGCCTACCGAATGAAGGATGCGTCTTCCTGTCGGACTTCGACGCCCGGGAGTTGGCCGCGCACGACCCTCGAACCCGCGTGCGCCTCTTCTGCCGACCATACGCGCCGGTTCAGCCGGCGGGTGCCGTTGCCGTGGGCGAGACGATGACCGAGTTGTTTAACCTCAAGCACACTCTGGGCAGATCCCTGGACGCAGTACCGCACGTGCTCGAGGATGAACCAGCCGTCTGCGCCTGGTACCCCACGGCCGGCAGAGTCCTCGTTTGGAATCTTGGCGAGCAACCCAGGACTCTCACCGTCACCCTGCAAGACCGCCAGCAGCAGGTGCGCCTCGGTCCCCTGGAAGCCACGACCGTCAAACTGGGCACAGGCGCCTCGTGAACTGGAAGGCCCTCCCACCCTGGCAGGTTGGCAGTCCTTCGGGATGGAGCCTCCGTCCGCGGTTTGCAGCGCAGGCTGCGCCTTCCGCCCCTTCCTGGCCGGCTTGGCGGTGGCGACCAGCCAGGCGGTGAGCCTCTCGTGGAGGGCCAACGAAGTATTCCACCCGCTGCCGGCCGCTCCGGAACGGCTCGGGCCGGTAACAGCGGTCCACCTCTCGGGGCCAGCTTCTGATGCGCCGTCCGCTTTGCCGCGCCTTATCCCACTTCGGGACCAGCGAGGGCAAACTGCTTTTGGGGGTCACTGGGCGCAGGGTTCTCAGCCAGATACATGCGAATCAGCGGCCGTTGCAGCGTAAAGCACTGCTGCCGGGCCCACTCGACCGCGGCCGTGTTCGCATCGGGAATGTCCCAGTAGATCGTCTCCCCCTCGCAGCGTGACACCAGCGCTTCCACCAGGCTGAGGCCAGCCTCGGTTGCGGTGGCGGCGACCGGCCCCAGATAACAAGCACGAGCGCCTTTCCGGATGAGCCCATAACCGTCAATCTGGCCAGGAGCGGTTTCGAAGACCAGCGCGCAGCGACTTTGCGGCACCAGGGCCTGCAAGAGCCGCAGACGGGAAGCCCCGAAGGCCGCCGTGTCGAACCGTTCCACCAGCCGGGCATCCGGCTCACGCCAGTCTCTGATTCTTGCCTCCGGGCGCTCAGGATGCCACCGGGGATTGGTGCGTTCCCAACGAGCCAGCGGCCACTCGTCTTTGAAGCCGAGCCCGTCATAGACTCGCTTGCCGGCCGGCGTGGCGTCGAGCTTGATGCTGCGCACGCCGCGTTCACGCAGGTATTCGATGCACCGTTTCAGCAAAGCGCCGCCGACTCCCTGGCGGCGATGGTCGGGATGCACCAGCACCATGCCAATCCAGGCCACGGTTGGCCCGTAAACGATTGTGGTCGCTGTCCCGGCGGACTGGCCGTTCCTCTCGGCCAGATAGCAGCCGTCCGGTTCCATTGCCAGAAATCGGCGCCAATCATCCAGGGTTTGGTTCCACCCGGCCAAGGCGCGCACGGCGTCGGCGAAGGGCAAATCGGTTTGCCGCATTACGCGGAGGGTGATGCACAAGTTCACAAGATTCCCGCCGAGGATCCCGGCCACCCGCCAGCCATCCTGCGGCGTGGCTACGCTTCTAAATCCGGACTGGCCCTATGTAAAGTCGGATCGGGAGCGGGCCTTGCCGAGGTCCTCCCCGGCAGACTTGTGCGCGACGAGCAGCTTGCCGGGTCAGAACAGCTCAATGCAGCCCCAGTCGCCGCTGAACTTGCGGACGGGCTCCTCGAAGCTGGCTCCGGCTTGCAGAGACGCAAAGGATTGGTTAAGCTCAAGGCGTGTTGATTCAAGCGCAACATCGCTTCAGCGTGACGGATTACTACCGCATGGCGGAAACGGGCGTGCTGCGCCCCGATGCGCGGGTCGAGTTGCTTGACGGGAGGATTATTGATATGTCACCGATCGGTCCGTTTCATGGCGGTGTGACCAACTACCTGCTGGAAGTCTTCACGGCAGCTTCCCGGGGTCGGTGGCGGACGTCGGTTCAGAATCCGCTGCATTTGGACGAGCATTCCGAGCCGCAGCCGGACCTGATGCTGCTTAGGCCCGCCGCCGACTTTTACCGGAAGCGGCATCCAGTGCCGGCAGATGTGTTTCTGCTCGTGGAGGTCTCCGACACTACGCTGGAACTGGACCGGGAGCAGAAGGTTCCCGCCTATGGCCGCGCTGGCGTTCCCGAGGCGTGGATTGTGGACCTGAACCACGCGACCATCGAAGTCTATCGCGAGCCGCATTTCACCGGCTACGCCAGCAAAACCATTTTGCGCGCAGGCGACCAGGCCAAACCACAGGCGTTTCCCGACGCGGTGGTGGACGTGGCGGAGTTGCTGGGACGCTGACCGGAGCAGGGCGTTTTGGGCTTTGAACGTTGGGTGTCTGACGCCATATTCCAGGCATGGACAAGGATCAAGTAGCCGAAGTCTTAACCAATATCGCGACGTTGCTGGAGTTGAAGGGGGAGAACCCTTTCAAGACCCGCGCCTATCTCAACGCGGCCCGAACGATCGAGGCCTTGAGCGAGCCGCTCGATAAGGTCGTGGCGGAGCAGCGCCTCGGCGAGATGAAAGGCATCGGTGACGCGTTGCAGAAGAAGATCACCGAACTCGTCACCACCGGCAAGCTGGCCTATTACGAGGAATTGAAGGCCGCCACTCCCCCCGGGCTGGTGGCGATGCTCGACATCCCCGGGCTGGGGCCCAAGAAGATCAAGGCCCTGCATGACGAGCTGGGGATCGAAACGGTGGAGCAATTGGAGCAGGCGTGCCAGGGTGGGAAGATCGCCGGGCTCAAGGGCTTCGGCGAGAAGACGCAGACCAATATCCTCGAAGGCATCCACCGGCGCCGCGCCTACGCTTCGCGCCACCTGATCAGTGAGGCGCTGCCGCGGGCGGAGCCCCTCTTGGAGGCCTTGCGGTCGCATCCGGACGTGATCCGCTGCAGCACGGCGGGCAGTTTGCGGCGGCACCGCGAGGTAATTGGGGACATTGATCTGCTGGCCTCGTCGAAGCAGCCGGCCGGGGTCATCGAGTTCTTTGCCAGCCGGCCGGGCATTCTCAATGTGCTGGCCAAGGGTGATACCAAGGCCAGCGTGCTGCTGGAAGGGGGCATCCAATCGGACCTGCGCGTGGTAAGCGACACGGAGTTTCCGTTCGCGCTGATGTATTTCACGGGCAGCAAGGAGCACAACATCGTCATGCGCCAGCGCGCGATTGACCGTGGCCTGCGCCTGAACGAGTACGGCCTGTTTCGTTCCAAGGCCGAGACGCGCGACCCGAAGCTGCTGCTGAAGTGCAAGACCGAGGAGGAAATATTCGAGAAGCTCGGCTTGCACTACATCCCGCCGGAGATGCGCGAAGACTCGGGCGAGATTGCCCTGGCGGAGAAGGGCCCGCTGCCGCGGCTGATCGAGTGGACGGACCTGAAAGGCTCACTGCACAACCACTCGACGTGGAGCGACGGGCACCAACGGCCGGTGGAGATTGCCAAAGCGATGCGCGAGCTGGGGCTGGCTTACTGGGGGGTCACGGACCATTCCAAGTCATCCTTCCAGGCCAACGGCCTCGATGCGGCGCGCGTGCGGCAGCAGCTCAAGGAGATCAGGCAGATCAACCAGGACCTGGAGAAGGAGGGCACTGACTTCCGCCTGCTCACCGGCACGGAGGTGGACATCCTCAAGGATGGCACGCTCGATTTCCCGGACGACCTGCTGGCGGAGCTGGACGTGGTCATCGCCAGCATCCATCAGAGCTTCACCCAGACCGAGGCGGAGACGACGGAACGCCTGATCGGCGCCGCGCGCAATCCGTATGTGCATATCCTGGGGCACCTCACAGGCCGCCTGCTGCTCGAGCGCGAGCCCTACAAGGTGGACCAGCGCGCGGTCATTGACGCGTGCGCCGAGACCGGCACCTGGATCGAGCTCAACGCCCATCCCATGCGCTTCGACCTGGACTGGCGCTGGTGGCCCTACGCCAAGAGCAAGGGCGTGAAGTGCGTCATCAACTGCGACGGCCACCGCTTCGAGCATGCGGGTTTCCTGCGCCTGGGCGCCGGCATCGCCCGCAAGGGCTGGCTGACCAAGGAGGACGTCGTGAACACCCTGCCACTGGATAAGCTGCGGAAGGAACTGGGACGGAAACGGGCCAAGCTGCGTTGAGGCAGGCTGACCCGGCGCCTCATTAGTTGGGCTGGCCTTGGGCAGCGCCGAATGAGCGCTTGGTGGGTGATTTTGACCATTGGAAACCGGGCTGGCCCGATCACACCACCTGTAGGGGCCAAGGCTGCCAGGAGACCACCAGTAATAGCGCCTTTTCCGGCACTTGTGGCTTCAAGGGCTTCAGATTGCAACCGTTGCCCACAACAGTGGCCTGCGGGCCAAGGATGCAAATTGGACCAGGAACGATGGCAGGCGGCGGGGTTCACGGGAGCGGGAGGCTCAGGACGAAGACAGCTTGGCACACGCTGATGCGGAGCCGAAGGCCGGAGGTTCGCTGAACAGCTTGCGCAGCTCCGGTATCGCCCGGGGCGGGGCATCCAAGACCGCATAAAACCCGCGCCGTTTCCCGGCTGGCAGAACAAACCGGCTGCGGTCGGCCAGCGCCATTTCGCCGGCGACCGGCGCAGACTGGATCCTGAACTCGGTCAGCTTGACCCGCTGCAGCCTCGCGGCTTGCACCGGCACGGCCCTGACCTGGGGCGGCAGCCGCAGATTGATGCGAGCGCCCGCAGGCGCGCGGGCCTTGGAACAAGCTTTAATGGCTGTAATCACGTTGTACCGGCCGTACCCAATCCCCTGGACCGCCTCAACGGCGAAGGCGGGAGTGATCGTCTCGCATTCGCGCTGAGGAATGGCGCTTGTGAGCTCAGCCAGCCGTGGCGTGGTTTACCGTGGGCGGTGTAAATGGTGAGGACACCGGCCCGCACCGGCAGTCCCATCGCCCCCCGCCGCATACTCCTTGGCTTCGCCGCCGAGTTCTGACACCATTACTCACGGATGATTGAGCGCGACTTCGATGTGCCATTTGTGGCCGACCTTGCTCTGCGGGAAAAGCAGATCCAGCAGAACTACCGCCCGATTATGGCCGTCCACAAGTGGTTTGCGCGTCGGCCCGGCACCTTGTTCCGCGCCCTCCTCCTCTCCGAGTTCCACAGCGGCAACCTGCGCGAAGAATTCTACCAGGGCCAGGCGCTGAAGAACCTCTCAGTCCTCGACCCTTTCATGGGAGGAGGCACCACCCTTATCGAGGCCAACCGCGTTGGGTGCGCCATCACCGGTTTCGACATCAACCCCATGGCGTGGTGGATCGTCCGCCAGGAAATCAGCAACCTCGACCTCGAAGCCTACCGCCGGGCCGCGGACGACCTGCGCGCTTCCCTTGAAAAAGAGATCGGCGACCTCTACCGCACCCGCTGCCTCGAATGCGGCTCGGACGAAGCCCACGTCAAATACTTCCTCTGGGTAAAGTCGCCACCCTGCCGCAAGTGCGCCAAACCGGTGGACCTTTTCCCGAATTACCTCCTGTCTGAGGACGTTCGCCACCCAACCAACGTCTTTGTCTGCCGCGTTTGCGGCGAGCTCTACAACAGCCGGTCCCGCAAAGAGGCGCCGGCCTGCCCGCAATGCAAGGCCCCCTTCACAACCGAGTTCACCGCCAGGCGTAACCGCTGCAAGTGCCAGCACTGCGGTGAGGAAAACAGCTACCCCAACCCCGCTGCCGGTGCCCCCGGTCACCGCCTCTTTGCCATCGAATATTACTGCGACCGGTGCCGTGGCCACCACCAGGGCCGCTTCTTCAAGAAGCCGGCCAAGGAAGACCTTGCCAAGTACGAGACAGCCGCAACCCGCCTCGCCGGCATGAGGCCCTCCTTCATCCCTCAGGACGAAATCCCGCCTGGTGACGAAACGGACCGCCTGCACCGCTGGGGCTATCGCTCCTATCGTGACATGTTCAACGCCCGCCAACTTCTCGGGCTCGAGCTCAGTTGTCGCCTCATCAGCCGCCAGAAAAGCCCACGCGTCGCTGATGCGCTCGCCACGAACCTTTCAGACCTCCTGCGCTACCAGAACATGCTCTGCCGTTACGACACGATGGCTCTGAAATCGCTGGACGTCTTCTCAGTCCATGGCTTCCCCGTCGGCCTGATCCAGTGCGAATCCAATCTCCTGGGCGTCAGCGGAAGGGCCGCGGCTGTGGGCAGCGGAGGCTGGCTCAACGTCATTGACAAGTTCTACAAGGCAAAGTCCTACTGCCATCACCCATTTGAAATCCGTCACCAGGGCTCGCGCAGAATCCAGGTTCCCATCGCCAACGAGTGGATCGGAGACATACGCAACGGCATGGGTCCAGCCGAAACCAAACAGGTTTCGCTTGAGTGCGCCGACGCCGCGGAAGTGGACTTCAACGGCCGCAAGTTCGACGCGGTCCTTACCGACCCTCCCTACTTCCGCAATGTCCAGTACGCCGAGCTCATGGACTTCTGCTACGTCTGGCTCCGCAAGCTCATCAAGGCGACGCACCCGGAATTCGAGCGTCTCACCACCCGGCACGCCAACGAGCTAACGGGCAACTTCAGCATGGGGCGCACCCTGGAGCACTTCACCGAGGGGATGTCCCGCGTATTCCGGAACATGGCCAAGGTCCTGAAACCCGGCTCGCCGCTGGCCTTCACCTACCACCACAACCAACTCGACGCCTATTTCCCGATAGCCGTCGCCATGCTCGACTCCGGCTTGGTCAGTTCAGCCTCGCTTCCGTGCCCTGCTGAGATGGGCGCGTCTATCCATATCAACGGCACCAGCTCCTCGATCATCGACACAGTCTTCGTCTGCCGATCCACCGGCAGATTCCCCCGCCGCTGGCTGGCGGAGACCCCAGCGGCACTGGCCAAGGTTGTCGCCGCCGACCTTGACCTCCTTCAGGAGGCGCAGCTCAAAGCCACTCAAGGCGACACTCGCTGCATTGTCTTCGGCCACCTCATCCGCTTGGCAGTATGGAACCTTCGCGGCAACTGGAAAGCCACCTCCAGCACCGCCGATCGCACATCCGCGGTAGCGAAGTGGACAACGGAATTCGGTGGCGCGGAGGCCGTCATTAAAGAACTCGGAACGATCTACACCGGTGCTCAGTCCCGCCAGCACTGGGAACTTTGGGAAGCCGCTGCACCCTACAAAACTGGAACCCATGAAGTATCCTTTTGAAGCCGACCTTCAGGAAATACTCGCCAGCCCCGATGAATTCGTCGAGGCCGTCTTCTCCAGCCTCGAATCCGAGTTCCTCCTCCTGCCCAAAGGCCCGGGCTTCATTGACTACCCCTGCTTCGAAGCGGCGTACGAGGAGCTGAAGAAAACAACCGCCAACTTTTCCGAATTGCCCCGCGACCAGATTATCAACCTCGTCAGCTCCACGCCGCTCTGCCTCCTGGTCCTCCGTTCAATCCTCGGTTTTACCCCGCCCGAATGGGCATATGTCGCGGAGCAGCGTAAGGGCGTCCCCGTTCCTCAGAATTTCGCGCGCTCGTTGGAGCGCAGGGCAAGAATGGAGCCTCTCCGACCTATCAAGCGCGCCGAACTCAAAGGAGCGCGCCTCAAAGCTCTCGTCGAAGTCGCTTGCGACCTCATGGAAGAAGGATCACCTGCCGCGAATCCCGTCACCATCCACCGACTGCAAAAAGCTGACACTGCTGGCGGCCTCGAAACCATAAGATCTCTCGCGGCTATGGGCGCCCCATACGCCATGCTACTTTACGAACGCTTCCTTGGCCGTCCCTTCGCGGGCCACCGGGACTCCGTAAGCGGCCTCGTCGGGGACAGCCTCGAGTCAGCAATCGAAGACGTGCTGACAAAGGCCGGCATCAGTTACCGTAAGACCAAGCGCGCCGAGAAGCTACCGGGTTTCGACCAGGCGCCCGATTTCGTAGTCCCAGACGAGTTCGCACCGCAGGTCGTCATTGAAGCCAAAATAGCCGAGGACGACGGCACCGCGCGTGACAAGGTAACACGCATCCAGCATCTCGGCACGCTCAGCACCGCCGACATGCCAAACGGCCAGCAGAAATACCAAGTCATCGCCTGCATTGCCGGCAGGGGCTTTCGTGTCCGAGTCGAGGACATGAAAAAGATGCTAATCGCCACGCGAGGAAAAGTCTTCACCCTGAAAACCCTGGACCGGCTCATCGACAACTCCAAGCTGGCGCAGTTCAGGACGAAACAGTCCTGACTCTTCGCGGGCCTGAGACTCCAGCACACGGCAAGCCTCCCCGACCAAAAGCCCACCAGTCGTCAACCGCTCGGCTACGTGACGAATACTTCGCCTTCCTGAGGCTGTGTCGCTGGAAAAGAAGGGCCGGGAAGCGCGCGAGCCCACCCAAGTGCAAACCACCCGTGAGTGTAAAAAGTGAGAACCGACACCGGCTAGGTCGCCCCGGTTCATCACGTCTTTCCCGCCGCAGCTACCGCGAAGGCGGATGGTAAATCGCTCCCAGCTACTGCGGTCAGGGTTGCCGAGCTGGCAGGTCTTGGCTGCGAACGCGTGCGGAGAGCGCAAGGTGCGTGAGGCTCACGCAGAGAGCAAAGTGGGCCGTTTAAAGACAACAGATATGCTAGGAAGCGCTGAAGCGCCCTGCTGGCATTAGCAATGCTTTAGTGTTATCGAATGGAACCACTACGGGAATGATCAAGCGCGTCCCCAACTGGATAGGTTGGGCGCTCTCCGTTGGGGTGCTATTAAGTGCCTTGCCGCTTGGCGCCGCCCCACCACATATCACTTCGCTGCTCGGAGGCAAATGGCCCAGTTACGCTCGGGGCGATGCCCAAGCCGTCAAGGTGGTGGGCAATCGTGCATACGTGGCCGCGCAGTCAGCCGGGCTGATCATCCTGGACGTAAGCAATCCAGCCACCCCGTTCCGATTGGGCGGCTATGTGACAAAGGGGGAGGCTTGGAGCGTCGCCGTGTCGGGTTCCGTAGCCTACGTGGCGGCTGGGGGCTTAGGGCTCCAAATCATCGACGTAAGCAATCCTAACAGTCCTGCCAAACTGGGCGAGTATGACACCCCGTCCTATGCGTACGATGTGGCGGTTTCAGGGACCGTAGCGTACGTTGCGGATTGCTCCGCCGGTCTGGAACTGGTTGACGTGAGCAACCCGGTCAACCCGGTCTGGCTGGGCCGCTCTGCTACCTGCTGGTCTGCGTGTGGCGTGGCGGTGTCAGGTACCGTCGCCTATGTCGCGGATGAGCGTGACGGGGTAAAGATCATTGACGTGAGCAATCCGGCCATTCCGGTGCTGTTGGGCAGCTATCACACGAGTGGGATTGCGTACTGCGTGGCGGTGTCGGGCGCCGTTGCCTACGTAGCGTATGGGGATACTGGCCTCGAGATCATTGACGTGAGCAATTCGAGAAGTCCGGTGCGCCTGGGCGGTTATGACACCACCGGGACTGCATGTGACGTGGTGGTGTTGGGCCCCGTCGCCTACGTCGCGGATGACACTGCCGGCCTGCAAATCCTAGACGTCAGCAACCCCGCCAGCCCGGTGTGGTTGGGCGGCTATGACACGAGCGGGAATGCGCAGGGCGTGGCGGTATCGGGCACCGTGGTCTGCGTAAGCGATTACACTGGCGGGCTGCAAGTCATTGATGTCACCGATCGGAGCAGCACCGTGGGGCTAAGCAGCTATGACACCAGCGGGCGGGCGACGGGGGTGGCGGTGTCGGGCACGCTGGCCTGCGTGGCCGACCACGCTTCCGGCCTGCAAATCATTGATGTGAGCCAGCCAGCCAGCCCACTCTGGCTCGGGCGCTGTGACATCGGCGGGCTGGCGAAGGACGTCGCGATTTCGGGCACCGTCGCCTACGTGGCGGATTGGTATTACGGCCTCCAGACCATTAGCGTGAGCAATCCGGCCAGCCCGGTGCGGCTGGGGGGCCATGCCACCTACAACGGACAGGCTTATAGCGTGGCGGTGTCGGGCACGTTCGCCTACTTGGGGGCTGGGTGGGATGGGCTTCAGATCATTGATGTCAGCAATCCGGCCAGCCCGGCTCACTTGGGCACCTATTATGGAGGGGGCTCTGCGTGCGGCGTGGCGGTATCCGGTACGCTGGCCTATGTGGCGGACGCGTCTGCGGGGTTGGAAATCATTGACGTGAGCGATCCGAGAACTCCGGTACTGCTGGGCAGCTACCACACCAACGGGACAGCGTATAGCGTGGCGGTGTCGGGCACGGTGGCCTATGTCGCGGCTTCCGGTGCGGGGCTGCAAATCATTGACGTGAGCGATCCGAGGAGTCCGGTGCGCCTGGGCGGCTATAACACCGGCGGCTATCCGCAGGGTGTTGCGGTTTCGGGCACGGTGGCCTGCGTGGCGTGCGAGTCTGCGGGGCTGCAAGTCATTGACGTGAGCAATCCGGCCAACCCCGTGCGGCTCGGCGGCTATGACACGAGCGGGTCTGCGTATGGCGTGGCGGTGGCCGGGAACCGCATCTATCTGGCGGACTACGAAAAGGGCTTGAAGGTCCTTTGCACGCTGCCGAGCGTGCAGTGCATGATGCGCGTGGATGACGGCAGGCTCGGCACGCCCTTCACAATCGAGGCCGCCACTAACCTGAACGGACCGGTGCAGTGGCTGCCTATCTTCACCACGAACCCGGCGGCGCTGCCTTTCGAGTTCACGGACTTCAACGTGCGCTTCACGGCCACGCCACAGAAGTATTACCAGGTGCGCCAGCTATGAGCGAGACAGGCCAAAGTTCCGTGACGGGGTCGGTCCGTGAGAATGTCATGTTTGCCCGGAAGCCGTTTGCCCCAATGAGATCAAGGCCCCAACCATGCACTCGCATGCGACAGGCGGAGCGTGCCGCTAGTCTGGAAGGAAGTTTTCCGCAGCGCTTGTCTTTCGTCGTGCCCAGGCGTACGCTTTGGCCATGAGCAAAGCTGAAATCCTGGACGTCTTCCCACCCTCAGGCCTGACGAACGGCAGGAAATGCTCGACAGCCTCTGTGATCGTCAGGAAGCCGAGCTGCAGTCCGTTCATCAGGAATGGGTGAACGAGTCCCTGAACAGCGGCCCGGAAAGGGGTCGGCCCATAGCATGTCATTTGGAGCGGGGACCCGGTTCGATGCGGGGGCTTGGCGGGGGCGGGACGCGCGGGCATATCTGTGGCTGATGCCAAGGCAATTGCGCGCCGCTCGCGGTGGTCACCGAGTGGTTACCGCGGCGTAGGGAGGGCTGCAGCGTTGACGCGGTCGAAGGACCTCACCAGAATTGCCCTGCGTGAAGCCCAAACTCTACTTGGAAACGACGGTGCCGAGTTATCTGACGGCTTGGCCCAGCAGCGACTTGATTCGCGCCGGGCACCAACAGATCACCAAGGACTGGTGGGAAATGCGGCGAGCCGGGTTTGACCTGTATATCTCGCAGTTTGTGCTGGATGAGGTAGCCGCGGGGCACACACATCGCGAACGCTGAGATGGCCGTGGCGATTGAAAAGGCTTGCCAAACACAAGGCTTCGTCTGCCCGGTTATTTGCACGCCGGAGGAGTTGATGGGAGTATAGTCTTATGATGAAAGATGAGATCGTGGGCCAAGTGCGCCAGGCGCGGGAGCAGCAGGCGGCGAAGTTCAACTATGATCTGAAAGCGATTGTCGCGGATGCTCGCAAGCGGCAGAAAGACTCCGGGCATCAGGTCGTTTCCTTTGCTCCGAAACGGAAGAAGACGGCTTAAGCGTCCATTGTCCGGCTACGTCGAGCCGGTCAGCCGGTGTCTCACTTTTTACACTCCCGGATGCCGAGTGTCGCGTGATCGCCCACTCCATTGCTGGACCTCGAAGCTGAGATGCTGGTCTATGAGATCGTTGGGGCAGCTAGAGGGTGTTCGCGCCTTTGGGCCCGGAACAACGCCCCTCATTCCAGTTGCGGGGTGTGATCCCGGGCTGCGTGAAGAGCGCCGCAGACAATGGCGGCGTCACCCCCGATGCGGTAGAAGCGGCAAGTCACCGCGGGCGCGAAGACTGAAGGCGGCGTAACACGTCGCGCCAGGGCTCGCCGCACTGGCCGTCCTGCTCGAACTCGGCCAGGGCCCGGTCCAGGAGCCGCTTCTCCGCGAGAGTCGGGCCATGTCCTTCGAGGACGTCGCGCTCCTGAAGTTCACAGCGCCGTTCGAACACTTGCGCCCGTCCTTCGGCCTTGAGCCTGAGCAGCTCGGCAAGGATTTCGGCTTTGCTCATGGCGGCGACGTACTCGGGGCCGGCGCGGGCGGCAAGCCCGGGTTGCCCCGTCGCATCGGCGTGGTGGATGGTCGCCGAGCAGTTCCGGCGCGAGGCGGCGAGGCGTTGAGAATTGTTCCGGAGTAACGGGGAATAGGCGGTGGCCAATTGATCCGTGGAGTAACCTTCGTGGATACGGGAAGATCGCACAAATCGCAAAGTCATTGGTCGCCAATGGGTTAAGCATGGAGCTTCCTGAAACCGCCCGGCGCGGTCTGAGCTGCATCTTTTACGCAAGACCTTGGCGAGCAGGATCTTAGGCAAGACGACCATCTCTGCAAGCGCGGATCTCCACTCCCAGTGCTCCGGCAGCGCCCCGGCCTGGCTCCGATGTCTTGCCGGCGATACCCCGGTGTGTCTCCCATGGGGAGCGGTCCCCATGGGAGACACACCGGGGACACACTCTGCCCACACCACAGTCGCCCGGTTCTGGAGCCCAAGTTCCAGTACATTGCGCCGCATTTGAGCTTGGATGATCCACAGCGCCGAACCTCTCGTAAGTCCACGAAATAGCGCGCCCCGCTAAACAGTTCATGGCGAGCGTGAAATACGCGGCTTGCGAGGATGGGCGCTCGGGCTTGGACTTCCGCCCGGGCGTAGGGTAAATTGCTGCGAGTATGAGCGCGTCTGTCGAACAAGCCAAGAGTCCGGAGCGCAAAACCACCCCGCCTCGAGTCAAGCAGTACGCCGGTGAGGTGGTGTTTATTTACGCCTTTGACGTGGCTTACGACATGACGCGCAAGCCGGTGCGGGAGTTGTTGGGACAGCCCGTCGCGCAGTTCGTCGTGGATGCCAGCAAGCGCAGTCCCCGCCAGCTTTTCTTCTACCAGCCGCAGATGGTGCGGTTACCGCTGCTGGAGCGGATTGGGCCCCATGGGCCGGTGCGCGTCGCGCGCGTAATCAAGCTCCTGCCCGTGGGCGCGATCAGCATCAGCGTGCGCGTGCCCTTCCAGGTTCGACAAATCGAGGACCTGGTGGCCTGCCACGATCTCCAGTTCAGCAATGGCTCGCTCAGCGAGGAAGTGCGACGCCTGGCCGAGGAAGTGCGCGCCGAACTGGCGTCGCACTATGTCCAACCGGTACGCCAACTCGAGGAGGAAGAGGCTTACACGGTGTTCTGCATCGAATCACCGCTGGTGACCGAGGAGCAGGCGGAGTTGAGCGCGGAGACCTGGTGGCGCGCCCACCGCCGCACGGTGGCTTCCCTGCTGACCCAGGAGCCGGACATTGACCACCTCTCGAAACAGGAGGCGGACGAATCCACAGGCCGGTTCCTCACTTACTACCAGCACGACCTGGTGGTTGTTGACTGGGACGCGGCGCTGATCATTGACGAGCCGCGGAATTTCGACGAGACGCTGTATGTGATGGAGCTGGCCAACCTGCAATTGGCCGAGCTGGAGGCCTATGACCGCATCCTGGACGATTCGCTGGACCGGGCCTACCGCGACCTGGGGGCGCGGCCGATGCGCGGGCGGGCCAGCACGCTGCGCGAGCTGCGTGAAATCCGGATAGACCTGGCCCAGTTCAGCGATGAGCTGTCCAACATCACCAAGTTCTTCGGGGATTGGCACCTGGCCCGCATCTATGAAAACGTCGCCGCCCGGTTTCACCTGGGTGACTGGCATCGGACCATAGATAAGAAGCTCCAGACGCTCGCTGACCTTTACCAACTGCTTAACAGCGACCGGGCCAATCGCTGGATGCTGATTCTGGAAGCAACCATCGTGCTGCTGTTTGTGATTGACGTCATCATCCTGTTGCTGGGTCTTTGAGGGCACTGAATTGGGCAGCCCTCCGCGCGGTGGTTACTTTGCCAGCCGACTCCGTGCTTCCTCCATCAGTCCGTGCTCGAACGCGCTCGCGAAGGTGTCCAGTGTGGGCTTCTTGAGACGCAGCCGGCGGCCTGTCCGGCGCCAGGCTGATACGGCGGTGAAGACCTGGCGCAGGATGCCTTCCGCGGCGGGGGCCTTGATCCCAAAGCGTCCGGCAACGGCCAGCGCCCGAGCAATGCTGGGTTCCTCGCGCTCCTCGCTAATGGGCGTCTTACTCACGCGGACGCGGTCTATCGCGGGCACGGGATTCAGGTCGTAGGCTGGCGACAGCGACCAGCGCCCGGCCTCGTGCATGAGGAAGCCATGATTGCGGAGGTGGTCGTCGTAGTTGCTCGCGAGGAGCGAAAAGACCAACCGCCGCCAGAGCTCGCGCAGGTCGCCCGCAACGTCATGACCGAACTGCCGAATGGCGTCGGCCAACAGCGTGTAAGCGCCCGGATCACCTGTAGCGATTCCCAGCAGGCTGGCCCCGGACACAAACGGAACGCGGACATTGCCCGCCCGGTCAAATCGTGTGATGACCGCCACACTGTGCCCGCCCACGGGCACCAACCGATGCTCGACCACACGAATGCCGGCTTCTAAGCCAGCACCCGCTTGCGGACGGCGCGCTCGATGAGGATTCGGCCCCACCGATCTGGCCCGCAATCCTGGATGGCGCCAAAGAGCGCTGGGCTGTGCTGGGCGCCGCTCTGCAGCGGGAGCGAGGTAGGATCAATCGCAAAGGCGTCAGCACGCTTCAGCCACTCCGGCACATACTCAAACGAAACCGCGGGACCACGCCCCGCGGCGTGCACCCGCCCCACGAGCCAGGTCTGCCCCTGCCACTCGATGTGGACTTCCCAGCTCATGTGCGGGAGCGGCGAATCCGTTGCGGCAGGCGGCGCTCGTCCAGGCTGAGAGCAAGCTCGTCGCTTGCGGGCGCCGCAAGACTGGCCAGACGGCCGTGTAATTGCAGCACAAATGCTTCGGTCGCCAACGTGCCCAGCGAAACCGTTGGGTCTCCCCGCTCCAGCCGCCAGAGCGTATCGCGGCTGACAAAGAGCCGGCCAGCCATGTCGGCAGTGGAAATCCCTCGCTTCCGCCGGGCGAGTGCCAGGTCACGGCCCAGTTTGCGCAGCGCATTCGCGGCGGGCAACGGCATGTTGGGTGCAGAGGACATGCCCGTATTGTCCGCTATGGCGGACATTATGTCAATTAGAGTCGGATATACCGGTCGTTAAGTGGCGGGACTGCCCGTGGCGACCGCGATGACCAGCACGCCGCCCGGGGCAGCCAGCCTGTGATGCCGCACCAATCGCCGGGATACCGGCGCGTTCTGTCCCCCCACGCCGATCGCACTCTCCCATCGGGAGTTGAACCGCTTCGCCGGCAGGGGCAGAATACCTCGCATGAGCCAGGCGATTTTCAACCCCACGGATTATGGATGGAAACTTCACTAAAGCCCGGGCATCATTGCTGGCGGCGCTGATATGTCTCGCGCCGAACGTCCTGATGGCCGAAACCAACCAAAGTGATGCGCTGCGCTGGCTGGCGAGATCCCAAATCGCGCCGCCGTTCAGCGTCCCCAAGTCCCGCGCCGGTTGGGAAGCCCAGCATGAGGCGGTGCGGCGACAGCTTTGGGAACTCCTGGGCAAGCTGCCGCCCCGGCCGAAAAGGCCGAGCGTGGAGACCGTCCGACGGGAGGACCGGGGCGCCTACTGGATAGAGAAGTTTCAATTCGATAACGGCGCCGGCGCCGTTGTGCCCGGATACCTGCTGTTGCCCAAGAAGAGTGCCGGCAGGAGTCCCGCCATCCTTTATTGCCATTGGCATGGGGGCGAGTATGAGATTGGCAAGGAAGAGCTGTTCCAAGCGAAGCATACTCCGGAGCCGCCGGGACCCGCCTTCTCCCTGCGCGGCTTTGCGGTGCTGGGGATTGACGCCTATTGCTTCGGCGAAAGAAACGGGCGCGGGCCGGGCGGGCCTGCCGAGAAGGGAGGCAACGGCGAGATGACGGCCAGCAAGTTCAACCTGTGGGTCGGGCGCACGCTGTGGGGGATGATGCTGCGCGATGATTTGATGGCGCTGGATTACCTGGCGTCGCGGCCGGAGGTGGACGCCGAACGCATTGGGGTGACGGGCATGAGCATGGGGGCGACGCGCTCGTGGTGGCTGATGGCGCTGGATGAACGAATCAAAACCGGCGTGCCCATCGCCTGCCTGACGCGCTACCAGAACCTGATCGAACACGAGATGCTCAAAGCGCACGGCATCTACTATTTCGTTCCCGGCCTGCTGAACCACTTCGACACCGAAGCGGTCGTGGCGCTGATCGCGCCGCGACCGGTCCTGTTCCAGAACGGCGGTGCGGACGATGGCTCGCCGGCAGATGGCATCCGCGCGATCGCAGCCGCGGTGCGGCCGGCGTACCAGCTTTACGGCAAGCACGATGATTTCCAGAGCGTCATATATCCCGGCCAGGGACACGTGTACACGGAGGAGATGTGGCAGAAGACGTTGCGGTGGATGGAGGAGCGGCTCGGCGGGTCGCAGCGTTGACCTGCATCCAAACGGCTCGCGCCTACTTCCTAATTGCAGCACCGCCTGAGTCCGCCTAAGTTCCGACCGTGAAGTTGCCCGTGAGAAGCGATTATGCGGCCCGTGCCGTGCTTGGCCTGGGCCGGCATTATCCGGCCAAGGCTGCTTTGCGGGTCGAAGACCTGGCGGCTGCCATCAATGTCTCACCTAAGTATCTCGTTGTGATTCTGAATGAACTGCAAGGCCACGGGATCGCGCGGAGCGTCCGTGGCAAGGGGGGAGGCTACCTGCTCGGGCGTCCGCCGGCCCAGATCACCCTGGGAGATGTACTGCGCGCGTCACAGGGAACCATCATTGACCTGCCGGCGCTGAACAATGCCGGCTGCCCGCCGGAGCTGCGGCGCGCGTGGCAGAGGTTGCAACAGTCAATGGTCGCGACGGCTGATGCCGTTACCTTTCAGCAACTGCTCGATGAAAGCGCGGAGAGGGTGGCGATGTACGACATCTGAGCCTTGGGAGCGCTCGCGGATCGGCGGCGGCGCTCACAAGGAACATCTACTCCCGACACTGGGCCCAGAAGCCACCCCATCCTGGCCCTCGTTCCGGCGCCTGCCTTTATAGTCCGTCGAAGACCCGCACGAGACGGTTGTTGACGTAGAGCCGGTTGCGGCACCCGAGCAAGGGCTTGCGCTCTTTCTCGATCCGCACGTCGGACCTCTCCTGCTGCCCAACGGTGAAGGTGAAAACCTCCAGAATTGGCTCGTTAACCAATCGAACCGACCTCTTGATGGCCTGTTCGTTGACTTTGATCTCCAACCGGCCAAAAAGCTGGTTGAAGTTGTACTCCAAGCGGTGTTTTTCCATCTCTCCTACTTCGGCTTCGAATCTCACAAACGGCAACCTTTCGCTAGCATGTTCGATTCAAGGCACGCACAGCTTGTGCCATCAGGCCGGGTGGCGTGTCAGCATTTAGAGCCTCGACGAGCTGCCGAAGACTGACGGCCCGCTTCGAGCAGGGTTCTCTCCAAATTTCAGCCGCTCATTCGCGCCGTCCGCGCGCCTTGAAGCCACTACGAATCTCCAGCCAGACCGGGACTAATCGCGCCGAGAGACGACTTGAAGTTGTCTCGATTCGAGTCAGCCATGCCCAGGTTCGGGCCTGCCCGAGATTCAGGAGGTCGAGACAGAAATATGGGGGCAGAAAAGTGTCTTGGAGGAGAAGGAAGTGCAGCGAGTGACACGCCCGCACTTCGGGTGATTGGCATTTCCTGCGGGCCAGGGAATATCAGAGCCGGCGCTCGCTTGTCACCTTGCGGCGGCTGGCGGGAAAGGTGAGGGGCAGGCGGGTGGGAGAGAGGGGAGCTATTTTAGCAGTTTTGTGATCGTCGCCGGTTCGTCCGTTGGGGCCTGGCAGGCATTCCCGGTGCACAGGTAAACCGTCGCCCCGCCTTTGGCCGGCAAGGTCTGCGCGAAAGCTTCCACGGCGCCGCAGTTGCCGAGCACGACCTTGTTGGGCTGATACACGCTGTGGATGGCCCGCAGGAGAGCGCGCGTTTCCTTCGCGGCGGCCTCGCCTGCGACCACCACCCGCCGGGGTTCCTCGAGCCAAAAATCCAGCGCCTGCAGCATCAGAGGAACGGCCTGGGAGGTTTGCCGCAGCCGGTTGGCGAACAGGCGCAGTGTCTTCTCCGCCGCCTGCGTAAAATCCTTGCGTCCGGTGATTTTGCCCAGCTTCAAGAGCGCCAGGCAGGCCACGGAGTTGCCCGAAGGCTCGGCCCCGTCGTAATCCTCTTTGACGCGGAGGATCAGGTCCTTCGCGCCGGGAGGGCTTTGCCAAAAGCCGCCTTCTTCGGCGTCCTGGAACCGCGTGAGCATGGCCTCGGCCAGGGCGAGGGCGAATTCGAGGTGCCGGGGCTCGAGGGTGGCCTCATACAGCTCGAGCACGCCCGAAAGCAGGAAGGCGTATCCGGCGAGCAACTGCACCGTGTCACGCTGCCCCTCGCGCCAGCGGTGATACAGTGTCCGGGTGCTGGCCTCCCAAAGCCTGGCCTGGAGGAAGGCCAGATTCCTCTCGGCCGCCTGCAAGCAGGTTGCGTCACCCAGGACGGCAGAGGCGCGCGCCATTGCGCCCAGCATCAGACCGTTCCAGGAGGCGAGCGTCTTGTCATCGAGCTGCGGGCGCACCCGGCGGGAGCGCGCGGCGAACATTTTGCCTCGGGCCGATGCCAACAAAGCCCGCTCTCCCTCCGACAACAGGGGATCAACAATGCTGAGCACATTCTGGCCGGACAACGGGGCAGGGTGGCTGTGATCAATAAAGTTGCCCTGATCGGTTACCCCGAAATAGCGGGCCGCCACTGCGAACTCCGACGGCGCAAGCAAATCCGCCAGTTCCGCGCGCGTCCAGCAGTAGAACTTGCCTTCGTGGCCTTCGCTGTCCGCATCTTCGGCGGAGTAGAAGCCGCCCTCGGGATGTGTCATGTCGCGCAGCACATACCCGAGAATGCCGCGCGCGACGTCCGCGTAGCGGTCTTCGCCGCTAACCAGGTACGCGTCGAGATACAACTGCACCAACTGCGCATTGTCATAGAGCATCTTTTCGAAATGCGGCACCCGCCACTCGGCGTCCACCGAGTAGCGCGCAAAGCCGCCGCCCAGGTGGTCGTAAATGCCCCCCGCGGCCATCCGGTCGCACGTGTGCAAGACCATACCTACGGCATCCTCGTCCCGGAATCGTCGAGCATAGCGGAGCAGGAACTGCGGCTGGCTCGGCTGGGGGAACTTGGGCGCGCCGCCGAAGCCACCGTGACTCGGGTCATAGGAGCCCTTGAGCATCGCGCCCGCCTCCTGCAGCACGTCGGAGGTCAAGACCAGCCCGGACGGGGGTCCATTAGCAACGCCCACCTGCGCCAGGCGAGCGTGGATATCGTGCGCCGAGCTGGTGAGTGCCTCGCGCCTGGTTTCCCAAAGCTCTTGAACCTGTTGCAGGACTCGCAGGAATGCCGGCCGGCCCTGGCGGTTGTCCGGCGGGAAGTAGGTCCCGCCGAAGAAGGGGTTGCGGTCCGGCGTGAGAAAGACATTCAGCGGCCAGCCGCCCTGGCCGCTCGTGGCCTGGACGAAGGTCATATAGATCTTGTCCACGTCCGGCCGTTCCTCCCGGTCCACCTTGATGCTGACAAAGTGCGCGTTGAGGAACGCCGCGGTTTCCTCGCTTTCAAACGATTCGCGTTCCATGACGTGGCACCAATGGCAGGTCGAATAGCCGATGCTCAGGAAGATCGGTTTGTTCTCGCGCTCTGCCTTGGAAAACGCTTCGCCGCCCCAGGCAAACCAATCCACAGGGTTGTGCTGGTGTTGCAGGAGGTAGGGCGACTTTTCCTGAGCAAGCCGGTTGGTGTGCGCGGGTTCGGCGATGGTAGAATTGGCGGTCACATTCTCTTTAGATTTCGGCTTCGCTGCTTCCTGGCGGCACGCGGCCAAACCTAACGCGCAGACCAGCGCAAGGGTCGCGACCGCAGCCTTGTTCATTGGACAACGATAGCCCGGTTTGTGCTCTGTGGCAAAAACGGGCGTGTTTGACCACTCCCACCAACCGCTCGTCACCCTGATCCGAATCCCGAGACCCGAACCACCCGCCGTTCGGCCAGCACAGCAGCCCGGGTTCGGATTTCGGACTTCGGCCCTCCTTCGGATTTCGGATCTCGGGTTTCGGATTTGGCGCCCTTCACCCGCCAGACCCCCTGCACAACCCGCCCGCCCTTTTTTCCATCGTCACCCCACCCGCGCTGGGATAGCTTGGCTTCATGCTGTCAGCGAAACCCTGGAAGCCGGATGCGATCCTGCGCCTGCTGTTGAGCGTATTCATCTGCATCTTTGCCGGCGCCTTGTTGCCCAGCCTGTGGCATCGTCCCTGGGCCGCGGGAGGGTTCGTCGCGAAGCTCATTTTGCCCCTGGCGGCGTTCTCGCTCGGCTGCCTGGGTGCCACCCTGGTTCTGCTCAACAAGCCGTGGCGGTTGGAGACATTTGAGCGTCGTCTCCTGGCGGTGTTGGTGTGCTTCTGTGCCGGCCTGTTCGCCGGCGCCTGGATGGACCGGCTGGCGGGCGCCCGAAGCACAGACGCTTCGATTGGCCGGATGGTGGTTGCCTCGCTGAGTTTTCAAGGCGCCGGGCTGGTCTTCATGATCCGGTTCCTGCGCGAGCATCAGGTGACCTGGGCGGAGGGTTTCGGGTTCAGGAACCACTGGAGCCGGGCGGTGCTGCTGGGAATTCTGGTGGCTGTGATCTTTCTGCCCGTGGGCTGGGGACTGCAACAAGCCTGCGGCCAATTGATGACTCACCTGCCACACCTCAAGCTCCAGCCGCAAGAGCAGCCCGCAGTGCATGCTTTGCGGGTCGCGGCGTCCTGGTGGGATCGGCTCGGGTTGGGCGCGACAGCGATCCTGCTGGCGCCCGTCGCAGAAGAGATGCTGTTCCGGGGAATTCTCTATCCCGCCATCAAGCAAGCGGGATTCCCCCGGCTGGCTTTGTGGGGGACGGCGCTGCTGTTTGCGGCGGTGCACACGAACGCCGTTACGTTGGTGCCGCTCATGGTGCTGGCCCTCGCGTTGACGGCTCTCTATGAACGGACCGACAATCTGCTGGCGCCCATCGCCGCTCACGCGATGTTCAACGCGCTCAATTTCGGCAGTCTCATGCTCCAGGAGTACTGGTCCCTCCATGAACGAGTTTGAGCTGATCCGCCGCCTGACGCACTCGCTGCCGACCAACGCCTCGGTGGTCGTCGGACCCGGTGACGATTGCGCGGTGCTGGAAGCGGGCTGGCCGGACCGGTTCCTGTTGTTCAAAACCGACGCGGTGGTCGAGGGCGTCCATTTCACGCCGGCGACCGCGCCGGAAAAGATCGGCCATAAGGCGCTGGGCCGCTGCCTGAGCGACATTGCCGCCATGGCCGGGACGCCGACCGCGGCGCTGGTAACCCTCGCGCTGCCCCGGAACTTCGAGCCCGCGTTCGTAGAAGCGATCTACTGCGGCATGAATGAACTGGCACGCCGCCACGCCGTAGCCATTGTCGGGGGCGAAACGACCACCAATCCCGGCGGCACGCTGATTTCGGTCGCGCTGCTGGGCACTATGCCGCGCGGGAAAGGCGTCCTGCGATCCGGGGCGGAAGCGGGCGACGCGATCTTTGTCACGGGGGAACTGGGCGGGTCGCTGGCCGGCAAACATCTCGAGTTCGAGCCCCGTCTCGCCGAGGCCCGGTGGCTGGCGCAGCATTGCCAAGTGCATGCGATGCTCGACGTCAGCGATGGATTGGCCGGCGACCTGCGGCACATTCTGACCGCCAGCCGCGTGGGGGCGGAACTGCATGCCGCCTCGATCCCGGTCAGCCGCGAGGCCCGCCGCGCCGCCAAAGCGGGCTCTTCCGCTAAACCCGCCTTGCTGGCCGCTTTGACCGACGGCGAGGACTTCGAACTGCTGTTCACGGTCGGCAGCCGCGACGCGGTGCCACTGCTTGACGCCTGGCGGAGACAGTTCCCCAAGCTATTGCTAACCTGCATAGGAAAGATCAAAGCGGGGGAGGGAATCACGATCCGGGACAAACACGGCGCGCGGCCCCTGACTACCCATGGCTACATGCATTTCGCATAGCGCTGCCGAGACCGCCGCCCTCGGGGAAAGCTGGGGCCGCGAGGCCGCCCCTGGAATGGTCATCGGCCTGTGCGGCGATCTGGGTGCAGGTAAGACTCAGCTCGTCAAGGGACTGGCGCGTGGCCTCGGTATCACCGAACGCGTGCGTTCGCCGACCTTTGCGCTGGTGAACATCTATGCGGGCGGCCGGCTGACGCTGTTTCATCTGGATCTATACCGGCTCGACACCTGGGACCAGATCGTCGCTGCGGGCCTGGAAGAATACCTGAACCCGGCGGGTGTCACGGTAATCGAGTGGGCGGAGAGATGGTTGGACGTGGGAAGTCCACAGTCCACAGTCCACAGTCCGCAGTCCACAGTCCGCAGTCCACGGACCACAGACCAGGCCCGCCTGCGTTGGGTCCGAATTGAGGTGCTCAGCGAAACTGAGCGACGCATCAGCTATGAAGATGTTGGCGCTTGAGTTTTCTTCCGCGCAGCGCAGTGTCGCCGTCGTCGAGACGAGCGGGAATGTCCCGGGCGCGCCCATGTCCTCGGTCGAAGTCGTCGAGACGAACGCTCGCTCGACGAAGTCGCTTGGGTTGGTGGAGGACGCTCTGCGGGCGGCGCAGCTTGACCGGGCGCAAATCGAATGCCTGGCGGTCGGCCTCGGGCCCGGGTCCTACACAGGGATTCGTTCCGCCATCGCGCTGGCACAAGGCTGGCAGCTCGCGCGCGACGTGAAGCTCCTCGGGGTCAGCAGCGCGGAGTGCCTGGCCGCCCAAGCCCAAGCCGAAGGCATCTGCGGCCGCATCCACGTGGTGATTGATGCGCAACGCGGTGATTTCTATCTCGCCGGCTATGACCTCAGCGCGGAGGCGCGTCGCGAAGTCGAACCGTTGCGCCTCGCCACCCTGACGGAAGTTCGCGCCTGTGTTCAGGCCGGCGGCGCTCTTATCGGACCCGAAGCCGCCAGCGCGTTTGCGAGCAGCCGCGTGCTCTTTCCCCGCGCTGCAACGCTAGGCCGGCTGGCGTGGGGACGAACCGACTTCCTTCCGGGCGAAGCCCTGGTGCCGATCTACTTGCGCCAGACCCAATTTGTCAAAGCCCCGCCGCCCCGTATAGTGCCTTCCGGGTGATCGGCGGCAGGGAGGTCTTGGGTGCAGAATCCAGGCGTAATGCCGACTTGGTGGCAGCGTGATGCCAGCCGAGGTTGTCGGCAAGTGGGGCTGGATCACCCTTCCCGCGCAGCTCGCCGAGGCGTCCGGCGCGGACGTTTCGGTGAAACGTCCCTACCCAAATAAGGTTGGTTCGCCGGTAATGGCGGACTAAGTTGTATTCTGCTGATGAACAGCGCTCAATCCAGTTTGGTTGCCCGGCCGGAGCGAAGCGCTCCGCCCCGCGGAGCCCTCCCTCTTCCGGAGTTGCTCGCTCCAGCGGGGGACTGGGAATGCGCCCGGGCCGCCGTCGAGAACGGCGCCGATGCGATCTACTTCGGCCTGGAGAGGTTCAACGCGCGTATGCGGGCCAACAACTTCACCGAAGCCGACCTGCCGAAGCTGATGGATTTCCTGCACCGGCGCGGTGTCAAGGGCTACGTCACCTTCAATATCCTCGTCTTCGAGAACGAGATGGCGGAGGCAGAACAATATGTGCGCGCGATGATCGCCGCCGGGGTGGACGCCGCGGTCGTGCAGGATGTCGGCATTTGCCGGCTGATTCGGCAGCTCTCGCCCGATTTCCCGATCCATGTTTCCACCCAGATGACGATTACCAGTGCGGCCGGCGTCGAGTTTGCACGCGAATTGGGCTGCAACCTCGTGGTCCTGGCTCGCGAATGCTCGCTCAAGGAAATCACGAGGATCATGGCGGGAGACGAGTGTCAGGTGTCGGGTGCCCAAGCTCAGGGACCAGCCGCCAGCGCCGAAGCTCCGGACCACGCACCACGCACCACGCATCACGCTTCACGTTTCACGCATCAAGCCTCCCTCCCTCTCGAAGTCTTCATCCACGGTGCGCTCTGCGTGGCTTACTCCGGCCAATGCCTTACTAGTGAAGCGCTCGGCGGCCGTTCGGCTAATCGCGGGGAATGCGCCCAAGCCTGCCGGATGCCCTACGATTTGATCGCCGACGGCCAGGCGGTCCCACTCGGGGATCGGAAGTATCTTCTGAGCCCGCAGGACCTTGTCGGTTTGGATGTCCTTCCGGAACTGGTGCGGGCGGGCGTTGCCTCGCTCAAGATCGAGGGACGGCTCAAGTCTCCCGAGTACGTGGCGAACATCACCCGCATCTATCGCCAGGCGCTGGACCGAATGCGCGGCAGCGCCGAGGCTTCGTCCGTGCATGGCGAGGCCAAACCCATCGCGCCGAGCGCGGCACCGCCCTCCGGCGCTTCCGGGTTGAACCACGCGACCACCGATTCCCGGAACCCCCGCTACGAAATGGAGATGGCTTTCTCGCGCGGCCTTTACACCGGCTGGTTTCGTGGCACCAACAATCAGCAGCTCGTGCACGGGCACTTTGGCAAGAAGCGGGGCGTTTACCTCGGCGAGGTCACCCGAGTCGAGGGAGAACGGGTGGCCGTCAGCCTGCAAGGACCATTGAAGCCGGGCGACGGTGTCGTGTTTGACGCGGGCCGCCCCGAGGAGCCGGAAGAGGGGGGGAGAGTCTATGAGATTCAAGCCGTTCGGGGGCCACGGGGGCCACGGAGAGAGCGGGGCGGCAGGCAGGATTCGACGGGGACAGGCGGGACGCCTGTCCTACTGTCGTTTGGCAGTGGGGACATTGATTTTGCCCGCGTGCACGCCGGGGATAAGCTTTGGAAGACGAGTGATCCAGAGCTGGAACGGCGTCTCCGCCAGAGCTTTGAAGGGGAAACGCCGAGATTCCAGCGGCCGATCGCGATGGAGGTTCATGGCCTGGCGGGCAGGCCGCTTAGCCTGATCGCTCGCGATGAGCTGGGACACGTCGTCCACCTGGACTCACTGATGCCGCTGGCCCGGGCACAGAAGCAACCGCTCGTAACCGAGCGTTTGCGCGAGCAACTGGGACGGCTCGGGGGCACTCCGTTCCAACTGGGTGAGCTGAAGAACCTGCTGACCGGAGAAGTCATGCTGCCGGTCAGCGAGCTGAACCGCTTGCGCCGCGCGGCGGTAGCTGAATTGGAAGCGCAGCGCGCGCAACCGAAGCGGTGGACTCTTAACTCGAATCGCACGACGCATCACGCGCCGCGCACCACGCCGGCCTTCAACCCCATCTCAACCGGCAACTCGCCCCGGTTGATTGTCCTGGTGCGAACACTGGCCCAGCTTGACGCCACCCTGCGGTGCGGCGTCGAGACGGTCTATTGCGAGTTTGAAGACCCGAAGAAGTATCGTGAGGCCGTGGCCCGCGTCCGGAGTTCCGCGCCGCGCGGGGTGCCGGCGGAGCTGTTCGTGGCGCCGCCGCGGATTTTCAAGATGGGCGAGGAATGGACGCTCGCTCAGGTCCGGTCCTGCGAAGCGGATGGCTACTTGGTCCGCAACTACGACCACTTGGACTTTTTCGCCAAAGACCGCCGCGTCGGCGATTACTCGCTCAACATCGCCAACTGCCTGACCGCCGAGTATTTCAAGAACCACTTCGGCCTGGAACGTGTCACCGCGTCCTACGACCTCAACTTCCAGCAACTGGAGGCGCTGCTGCAGGCCGCGCCGGCGGAATGGTTCGAGGTCACCATTCATCAGCACATGCCGATGTTCCACATGGAGCACTGTGTCTTCTGCGCGTTCCTCTCCAGCGGCACCGACTACACGAACTGCGGCCGGCCCTGCGATAAGCATGATTTAAAGCTGCGGGACCGCGTCGGCACGGAGCACCCGGTCAAGGCCGACGTCGGCTGCCGCAACACCGTCTTCAACGCCCTGGCACAGACCGGGGCGGATTATGTCTCGCGAATGCTCGCGCTGGGGGTGCGCCAATTCCGCATCGAGTTCCTCAACGAATCCCCCAGCCAGGTGGAGCAAACGGTGGTGAGATACCGCCAGTTGCTCCGCGGTGAAATCACCGGTGCCGCCCTCTGGCGCGAGTTGAAATTGCTCAGCCAGTTAGGCGTCACCCGCGGTCAGCTCGGCATACAACAACAATCTTCCTGACCCCCCTGGGTCGCCAGGCCGCGCCAGCGGCCCGCTTTTCCATTTTGAATTGAGGCTGGCCCTTGACCCGCAACCTGACTGGTGGAATGTTCATGGCTACTTAATACGAGAATAAGAAAGGAATATATATGTCTCTGCACTTAGGCGATGTCGCTCCCAATTTTTCCGCCACCACGACCGAGGGGACCCTTGAGTTCCATCATTGGCTGGGCAATTCCTGGGGCGTCCTGCTCTCCCATCCGGCCGATTTCACCCCCGTATGCACCACCGAGCTAGGGACCGTGGCCCGGATCAAGGGCGAATTTGAAAAGCGGAATGTCAAGGTAATCGCGGTCAGCCTGGACCCGCTGGAATCGCACCGGGGCTGGATCCGGGACATCAACGAAACGCAGGCCGTCACGATGAATTTCCCGGTGATCGCGGATGAAACCGGGCAGGTGGCCACGGCGTATGACATGATTCATTCGAATGCGGACCGCAGCGCCACGGTGCGCACGGTGTTCGTCATTGGGCCGGACAAGCGAGTCAAACTGACGCTGGCATATCCGGACAGCACCGGACGCAATTTTGACGAGTTGCTGCGGGTGATTGATTCGCTGCAATTGACTGCCAACCACCCGGTGGCCACGCCGGCGAACTGGCAACAAGGGAGGGAGTGCATCGTGGCGCCGGAGGTGTCTGACACCGACGCGGAGCGTATGTTTCCTCGGGGTCTCCGCAAACTCAAGCCGTATCTCCGTTACACCCCCCAGCCGCCCATCAATCCCAACAAAGCGCTTTGGGAAAAGGGCGATTTCACCCGTATCGCCGCGAGCATGCGGGAAAGCGGCGAGGCGCTCGCTCGCCGGCTCGGGATCACTCCGGGGCTCAAGGTTCTGGATCTCGGCTGCGGCGACGGAACGACGGCGCTGCCGGAGGCAAAACTGGGGGCCGAGGTGCTGGGCGTAGACATCGCGAGAAACCTGGTTGAGGCCGGGAACCGGCGGGCAAAGGAGCAAGGCCTCACCAACTGCACGTTTCAGGAAGGCGATGCAACCCATTTGCAGGGATTGGAAGACCAGACATTTGACCTCGTCGTGACCATCTTCGGAGCGATGTTTGCGCCGAAACCGTTTGATGTGGCCCGGGAGATGGTGCGCGTAACCCGGCCCGGCGGACGGATCGTTATGGGGAACTGGATTCCCGGCGACCCGACGATGGTGGCCCAGCTTCTGAAGATCAGCTCTGCCTACGCGCCGCCACCGCCGGAAGGTTTCATCAGCCCGATGACCTGGGGAATCGAGAATCAGGTGATCGAGCGGTTTACTGCCGCGGGGATTCCGCGGGCGGACATTTCCTTCGTCCGGGACACCTATACCTTCAACTTCCCCGGTACGCCCTCCGAGTTCGTGGCGCTCTTCAGGAAATACTATGGGCCGACCATGAATGCGTTTGAAGCCGCGGAAAAGAACGGTCGGGCGGCGGAACTGCAGAGAGAGCTGGAAGAGCTGTTCGCGCGCGAGAACAGGAGCGCCGGCAATGGTACTACCTCCATTCCCGCCACCTTCCTGCGCGTCACGGTTGCGCTGAAGGATGACGCACGGGAACCGGTTCAGGTCGAAGGCCGTCTCCAGCCGGCGCCCCGAATCACAGCCCCCGCGCTCGATCCTGCGTCCCTACTGCAAACCGCTTTCGGTTTTTGGAATTCCAAGGTCCTGCTCACGGCGGTCGAGCTCGGTGTTTTCACCCGGCTCGCGGGGCGCCGGCTCACCGGAGCGGAACTGGGCGCCGCATTGGAGCTGCACCCGCGGGCCATCGCCGACTTCTTTGACGCCCTGGTCGCGATGAAATTCCTTGGCCGGGAAGGCGACGGCCCCCAGGCGGAGTATTTCAATACGCCCGAAGGCGCGGTATTCCTCGATCAGGCCAGCCCCCGTTACATCGGGGGCATCCTGGTCATGCTTAACGCCCGGCTGTTCAAGTTCTGGAACGATCTTCCCGAGGCGTTGCGGACCGGCCGGCCGCAGAACGAGATTAAGCGCGGCCAGAAAGGAGTGTTCGAGGAGCTCTACTCGGATCCGCCGCGGTTGGAACAATTCATGGGCGCGATGACCGGTCTTTCGCGCATGAACTTCGAGGCGTTCGCCGACAAGTTTGATTTCTCGAAGTATCAGACGCTCTGCGACGTGGGTGGCGCGACCGGCCTGCTGAGCATTGAAGCCGCGAAGAAGCATCCGCACCTCAAGTGCATCAGCTTCGATTTGCCGGCCGTTGAGCCGATCGCCAAGAGACACATCGCCGCGGCGGGGTTGGAGAGCCGCATCGGCACGGCATCCGGCGATTTCTTCCAGAACCCGCTGCCGAAGGCCGACGTCATCACCATGGGCATGATTCTCCACGACTGGAACCTGGAAAAGAAGATGCATCTCATCCGCTCGGCCTATGAGGCGTTGCCGCCCGGCGGTGCGCTGGTGGCCATCGAGGCGCTGATTGACGACGCTCGCCGCGAAAACGCCCACGGCCTGCTCATGTCGCTCAACATGCTCATCGAATTCGGCGAGGCCTTTGACTACTCCGGCGCGGACTTCAAGAAATGGTGTCGCGAGGTTGGGTTCAAACGCTTCGAAGTCTTCCACCTCGCCGGGCCATCCAGTGCGGCGGTGGCTTACAAGTAAACAATCGCAGCAGCCCCCAAACCCCGATTCTGGCATGAACCCGATCCAAGTTCCCAACGACGGCGGCCGCAAGGTGAACGTCCTTGGCATTCCCATGGTCATTCGCATCCACGGCCGCGAGACCGGCGGCGGCGTCAGCGTCGTCGAATCTCACGACGTGCCGGGCGGGGGTCCGCCGACGCACGTCCACCATCGCGAAGACGAGACCTTCCAAATTCTCGAAGGCGAATACGAGTGGACTGTCGGCGGAAAGACGTTCATCGCGCGAACGGGCGCGACGATCTTTGCACCGCGTGAAATACCTCATGCCTACCGCTACGTTGGCCAGACGTCCGGCCGGCTCCTGTGTGTCATCACACCGGCGGGATTCGAAGGGTTCTTCGAGGAAATCGGCGCGCTGAGCCCGCAACAGCAGCAGGACATTCCCCGCGTGATGGAGATTGGACACCAATACGGACTGGAGTTTCCACCGCCTGGAACCTGAGCGCGGAAACCGGGCGACAATCACGGCGCCAAGCGGCGGCAGAATATTCAAGGGAATCTGACACCACCGAACGCAGGCGCACGGGTAAGGAAGCGGTTCGCACCCGAGCAATAATCTCGAGCGCAGGCTTGACGACGGGGCGCACCCCGGGTGATGGTGTGTTGGTTGAGGCGCCCTGGGCACCTCAGCCAAGGGTCCGACGGCGTGTGCTGTCGGAGGACAAACCGGATGGTCGGGCCGCCATCCGAGGAATTGAGTTGCTTTGGCGCAATGACGCTTCGGATCAAGTGCCCGACGGCGGGGAGTCCACCTGTGCGAGCCGGGATTTCGTCCCGGTGTTGTTCCCACCTGATTGGGCGCTATCACGCCGAGGGCGGTTTGAGGCGCGTTGTCCGAAGCAAAGCGCAGCGCTGACCCTATGGAACAACTTACTCAACTGTTAAGCGGCCTCGGCCGGTGGCTCATCCCCGCAATTGTTCTCGCGGCGATCGTATTGCCGCAAGCGATCCGGATCCTGCGCGAATACGAACGGGGCGTGATTTTCCGGCTCGGGAAACTGCACCGGCAGGGGGCGAAGGGGCCGGGCCTGATTCTGCTGATCCCGGTGGTTGACCGCATGGTGACAATGGATCTGCGCGTGGTAACGATTGACGTGGCCAAACAGGAGGTAATGACCCGCGACAATGTGCCGGTGACGGTGGATGCCGTGATTTACTTTCGGGTGGTGGATCCGGTCTCGGCGGTGGTGAAGGTGGAGAACTTCTGGAAGGCTACCTCGCTGATTGCGCAAACGACGCTGCGCAGCGTGCTGGGCCAGGCGCCGTTGGATGACCTCCTGTCGCAACGCGAGGTGATCAACCAGAAGCTGCAGGAGATCATTGACCGGCAGACCGAGCCCTGGGGCGTCAAGGTGACCACCGTGGAGGTCAGGGACGTCGCGCTGCCGGACAGCATGAAGCGGGCGATGGCCAAGCAGGCCGAGGCGGAGCGCGAACGCCGCGCCAAGATCGTGAACGCCGAGGGCGAATTTCAGGCGGCGGAGAAGATGGTACAGGCGGCGGCGATGATAAGCCAGGAGCCCATCGCGCTGCAACTGCGCTTCCTGCAAACGATGCGGGAGATCTCCAGCGAACATAACACGACGACGTTTCTGCCCGTGCCGATTGACCTTTTCAGTCCGTTCACGAAGAGGCCGGGCGAGGAAAAGCGGTAGAGTCCCAGCCTTCGCGCTTCCCAAGCAGAGGCGCGGTTTCAATATCTCCGAACCCTAGCGTCTAATCTGCTCCCGGCACCAACGACTGATCCGCTACACGGTTTCTGCCATGGCCGATGAACCTATAGGCGAACGCGTTGACGAGCAGGAAGAGGAGGAAGGCGGGCCGGTGAAGTCGTTCCTCGAGCACCTCGAAGACCTGCGCTGGGTGCTCATCAAGAGCGCTGCCGCCGCGGGCGTTGCCATGCTCGCTTGCTTGCTCGGCGGCAACTACGTGATCAGGGTCCTGGAGTGGCCCCTCAACCGGGCACCGGCCGTTCATTCCTCCAGGGCGCCCAGCGTCAAGGTCCTCCTCGGCACGAACCAGTTGAGCGTTATCCAGGTGACCGCCAACGACCCGCTCGCGTCCGTCGTAGGCACCAACCGTTCCGTTCGCCTGGAGCTTGTACCCTCTCTCCAAGGCACCAACCAGGTGATGGTCTGGCGCGCTCAGCCCGAGCCCGATAACCTGCCTCGATCGGGCCTCGACGTTCAGATCATCAACCTGAGTCCCGCCGGCTCCTTCATTGTGGCTACCAAGGTCGCCTTTTATGGGGGGCTGGTAGTCGCTTCCCCCTTCATTTTCTACTTCATCGCGCAGTTTGTTTTTCCCGCCCTCAAAATGCGCGAGAAGAAATACGTCTATCGGGGCCTGGGATTTGGCCTTGGCCTGTTCCTCTGTGGGATCTCTTTCTGCTACTTCGTCCTGGTGCCGATCGCGCTGACCGCCTCTGTCCAGTATGCGGAATGGCTCAGCTTCACGGCCAATCAGTGGCGCGCGGAAGACTACGTGGGATTCGTCTGCAAGTTCATGCTCGCCATGGGCATCGGCTTCGAGCTGCCGGTCCTGGTGCTGACGCTGGTGAAGATCGGTGTGCTGAATTACCGCCTGCTCGCCAACGGCCGGCCCTATGTCGTCGTGATCAGCGGGGTCTTGGGAGCCATCCTGACTCCCCCGGACGTTATCACCATGGTCTTGATGGCCGTCCCGATCTACGCGCTGTTCGAGCTCTGCATCCTGATCGCGTGGTACTGGGAGCGAAAGGACAAGAAACGCGAGGCCGTCGAGGCGGCAGCCGCGCAAGGCGCGCCGCAAGCCTGAGGCGGTGGAATGGCTTGAACATGCTCGGAAACCTGCGGACAGTTGAACCCCTTCTGCCCGAGATCAGAAGGAGCAACGGCGGAGGGTCCCAGGCGAGGGCGAGTGTCCTGGAACCATCATCGGCAATGACGGCGAAGCGTTTGCCCTGGAGGGCGGCGAGCTTGCAGATGGCTTCGAGAGGGAAGGGGAAGGTCTGGATGGTGTCCACCACGGTCTTCTTCTCGCTCGAGCAGGCTGCGGCGAGTTCGCCGGCCTGTTCCAGACCCCGGCGCCGCGCCACGGCGTCGTGTTGCCTAAGGTGACGCCCGCGCGATAAGGCCAGGAGGCTGAAGCAGCTTCGGTCCAGCGCCGGCGCGACCGTGGCCGTAAGATGACGCCGTTGGCTTTCTGCTCGCCAGTTTCGCGTGCGAGTTTTCTAACTCGAGCGCTTGCGCCTGAAGTTGAATCTGTTACGGCGCTAGGGCGCCGGACGCCGCCAATCCGCCGCGTGCACAATCCCCGGCCCACACGATGATCCTGCCGATTTCGACCTTCCAGTCCATGCGCGGGTATTGTTTTTCTTAATAGCGGAAAAACGAATATCAATTATGAGCTAGGTGAAACTTGAAGGTATTATCCGTCAAGTTATGGAAGCAGCTATTGAGGCCGATCGAATTGTCGCAGACAACTTCACGCAGGGCGTACCTCCAGCCCCTCGCTACATCGGCATCGATGCCGGCGCGGAGACCATCAAGATCGTGGAGATCCTCAAGGCCGGGCCGATCCTGAAGGTCAGCCGACGCGAGGTGATGGAGCACGGCAAGAAGCCCGGAGCAACGCTACAGGAATTGCTCACCCGGTGGGATTGGTCCACCGCCGCAGGGGCGGCAATCACGGGCCGTTTTGCCAGCCAGGTGCGGCTGCCCCAGGTTCCCGGCAAACAGGCCCAAATCCGCGGCTTCCGGTTCCTCAGCGACAACGAACCCGCGACCATAGTCAACATCGGCAGTCACGGTTTTTCGGTCCTGGAAATGCGTTCAAACGAACTGGCGGTTTTTCGCGAGAATAGCCGCTGCTCCCAGGGTACAGGCAACTTCCTCCGGCAACTTGTCGAACGCTTCTCGCTCACGGTTGAGGAAGCGGGGAAAATGTGTGCCGAGGTCGAGGACGCTGATCCGCTCTCGGGCCGCTGCCCCGTGATCCTGAAAACCGACATGACGCATCTGGCCAACAAGGGCGAGGACCGCGTGCGCATCCTAGCCGGGCTCTTTGACGCGGTCTGTGAGAATACTCTGGTCCTGAGCCGGCCCGGGGTCACACCCGCCCGGGTCCTCTTGACCGGCGGCGTCAGCCGGTCCCCCCGGGTCCGGCGCGTGTTTGCCCGGAGGCTTGCGGAGCAGGGCATGCGATTGATGGACCTCGGCGAGGAGGAATCGCTCTGTCTTGAGGCGCTGGGCGCGGCGCTGGTGGCGGCGGAGAAGCCTTCGCCCTTGCCGGCGCTCGAACACCTGTTGCTCCCCCGCCAGGAGGTGAAACTCGAGCAGTTGCCCGCCTTGGCGGAATGGCTGGACAAGGTGGGCCGCATACCGTCGCCGGGCTGGGCTTCACTCAACGGCGGCCCGCATAAGATTGTGCTCGGTTTGGACATCGGCTCCACGGGTTCAAAGCTCGTCGCGTTGGATGCCACCACAGGCGGCATGGTCTGGGAAGCTTATCGGCAGACGCTCGGGAATCCGGTTGGGGCCGCCAAGGAACTCGTCGCCAGATTTCAGTCTGGCCCGGTGGGACTGCATCCTGTCGTCGCCTTCGGCGCGACGGGCAGCGGGCGCGAAATTGCGGGATCGTTGCTGACATCCTGTTACGGCAAGGATGCTGTCTTCATTGTCAACGAGATTGTGGCGCATGCCACGGGCGCGCTGCATTACGACCCGCGTGTGGACACCATTTTCGAGATCGGGGGGCAGGATGCCAAGTACATCCGGTTGGCGGAAGGGCGGATTATTGATTGCTCGATGAACGAATCCTGCAGCGCCGGAACGGGCTCTTTCATCGAGGAGCAGGGGGGCAAATTCAGCGGGATCCAGGATGTACAGCAATTGGGCAAAGCGGCGGCGGCGGCGCCTTGGGGCGTATCGCTGGGGCAGCATTGCTCGGTCTTCATGGCGGAAGTAATTGATGAAGCCGTATCCGCGGGTGTGGATCAGTCTGCGATCATCTCCGGTCTGTACGACTCCATCATCAAGAACTACTTGAACCGGGTGAAGGGGAACCGGTCCGTGGGGCGGGTCATCTTTTGCCAGGGGATGCCCTTTTCCGCGGACGCGCTGGCGGCAGCCGTGGCGCGGCAGACCGGAAGCGAGGTCATTGTTCCGCCCAGCCCGGGCACGGTCGGGGCGCTGGGCATTGCGTTGCTGGCGAATCGCGAGCTGCAAGCGGCGAGCCGAACGGCGCTGGACCTGAGCCGTTTTCTGGGCGCAGCCGTCGAACAGAAGGACAGCTTTGTGTGTTGCGCGACGACCGGCTGTGGCGGCGCCGGGAACCGTTGCCGAATCGAACGGCTGCGCACCCTGGCCGGAAATCAGCGATCCATCTTCACTTGGGGCGGCGGCTGCGCGCTCCACGACAAAGGCACGCGCAAGAAGAAGTTGCCGGACCATGCGCCCGATCCGTTCCGCGAGCGGGAGGAACTGCTGCACCGCTTGGTCGAACCCTTCACGGTCGCGCGCGGAAAACCACGCATTGCGCTCAGTGAAACGTTCATGCTGAAGGGCTTGCTCCCGTTCTTCGCCGCCTTCTTCCACCGGGCAGGATTTGACGTGGAGAATGTTGTGGGCGCCAGCCAGGCGACCCTGAAAGCCGGGATTCGGTCGGCGAACGTACCGTTCTGCGCCCCCATGCAAATGTTCCACGGGGTTGCGTCGGAAATGGCCAGGACCAGGGCGGCACACGTTTTTATGCCGATGCTGCAGAGCGTGCCGCGTGTCAATAAACAGCGCTGCTCGGTGGTCTGTCCGATTGTGCAGGCCAGCCCCGATCTCCTGCGCGGGTTGGTCGAAGAACCACCGGGCAATCCGGGCGGAGCCGGGCGCAGCCGGCTGCTGGCCCCTGCCTTGAATTTGGAGCGGCAAACCTCGAGTCACCTGAGTTCCTCCGCGGGTGTGAATCGCTGGCCAAAGAACTGGGCCTGACCAAAACGGAATGGCGCGACGCCTGGCGCGAGGGCGTGGTTCTCCAAGGGCAATTCGACGGAGGTTGCCTGGAATTGGGCCGCCGCGCACTCGAGTTTTGCCGCGAAAAGAGCATTGTGCCGGTGGTGGTGCTCGGCCGCACCTACACCATTTACGAGAAGGTTCTCAATTCGAACGTGCCCGCAATTCTGCGCGAGCAAGGAGCTATCGGCATACCGGTGGATTGCTATGCGGTGACCGACCCGGCTCTGCTGTTCCAGGAAATGTATTGGGGCTATGCTCACAACATCCTGCGCGCGGCCCACCAGGCTCGGCGTGACCCAGGCGTCTATGCACTTTACTGCAGCAATTACTCCTGCGGACCCGACAGCTTTAATCTGCATTTCACGGCCCAGGTGATGGGGGGCAAACCGTTCGCAGTCATCGAGACCGACGGACACGCGGGCGACGCGGGCACCCGCACGCGCGTCGAAGCCTTCCTCCACTGCGTGGAGGAGCACCGCCAAGCCTCGACCCGGATCGAATCTTTGAATGATCTCAGGTCACTGCGCTTCAGTGATTATCGCTTTGAGGAGTTCGCCAACCGAAAGGGCTTAACGGCCAAATTACTTGTGCCGTACATGGGGCCGTCGTCACAGGCAGTGGCTGCTTTGTTCCGAGGTCTCGGTCTGGATTCTGAGGCTCTGCCGGAGCCGGACGCCGAATCGCTGCGGCTCGGGCGCCGCTACACCTCGGGCAAGGAGTGCCTGCCCATGCCGTTGACACTTGGGTCCCTCATCCAACGTTTGGAGAAGGCCATGCCTGGCGAGCGCCTGGTCTATGTCATGCCCAGCGGCAGTGGGCCGTGCCGCTTCGGCATCTACAATCTGCTGAACCAGATCGTGCTCAAAGGCCTCGGTTGGAACGATCGGTTGCAGATCTGGTCGCCCAAGGACAGTGGTTATTTCGATCAACTGCCAGCCGGCACGGAAATGCTGGCGCTCGCCGGCATCCTGGCCACTGACCTCTTGCAGCAGGCGCAGATGGACGTGCGACCACTGGAATCGTACCCGGGCAGGACCAAGGCCCTGTATGACCGATTCCTGGCCGAGTTGCTGGCGGTCATCGAGCGCGCGGCCGCCAACGACCTCGGCCTTGGACCTTCCCTCGCGCAGGTGCTTGGGGGAAAACTCTTTGGCATTGCGGACTTGCTCGAGCGAGCCGGGGCCGAATTCGCTGCCGTGCGCGGGCCGGGTGACTTGCCGCTGGTTGAACTGACCGGTGAGATCTATGTGCGCGCTGTTCCCTTCAGCAATGACTCCATTGTTCAAAAACTTGAGCGATGCGGGTTGCGGGTGCGCATTTCGCCCCACGCCGAGTGGGTAGCCTACTGTGGTTACCGCCGGCGGGAGAAGAGCGGTGGGTTCATTGCGAACCGGATCAGCGAGCACCTGCAACACCGGATCGAAGCGACCGCCTTTGCCGCCATCGCGCCCCACCTGGGCTGGGCTAAGCGCCCGGATATCCCGGAGACACTCCGCGCGGCCCGCGGCTACGTGAGCGAACGCCTCGATAGCGAGGCGCTGCTTACGGTCGGCGGCGCAGTTCACGAATGGCGGCAGCAAAACATTGATGGTGTGGTTTGCGTTGGACCGCTCGAGTGCATGCCGACCAAGATCGCTGAGGCTCAGTTCCACCAAGTGGCTCAGCGCGAAGGGTTGCTGAGCCTGACACTGGCTTTCAATGGTGACCCGATCAGCCTCTCGGTGCTCGACAATTTCGCGTTTGAGGTTAAAGCGCGCTATGCGCGGAGACGCGGGCAGAGCGCAGAGCGGGATTCATCATCTGCGTCAATGCCCGCCGAATTCCTTTCGATTAACGCTCCCGAGCGCCAAACGTTTAAGGTGAAGCTATGAAACTCGTCTTCGTCAACATCATGCAGGAGTTGCAGCGGTTCGATTCCATGTCCTACCTCACGCAACCTCCGGTTCCATTCGCGGTCTTGCACGCCGTCACCCCCAAAGCCATTGAGACGGCGTTGGTGGACGAGCAAACCGACCCAATCCGGCTGGAAGGGGACGCCTTCGGATTCTCCGTTTCGACCCAGAACTCCAAGGCGGTGTACGACCATGCGGACGCCCTGCGCACCGCGGGGAAGCGGGTCATCCTGGGGGGCATCCATGTCACCATCTGTCCGGAGGAGGCCAGGCGCCACGCCGACGCGATCGTGACTGGGGAGGCCGAAACCATCTGGCCGGACGTCTGCGAGGATCTTCTGGCGGGCAGACTCAAAGGCCGATACGAAGGCTCGCCGACGCCGCCTTCGCGGATGACGCCGGTGGATTATCGGTTCTTCGGGAATCGGCGGTACCTCACGCCCGCATCCCTGTTCGCCACCCGGGGCTGCAACCACCGCTGCTCGTTCTGCGTGAGTTCACGGTATATGGGCCCGTATCGCACGAAACCGCTGGACGTGCTCGAACAGGAGATTGACCAACTGACCGGGCTTTATCCGCGGGCCTTCCTGCAATTTACGGACGACAATCTTCTCGCGCATCGCCGATACGCGGTGGACCTGCTGGCGCTGCTCCGGCGGAAGCGGCGGCGGTTTGTCACCATGGTCACGGTGGATCAGTTTTGCGACCGCACCCTGATGGAGGAGATGGCAGCCTCGGGTTGCCTGGGTGTAGCGGTCGGCGTCGAGTCCGTCGAAGACAACAACTGCGCCGCCGTCAGCAAGTATCAGAACTTGCAGCAGCCATTCGTGGATGCCGTCCAGCGGGCGAATCAACTGGGCGTCCAGACCGTTGCCCTCATCATGGTCGGCCTGCCACACGACAACCCGGACCAACTGGAAACGACGCTGGAGCAGCTCAAGTACGTTCCGTGTTCCTACTACGACATGCGCCTCTTGCGTATTTACCCGAGCACGCCGCTGTATCGCCAGATGCTGGCGACGGGCGATGTGACCCCGAACTGGTGGCTGGAGACGGGATCGTCCAACACCTGCAACCAATTGCTCCCCAGCAGCCTGAGCATGCACTTCCGGCATGACCGGTTCCAGCCGATGCAGCTCCAGCATTTGTCACTGCGGTTCATCGCCGAGCTGAGTGGGACGGGACCAGGGACTGTGTCCCGGATCTTGCGGGTGGGCTGTCGCGGTCGGGCCCTTAGGTTCGCCGGGTTGGTGCTTACGGCGCGTCAGCGCTCGGCCCGGCAGGCGCGCACGCTTCTCCGACAGGTGGAGCAGGCAATGGTGGCGAATCGCCAATACGTTCCTGCCGTACGCTTCGGGGAACAGGAAGCGCAAGTTGAAGGTTCCCCATGCCACCTGGAAACGGCCTTATGAAAGCTGCCATGGCGGGCATCTTGCTGACGGTCTCCCTCGATCGCCAGCCCACGATCGGCAAGCCATGAACGCGGAACGGCCAGCCCAACCGGCTGCGCGCAAGCCGCGCCTGATTCTCTGGCTTGGGTGGGGAGGCGTGATACTAATTGGCGCCTGGATTATCACCGCGCTGGCAGGCACCGTCATATCCCTTGCAAAGGACGGCTTGAACTCGCGAAAGCTGCCGTTCCTGTTGTTCATCGTGGTCTTCGTCGCGCTCTTCTTCTTCCTGAAAGCAGCGTTACACCCAATCCGCGGGCGCGGTGACGAGGGGCGCGCCTGGCAGGAGCGGTTTCCCACGCACACGGATCAGGAATTCGAGCGCTTCCTGCGCGTCGTCAGCGATTCGTTGGGGATTCGCGAGAAGCACCGGGGCCGGCTCCGCCCCGACGACCGCGTGCGTGCCCTCAGCCAGGAATGGTTGTGTGGCGATGGCATGGACGTCATCGAACTGTTCATGGACATCGAGCGGGAGTACGGATTGGAGCTGCCGGAGAGCTTCCACGAGAAAACCAAGACCGTCGGCGATCTGTTCGCCTACGTGTCCCAGCACAGCCCCGGATGTCCGCCGCCTACTGCCTCTCAACGCCCGGACAAGGCAGTCAGCGGCTGATCCCGCAAAGTTACCAACCGCCATGAAGCCGAAGCCGTCATCCCGGGAGTCCGGGGGCCTGACTTGGGGCGCACTCGTGGGGCTTTTGGCGGCCGTGGTGATTGGCGTGGCCGTGTGGAGGCTCATCCGAACTCCCGGCCTGTCGGGTTGGCCCGCGCTTTGGGGGTTTGGAGGGCTCGGCATCGTGGTGGCCGTGGTGATCGTGCACGGCATTTACGAGAGCCGCAAGATCCGCCGGGTGGTCGTGGAGGCCCTGCGAGGCCGCCCACCGCTGACGGACAAGGAATTGGGCAGCCGATTCTACGACCCGGCCATTGCCCCGGTCGCGTCGCGCTTGCGTCGCCTGCTGGCCGAAAACCTGGAGTGCGATCTGGCTGGCATGATCCCGACGGACGACTTCGAGAGTTGGCTCGCGCTTTCTTCCGGCCCGGACTCCGCCGCGGATTCGTTCTTCGAGGAACTGGCCATCGAGTTCCAACTCCGCCGCGATTGCCCGTGGCCAAATCGGTTTGACTCGTTCGAGGCTTTGGTGGAATTTGTCACTGAGAACACCCATGTCTCCAAGACCTGACACCGGTTGGAGACTCTGTCCGTGCTCGACGCCAAAGCCGGTGTGGGCCCACGCCGGACGGACAGGATCGCCATCCCCAGAGGAATGAACTATGAAAAGGACACACTACTCCATCGCACTCGTCGTGCTCGCCGTGTCGGCCCAGGTCGCCCTGGCTGATCCGCTTGGCACCGCCTTTACGTATCAGGGCCGACTCGCTGACGGCGGCCAGCCGGCCAACGGAAGCTACGACTTGCGCTTCATCTTGTATGATGCCGAGATCGGCGGCAGCCAGCAGGGGAACGTTCTCACCAATAGCGCCGTGGCCGTCAGCGGCGGCCTGTTCACCACGGCACTCGACTTCGGCGCGACGGTGTTTGGCGGCGACGCCCGCTGGCTCGAGATCGCCGTTCGCCAGCATGGCACCGGCGGATTCGTCCCGCTGGACCCACGCCAACCGCTCACGCCGACGCCTTACGCGCTGTTCGCCTCGAACACCGCCACGATCGGCGGCCAAAGTCCGGCCGCCTTTGCGCCCGCCTCCGGCTCATCCGCCTACGTGGCCCGGACCGGCGACACCATGACCGGCGCCTTGAATCTGCCGGGCAACGGATTGACGGTGGGCGGCTATCAACTCACGGCGTCCGGCGGTCACGTGAGGATTGGGGCAGCCAGCCTGACGACGCCGCTCTCAGTTGGGGCGGATGCAGCCGGGGGGATCAACGTCGGCAACGTCCCTGCGGGAGGGACCATCTTCTCCGCGTCGGATGGCGACCCCGCCTCGACCGTGCTAGCCGTTTCGCGGCAGGCGGGGAACATCATCCAGTTCGAGCCGTATTCGAGCGGCGGTGGGTTCGCGTTTTCCGGCGGCAATGTCGGCATTGGCACGATCAAGCCGCTGTCGAGGCTGCAGGTCATTCCGTCTGGTCCGTTTGACGGGATTAGCATTGGGGATGTGGAGTCCGTTGGCGCTACGTCGCTGGGGCTGGGTGTCAGCAGTTTGCTCAATGGCTACGCGGATATTCAGGCCGCTCGCGGTGCGAGCGTGGGGTGGGGGGATATTATCCTGAACCGCCAAGGCGGCAATGTCGGCATCGGCACGAACAGCCCGGCGGCCAAGCTGGACGTGAACGGTGCGGTGCGCGCCACCGGGCCAATCAACGCCGCGGGTGGTTTCATCCTCGAATTGCGCACCGACGATCCGCCCAGCCCGGCCACCGGCCAGATGTGGCTGCGCACCGACTTTTGAACCGGGCCGAGGACCTGTTCATTAGGACCCGAACATGATCCGGAAGCCCCCAGAGCACCATTGCCATGAAAACAGTTAGACTTTTGCTGGCCGTGCTGGCGGTCGGCTTGACGACATTGCTAGCCCTTCGGTCCGCATTCCCCCTGCGACAGTCAGCCAAGGCCGCACGCGCCAGCATCCGAGAAACCCAGGTTCGGAACGGTTCGGCACTGACGAGCGGCGGGCCGCTCAAAGGCGATGCCGCCACTCACCGGCTCAAGGAAACGGGGCAATATGAATCCCTCGTACAGGCCCTCCAGGCGGCGCGCTACGCGGTGGAGCCGCTTCCGGCGGAGTCGGGCAGTGAGAGCGAGGCCGCCCATTACGCCCACAACCCGGCTCAGGCGTTGCGGTGCTGGTTCGGCGCGGAGGGACTCGAACTCCGGGGTGCGGTGGCGAATCAATCGCCTTGGAAGCTGAAGGTGCGCCTGCAAGGCTACGGTCGCGAGCAACTCGTGCAAGCCGAGGTGGACGGCGCCACGGCCCGGCAGAATCGCGTGGACCTCTCCCGTGGTGGTGGCGGAGTCGTCGAGTGGTATGAGAACAAGGCCGTGGGCCTGGAACAGGGCTTCACCGTCCAACGCGCGCCGCCGGGCGACGGCCCCTTGCGATTGATCCTGCAAGCCGAGGGCGACCTCCGCCCGAAACTGGAAACGGAAGAGCCACTCGGAGCGCGAGGAGCCTCATCCGCCCGCACTCCATTCTCGTCAGTCGCGGACATGGCTGTCCGCGCTCCTGCCGACTGCGCTGAAACAGGAACGGCAGTGACATTCCTTTCCGCCGATGGCCACGCCGTGCTGCGTTACGGCGGGCTGAAGGTCTGGGACGCCGCACGACGGGAACTGCCTGCGCATCTCGAACTGAAAAGCCGGGAATTGGCGCTGGTGGTGGACGATCAGAATGCCGCTTACCCGGTCACCGTTGACCCGCTCTTCACCACCCAGGAAGCCAAACTAACGGCGGGCGACGGCGCGGCCTTTGACCACTTCGGCTATGCTGTCAGCTTGAGCGCGGACGGGAACACGGCGCTGGTGGGGGCTCCCGGGGATGACACGCCGGCGGGGGCTGATGCCGGGAGCGCCTATGTGTTTGCGCGGAGTGGGAGCAGTTGGACCCAGCAGGCGCAACTGACAGCGGGCGACGGCGCGGCGTGGGACGGGTTCGGTTCTAGAGTCAACCTGAGCGGGGACGGGAACACCGCGCTGGTGGGGGCTGACTTTGGTGACACGCCGGCGGGGGCTGGTGCGGGGAGCGCGTATGTGTTTGCGCGGAGCGGGAGCAGTTGGAATGAGCAGGCAAAACTGACAGCGGGCGACGGCGCGGCCGAAGACTGTTTCGGCAACGCCGTCAGCCTGAGCGGGGACGGGAACACCGCGCTGGTGGGGGCTGAGTATGGTGACACGCCGGCGGGCACTAATGCAGGGAGCGCGTATGTGTTTGGGCGGAGCGGGAGCAGTTGGAGTCAACAGGCCAAACTCACGGCGGGCGACGGCGCGGTTGGCCTTGCCGTCAGCCTGAGCGGGGACGGGAACACCGCGCTGGTGGGAGCTCCCGAGGATGAAACGCCGGCTGGGGCCAATGCAGGGAGCGCGTATGTGTTTGGGCGGAGCGGGAGCAGTTGGAGTCAACAGGCCAAACTCACGGCGGGCGACGGCGCGGCCGGGGACTGTTTTGGCCTTGCCGTCAACCTGAGCGGGGACGGAAACACGGCGCTGGTGGGGGCTAGATGGCATGACACGCCGGCGGGGGCTGATGCCGGGAGCGCCTATGTGTTCCGGTTGGAGCAGGCCCTTGACATTGGGTTGCGTGTCTTTGACGGCCAAAACGTCATCCGCATTGCCTGCAACCCGCCGGGCTCGGTCGGCCGGTATTCCCCCTTGCGCATCGCCAAGAACGGGACCAACTACGGCATCGTGCTGGCGGAAACGAATGCGCCAGAGGCGTCGAAGGTTCAGGTCAAAACCTCCTCCGGCATCAAGGCGTGGATGAAGCTGGAGTAGAAGCATCACTAGCTCGCCCCCCTGCTCTCCGTGGCTGCCTTCAGCCACTTTCCGGCCAGTCTCATGCCGAGAAAGCCGCCGAGGAAGAATCCCACCGGGCCAAGGACGAGCATGGGGACGAAGACAACCGCGCTCCGTTCACCCTGGGGCGCTCCCAGCACGAGCCAGGCAGCCAGAGCGGCCAGGAACCAGCCAGCCACACCACCCAGAACGAAGCCAGCGAGTTGCACCAGGAACATGCCAAGCTGAGAGATTCCCTTCTTCATAGGCTGTTAGGGGCCCGCATAGGTTTATCTGCGGCCTCGTACGATTCTTTCACGTCATTAGGAGCAGGTCCAATCCTTTTGTTTCCCACACAGCCGCGGGTTTTCTCCGCCCCCGGGCCCCGGAACATTGCTTGGGTCAATGCACCGCGAAAATTTTTCGATTAGCGGTGCGGGATAGCGGCGGCTTACTGTGAACGCATGAAAACAACTTCAGCAGCAGGCGTGGTTTGGCCTCCGCCAACCAGCAGCGCCCGGCTGCGGGAACGGGGAGAAGCAAGGGGGCGATTCCTGCGGGCAGGCTGGGCCGCCGTAATTCTCTGCCTCAATGGCGTCTTCGCACCCGGAGCCAGCGCCGAAGACCTCCCGGACCTCAAGGTTTCAAAAGTGGAAATCATTCCCAATAACTTACTGGACGCGAGAACGAGCCCCGTCTTCAAACCGGACGCGATCCTCGAAGTCGCGGCGACGGAGGCGGGCGCCGCACCGCGGGAGACCAACAGCCCGCCGCTCGTGATGCGGATGTACAGATCATACCGCCTCCTCGTGACGGTTCGAAACACGGGGAGAGTCCTCCCGGACGGACCCTTCCTCGTGCGGGCGGAGTGTGTGCGGGAGGGCAGGAAGCCGGTCGTGCTAGGCAAGACGCGCGTTTGCATGTTGGGCCCGGCGGTTTACGCCTGCTTCGACGTCTTCCCATCGGAGCTGTTGGTGGCGGAGGCCGAGGCGGCGGGAGCGCCGCTGAACAAGGTGCTGAAGAAAGAGGAGGCCTCCGTGTGGGCGAAGGCGAAAGGGGATTGCGTCATCCGGGTGATTGTTGATGCGGACGATGAGGTGAGCGAGGCTCATGAGGGCGCGGCGGGCAAGGTGCTGGAGTTCAAAGCAAAAATACAGCAGTAGGCGCGGCTTCCCACAGCCGAGGGAGGATGTTCAACAGCGTGCCGGCCATGCCGAGGCAGCTCGCGCAATGGCGCCAAATGAGGCCGATGACCCAGCAGGGGGTCAAGCAGGGGTCAAAGCAGGAGAAGGGGTCAACCGGAGGTCGGCACTGGAGTTGTTGTGATGTCTTTGTGCTTGGCATTGTGCGGCTGGCAGGTCTCTCAGGGGCGTGAATCGAACCGTGTAGCATGGCTTTGGTGCTTTGGGCAGCGCCCATTTGCAGGCGCGCGGCAATTCACTAAATGGGCAGGGTGGTCTCTTTCCTGACCCGTGTCGCCATCACCAACTTGCCAAGGTCGCATTTCAACCACGGGGGCGGAATCAGGTTTTGTCCTGCGTACGCGCGACAGCAGAGACTCAGCCACGGCGGGGGCCCACCCGCTCGCACTGGTCGCCGCCCCAGCGACACCTCCTTTTCCGTATCGTCAAACGTAATCGCTTCAGAATCTCTGTTGGGGAAGAGCAGCGAATGCTGAACGCAGAATGATGGATGCGAGACACAAATCGAGGATCGTGTCGGTTGTGGAAGTCGTTCAATCGCAGAGGATTAAGTGCGCTGCTCCCCAATAGGCTCTGACATAGTGATTGTTCCAGGAGCATTTGCGATAAGGTCCAGCAGGACAACAGGTTACACGACAGACATCCAAATGTTATCTACGGTGTGCATGTGGTGAGTATACGGTGAATAGACGGTGTGTCTCCCATCATGCCCACTGGTGAGTCGCCCAAAAGCATAGTCAAATTAAATAGCCTCGGGTTTGGCAAGGGAATCCAGATCCGACGCCGGCTTTTTCTCATGCCCGCAGAGAGGGGTGTTTCGGCTCGCCGGCCATAGAAACGGATGGGGATTTCCTCGAGCATTGACCCACCGCGAGGGTTGGCGTACTTAATTCAAGCGATCATGTATCGGATCACACAAATGCCCAGTCTGCTGCTGGCGGTTGCGTTCCTCGGGCTGCCGGGCGCCGCCGAGGCGCAGACCAACGTCTGGGCGGGTTCCCGGAGCTGCCGGGATTGCCACGAGAAGTTCTACCAGTTGTGGTCCACGTCCTTTCACGGGCTGGCGATGCAGCCGTACACTGCCGAGCTGGCCCGGACCCAGCTTACACCGCAGAAGTCGGAGGTCGTGGCCGGCAAGCACCGGTTCCAGGCGGATATCCAGAGGGGGACGGTGACCGAACGTAGTCCCGCAGGCGAGAAGGTGTACCCCATCGTCCAGGCGATGGGCGGCAAGAACGTCTTTTACTTCCTGACCCCACTCGAGCGGGGCTGGTTGCAGGTGCTGCCGGTGGCCTACGATATGCGCCGGCGAGAATGGTACGACACCACTGCCAGCGCCATGCGGCATTTCGGCGACCGGCGCGACGAGGCGCTGTACTGGAAGGAGCGTCCGCTGACGTTCAACACGTCATGCTTTAGCTGCCACGTGAGCCAGCTTTCCAAGAACTACGATCTCAAGAACGACAGCTACCACACTCAGTGGGCGGAGCCCGGCATTAACTGCGAGACCTGCCACGGACCGTCGGCGGCGCATGCCCAACTGTTCCGCGAATGGCCCACCAATCAGCCGGCGCCGGCGGACATAAAGCTCATTGTTACCAGCAAGCTCAGCATCGAGCAACGCAACGCGACGTGCGCACCCTGCCACGCCAAGATGTCGCCCGTGACCATGAACTTCGCGCCTGGCGACCGCTACTTTGATCACTTCGATTTGGTGGGCTTCGAGAATCCCGACTTCTATCCGGATGGCCGCGATCTGGGCGAGAATTACACTTATACTCAGTGGCGCGTGAGTCCGTGCGCCAGGTCGGGCAAGCTGGACTGCGTCCATTGCCACACCTCGAGCGGGCGCTACCGGTTCAAGGAGCCGGCGAAGGCCAATGATGCGTGCCTCCCCTGCCACGAGGACCGGGTGAAGAATGCGCCCGCGCACACGCACCACAAGGCGGGCGCGCCGGGCAACGAGTGCATTTCCTGCCACATGCCGATGACCGAGTTTGCGCGGATGCGACGCTCCGACCATTCGATGCTCCCACCGACGCCCGCCACCACCCTCCTTTACAAGTCGCCCAACGCCTGCAACATCTGCCACACGAACCGGGATGCCGCCTGGGCCGACAAGCTGGTGCGCGAATGGCGCAAGCGCGATTACCAGAAACCTGTGCTCGAACGCGCCGCGCTGATTGACGCCGCGCGCAAGCAGGACTGGAAGAAGCTGCCGGACATCCTCGCTTACCTGGGCCGCACCGACCGCGAGGAGATTCAAACGGCCTCGCTGGTCCGGTTGTTAGGGGAGTGCCCGAGCGACGACAAATGGCCCGCGTTGCGGAAGCTGGTGGCCGACCCCTCGCCCCTGGTGCGCGCGAGCGTGGCCGAGGCGCTGGGCCAGCGCCTCGAACCGGCGAACGTCACCGTCTTGTTGAAGGCCACGGCCGACGATTACCGGTTGGTGCGCGTGCGAGCCGCCGCCGCGCTGGCGCCCATCCCCGAAGACCGCCTGCCCGAAGAGCAGCGCGCCCCGGTGCGCGCGGCCATGGCCGAGCTGATGGACTCGATGAATTCGCGCCCGGACGACATGGCGTCTCACTATAACCTGGGCAACTTTCATATGGCCCGCGGCCAGATGCCCGAAGCCGTAACCGCTTTCGAGACCGCTTCCCGGCTGCAGCCCGACGCCCTGCCGCCCTACGTGAACGTCGCGTTGGCCCACAACGCGCTGGGCCGGAACGACCAAGCCGAGGCGAGCCTGCGGCGGGCCCTGAGCCTCGACCCGACCAACGCCGCCGTGCATCTCAACCTGGCGATGCTGCTGGCGGAAATGAACAAGCTCGGCGAGGCGGAACAGTCTTTCCGCGCCGCACTGAAAGCCGATCCCACGTCCGCGCAGGCAGCGTTTAACCTGGGTGTGTTGCTCTCGAAGGATCATCCAGCCGAGTCACTCCGTTGGTGTCAGAAAGCCGCGGCCTTGCGACCGGAGGAACCGAAATACGGCTACACGCTGGCGTTCTTCCAACACCAGGCCGGGAAGACTGAGGAGGCGATCCGGACGCTGGAGAGGCTGATCGAGCCAGGGCCGGCTTACGCGGAGGCCTACGCGCTGCTGGCGCAGATTTACGAGAATCAAGGCAAGGTCGGTGACGCGGCGAGGATCTGCCGCCGCGCAGCCGCCAACGAGAGGCTCACCGAGCCCGAGCGCAACCGTTTTCAGGCACGCCTGCGCGCCCTGGCGCCGAACTAGCGCGCGCCGCTGCCGCAAGGCGCGGTTTGGCTCAGCCAAGAGGTCCCGGCCCCGCGACGCTCAGTAGTCGAGGAAATCATTAAAGTCGCCCACTGGCCGCGTGAAAAGGTCGCGGGCCGGTCCGACGACCAGGGTTTCGGCTGTCTCGTGAGTGGTCCGGGACACGGCGGCAAAGGGGAGGCTTACGACAAACAGCGCCGACCCGACCGTAGTCATAGCCAATGAAATAGGCCGGGCGACCAGCACATCCACGATCACGGAGGTCGGCTCACTGCCTTTGGACGCGAAAACCGCGTCGGGCGCGGCCAGCATAATCGCCAGGACGAAGGCTACGGCAAGGGAGAGTCGTGATCTTCGAGAAGTTGGCGATCGCCGCATGCCCCGACAAGCAAGGGCCGCCGTCAGGTTCTTCCAACGTCCGGGGAACCAGTTGTCATGCTCGCTCATGAGCCTACTATAGCCTCGTGCGACACCCGGTAAAGCGCGAAGTGCGCGAGGTGGATCAAGCCGGAAAGCCTCAGGCCCGGCGCTGTTTCAGTTGCCTTTCGGAGGGGTGAGCACGGGTTTGTTGGTGCGGCTGCCGCCGGAATCCTCGGGCAGGAGCCCTTTCAGCGTGCGCCACGGGTGAAAGGGCATCTGGAACGGCAGCAGCATGACTTTGGGGATGAGATACACGGGCTCGGCTTTGGGCTCGCCGAGCGTGCCGCCGACCTTGTACTCGAACAGCTTGGTCACCGGCCAAAGAACCGTGCTGACGACCGGGCCGACGAGCCAAACATCGCGCATCAAGCCCGCTTCGACTCTGGCCTTGACGTTGCCTTCAAAGTCCACCGTGCCCTTATACTGCAGTCGCAAGCCCGTGGCGCGGATATCCAGGTCGGCGGAGCGGATGACCCCGTTGGTGATGCCAAAGGTACAGGTGCCGGCGCTGGCCCGGCTGCTGCCCAGGCCGGGCGACATGCCGTTGAGCACATCCGAGAAGACGCCGAAGACAGGAATGTCCCAGATCAAACCATTCTGGAGTTGCAGATCGCCAAAGCCGTTCCAGGTTTGCAGGTCCGCGGTGTTCGCGTTGGTAACGACCAGCTTGCCGCTCAGGGCGCCCCTCAGGTCGTAGGTTCTGGCGAACAGGTCGCCCATGAGCGTCTGCAGCTCGGTATTCGTCGTGGCCAGGGCGAAGCGATAGTCCGTCGGAGCGCCGTGATGGAAATCGAACGCCGCCTCGCCTGTGGCGGAACCGCCATAGAACTGGAGGTTGACATTGCTCAAGGCCAGGTGTTGTCCCAGCCAATGGACCCGGCCGTGAATCCTGGGCACGTGAAAGCGCCACCAATGAAACGGGCCGCCTTCAAGCTCAAAATGCAGATCCGCGTCGTCTTCGCCGTGCAACGGAATGGTGCCGTGGACCTTGGCGATCGGGGGGGTGTCGAACCGATATGGTTCGATGGCGCGCGCGACGTGAGGGCCAATGGCACGGGCGACCACCATCGGCTCGACGGTGCTGAACCCGTTGGTGAGATAGACCCTTTGGCCGATGAAGTCCACGCCCACACCGTCCGCGGTGGCCTGCCGGGTGTCGCACTGGACTCGTGGCGCGATGAATTGCAGGAAGCGATTGGTGTATTGGATGGCGCTCTGCACCCCGCTGATCGCCTGGCCCCGGAAAGTGAAATTGGTCAGGCGAGCCTGGCCGCGAACCCCGGCGCGGTCGAGGTCATCCCAGCAGCCTTGGATCTCGGCGTCGAGGAGCGGGGGCTGGGTGAACTTGAAGAGGTCGAGGACGCGTTGCTCGGCGGGTCCCAGCGCCGGGCGCAGCGCTCCCACATTCACGCCGCTCTGGAAGTCCAAGTGGAATTCTTTGGTGCGCTCATCTGACTCAAGGGCCGCCTCGAACCGGCCCTCGGGCCGGGTGACGGTGAAATCCGGCAGGCGCCAGAGCCGATTCGAGTAAATCACCTGTGAGCGGGCGGTCGAGAACCTCACCCCGCGGTAAGCGCCGCCGTGCTCGATGTTAAATCCCCCTGCCAGCCGAATGGTTGATTGCATCGCGGCGCGCCAGTCGGGAGGGCGGTTGGTCCAGGCCGGCAGAACCAGCGAAATCTCGCCATGCAACTCCGGCGGTTGTTCCCAGGAAAAGGGCGCCAGCCAGCGTTCGGCTCCCTCGAGCAGGAGCGGCGCGATGCGGGGCGGGTCGAGGTCGGATAGGAAGTTGAGCGAAAGAGCGCGTGTCGCCACGTCCAGGGCGGCGTGGCCCGCGAGCCGCCTCGGATCAAACCTGGCCGCGAGATTGGTGAGAATCAGCTCCGGTGCGCGCCAACTTCCACCGCCGGTGATCTCCTGCGCAGCCAGTTGGGACGATCGCACGTCCGTGACGTGCGCATCCCAATCCAGGAGGTAAGGTTCGAACCACGCCCAACCGGCCCAGGAGGCATCCGCATGCGACGGCCCGCCGGCCGGGGCCGCAGCCAGACGGGCGTTCAAGCGAACCTCCTTCGCCTCGGCCCACTTGGTGTTGACCTGGTCGCAAACAAGCCGGCCGTCGCCGGCCAGCGGCACGGCGTTGGTCAAAGCGTGGGCCCATTGCGCGTTGAACCGTGCGTTGGCGGCGGCGCCCCATCGAGTGCGGACCTGGTCGGCGTGGAGTGCAAGGGTTGCATTTACCAGATTGGTTTCCCCCGGCGTTGAGCTGGCGTGGAGGACTAGCTGCAGATTCGTAGCGCTGGCCCATTGGGTTTCGGCCCGCCCCGCGCATAGAGTGAGGTCCCCGTTGGCCAGGTGGGTTTGGCCCGCCAGCGGGGCGAGGTGGGCGGTAAGCTGCACATTCGCGGCTCTGGCCCAGCGTGTATGCACCCGGTCCGCCTCGAGGTTCAGGTCGGCCCTGGAAAGTCCGTTGGTGGTCGGCGGATAAAGGCGGATGCCGAGCCGGCCCCGCGTAACGGTGCCCCAGGGCGTGGCAGCTCCCGGAGCGGTCGCGGTCATACGCACCGTAAAGCCCTGGAGGTCTCGCGCATCGCCGCGAACATCCAGCGCCAATTCCGGCGGCGCGGAAAAATGAATGCGTTCGAGCAGGTCGGCGAGTTCGCGGAGGCGATTCGGCCAAACCCCGGCGGCCGCCGGCTTGCGCGACTGAAATAACTCCCAATCCCTCAGCGCCGACGCGTTGGTCACCGCGCCGGACAACTTGATCCTGGCGCCGGCGAAGGCAGCGGTGAAATGGTCCAGCGACCATTCGTCATTCGGCAGGAAGCGCAGCTCGGTCTGGATATTCTCAATGGCCAGCTCTCGCGGCGCCTGGTTGGTGTCGGAAACCGGCCAGATCAAGCGCCCCTGTCTCAGCATGAGCGAGTCCACCTGGAGTTGCAGCCGCGTCATGGCGCGATGGTTCAGTCGCAACTGGCCTTCCTGGATCGTGAATTGCGGGGTGCGCGGTTCGCCCGCGCGCCCGAAGCGGACATTCTCGGCGACCAGACCGCGATACCAGCGGAGGCGCAGGCGGGAGAACTGAAGGTCCAGGCCCCGAGCGCGCAGGTTCTCCAGCAACGGCTCCTTCACGAAGCCGGGAAGACCAACCTGGTTGAGGTAAACGAACGTAGCGACCAGGGCGAGGACCACCAGCCACACTGCAATGCGGAACCGGCGGAAATAGACGCGGCAGATCCGCCAAAAGCGGCTTTTCGTGCGGGTTGCCATGCTCGGATCAGGGCACGTCCGCGGGAATCGTCAGATGGCTCGCCACGTCCTGACAGAGCGCGAGCGGAAACTCAAATATCCACAGCATCCCCTCCAGCGTGACGGCGGCGTAGGGAAAACCGGAGGGGGCTTCGCCGCCGAATTCCACGCTCGCCTTTTCGCCATTCTTCAATTCGAGTGTGATCTGAAGGCCCTTGTCGCTGAACCCGTAACGCGAGCGGTTCAGCTCGCCGCGGGCGACCCAGCACGAAGCGGTGAGCTGACCCAGGCTGCGTACCGTCTCCTCCACCGCGAGGTCGTTGATAATGCCCTGAGTGATAAGAGACCAGCGGTGCGGGCCGTCGCGCTTCATCTGCCGCACTTTGCCCGCCTGACGGATGATGACGCGGTCAATGTCATTGGTCGAGAGGTTCCAAATCCGGCGTTCCCGCATCTCCCAGCTTGCCGCCGGCAGGCGGTGGAAGTCGTTGGTCGCCAGGCCATAGACAAAACCCTCATCCGCGCGCCGGGCGAAGGCGGCGCCCGCCCGGTTGGTCCCGAAACTCAGATCGGCCATGATCGCATGCGATGCGTCCGCCGGCGCATTCGTCGGGGCGGACCTCAGGATGTAGCGGCTGGTTGGAGGGGCGAGCCCGTAGCCCGGAAGATCGGGTTCGATCACAACATCAATGAACTGAATCGCCCTCAGGCTATTCAGCAGGGACAGGAAATCGTTCACCAGCCCCGCGTCAGCCGGGAAGTCTTGCGGCAGGACGCGCCAAGTCCCGTTGGTCTGTCGTTCAATCGAGAAACTGTCTTCGGCGCGGACCTCGAAGACCGCCGGCGCAGCCGGCAGCGCCACCAGATACGGATCGCGGAAGTCATTGACCTTCTCGCGCCAGGGCGCGAGAAGATCGGCGGCCACGCAGACCACAGCCTCCTGTCCCAGCCGGCGGGCATAGACCAGCCGGGAATCGTTGGTTGGACTCGCGCCGAACTGGAGGAGGGCCGCCGTGTTGGTTCCCAGGCCGAAGGCGAGCTCCAATTCGGGCGGTTGCAGACCCAAAGATTCCAGGTAAGGCTTCGGGTCGTCCGGGACGAACCGCTGGACGCGCAAGTTCTGGAGGGACTCTAACGCGTTGTTCAGCTTGACGTTGTCGGCCCTGGCCGACAGCGGATAAACCATGCGCCAGAGACTGTTGGTCGTCGCGCGCGCCAGCCCCACAATCCTTGTTCCGTTCGTCACCATCAGGTGATCGAAAACGAGGCTTTTCAAGTCAATCAGCGTCGTATCGCGCCAATCATCGGCGCTAAGGGGCAGGTGCTTCAGGATTGCCGCATCCACCACATAGGCCACGCCGACGGCCTGGAGGAAGACCTGGTCGCCGGGGGCAGTCCTTGCGCCGACCCGGATGAGCGCATGGTAGTCGGGCTGTTGCAATGTGATCGTCGCCTGGGGATTGGCGAAGCCATATTCTTCCTCGGCATTGGGTTGTTCGCTCAGTTCGCTCGGGGTGATGACGGCGGCAGGAGTCAACCTTTCGAGGGCGCGCAGGAGGCCTTCGATGCTTGCCTTCTGGGCGGGATAGGGGCGCGGCTCGGTCAGTTGCCACCCGCCGTTGGTGCGTTCGACCTGGATGGTCAGCCCGGTGGCCGGACGAACCTGCACGTTGGTGATGGCGCTGGCCTTGAGTTCAGGGAAGACCCTGGTTGGCCCTGGGGAGGCTTTGCGGGCGTGCTTCTGATAAAAGAAGATGAACGCGAACAGCGCCGCGGCCACGACCAACCAGAGCCAAGTGCTTCGGGGATTCATCTAGCGCCGGCGTCGCAACCAGACCAGGCCGCCGAGAACCAACACCGCCCCCGGGAATGCGCCGAGCAGGATCCACTCCGCGCGCCGCAGCTCGGACCTGGTCATCACGATCTTGAACGTCCGGAAGGGCCGGGGGCCGGGGCCCTGGGCGAACTGGGTCCGCTCCAGGAGCCACCCGACGGCGTAGCCGGCAAAGTCGCGGTTGCCCAGCTTGTCAATTTCCTGGTTGCCCAGAAACATCGAGTCCCCCGCGACGACAATCCGGGTCGTGCCGCGCTCGGCGATCACATCCTTGATGGCGCCCTTTTCGACCGCAGCGATGAACGGGAATTGGTGGCGTTCCTTGTTGGGATCGCCTTCGATAAACGCCCGCGTACTGGAGAAGGCGACCGCTTCGACGCGCGGGGCGTCCGCTGCCTGGGGAGAGCGGGAATCGAGTTTGCCAATCGGCCGTGGCCGGATGAGGTACAGCCCGGTTTTGGCGCCGAGCAAGGGATTGACAATGGGGTGCGCGGTGAAGGCGCTGACAATGACATCGAACCCCTGATCGGAACGCTCGGGGTCGTTGATGATGACGTCTCCCACCCGGACGCCCCAGTTGGCCAGGATCTTCTCCAGCCCGACGGCCCGATCCAGTCCGGTTCGCTCGTCGAGCGAGTTGGCGTTAAAGAGCGCCAGGAGGCGCCCCCCCTCGTTGAGATAGGTCTCGATCTTCTGCAACTCCGTGTGGGGGATCGAGGTGGTGGGGCCGGCGATAACCAGGAGGTTGCAGTCCGGCGGGACCGTATTGGTGCCAAGCAGGCTCAGCGGCGCAAGCCGGATGTTGTTCTGCGCCAGCAGCGATGCGAACTTGAGGTAGCCAAGCCGCTGGTCCCCGCTTTCGAGGCTGTGCTCGCCATGGCCGAACAGGTAGCAGGCGCTGAAGGGTTTGGCGCTGGTAACATACAGCAGCGCCTGGTTGAACGCCGTCTCCCCCAGGAACCCGGTAATCTTGCGCTGGAGGACGCGCTCCTCCTTCTCGTTGCGGAGTTCCTCCAGGACATACTTCGCGAGCATGTCGCCCGGCACGACCCGGGGCTTCCCCTCGCAATCGAAGATGACCAGGTTCTTGTCCGCGGGAGCGGTGAGCCGGTAATGGGCTTTGATCTTCCGCGCCGCGCCGGCGTCGCGGGTGTAATCAACCGTCTGGGTTTGGATTCGCGGGTTGACCAGGCTGAACTCGCTGAGCAGGTCCTTCACAGTGCCGTAGAGCGGGTCCGCCTTGTCGTAATAGAGCGTGACCGTGATCTGGTTGGTAATGGATTTCAGCAGGCTCACCGTGCCCGGAGCCAGCTCGAGGTGGGTCCGGGCGTTGACGTGAAATCGCCACCAGCACTCGCGGCTCAGGTAATTGGTCATCACGACCACCGCCAGCACCAGCAGGACGAGCAGCGCCAGGTTGAAGACGATCCCCCATTTGCGCCAGGGCGAAAAGCTCGGTGGGGATTGGGGATTGGTCGCCATGCTATTTCCAGCGGCGGCTCTCCACGATCCGCAAGGTGAGAAACAGGAAGAACAGCGTCAGGCTCACCAGGAGGACCACGGGCCGCGTGTCCACCACCCCGCGCACGAAGTCGTGCATTTGGTCAAAGAGGGTGAAACAAGCGAGCACGTGCCCCTGCCAGGTTTCCGGCGCCGGGAGCTGGTCCGCGATATAGGCGAGCATGAACACGCTCGCGCCGAACACCAGGCTGATTATCGCGGCGATGCCCTGGCTGCGCGTCAGCGCCGAGGCGCAGCAGCCCAGCGACACGAACAGGCCGCCGAGCAGCAAAATGCCCAGGTAGGTGCTGCCGATGGTGCCTGGATCCAACGCGCCCGTATCATGCGTGTAATGCCGCACGATCAACAGGCACGGCAACAGCGGCAGCCACATCAACCCATAAAAGACCATCGCCGCGGCAAACTTGGCCAGCACAACCTGCAGGTCGCTTACCGGGGTCGTCATGAGGGTCTCGAAGGTGCCTGAGAACTTTTCGTGGGCGAACAGGCGCATGGTGATCACCGGGGTGGTCAGCAGCAGGATCAGCCAGAAGAACTGCGTGTTGTAGAAGACCTCCGTCACCGGCATCGGGGTCGCCTCCTGTTGCAGGTTCACCAGCAGCACCACGAAGCTGTACCCCATCATGAAGACCGCGGCGGCGATGATGATGTAGCCGGTCAGCGACAGGAAGAAACCCGCCAGTTCCCGCCGGGTGAGCGTCCACCAGGTGCGCATCAACCTTCGTCCTCCTCGTCCGGCCGGGTCACGCGGACATAGATGTCCTCGAGCGAATGCCGGCTGCGAGTCAGCTCGCGCAGCGACCAGCCGCGCTCGCGCACCAACGCAAAAATGTGGGGCCGCAAATCCAGGCCATCCCGCGGCGTGAGCGCGCAGCGGTAGTAGTCGCCTTCGCCGGCCGATACGTCGAATTGCTCCACTTCCGCCATCTCGGCCCAGCAGAGCTCCAGTTCAGCCTCCGGCGCCGCAATCTCCGCGATGATCTGGCTGTTGCTGCTCATCAGGCGCTGCAGGTTCTCGGGCGTGTCGGCCGCCAGGATCTTCCCCTCGTACATGATGACCACCCGGTGGCAGGTCATTTCGGCCTCCGGCAGTATGTGGGTGGAAATGAGCACCGTATGGGAATCGCCGAGCCCCTTGATGAGCTGCCGCACCGCGCGGATCTGGTTCGGGTCCAGCCCGATGGTCGGTTCGTCCAGTATGATGAGTTCCGGCTCGTGCACCAGGGCGTCGGCCAGGCCGACCCGCTGCCGGTACCCTTTGGAAAGCTGGCCTATGATGCGCCGGCTAACCTCGGTCAAACCGCACTGCTCAGTTACCACATCCACTCGCTCGCGCGAATGTTTGCGGCTCAGACCCTTCAGCCGGGCGCGGAACTTCAAATACTCCCGCACCCGCATGTCATGATGCAGCGGATTGTTTTCCGGCATATAGCCAATGCGCCGCCGCACGTCATCGGATTGACGGAACACATCCAGCCCGGCGACCCGGACCGTCCCGCTGGTCGCGGCCAGGTAGCAAGCCAGGATGCGCATCGTCGTGCTCTTCCCCGCCCCGTTTGGGCCGAGGAGGCCGACGATCTCGCCGCGCCCGACCGTGAACGATATGTCGGAAACCGCCGTGCGGCCGGTATAGCGTTTGGTCAGGTGGGCAACTTCAATCATCCAGTCATCGCTCATGAACGCAGCATAGCATGGAGTGTAACCGGGAAGTGGCGCGGTGAGCCATCAAAATATCGGCTAGCGCACGGTCAGCTCGACCGACCCGGTGCGCAGCACGAAATAGTTGCCCCGCTGCTGCCGGGCCGCCACCTCAAGGAGCACGCGGTCGCCTTTCTTCTTCCCATAGAGCAGCTTGGCGGCGGCGGTCAGATCCGGCGGAGTCTGTCCGTCAATGCCGGTGACCAGGATTCCGCGCTCGAGGCCGGCGGCCGCCGCGGGGCTGTCACGCAACACGCCGGTGATCAGGTAACCCTCGGAGGCGCGCACTCTGTCCCGGGCGGACAGGTCCGGCGTCACTTCCTCCAGCTCGAGGCCCAGCCGGTCGCGGATCAGGGCGGCGTTGAAGACCGATTTCTCCGGTACCAGCCGCACCGGCACCTCTTTCTGGGCCCGGCCTCGCTGGAGTTTCAGGGTAACCTCGGCGTCGGAGCCGGAGGCCAGCAGGTCGGCAAAATCAATAAAGCTCTTCGGTGGTTTGCCGTTCACCTGCACGATCGCGTCGCCGGGATTCAAGCCGGCCTTGCCGGCAGGGCTCTGCGGTTGCACGCTCATCACGACCAACGGGCTGGTCCCGACCTTGACCCGCGCGCCGAACCAGAAGCCTTTCACAAACTCCGTCGGGAAAATGTCCGAGAGGGCCTCGATGACCCGTTTGATCGGGATAGCGAAGCCGATGCCCTCGGCCACTTCTCCCTGGTAATTGCGCAGCACGGCGACATTGATGCCGATCAGTTCGCCGCGCAGGTTGACCAGCGGCCCGCCGCTGTTGCCGAAGTTGATGGGCGCATCGGTCTGAAGCCAGTTCGGAATGTCCATTGGCTCGCCTTCCTTGGCGACAATCCGGCTCTTGGAACTCAGGATGCCGCGGCAGACCGAACCTCCCAGCCCGAACGGGTTGCCCATGGCCAACACCGTCTCCCCCAGGAGCAGATCGTCCACGGGCGCAAACTTGATCGCGCTGAACTTCTCCCCCGGCCGGGCCTTGAGTTTCAGCAGGGCCACGTCGCTCTTGGGGTCGCTGGCCACCACGGTCGCCTCATAGACATTCGTCCCGGTGCAGAACTTGACGGCAATCTTGTCCGCCCGGCGCACCACGTGATCGTTGGTGAGGAGGTAGCCGGCCTCGTCTATGATCACGCCCGAGCCGAGGCTGTATTGGGAATTGGGCGGCTGCCGGCGGTGATACGGATACACGAACTGGCGGAAGAATTCCTCGAACGGGTCGCGGACAGGGATGATCGTTTCCGTGGCGATGTTCACCACGCTGGGCATGGCCCTTTCCACTGCCACCACGGTGGCGTCCCGGCGGACATCCTCCTCCGCCGCCTGGCTGCACCCGGCGGAGGCCGCGCCAGCCAGGCACGCCAGCAACAGCCACGTCCCCGTGTGCTGCGCCTTTCCTTCACTCATGCTCAAATTCATATTCATACAACAATCAACCCTGCCGCTGGGTGCGTTCAATTCCCACCCAAGCACCGGCATTCAGACCACCGGTAGGGACGTTTCGCCGAAACGTCCGCGGTTGCGCGGTCACGGACGCCTCGGCGAGGCGTCCCTACCTTTGCCGAATGCTCTACCAGAGGCTTGACTTTGCAGCAGCCTGTGCGCAAAAGCAATCGCATGGTACTTCCTGTCCCAGCCAGCTTCTATGCCCAGTGGCGCGTGCGTTGCGGCGTGGTCTCCGTCCTGCACGAGGACCAGGAATCGCCGCCCGAGCGGCTCCTGCAGACCATCTGGCAGCACCAGCGGCTGCGGCGCGACCAGCTCCAGACCTTAGACGGCCAACCGCTGCGCATTCTTCATCCGGGTTTTCGTAATGTCGAGAGCGGCCCGGACTTCCGCGGCGCGCTGGTGCAGGTGGGCGACGGCTCGCCGCGCAGCGGCGATGTGGAAGTGGACATTCGGTCCAGCGGCTGGCACGCGCACGGGCACGACCGCAACCCCGCGTTCCAGAACGTCATCCTGCACGTGGTCTGGGACGGCGAACGTCCCGCCGCAGAAAACCCGCCCACTCTCCTGTTGCGCCCGGTGCTGGACGCGCCCCTGGGCGAACTCAGCTTGTGGCTCGGCGGCGAAGCCGCCCGGTCGCTGCCCGAGGAACTACGCGGCGACTGCTGCGCGCCGCTGCGCCAGCTTCCGGCGGATCAGCTCAAGGACCTGCTGCACCAGGCCGCCGAGGTCCGCCTGCACAGCAAAGCGGCCCAGTTTCAGGCGCGCGCCCGGCAAGCCTGCTGGGAGCAGTCGCTGTGGGAAGGCTTGTTCCGGGCCTTGGGCTACAAGCACAACGTCTGGGCTATGCAGCGCCTGGCGGAACTGCGTCCCCGCTGGCATTCGACGCGGACGCAACTGCTGGCCGTTCAGGCACGGCTGTTCGGCATCAGCGGCTTGCTGCCGGTCGAGTTGACGCGGGCGCAGGCCGGCGCGGACGGCTACGTGCGCCGCGTCTGGGACCAATGGTGGCGGGAGCGCGATGAGTATTCGGATTGCCTCCTGCCCAGAACACTCTGGCGTTTTCACGGACTGCGGCCCGCCAACCATCCCCAACGGCGCCTCGCGCTGGCCACCCATTGGTCGCTGGCCGACGACCTCGCCTCCAAGCTGGAGGAATGGTGCACCCGCGAGGTGCCCGCTTCCGCATTGCCGGGTTCGCTCCTGGAAAGGCTGCAAGTCCAGACCGACGATTACTGGTCCTGGCACTGCACGTTCCGTTCCGCCCGGCTCAAAAAGCCGCAGCCGCTGCTCGGCGCCACGCGCGTGACGGATTTGGCGGTGAACGTGGTCTTGCCGTGGCTTTGGGCCCGGGCGGCGGAGGGCGAGAGCGCGGACGTCCGGCGCACCATCGAGCATCGGTATTTCGCCTGGCCGCCGGCCCAGGACAATGCCGTGCTCCGCCTGGCGCGGCAACGCCTCCTTGGCGGCGCCCCGCCTCGCGCCTTGCCCGGCGCGGCGGCCCAGCAAGGCCTGATCCAGATGGTCCGGGACTTCTGCGACCACTCGAACTCCATCTGCGAAAGCTGCAAGCTGCCCGCCCTGGTAAAGGACTGGACCGCTCAGCCCCGCGAAGCCCCGGCTAGTGCTCCCCCGGATTGAGACTTCCAGGTTTGCTCCATTGTCCGGAAGCCTTCAGACCCCAAGACGGGACGCGTCTGGCGCCTGCTTCCGCAGAATACCTGTGGCGAAACACAGGACTGATTACAGCAGTGAACATTGCAACTTCATGTCGCCCTCACCGCATACTCGCCGGACACACACCGGATACCGTAGATAGCATTTCGACGCCGCTTCATACAAACCGCTACCCTGCAAGGACTTAGCGCAAATCCATGTTGAATCAGCCCCACACCCCCTCTGGCCTCCCGTGGCGCCATCCCGCTGCGGCAAGCCGAAAACCTCATGAAAAGAAGCCTTTACAGCGGAGGACGGCAGCCGTAGAAATGGCCTTGATGAAACGGGCGGATTCATTCGCCGCAGGGAGCAGTTGGCCTATTCTCCCAGAACGGGAAGATAGACAGGTCTATCTAGGCACTTGTTAGGGAAATGAGCACACCAGCTTTATACGGCGGTATTGGTTCACTTCTGGTGGGACTGCTTTTCATCATGTTCCCGGGGCGTTTTGGTGCCGCGTTTTGCAGACTGGGCCGGTGGACGTGGAGGGGACATGAGAACGATCTTCCTGGGAGGATTAGGCAGGAGATGAGCACGGCATTTCCGCAGTTTTCGCCTGACTTCAATGACGAGAAAAGAGCGGCGAGGACGACCCGCATCCTTGGAATCGTTTTCGTCGCCCAGGCGTTGGTCTTTTTTCTTATATGGGCATTCACATGAGGCGTTTCCCTAACTTTGCTGCTGACGTAGACGCGCCGACGCGAGTCTCTTTGCGTTGGTTGCGTCTGGGCCGGCGCGCCACTGAGCAGCGGTGTTGGGCGGCTACATGAGGCTGGCAACTGATCTAACACTGCGACAAGCCCTACATGGGCTATACGTCGCACTATTTAACGCCAAGCGTGCTTGTCCAGCGGACTTTCATGGTGGCCGCCTTACGACGATCCAGACCGCCATAATGGGCATCGAGGATTACGGCTGGCGAGTCGTTGGCATTACGAGAGAAGCTCTCGACCTCTTGGCGACTGCGGATTTCAACAAGAACAAGTTGCCCCGGCAACTCTGCCGAGGGCACATCATCGACCGTATCGAAACAACACGGTTGCTGTTCGAGCGCGAAGCACCACTGGGCCTTGAGGAATTCTTCGAGGCCTTCTTGAATGCCGATCGGACGGTCATCATGCTGAACAAGCAGAACGATCCCACCAAGCAATTCCCCAATTACATCAAGATCAACAACCCCGATGCAGCACTCTTTCCGAACGGCTCACTTATGAGTTGGAAGCACCGGAAGCAGGAACGCGAGTTCTTGCGGCAATTGCATGCAGGGTTAGTGGTGAGAGGGCAGGAATGACCTCCCGCCGCCCAACCCAGCATTCCACCGGACCTGCGCGAAAAGCCGCGCAGGCCGGTGAATTCAAACGTTAGCGCTATGCAACAAGCCATAGCCACCATCTTCCTGAGCCTGATCACGGCGTTGCCTTTCTGCTGCACCTTCGCAAGCGCGGGCGACACAACGAACAAAACGAAGAGTCCCAATTGGGTCTTCCGTATCCACGGAGACAAACCGCCAGTGCTTTCTACCAACCGAGTAATGGCAATTGCGTGGGAGGCTGCAAGCACCAACCGATTTTCAAGGAAGACAAACGACTTCCGCTGCGACTTCTTCAGCTTCGCGGGCAGCACTACAAGCACCCATACGAGCAACAAGTGGATATTGCATTTTGTGCGGAAACAGGGCGCGACGCCAGACACCGACTTCTTTGTAACAGTTGAGGATAGCAGCGGAAAGCCGGACGTCTGGCATTACTGATATGGGCGCTAAGCCAGATGCAGCGAACCCGGCGATGGCGCTCTGGTTGACAATCGAGAATCAGCGGCGCCGGGTCGCTAATCTGGAGCTTTAAGCTGCTCCATGAGCACCGCCGAAGGACAGGACAACGAGTGGTTCGAGGAGTATTACTTCACGTGCATCGAAGATGCCCTTGATGAAGTTGACATTTACGGGGCCGTGGAGAGACTCTCCGAAGGGCTCGGCCAGTTGCCGGAATGGGTGGGCGACCTGGTTTGCGTCCATCGGCTGCTAGGGGAGTACCAGAATGGTGGACTTATGCAGTTCTTTATCAACAGCACGGGCATCCTCGCCCCAGAAGCGGTGGCGGCGTTGCGCCGGATGCGCTTGTCGCAAGCGGCGGAGGCGCTCAATCTGGCAGTCGCGCTATTCGGGTCCTCGTATCCCCGCAACAAGGAGGACCGCTGCCGGATACTCCGTGCGAAGGCGGGGTTGAAGTTTGAGGACATGGAGATTCAGATGTGGCGCGCCAAGCTGTTCGAGAGGATGGAAGAGACGTTGGCCGCTGTTGGGGACCGGAACATATTCGACAGGATGAACGCGTATGCCGAGGAGCATGCGGATCAGACCCCAGCTTAACCCGCGCTCTGCACTGGATGCCCGGATAGCGGTCTGTTTTGCTGCCGGACGCGATTGGCCCGCCGCGCCTTAGCACGGACGTTATGCACGCTACAACAATAGAACCGCTGGTAGCCTGTGCTTTGCTGCTCCTGCTGGCGGGGTGCGCCACTCAGTCTCGGTCGGGCGAGACAGAAGTCCTGCCTGCCCGGGTCTTCCGGGTCATCGGCGATGCCCGCTGGAGGAGCGCTGCCGACCAGCCTTGGCAGACGGTGAAAACAGGAACCAGACTCGCTCCGGGTGCGGAGATCCAGACAGCGGTCAAGAGCCGCGCTGACATCTGCTTCGGCAGGTCGCCGAAGCAGACAAGAGTCGATTTGGGTGGGGGCCACTCACGACACGCCTTTGGCCAAACAAAGCTGTATGACAACATGATTCGCGTCTGGGAGAGCTCGCTTGTTAGATTCGACCGACTGGCGCTAGCGGCCACGGAAGATGGGACACGCCGGGCCGAGGCAGTGCGCATCGAGCTGAGCGCGGGGCACATCTTCGGCATAGTGCCCAAGCTGGCCGAGGGCTCCCGGTATGAGGTCAAATTTCTCGCCGGAGTAGCCCAGGTTTGTGGCACCGTTTACGACGTCTCAGCCGAGGGGCTCATCAAAGTCCTGATCGGCCGCGTATCGGTGACCTATCCAGGCTCCCAGAAACCCCAGCTAGTCGGAGGCTTACAACAATTCGATGTTCGCACAGGGCTGTTGTATCCCTTCCAGAAATGTGATTGATATGGCAAATCCCAGGCGTAAATCGCTAAGGCTGAGTCACTTGCAGATGGGCACGCAATTCCCTGGCAGGGAAACTGGCGTCAGGCTCGCCCACCCCACCTCGGTTGATTTACGCACCGGACGGGTCCCGGAGTGCCTGGACAGCTACCAGACACCGCCAAGACAGTACCTGGCTTAATAGAATTTCTATTAAGCCAGGTACTGTCTTGGCGGTGTCCAGGCACTGGCTACCGCACGGCCTATCAGAGCCAAGCCGCCGGCCCGAATGCTCTGCAGGCAGGCCGTGCCGGCTATCACGATGATGCCGGGTACCCCCTCCATTCAATCGGAAATCCAGCGGACGCGATAGGCGTTCTGCAGTGCGACTGCGTTGCTGGCCGTCACGGTGGCTTGCGTCGAGGTCATCTTGACTTGCGAAAGGGGCGTCCAGGCTTGGAAGTTGGAACTCGCTTCAAGCTCGTAGTTTGGGCCTAGACCGCCGGTAAGACTCAGGCTGAAGACGCCATTGCTGCGCTTCAAAGCCGTCAGTTGCGCTCCCAGGCCAGTTTCGCGCATCTGCCGGTCGAACTCGCTGCGCAAGCTGTCGCGCATCGGCTGATATGCGGGGATGTTGAACAGGTTAGCCACTTCGTAGCGGTCGTTCGTCAGGTCGAACATTTCGCACCACGCAGGGTTGCCGGGCCAAAACGTGAGCTTGGCGCCGCTTGTCCGCAGCGCCACGGTCGTCGGGATGGCGTAGCCGCTTTCAAGGATGTATTCGGCCAGAAACGATTGCCGCCAGTTGGTCGCCGAGCCGCCTGCCAGCCAGGGTCGCCAGCTCCGGCCCTGCATCTCGGGCGGCACCGCCACTCCCGCGAGGTCGAGAATGGTGGGCGCGATGTCAATGTTCAGCACGAGTTCATCGCGCGCCGCAGGCTGGGTGATCAAACGCGGATAGCGCAGGAGCATCGGAATGCGGATGCTTTCCTCATAGAGCGAACGCTTGTCGCCCAGGCCGTGCTCGCCGAGATAGTATCCGTTGTCGCCCAGAAAAAGGACCATGGTGTTCGTGGCAAGCCCGAGTTGATCGAGCCGGTCCAGAATGCGGCCGATGTCCGCATCCACGGCCGTCAGGCAGCGATGGTAGCTGCGCTTGGCCGTCTCGCTGTTGACGGCGATGTTCGTCCGGTAAGGCGGCGGGACGCTCAGGTTCGGCACGTCGCGGCTGACGGACGTATCGTAAAGATTTGCCGCCCAGTCCGGGGGCGTGTTTGGCCCGTGAGTGCTCTTGAAGCCCAGGTGCAAGGCGAAGGCATTGCTGTGATTGTTGTTGATAAAGGCGAGGGCATAATCGGTGGAGACATCGTCCACCCAGCCGGTCGAAGGCGTGGCCGTCCCGTTCACGTAAAACGTGGTGTCATTGTAGTTGCCCTGGCCGATGTAGCTGGCGGAGAAATCAAAGCCGGGGCGCGCGCTCTGCGAGCCCATGTGCCATTTGCCGACCATGCCGGTGACATAGCCCGCGTCGCGCAGCCTGGAGGCGTAGGTCACGGCGCTGCTCGGGAACGCCGTGGAATTGTTGATGATGCCGTTGAGATGATTGTAACGCCCGGTCAGGATCGCCGCGCGGCTCGGCGAGCAGAGCGGGAGCGTCACGAACGCGTTGCGGAAACGCACGCCCTCGGCGGCGAGCCGGTCCATGTTCGGCGTGCCGTTGGTGAACCAGGGGAACCTACCCGCCGCGCCCATTTCCCGCTGCACGACGCCCATGGAATCCCAGCGCTGATCGTCGGTGATGATGACGATGAAGTTCGGCGTGCTGCCCTGCGCGAGCCTGACGGTGAGGAAAGCGGGCGAGCTGGTCACGCTCAGGCCCGAGCCCATGCTGGAAACGACCACGCTGTAGCTGGCCCGGTCGCCCGGCGTCACGCTGGCCAAGGTCAAGATGTCGGTCGTGGCGCCGGAGATGGTTCCGCCGTCCGCAAGGTTCGTGTCATTCCGCCTCCACTGGTACGTCATGGTGGGCGTGCCCGCCGCCGCGACGCTGAATGTGGCGGTTGTACCGGTAACATTGGTCCGGCTGGCCGGTTGATCCGTTATGGCCGGGTCGCGAACCGTGAGCGTGGCCACGACGCTGGTGATGCTGTTGCCGAGGCCGTTGGAGACGACGACGCTGTAGGCGCCGGCGTCCAGCCAGGACACGCTTGTCAGGGCCAGCGCATTTGTTGTGGCGCCCGAGACGTTGCCTCCGTTGGTCAAAGCAGCGCCATTCTTTCGCCACTGGTAGCTGAATGGCGGCGCTCCCGCCGCCGTCACGCCGAACGCCGCGGTCGCTCCGTAATCCTCCGTGCGGCTTTGCGGCTGCGTGACGATGGCGAGACCGGTCACGGTCAGAATCGCGGGTGAACTGGTGACACTGTTGCCCGAACCATTGCTCACGACCACCGCGTAGCTGCCCGCGTCGCCCGGAGAGATGGCTGTGAGGGTCAGGTTCGATGTGGTTGTGCCGGAGACATTTCCGCCATTGGTCAAGACCGTTGTGCCGTCTTTAATCCACCGGTAAGTCAGCGTCGGTGTTCCTCGAGCGGCGACCGTGAAGGCGGCGTTCTGGCCGGGAGAAAGCGCCTGGCTGAGCGGCGGCGCGAGGATGGCGGGGTTGCCGCCGGTGACATAGACCCAGTTGGTGTGCACGCGAACCTCATCCAGGATGCCGCCCGGAGCCGTCGAGTTGAGGCAGGAAATCAGGAAAGCGCGGGGGCCGCTGGCATTCAAAACGCCGCCCGTGGCCCCGTTGGTCACGCCAGCGGAGGGCGTCGGCGGCGTGCTCGCTCCAAAGCTGGAAGGCGCTGGATTGACCCAAAGATTCGCACTGGTCCCGCTCGCGCCGTAAGCCCAGGAGGCGACGACGAACACCAAGTCGCCCAGGTCGAAGACATTGGTCGCATAGGCGAACTCAGTTGAGTTGAGCCCAATGCCGAGCTGGTAGCCCGCGCCGCTTCGTTTCGTCACCAGCCGCGAACCGGCCCGGGACAAACCCTGGGGCTGCGCGACGGTCGTGTCACTGAAAACGCAGATAAAATTGTTCGCAGCGTTGGCAGGCACGGCCGAGAGGTCCGTGAGCTGGAGCAGTAACGAATAGTAAAGCGGCGAATTGGTAAGCCGCGCGGACAGGTTCAGCGACACGCGCGCGGCTTGTCCGGAGCTGGGCACAAACGAAACGCCGTTCCCGGTTCCTGCCGGGAGGTTCGCATGGGACAGGCCGTTGGAAACGATCAACGGCTGCGCCCCGGCGAATTCGGTGCCGACGCCCTGCCAGACGTTGCCGCTGCTGTCGCTTTGGCCGATCAAACTGCCGGACGCGCTGGCGAACGGGTCAAAGTTGGGCAGCGCCGGGGCATCAGCCAGTGCCGCGAGCACCAGGAAGCCGGCAAGTAGGGCTCTCACTTCCGCAACCCAAAGTAGCTTGCCGCCGGAGAAACGGTGCTGTTCGTATAAGGACTGGTCGCGAGCGGCACATCCAGGTACGGACCGAGCACGTTCGTCGAGGATACGAGAGCGAAGGGTTCGCTCCAGCTCAGAATAAGATCGCTGCCCTCGCGCGTGAACGACAGGGTCGGTCGCGCCGCGCTGGCGCTGGCGATGGGGCCAAAGCGGATGCCTTTGAACAACTGGTTCGGTCCCGACGTGGCCAGGGTGACCGCCGTGGCGGAACTGTCGGTATCCACGACGGTCACCAGCCGGTTCCTGCCGCTGGCGTCTTCGGCGGTGGTGACATAAAGCACCGGCGCTGCGCCGCTGAAATCCACTGTCAGGTAACGCGCCTGTTCCGTGAAGCCGCTGCTCAGCACGTAGGCATTGGTCCATGTCAACGCCGAGCTGTCGTACTGCCATTTCTGCACACTGCTGCCAACCGTGAGATACACCAGCGTGTCCGTCGGATCCACGGCGAAGTCGGTCGTCGTCGTCGAATTGAAGCCCGGAAGTATGTTCGGGACGGTGCCCTGATCGGTAGTGGGCAGGCCGCTGAATTTCAGGAGTCCGTTGTAGGTGTCCGCCGAGGCCAGCGTATAGAGGTTGCCGTTGAAAATGTCCACCGAACGGGTGTTCCAGAAAGGCGTTTGGATTAAGGCAGCGGGAGCATTGAGCCCCAGGTAATAGGTGCCCTCCTTGTTGCCTGAGCCCCAGAAATTATTGGTGCCATCGGTAACGGCGCCGCGAAAGTGCGCGGTACTGTAGGCGTTCGCGTCCGCCACCGCCAGGGTAACTTGCGAAGCCGAGTCAATGGTGACGATCCCGCGCGGCACGTCGGCGCTGGTCGTGTTGTGCAGCACGCTGACGTTGCCCAGAGCCACATTGTAGCCGGACAGCGTCATCAGGCGCTTATCAACTGAGCGCGTCAAAGCGGCGCCGGTGATAATGTTGCCCGTGCGGTCCGGCCCCGACTCGATCAGCGCCGAAGGGCCGGTATCGGGAATGAAGATCGTGTTTACATAAGTCCCGGCCGTCGTGAATTGATCCAGAAACACCGAATTCCCGGTGGTAGCGAGCGTTTGGGCGCCGTCACCGACTCGGACAACCACCAAGTTGGTCTCATAAAGCTGCAGCGGCGGCGCCGATACGGTCAAGAGGGCGGGTGCGCTCGTGAGCGCGTTGACCGCGTTGGTCACGACCACCGAATAACTGCCGGCGTTGGTCGTTTGTGCGCTCGCGATGGGATAGGCGGCATCCGTTGCCCCGGGAATGTCCGCCCCGTTGAACCGCCACTGGTAGCTGGGCGACGTGCCGCTGACGCCCACCGCCAACGCGACCCGGTCGCCAACCTCCACCGTGCGCGACGCCGGCTGGGCGTCAATTGAAACCGGAAACGTGGGATTGCCGCCCGTGACAATGGCCCAGTCGGTCGCCACCCGCACCTCATCAATGATGCAACTGGGCGAGGTGGCGTACTGGCAGGAGAGCATAAAGGCGCGAATGCCATTCGCGTTCAGGTCATTCTGTCCGGACCCCTGGGGGACGCTGGCGACCGGCGCCGGGGGAGCATTCGACCCGAAACTCGACGAAGGCGGATTGACCCACAAGTTGACGTTGGTAGCGCCGCCCGCCCGCTCATAAAAAACCACCACAAACACCACTTCACCCACCGCCCGTTCGGTCGGATCATAGGCGTAGTCGGCCACGGTCGAGCCTTTGCCCACGCCCAGGACGTAGCCGGAACCGCTGGTCTTGGTCACCAACCGGCCGCCCATTCTCGCCACCGAGGCGGCTTGACCACCGAGGGTGTCACTGAAGGCAGCAATGGCATTGTTGGCGTTGGCAGCCGGCACGGCGCTGATGTCCGTTATCTGCAGGATAAATGAATAATAGGCGATGCCAGTAGCGAGGCTCTGATTGAGGTCCAAACGAGCGGTGCCGCCGGTGGCAGAGGGCGGCGGCGCATTGGAAATGCTGTTGCCCGCGGACGCCGGCAGATCTACATAGCTGAGGTTGCCCGCGACGACCATCGGCTCCGGGTTGGGGGGCGAGTTATTACTGTTTACCTTTGCCCAGCTATTGATGCTGCCATCGCTGTTGGTGCTGGTGTTGCCCGCCAGGGGCAGGTCAACGGCGTAGCTCGTGCCCCCCTTCGCCGTCGCGTCGGCGAAGGGATCAAAGCTGGGCAGGGCGGACGCGGAATGCAGCACCGCGAGCGAGAGAAACGCCGCAAGTATTGATTTCAGACAGGAGGGTCTCATAGAGGATGGATGGGTTGTGAAGGTTTCAGTTGCAGAACAGCCCCGCGACATTTGCGGAGCCAAATAGGGCGTTACCATGACAGTTCATTTGGGCATCCAAGCCGGAAAGTAACCGCTTTGCGTATTCGGATAATTCACATCGAACGTCCGGTGCCAGGGCAGGTACCACAGGTTTCGGACCCGCACATTACGGGTGGAGCCGTCATAGAAGTTCAGGTTGATGCCCTTCCCATGCCGCACCATCGCAAAGTGCATCATGTCCTGGCTGGTACTGACCCACTCACCGTTGAATTGAGGACGCTGATGTTTATTGGCTTGGTGGTAGGACGGGCCGCCGCCGCGCCACATGGCGTCGGCCATCAGGGGCACGTCGCTGACCCTTCTCACGTTCTTGCTGCCCCAGTAATCCGAAACGGCGCGGTTCTGCGTCACCATCTTGGCATCGAAAATCCAAACGTTAAATCCGTAACTGGAGTAGAGCCTGCCACCGGTGGTTTCATCAATTACTTTTGCGGGAAACCGGTGCATAGTCCGCCAGCCGCCATGGTCGCCCACCTGGCTGTCGGCGACATTAGCAGGCACCGGGCTCTCCGCCCCGGCAGACTTGTTTCCGTTCTTCATGGACGCGCTCGGGCAAACCATCAGGGATGGCTTTTTCTCAAAATACCTTTTCAGCACAACCACCCACTCGCCTCGCGGCGCGTCCGGGTCGCCCGGATCGTCCGCTACGCCGTCGCTGAACTTTCCGAAATCCGAAGTGTAGAAATTCCAGAACATGCTCCATTGTCTCAAGTTGGAGATGCACTGGATTCCGTGCGCCTTCTGTTTGGCCTTCGCCAGGGCCGGCAGGAGGAGAGCCGCCAGGATGGCGATGATGGCGATGACGACCAGGAGTTCAATCAGGGTGAATCCCCGGCACGGCCATGGCCGTGGTGTCCGGGAACGCTGTGTCGGGCAATCTGTTGTCATATATCGCTTCCCGCAGGAGGACACGTAGAGGTATGAACCTTCTCCGCTCTGCCCTGGCAAGGCCACAGCGGGCTTGGCGCCGTACGAGTTGGGTGCAGTTAGTTCCATACCCGTTACCTCGAGCAGCATGGCCCCGTTGCGAGCGCTCGTCAATTCCCTTGCTGGACTATTTCGGGAACACGAGCCAAGCAGAAAGGAAATGGGGGGTGAGAAGACCGCCCCCGCACCCCATCACACACCCCTGAAGGAGAATCCAAACTCGCCCCTTGATACTCGGCCCCCCGCCGGGCAGAATCGAGCCACAATGGCCGAGCACAGAAACCACGTTCCTCTCGCCCGCCCTGTCTCGGTGGCTTGGCGAGGGGCAAAGCGCAACCATCCGTCAATTGACCGATGATACGTTCGCCTGAGTCTTCCACTGCAATAGGAACGATTGGTGTAACCCGCAGGCGCGGCCGTATGCGAACCCCGGCGTTTACTCTCATTGAATTGCTTGTCGTCATCGCCATCATCGGAATTCTGGCGGCGATGCTCTTGCCCGCTTTGGCCAAGGCCAAGCGGCTCTCCCAGCGGTCGGCCTGCCTCTCGAACCTGCACCAGATCGCCCTGGGCACCACCATGTATCTGGCCGACCACGCCCAGAAGATGCCGCATGTGCCCGACTCCGACTTGCAGCTTACCCCGCCGGTGGACGCCAGCGGGAAACGCTACAACTCCATGGGTTCGTTCATGCCGCTGCTGCACGCTTACGCCCCGAACGTGCGCGTTTGGCTTAGCCCGCCTGTGCCCGTCGCCCGCACCAACGATTGGCAGATGCACTTTCTCAGCCCGTGGCGCGATCAAGGCACCAACGCGCCGGACCGCGGGTGGGCCAATTACATCAGCGACAAGCTGGCCGAGCCCAATCCCGCCGCCGCCCGTTACCTGCGCGGGCGCACGCCCGAGAGTGTTGCACTGGCCCGGAAGTCCAGCGTCTCGGACGAGGAATGGTTGATGAGTCCCTTTTTCGAGAAGCCCTGGTGGGCCGGGTTCAAGGACCAATGGAGCGTTGGTTCGAGCGTCCCGCCGCCCGGCGGCTGGTCCGCACACAACGGCGGCCGCAACCAGATCTATCTCGACATGCACGCAGGCTGGGTGCGCAAGAACATAGACCGCTGACCCGAAATTCGGGTATGGGTGGATGGTTCAGACCCGTACAGTCACTGGTTGGCCAGCAAGAAACAGGAACCTGAGCCTTTCGAATCCGAAGATCATTATGCCTGGCGCGCGCGTCTATTCCTCCAAGCGCGTGCGGCCAGGCCGACGGCGCCCAATCCCGCCAAAGCGAGCGTGCCAGGTTCGGGCACGGGCGCGAGGAAGCCGTTGATCTCGCCGCCAGTGGCAAATGACGAGTGGATGTTCCAGTAAGCTCGGCCCGACGCCATGGCCGCGGCGAGCGCCGCCTCGGCGGTGGCCAGGGTCCCGCCGTTGGCCGTTACATAGTTCGGGTTGAAGCTCGATGCCAGGGTCAGGTCCAGCGTGTTGGCGAACGAGCCGCTGGTAACGCCGACCGGAAAGAGAGCAAAGCTTGGGGTCGTCGTGGCGACGCCAGCGGTGCCGGTGAAGGGATCCACAGTAGGAGCGTGGATGTGGGAGGCTGTCGTGGTGCCGACCAGACCGCTGAAGCTCACGGCCAGTGCCAAGGTGTGCGCCGTGCTGTCGTAATCCACCGTCCCGCTGCCCACTCCCGGCGACATGACGCCCGGCGGAGCGTCAAACGTCACGAAATACTGAAATAGTTCCGCGCGGGTGGACATGAGGCTGCATGACACTAAAAGGGAAAGGAAGATTGTTCTCATAAGCTGCGATCCGTTGAATTGTCTCGGCTGTCGTTAAACCATCACTTGTATTTGATACTGCGGCTACACCATCACCCTTCGATCGCTGGGGCGCTATGGGGTGTTCACCCCATAGGCGCTGTCACGCACGGAGCGTTAATGACGGAATCCAGCACGGCTTCCGGGCGCAGCTTGACAGTACCACCGGAGCGCCGTCATTCCTGTCGGCAACCTTCGGGGCCATTCTTTGCGTGACGAGCCACGGCTGCGGGGTCCAGGTGTTATAATGCGGACCACCTTGCAGAACCGTCGAAGGGGATTCTCACTGATTGAACTCCTTTGCGTGATGGCGATCACTGCAATCCTGGCGAGCCTGATGCTGCCGGCGATGGGAAAGGCCTTGCGCAAAGCGCCGACGAAGTGCGGAAAGGTATCTGCGGTGTGTAACCGGCGTGTGTGCGGTGAATAATCGGTGTGTCTCGGGAGGGACGCCTTGGCACCGCCGGATTGGGCGCATCGTTAACTGGTTGGCGGCGCCTGGCCTGTTTGCTGCTTCACACGGCCGTGCTTCGACTGGTATGCTGGGCCGCGTTATGGCAAAAGCCGGTTCATCCTTCGCCGCAGCATTTGTTACATGGGTAGGGGTCGTGTCTATAGCCGCCGCTGGGCAAGGCCGCCCGGCGGGGCGCCTGGACGCCATTAGGGGCCATGCAGCGGAGGCTTCCCGCCCCAATATCCTCTTCGCCATCGCCGATGACATGGGTCATGCCAGCGCCTACGGCACACCCTGGGTCAATACGCCGAACTTTGACCGCCTGGCCAAAGAGGGCGTCTTGTTCCTCAATGCTTATACCCCCAGCGCCAAATGTGCGCCCTCGCGCGCGTGCATCCTGACGGGCCGCAATCCCTGGCAGCTCGAAGCGGCCGCGAATCATTGGCCGTATTACCCGGCCAAATTCAAGAGCTGGCTCGAGGGCCTGGCCGACAGCGGCTACTTCGTCGGGTTCACCGGCAAAGGCTGGGGCCCGGGCGTGATGCCCCCCGAGCGCAAGAATATCACTGGTAAGGCGTATCAGAAGCGCCGAATGGAGAAGCCCGCCTCCGGCATCAACCAGAGGGATTACTTCGCCAACTTCCAGGACTTTCTGGCGGATTGCCCCGAGAGCACGCCGTTCTGTTTCTGGTATGGCGGGCATGAGCCGCATCGGGTTTACGAATATGGCTCCGGCGTCGCCAAGGGCCGTTACCGGCTGGAGGACGCAGGCCCGGTGCCCACTTACTGGCCCGACACCGAGGCCGTGCGCAATGACATGCTCGATTACGCTTTCGAGATCGCGCACTTCGACCGGCAGCTCGGCCGCATGCTGGATCTGCTCGCCAAGAAGGGGCTGCTGGACAACACCCTCGTGGTGGCCACTTCCGACAACGGCCCGCCCTTCCCGCGCATGAAGGGCCACCCCTTCGAGGCCGCCTGCCACCTGCCGCTGGCGATGATGTGGCCCAAGGGCATTGCCGCGCCGGGGCGCAAGAGCGACGCGCTGGTCAGCTTCATTGACTTCGCGCCGACGTTCCTTGAAGTCGCCGGCACGGACGCGGCAAAGGCGGGCCTGCAGCCGGTCACGGGACACAGCCTGACTGATATTCTCGCCAACCGGAAGCCGACGGTGGACCGCTCAACGCTCCTGACCGGGCGCGAGCGCAACGACGTCCGCTGCCGGCCCGGCACGGAATCCGGGCTGGGTTACCCGGTGCGCGCCCTCCGGGAGGGGGATTTTGTGTTGCTGCACAACTTTGACCCAAGCCGCTGGCCCTGCGGCAATCCCGAACTGGGTTTGCTGGACACCGATGCCGGCCCCACCAAGACCGCAGTGGAGACGGCCGGGGAGACCAGCCGTTTCTGGCAGTTCTGCTTCGGCAAGCGCCCCGCCGACGAGCTCTACAACCTCAAGACCGACGCCGACTGTGTCAGGAACCTCGCCACCGACCCCGCATACCAGCAACGCCTGGAAGCCATGCGCGAAAAGCTCTACGCCCGCCTCCGACAGCAGGGCGACCCGCGAATGGAAGGCAAAGGGGACGTGTTCGACGACTATCCGACCGCCAGCCCGGCCCGCCAGGCGGCTGGCGCGGCAGTTCCTTAAGGCGCAGCCGCCAGCCCCGGGACACTCAACCATACATGCCTGACCACATCACGAAGCGGCGTGCGAAGTCAGCCCTGAAGAGAATCCTAAGCGCTTTGGCATTGCTGACAGCGTTCCCGCCCGGGGCCTTCGCCGCCGGCCCGAGTGAGGATCTGGCCCGCTACAACGTCGTTTGGGATTCGCCGAGCCGGGATGCGGCCGGATCCATGCCGCTCGGCAACGGCGAGGTTGGCCTGAACCTCTGGGTCGAGCCGAACGGCGATTTGCTGTTCTATGTCGCCCGCACCGACGCCTGGAGCGAATGCAGCCGGCTCTTGAAACTCGGCCGAGTCCGCGTGAGCCTCTCGCCCAATCCGTTCACGAACGCGCAGCCGTACCGGCAGGAGCTGAAGCTCGCCGATGGCCAGGTTGTGATCAGCGCCGGCGATGCCACCCTGCGCGTGTTTGTGGACGCCGACGCGCCGGTCATTTACGTCGTTGGCCGGGGCAAGACGCCGCGCGCGGTCACCGCCGCCTGGGAAACCTGGCGCACCGGCAAGCGAGTGCTGGCGGGCGAGGAACTCGCATCGAGCTGGACCATGCAGGAGGCGCCGGCCGGCATCGAGGTCTGGGAAAGCGCCGACGTCGTTACCAATGTTCCTCCCAACGCCGTGCTGGCCTATCATCGCAATGCCTATTCAGTCGTGCCGCTCACGCTCAAGCACCAGGGCCTCGAATCGCTCGCCGGCCTGGTTCCCGATCCTCTCCTCAACCGCACCTTCGGCGCGCGGATGGCCGGGCGGGGCTTCGTGACTCGCGGCCCGAACGTCCTGCAATCGGCGCGGCCCGGGACGGCATTCGCTCTGACGATTGCCACCCATACCGCGCAGACCGGAACGGTGGCCGAATGGCAGGAGCAGTTCCCCCGGCCAGCGGAGCCCGAGGCCGCGGCTCGACGCACCACGGCGTGGTGGCGCGAGTTCTGGAACCGAAGCTGGATCTTCGTCGAGGGAGACCGGGCCTCCATGCCGGTCAGCACACATCCGTTGCGGTTGGCCGTGGATTCCGCCGGCGGCAGCCGTTTCGGCGGTGAGATTGCCAACCCGGTTGCCTTTGATCGCGTGCTATCAGCCGACGACATTGCCCGGTTGGCGGGCGAAGAGCCGAGCACAGCCGCGCCGCCGCCGGACATTTCCCTGACAAACGGTTTCTCGGTGGGGGCATGGATCAAGCCGGCGGCGCGGGAGGCCGGCCGCGTCTTCGACAAGATCACGGCGGGCGGCAGCGATGGTTTCCTGTTCGACACGTATCCCGGCTTGGCGTTGCGGCTGATTGTCGGCGCTGACACGATGACTCAGCCAAGCTGCCTGCAAGCGGGGAAATGGCAGCATGTCGCAGCCACTGTGGACCCACGCGGCAGCCGACGGATTTACCTGAACGGCAGACTGCTCAAACAAGAAGGAAGCGACCACACTGTGCCGTCGCGCGCCACACAAGCCTGCGTGCTCCAGCGCTGGGTCACCGCGTGCGCCGGACGCGGAGACTATCCCATCAAGTTCAACGGCTCGATCTTCACCGTGGAGCCCAGGTTCGCGGGCGGTCCGGACTTCAATGCCGACTGGCGCAGGTGGGGCGATTGTTATTGGTGGCAAAACACCCGGCTGCCCTACTTCCCAATGGCAGCGCGCGGTGACCTGGACCAGGTGCGACCGCTGTTCCGGCTTTACCAGGCCGTGCTGCCGTTGTGTGAGGCCCGGGCAAAACTCTATCACGGCGCCGCGGGCGCATACTTCCCGGAGACGATGACCATCTTCGGCACCTACGCCAACAGGGATTACGGCTGGGACCGCCAGGGTCATCGGTCGAACGAAGTCCTCAGCCCCTGGTGGCAATACGCCTGGCAACAGGGGCTGGAATTGACCGCCTTGATGCTCGATTACTACGAGCATACCGAGAACAAGAAGTTCCTGGCCGCCGAACTCATCCCGATGGCCAACGCCGTCTTGCGCTACTACGACACTCGCTTCAATCGGGACACCGCCGGCAAACTGGTCATCAGCCCCACGCAAGCGGTTGAGACCTACTGGCACGGGGTCACCAACGACACGCCCAGTGTGGCCGGCCTGATTGATGTCTGCTATCGCCTGCTCAAGTTGCCGGCGCCGGAAACCGACCGCGCGTTCTGGCGACGGATGCAGACCGCCGCCCCCGCAGTGCCGGTCAAGGCCGGGCGCATCCAGCCGGCGGAGATATTCAATCCGCAGCGCAGTAATGTCGAGAATCCTGAACTTTATGCCCTGTGGCCTTTCCGGCTCTATGGTGTCGGCCGGCCCGGCCTCGATATCGGCATCGAGACGTTCCGCCACCGGCCCGAGAAAGCTTCCTTCGGCTGGCAGTATGACGGTCAGAGCGCCGCGATCGTGGGCCTGGCCGCCGATGCCGGGCGCATCCTGATGACCAAGATCCGCAACTCCCACCCCGAGTTCCGCTTCCCGGCGATGTGGGGGCCGAACTATGATTGGGTGCCCGATCAGGACCACGGCGCCAACATCATGCTCACCCTGCAAGCCATGGTCATGCAGACTGACGGCGACCAGATCTACGTGCTCCCCGCCTGGCCGGCGGATTGGAACGTGAGCTTCAAGCTCCATGCCCCGAAGAACACCGTCGTCGAAGCCGTTTACCGCGCCGGCAAGCTCAGGCAACTCAGAGTCACACCCGAATCGCGCCGCAAAGACATACGGCTGGCTAGAGGGGAGATCCCCCATGAAAAGCGCTAACCGGATGGCAGAATGATGGATACCAACCCGAGCAAGTTCAAATACGGCGCGCACCAGTTCCTGTGGAAGAGCTACTGGACCGACGACGATGCCGCCATTCTCGACGCGGCGCGTGCGTTGGGACTGAATCTGTTTGAGATCGCGCTCGGTGACGATGTGCGGTTTGACCGCCGGCGCCTGCGCCGGCAGGCGGAGTCGCTGGGCATCGAGTTGACCGTCGGCCCCGGCAACCGGTGGCCGGAGGACTGCAATCTCTCCGCCGACGACCCGCACCATCGTCAACGCGGCCTGGCGTGGCACACGCGGATGGTCGAGCAAGCGGCGGACCTTGGCGCGGCAGCGTACTGCGGCGCCATTTACAGTCATCCCGGCCACGTGTGCCGCCGGCCGCCGCCCCCCGAGGAATCGGCGCACGCCGCCGAGAACCTTCATCGGCTCGCCGAGCATGCCGCGCGGCTCGGAGTGTGCGTGGTAATCGAGCCCATGAGCCGGTTTCGCGTCCACCTGGTCAACACCGCCGCGCAGGCGGTGAACCTCGTGCGCCAGGCCGATCACGCCAATCTCCGGGTCAACCTCGACACGTACCACATGATCACCGAGGAACGTGATTACGGGGCGGCGATTCGCTGCGCGCTGCCGGTGCTGTGGGGTATCCACACCTGCGAGAATGACCGCGGCGTGCCGGGCGGCGGGCTGGTGCCGTGGCCGACCGTGTTTGCGGCGCTGGCCGAAGCGCGAGGCTGCGTGAGGTTAATGCTGGAAACCTACAACACCGGCCCCGGCGACTTCGGTTTTTCCCGCGGCATTTTTCAGAACCTTTGCCCGGACGCGGAGGCTTTTGTCCGGCAGGGCATCGCATTCCTCAAACAACATGCTGGTGTCGGGCAGCCTGTGCAAAGGCGGGTTCAGGGCGAGGTCACCCTGTAAAAGCGCGCCGGGTAATTGGTTGCGGCGGTGTCCACGAAGCTGAAGGTGCCGTCGGGGGAAGGCACCAGCGTTGCAATAGCTTCCCATTCAGAAGCGCCGCCGGGGCCAGAGGGGTACACGATGGAGGCGGAAGTCAAGTTAGTGGCTGCGAGCAGGGTGTAACTCGCGCCGGGCCAACCGATGAAAGCCAATTCCACGGCGCCGTCGCTCCGATAGGAGACGCCTTGAATCCTCACGTACGGCTCGTTAACGCCCAGATAGCTCGCCTGGACCAGCGCGCTCCAGGTATTGGTGGCGAAAGCGCGAGCGCGCAATTCGGTGTCGTGCGTCAGGACCAGCGTCGTCGCTGACCCCTGGTCATAGACCTGCGCTTCGGGAGAGATGCCGCCGTCCGGCAGACGTGGATCGCTCCCGTTGGTGGTACAGTAGAGGATTGCCGCTGGCGTCCATGTAATCGTGACGCTTAGCGATTCGGTAATGCTGCCGCCGTGGGGACTAAACACCGGGGCATCCAGCGGCGGGTACATGCCCGCGCTTCGCAGTTGCGCAATCAGGATGTCCGTGCGCTGGGGAAACCAATTAGTCAGCAGGAAATTCTGTTCCTGAAGCCAGTCGTCGTGGGTAATGAAGCCGCCAGCGGGCGTCCAGTAGTTCGTGATCCCCCAGCGGGCGGACTCGGAGATCATGCCCAGATCAATCTCCTGCGCGCGTTTCATCCACCGGTCAACGCCCGGCTCCGGAGTGAGCGCGCCGCCATTAAACAGGAGCCGCTGGGCATGGTCGCCGAACAGGCGACGGAACTCGGGATAGTTGCGAAGCGATGCGTAAACCACTCCCGGGTCCCCGAGCCAGACTCCCGTCATATTATTCGCAACCTGCATGAACGTGAGCTCCGCATCCCAGGAAAGGAAGTGGAACGGCACTCCATGCGTCACCGCGCCGTCCTTCCAGTAGTTGTTCCACGGCCAGTCCTCGTTGGCGGCATAGAAGTTGATCAGCATGTAGTCAATAAAGTGCGGAACATTCAGGTACTGCCAGACGTTGGACCAGGTCGTCTCATTGGTAACCCCCGCCTTTACGATAGCCAGCAGTTCAAACCACGCGTTCGTGGTGCCGTCCTTCAGTTCCTCGACGTTGAAGGCGTCGTAGTCCGATTTCTGTCCGCCCAAATAACGGGCCGCGTACGAGGCGTCCGGGCGCTCCCCGAGATTGTACATCCCCCAGTAAAGACCGTTGATATAGAGGTGAACGAAGGTACCGTGCGTGCCATAACCGCCGATTTCGCGCTGGGTGTCGGCGCACCATTGGTCGCGCTGCATTTGCGCTCTCGGGCCGATCCAGAACCAGTGGTCATTGAGCGACGCATGCAGCACGAAGGTGTCGAATTCATTCACGGGAGAGCCCGGATAGAGGTCAAAGACCAGCTTCGACGCGCCGTAAACCTGTTTGAACTTCAGGCGCAGATTGTGCTTGGGGGTTACGGTCGGATCCCGGCTGATGCCACCTTGAATCTGAATGCCGCAGTTGATCTGAAATCCGGGCTGGGAGTCCGGGCGAAAGTACTCGACCGAGCATGGCCGCTCCCACTCATCTGAATCCTCAAAGGGGTGCGAATAGATTCCGTTTGTGCCAAACATGTCCTCGGTGTCCATGGCCACGCTGACGGTCGGCAAGCTGAGGAGCGCTGCCGGGATCTGGTTGCTCCAACGGGGATCGCTCAAGATGTTCGAGTTGCAGGAATAGATCGCCGGCACGTCGGTGTCACCGTAGTTGTTGGTTCCCCACGTTGGCGGGAAGCCGGCTCCTGTCTGGGACGCCACCCGGTTCGGGAAGACATAGGTGTGCGTTGCGAAAGCAGGCACGTAGGTAGGGCGATAAGCCGCGGCGCGCAACACCGTCGTGTTGGTAAAGAGCAGCGGTCCGGCATAGAGGAACCCGTTGGTTGGACCGGGCACAGTGCCATTGGTGGTGTAATAAAGGGTCACCCCCGCCGTCGGGCTTCCAACCGAGACGGAAACGGAGTTGGTGTACCAGCCCCTGGGCGGATCGAAGAACAAGTCCGCCACCATAAAGTTGGTGCCAGGGCTGTTGGCCATTCCCGGGGTCGGCCATGCCAGATAGTTGCTGCTCAACGTGTCGGCGGGCAGGCCGTAGGACAAGTCCGGAAGCTGCGGCGGAAAAGCGGGGGAGAATTGCGCCGCAATGTTGGTGCCGTCCGGTTGCACCAGCGCCAAGTACTCCCCCTCATCGGACAACTTGAAATTGGCATGCAGCGGGGCGCCGGGCAGACGCCGGTTCTTGTCGGATGCCCAGATGACCAGGAATTGGCCGCCGGCAATATTGGTGGCTGGAAACCGCCACTTGGCAAGTTGCGTAAAGTCGTCTGTGAGCGACCATCCGTCCAGATTGACCGGGCAGGCGCCGGAGTTGTGGATCTCAATCCAGTCGGAATAGGTGCCATCCTCATCGGTGATGGTGACGGTGTTCTTGGCCATGAATTCAGAGATGGTGAGATTTGTGTTGGCACTGGGTGGCGTGGTCACCGTCAAGAGCAGCGCGGCGGTAGAAGCGTTTGAGGCCAGGTCGCTCGCAGTGAATGTAATCAGATGATCGCCCGGGCCAAGCTCGGTGCCGGGCAGCGGGTTTTGGCTCACTGACACCTGGCTGCACTCCTCGCTGGCCACCACTTCGCCCGCAAAATCAGGCAGGACGACCAGACAATTGCTGCCGATGGTCAGCGAGTGGTTGGTCGGATATTGGACGATCACCGGCGCGGTCTGGTCCATGATTGCAACGAAGTTCGTGCAATACGCCGTGTTGCCCACGGCGTCCACGACCCCCAGCACGACCTCGTTCATGCCCAGATCCAGCACCGTGCCGACCGCCACGCTCTGCGTCACCGTCACTGAACCGGAGTTGTCCACCGCCAGGATGTAGTTCGTCCCCGTCAGATCCGGCAGCACCCCCTGGCAGTTCGTGTCCGCTGCCACGACCACGTTGGTCATGTACCAAAGGATGACTGGCGGCTCGTCATCGCCCACCGTTACCACGAAACTGCAGGCCGCACTGTTGCCCGCAGCGTCGGTCACCTGGAACGTGTTCGTCGTCTTGCCCGCCGGAAACACCATCCCGCTCGCCAAACCTTCCACCTGCGTCGTGATCGCCCCCGAGCAATTGTCCTGGCCCACCGGCGACGTGTAATTGACCACCGCGCCGCTCTGACCGGGTTCGCTCGGAATGTTGAGGTCAGCCGGACAGGTAATGCTTGGTGCGGTTTGATCCACCACGAGCACGTAGTTGGTGCAATATGCCGCATTGCCCACGGCGTCCACGACGCCCAGCACTATCTCGTTCGTACCCAGATCCAGCACCATGCCAGCCGCCACGCTCTGTGTCACCGTTACCGAACTGGAGTTGTCCACCGCCAGGACATAGTCTGTCCCCGTCAGATCCGGCAGCACCCCCTGGCAGTTCGTGTCCACCGCCACCACCACGTTGGTCATATACCAGATGATGACCGGCGGTTCGCCGTCTCCGACCGTTACCACGAAACTGCAGGCCGAACTGTTGCCCGCAAGGTCGGTCACCTGGAACGTGTTCGTCGTCTTTCCCATCGGAAACACCATCCCGCTCGCCAAACCTTCCATCTGCGTCGTAACCGCCCCAGAGCAGTTGTCCTGGCCCACCGGCACCGAGTAAGTAACCACCGCGCCGCTCTGCCCGGGTTCGCTCGGAACGTTGATGTCGGCGGGACAGGTAATGCTCGGCGCCGTCTGATCCACCACCATCACGTGGTTGGTGAAATATGCCGCGTTGCCCCTGGCGTCCACGACCCCCAGCATTACCTCGTAAGTTCCGAGCCCCAGCAACGTGCCGCCTGCAATACTCTGCGTCACCGTCACTGAACCGCAGTTGTCAGCCGCCAAGATGTAGTTAGTCCCGGTGAGATCTGGGAGCACTCCCTGGCAGTTGGTGTCCGCTGCCACCACCGTGTTGGTCACATGCCACGCGATGACTGGCGCCGTCTGATCCACCACGGCAACGGAGTTGGTGCAATACGCTGCGTTGCCCACAGCGTCCACGACCCCTAGCACCACCTTGTTGGTCCCCAGGGTAAGCAGCGTGCCGGCTGCCACGCTTTGCGTCACCGTCACCGAACCGGAATTGTCCATCGCCACGATGTAGTTCGTGCCTGTCATGTCCGGCATCACCGTCTGGCAGTTCGTGTCGGCCGCCACCACCAGGTTGGTCAGGTGCCACGTGATCACTGGCGGGATAGCGTCCGCAGCGGGGCTATTAGGCGCTTCGGGGGTGGGCCATTCCAGGTAAGTATAATTCGCAGCGTTGGAGGGCAAACCGTAGGAAACGTCGCTGAACTGCTGCGGGAAGGAAGGATAGAATTCCGTCGCTATCGTGCCCCCCGGCATAACGAGCGCCAGATATCCGCCCCGCTCGGCTAGTCTGAAATTGGTATGCAGCGGTGCGCCGGGGATGGCACGGTTTCTGGAGGAGGCCCAAACAATCATGAATTGGCCGCTCGTGATGTTGGTGGCCGGAAAGCGCCACTTGGCAAGCTGATTGCGGCGGTCCGTAAGAAACCAACCTTGCAGGTTGACGGTAGCGCACCCGGCGTTGTGAATCTCTATCCAATCCGAGTAGTTCCCATCCTCATCGGTGATGGTGTTCCGGTTGTCGGCCATGAATTCAGAGATAATGACATTCGGGGGAACGCCGGTTGGTGGTGTTATTGTCAACAGCATGGCACAGTTGGTAGTGTTCGCGGCCGCGTCGCTCACAGTGAAGGTAATCACCTGGTTCCCTATCCCGAGGCTCGTGCCCACCGGGGGGGTTTGCGTCACAGACACCTGGCCGCACGCATCGGCGGCGATCAGCTCGCTCGTGAGGTCGGACAGGGTGGCGAGACAGTTGGTGCCTGCGCTCAGCGAGCGGTTGGTTGGACATAGGCTGATCACCGGCGCTGCCTGGTCCACCACCGCCACATAGCTCGTGCAATATGCCGCGTTGCCTGCCGTATCCACCGCTCCCAAGATCACTTCATTGGTCCCCAGCCCCAGCACCGTCCCTGCCGCCACGCTCTGCGTTACCGTCATCGAACCGCAGTTGTCCACCCCGACCAAGCAGTTGGTCCCAGTCAGGTCGGGCATCACCCCTTGGCAGTCATTTCCCGCCGACACCACCAAGTTGCTCAGATACCACGTGATCACCGGGGGCGTCTGATCCACTACCGTCACAAAATTGGTGCCATACGCGGTGTTACCCACCGCATCCGCGGCCTCTAACAGCACTTCGTGGCTCCCCAGCCCCAGCAATGCCCCCGCCGCCACGCTCTGCGTCACTGTCACTGAACCGCAATGGTCAGCCGCCAAGATATTGTTCGTCCCCGTCAGGTCCGGCATCACCCCCTGGCAGTCACTTCCCGCCGACACCACTACGTTGGTCGTATACCACGTGATGTCCGGTGCCGTCTGATCCACTACCACTACGTAACTGGTGCAATACGCCACGTTGCCCACCGCATCCACCGCTCCCAACACCACCTCATTAGTTCCTAACCCCACCACCGCCCCCGCCGCCACGCTCTGCGTCACCGTCACCCAACCCATGTCGTCCACCACCAGGATGTAGTTCGTCCCCGTCAGATCTGGCACCAACCCCTGGCAGTTGATGTCCGCCGCCACCACCACGTTGGTCAGATACCACGTGATCACCGGCGCGTTGGTGTCCAAGCCCGGGCTGTTGGCCATCCCGGGCGTCGCCCACGCCAGATAGCTGTTCGTCTCCCCGTTGGCCGGCAGGCCATACGACACGTCCGGGGTCTGCGGCGGAAACGCCGGCGAGAACTCCGTCGCAATCGTTACGCCATCCGGCCGCACCAGCGCCAGATACTCCCCCTCGTCGCTGAGCTTGAAATTCGCGTGCAGCGGCGCCCCAGCGTCGCGCCGGTCCTTGTCCGACGCCCACACAATCAGATACTGTCCGCCTACCAGGTTCGTAGCCGGAAACCGCCACTTGGCCAGGTTGGTGCCCTCATCAGTCAGACACCACCCCTCCAGATTTACCGGGCAGGCCCCGGCATTGTAAATCTCTATCCAATCCGAGTGCCCGCCGTCTTCATCGGTGATCCCAAGGGTGTTCTTGGCCATGAATTCCGAAACGCTCAGGTTGGTCTCCGCCCCCGGCGGGGAGGTCACGGTCAAAAGCAGCGTGCAGGTGGAAAGATTCGAGACCGCGTCGCTCGCAGTCAACGTGATCAACTGATCGCCCACCCCAACCGCCGTGTCCGGCAGCGGGTTCTGCGTCACAGATACCTGACTGCACGCGTCGGTGGCGACCAGCTCGCCGGTGAGGTCCGGCACCACAGCCAGACAGTCGCTGCCCGCTCCCACCAAACGGTTGGTCGGACACACGCTGATCACCGGCGGCGTGCTGTCCACCACCACCACAAAGGTGGTGCAATACGCCACGTTGCCCGCATCATCTGCCACCCCCAACACCAACTGGTTGGTCCCCAGTCCCACCACCGCCCCGGCCACAACGTCCTGTGTCACTGTCACCGAACTGGAGTTGTCCACCGCCAAGATGTAGTTCGTCCCCGTCAGATCTGGCACTACCCCCTGGCAGTTCGTGTCCGCCGCTACCACCACGTTGGTCATATACCAAAGGATGACTGGCGGTTCTTCGTCCCCCACCGTCACCACAAAACTACAGGCCGCACTGTTGCCCGCAGTGTCGGTTACCTGGAACGTGTTCGTCGTCTTGCCCACCGGGAACACCATCCCGCTCGCCAAGCCTTCCACCTGCGTCGTAACCGCCCCCGAGCAGTTGTCCTGGCCCACCGGCGCCGTGTAATTAACCACCGCACCGTTCTGACCAGGTTCGTTCAGGACGTTGATGTCGGCCGGACACGTGATGTCCGGTGCCATCTGATCCACTACCACTACGTAACTGGTGCAATACGCCACGTTGCCCACCGCATCCACCGCTCCCAACACCACCTCATTAGTTCCTAACCCCACCACCGCCCCCGCCGCCACGCTCTGCGTCACCGTCACCCAACCCATGTCGTCCACCACCAGGATGTAGTTCGTCCCCGTCAGATCTGGCACCAACCCCTGGCAGTTGATGTCCGCCGCCACCACCACGTTGGTCAGATACCACGTGATCACCGGCGCGTTGGTGTCCAAGCCCGGGCTGTTGGCCATCCCGGGCGTCGCCCACGCCAGATAGCTGTTCGTCTCCCCGTTGGCCGGCAGGCCATACGACACGTCCGGGGTCTGCGGCGGAAACGCCGGCGAGAACTCCGTCGCAATCGTTACGCCATCCGGCCGCACCAGCGCCAGATACTCCCCCTCGTCGCTGAGCTTGAAATTCGCGTGCAGCGGCGCCCCAGCGTCGCGCCGGTCCTTGTCCGACGCCCACACAATCAGATACTGTCCGCCTACCAGGTTCGTAGCCGGAAACCGCCACTTGGCCAGGTTGGTGCCCTCATCAGTCAGACACCACCCCTCCAGATTTACCGGGCAGGCCCCGGCATTGTAAATCTCTATCCAATCCGAGTGCCCGCCGTCTTCATCGGTGATCCCAAGGGTGTTCTTGGCCATGAATTCCGAAACGCTCAGGTTGGTCTCCGCCCCCGGCGGGGAGGTCACGGTCAAAAGCAGCGTGCAGGTGGAAAGATTCGAGACCGCGTCGCTCGCAGTCAACGTGATCAACTGATCGCCCACCCCAACCGCCGTGTCCGGCAGCGGGTTCTGCGTCACAGATACCTGACTGCACGCGTCGGTGGCGACCAGCTCGCCGGTGAGGTCCGGCACCACAGCCAGACAGTCGCTGCCCGCTCCCACCAAACGGTTGGTCGGACACACGCTGATCACCGGCGGCGCGCTGTCCACCACCACCACAAAGGTGGTGCAGCCGAAGGTCTGCCCGTTGGTCTCCGTGACAATGAACTGCACTAGGTTGGTCCCCAGGCTGAGTTCCGTGGCCGGGGGAGGTCTTTGAGAGACAGACTGCACCGCGGGCGGGTCGCTGAATTCCAACTCCTGCCTCAGGTCCTCCAAAGTGGCCGTACATAATGCCCCCGCAGGGATCGTCCGGTTGGTTGCACAGTGAGTGATGGCGGCAGAGGCGGCGGTGACGGACGCCGAGAAACACACTACCCTAAGAAGCCATCCAAACAGCTGGCCTCCCTGAGTTCGGTTGGGTCTGCAGAACATAAAACTTAAGCAACTAACTGATTCGGGGCCGAACTCGCAATATGCGGATTCATCTATTAAGGAGGTGCGGTCACGGCCCCGCCTTTGACTGGGAGACCGACGCTAATGACTGAAACTGCATACTCGATCATTGCCCCGCCGTGACGGCCAGTCAAGCGGATCTTCTCGATTCGTTAGTGCTGCTCTGCTCAGGTGGGTTGGCTGGCACCGGAGAGACTGACCGGGCAGGCCTTCAGGTTTTGGTCGGGGCACCGGAGTGCCGGCCTGCTTGGAGGACTTGGCGTCGGCCTTCACCGATGGGGTCAATGCTCCGCTGCTCCTGGACGGCTGTGACGCCTCAAGGGCGTTCAGGGCTGAGAGAGTTGAACGACGCGGTATAGCTGGACCGGGACGGAAGTCGGGGAGTTCGTCCAGAAGGTGGTAAAGCCGAGGGCGGTAATGGGGTTACTAGCCGGCTGCCAGCCCGCAATTCCCAGATTATCGGCGCATTCCACGAGGTAAACCCGACCGGGGATGGATTTCCACCGAACGACTGTCTTTTCGCCATTCTTGATGAGGCGGCAGAGCCGAAGCGGCGCCGGTTCGCCCTTCAAGATGGTGAACGAGTCGTGAATCGCACCCGTCTCGCGGAGGAACACCGCATCCAGCCGATTACTGCTGACATCCAGGACGAGTGAACCCAACTGGAGTTCCGTGTGAAACATCGCCGGGTAGTGGCCGGCATCCAAATCCACCGAGGCGGAAGAGCCCACCTCGACGTAGACGGTACCTTGGTTCGCAAGCGGGCCGGAGGTGGCTTTGATGTAAGCGCCCGTGTCGTCTTCCCGTCCGCTGCCCAGGTCCAGAAACATCTCCGGCCGCAAGGAGCCGGAGAAGCCGTAATGGCCGCGCAGCAGATAGGATCGTTCGTAGATATGAGCGTGGCCGTTAAGCACCAGGTCAACGCCCCCCGCCTCCAGGATCGGCATGATATTCCGGCGCATCTCGATCATTTCCACCTCAGAGGGGTCATCCGACCAGTGCAAGCCGAAGGAATAGGGCGCGTGGTGCCAATAGGCGATAATCCACTGGTTGGTCGTGGCGGCCAGGTCCGCGCGAAGCCAGTCGGCCATCAGCCCATTGGTCGCGCGACTCTGAGTTGCCGAGTCCAGGCAGATAAAATGAATGTTGGCGTGGTCGAACGAGTAATATTCCTCCCTTCCGGACGGCACGCCGCCTGACTCGCCATTGGTGGGAAGCGAGAAAATGTCCAGATAAGGGATGCGGCCGCCGGGGGCGGTTCCCCACGTTTCGTGATTTCCGATCGTGGGCCAGAGCGCTGTCTGCCGCAAGAGGTCGGCAAAGACGTCGAAAAAGTAGGTTTGGTACTCCTCGTCTGTGCCCCAGACCAAGCCATTGTCACCCAATGCCAGCAACACGTCCGTGTGACGCGGCCCTGTGTATGCTGCGTAGGCATCGCGAACGGATCGTTGATTGAAATCATAGCTCTGTCCCGCATCTCCAACGACCCAGACGCGCGTCGGCTGAGCCTGTCCTGCCGGCGGGAACGTGACAAAGCTGCAGTTCGTTCCCTCGACCAGTCGCTGAGACAGTGACCCGACGGAGTAGAAATAACGCGTGGCCGGCTGAAGGTTGCCCAGGCGCACTTCGTGTTCAGTGGTGGGATTCAGGTTGGCTGTGCCAAAATTCAAGGCGCCAGCTTGAGTGCCGTAGTGGACGACGCTCGCGCCAGCCACGTCCGTACGCCAGCGAATCGTGATGCTATCGGGCGAGGCCATCTGGAGGAAAGGGCCCCGCCGGAGTTCGACGGCCCGCAGCTCTGAGAAGGCTTGCCCAAAGCCAATCACAGACAGGCATATCATGCCAAGCTGGATTGACCGTTCAGTCATGGCTCTATTTAACCGGCTATTACCATCCTGTCAACCCGGTTAGTTGTGCCCGGAAAGCGGCCTCGGGCAGCACCCAAGCGCTTTACAGAATACCCCCCGCAGCCACGGCTGGCAGACACCCACGCTCTCATTTCGCTCTTCTGCTCCGGGCTACTCCTCGCCGGTCAACACATCCAACTCGGCGATGCCGGCGAAGGGATGCCCATTTACCTCGGAGCGGGCGACTACCTTCACGTAGCGCGCCGTGACCGGTTGTCCGAAGCGCACAGTCTCAAGCTCACCCGTGTTCGTCCACTTCACGCTGGCGGCAGGCGCGGCCCAGGAAGCCGGGCTGTTGCTGCAATAGATCTCGCATTGGGCGATGCGCCCGTTGGCCAGGTCCTGGCGGGGCAGATAGGTGATACCCTTCAGCGTCACTTCGCGCCCGAGGTCAATGGTTAGATGGTGCGGCATGGGATCTCTAGTGGGTTGCCAGCGCGTGTGCCAGATCGTGTCGGAATCGCCGTCAATCGCGTGCGCGGCCACGTTGCCGTTGGCGCGGTCTTCGCTGTCGGTCTCGATCACCCTGGCCCCGAGCGTGACCAGCTTTGAGAGCCGGGGCCGTGCCAAGAGCCGTTCCAGGTCTTCTTTGCTGACGGTGGCCTCGGGGTTAAATCGTTTGCTTGCCATGTAGTTCAGCAGGCTCGCGCGCAATTGCCGGGCGACGGGGTTCGAGTCGAGGTCATGCTTCAAGTCAATGCTGCACACCACGAGCTTTCCTTTCCCGACCTTCGCCTCGAAAACCAGGCCGAGCTTGTGATTGGTCACCCAGTCGTCAATCACCCGCACAGTCGGCTGCAGATCGTTGGGCAGGTCGTCCAGGATCATGGCGCCTGCGCGGCTCACGAGATACCACCACTGCCAGTTGCTGTGGAAATCCGTGGGGAAACCCGCCAGCGCCGGGTGTTTGGGATCGCAGAGGATGCCCAGCGTCGTGGGTGGCTGTCGCCGGGTCCACGCCGTGTTCCAGAAGATGCTGGAGAACCCCAGCATGACCTTGTGGGACTGGGTGTTCCGCACCCGGTTGGGCGGGATCAGCAGCAGCACCTTGCCGCCAGATTCAAGCGCCGCGAGCGCCTGGCTGTCCAGGTCCTCGACCACGGTCACGCCCGCGGGCGGTTCGGTATCCACCTTCGGCATATAAACCCAGATGTCCCAGTCGTTTTCGAACACCGGGAGGTCGCTGCGGCGGGGCAACGATCCGCTGGGGGGTTGTCCAACGCCAACCACCAGCTTGTATCGCGCAGGCGCAGATACCGACCGCAGGTCCAGGCTCACTTGGCCCAGCGCAGTCCCGTTGCCCACTGGAATGGACCCCAGCTTCCAGCCGCCGTTGGTCACCGCTTTGCCGACGGCGTTGACCAGCTTCCAGTTCACGGCGGCGGGCGTCAGCGGCTCCGGCCCGAAGTGCGCCACCTCGAGGTCGGCCTGCAGCACTTCATCCGTGGTGAACACGCGTTTGCTCATACGCGCCAGCGGCACGGTGTCATTGCAGAACCGGCGGTATTCTTCGGCGGTGACGTAGCCTTTTCCTTCCCAGAAGGGATCAAGCACGCCCACCAGCGCGGTGCCCTGGCCGGGGAAGTCGTGCAGATCGAGCAGTTGGAATCCGCCCATGCCGGGCGTGCGCAGGGCTGATTCGATGTCTTCCTTGTAGCACAACGTCTGCAGCTTGCCGGAGGCGAGCAGGAACTGCCGGGCGAGCTTGCCCATGCCGCGGGCTTCGAGCGATTCACGGAAGATCTCGAAGTTCTTTGGCTTCAGATAGCCCTTGTACTTGGGCATCTCGTCGAAGTTCGGATAGACACACCATTGGCCGATCTCATGGCTGATGACGGGGACATTGCGCTTCTGGATGTAGTCGCGGTAATCGGTCCGCGTTTCCGGCGGCAGGGCGTTGATGCGGGATTTGAGTCCGGCGCCCCAATGCTGAATACGCGGGTCGGGGGTGACATGGAATTGGTTCTCCGGGAGCTGCGGCCAGCCGGCGCCACTGGTCCAAAGCCGGCGGGAGTCCAGTGCCTTGTAATGCTCGACCCACTTGGCGAGGTAAGCGTTAGCATTCTTCCCGCCGGGCTCGTTGCCGTGGGCCATCAGGAGGAACGAGGGATGGTTCCCGTAGGCTTTCACGATGCGGTCCGTCTCGTCATAAACCCACTGGTCCACCGGCTTGCCGTCGCCGAGCGTGGTGGATTGGTTGGGCCAGCAAGTTTCCACCTGGAAATAGAACCCCAGTTCGTCCGCCGCGATGAAGGCCGCTTCCGGCGGACAGTAGGAATGGAAGCGAATCAAGTTCAAGCCGTGCCCCTTGGCGATGCGGATGATGCGCTTCCAGGATTCCACGTCGGTTGGCGGATGCCCCGTGAGCGGGAAGATGCAGCATTCGAGAGTGCCCCGGATGAATAGCTTGCGGCCGTTCAGAACCAACTGCGTGCCCTGGGTGGAAATCTCCCGCAGGCCGAAGGTGGTATCCCTCGTATCAATCTGCAGGTGCCCGCCGAAATCGCCATCGAGCCGAGCCCAGAGGCCATACAGGAATGGGTGGAACTCATCCCAGGGATAGACCCTGTCGCCAAGCTCGCATTCGGCTTCTGCAACTGACCCTTCCGGTGCGATCACCGCTTCCATCCTGTGCTGCGGAATGGGCGGGGCGCTGGTGACATTGTTGTAGGGAGCGGCGCCGATCGAGAGGTTCACCTTCACCGGCTGTCCGGTTAGATTGGCCACCTTCATCCGCACCTTGGCGCTCTTGCGGGCCAGGGAGGGAAATACCTGCAGGTCCTCGAACCGGAGCAGCCCGCCCCAAGCCACCCCCGGCGGGGGATCCCAGCGCAGCTCGATCTGCCCCACGATCCCATTCCAATTCCCCTGCGTGTGGTCGCTGATGCAATGCGAGTTGACGCCGACATCAACAATCAGGCTGTTATCCACGCGGATCGTAAGCTGATGCTTGCCCGGCGAGAGCTTCGTGCCGAGGTCGTACTCGTGCGGCGTGGACAGGCTGTTGTTCGAGCCGACCTCCCGGCCATCAACCCACAGGCGCGTCTCCCAGTGCGGCCGCTCTAGAGTCAGCAAAACCCGCTTGCCTTTCCAGTCCGCCGGGATCTCGATGTCGCGCTGATACCACGCCGCGCCGGCATAGTATTTCTCCGGCTGCAGCCAGAAGGGGACCTTGATATTCCCCGGCTGACGATACTTCGCATATTCCGGCGCGGTGAACCAGGACTTGTCCACAATGTCCCCGGTCCATTTGGTCTCGACGGAGACATCATCGCCAATGCCCTGCGCCGGCAGCGAGCCGGGGAGCTTAATCTTCTGAGCCAGCGGGCGTTCGAACCAGCGCTCCTGGATGCCCGTATTGGCACGGTCCAACTGAAACCGCCAAGCGCCGGTCAGGGAAATGCGGTCGGCCGAATAGGCGAAGGCGGTCAAGCCTGTGAGAAGGCTGGCTGCGATTAGCAGTGTCCGTGCGGAGGTCTTCATTGGTTATGGCTGGCACGCGGTCGCGAGCGGCCGGTGCAAATCGTCGTCGTGTTACTCATAATGCTATTGTGGACCTGCCAAGGCTGCATTGCAGGTAGATAAGTGAGCCCGAGTCGCCAATAGTCATGACCTTTGTTGTCAAAGTTTATGGGCTTCCACAGGGCAGGCCAAGGGTTTCTTGCCGCGATTCCGGCGCGGCTGGGGCCTATGCATTAAGAAGCGCGAAGATTCCTGTATGCCCGTCTGGCCCACGATCCGGCAGACACACCGGGCGCAACAGAGGAGGAAATCCTGTCTTGGGAACGGGCTCCGGAGGGCAGCTCGAACGCCGCCCTGAGGCAGCGGTCCTCATCATGCCTGCTGCGCGGCGTTTGGTGTCCACGCTTCAGCGTGTTGGCAGGCGCCAGACACCCTGAAGGGTGGACACCAAACTGGTCTGGGGCGCGAAAATGAGACTTGCCGGCCCTGAGCTTCGAGTTGACCCCTGGGTTTAACTCCCACCGGGGTCTTTGGGTTCGCGTCGGCCACGCTTGATCGCAGCTAGTGAAACTCCGGCGCAAACTTGCCCCTGGCAGCTTTCCTTGCCCGGTCGAGGCGATCCTTCTCGGGTTGGGTAACGTAACGCCGCAGCCTTTCAAGTGCGGTTTCCAGCTCACCCACCAACGCCTCATCCGGCGGGACAACAAACGCTGGGTGCGGGAAGCGAGCAAGGGAAGCGGGTGGTCCCGAGCCAGGCGGCTGCTGTTGGTAATAGTATCCCCAAAGATCCAAGGTTGCTTTCCTCCTCTCTTTGTCTTCGAGCGCCGCGACCAGCAGCGGAAAGAGCCTTGGGTCGCGCGGGTCCGCGGTGAGGCCCGATTGGCCCAGGTAGATGGCGGCCTGCAACTGAATCCCCGGCTGCTCGTCGTCCATGAGCCTCCGGCACAACTCCAAAAAGGCGGGGTGGGGCTGGTGCTTCATGCGCATATATTCAAAGGCCTGGAGTCTTAACCGCGGATTAGGCAGACCGGGCACGCATTCGGCGAAGGTCCGCACCTGGTCGTTTGAAATGGCGGGCAGCCCATGGATGTGGCCCAGCGCTATCGAACGGATGTCATCTCCCGAGATCGGATAGGGAATTCTGGATTGAGCCCAGGGCGGCAGGGCTCGGTACACTCGGAAGTAAGCGGAGCTATTCCCTCGCGCCGTCTTCACCTTCTCCAGCAGGAACGGGAAGGCATTCATGCCGAAAGAATCAAGAGCCTCCTGCGCCGCCCGGCGGGTGCGCTCCAGGAAGAAGTTGGTTCTCGCCCCGTAAAACCACGCGTCCAGTGGTTTGCCTTTGTAGGTTAACGCCTGCGGCGGCGGGGAGCAGGCCGGGGCCAGGCTTGCCAGGACCAGCGCCAGCAGCGAAGCCCAGGTGAAGATTCGCACTTTGGTCACGGCAGGCAACTTACGTCAAACGAGTGGTTGTTGCACATACCGTGTTCCCACCGGACCAAAGCTAATATGGCGCCGCTAGGAAAATGAGCCTTGAGCCGGTCGGCGGATTGCCCTGATAGCTGCCAGTGCGGCACGGCGGGTGGCGACCTGTTTCGGTTACGCAAGGCATTGACGATCCCTGTCTTACGCAAGCATGCAGCCTCCGTGCGAGTGGTTCTCCGTTCCCAGTGCAGCAGCAACCTCAGGGAGTGCCTCCGGTGTCTGGCCGACGATACCCCGGTGTGTCTCCCATGGGGAGCGGTCCCCATGGGAGACACACCGGGGTATCAGTGGGGCCACGCCGTTCCGTAACCGGTGCTGAGTGCAGGGACAGAGGCCAATGCTATGGATGCAACTGGATGGATGCGAGCAACTTACAGGGTTGAATCAGGCCGCGGAAGAGACCGCCGATGATCCGAGCCGGCGGCAAGCCGTGGACGAGCTGTTCGCAGAGGTCTTGCGCGAACGAACGTCGGGGGTGAGCCTTTCGCGCCTGGAAGAGATCCCCCCGAGCAGAAGATCTGCGGGTAGTTGCAGTGACCGCCGCGGATTCAAGGAGAGCCGCCAGACCCGTCGAGGCGGGCCACTGGAGCGCAAGGCGGTCTCAGCCCGGCGGCCACCCCAGACGGCGTCCGCCGACAATATGACAGTGTAAATGCGGCACGGCCTCGCCCGCATCGGGGCCGTTGTTGAATACCAGCCGGAAACCGGATTCCGCCAGCCCCAACGTCCGGGCCACCTCGGCGGCCTTCAGCAGAAGGTGTCCGAGCACCTGCTGGTCTTCGGCCCTGGCCTCGGCGATGCGCGGAATGGGTTTCTTCGGAATGATCAGGACATGAGTCGGCGCCTGGGGCCTGATATCGCGGAACGCCAGCACCCGGTCGTCCTCATAGACGATCTCCGCCGGCAGCTCACGCGCGACGATCTTCTCGAACAGCGTCTTGGCCATCAGGGTTCCGCCCGGTTAGTCCACGACCAGCGCAACTTCCGCCGGCCCGGGCTCGGCGCTGAGGCATTCGCGGAGGTAGTCCACGATCTGGCCTTCGAGCGTCCGGCAGCGGAGACTCCAGCGGCGCGCCCCGACGAGCCGCTTGACGCAACCGCGCAGCCCACGGAAGCGCAGCACGCGCGGCCCCTGCCGCAGTTGCTGGCGCAGCTCGGTCCGCAAGCGCGGGAAGAAGAACAGCTCGCAGCTTGCTCCCGACTCGGAGACCAGCCGCAACAGGTCGGACTCCAGGACGCCGGGCCGGCGTTCCGCCTGGCTAGCAGGGGGTGTGGCGACCGCGAACCCGCGCAATACCTTCTCGAGCGCGCCCGTGAACTCGCCTACGGAGACCGTTTCCCGCCCCAGTTCGTACTTGAAGTAATGAAACACCGCGTTCGCGGCATGGCGGACAAACTCAGGATCGAACAGCTCGACGCTGCCCCCGCTGATCTGGCTGAAGATCATGTCGGCCGAATAGGGAACACTCTCCCCCGCCGCGGTGCGAAACAACAGGCAATCCGAGGCCAGGGTAATCATGTCTTTGCCTCCAGTTTCTTCACCTCATGCACGAAGTCGGTCGCCTCCTGGAAGCGTCGGTAAACGCTCGCGAACCGCACATAAGCCACCTCGTCCATCTGGCGCAGTTCTTCCATCACCAGTTTCCCGAGGATGTCCCCCGGCACCTCGCGCTCATACTCGTCTGTAATCTTATTCACAATCTTCTCGACCAGGTCTTCGATGACTTTGGGGCTGATCGGCCGCTTCTGGCAGGCCTTCTTGATACCCGACATCAGTTTGTCCTTCGAGAACTCCTCGCGCCGGCCGTCCCGCTTGAGCACCGCTAAACCCGTGTGCTCGACCTCTTCGTATGTCGTGAACCTGAAACCGCAGGCAATGCACTCACGACGGCGGCGAATCGTCGCCCCTTCGCGGGAGGCGCGCGAATCAATCACCTTATCATCCTGACAGCCGCATTTCGGGCAACGCATAAAAGCCTGACCACCGCTAATTGTGGCTGGGCGATTTGTAGCACACCAAGGCTTGTGGGGTCAAGCGTGATCGAAATATAACTCAGAATACCTGCGGGGCGCCCTCCTCGAGCATCCGCACGCGGTGCATGATTCCCTCCTGCGCGGCAAGCTGCCGCAGCCACCGGGGCGGCTCGTCCAGATCTTCAAAAGAGAGGCGGAAGGTGCCGTAGTGCATCGGCACTAACCAGCGCGCCCGCAAGTCCTTAAACACTTTGATTGCTTCGTCCGGCCCCATGTGCAGGCGGCGAAAGGATTCCGGATGGTAGGCGCCGATCGGAAGCAGGGCGATCTCCGGCCGACAGGCCTTCCCGATATCTTTGAAGCCCTCGAAGTAAGCGCTGTCGCCCGCGTGGTAAATGCGCCGGCCTTGGTGTTCCAGCACGAACCCACCATAACCCCGATGGTGGTCGCGGAGGATGCGCGCCCCCCAGTGCTTCGAAGGGGTCAGGGTTACCTTCCAATCCCGCTGCGAGAAGCTCTCCCACCATTCGAGCTCCACGATCCGGCCAAAGCCCAGGTTGCGAGCCAGGTCGCTGACGCCCCAGGGCATGATGCCGATCTTCGGGTGCGGCAGGCGCCGCAGCGTCGGCTTGTGAAAGTGATCGAAGTGAGCATGCGTCAGCAGCACCACATCAATCGGCGGCAGATGTTTGATCTTCAGCCCGGACCGCTTGATCCGCTTCAACAGAAAGAGCCAGTTGGCGAAATTGGGATCTATCAGGACATTGAGGTCCGTGAACTGAAGCAGAAATGAGGCATGCCCAATCCACGTGATGGCGACCTGCCCGTACTTGAGTTTCGGAAAGGCCGGGCGCTGGGGCTTGCCCGTGCGCCGGGTGAGCAGCGCTTTCCAGACCATCTCCCGGAAGAACGTGCGCGGATTGAAATGCTTGGCCGGTGTCAGGTCTTTGAACGAGCGCGGCAGCGGCAGCCGGGTGGTCGCCGGGCGATACGGAGCGTGTTTCACCATACAAAGCGCTGCGTTGCCGGGTAACTCCGGGCCGGCTCGACGTTCACATCGCGCTCGCCAAACATGGCACAATGACTGTGGTCCCCCTGCCCACAACGGTCAACCTCAAACCTGCGGCTGCGGCAGTTCCGGTTTGGAGACTCGCGGCGCTTCCGGCATAGTCTGCGGACAGCGTATGACATTCCAAACCCAAGAGCCCCCGGCGGACCTCCTGGTCATCGGCTACGGCAACACCTTGCGCGGCGATGACGGGGTGGGGCCGAAAGTGGCGGAGGCGGTTGCGGCGCTGGCTTTGCCTGGCGTGCGCACGCTCGCTTGCCCGCTCCTGACGCCCGAGTTGGCGGAGGCGGTTTCGCAGGCGAGCGTTGTGATCTTTGTGGATGCGGCGGTGGATGCGCCGCGCGAGGTGCAACGGCGCCAGCTCGCACCGGCGCAGAGTTCTCAGGTCATGGCGCATGCGGCGAGCCCGGCCACGTTGCTGGCGCTGGCCCGGGACGTGTTCGGTCATGCGCCCGAGGCGTGGTGGCTGACGATTCCTGTCGCGGAGCTTGGCATCGGAGAGGAGCTTTCACCCCTGGCTCAACAGGGCTTTCAGCAGGCGGTGGAAGAGGTCAGGAAATGCGCCGGGCAAGGCGGCTGATGGCGGCGGGCTGCCCGAGTTGCGTCATTGCGCTGCGGTTCCGGGCGGGCCTCACGCGGGTCGGATAAACCCGTTAGTTGATTGGTGAATAGGCACCTCAGCTACCCGCGGCTTTCCGCTGTCCCGAGAGGTAAGCGTGGATTTGGTGGGCGGCGCGGCGGGCGTCGCGGACGGCGTGGAGCACGAGACTAGGGCCGCGCACGATGTCCCCACCGGCAAATACACCCGGGAGGCTGGTCATCTGGTTGGCGTCCACCACGATCCCGCCCCAGTCGTTGGTGTTGAGTTCGCCAAAATCTCCCTGGCGCGAGCAAGGCAACGGATCGAAGCCCAGGGCAAGGACGATCCAGTCCGCCGGCAGCTCGAATTCCGTGCCCTGCTGAACCAGGAACGGTCGCGGCCCGTGGCCGTCGGGGAGGCCGAGTTCGGTGTGGACGAGCCGCAGGGCGGTGACTTCGCCCCGGTCGTTGCCCAGCACCGCCACGGGCGCCGCTTGAAAGACGAACTTCGCGCCCTCCTCCCGGGCGTTTTCGAACTCGCGCCGGCTGCACGGCATATCGCCTTCGTCGCGCCGATAGACGCAGGTGGCCGCGCGGGCGCCGTAGCGGATGGCGGCGCGCAGGCAATCCATGGCAGTGTCCCCGGCGCCCAGGACCAATACGCGCTTCCCGGCGACTTCGATGGACGGGAACTCCACCGGCACCGGGGTGGTCTTCTGAAGGATGAAGGGGAGGGCCTGAATTACGCCTCGCAGGTCGGCGCCCGGCACGTCCAGCGTCCGGGCTTTGCGGGAATCGAACCCAAGGAAGACAGCGTCGAACTCATTGCGCAACTGTCCGAGCGTGAGGTCGCCGTTGAACTTGACGCCCAGCCGGAAGCCGACGCCGCGCTTCTTCAGGATGTCAATGCGGCGCTGCACGATGGACTTCTCCACCTTGAACGCCGGGGTGCCGTTGACCAGCAGTCCGCCCGGCACCAGCGCCGAGTCGAAGACCGTCACGGCGTAGCCTTGCTTGGCCAGTTCATCCGCGCAGGCCAATCCGCCCGGGCCGGAGCCGACGACGGCGACGCGCCGGCCATTGAAGGGAGCGGTGCTGGCATCCACGTGGCCGTGGGCAAAGGCATATTCGCTGAGAAACTGCTCGAGGGCGCCGATGGAGACCGGCTCGGACACACCGTTGAGAATGCACGAGCCCTCGCACAGGCGGTCGGTGGGGCAAACGCGAGCGCAGATTTCCGCCATGTTGGTGACGGACCCCAGCACGGCGGCGGCCTCCAGGAAGCGGCCTTCGGCGGTGAGCAGCATCCATTGGGGGATGGGATTGCAAAGCGGGCAGCCGGTAACGCAGCTCGGGTTGGGGCATTGGACGCAGCGGCTGGCCTGTTCGCGGGCGGTGGCTTCGTCGTATAGGCCGTAGATTTCCAGGAAGTCCGCCACCCGTTCCGACGCGGAGCGCTTGGGCAGGTCCTTGTGGGCCAGCTCGCGCCACGCGTACTTGGGATTCGGGCTTTTTGCGGCAATGTCACTCATCGCGTGACGATACGGTTCTGCCTGTGTATCGCACGGATTGACGGGGCAGGCAAGCTGCTATTTTCTTACCGATTAGGAGGGCTTCAGGCGCAGCCGGTCCGGGGAGGCCGCACGCGCCACGCCGCATTTCTGCGCCCTGGTTCCAGCCCCCGCCGACGGCTCTGTGCTGCAAGGCACCGTTACAGCCCATGCAACCTGAACCATCGCCCGCCGGGTAAGAGGGGCATGACGACCTGCTTTTCTCCATTGTATAGGACGACTGCTTCAACCACATCCTGCCAGTTGCCCGGGACTGGGCTCACTGCGGTTTGCTGGAGTCCGTATCCCGTGGACGGATTTGGCCACGAGATGATCACCTGTCCCGCGGAGATCTCAATCCTGAGTTGGGGCGCGTTGGGCTCCGCCGCGGGATACGTGTATTGTTGGTCGGGAGGCAGACTCACCGCAAAAGAGAACCTGCGCGCCATGGCGATCTGGTCCGCCGTCAGGTGACCATAAGCCGCGCCATCCGGGTAGATATCAGTGATGCTGGTTGGATACGGCCCGCTGGACTTCATCAGATTGTTCGCGTCGCCTAACGCTCCCAGCGTGCCGTTGTCCAAACCGAGATTTCTCGCTGCTTCGTAGGCGAAAATGTCCCTCATCCCCGCCCCCTCGGCGTAGCGGAAAGCGGAGTCGGCGATCGAAACCCCATTCCGCTCGATCAAGGTCCCAAAATTGTCCTTGCTCTGAAGCGAGTACCCGGAGGCGCTGCCACTGCCGTCGATCGTCATGACGAACCAGAGGTTGATTACTTTCGGATTGCTGCTCTGCTGGTGTCCCGGGTCCAACGCCAGGCTGTAAAACGAATTCGGCCGAAAGATGTCTGTAGAGACATTCGTGTAGAGGCTGTTGTCGTAATAGACCACCGGCAGAAACTGGAAGTCAATTCCGGCCTGCGCCCAAATCTTGTCGGTTTCGGCCTCAAAGATCTTCAGTTGCGGATTGGCGGCGGCGGTGCCATTTGTCGGGCGCATCGCGATGGGCTGAATCGTCACCCGCTTGTCTATCCAATAGGCGCTCGAGTTGTGGACCAAGACAAGGCAAAGCAGCATTGCCGCAGTTCGCCCCGTGGCAAATTCGTGAGTCCTCTTCATTCAGCAACCCAAGCAAACAGAGCGGATTCTGGCACCAAAGCAGGCTTTTTCAAACCCTTTCAGCAGGTCGCGGAGCTCTGCGGGGGCGCGTTAGCACAGCCAGAACGCCAACCGCACGTTGCCCTCGCCCGCGTGTCGAACAATCTCATGTGGTGTGAATCCCGAAGAAGTCTCCCGAAAGACGCGGTGAGCAGCTTCTCTCTTCGGCAAGTCGCTCCCGTAACAGGCTTCTCGGATGAATCAAACCGCCTTGGCCGAGTCTGACTCCACAATGCCTGCTGAACAAAAAGCCGCCGGGAGATCGAATCCCGGCGGCTGCTTTCGAGCAACAATTCTTAGGCGACCCGCAACTTGCGTGCCGCAACGCCCAAAGCGCTCAGGCACATACCCAAAAGCATGAGCGTCGCGCCACCATCGGGGGTGCGGAAACCACCATCGTAGGATCCCTTCATCATGTCGTTGCCACATTCCATGGTGTAGCTGAAGTAAACCTCAGTCCCGGCAGAGATGTCCGAAAGGAAACCGAGGTCAATAGCCAGGACGTTGTGGGATTGGTTAGGATGCCAGCCGCTGTCGCCACGCAAGTCCGTCACTCCCGTGAGGTCCCCGACCTGAGTAGCCGTCAGATCCTCGTAATAGACTATTTCCGTTGCAAAGGTGTTCGGATCTGGCGTTGTTCCCGAACCATAATATTTCCAAGGGTTTGAACCCATATAATCATTGTCAACCGTTTTCAGCCGGGAAGAACCGAGCAAAGGCTGAACGTTCACACTTGAGCCTGCCAGGCTGCCCGTGAGTCTCACAGCGTAATTATAATCATAATAGTCGCCGTTTTTTACCGTGCTAGCAGAACCCGTAGGGGTATAACCTGCGGCGCCACCGATCTTGATAAACAAGTCTCCTGGCCTTCCACTGCTCCCAATTCCAGACTCAAAGTCATAGCCCCCGATCATGTAGAGCGTGCTTCCGATTATTGAGTAAGCCTCCAAGTCCCATGCTTGACTTCGGGTGCTGTTATATTCAGTCTCATTATCTTCTGCTCCCGTGCCGTAGGGACCACCGTTGAAACCCCATAGCTTTGACGTATAAACAGACCCGCCAGGCCCATTGTAGTCTTGGATCGTGATATTCACAGCCATCATCTGCGTCACACAGCCCAACACTGCGGCTGCCACCGCCACCTTCATTTTCAATCCTGTTGTCTTCATGCTAATTCTCTTGGCCTTATCTTTGCTCAGCTTTTCTTTCACCTGAATTCTCCGTCTATTGCTCCCCTAAAGACACAAAGGTCAAAGGAAGTCGTCGAAGCACTACGAAGCAGGATTATTGCCAAGATACGCACATAGATCTGCGATTCACCCTAACACGTTCTGTAGCAGGACATTGTACTCACATATTCCTCGATTCGGCACGGCAACAAGCTGGATTTGCAGTTGACGAAGTGTAAGGGCCTCCGACGGTTTTCAATGAAGTTCCAACGATTGCTAACACAAGTGGTTTATTCTTCCTCACTTATGACTATGGGCGTTGCCGTCGCGGACTGTAAAGTCAGCCGACAATCAGATCAGGATTGGACTTTCGGCGTCATTCCAGAAGCGCCTTATGCGGTAGTGCGATAGGCCCGCGGCTTGCGCTTGAGGCGCAGCCCGCAGGGACTATAAGAGGGCATGGGGTCGCCGATCTGCTCCATCGCCACCAGGAAGCTAGTCTGGCTTCGTCGTGCAGGCATTGATTGTTTGGCGCGTTTGTTGGCTGTTTCTCGGCAATCAGAAGTCCACCTCCAACCGGGTTTGGAAGATGTTCACGTTGCCTTCCGGATCATAATGGCTGACATGGCCAAAGCCGTATTCGAACCGCCACTTCACGTGCGGGTGCAGGTACCAGTTTACGCCCGCCATGAGCATGGAAAGGCGTCCGCCCGGAACGTCCGTGCTATCGAGGTTCACATACGAATAACGAGCGGCGATCTCCCAGGCGCCCCAGCCCCCACCACCGAGGGTGAAGTTCCGCTTGGGGGTCACCCGGCCAAAAGCACCCTCGGTCCGGTCGTAGGGGCGGCTTTCGCCGGTGAGAAACCAGCTTGCCGAGGCGTAAAGGCCATGGAAGTTCGGGGTCTGGTTGGTGTTCCCGCGCACCCACGAGTGCAAGTACTCGCCTTGGACTGAGAAGGGGCCGTTGACCCAGGCGACTTCCGCACCGGCTACCAGCGCGCCATCGGCGGCGATGTCCCCCGTATCCACGACATAGGGCGCGAGATGGCTTTCCGGCCGCGACTGGTAGCGCAGAGTGCTGCTGGCGGAATAGAGGAGGTTGGCGCTCAAGCCCAAGTGCAGCAGTTGCGCGGGTGCCTCCTGACCGGCGGCCGGGCGGAATAGCGGAAGTCCGGTAATGCGCATGATGGCACGACCGTAGTCTCGGGAGGCGTCACCATCATCCTGGCCCACGCCATCCGTGAAGAGCCCGAACCTCAAGGTGGCGCGCTGGTTCAGGACCGGCTGGCCGATCTGAATGCCAGCGCTGACGCCCGGCGCCAAGGCCTCGATCGGAGCTGGCCGCTCCATGAAAGTGATGTCGCGGCTGCTGGTGATCATCTCCAGGCTCATGGGGGCGTGGAACTGCCCCCCCTTGATCTCGCCGATCCAGGGAATGGGTGCGAGACTCACGTAGCTATTCTCGATGTAAAACTCATTGGGGACATAGCCGATTTCCAGTTCGTAGGAGACCGGCAGGATCAGCAGGCAATCTCCTTTGGCATAGACGCGGGCGCGACGCAGTTCGATGCCCGGATCGAACCCCTGAAATTCCTTGCCGGTAACGTAGGTGGCGGCATCCACGGCGAACTTGCCCCCGAGCTTGCCGCTCATCTTCACTTCTTCAAGATTAAGCACCCGCACTGCGTTGGTTCCCTGGATCTTCTCGCGAGCCGTTGCCAGGGGATCCTCCAAGGCAGTCTTCTTTGACAGGTCAGCATGGAGGCCCTCCCAACCCTCCCAGGCCAATTTCCAGTGAAAGGATGCCGCTTTGGGTGCAGTTCCCTTAGTGGCGGCTCCAGCGGCCACAGCATTGGTCTCCACCGTAATTCGAACCTGCTGTTTCAGGCGCTCGGGGCCGCTCGTGACGAGGCCCGTGCTCTCCGCAACGGAAGGCGCAGAATCTGTGGGCAATGATACGGCAGAAGCGCCAGCGGCCGGGCCGCCTTCGAGCAGGAACGCGGCGGCCAGTATCGCCGCGGCAGCGCAGGACCAGAAGCGCTCAGCCCGCATGTTTCGCACTCCCTCGCCCCGTGAGCCGCCGGTACACCAGCGCGCACCCGAAAGCGAGCAGGATCAGGCCGGCAGCCAGCAAGAATGCGTGATTCAATACTGATTTTGCGTCGGTTCGTGCCCGGTCTGAAAGTGCCGTCAGATCGGCCAGGCGCTTGTTCAATGCCGGTGAATCCAGTGTGCTGCCGGCATCCTTAACCAGGGCGTCGAGTTGGGCCGCCATGGTGGCGATGCGGTCGGCAGTTTGCGCGTAATCGAGAATGTTGAAGGGGGGCGCATTCGTGTTCGGTGGAGAGGTGGCGGGCTCGCCCACTCCGAAGCGCTTCATCAGCGCATCGAAGGTGGTGATCGTGGTGTTTAGGGACGTGGACATTTTGTCTCCAGCGGCAAGGGTGCGGCCGACCTCGGCCGATAGCTCCCGCAGCCTGCCCTCCTGCGCCTCCAACGCATCAAGAATCGCTTTGCGCTCCGCAGTGATGCGGTCGGGCAACTGCGCGGCGGTTTGGCTGGCGGATTCGGCCGCGCGGCTCAACCGGTCCGCGCTGTTGAGGGCGCCGGCAACCTCTTGCTGGCGGAGGATGTCATCGGCCATCAGTTCGGCCTGCCAACGTACGAGGAAGGGCATGCGCTGGGCCATAAACAGGGCCCGCTCCGCGAAGAGGCGGGTGCGCGCCACTTCGCGCACCGCCGGGTCGAGGCCCGCGGTCGGGTCCAGCCCGATCAGGCCGAAGACGCTTCCTGGCCGGGCAGACTCCTGGCCGGTCTGCCGGATGAGCGAAGTGAACTCCTGCGGCCGCACGAAGAGGCCGGCGCGCGCCTCCGGGTTTGCCTCCCACCAGCGGCGGATGGCGTCACCCAGTTCCTGCTGTTGTTCGGGGGTGAGGATTCCACGAGCAAGATTCCAGGCGTTGGTCTCGAGGGTGCGGCTGGCGTTCAACCAGAGCTCGAAGGCCGGACCATTGGTGGTCTTGGCCCAGACGTCTTCCAAGGCCATGCGGGTGACCGTGGCGAGAGCCAGAAAGTCCAGCAGGTTAGCCTCCGGATTCGGGCCGGTGGCAATGCTCACCGCCGCCGAGCCGACGGCGACCTTCCATTCCAGCGCCTGACGGCGCGCCTCCGGCGTGCCGACCCGCCGCGCGTAATCGTCCAGCGCCGCGCTCGTCCGGCCGGCGAACTGGTCCGAGTAGCGCTGCAGTTCGACCTGGAGCGCGGCAGGGTCCGCTTGAGAGGATTTCGCGCCGGGCACCAGCGCGGCCACCGCTTTCACCGGCGTCGCCACCGTTTGCTCGGCGACACGGCACCCACTCAGGAGCGGCAGCAATAGCACGACGAATACCGGCGCGTATTTCAGCATTTCACGATCTCAGTCTTTCTCACCTGCTCGCGTGTCTCGCGAGGATTCTGAAGGTCTTGGCTTACTTGGTTTGGCTAGGGTGCCTCTTCGAGCTGGAACTCCTCGCCGGGGAGCGCGGGCGGCAGATGGAGCCGCTGCATAATGGCCTTGAATTCGGTCTCTAGAAGCAGGGGCTTGGCCATCGTTACGGCAAGCTCGTTCGCCCGCTGTTGCAAGACGGCAACTTTCTCAGGGTATTGGGCGGCGAGGTTGGATTTCTCAGATGGGTCCTGGGCAATGTTGTAGAGCTCGGGCGAGGAGGGCAGAGGAGTGCGCCAGACTAGTTTCCAATCCCGCTGGCGGATGCCGGCGCGGAATGGCTCAATGTTATAGACGATCTCGGTGCGCAGGGACGGTTGGCCCTGGCTGATCGTGAGCCAGGCATCCAGGCCATCCAGCGGCTTGCATTTAGCTGTGGAACCGCCCGCCAGGCCAAGGAGCGTCGGATACATATCCACAACATGGATCATCTCGTTGACGGTGACACCGGTGGGAATATGCCCTGGCCAGTTGGCCAGGGCGACGACCCGGGTGCCGCCCTCGTACAATGAACCCTTGCCGTCACGGTACGGGCCGTTGTCGCAAGGGATTTTGACTTTGGACATGTCGCCTTCGCCGGCAAACATCGCATTGCGGGTGCCGCCGTTGTCGCTCTGGAAGAGGATCAGCGTGTTGGGGCGCATTTGCTTCTGTTCGAGCGCCTGGACGACGCGGCCAATCTGTTCGTCCATAGCCGTGATGCTGGCGGCGTAGGCCCGGCGGCTGGGATCGGCGATGTGCTCGTACCGGTCAAGGTATTCCTGCGGTGCCTGGTAGGGTGTGTGCGGGGCGTTGAACGTCAAGTAGAGGTAGAGCGGCACACGCGGATTATGCCGGGAGATGAGTTTGACGGCATCCTGGCCCAACAGGGTAGTAGTGTAACCTTTTTCTTTGGCCAGCTTGTTGTCACGATACCAGTCGGTGACGCCGTGCTGCTTGTGGGTGAAGTAGTCCAACTCGCCGATCAGGGGGCCATACTGGTAATCGAAGCCGCGCTGGCGAGGCCAATACTTGCGATCGGCGTGGCCGAGATGCCATTTGCCGATAATGGCGGTGGCGTACCCCGCTTCCTTCAGCGCCTGCGGCAGCAGCCATTCGTCCGTGGGCACACCGTAGGTGTGGGCCGACAGGATGACCGCAGTCTGCAAGCCGTACCGGAACGGATAGCGCCCGGTCATCAGGCAGGCGCGCGTCGGCGTGCACATCGGCTGCGCGTAGAACTGTTCCAGCCGCGCGCCCCCCGCGGCAAGCTTATCCAGGATCGGCGTCTTGATGTCCGAGCCGTGGAAGCCTACATCCTTCCAGCCGAGGTCATCGGCCACGATATAGACGATGTTGGGCTTGCTATCGGCGGCACGGGCCGCCAGCGGAGTGAAAACGAAGGCAGCGAGAACCGTCAGTGAGCTATGAAGAAGGGTGCGTGTCATCTTGTTAGCGATCTTATTATAGGCGGAAGGGGATGTTGGCAAGAAGTTCGCATTTGTCTTGTCTCATGATCGGTCAGTTGGATTCTTGCCGCTGGTGAATCTAGCACGTCCAGCGCTGGCCGGCATTGACATAGTGAAGTGATTGTGGATACGTGAGCTAGAATAGAACGGTGGTCAATTCGCGGGCCGCCCTTGGCTGGCCGGCCCGCGTGGTTCACGAGCGAAACGACTTACTTCGCGTCCGCCGCCTGCTGCATGGCCTCTTCGAGCTTCTTGATTTCCTCGGGCGGTATCTCTGGCCGGTCCACCTTGACCGTCAGTTTGTTGAGCCTGGCGGTCAGCGGGAACGGTGGTTTGTAGTCCGCGTCGTTGACGCCGGTGAGCGTGTCCGAGCCGATGTCGAAGGCTTCGTCCCATTGCAGGATCATGGGCAACGTGCGCTCCATTGTGATGGTTTGAACCGCTTTGCCGTCCACCTTAAGCGTGCCGGTGCCAGGCCGACCGAGGCCGCTGAAGTTGTTGAACGCCAGCGTGCCAGCGCCGAGGCCGTCGTACTTGAAGTCGAACTCCAGCGTATGCTTGCCGGGGGCGAGCGCGTCGGGGCCTTCCCATTTGATGCGCTTGAGGTCAACGAGGTTCCAAAGGAACACCGGCTTGCCCTTGAGCAGGTAGAAGCCGTAGCCGGCGAAGCGGCCACCGGAAGTCAGGATCATGCCTTCGGCACCACCCGCCGGCACTTCGAGGTCCGCGGTGATCGTGTACGAAGCATTGAGCAACATCGGCGAATCGCCCTGCGGCAGGCCGGTCATCGGGCGAGTGTACACGAACTCGGTGCGGCCCTCGGTGATGTTCGGGCGCGGGGCCACAATGCGGGCCGCGACCGAGGCGTCAAGCGGGAAGACCTGATACTTCTGCGCCTCCGCGATGAATATCTGCTTCAGCTCCTTGACCTTGTCCGGACGCTGGTCCGCGAGGTTCTGGGACTGGCTGAAGTCCGTGTTCAGGTCGTAGAGTTCGAGGACCTGGTTGTTGAGGGGGTCGGGATTAGCCGGACCGAAGGCCTCCCACGGCGCGCGGTTCACCTTCGTGCTCAGCAGCCACCCTTCATGATACAGGGCCCACTGGCCCATCATCTCGAAATACTGGGTCTTGTGCCGCGACGGCTCCTTGGCATTCCCGGCGTCGAAGGTGTAGGCCAGGCTCGTGCCCTCGATCGGCGCCTGCTTGATGCCGTCCACGTAGTCGGGGGCGGAGATGCCGCAGGCCTCGAGGATAGTGGGTACGAGGTCAATGACGTGGCAGAATTGCTCACGAAGGCCGCCCTGATCTTTGATGTGGCCGGGCCAGGAAATGGCCATGCACTGACGGATGCCGCCGAGCCTCGAGGCGTTCTGCTTGAACCAGGTGAAGGGCGTATCAAAGGCCCAGGACCAGCCGGCGGACATGTGGTTGTAAGTCTGCTCCGTGCCCCAGACTTCATACCACTTCATCTGGTCCTCGATGGGCATCATGTTGATGCCATTGAAGAAGGCAACTTCGTTGGGCGTGCCGAGCGGGCCGCCCTCGGCGCTGGTGCCGTTGTCGCCGTTGATGTAGATGATCAGCGTGTTATCGAGCTTGCCGATGTCTTCGACGGCCTGGATGACGCGCCCGATCTCATGGTCGGTGTAGGCCTCGTAGGCGGCGAAGGTTTCCACCTGCCGGATGAAGAGCTTCTTCTCCTCGGGCGTGCAGTCGTCCCAGTTCTTGATGACCTTCGTCGGCCAGGGCTCCAGCTTGGTGTTCTGCGGAATGACGCCGAGCCGCTTCTGGTTCTCGAATATCCGCTCGCGCAGCTTGTTCCAGCCCTCATCAAAAAGGTGCATGGCGCGGATCTTCTCGACCCACTCCTTGGTCGGATGATGCGGGGCGTGCGTGGCGCCGGGCACGTAGTAGCAGAAGAAGGGCTTGCTGGGGTCAATCTGGTTGATCCGATTCAACCAATCAATGGCGTCGTCCGCCATGCCGGTGACCAGGTTCCAGCCCGGCTTGCCCTGGAAGGGATAGATCTGCGTGGTGTTGCGGAAGAGGTTTGGCTCCCACTGGTTCGCATCACCGCCGACAAATCCGTAGAAGTAATCGAAGCCCTGCCCGATGGGCCAATTCTCAAATGGCCCGACCTGGCTGGCGGCGAAGGCCGGCACGTTGTGGTCCTTCCCGAACCACGAGGTGGCAAAGCCGTGGTCCTTGAGGATGCGGCCGATGGTGGCCTTGTCCCTTGCGATGATGCTGTTGTAGCCGGGGAAGCCGGTGGATTGCTCCGAGATCACGCCAAAGCCGGCCGAGTGATGGTTGCGGCCGGTAATCAGGGCGGCACGGGTCGGCGAGCAGAGCGCAGTGGAATGAATGTTATTGTAGCGGAGCCCGCTTTTGGCGACGCGATCCATCGCCGGGGTGGGGATGACGCCGCCGAAGGTGCTCGGCACGCCGAAACCCGAGTCGTCGGTCATGATCAGCAGAATGTTGGGCGCCTGTTTGGGCGGCACGACGCGCGGCGCCCACCAATATTTGGACTGCAGGGCACCGTCCTTGATGACGCCGCCGAACTTCGGGTCGGGCGGCGGGAGTTGTTTGCCGCTGATGGTGGTGGTGGCGCCGGGCGAGCCGGGCGTGCCGGTGGTTTCGATGGCCTCAGTCGTGGTCATGGCTGCCGCCAGGCCAGCGATTGCCAGCCAGGGAAGGGTGTTTGTGATGTGCTTCATAGTCCTATTGCTTTGTTTTATTGGTTTCAGGTGGTGCGGGTGTTAGTGGGTTTGGACGGGTGTCAGGATGAGTTCCACGCGGCCATCCAGGGTGGGGCTGCTGGGGTGATCGCTGGCGGTTACCAGGATCGGCTTGACCCCCATCCCAATGAGCTGCATGCGGACCGCCTCGGCGCGTTGGTAGGCAAGCTGGGCCTGGCTGCTGCTGGTGGCGTCCGGGTAACCGATCACGGCGACGGTCATCTTGCCATAGGTGCTCACCACACTGGCGATCTTCTTCAGCGTGGGCAGGAAGTTGGCATTGAGCACTGCCGAGCCCGGCCCGAACGCGGATTTGCCGGTCATCGAAACCTTGAGGCCGTTGCCGGGCAGTTCCGTAACCGATGCATCCCCGGCGTTGATCTCGGACTGCAGCGTCTGTTCGAGGTCCTTCTTGCGTTGGTCCATAAAGTGGCCGACCAAACCGCCCGCCAGCGCTCCGCCGGCCGCGCCGATCAGTACGCCCGCTAAGGGATTTGCGTGGTCCACCAGCCCGCCAATGAGCGCGCCGGCACCTCCGCCCACCGCCGCTCCTTTGCCAGTGTCAGTCTGCATTGCCTGGCACCCCGCCAGCACCGCCGGGATCAGCCCCAGCGCAACCATTCGCGTCACTTTAGTCTTCATCTTACTTGTCTCTTTCATATTCACCTTTCGCTTTCTGGTTTCTCTGTTGGTTATGTCACAACAAGTCTTGATCGGGGCTCAGCGCCGGAACCCGCCGCCGCGGAATCCCCCACCGACCCAGCCACCGCCCCAGCCACCACCACGGCTCCAGCCGCCACCGCCGGAGGCGTGCCAACTGTCGTAGCGGGCCGAGCCGGTGGACTGGCCCCAGCTCTCGCGATTGAGGTCGCTGGAGTATCTGGAGGAGGATTGCCAGCCGCTGCTGCCGTATCGGTCGTAACTGCTCGTGGAAGGGCTGTACTTGTTCACGTTGCCGTTCCTGTCCGTGTAGAGGTTGCCGTTGTTCCAGGCGGCCTTGTTGCCGGTTTGGGTGTTGCCGACGACGCCGCGGCTGGCGCTGGCGGAGTTGCCCGTGTAGGCGTTGCCCACCGTGGCCTTCTGACCGGCGCCGTACCTGCCGGTGCTGGGGTTATAGCCGGCGGCCTGTCTGCCGGCCGCATAGTTGCCGGTGTACGCATTACCTTCGACGCCCCTCGAACCGGAAGCGTGTGCTCCGGTGTACGGGTTGTAGGCGGAAGCGTGGCTGGCAGAGGCGTAGTTGCCGGTGTAGGGATTGTAGCCGGAGGCGTGGTGTGCGGTATAGCTTGTGCCGGTGTAAGGATTATAGCCGTGGACGGTGGTGCCAGAGGCCGCCGTGCCGTAATGGGTGTAGCAGCTACAGGAATTCACGTTGCAGTGCATGTAGCTGTAACTGCTGTAGTGATAGGAGTAGCTGTAACAGCCGTAGTGCGGCTCATACCAGCAGGACGAGCTGGCGCCCGCCGCAAAGCCGACAGCGAAGCCGACGCCGGCCCCGAGAGCCATAGCCGCGCCGTACCCATAGGTGGGCGGATAGCTCACATAGGTGGCGCCGACGACCACCGGCGGATAGTAGTATCCGGTGCCGTAAACCACCACGCCGCCCGGCGCCACGACGGTGCCCATGTAGCCCGGGGTGTACCCGACATAGACGACCTGGGGCGTGAAGCCATAGACATAGGAGTAGGTCACGTAATGGATCGGGCAGGTGGTCGGAATCGTGTAGATGACAGCCGGCACGGCGGTGGCGACCGCCCACGGCCCGAGGGAGCCGGCCGACACAAACCAAACGCCATTCTGGCACGCGTAGTAGGAATTCGCGCTCACCCGCACCACGGGCGTCACGGTGTTGACGGCGTACTGCAGCGAGGTTCCTGGGATGGCTACAAAGCTCGGCGTGCCTACGTATTCCACGGTGGGTTTGGCCTCATCCCGTTTGATGGTAGCGGTCTGCGGAATCGAGTTGGCGATGACGGCCTCCTGCGCCATCGGCGTGCCGGGAACGGAGACCAGCGCGTTGGCCTTCGGCCCGTCGGGCGGGATCTTTTTGAAGTCATTCGGCAGGGTGTCGGAGGCCACGAAGCTCCACGGCCCGTAAAGCGACGGCGCCTTGAACCAGCGGCCGGAGATGAGCACGTAATAATTCGCGTCGTCGAGGGAATAGAAGATCGCGTTGTCGGAGTTGGGGACGTAGAGCAGATCGGTGTTCCCGTAAGAGAGCATATTGGCCGGGCCGGCGGTTTGAAGCAACTCGGTCGGCACGGTGGAGACGTAGACCGTCAGCGGCGCGGCCAGGGGCGAAGCGGGATAAGCCGGGTCCACCTGCTTGGTGGCCAGGGCGGCGTCCAGCGCGGAGTTGATATCGGCGGGCGGCGCGAGGTTAACCACCCAGGGTCCCTCGAGAGACGGCGCGCTGTACCAGTTGCTCGCCGCGTAGAGATAATAGCCGGACGCGAGGGAGTTGGTGTTCAGCAGCAGGATCGAACGCGTGTTCACCACCCGCTCGTAGCTGCCAACCAGGGGCTTTTGGATGGGGGCGCCATCAATGAGCGCGAGCAGCGAAGGCTGCGTGGTGAAGATGATGCGCGGCGGGGTGTTGTCCACTGGCTGGATTTTCGCTTTGGCGACCTCGCCGGAGATGACGAAGACGGCTTCGAGATGATCGAGGGGGATGGTCTTCGCGGCTTGCGGCAGTTCCGCCTGGATGATCGGCTGATACACCTTCTCCATCGCGCTTTGGGTGGGGAAGTCCACTTTCGTGATCTTGTAATCCTCAAGCGTGACAAGGCGGCTCATCTTGTCTATCTCGGTCCGGGCGGTGAAATAGACGATGCCGTAGGTCTCGTTGCTGGTGCCCGCCGGGCGCACGGCGGTGGCGAACCGGCCCTGGATCTGATTGCCCGGCCACTTGGCAATCTGCGGCTGATACACGGCGAACTCGTAGCCGTTGGTCGCGAAGGAACGCGGCCACTGCATCGAGAGCGGATCGAGTGTTGGGCCGGGCTGCGGGCCCTCGGCGCCCAACGCAACGGCCGGGGCACACGCCGCGACCACACCCAGGCACACCGCCCCCGCCCATAAGATAAACGATCGGGTTTTCATCAGACTCCTTTTTGAGTGACCACAGGGGTTACATGTTCTGGTTGATGTAGTCGTAGTTTTGGATCAGCACGCTTAGGTTCTTGTCCGCGATATTCATTTGAACATAAGCCGGGTAGTTCAGCCCGTTGTTCAGCGTCTTGAATGTGACCGTGACCGTCACTTCATCGCCCTGGAAAAAGGTCATGATTGACATCCGGCGCGTCTCCTTCGTCGGAGCATAGACCGTCACGGATAGGGTGTCCCCGGGCACCACCACGCCGGCGCCGCTCAACTGCAGCAGACCGCCCGCACCGGGCGCGGGAATTGTCGTCGTGCTGATGAAGTTGATCATGGCGCCGGCCGTCGGCAGGGTGTATTGGTGAAGGAACGTTCGGAGGTCCTTGAGGTATTCTTCCGTCTGCTCCCGTTCCTGCTCGGCGATGCGCCTGCGGACAAAACCTCGCGGGAGGGGATTACTTTGGTCGTTGAGTCGCGTGTGCTGCGGCTGGCCGTCGGGACCCCAGGTCACGGTATCAATGCGCGTATCCTTGGCCGTGCCATTCTCGAGGATCTCGGTGCGGCAGTTCCAGGAATACTGTTTCATGAGCGTAGCATTCCGCTGGCGCGCGGCGATGATTTGGTTGGCCAGACCCTCGTTAGCAACCTGCGCCATGATGAGTGTAGTTGGGGCGGCGGCCAGAGCCGCCAGCCCTACAGTGAGTAGTAATGATTTCTTCATACTGTGCCTTTCCTCCATTCTATTCTGGTATCTTGGGTGCTGTGCATGCGTGATTCTGATTGGATGTCAGAACTTCCATGTAAGGTTCAGCGTGGCGAAGCAGAACCAGGCGTCGCTGTAGGCGCCCGACACCCGGCCGCGCGAGCTGTCGTCCGAGCCCTGAGAGACGGCCATGTTGCCGGCCCAGAGGAACGCGTAGGCGGCGTTGATGTTGATCGCCGGGCTGAGCTGATAGGAGGCCCCCAGGCCGAAGCGCCACGTCTGGCCCATGGGCAACGTGACTGTCCGGTTCGCGCTGTTCACGGCGGAGCTGTCGAAGGCGACGCCCCCCATGAACTGCCATTTGTCGGATGCCCGGTACCGCGCGCCGAGCGCGCCGTGCCAGGTGTCCTGGTAATTCAAATTGGCCGTGACCACCCGCGGAGTGCTGGCTGCGCTTTCCACTCCCACCTGGACCTCGCCGAACTGGCTCCACTGCTGCCAGCCAACGTCGGCCATCACCGCCCATTGGGGACTGAGCTCCTGGTAGAAGCCGACCATGACGGACTGTGGCACCTTGACGCCCAGGTTCAACTCCGGCGTCGCGAAGAGGGTGCCAAGATTACCCCCGAAGACGCTGATCTCGGGTTGGTCCTTGAAGTCGAGCTTGAGCGGTGAAAGGTAGGTGATGCCGATGCGCGTGCCCTCGCGCGGCTCGATCAACACGCCCAGATTCGCGCCGAAGCCCCAGGTCTCGTCTTTCAACTTCAACTGCCCGTCCACAGGGCTGCCGTTGTTCACAGCGACGTCCGTCTTCAGGTAACCAAACATGGCATTCAAGCCAGCGCCGACCGAGAGCCAGTCGGTCGCCTTGAAGCTCACGGCGGGCATGAGACTCATGCCCAGCAGGGCACTTTCCTGGACGTAGTAGCGGCCCACCCAGTTGTCGTCGTACTTTTCCGCCAGCCCGAAGTAGTTGAACGCACCCAGGCCCAGCTTCCATTTCTCCCCCAGATCATAGACGAAGAAGCCGCTGGCGGCCGGGAGAGCGCCGATGGCGTTGCCCCCATCGTTGTTTCCCAGGCGCGGCGAGGTGCCGGAATCAGGACTGAAGGTCACACTTCCATACAACAGTTGCAGTCCGCCCTGGAATTCCGAGCCTTGCAGCAGGCTCATGCCGGCGGGGTTCTTGAAGAGCGTTGAGGCATCCTCGGCCCGGGCCGCGTAGCCCGCCGAGGCCAGGCCGACATCGGGTGTGCCGATTTCGTAGAGTTCGATGCCGCCGCCCAGGGCGGTATGAGGTGCGAGCGCCGAACATGCGAGTGTGCAGCTCGCGAGGGTCATCTTGATGTCGAGTTTCATGGTCTTGATCCAGAGGGTTGGCTGGAGGGAAAAGCAGGTTGGTTCGCCGTCAACGACTCGCGGGGGCTAACAGCGAGGCTGGTTCCCGGAGCCGCCCCACCCCGCAGTGCCGCGACTAATTCGATTCCTTGGGTCTCAGTAACGTGGTGATACTGCAGCTCTGGTGGCATCCGTGAAAGCTCCATGGCCTCGAGCACCCAGCGATACATATCGGAGCGGATGTGCCGCTCGAACTCCTGCGCCGAGTTCCAGCACTCCATGTACAGGACGGCCTCGTCGCGACCGTCCTCCTCGTAGATCCGGCAGCAACGGCAACCGGGCTTGATCGCCGTAGGGCCTTGCACCGAGCGCAGTACGCTCAGCAGGTTCTGCCGTTGCTCAGGGGACGGGAAGATTCGTAGGGTCGCTAGTTCCACGCCAGACGTCTAGGCAATAATCGTGCCATAAATGGACGCCTGTCCTTGGAAGTGTCCTAATCAACTACTGTGCAATTACTTACGTTCAGGCACGGCCAAATAGCCGAGTGACAGCAGCGCTGCCCTGGAAGTCGGAATGCCGCCTCGAGGTCGGGATGCCGTCTTCTCTTCCCTTTGGGATTGCAGCGGTTCAAGGCTGCCGTTATCGTGGTTCCCAACAGACAGGATTGGTCAACCATGCGGGCAATTGATGACAGTTTGCGGGCCGAACTGGAAAGCCGTTTGCAGTTCGAGACGTTATTGGCCGATTTATCAGCGCGGTTTGTCCATGTGCCGGCGGAGGAGGTGGACCGCGAGGTCAACGATGCGTTGCGCCTCCTCTGTGAACACCTCGGGAATGACACGGCGGCGTTCTGGCAGCCGCTGGACGAAGACCCAGGCAATTTCCTGCTGACCCACCATCGTCGGGCGCCCGCAGGTCCGCCAACTCCAGAACGGATGGACGCAAAGACCTACTTCCCATGGTCCCTCGACAGACTCTTGCGAGGCGAGGTTGTCATGGTTAGCCAGCTCTCCGACATACCCGCGGAGGCCGTGCGTGAGTTGGAGGTCCGCCGCCATTTCAACCTGAAGTCCACCCTGGCATTCCCACTCTCAACCGGCGGGGGGCCCTTGTTCGGAATCTTGTCCTTCGATTCCATGACCAAGGAAATCGCGTGGCCAGAGCCATTAGTGCACCGGCTCCAGTTAATCGCGCAGGTGTTCATCAACGCGCTGGCCCGCAAGCGTTCGGAGCTGGCCTTGCGCGAGAGCGAGGCGCGCCTAGCCCTGGCGGCGGACTCGGCAGGCACCGGTCTGTGGAGCCTGGACCCGGCCACCGGCCGTTTCTGGGTCAGTGACCGAGCCCGGAAACTGTTTGAGTTCCCCGCCGACAACGCCGTTACCCTGGCGGTGGTCCTTCAATCCATCCACCCCGAGGATCGCGAACGGGTCGAGCAGGCGGTCGAGCGAATGTTGCAGTCGGGCGAAACAGGGATCGTGGAATACCGCGTCCCGCTCCGGGATGGGAGCGTGCGGTGGCTCTCGTCGCGTGGGCAGACGCAGCCGGGCCCCGCGGGCAAAGGGGAACGACTGATGGGCTCGACGTTGGATATCACCGAGTGGAACAGGGCCCAGGAGGCCGTTCGCGCTTCGGAGCGAAAATTCCGGATGCTGCACGAGAGCATGATGGACGCTTTCGTGAGCGTGGACATGCAAGGGAACATCCTGGAATTCAACGCGGTGTATCAGCAGTTGCTGGGATATTCGGAGAAGGAGCTGCGCCAACGGACCTTCATGGAGCTCACGCCGGAGCGATGGCATGCCTGCGAGGACGAGATCTTGCGCGCGCAGGTTCTCCGGCGGGGCTACTCAGATATCTATGAGAAAGAATACCGGAGGAAGGACGGAACAGTATTCCCGGTGGAGTTACGCACCTTCTTAATTCGAGATGAAGCCGGTCAAGCGGCGAGAATGTGGGCCATCGTGCGGGATATCACTAGTCGCAAGATGGATCAGGACGCGCTCCTGCGGTCCCTCGCCGAGATCAAGGAACTGAAAGACCGGCTCCAGGCGGAAAGCGACTACCTTAAGGCTGAGATCAAGGTGACTCAAACCCACGGCGAGGTCATCGGCAACAGCCAGGCCATCAAGAGAGTGCTGCAACAGGTCGAGCAGGTGGCCCATACCGATTCCAGCGTGCTCATCACCGGGGAGACGGGCACCGGCAAAGAACTGCTGGCCCGGGCCATCCACCGGCTGAGTCGGCGCAAGGACCGGGTGATGGTCATGGTCAATTGTGCGGCGTTGCCGGGGGCGCTGGTCGAGAGCGAACTGTTCGGACGCGAGAAGGGAGCTTTTACCGGGGCGCTGATGCGCCAGGCGGGCCGCTTCGAGCTGGCGGACGGCTCGACAATCTTTTTGGACGAAGTCGGCGAGCTCTCGCCCGAGGTACAGGCCAAGCTGCTGCGCGTTCTGCAATCCGGCGAGTTCGAGCGTCTGGGCAGCAGCAAGACATTGCAGGCAAACGTGCGCCTCATTGCCGCCACCAATCGCGACCTCGCCCAGGATGTGCGCAAGGGCCGGTTCCGCGAAGACCTGTTCTACCGCCTGAACGTGTTCCCGATCCGGGTTCCGCCCCTGCGCGAGCGGCGGGAGGACATCCCGGAACTGGTGTGGCGCTTCTTGGAGGAACTATGTCCGCACACGGGCAAGAAGATCACCAAAGTGTCCCGCAAGACCATGGCGGCGCTGCAAGCATACTCCTGGCCAGGCAACGTTCGCGAGCTGCGCAATGTGATCGAGCACGGGGTGATCGTCACGACGGGCGATACGCTCAGAGTGGCCGCGCCTGGGGATCCAAGCCAAACGAGCGCCGCATCCCGGACGCTCGCCGAGCTGCAGCGCGAGCACATCCTCGAAACGCTGGAGCGCACCGGCTGGCGCATCAAGGGCCCGGGCGGAGCCGCCCAGCGGCTCGACCTCAACCCGTCCACGCTCTACACGCGCATGGAGAAGCTGGGGATTCCCACGACACGCGCGAAGAGAGAAGCCGGGTTAGAGTGACTTCGGCGCAGCAGCAAGTCCACAAAGCCCGGCAGGTTATCCTGGCTGGGAGTTGAGCGGGGGGACCCGTGTTGACGTCGGAGGTGGCGCTTGAGTCTTCCAGCGCCGGTGCATCCAAATCCACTGCTCCGGGTGCCGGAGTAGAATCCTTTCCAGGGCAGCGTTGTAAGTGCGCGTGTTTTGCCGAATCGCCTCGCCGATGTCGCCGCACTCAAAAAGCGGCAGCGGCTCCTCGAAACGCAACACGTGGGTGCCGTCGGGCTCACGCCAGCAGCCGGCCGGAATCACCGGCGCCCCGGTATGCAGGGCGAGCAGGGCGAGGCTCTTGAAAGTGCTGGCCGGATGACCCAGGAAGTCCACGCTGATTCCGTCGCTCCCGCCGGCATGTTGATCGAGCACATACACCAGGATGGCGCCGCCGGCCAGCAGGTCCAGGATCGCATCCAGCGAGCCGCGCTTGGGCAGGGTGCCGAATCCCGAGCGGTGGAATCGGCGGGTGACCAGGTCGTTAAGCCAGAGCGGCTTCAGGGGGCGGCGCACGAAATGAAACAGGCGGCGGTATTGCGGAAACTGGCCCATCCCGGCAACGGTCGCCACCTCCCAGTTGCCAAAATGACCGGTGAGGAGTAACAGCCCCTTTCCCTGAGAGTGCGCGCGGATGGGCGCTTCGATGTTCTCGACCCGGACCCAGGTCTTTCGCCGAGCGGACGACACCAGGGGCAAGCGCACGAACTCGAAGAAGAAGCGAACGAAGTGGCCGCAACAGGCCAGGGCCAGGCGGCGGATGTCGCGCTCGCAGAGCACGCCGCCAAATACCCTCCGGAGGTTGCCCAGCACCACTTTCCGGCGGAAGGGCAACAGGTGGTAGAATAACGTTCCAAACCACGGCACCTCGATCACCCGCGGCTCGGCCCAGGCGATCGCCGACGCGCTGGTTTCGGTGTGGGTGAGCGAAAGGCGGATGTCGGCGTGCCAATGGAGGTCCAGAACACAGCGAGCCTCCCGGCTCAACTCTACGCGTGGCGCACCGTAAGCGTCGCGCTGGACAGCAAAGTCGGCCGGTCCAATCATCCCGAGCGCCGTTTCCCGGGGGAACAGCTTGCAGCAGGCTTCCTTGGCCGCAAACCGGGCGGCGAGCATGCCGGCGCGTTGGGGGCCTTCCCCCGCATCCTGCAGCTCGCCTTCGCTAAACAGGCGCCGAAGGTCCGCGGGTGTCCTTTCCCGGAGCAGCCTCTCCAGGCGGGCAATCTCGACGGTATCGAGGCCCGTGGCGGGAATCTGGCTGGACTTGGGCGTCATCAGGCCGCACCAGCGCCGGGCGCGCGAACTACCAGCGCGACATTCATGCCCCCGAAACCCCGGGTGAGCACCAGCGCAATGTCGCTCCGCGGACGCTGCGGCGCCGGCGAAACCGGCAGGGGCGCCAGCGCCGGGTCCAGACATTCCAGGGTCGCGATGCCCGGGACAATCCCCTTTTCGAGCGCGGCCAGGGCCAAGGCGAAGTCCAATGCGCCAGAAGCCGCGATTGTGTGGCCCACAGCCCACTTGAAGGCGGTAACCGGCGGCGGGCTTTCGCCGAACACTCGCCGGATCGCGATCGCCTCAGATGCGTCCGAGGCCACGGTGCCATTACCATGCGCCACTATCAGCCCCACACGGGCAGGTTCCAGGTTGGCATCACGGAGGGCCAGTTCTATCGCCCGGCTCAGACCGTCGCCGTCCGACCGCAGCTCGATGATGCCGGCGGCTTCTGTGGTGCAACCTGACCCGAGGAACTCGCCGCGCACGGGAGCTTGCCGCGCCTGCGCGTCAGACTCCTTCTCAAGCACCACGGCAGCGGCGCCCTCGCCGAAGACGGTGCCGCTCCGAGCACGATCAAAGGGGCGCAAAGCATCCCCGGACAGCAAGCCGGCGTGGTAGTAATGCGAAAGGGTCTCGGGCTCGATGGGGGCGTCATGGCCGGCCACCACGGCACGGTCGGCCTCGTCCGAGCGGATGGCGGCCGCCGCTTCGGCGATGGCGAGCGCGCCACTCACACACTGGTTCGTGATGCAGGCGTTGGCGCCCTTGAACGAGTGGCGGATACCGGTGTAACAAAGGACGTTGTTGGGAAGGCGGGTCAGCAGCCACATCGGGTTGACACAGGACTCGAGCTCGCGGCCAAAGGCCTGGAGGTCGCCCCGGGCCGCCGTCAGGGCGGGAAAGAAATCGTAGCCGTTCTGGTAAGCGCAACCACCTGATCCGACAAAGACCCCGCTGCGGTCGTTGAACCGCGCGGCGGAGGCGGGGTCCATCCGGTCGCGCTGGGCGGTCAGGCCGGACTGCCGTACGGCGATGTCGGCGGCGTAAAGGCCGAACAGATCGGTTCGGGAGAGGAACTTGTGGTATTTCCGGTCGGCGACCAGGGTGGTATCGCTGACGCCGGTAATCTCGACGGCGTGCCGGATTGGCCAGCGGCTGGCATCCCACTGGGCGATCGGAGCAACGCCGGATTTGCCGTCCTGGACGGCGTTCCAGATCGCCTCGACCGTCAGGCCGGCGCCGCACACGGCGCCAAGGCCGGTAATCACGATACGCGGTGGAGGTTCCATGACAGACGGGTTTGGTGACAGGGCTACGATCCGTCGGCGTGCCCGGGCTGCCGGAACACAAGGCAACTGTTTGATCCACCGAACCCCAGCGAATTGGACAGCGCCACGCGGATGCGCGTCGGGCGGGATTCGCCGCGCACGATATTGAGATCGCATTCGGGGTCGGGTTGGACCAGGTTGACATTCACCGGGGCGATGCCGTCGCGGATGGCGAGCGCGCAGACGCCGGCTTCAACGGCGCCGGCGGCCGAGATCAGGTGGCCCATGCAGCTCTTGGTGGAGCTGACCGCCACTTTGTCAATATGATGGCCCATCACCGCACGGAGGGCCGCACACTCGCTGCGGTCGTTCATCAGAGTTGAAGTGCCGTGCGCATTGACGTAATCCACCATTTCGACGGGGACGCGGGCGTCGGCCAGCGCCTGCTGCATGGCCTGGATCGGCCCATCGCCCGATGGGTGGGAGTCCGTAATGCGGTAGCTACTCAGCGAGTTGCCGTCACCGGCCAATTCAGCGTAAATGCGTGCCCCGCGCGCCCGGGCGGCCTGCCATTCCTCCAGGATCAGAAAGCCCGCGCCTTCGCCCAGGACAAAACCGTTGCGGGTGGCATCGAAGGGACGGCTGGCGCGCTCCGGGCTGTTGTTGTCAGTGGACAACGCCCCCAGCAGGCAAAAACCCGACAACCCGATCGGGTGCAACATAGAATCGTAGCCGCCAGCCAGCATGAAGTCCGCCAAACCGCGGCGGATCACCTTGAGCGCAGCGCCGAGCGCCTGTCCCCCGGAAGCGCAGGCGGTGTGCATCGAGGTGGCGTAGCCCGTGATGCCGAACTGGCGGGCCAGCAACCCCAGGCCCGCGTTGGTCTGGCTCCGACAAAAGGCCACGGGGTCAGCGGGATAGCCATGGTCCAGCAGCCCGTCCGGGTTGAACTCCCCATCCGGGCTGCAGAAGGCATGAACGGCCTGGAGTTCGCCGAAGCTGACGCCGAGCATACCGGCGCCAACACTTAAGCCCCAGCGATGGCTGTCCCCCGTCAGAGGGCGAATGCCGGCGTCAGCGAGAGCCTCGCTTGCGGCGGCCAGCGCAAAGCGATGCGAGCGCGACGCAAACTTGAGCAGCTTGGGGTCGCACAGTATTGCTTCGTCGGGCATCTCCTTGACTTCGGCGCCAATGCGGACCGGAAATCCGCTGGCATCGAAGTGGCGGATGAGCCCCACCCCGCTCCGGCCCGCGAGCAAGCTCGCCCACGAGGTTGGCGCGTCACCGCCAACGGGTGTCACCATGCCGACTCCGGTTATGGCGACTCTTCGGTGCGGCCTCATACAGCTCCCTCCATCTTGAGCACCAGTCCGGCGGTGGCGATGACTTCTTTGACGGTCCGGGTTTCGAGGGACAGGCTGGCCGAGCCCTGTGCGTGGTGCTTCAACTTCGCCGCGAGCTGCAAGGTTGCGCCGGGCGCGATGAAAGCGCGCAGTTTCATATCCCGGATTGTCTCCGGCCCCCACCGGCCCCGCGCGGGCGGTGGAATCTCGCTCGCCAGGACCGCCCCGAGCTGCAGGTTCAGGTGCATGAGCAGGCTGCCCGGAAACACCGGGCGGCGGGGAAAGTGATCAGCGAATAAAGGCGCCTCGGAAGGCACCTGGAAACTCGCCGAGACACTGCGCCCGGCGTCGCCTCCGGTCCGCTCGAATTTGAGTTGAGGCAGGCCCGGAAAACCTCTCCCGCCAGCCCCGGTTCGGCACAATGCTTCGAACCGCGTCCTCAGCGCCTGCGGATCATCGAAATCGGCCAATGCCATCATGGGGCCGACACAATCCTTGAGGCGGATTACAAGCGCGCCGTCAACGTGCGCCGTTCCGCTGTACTCGACACTCTCCGCGTCCACGTGCTCGAGGTCGGCGGCTAACTCCAGCACCTGGCCCGCGCTAGGCTCCCGGACCAACTCGATGCTCCCGGCCAGACCCGCTACCGGCCTTTGACCGAAATCCATCGCCGCCATCGCCGCCCAGGCGGCCAATTGGCCGACCGCCTCGCCCACCAGTGCCAAGGGGAATTCTTGCAGTCCGGCCGGAATCGCATAGCGCCCGCGGATTTGCCTCCCGTCCTGGACCGAAGCAACCCGGTCCACAAACGAGAAGGCTCGGAAGTGCGCGTCCATGAGTTCTGCAATCCCTTGCCTGACTGCTTTTTGGCGACGGGAATCAGGCTGGCTGCGAAGGGGTCGCGGCAGGCGTCGCCCGCTGCTGGCGAATCACAATCTTGCAGAACGTCTCGGTTGTAAACAGCCGCGGGATGTCGGCGACTTTGAGCGGCGAAGCGAAGCGTTGCGGCGGCACTTCGCTCAAGAACTGGTTCAAACGTTCGAAACCCGCCTGGGACACCACGCCCGCCTGCTCGAACTCGGCCTGAGAGAGGCTGCCCCGAGCCTCCTCGATGATCTTGCCGCGCGGGATCTTCACCTTGAACGTACGTTCCAGCCGGAAGACGATGTCCAGGAAGTCAATGGACTGGGCGCCCAAATCGTCAATCAGCGACGCTTCCAGCTTCACCCGCTCAACTTCGCAAGGAAGCGCCGCGGCGATGATTTCAGCGATCTTCGGATAGACCGCCATGATCTCTTCTTTGGTAATATGTGAGTTCGACATGCTATTCCATCTTAAATCCGCCATCCACGTGCAGAATCTCGCCCGTGATGTAGTCGGCATACCGTGAGGCCAGGAACCAGACCGCGCCAGCCACGTCCGCGGGGCTGCCGATGCGCCGCAGCAGGATCCGCGATAACACCGCCTCGCCCGCCCGTTCACGCACCTCGCGCGACATCTCGGTCTCGATGACGCCCGGGGCCACGGCGTTCACCGTGATGCCACGGGGCGCCAGCTCCACGGCCAGGGACCGGGTAAAGGCGTTGATAGCGCCTTTGCTCGCCGCGTAGTTCGTCTGGCCGCGGCCGCCCTTTTCTCCTGCGACCGAGCTGACGTTGACAATCTTGCCGCGGCGCTGCGCAATCATGTGCGGCGCGACCGCCCGCGCCATATTTATGGTCCCGACCGTGTTTGTCTCCAGCACGATGCGGATGTCTTCATCTTCCTGGGCCGTCAGCGGGTTGTCCCGAATCACGCCCGCATTGTTGACCAGCAGGTCAATCTTCCCCGCGCGATCCGCCACTTTCTCCACCAGCGCCGTGCACGCCGCGGCGTCGCGCACGTCCAGTGGCTCGGCCGTAATCTTGTGCCCTTGGCCCGCCGCCACGACTGCCGCCGCCGCCGCCGAGTTCTGGCGGTAAGTCAGGATCACGTCCATGCCGGCGGCGGCTAGCAGTTCGACGATCGCTCGTCCGATTCCGCGGCTGCCACCGGTCACAACCGCCACTCCGCCATTTAGGCCGGCGTCCATCAGGCTCGGGTTATTCATCCGGATATACTGTAACCCCCGTCCACGAAGAGGGTATGCCCAGTGATCATGCTCGATTCGGGCAGGCAAAGCAAGTAAACCGCGTCGGCAACAGCCTCGGGGCTCAGGGTCGGACCCATCGGGGTGCGGCGACCGAACTCGGCGAGCAAGTGTTCGCGGTTTGGGAAATGCTTCAGCGCGTCCGTGTCCACCACGCCCGCGCTGACGACGTTGACGCGGATACCGCGCGGGCCCAGTTCCTGCGCCAGGCTCCGGGCCAAGCTTTCCAGGGCTGCTTTGGACGCGCCGATGAAGGCGTATTGCGGGATGGCGCGCAGAGCCCCAAGGCTGGAAAGCGCGATGATGCTCCCACCTCTGGGCATCAGCGACACCGCGTGCTGGGCCAATAAGTGCAGCGCAAGCGCGTTGGTTTCCATGCACCGGCGCCAGTGTTTCAGCGACAGTTCGAGGGTGGGGCGGAGAACCCCGGTCGCCGCATTGCTCACCAGCAAATCCAGCCGGCCGAATTGCTGGCGCACCGTGTCGAGGATCTCCGCCACCAGTTCGGGGTCGCTGACGTCGGCCTGGATGGCGTGCGCCTTCTGGCCCAGTTGCCGGACGGCCGCGCACACAGCCTCCGCTTCTTCATGGCTGTTGTGATACACAATGGCCACGTCGCTGCCTGCTTTGGCCAGCTTCCAGGCGACGGCCCGGCCAATGCCCCGCGCGGCGCCGGTCACCAGTGCTGTCTTTCCCGCGAGCGGCCTGTCCATTTGTGCATTGTCGGGTTGATCTTGGGCGTTCATTTAAAGGGATGCTCTGCGGGTTTCAGGGGCTCGCGCTCTGCGGTTGATGGGGCTGCGGGCGATACTCTCCCGCGAAGACGCGGAAACCAGCTTCCGGTGCGGGCGAGATATGCTTCGTAGGTTCGGCCCATGAGAGCGCGCAGATACGTTTCTTCATCCGCCGCCTTTGTCTGCGCGCAGAGAACGTGGATAACAAGGATTAGCAACGCGAGGAGTGAAGGCAGCAGAAGCGCCACTGCGGCTACCATGATGGCTTGGAACAGGTAGATCGGATGCCGCACGAACCGATAGGGTCCCCTCGTCACCAGGTCGGGTCTTTCCGCCCGGTTGATTCCCATGCGCCAGGCATTGCCCATCGCGGCGTAACACCAAAGCGTGCCGGCGTAGCCAGCGACCATCATAACGATGCCGAGCGCGCGGCCAACCGGATGAACGAGCGACGTGACAATCGCCGCCCCCGGCAAAGCCGTGCCGCCCGTACTCAGGAAGGGCAACGCCAGCCAGGACGCCACCACGATGAACCACCCAGCCCAAAGCAGTCGCTCCTTTGAGTCCCGCGGCCGCGTATTGGCGGATCGGCCGATCCGCCGGCGAACCCGGCGGGCCTGAACCCACACGCCCGCCCAATAAACTATGGCGGAGCCGAACACGACGGCTCGATTGAAGGACAACGAGTCAGTTGCCATGACTTTGGGACTGTTGCGCGCGGATTTGGCGCTGCAGTTCGAGCACCCAATGCTTCTTGATGCTGTACCAAACATCCGCAGCCCAGAGTATGTTCCTGCTGTCCGCGTCAGGCTTCAAGTCCAGTTCTGGGCGGCACACCGGTTCGTTCGTTGGGCGGTAATTCCAAATCCAGTCCACGAGGTTTGGATCTTTGAGCAGGTGCCTGGTGTCAGGCGTCGTGCCATGTTTGTAGGCCGCCGGCAACCATACGTTCCGAACCACCGCTGTGCCGCTGGCCTTGTAATGGTTGATGGAGCCGTACCCTAAAAAGTCGCCGCCCGTGAGATCCCACCCCTTGCAGAAGCCGGTGAATTCCTCCACCGAGTCCGGAATAGTGTGCAACCGGAACGTCATGTCCCACTGGTTGGGAAGAATCCGGGTAATTCCGCCAGCGCCGACGGCCGTGGCGTAAGGCAACCGAAGGCCAACGACCGGGCGCCGTTGCCCGGTCGGCGGATCCACAATCTCATGCCGGTCCTCCGGCCGCCAGGTTAGCGGATTCCATACCTGCAAGGGCGAGGCGGGTTTGCGGGCGAATTTGTCGAGCACCTTAACCACCTGCATGCCGCCCTGGCTATGACCAACCATCATGGGCCGCAGACCCTCCTTTTCATAATACCAGGCGATCATCCCCGCAATCCGCTCACTGCTTTCGTAGCAACTGAAACTGTAGGTCCCGTCATTCGGGTTCGTCAGACTGCCGGCTGGGTATCCGAGACCGATGAGGAACTCCGAAAAGGACACCATGTGCGGTATAACCCTCGCCACGCCGCCGTGAATATTAATAATCCGCGGCGCTGGAGCGTGCTTGAGCGCCTCGCGCACGTCCTGCGCAGTCACTTGGGTCGGATCCAGGGCCAGGATTCGTGCCTCGAGTTCCGGCGACAATCGTCGCTCTCGGCCGCTGTAGGCGCTTTCGGCTTGGCGGAGGCGGCCAGGTCCGAGTCCCTGGCGATGAAACTTGCCGCACCCAGCAAACAGCAAGGCGCTGCCCAGTAGAATGAATGTTAGCGCGCGTGCGATCACGGACAGACAGGAAGCTCAAGCGGGTTCAGGAAGCAGGCTTTGACCCGCTCAATCTCCGCTGTCCCAAAGACAGTAGATCGGTAGGTCAGGCCAATGTTGGCCACGGGCCCAATGGTCGTGATGGACGCCACCAGCGGAGTAACCGGGCCGGTGGAGACGGCCCGGAAGTAATCTGCCGGCCGGCCTCCCTCCGGCTGCGGCCATAGTGCATTGAGGTTTATGTTCGTCAACCCGCCCCACAAAGGGTAATGCTTCGGATACAGCTTCCTTTTCCGCTGCTTGGAGAACAGGCCCATCATCAGCCGGCCGAAGGTTAATTCCATAGCTGTCCCCAGGAAAAGTCGGCTCCGTTTGATCGCGAGTGTCTGCCGTCCAATGTCCTGCGCAAGCTCCGCCAGCTTGATCCCTTTCGGGACCTCGTGGTACACCACGAACGAACCCAGGAACAGCCCAAAACCCCGCCGCCCCTCCACTCCGAGGTGCCTTCGACTGTTGACAATGCATCCGAGCGAAAGGTTCCTGCGCCGGCCGGCCCGCGCCCGGTCTGGCGCCAACAGAGAGACCGCTTTCATCAAGACCGCGAGGAACAGGTCGTTGAGCGTAATTCTCTGAGACTTCGCGACCTGAATCATGGCGCTCAGCGTCCGGGGATTGAGGGAAAAGCACATGAACTTGTTGGTTCCATCTCCAGCGTCACGATCATACGGCCGGTAGGTCTTCCTCATATTCCGGACGGATAAGGGGAGGGAGGCCAACTTCCTGGCGAGCGTGCCGGGATGATAGCGCAGCAGACTGTCACGCCGCGCGGGATAAAGCTCCACCATACTCGCGGGCCCCGACTCGCCTTTGCCCTGGTACGCCTCCACCATGTCTTTGAGCAGGTACACGATGCTCTCTGCATCGGCGACGGGATGAAAATACACCAAGCCCAGGGAGAAGCCATCCATGTCCGAAAGCGCGAAGAACCTGAAAGGACTGAACCGTGCCGTCTGCGCAAATGGCGTGTTCAGTTGGCACTCTATTTCCTCGGCAAACCCTGGCGACAATTCCGCCCCAGCCCCCAGGAGCCTGATCTCGACCGGCCCTGGCTCGCCAGAGTACTGGAAGGTTCCAGCGCGCGGGTCCAACTCCAGGCCGGTCAGTCCCTTCCCGCCGAGCGTCTTTGTGATCACGCTCTTCAGTCTCCCAAGGTCCAACACGTCAGGAATGCGAACCACGTGAACTGCATTATATGGGTGCAGATCGTTCCACTGCAGCATGCTTAATTGAAAAGCGTTCAGTCGGCCCGGCATACTTGGAAAGGAATAGTCAAAGACCGCGCGGCCCATCGCTTTTGCCCCATACTTAAAGTGCTCAAGCGTGATAAAGGCAAGGTTACGGTCCATTGAAGATGGGCCGGCCGATGTGGAGATGCAACCGTGATGCTGGGGTGATGCGCCAGTGTACATCCGATCTGTATCCCTTGATTAAGCCTTAATTGGCCCTTAAGTGGCCCTCGCGCCGGCAACATAGCGCCGCTCAACGCCGGCCGGGCGACTCCGCCGCTCCTCCAGCGGCGGGGTCATAGGGCGGCAGGGTGATCCGCCGGCCAAGCACGATACAGTTGAACAATGCGCGGCTGATCTGGTAGCGCGTCAGGAAGCGATTGCTCCCGGGCGCTTCCTCGTGTGATACGACCACCTGCTCGTCCAGGTCGAAGATGTGGGCCGTAAGGGTCTGGTGCTCCCACACGGCGGGGTTTGCCAGGTCAATATCGGACGCGAAGTGGAAGAGCTTGTGTCCCGCCTCCCAGAAGACCCATAGGTCGTTGGCGACGGGTGACAGCGATGCGAGGTGAGCCACCTGCTCACCGGTGGAGGTATTGGTAGCGAGGATTCCTTGCCTGGCCGCCTCCTTGCGCAGCGCCTGCCGCAAGCGTTCCACCAGGGCCTCGTCCGGGAAATCCTGCTGATTGCGTGTGCGGAACAGATAGTCCCGCATTTCGTCCATGTCCACCTCCACCACGGCGCAGCCGCGCGGGCGGGTCCGCACTTGCCCCCGGATGATCCGGGTAACGCGGAAGTCCGGGCTGTTCACCACCACGCCCAGTTCCTCGATGGTATAGTCCGCCTTCTTGACTCGCGCGCTCAGTCCCAACTGCGGCAGGAGAATCTCGCCCAGCACGCTGCGGTCGCCGGGGTCGAGTTTGGGCTCGAGCCGGCGGACCCAGAAGACAAAATGCTTCGATCCGAGGATCCGCTCCACTTCGGATTCGTCCAGATGCCAGCGGTAGAGGTACCGGACGACCTCGAAGAGGTAAGCTGGCTGCGTCAGTGCGGGTGGCGCCGTCTGGGCGTCGGCCGCCGCCCCCGGCGAGGGCGCGGTACGGCAGGCTGGCAGCAGGACGGCCAATGCGAGACCGGCCAGGAGCCTGGCTACAGGAGAAAACCGGCAATAGGAGTATGCGCGCGCGTTCATTTAGGCACCTTTCTCAATGTGAAGAACCGATTCCCGCCCAATGAGCCATCATCGGTGTTCGGGATTGATACGAAATTGCCGCCGGGGTGGTAGGAATCCACGTCTGTCATCCAGGAATAGGCGCGCCCCGTGACCGCCAGGGCGCCGACCCGAGTCAAGCCGGCGTAGCGGTCCGCTCCTTCAATTCCCTCTTTCACGTAAGCCCGCGCCAGTCCCTGGGCATGGTTCAGCATCGCCGCAAAGCGGCCAGGCTTGCCGCCGCTATTGGCGATTCTAAGCAGGTTCTCGATCCGCTCCTCCACGCGGGTCGCGGTCACGAACTTACCGGATGCGTTGCGGTAAAATCCCTCGCACTGTCGCCGCCCGCCTGCGCCCGTGATCACGTCAATGATGTCTTTGGACTGCACTCCGGCAACCTGCGACTGCCGGTAGCCTTGGGGAATCTGGTGGATGCGCGAGTGCAGCACCCAGAGAATCTGGAGCATGGCCGCCTGGGAGTTGGCTTCGCTCTCGTAAGCCCGCTCCCCGGGGAACGGCACCTCGTTGATGAGCAACCGAGCCAGGTAGCCAGTGGTGGTGTCGGCCCGATCCAATTTCGCAAATGGAGCCGGAGTCTGGGCCAACGCCGCCGTGGCGCCGAAGATCAGGACCCCTAGACAGGCCCACAACGGCCGGCGCGCTGCCTGCGTGAATGCGGGCCTGGCAAAGTGAGTCTTGGTTGACGGCAGGGTTGGTGGGGTCCAGGTGTTCATTGCAGGTCTTCGAGATGTTCGTGGAGGATGCGCCGCACTTCCTCGATCGCGGCGGGTTGGTTCAGGCATGAGTGTTTGCCGCGCACGATGAACTCCGACCGCACGTAGTTCACTTGCGCACTCTCGTAGGAAACCACTCCGTCTTTCCCCCCGTCCGCGGGATCGCCTTTGCCTAGAACCGGAATGATCGAGTGCGCCTTCACTGAAGGCACGACGGGAATATCCGCCAAGACCAGCAGGCCGGGGTTCTTCGGCGACATGCCGTCCAGGCTGGTCGGCAGCCGGCCGCTGAGAAACCGCTTCGAGTCGGCTCGGGTGGTCAGGAACAGCAGGTGTTTTCCCCGGGCCACCACCGCGCCCGGCAGCGAGACAAAGCGGCGGGCTATTCGGCGCGCGAGGCCGCCCGACAGGTAGCTGCCACGGTGCGGGGTGGCAATGAACACCACGCGCCGTACGAACGGCAGTGGCTCGAGGAAGAACCAACGGCGCAGTTCCGCGCGTTGCGCTTCCGTGATCTTCAACTCTTCCAGACGGTTGCTGCTCAGCACGTGCCAGAGACGGTCGCCGGTGTCAGTGGCTGTGCACTTGGTCAGCAGCCCGCCCTGGCTGTGACCGATGACCACCATCCGGCGCAGCGCGGCGTTCGTCCCCTCGGGGTCACGCCTTCGCACCTCGTCAGTCAGCGCCGAGCGCAGGTCCGCAATGGACTGCACGAGTGGGTTGCCACTGCCGTAGATGAAGCTCCAGACCTGATACCGTTGCCGAAGAACCGGGTCAGCCGTCAGCGAATTGGCCATCTCCGCCCAGGTGACCGGGCTGGAGAATGTGCCATGGACGAACACCACGGGAATGCGGTGTGGTTCGTAAGGCTGGTTGAGCATCAACTGGCTCGGGATGCGCTCGGCCGGAGCAAGGAACGACAGTCTGCCGAGCTTCCAGATCGTGGACTGGTTCAAAGTGTAAGCGCGATAGGTTGTGAGATCCGTCTCCAGTGGCACCCTGGCCTGGCCGATCGTGACGTTCGTGTCTTCCAGCGGAGAATAGAGTTCCAGCGCCGCGGCGCTCCGCCCCGCCGCGAGGTCGGCCAAAGATCCAGGCAACCGCAGCAGAACCGTGGCTGGCACGGCGCGACGCAGGCCGAAGGCGGGATCAGTCGGCCACACCCCGATCAACGGAGCGCCCACGCCCGCTTCGCGGTTGCGCACACTCATGCCGCGCACGCGGAATTGATCCGCAAGCAGGATCTCGTCGCACTGACTGAGTTGCGATGCCACCTCGTTTTGGGCCAGCCGCAGTTCGATTTCGCCCACCGGCAACCGGCGCCGGGCGCTTTCCAGTCGAACGATCGCGTTGGTGCTCCCCCGCTCGGTGAAGGCGAGGCCGAGACTATAGTTGTAGAAATCGCATGCTTCCCGAAACCGACGATCAAACGGGCTGGGCGGCACATCCTTCCCCTCGCCGAAGAGGAACAGCCAGGCATAGACCGCCGAGCCGAGATAATAGTCGCGCGCCTCGCGCGGATCCCACGGCTTGACGCTGCGGCGAATGCGGTCGCCCGCCGCGTAGCTCAGTTCCGCCAGCGCGAAGAGCAAGTTGCGCTCGCCGGTGGCGATGGCTTTCTCGTGAAGCTGACGGACCGCTTCGTCCGGTCGGCGGTCGGCCAGGCGATCCAGGTCGTACCGGTGCAGGATCGAGACGGTTGCCGCGCTGGGTTTGCCGGTCCGAAGCGCGCTGGCGTCCACTTGCGCGTAGGCCTGGCGCGTGGTCACACGGTCCGCGCCGATAGGGGCGGAACAGCCGGCGAGCAGCACAGCCGCAAGCACCGCCACAAGACCGGCGCACGGCGGCAGACGAACGCATCGTCGGTCCAGCGGCGGGGTCCCGGGGGATGCCCGGCTGATTCGAGACTGCTTGTGAAGCTTCATGATTTAGAAGGTCACCCCCAGGGCAACAACGACCATCGGCCGGCTCTCGTCCGGATTAAACACGTAGGTCGTGAAATCCACCTTCTTATAGGAAAGACCAACGAGGAGCCCGCGCTGGATGTCGCGGTCGGTCTGGTAGGCCCGAGTGCGCTGGGTCACCATGCCGAAGCGGAACCATTCCACCGGGGCCAGCGTTAGCTCGGACCAGTTGTAAAAGAAGCTCCCGGAAGCATCGCGGGTGTCGAAGACGTATTCGCCCTCGCTGTAGAGTCCGAGCTTCCACCAGCTCAAGGAACCTTTGTAGCCGGGGGCGATGCCGGCGGTGTCGCCGAACACGCCGCCGAGCATGGGAGTGAACTCCCACGCCAACTTCTCGCCCCCGCCGAAGTTGTAACCCACCCACGCCGAGCCGGTGTCGAGGTTCTCGTAGTTGTAGCGCGCCTCCAGGTGCAACCAGTTGCGGTCGGCTGTGATGGTGGGTTGCACATAATCGCGGCTGTCGGGCACCAGGTAGGCATAAGCGTAGGCAGAGAACGACCATGCCACTGCGTCGTGCTCGATAGCCGGCGATGGGGAATGGGTCGCGACCGGCGCGTTGGTCGTCGTCTGGCCCGACGCCGGACAGGTGCAAAGAGCCAGAGCTAAGAGCATGACCGAACATGAACGCATGGTTCTTATCCTCCGAGCGCAATCGTGATCGCCACCAGCACGCCCCCGAGCACGACCATCGCCAGGCCGGTCAGCCTCGGACGGTATCCTGTGACGCGCCCAAACGCATAGCCGGTCAGGAAGAGCAGGACAACGGCGATGGCGTTGGAGAGGCGCATAGCCCGTCCGACTTCGTTCATGAAGATGAAAGGAATCGTCACCGGGAACGTGGTAAGGAACACCCACAGAAACACCGCGAGCGCCCCCAGCCACTCGTCCTTGCTTAGCCGCGGGCGGGATGGCGGCTCAGGCAATTGAACCAGCTTCTGGCGCACGGACTCATATTCCGCGGGGCCGAGCGTAGCGGCCACCATCGGCGGCAGCGCGTCGGCAATGACACGGTGCGCCGCCTCGGGGGCCGCCGCCTTTCGCACGGCCCGCAGCGCGCGGATGCCGCGTCCCTGTTCGCTCAGGCAACCCATGAGATACAGGATGCCGTCTATGATGCCCCAGGCCAGATTGCATCCCAGCGCCCCAATGAGCATCGTCCGGACTTCGGCCCGGTCCGCCTCGGCGACGCTGAGCGAGCCGGTGAAGGTGAGGACCATGATCAGGGCAAAGAGCACTTCGGAGATGCGCTCGTACGGTTCGAGGAGGCGCTTCGAGAATTTGGTGGATTCGTTAGACATGGGCGGCCTGAGTTTGGCAGTTAGCTGCGCTTGATTGGACTGCCATTTCACTGCGCTCGGGGCGGCAAGAGGTAAAGCGTCATGGCAAAGATCAGGTACACCATTAGCACGAGCACCCCGACAAACCAGGCCGAGCGCCCGCTGTTAGTCACCAGCGTGGCGGTGATCGTGGCGATGAGCATCATCACCACGGCGCCCGGCCAGAACTGCAGATCCATCGGCGTTGGGCCGAGGACGTAACTGAGCAGCACGAGCACCGGGGCGACGAAGAGGGCAATCTGGGACGCGCTGCCCAATGCGATGCCCACGCTCAAGTCCAGCCGGTTCTTTCGCGCACCCGCAAATGCCGAGGCCATTTCCGCCGCCGCACCCACGAGAGCCACGACAATGAAACCCACGAACGCGGGGGTCATCCCGAAGGCTTCCGCTGCCTTCTGGACCGACTCGACGAACACTTCGCTCACCAGCGCGACCAGCACCGTGACGCCGGCCAGCGTGGCCAGCGCCAGACCGATTGGCCACGGCGCTTCGCCGGCCTCGCCGGATTCCGCACTGGCAAACAGCTCGCGGTGCGTCTTGAGCGAGAACAGCATGCCCAGTCCGTAGGCCAGGATGAGCAGCACCGCCAGATCCACGCTCAGCTTCTGGGTGAATGCCGCCCCCGGGGCGGAGTCAGCTTGCGAAACCGCCGAAGGAATCAAGAGCGCGACTGTGGCCAGGAAGAGCAGGCCGGCTTGGACGCGGGCGCTGACCCGGTTGTATTCCTGCACATGGTGTTTGAGGCCACCCAGGAGGAAGGACGCGCCCAGCATAAACAGGGTGTTGGTGACAACGGCGCCGGCGATGGACGCCTTCACGAGCATGTATTCCCCGGCGCGCAAGGCCGTAATGGCAATGACCAGTTCGGTCAGGTTGCCCAGCGTGGCGTTAAGCAGGCCGCCCACCGCATCGCCCGTCTTAGCCGCCACGGATTCAGTGGCGTGGCTCAGCAGCGCCGCCAGGGGTACGATGGCCAGGACCGACAGCACGAAGAGCCCCGTATGCGCCGAGGGCTTCAGCCTCTGTGCTGCGAGCACCGCGGGCACGAACGCCAGCAGCCAGAGCAGCGGGTTGTGCCGGATTTCTTTCAACAATGCTCGCATGGGTTCATGTAGGGCCGAGGCTATTCTGACACGTTCCGCACGGATAGGGGTTTCACTTTCCAGACCTGCTCGCAATAGTCCCGAATGGAGCGGTCGGAAGAGAACTTGCCCATGCGCGCCGCGTTGAGGATGGATTTGCGGGTCCACTCCTGCGGGTTGCGCCACAGTGCGCTAACCTGGTCCTGGCATTCGATATAAGCCTGGAAATCAGCCAACACTAGAAACGGATCGTGCTCGAGCAGATTGTCCACGAGCGGCCGGAAGAGGTTCGCGTCGCCGCCCGCCAGCGCGCCGGAGGCGATGAAGTCGAGCACCTCGCGGAGCGTGGCGTTCTGTTCGTAGCGCTCGCGTGGGCGATAGCCCCGGGACTTCAATTCCTGGACCTGCTCGGCGGTGAGGCCGAAGAGGAAGAAGTTGTCCACGCCCACTTCCTCGCGAATCTCGACGTTGGCGCCGTCGAGGGTGCCGATGGTGAGCGCGCCGTTGAGCGAGAACTTCATGTTGCCCGTGCCGGAGGCTTCCTTGCCAGCGGTGGAGATTTGCTCGGACAGGTCGGCCGCCGGATAGACGTGCTGCGCGTTCTTCACGTTGTAATCGGGGAAGAACACGACCTTGAGGCGGTCGCGCACTGCGGGGTCGTTGTTTACCACGTCGGCCACCGAATTGATGAGCTTGATGATGAGCTTGGCCATGACGTAGCCCGGCGCGGCTTTGGCACCGAAGATGAACGTGCGCGCGGGCAGATCCGCCTGCGGATTGCCCTTGAGACGCAGATACAGCGTGAGGATGTGGAGCACGTTCAGGTGCTGGCGTTTGTATTCGTGCAGGCGCTTGGCCTGGATGTCGAACAGCGATTCGGGGTTCACCTTCACGCCGGTGCGCTGCTCGATGAGCGCGGCGAGGCCGCGTTTGGCGGTGAGTTTCACGTCGCGCCACTGCGGCTGGAACTTCGCGTCATCCGCCAGGGATTCCAGCTTGCGGAGTTGGTCCAGGTCGCGCAGCCAGCCGTCGCCGATATGGTCGGTGATGAGCTGCGCCAGGGGGGGATTGCTCACGGCGACGAAGCGCCGCGGGGTGACGCCGTTGGTCACGTTGCAGAACTTCTCCGGCCAGAGCTCGACGAAGTCGCGCAGCACGGTCTGTTTCAGCAGGTCGGAATGGAGTTGCGCCACGCCGTTGACGTGGTGGCTGCCGACGGTGGCGAGGTTCGCCATGCGCACATAGCGCTCGCCGCTCTCGTCAATGAGTGACATCCGCGCCACGCGGGCGTCGTCGCCCGGAAACCGGGCGCGGACTTCGTCGAGGAAGCGGCGGTTGATCTCGTAAATGATTTCCAGGTGGCGGGGCAGGAGCCAGCCAAAGAGTCCCACGGGCCATTTTTCCAGGGCCTCGGGCAGGAGCGTGTGGTTGGTGTAACCAAATGTGTTTCGCGTCACCTTCCAGGCGGTGTCCCATTCCAGGTCGTGCTCGTCCACCAGCAGGCGCATCAGTTCGGCTACGGCGATGGCCGGATGCGTGTCGTTGAGCTGGACGGCCCATTTCTCGTGAAAGCTGTCCAGCGGGCGTTTCAGCCCCCGATGGACGCGCAGCATGTCTTGCAGGGAGCAGCTCACGAAGAAGAACTGCTGCTGGAGGCGGAGCGTCTTGCCCTGGACGACTTCATCGTTGGGATACAGGACCTTGGTGATGTTCTCCGACTCCATCTTGTCCTCGACCGCGCGGTAGTAGTCGCCGTGGTTGAAGGCGGCGAAGTCGAACGACTCGACCGCTTCGGCTTTCCAGAGCCGGAGGTGGTGGCAGGTGCCCACCCGGTAACCGAGGATGGGCGTGTCGTAGGCCACTCCCTTGACGACGGTGTCCGGCACCCAGCGCACCCGGTAGCGACCCTGCTCATCGGTCCAGGGCTCGACGTGCCCGGCGAACTTGACTTCGTGGGCGATTTCAGGCCGGGCAATCTCCCACGGGTTCCCCAGGCGCAGCCACTTGTCCGTGATCTCCACCTGCCAGCCGTCCTTAATGGTCTGGTCGAAAATGCCGAACTCGTAACGGATGCCGTAGCCGATGGCCGGCACCTCGAGCGAGGCGAGCGACTCCAGGTAACACGACGCGAGCCGGCCCAGGCCGCCGTTGCCGAGCCCGGGTTCCTCCTCCTGTTCAACGAGGTCGTCAAGATTCATGCCCAGTTCCGCCATGGCCTCCCGGGCATTCTTGGTGAGGCCGAGGTTGAGGAGGTTGTTGGCCAGGTGCGGTCCCGGCAGGAACTCGGCGGAGAGGTAGGCTACCACGCGAGCGTCCTGCTCCGCGTAGATCTGCATGGTGCGGACGCCCTGCTTGAACACGCGGTCCCGGACCGTCAGAGCCAAGGCTGTGTAGGCGTCGTTCCTGGTTGCGGCCATCGGCACACGGCCGAGGCCGCAAAACAGGTTGTCGAGAAACGACTGCTTGAGGTCCGCCACAGTATGACCCGTGCGGACCCCCGCGGCGGGAGACAGTTCGTGCGATTTCGGCGGCGATTCCTTCTTTAGTGGAGGCATGAGGAGAGGTCCTTTCCAGGTTCTTGGTTGTTATGGATGGCGGTTATTCAGAGTGGACTTGATTGCAGCGTGAGGCGATTTGGGGTTGACATCGGAGGGTTCCAGTTCAGTGGGGATTCATGGGTTAACTTCAGGTCCGGAGCGCAAAAAGGACGACCGCGGAGCGAGCCTCAGCCCGATAAGTCAGGCCGGGAACGGCGCGCGCTTCTTCCCAGGGAACGATGTCGTTCGGCGTGTCGAGGGCGGTATCAATCCACCGGCGCCAGGGGTTCCCGGCGGCCTGGATGGCGGGCGGCAGCTCGAAGTCGAGCGGCTCCCAGTAGGAGTTCAGGATGAAGTAGAACAGGAGCGCCTCGTTACGCAGCGCCGCGGTAAACGCCACACTGCGGGAGTGGTCGCTCCAGTCCGGCTCGTTCTGGCGGATGCCGTGCCAGGCTTTGTCCGCTTCCCGGATGAGTTGGTTCAGGCTCAGCCGCCGGCGCTCGTGTTCGGTGCCGCGGAGGAGCCGGCGGGCCGTCAGCAGCCGGAAGAACCGATGCACATCGGAGTGCTTCTTCAGCAGCGTCCAGTCGAACCAACTGATTTCGTTATCCTGGCAATAGGCGTTGTTGTTCCCGCCCTGCGAGCGGCGGACCTCATCGCCCATTACGATCATCGGCACCCCCAGCGAAAGCAGGGTGACCGTCAGGAAGTTCTTCACCTGCCGGTTGCGCAGACTCTCCACCACGGCGTCGTCGCTGGGGCCCTCGACGCCGCAGTTCCAGCTCCGGTTATCGTTCGCGCCATCTCGGTTGCCCTCCCCATTCGCCTCGTTGTGCTTGTCGCTATAGGAAACGAGATCGTTCAGGGTGAAACCGTCGTGGCACGTCACGAAATTGACGCTCTGTTCCGGCTCACGCTCCTTGTGACCGTAGATCTCGGGGCTGCCGATCATTCGGTCGGCAAAGCGCTTCACTGAACCCTCGGCCCCGCGAAGGAAGTCCCGGACATCGTCGCGGAAGCGCCCGTTCCACTCTTTCCAACTGTCACCGACAAAGCTGCCGACCTGGTAAAGGCCGGCGGCGTCCCACGCCTCGGCGATCAATTTCGTGCCCGCCAGCCGCGGGTCCGACTCAATGTCCCAAAGCACCGGCGGGTTGGGCAGCACGCGGCCCTTGGCATCGCGCGCGAGAATCGAGGCGAGGTCGAAGCGGAAGCCGTCCACATGCATTTCCCCGACCCAGTAACGGAGACTGTCCAGAATCATGCGGCGGACGACGGGATGATTGGCGTTGAGCGTGTTGCCCGTGCCGCTGTAGTTGGCGTAGCGGGAGCGGTCCGGTTCCAGGATGTAATAGGCTTCGTTTTCGATCCCGCGAAAGCAGAGGGTTGGCCCGCGCTCGTCGCCTTCGGCCGTGTGGTTGAAGACGACGTCGAGTATAACCTCGAGGCCAGCCCGATGGAGCGCCTTGACCAGGTCACGGAACTCATCAAGCGGCCCCAGCGGGTCCGGGCGCGAGCTGTAGGCCGGGTGTGGCGCGAAGAAGGAGACCGGCGCGTAACCCCAGTAGTTCGTCTTGCCGGGCGGGCAATCCTGGGTGTCGAACTGAAAGACGGGCAGCAATTCCACGGCGGTCACCCCGAGTTCCTGCAGGTAGGGAATCTTCTCCATCAGGCCGGCATACGTGCCGCGCTTCGCCTCGGTTAGGCGGGAGCTGGGATGGCGGGTGAAACCGCGCACATGCATCTCGTAAATGATCGTCCGCGCCGAAGGCCGGTGCAGCGGCGCGTCTCCCTCCCAGTCGTAGGCACCCGGATCGGCCACCACGCTCTTCATCGCCGTGGCGGCGTTGTCGCCCGGCCGCGCGGCGGCCTCACGACTGTATTTCTGTGGCACGGCGACGCCCCGGCCATAGGGATCCAGCAGTAGTTTCGTCGAATCGAATCGCATGCCCCGCGCCGGATCGGCTGGCCCATGCACGCGATACCCGTAGAGTTGCCCGGCCTTCACGCCCGGGACGAACGCGTGCCAGTAGTGATACGTCCGGTGGGTGTGTGGATCCAATTCGACAGTCCGGCTGGGGCGGGCGTCGTCCGCGCGATCAAAGAACAGCAACTCCACGCGCGAGGCCGAGCGGGAGAACAGGCTGAAGTTCGTGCCGCCGGCGCCGGGAGTAGCCCCAAGCGGATAGCTACTGCCTGGCTTTGAGTTGTGTTCCATGGCGAAGCGAGTGGTCAGGCCTTTTCGGTTTTCTCGCCCACCCGCAGGAATTCGAGGCGATAGTTGGCTTCCGGGTTGCGCGTGGACGGACCGGCGACCAGCATGGCGACCGGCCCGGGTATCCGGTGGTCGCGAAGCCACTGCCGGGCAAAGTTGTTCCAGTTCTCGGGATCATCCGTGAGCTGGACCGCATGCACGCCATAAGAAAAGGCCAGTCCCTGGCAAACCGCCGCATCGCGGCTCAGGGCAACAATCCATACCGCCGGATTGAAGCGCGAAATCATTCGCACCGTGGTGCCGGTCCGGGTCGGCACGAAGACGGCGGCGCAGGGCACCGTCTCCAACGCAGTCTCCACTACCGAGGCGATCGCTTCGGCCGCCGTTGCGGGCTGGCGCTGGCTCGCCAGCGCCTTGAGGTCATTGAGCCGTGTGGGCGGCCGGTGTGCTTCGGTGAACGCGGCAATCTTTGCCAGCATGGCCACGGATTCCTCGGGATACTTGCCCATGGCGGACTCGCCCGAGAGCATGATGCAGTCGGTGCCGTCGAGGATGGCGTTGGCCACATCCGTGGATTCGGCGCGCGTGGGCAGTCGGCTCGAGACCATGGACTCGAGCATCTGCGTGGCGGTGATGACCGGTTTGCCCACCAGGCTGGCTTTGGCGATGAGCTGTTTCTGCAGGATGGCCATCTCCTCGATCGGCACCTCCACCCCAAGGTCGCCGCGCGCCACCATAATGCCATCCGCCGCCTTTAGAATTTCGTCAAAGTGCCGGAGAGCGTCCGCGCGTTCGATCTTGGCGATGATGAAGGGCTGTTTGCCGACGGCTTTCGCGGCGGTGCGCACGGCTTGGATGTCAGGGGCCGTTTCCACAAACGACTGGCTCACCGCATCCACGCCGTTCTTGAGTGCGAACTCCAGACAAGCCCGGTCATGGTCGGTGAAAGCGCTTATGCCCAGGTCAATGCCCGGGAGATTGAGGCCCTTCCGGGAACGCAGCTCGCCGCCAACAGCGACTTTGCAGTGGACATCGTTGCCCGCCACATGCTCGACGACCAGTTGCACGAGCCCGTCGTTGAGGAAGAGCCGGTCGCCTGGCTTCACGACCTTGGGCAGCCGCTCGAAGCTCATTGAGACCCGCTGCGAGTTGCCGACCACCTCCTCGCTGGTTAGAGTGAAAACCTCGCCGGGCTGCAGTTGGATCGGCTCGGGCTCGATCTTGCCGAGGCGCATCTTGGGACCCGGCAGGTCGGCCATGATGGTCACGCGCCCGCCGGTGGCTTTCTCGGCGGCGCGGATGCGGGTGATGCACTCGGCATGGCCGGCGAAGTCACCGTGCGAGAAGTTGAGGCGCGCCACGTTCAGCCCGGCGCGGATGAGGCGTTCGAGCATCTCGGGCGAGTCCGAGGCGGGTCCGATGGTGGCAACGATCTTGGTCTTGTGGTTTGGCAGTAGCATACCTGTCGCGGATGAAATCACGTCAGCACCGAGCCTTCAACGAAAGACTTGCCCGCGGCCAGCGCTTCCAGGTTGGCGACGGTGGTACGCGCGATGTCGGTCAGCGCCTCGCGCGTGAGGAAGGCCTGGTGCGAGGTGATGAGCACGTTGGGGAACGTGAGCAGCCGCGCCAGTTCATCATCATGCAGAACCTGGCCGGAAAGGTCCTCGTAAAAGATGCCTTCTTCCTCCTCGTAAACGTCCAGCGCCACACCGCCCAGGCGGCCGGACTTCAGCGCCGCAATCAAGGCCGTCGTGTCAATCAGCGCGCCCCGGCTGACGTTGATGAGAATGGCGCCGGGTTTCATCAGGCTCAGGGTTTCCCGCCGGATGAGGTGCCGGGTCTCGGGGGTCAACGGAACGTGCACCGAAATGACATCGCTGCGCTCCGCAACTGCGGAGGCGTCCACATACTCGACGCCCTGCTCGGCGGCCCAGTCCCGGTTCGGGAACGGGTCATAGGCCAACACCTTCATGCCGAAGCCGCGCAAAATCTGGGCCACGATGCGTCCGATCTTGCCCGTGCCCACGATGCCGGCCGTCTTGCCGTGCAGGTCGAAACCGACCAGTCCATTAAGCGAGAAGTTCAGCTCGCGGACACGATTGAACGCGCGGTGGATCTTGCGGTTGAGGGTAAGCAGAAGCGCAACGGCATGCTCGGCCACCGCGTAAGGAGAATAGACCGGGACGCGCGTGACGGCGAGCCGCAGGTCCCGGGCGGCGGGAAGGTCAATGTTGTTGAATCCGGTGCAGCGCAACGCCACGAGCCTGACGCCCTGGCCGGCCAGCGTTTCCAGACAAGGCCGGTCCAACTGGTCATTCACGAAGACGCAGACCGCCTGCGCCCCGTGTGCCAGGGAAGCCGTCTCCCGGGTCAGCCGGAATTCCAGGAAGCGCCACTCGATGGCACCGGCAGCCGAGGCGCGCTGAAGCGGCTCGCGGTCGTAGGGCTTGGTGTCGAAGACGGCAACAGTAATCATCTTAGAGTTCAATCTTTTCGCTCATGCTTGGCGCTGAAAGGTCTCGACCACGTCGGCAACGGAGGCGAACCGATTCCCCGCACCCAGGTTGGCGTCCACGGCCTCCGCGCGCAGGCGGTCGCGCACGGCGGAGCGCGCCTCAACAATCTGCAACCGAATGCCGGCAGCAGCAAGTTCCTCCGCCAGGCCCGCGAGCGCGTGAGCGCTCTGCATGTCCACATACGGCGCGGCGGAAAGGTCCAACACCACGAGTCTGGTTGGGGTGGCTTCGGAGCGGACGCGCTCCTGAATGGTGTCGCACACGTGCTCGATGTTGAAATACATCAGGCTGGCTTCGGGCCGGAAGATCAGGGCGCCGGGAATCCGTTCGTTGTCCGGATGCCGCTCGTGGTCCGAGAACCGCCGCGTGCCCGCGATGCGTCCGAGTTGCGCCACGTGTGGCCGCGACGCGCGCCGGATTAACAGCAGCAGCGAGATGATCGCGCCAATCAGCACACCCTGCAGCAAGCCCAGGCACAAAACCCCGAGCAACGCCGCGACGGCCACGATATACTCGGTGCCGTTGGTGTGCCGGAGATGCTTCAGGGCGGAAACCTGGAACAGGCCGGTGACGGCCACCAGCACGATTGCCGCAAGCACAGGTTGCGGCAGATAACGCAAGAGGCCGGAGAGAAACAGGACGACGACCAGCATGACTAGCGACGCGCAGAAGCCAGAGAGGGGAGTGCGCGCGCCGCCGCTTTCGTTCACGAGCGATTGCGACATGCCGCCGCTGACGGGAAAGCCCCGGCCCAGCGCCGCCGCCAGGTTCGCTCCGGCGAGTGCCAGAAACTCCTGGTTGGCATCCAACCGGCCGCCGTGTTTGGCAGTGAACATGCGGCCGATAGCCGCCGTTTCCACCGCGCCGAGCAAGAAGCAGGCGAGCGCCAGGGGGAACAAGTCGTTCAAGTCCTTGGACCACTCAATCGCGGGCAGGCCAAAAGTCGGCAGGCCCTGGGGCACCTTGCCCAGCAACTGCACTCCGCGCGCCTCCAGGCCAGTGTTCGCGGCCACGATGATGCTCCCGATGACCACGAACAACGCCACGGGCCGGTTCTTGAGAAACACCTTGCCCAGCACCAGCAGCGCCAGCGCAGCGAGGCCGAGGCCCAGGGAAGCGGCGTTCGTTTCGTTCAGGTGTGATAAGAAGTCGCCGGTGCGCTCCCAGAAACTGCCATGGCCACCCTTGAAGCCAAACAGCTTTGGCAACTGCGTGCTGGCGAGGAACAGCGCCACGCCGCACTTGAACCCGACCATTACGCTCTCGGAGATGAAACTGACGATCGAGCCTGCCTTGGCTAGCCACGCCACAAAAGCGATGAGCCCAACGAGCAACGCCGTGGCCGCGGCGAGTGCCGCAAAGCGCGTCTCGTCTCCAGCGGCCATTTCGCCGAGCGACGCGCCCACGAGTAGCGAAATCGCCGATGTGACGGTGATGGCGGTATGCCGCGAACTGCAGAACAGCCAGAAGACCAGGCCCGAGAAGAGGCACGCGTAAAGCCCCGCCTGCGGCCGCAGGCCGGCCAGCGAGGCATCCGCGATGCCAGCGGGCAGGAGATATGCTGCGAGCGTGATGCCGGCGATGATATCACCCCGCAGCCAGCTCTTGTCATAAGCGTGCAACCAAGTCAGAGCTGGAAGTGGGAGATTCACCCGAATTGAAAAAGGTCAGTGGTTGTTTCGGAGGCCCGCCAGGCGATTCGACAGCGCCCGAGAAATCGCATAAGGCGCCATGATCAGCACTGGTCCCAGCACGAGCGCCGCCCCCGGATACGAGGCTCCCAGCAGAACCCACTGAAAAATGGAATCCATGAGTATGCCCATCAATAGGAGGTTGGCCACCGTCGTGAGGCCGGTTCTCACCAACTCGCCTCGAACCCCGCGATGAAACAACACGCCCCATAGGTACGGGGGTCGTCCTGCCCGCGCGTCGCCCAGCCCGCTCCGGATGCCCAGGATGGCCGCGATCAAAGGTTGCAGAATGAAACGGAACCGCCCGGGGCCGGCCAGCCGTTTCGGGATGTCCTCAATGAAGTCGCGCGAGAACAGGTAGAACCCACCTCGGTCGTACGCGTTCCGCAGCGAGGCGGGCGCGGAGAACACAAGCACGAGCAGCGTGACGACGGCCAGAATGATGGTGGCGTATCGCATTCGCAGGGAACCTCAGCGTTCACTGAGGCGGGGACCGCCCGATTCTCCGGCCCTTCGCGTTGAGTACACCGGATGTACACCGGAGGTACACCGGATGCACAAGGGATTTTCCGGTGTACCTCCGGTGCGCATCCGGTGTACCTCCGGTGTACCCGCTCTGGGAACCTCTCCGGCCCGGCGGGTTCGCCGAAGGTTTACTCGCGGAATTACGAGCTTCGTCGAGCCGTTGTTGCTCCTTGCTCATAGCGTGCCCATCGTTAGCGGGCACCCACGGTTGTTAGGGCTTGATGACCGTTCGCAAGGCGGGCATCTCGGCGGCGATGTTCAAGTCCATGAACAGCGCCACCTGGTTCTCGACTTGGAGGTACTGGGCGGCGCGTGCCGGCGAGACAGCCTTGGCTATCTTTTTATGGTACTTCTTCCAGAGATCCAGGCGGGCTTCAACGTTCTTAAGCCATTGTTGCGCTATCGTGTCGGCCGCCTTGTTATCGAGCGTGCCGTTGGCGCACCGGTCGGCGAACTCGCGAATGAGCGCGACTTTCTTATCGGCCACCTTGCCAAGTTCTTGCTCATACTGGCGGTAAAGCGGCCAGAATCTCTCCGCCTCCGGGCCGGTTAGTTGCATGGCCTGGTTGATCACGCGCACTTTGTAGCTGTTCACGTCCGAGCGCAGCGTCTCGAGGACGGCGCGCAGGTCGTCGGGATCCGACGATCTTGGCCCGGTTTGGGTAAACGCGGTCAGGCTGCCCAGGGGTAGAACCGCGGCGATCAAGAGATACCGAACAATGTTATGCGTTGTCATACGGTGTTGCTGGTCATTCGGAGTGGTTACTGGTTCAGGTTCGAGTCTTTCCAATACTTGGTGCCTTGGACGGTGGCTTGGAGCGATACGCCGCTCTCGGTGAATTGATAGATCTCCATGCCGCCAGGGGTGGCGATGGCGGCCGAAGTTCGCTCATCTTTGGTGCCGCCTCGGGTGTCGCTGGTTACCCCGGTGGCCACAGTGCCGTCTTTAATGTCCACGTTGGCCTTGGCGCCGCCCTCGGCGGATACGCCGGCATCTTTGTATTTGGCAGAGACGTCGCCCTTCCCGCCGAACTGAACGCCCTGCTCGACAAACTGCTGCATCACCTTGGGATCGTTGAAGATGAAGATGACCCGCAGGTCCTTCACACCCATCCCGACGCCAGTGCCGAGCGAAGCGACGCACATGAACGTGTCTTTGCCGCTCTTGTTATCCCTGAGCACGCCGTAGCCTCGCCCGGAGGCCAGGAGAAAGAGGTTCACATCAGTTTGCTTGAAGGTGGCATAGCCAGCCGCCTTCTGCGCTCGGTCCTTCAGCTCCGGCTTGGTCTGGTATAAGTCGGCCAGCATCTCCTCGCGTTGCTTGAGGACAACCTGGCGCTTCTCTTCCGGGCTGTCCCCTTTCGGGCTGAACAGGCCGGCGTGGTTGGACTGGGAGCCAAAGGCGAGCGCCAGGCTTAACCAGAGAATTGATGTGTTCTTCATAAGTCTTGTTGGCAGGTCAGACTCAATCGGGCGACACCCCCCAACTGGGGTCCGGATCATAGACTTTCATGGCCGGGGCAAGTTTTTCGGTCTTCGGCCCCAGGTCCTTTTGGTACACGCGCCCCTGCTGGTTGACGATGAACGTCATGATGCCGGACTCGCCGTACTCCGCAGGCCACGCCACCAGCGCGAAGCCGCCGATCATGTGACCGTTGATGATGTAATCATACTTGCCGCCGGGGGCGTGCTTCCCCTGGCGGGTAAGGATCTTGAAGAAATAACCATGAAACGGTTCACGCGTGGCCTCCTGACCCTTCGCCTGCATGCCGTATCCCTCGCTCTGGGCATCGGCGACCAAGGGCCCGAGTGGGCTGATTTCGCCATCCAGCTCGGGCGGCCAGTACAGGCCGTTCTTGGTGCCCGGCGTGCTGGCTATCCGCTGCGCGTATTCCAGCACTTCGTCGCCGTCGCGGTCGCGGCTGGCGTACTCGCGCTGGGACTGCACATAGGCGCGGATCGTCTGCAGCGCGGAAAGCTCGTTCTTGCCAATGCGCCGGCTCAGGATTTCCTCCTTGCCGGCCTCGGTGTCGAAGAACCACCGCCCGTCTTTCTTCACGATGGGAACCGGGAACGGCCAGGAGTTGGGGCCCACTTCAAGGACGCAGCGGGTCGCGGATTCGTGGACGAGGCGGTTCGTCTCGTTCAGGGCGGCCGTGAACGTATGGTATTCGTTGGTCGCCTGGACCCGGTCCGGGTTGTGGAGTTCCTCGGCGGCCGAGCCAAAGATGGCGCGCAGGTCGGTCCCGCTTGCGGCGCTGGTGGCTTGCACGAGGGCCGATAAGGCCTCCTCGGGGGTCGCGAAGGTCTTGCCGGTGTCAGCCGCGCGGGCGGCGAGGGGTGTGCCCAGCACCAGAACCAGAGGCACCATGCCGACAGCCTTCACCAAGCTGCTCAATCCGTTGGAAGTTTTCATATCAATCAGAGAAATGAGTTTGTGTCCCGGCTTGAACTTCATCGGCGCCCGCCTCCTCGTCCCCCGCCGCCGCCACTGAACCCGCCGCGGCGGCCACCGCTGAAACCGCCACTGCTGCGGCCGCCGCCACTGTAACTGCTGCTGCTGCGGCTGGAACTCCCCCGGCTACTGTAGTTCCTCGCGCTGGAGCCGCTGCTGCCCGCGCCGCTAAAGGCGCTGCTGGACCCGCCTGAGCGGCTTTGGAAATTACTGGTCGTCGGTGCCGCTGAGGGCCGGCTGCTGCCAGCGGTGCCGGTCGAAGGACGGGCGAAGTTACCGCTGGAACCAGCCCCACCGACGTTGCCGGTGGAAGGGCGCGCTCCGACATTGCCGGTCGAGGGCCGTGCCCCCACGTTACCCGTGGAAGGGCGCGCTCCGACGTTACCGGAGCCACCCTGGCCGGAACCCCAACCGCGCGCCTCGCGCGTGCTCGCTGATGCGCCGCCTGCCCCGCTGGTGCGCATCCGGTTCTGGTCGGGCTGCCACTTCTGGGCGGGCTGCTGACTGGGCCTGTTGGCGCTGCCCGAGACGTTCCGTGAGTTGTTCACGTTGGCGCTGCGCGAGTTGTTCACGCTTACATTCCTATTGACGTTTGCGTTGACGTTGACGTTCCCGTGGTAGCCGCTCCCGCCCCAAACCACAGCGCCATGGTGGCCCACATAGACTCCACCGTGATGCCAGTCGCAGTTATTGGCAATAATCGCCCCCACCGCCACCGCCGCGCCGAAAGTGACCAGCGGTGCCCAGGGGTTATAGACGTAAGCCGGCGGCGGGTAATAGACCGTGGGCGGGTAAGTCGGCACATAGACCACTTGCGGGCTGGCCGGCACAATCTCTACAATCTGACTGGGCGCCGACACGACTTGGGTCACGTTGGTTTGTACCACCACTACATTGGTGACGATCACGATCTGTTGGGGGGAGGTCTGGAGCGTGCCGGCTTTCAGCGCCTTGGCCCGGAGGGACTGGATGGCATCCATCAGCTCCTTCGGCTGGTCAATAAACGCTTCCCCGAGGTCAACCGTCCAGGTCAGGTTCGAGTCCATCATGGAGATCAACTGCGGGAACTTGGCGACGGATTTGACGTTTTCGTCCCAGGGCTGATCATCCACCTTGGGGACATTGTTAGTGTCCCTCACGAAACGCGCGGCCTGTACAATCTCCACCGGGTAAGCCGCGGCAGGCAGAATGATGGAGACCAAGGGGTCCGGATGCAGCGCGATGGGCTCGGCGAGCTTCTGCAGCTCGGCGGCGCTTCGCTTCGCGGGCGCCGACGGGGGCGGCGCGGGGTTCGGCTCCTGGCTGGCAGGCGGAGTTTCCTGCGCCACGACGCACCAACCTGTTGCCAGAGTGAGCGCCAGCCCCAGCCAGCGCCCGTTATTCGATATCTTCATTGTTTGCATACGTTGATTTTCCAAGTTGAGGTGTTTAGGCCCACTGACCGGTGACCAGCAGCGCACCGCACTGGATTGAGGCACTCAAAATTCAATTTAACTGATCATTGCTGCTACTGCAATTGACTGGTTCCTTGCCACCAAGCACGCGGTTCACTTCTGCCCGGGAGAGGTGCCCTGCGCCTTTCCGGCGAGGTCGGTGGCCACGAGGTTCAACTCATCTTCCGTTCTCATCAGCGCTCGCTGCACGCTCACGCAGTGCCAGTTCGCCTGCATAAAAAGGTCCTTGGCCGTGGCGAGCTTCTCCCTGCTGCGCTCGCCTTCCAGCAGGGTCTTGATCTCCTCCAGTTCGGCCAGCAGCGGTATGAAGTTCGTGCGGGCCAACTGCATTTGCTGGATGATCAGGTCGTAGGAGGCTTTGCGTGTGGCGCGCCCCGCTTCAGCGTGCCGCCGCGAGTCAGGGTCGGCAATCGCGCTCGTGCGCGCCTCCCATTCGGCAAAGTAAGCGTCGCCCTTGCTCCTCATGAGTTGGGCCCGTTCCTGTGTGAGTTTGGCCCGCTCCTTCATCTTCGTCAATTGCTCGACGAACCGCTGGAATTGCGCGTTAGGATCCTCCGCCTGGCGGAGCTTGTCCAGCCGTTCCAACGTGAGGACGATGTTGCTCCGTGTCAGAGCAACCTCCGCGCGGGCGGTTTCGAGCCGGGCGGCAGCGGTGGCGGGCGTGAAGGGCGGGTCGGCCGCCCGTGCCGGGGCAAGCGAAAGCGTCGCCCCGGCGGCAATAACGATCCAGCACCCTAAGGCGAGAGTCTTTTCACGGAATAGTGACCGGCAGCACAAGGCAGCCAAACCGGAGTCTGGCCGATCGAATCTGGGTTCATCTGGGTTCATCTGTGGTTTTCCTGTGCGTTTTGATTCTCACGGGAGAGTTCAAAAGAGTCATCAATTCCAAGGATTTGCATGTGCTGCTTGCGGACGGTTTGGCTCATCCAACCCCAAGTCCTGCATCCGGGCCGGGAGTTCCGGCTTCCGGGTCAGCGCCCGCCGCCGAAAGGGGCTGCTCAGCAACTTGATCATGTCGGAAACCAGCATGTGGCGGCCGAAAGCGCGGAGCAACTTCCAGGTGCGAACCGGGCGCTTGAGGATGCGGTTCAGGAAAAGAATCCCGTAGCCTTTCGCTCGCAGCCGATTCACCACCGCACTCTGCACCGTGGTGGGGTCGATATCCGAGCACTTGAACCATTTGTGCCAATCGCGCTCGTCGTCAATAATCCCGCGCGCGACGTATTCCTGCCAAAGCGGGGTCCCACGGTAGGCACAGAGCCGGTTGAAGCCAAATGTGTCCAGGTGGAGGCGCGCGGCGAATCGGAAGCTCTCCAGAATGTCGGCTTTCGTTTCATCGGGGGAGCCAACGACGAAGAAGCCGTGCACTCTACCGATGCCCTGACGTTTCGCTTCCCGGACCGCGTGCTCCACCTGAGCCAGGGTTTGTCTCTTGTTCAGCCGGTTCAGCACCTTTTGCGTACCCGCCTCCACCCCAAAAGCCAGAAAATTGCACCCTGCCCGGCGCATGACCGGCAGTTGATCCATCCCCACTGAATCCACCCGACCCTCGCAGCCCCAGCGCAAGTCCAACTTGCGGTGAATGATCCCACGGCAGATCGCATCAATGCGCTTGCGATTGATGAGGAAGTGATCATCGGTCAGGTAGATGGACCGATACCCCTGGTCGCTGAGTTCCTGCAACTCACCCAGCACATGTTCGGGCGAACGGCTGCGCCACAGGCCTCCACCCAGCAAAGGGATGTCACAGTAGATGCAGGAATGTGGGCAACCACGCGAGGTCTGCACTGTGCAGAACTTGTCGAGGGAGAGGACAGCGGGCACATCCAAGGGCAGGGATTCGATGTAATCAATGGGGAGGCTGGTCCGGTCAGGATACGGAAACCGGTCCAGGTCCCGGAGGAGCCGACGCGGAGCATTCTGGATGACTTTCCCATTCTGGCGCCAAACCAGGCCCGTCACTGCATCCAGGTTGTCCAGATGGTCCAGGTAATCCGGCAGGAGTTCCTCGCCCTCACCCACCCCGATGCAATCGAGCTCCCGGCAGTCCCCCAGAATCCGGTCTGCGTTCAGGGAAGCGAAGGGGCCGCCTGCGATGATCGGCGTCTTCTGCGCCTCTGCCTTCAGCCGCCGCGCCATGTTCTTGACCCCCGGATAAGTGGTAGTCGAGAGGAAGGATAACGCGATCACTTCGGGGCGATCCCGGGCCACAGCTTCCGCGATATCTTCCGCCTTCATTCGGGGGTGACAGGTATCGAACAAGCGGACGGCGTGTCCTCGTTGGCGCAGGACCGGCGCGAGCGTTTGAATCCCCAGCGGTGGAAATGCCATTACCTTGACCCGGCCGTTGGCGGATTTCGACCGGTCCAGCTCATTAGGCAGCACACGACTGAAGTTGTCGTCGCCGACGTGAATCAGGAAGACTTTGGCACCGGACGCAGGGAGTCCGAGTTTGGGCATGCTAGTCAAGTCTGCCGCGGGATTCAAAGGTTGCATGTGTAAGCGGGCCTCCTCGACTATTTCAACCTCAGTCCCCCGCCCGCCCACCGCCGGATCATTCTCGCGTTGACACGCATGGAGGTGATATCCTGGTACAAGGTCACGTCGGATTGCGCTAGTGCCGGAGCGCTGGCCTCTGAGGGCTAGCGCCCGTGAACGGTGTCAATTGCTTTGCGCAGGCGCGATGCCCACTCATTGATTAGCTCTCTGACGCCAGGAGCGTCCCAATAACTTACTCCTTGGCCGGTCTGGCATACTCTTCAATCTTGCCGGCGAGCAGCCTGGCTGCCTCGGTAGGCTCGACTTTCCCTTCCACGAGGATTTCCGTCATGGTGAGCTTCTTGCCGTAGTAATCCTTGTTGTCACCCGAATCGGGGAAGACACCTCCCGTCTCCAGAGACGCACCGCCGTAAGCGCCCCGTGTATCGCTGTAGATCAGCACGGGGGTCTGGTCGGTCTTCAGGTTGGCCTGGTCGCCCATGCTTTTCGGTCCGGCGGTGGCCCGAATGTCCACGCCCAGTTTCAAGTTGGGGTCGGTCAGGACCTTGACGCCGTCGCTGTTCATAAGCACGAGAATCACGTCGCTCCGTTGACCGCCGGCTTGGAAGCCGAAGCTGCCTTCGCCGCTCTTGATAAAACCGACCGGGCCCCATTTGCCGGTGGTCTTGTTCTTCACGATTGCCACCCCGCGACCGCCCTCCACGCCGACGATGAAGCCGGCCTTGTAGGTGCGCATGATAATCATGCCCTCGGCTTTGCTTAGGATTTCGGCCGGCACGGAGGTGCCCTTGTCCTTCTGCACCTTCTCGAAGTAATCGGTCAGGTCGCGGACTTGCGCGTCGAGTTTGTTCTTCGATGCGGCCAGGGTTGGCAGGGTCAGGCTGGCGGCCAACACGGCCGCACAGCACGTTTGCATAGTTTGATTTGTTCGAATACTCATAATTGCTCCTTTGTTATCGGTTTATTGGTTTGTTTTGCCCTCGAAGGGCGAGTTGAAAGAAATCGGTCGCATCTGTCAAAAAGTCGCCTTAAAGGTCCTTTGTGTCTAATGGGATCTAATAGACTTCCGCTACGAATTTCCTGCCTTTCAAGGTGGCCTGATCGTCGTAGGCGTGTTTGATTGACCGCTTGGGGAGTTTCACTTTCTCGCGCGGCACTTTCTTATACGGAATTTGGCTCAGGATGTGGTGGATGCAGTTGAGGCGGGCGCGCTTTTTGTCGTCCGAGCGTAATATGTGCCACGGCGCCCATTTGGTGTCTGTGGCCTTGAGCATCATATCGCGGGCGCGTGAATACTCGAACCATTTGCTGCGCGAAGGCAGGTCCATCGGGCTGAGTTTCCACTGGCGCAAGGGGTCCTCCAGGCGCGCCTCAAACCGGCGTTTCTGTTCTTTGTCGCTGACCTCGAGCCAAACCTTGATCAGCTTGATGCCTCCCTCCACAATGTACTTTTCCATCTCCGGGCAGAGTTGGAGAAAGCGGCGATGTTGCTCCTCGGTGCAGAAGCCCATCACGTATTCAACGCCGAGGCGGTTGTACCAACTCCGGTCGAAGATCACAACCTCGCCGGCGGCCGGAAAATGTTGCATATAACGCTGGATATACATTTGCGACTTCTCGCGGTCGGACGGGGCGGGCAGCGCCACCAACCGGAACACGCGCGGGCTTACGCGGTCAGTTATGGCCTTGATCGTGCCGCCCTTGCCGGCGGCGTCGCGGCCCTCGAAGACGATGATCACGCGGAGGCCTTTGAACTTCACCCACTCCTGAAGTCTGCAAAGTTCGGCTTGGAGCTTCCGTAGTTGCTTCTCGTATTTCTTGGCTTTCATTTTCTGCTCTCCGTCGGATTTTGAATTCCTGCTCATAATGGTTCTCCCGGTTGATGCTCGCTTCGTTAAGTGACGGTTTCACTAGGTGTCGGTGAGGCCGAGGATAGGGGTGACTCGATGTCACGGGGAACAGTGGCGGATTCTCTCTTTCCCTCGACTGCCGGCTTGAGGCCCGAAGGGTCCTTCGCTGGAGCCGGTGTTGGCCGAGGCGGCTTCACAGATTTGGTTGCGGGAGATGCGAGTGACGCGGCCGACCGGGTAACACGGCGGTGGGCCATCTTTTTCCCGCGCGCGGCGATTGCGGCTTTGGCCGCCGGCGGTTGCCTGGTCTTGATCTTAGCCGCACTCTTGGCAATCCGGGCGAGCTTCTTTTCCGCTTTCGCCAGAACCTGTTTCGCTTCGGCGACCTCTCTCTTGGCCAGCTTGGCTTGTTTCCTGGCGCGACGGGCGGCTTCCTTTGCCTCTTTGCGCCGGCGCTTGGCCAGGCGCGCGTGTTCCCTGGCCGACTTCCACTGGTTCTCAAGTTTCACGAGCCGAAGGCGCGCGAGTTGGATTTCGTGGATCAGTTTCCGCGAGGTGCTTATGCTCTTCGGGGCTTTCATTGATCAATCTCTTGTGTGTTAGCCTTGGTCTGGAGCTGCAGAGACGGTGTCTGCCACCCACCCCCAAGGGCGCGGTAGAGCGAGACGACGCTGAGCAGTTCGTTAAGCTGGGCCTGGGCGAGGTTCAACTCCGCGGTAAAGAGTTCCTGTTCGTTGTAGAGGACCTCGAGGTAGCTGGTCACACCTCCGTCGTAGCGGATGTTAGCTAATTGCGTAGCCTCACGGTTGGCCTGCGTGCGTTCCTCCTGCCGGGAACGAAACTCGCGCGAGCGTTGATAGGCGATCAGGCTGTCCGAAACCTCCCGAAAGGCGTTTTGCACGCTCCGTTGGTAACTGGCCAGCGACTCCTCGAACTGCGCCTGAGCGATCTTCAGATTACCGCGCAAGCGTCCGCCGGTGAACAGCGGCATCGTAACGGCCGGGCCGAACTGCCACGTCCGTGCGGGCGCGGAGAACAGGTCGGAGAGGGCAATGGTTTGGTACCCATAGAACCCGGTGAGGGTGATCTGGGGATAGAATGCCGCCTTGGCTTGGCCGATGTCCGCATTGGCGGCAATCAGTTGTTGCTCCGCGAACCGGATATCCGGGCGCCGCTCCAGCAAGGACGAGGGCAGACCGGAGGGCACTTGCGCGCGGACTTGCTTGGCGGTGAATGCCTCCCCACGCTGAATCGAGCCCGGCTTGCGGCCAAGCAGCACGCTCAGGGCGTTCTCTTGCTGTTCGCGCCGACGCTGGATGTCCACGATGCTCGCCTCGGCGCCATACACAAGGATTTTCGCCTGGGCTACATCCTGCATGGCGGCGACGCCGCCCTCCTCGCGCGCGGCGGTCAGGACGAGCGAATTGGTGCGGGCCTGGTAGGTGCGCTGGGCGATTTCGAGGTCGTAGTCGAGCGCCAGCAACTCCAGGTAAACCGTGGCCACCTGCGCGACCAGCGTCTGGCGCACGGTTCGCTGCGCGTCCTGCGTTGCGAACAAGCGGGCGCGCGCGGCCTCGTTGGCGCGCCGGATTCTGCCCCAGAGATCCACCTCGTAGGCCGGCATCGAGGCAAAGACGTCCCCGTACTCCCTTTGCGGGTTCAAATTGGACGGCACGGGCGAGGGACCTTTCTCCGAAGCACGGGTAGTCCACCAGTCGCCGCCGGCGTTGACGTTCGGGAAGTACTGCGAACGGGTAACCCGCAACGCGGCCTCAGCCTGAAGCACACGCGCCGCCGCGATCTTGATATCCCAGTTATTCGTGAGCGCCTCGCCCAGGTAAGCCGTGAGTTGATGGTCCTGGAATACCTCCCACCAGCCAAGGTCGCCAAACGAGTTGGTGCCGGCTGGCGCGGTGGCGTCCACCGGGTTGTGATACGTGGCGGGAGTTTCAACCGTGGGGCGTTTGTAATCCGGACCGACGGTGCAACCGGCCAGCGCGGCGAGAAGACCGAAAGCCAAGAGGGACGACAGGGCCGCCGCGCTGGAAATCCGAAAGCCGAAAGCCGAAAGCCGAAGGGGGTCCGAAGACCGAAGGAGGTCCGAAAGCCTAAGGAAGTCTGAAAGCCGATGCCCGAAGAGCGAAAAGCCAGCGGACCACCATTCTTGTTGCTGCGGCTGGGTGGGTCGGGCTGCGCACGGGGTAATAGCGCCTGAAACGGATGAAGTAGAGCCCCAGCGTTGGACCGCACCAGTGCCCGATTCGTTGATTCGAGGAGAAGCACCCAACCCAGCCATTCGGATTTCGGACTTCGGGCTTCCTTCGGCTTTCGGCTTTCGGCTTTCGGCTTTCATCAATGCGCTCCTCCCTTCTCTGCCACAGGAACCGCGGCTGGTATAGCAGCTTTCTTCCCGCTTCGCTCCACGATCCGCTGGACGAACACATAACAGACCGGGATGAGGAACAAACCGATGGCGGTGGCGATGGTCATCCCGTAAACGACGCCGGTGCCCATGGTACTGCGGGAAGCGGCGCCCGAACCCGTCGCCAGCATCAGCGGCACGCAGCCAAGGATGAACGCAAACGAGGTCATGAGAATCGGCCGCAGGCGCAGCTTAGATCCTTGCACCGCCGCATCGAGGATTTCGACCCCCTCCTCGCGTTTCATCTTGGCAAACTCGACAATGAGAATGGCGTTCTTGGCCGCCAACCCGATGAGCATCACCAGGCCGATTTGCGCGTAAACGTTCAGGTCGAAGCTTCGGGCCAACATGCCCACCATCGTGCCGAGAATCACAGTCGGAGTGGCGAGCAGCACGGCGAACGGCAAGCCCCAGCTCTCGTATTGCGCCGCCAGCAGCAGGAAGACGAACAGCACGGCCATGCCGAAGATAATCGGCGCCTGCCCTTCGGATTTCTTCTCTTGCAGCGTGAGGCCGGACCATTCGTAGCCAACCTCGCTCGGCAGCGTCTTCATAACCTCCTCGATAGCCTTCATCGCCTGCCCGGAACTGTAGCCGGGGGCGGGGGCGCCCATGATCTCCGCGGCGTTGTAAAGGTTAAAGCGGGTGACGACGTTCGGGCCGGACATCTTGCTGATCTTCACCAGCGTGTTCAGCGGCACCATCCCCCCTTCATTGTTGCGGACATAAAACTGGCCGATGTCATCCGGCTTGTCGGTGAACTGCGGCTCGGCCTGGAGGAAGACCTTATAGACGCGGCCGAAACGGACAAAGTCGTTTACGTAAAGGCCGCTCAAGTAGGTCTGGAGCGTCGCGAAGACGCTGTCCACTGTCACTCCAAGGGTGCGGCATTTCTCACGGTCCAACTCGACCTTCACCTGGGGGGTGGACGGGTTGAAGGTGGTACTGACGCGGCCGATCTCCGGGCGCTGGGCCACGGCTTTGGTGAGCTGGTCCACGTACCCGGCCAGTTGCTCGATGCTGCCGCCGGAGCGGTCCTGCAACTGCATGCTGAAGCCGGACACATTGCCGTAGCCCGGTAACGGCGGCGGGCCGAAGGAGAAGGCCTTGGCCCCGGGAATGGCCTGGAACTTCTTGGTCCACTCCCGCGCGAGGGCGCTGGCGTGTAGCTCCGGGGACTTGCGCTCTTCCCAAGGCTCCAGACCCACGAACATCAACGCGGCGTTGGGGAAGTTGAGCGAGTTCAGAATGTTCATGCCGGCCAGACTGACGGCGGAGCGCACGCCGGGCGTGTTGCAGACGATACCCTCCACCTGCTGGAGGATTTCGTCGGTGCGCTGGAGCGACGCTCCTTCGGGCAGTTCGACCGCCACAAACAGATACCCTTTGTCTTCGTCGGGAATAAAGCCGCCGGGCACGAACTTGCCAACCAGGAGGATGCCGCCAACCACGATGACCAGCAGCAACATCGAGCGCGTCGCCTTGCGGGCCAGGCCGCCGACGATGCTCCCGTAGTTGGTGCTCAACCAGTCAAAGAACCGGTTGAACATCTTGAAGAAGGCCGCGATCGGGCCTCGCCCCGGCGTGGGTTTCTTGAGCAACAGGGCCGACAGCGCCGGGCTGAGCGTGAGCGCGTTGATAACGGAGAAGATCACCGCCACGGCGATGGTGAGCGCAAACTGGCTGTAAAGCTGGCCGGTCACGCCGCCCATGAACGCCACCGGCACGAACACGGCGCAAAGCACCAGGCCGATGGCCACCACCGGCCCGGAAACTTCCTTCATCGCCAGCTTGGTTGCCTCGACCGGTTCCTTGCCGTGCTCGAGATGATGTTGCACGGCCTCGACCACCACGATCGCGTCATCCACCACGATGCCGATCGCCAGCACCAGGCCGAACATCGTCAGCACGTTCACACTGAAGCCCAGCACCGGGAACATAATGAACGCACCCAGCAGCGAGACGGGCACCGTACACATCGGGATGATCGTGGCCCGGAAGCTCTGCAGAAAGACATAGACGACGATGAGCACGAGCACCACCGCCTCGAGGAGCGTGTGGACAATTTCCTCCATCGAAGCCTTGATGGGCAGGGTGGAATCGAGCGTGATGTCGTAGGCCATGTCGGGCGGGAACTTCGCTTCGGCCTCCTTCAGAATCTTCTTCACGTTGTCCGCCGTTTCGATGGCGTTCGCCCCCGGCGCGAGGTAAATGCCGATGGCCCCTGCCGGTGACCGGTTCAGCCGGGCGCGCAGATCGTAAGTTTGGGCGCCCAGTTCCACGCGGCCCACATCCTTAATCTTCACTTGCGAGCCGTCCGGGTTGGAGCGGATGATGATCTCCGCAAACTCCTTCGGATCCTTGAGCAGTCCGAGGGCGCGGACGTTGAACTGCATTTCCTGGCCCGGCGGGGCGGGTTCGGCGCCGATGCGGCCGGCGGGGGACTGAGCGTTCTGCTCCTTGATCGCGTTCTGGATGTCGCTGGGGGTGATGCCCAGCGTCGCGAGCCGGTCGGGCCGCAGCCAGACCCGCATCGTGTAGTCCTGGGCGGTGAAGTTCTTCACGTCGCCGACGCCGCGCACGCGTTTGATGGCGTCCACCAGGTTGATGTCGCAGTAGTTGCCCAGGAAAATGGCGTCGTAAGTGTTACTGGGCGAATTGAGGGCGACGACCATCAGGATGTCCGGGCTGGAGCGATTGACCACCACGCCTTCCTTTTTGACTGCTTCCGGCAACTGGGCCTCGGCCTGACCGACGCGGTTCTGCGTGTTGACCTGCATGATGTCCACATCCGTGCCGACGTCGAAATACACGTTCAGCGTCAGCTTGCCGTCGTTGGCGTTGAAGGACTGGAGGTAGATCAGTTTGTCCACGCCGTTGACCTTGGACTCGATGGGTGTGGCAACGGATTCCATGACCGCCTCCGCCGCCGCGCCACGGTAGGTCGTGGTGACCTGGATCATCGTGGGGCTGACCGGCGGATATTCGGAGATGGGCAGCCGCTTGAGGGTGATCAGACCGACGATCACCGTCAGGATGGCGATGACCATCGCGACGATGGGGCGGCGGATGAAGAAGTCGGCCATAACGGTTACTCCTTGCCGTGCTTGGTCTCGCCTTCCTTCGTGTGTTTGGCTTCAGCCTGCTGGGCGGCTTGGGCGGCGGCGGCGGCGGCCATCTGCGCGGCGGTCATGGGCTTGACCTCCCCGCCATCCCGCACTTTCTGCAAGCCTTCCACCACAATGCGCTCACCCGCTTTAAGATTCTCCAGGATCAGCAGGCCCTCACCGAGCTGCTGGCCCACCGTCACCTTGCGGCGCTCGGCCTTGTTGTCCGGGCCGATGACCCACACGAAGTTCTTGCCCTGCAACTCCGTCACCGCCCGCTCCGGCACGAGGATGCTGTCAGCCCGGAGCCCAAGGTCCAGCCGCATCCGCCCGAACATGCCGGGGCGAAGCAGTTGCTCCGGATTGGGAAACTGGCCGCGGAGGCGCAGCGTGCCCGTCTTGACGTCCACGGCGCGGTCAATGAACACGATCCGGCCCTTTTGCGGATGCTCCGAGCCGTTCGCCAGGATGAGCGTCACCGGCGCGTCGATGACCCGCTTGCCCGTCCGCCGCGCATATTCGTCCGCGTTGAGCAAACCCACCTCGCTCACGTTGCAGTATATCCAGATGGGGTCGAGCGTGGACATCGTGGCCATCAGTGTCGGTTGCCCTTTGCCAACCAATTCGCCGATGGATACCTGCTTGGCGCCGATCAGGCCGTTGGTTGGCGCGGAGACTGTGCAGTAGCTCAGGTCCAACTGGGCGGCCTCCACTTGCGCTTTGGCGGAGAAAACAGCCGCTTTGCCGACGTCCACCGAGGCGAGAGCGTTGTCGAGATCCTGCTGGGGCACGGCGCGTTTCTCGGCCAAAGGCCTGAGGCGTGCCACATCCGCTTGAGATTTCTTCAATGCCGCCTCGGCCTCACCCAGACTGCCTTTGGCGGCAAGGAGCCTTTGCTGGTAGGGGCCGTCGTCGAGCTTAAAGAGCAACTGGCCCGATGTCACGTTCGTGCCTTCGATGAACGGCATTTCCTGCACGAACGCCTCGACGCGCGCGCGGATTTCGATGTTCTGGGGCGAGTCCAGTTGGCCGATGATCTCGGCGGAAAGGGGCACGTTGGTTGGGGTGATGTCCATCACCACGACGCCCGGTGGAGGTGGTGGTGGCGGCGTCTCTTTCTTGCAGCCACAAACGACCAGGGCCGCGGCGGTGGCGATCAGCCCAACGACGACGACGCTGGATTGGAAACGGGCCTCGAAACAGCTACAAGGCTGGGAGACTGCCGGGACGGATTCTTTGTCGGATCTCATAAGAAGCGGCGAGCGACGAATAGGCCTCTGATTTCTACTGGGCTGGCTCGGCGAGCCACGCCCGTGCTCGAGACAGTTCGCCGGGCTCGAAATACTCGATCGGGAATTTCCGCAGTCCTTTGGCAGCAAACACGAGCGTCAGATCCTCCCACTTGCGGTCGCCGACGATGGCCATCCGTTCGATTTGCGAGTCGTGCTCCATCTGGAAAGACAGGTCTCCCCAACCCCCTCCCCGCTGCCAGCCTTCGAAGTTTTCGGCCACTACCAGGATTCGCACCTTCCCGTGCTCTTTCATCAATCTGCCCGCGGCCTGTTGCAGCGCGGCCAGTTCGGGAGGGGTCAGCTTCCCGGAAATCCGGGCAGTAATGATGTTATTGGTATTGTCAATAATCTCAGCACTCATGGTCTTGGCGGTTCTTCTTCCGGCAGTGGCTTACTTTCGCATCGGTCAAATCAGTGGTTGCCTGGGTTGACGGCCTTGCCGATGGCGGCAAGAAGCATCTTACCCGGCACAGGTTTCCGCAAGTAGGCCGAGCAGCCGGCCTGCAGGGCCTGTTCGCGGATCTTTGGCTCATCGTGTGCGGTGACGAACACAACGGGAGTGGTCCTGCCAGAAGCGCTGAGTTGCTGGCGCAGGTCCAGACCCGACATGCCTCCCAGGTGGATGTCGAGCACCAGGCAGTCCGGCTGAGGGAGAGTCGTGGAAGCCAGGAGAGCCTCGGCCGAGGGATACGTCTGGACTCCATATCCCGAAGCGCGGAACAGCCGTTCGAGCGCACGCGCAAAACTCTCATCATCATCCACAATCGCGACATTGATCTTGCTTTGGCTCATTCGGGTCGAACCCGGTCGTAGAATTCAGATGTGAGACTAGCGCTGATGGGATGAGCCTGCCTATTGTCCTTTGGTGCAGTACGGAGGGAGTGACGGGTGTTAGGTGGCGGGGAAACAGCGTTCAGCAGTCAGCAATCCAGTCACTGAGTTGCCGTTTGCTGAGACCCCGCCCGTTTGCGCTCCGTCATTTTCTCTCCAAAGGGCGACATACCGGGAACCGTTACCGCCGCCGACCAGAGGCCGGGGACGAAGCGGTAGCGCACCCAGGTCATGCAGGCCGGTCAACCGTCCCGTCGGTTCAGCCAGCAATGGCCGGCCGAGCCGGGCTGCGGCAGTCCTGGCGATCATACCGGCCTGATCGCTTGTTGGTCTCCGCCTGTTCCGGTTGACAATCCGCGTGCCATCCCGTGTTACGGCTTCTCCACTTCGAGGGCCAGCACCTCGGTGGTGCGGATCACCACCTCTTCGCCTACTCGCCGCTTGGTCAAGTCCACGTCGTCGCGGACGGTGACCGTCCGGGTGGTGCCGTCCGGGAATTGGAGGGTGGCTTTACGGTGCTCGAGATCAATGGCGATGACCTTGGCCGTCACCCGCACCGTGCTGGCAATCACGCCCGCCGGCTTGACGCCCTTCGGCGCCAACGCCACTAGCGCGGCCGCGCCGTCACTCGGCGCCGCACCTTCCTTGGCCATATACGCCGCAACCTCTTCCGCCACCGTGACGCTGAGTTGATCCCCGACGCGGATTTGGTCGAAGTTGATGACTTCCGGACCACACTTCACGGTGGTCTTTTCCCCGTCCGGGGTGACGAGCGTCACCTTGCGGTTGGCCGTGTCAATGGCGTTCACCTTGGCGGTCAACTTGTGCGTGTCCACCCTCACCCCACCCGGCACTCCCGGCTGAAAGGAGGTGGTCGAGGTCGTCTCGACCGGCGGTTGGGAGGAAGTGGACGAGCAGGAGGTGAGCGTAAGCATGGCCGCCGGTAACAGCGCCATCGTTGCCAGGTTCAGTGTTTTCGCTAGTGTTTTCGATTCCATAGGTTGCTGTTAATGTGTTTGTGTTTGGCTGACATCTCTATTGCGCGGGGATGGTGATCAATGGCAGTTTCTCCGGGCTGCCGGTATCTGCCAACGTGAAGAAGAACATGACGACCGTCAAGGCGCGCTTGGTCTGCAGGTCGCCGTTGTCCACCCAAAACCAGTAGTCGCGGTAGCGCACGGCGGCAAACACGGTCGCTGGCTTTTCCTTGCCGCTATAGATCCGCACGTTTTGCTGCCGGCCCTTCGCCGCGGGGGCGGCATCAAGGGAGGGCCACGCGCTGTGGTCCTTGAGATGGGCCTCGGGCACGTCCAGCCGGCTGGCAAAAGCCTGCATGATCTGCAGCATCGAGCGGCTGTTGACGGCCAGTTCGTTGTCCACCCCGCGCGCCGGCGAATAGGTGAGCACGAATCTCTGCACCTCCGCCGGGAGCTTGAGCAACCGCCGGATTTCCGCCGCCTTTTCGGCGATCTCGGCGGGCACGTCGTCACGCCGAAAGAACACCACGCCGGTTGAGCCTTTGGCCTTGTCCTCCTCGACGCGCATCCCAAACGCCCCGGCTGCCTGCACTTCCCGCAGCAAGTCGAGCACGCGGATAAACTCCGGGTCCGCCTCCCGGACCGCGCCGCCGGCCGTCGAGCGATTCCGCACCCCGTTGAGGGACTCGACCGCCAGGCCCAGGATGAAGTCCGCCGCATAACCCGACTGTAGCAGGAAGAAGATGTTCTTTGGATCAAGCGGCGTGATCAGCCCACGCAGGAACTTCTCCCCGGTCATCGGCACGTAGGTGACGGTAGGCCGGTCAGTGTAGATGGCCTGCCCACCGACCGACGCGTAATTGCCCTGCACCGCGCGTTCGGAGGAGAGGGTGCCGTTCACACTAATCCCCGTCTGGATGGAATAGCCGCTGACGACCGATGCCACGTCCATGAAGACCGGCAAGTCCATGTATCGCAGCTTGATGATGTTGAGGAGCGTCTGCTGTTTCCACGAGTCCGCGATAGCCGTGCTGTAGTCAAAACGGTCCACCGCCACGGTCTTGGGCCCGAGGTGCGCGCAGCCGGCGGCGGCCAGCATGACGAGCGGGATAAGAACGGCGGCTATCGGCCTACCCTGAAACAGGTTCCCAGTGCCGTTGGGGTTTGACGTCGTGCTCATAGAATCCGGTTGGCCGTTTTTTGGGGTGCAACTTTTGGGGTGCAACTTATTCGCGGCAGACAGGCATGGTGGTCAGGACGGCCAGGGTGCCCAGGAATAACAGCACGGCGAGGGCCGCCAGCACGATCCGCAAGCGGCGCGAGTCAAAGGCACGGGCGATGCCGCCAAAGAACAGCACGGAGGCGAAGATGACTGTCAGCAGCACGTAATCATCCGAGCACTGGCGCGCCTCCCGCGCCGCCGCCATCGCCTTGGCGGCGAGTTCCTCCTGACGGGCGACCTCGGCTGTCTCCTTCTGCGCATATTCGGCCATGCGGAAGGGAGACGACGGCGCGGCGGGGTTGTTCAGCGGGTCGAGCTTGAGCCACGCCTCCACCGCCGGCTTCATCTCGGGCCGGAATCGCTGGGCCAGGAACGCCTCCAGTTCGTTGTTCCGCTCGATCCTGGCCTGCATGTAAGCAATGAACATGGATGCATCGAACGCGCGCATCTGCACTGCGGCGAGCGAGTTCACTGCTCCCTCGCGGCTGGCCCGGACCGCCGCGTTGGCCCGGGCCATCTGCGCGCCGCCCCACAGCTTTGACTGGTAGGCACACCAGGCTGAAGCGGTCGTGGCGAGCGCCAAAACGATTGCGCACGCAATCTCGAACCCGTGCTTGGGTTTCGCGGGTTCGACCGCATTCACGATGCGCTGCAGCAATTCGATCGTACCCGGCGGTTGGCCGACGGTTACCTGCGCTGCGGGTTGGTCGTTTGTGGTCATGCCTGTTAGTTCAACGGGCCTTCAGAGCCGTTGCCAAGGGCTTGTCCCCCAGGGGGGCCCCACCCACACCCTGCAAATCGCCGACATCGGCTAGCGCCTGGTCTTCAACTTCAGGAAAGAATCGCTCGGCGGAACGGTGCAACAGCCTCAGTTCATCGCGAAGGATCGCGGTCCGCTCTGGCGGCAGGACCTCCGTCAGGTTCTCCAGCATGGCGCGGAGGCGGCGGGCCACCTGGATGCTCGTGCCGCCGAAATGACGGATTTCCGTGACCGCCAGATAGACGAAGTCCTCCCAATCAGGCGTCCGATAGATCAACCGCAGCGAGCCGGACTTGTCGCGGGCCAGTCCCTCATCCAGATGCCGGTTGCCCACATTGCGCAGGAGGTGATGGATCTGGTCAATCGCCAGGACCGCGGTGGTAGGATCGTTAATCGCTGGGGAAAGCCCCTTTGAGGCGATGTCCACCATGATGCGGAAGATAAAAGCCGGATCCTGCTCCATCGTCCGTTCCTGGTCCACAGCGACCGATTGACAAAGCGCGCTTGCCGAAAGAACCCCCGTGCCTCCGAAGACGCGGAACAACGGGCTGCCGGTCGCGACGAAATCCCCCACCTGGGGCACCAATTCAACAACACAGTCCGCTGCTTGGGCAAGAGCCACAAGTCCCTTGTGATCGAACGCCAGCAGCACCCCGTCCTTGGTACTTGGTATTGTGCGGGCCGGCTCGCCGGTCGGTGACTCGGGGACAGCCTGGGGAGCGTCGGGCTCCCGGGAAAGTGGCCGGGGATACACACTTTGGATTACCTCGTGCCCGAGGCGCGCGACCGCCGCCAAGGCTCCGCTCGGGCGCAACGACTTGCCCACGTGATCAATGAGAAACAGGAACACGACCAGGCTGAGCAGGCACAAATAGGCGGATGAATAGGCCGTGAGCGTTGGCACTTTGGTGTGAATTCGCAGGAGGACGGCCAGCGTGAAGGTGAAGGTGAAGGCAAACAGGGTCAACGCAAACCGGGTCACGCGGTCCCGGAACACGATGCTAATGATCCGCGGGGTAAGCTGGGCGCCGGCCAACTGCAACACGAGCAACAGGATGGAGGCAAGGAATACAATGAAAGTGAACATGGCCCCGGCCAGGGTGCCAAACAACGCCCGGGCCGCATCGGGATCAAAGCCCGATTGCCAGCCGGCCCGTTCCTCGATCCAGTGAAGGCATTTGACCGACACCAGCCCCGCCACCATGCCGAACATGGAGAGCATCCAGACCGAATTCCGGAAGTAATTCCCCAGCTTGTAGCGTTGAATCCAGCTCATATCCTGCCCCACTTTCCAGGACCGCCAGCATTCAGATCAGGCGTATTCACGTGAGTGTCTTTCCACGCCGCGCATCGCCGGACGAGCTCTGGTGCTGGCGTCTTCCAAAATCAGGCCCCGTTGCCTGGCCGGAACAGTCTTCTGTACTGTCTCACTTGGCCTCGGGGGCCAAGGCGGTTTCCATCTTCTTCATTTCCCCCAGCGCGCTGTTGATGGTCCGGTTGACGTCTGTGTAGTGCCAGTTTGCGTTGCGGACGGTGCTGCGCAAGCCTTTGACTCCTTTGGCGGTCAGGTCGGTGGACAGCACCTTTTGAATGTCATTGAGGTTGGCCAGGAAGGGGTTGAACTTCTCCGCCACTCCCTTGAATTCCTTGGTCACCTTGGCATAACTCTTCTTTACTGTGTCGAGCCGCTTCTGCGATTTCTTGCGCAGCGACGTGTTGTTGATGCTGCTGATGGTCTGCTGCCAGTCGTCGAAGTATTTGAGGCCGTCTCCCTGCATCCAGGCCACCCGCGTCCGGGTCCAAGCCGCCGCCGCTTCGGTCTTGGGAAGCTCGGCGGCGAAGGCGTCGTAGGCTGGTCGAAGATCACCCTTTTCCTGTCTCGTCAGCGTGGTCAGGGCGGCCAGGGTTGTCGCTAATTGATCCCGGGTTCGCTCCGCTTCCAAGCGGGTTTCTTTCATGCTGGTCGCAAGTTGCTCCTGGCTGGCCTGCAGGGTGGAAACCAGCAGGGCCGCGAGGCCGATCATAAACAAGGTTTGTCTTCTCATATTCTGTTGCGTTGATGTTTCGGTTTTGTGGTTGTTTGTTGCGGATCACTGCACGGCGGTGGCGTCGCTCACTTGAAAGCGTGTTTCCCACGTTGTTGGCGGCATGATTTTGATTTGAGTCATCGGGCTGAACCCGATCATCGAAATCAAGTGCGAGAATACCGCAGAGAGGCTGAAACCGCCAATTGTCCTTTGGTGCAGTACGGGGGTAAGGACATCCGCCATTGGTGAGTGATCACTGATTGATTCCAGCCCCCGACCTTGCCACCCTGCCACCCTGTTGAGAGAACCGTGCTCTGCAACCTTCGCAGGAACGGGGGTGAGGAAGGATACGATTCAACCGGGCGGCGAACTGTCGGAGCATTACGGCGTCACAACTCAACCACGTCACCCATTTTGGGCAGCCTCGATGGGAGCTTGAACTGCTGTTGAATTTTCTTGGCCAGCGCCTCGCGCGGACCGTCTTCACCGTGGGTCAGTATGACACGGGGCTTGCTGGGAGCAATGGCGCTGAACCACTTCAAAAGGTCGGATTGGCCGGCGTGGGCGCTGAAGCCGCCCAAGGTGTGGACCTTGGCCTTTACGGCGATCTTTTCGCCGTGGATGCTGACCAGCTTCTGGCCTTCAATGAGGCGCCGCCCCAGCGACTCGTGGCTTTGGTAGCCGACGATCAATACGTGCGTCTCGGGCCGCCAGAGGTTTTGCTTGAGGTGATGCAGGATGCGCCCGGCGTTGCACATGCCGGCACCGGCCATGACCAGGCACGGGCCGGCCTGGTCGTTGATCTTCATCGAGTCCTCGGCCGTGGCGGAGAGTTTCATGGTCTTCAAGTCCGCCCGCAGCGGCTTTTCGGCGAGGAACCGGGTCATGCCCTCGTCGAACAATTCGCGATGGCGGACATAGATGTTCAACGCCTCGATGGCCATGGGACTGTCGAGGAAGATCGGGAACGGGCGCACCTTCTGCTTGCGGAACATCCAGCCGAGCAGGCCGGTCAGCAATTGCGCGCGGCCGACCGCGAACGTGGGCACCAGGATCTTGCCGCGCTTCTCAATGGTGTCCTTCACGATGCGGACGAACTCCTCGACGGTCTCGGTAAAGGGCCGGTGGTCGTGGTCGCCGTAGGTGGATTCCAAGAAGACCATGTCGGCCTGCCGGAAGGGCTCGAATTCCTTGAGGATAAGCGCGCTCCGGGGACCGAGATCGCCGGAGAACACGACACGTTTCTGCCGTCCGTCCTCCTCGACGATCAACTGGATGCTCGCCGAGCCCAGCATGTGGCCCGCCTCCGCCCAGATGGCCTGGATGCCGGGCGCGACGGCCACCGGCTGGTTGTAGGGCACCGGTTGGAAAAGCTGGATTACTTCCTCCGCGTGCGCGGGCGTATAGAGCGGTTCCTCGGGCGGTTCGCCGGCGCGCTGTCGCTTGCGATTCCGGCGGTCGGCGTCTCCGGCCTGGATGCGCGCGGAGTCGCGCAGGATCAAGGACGCCATCTCGATGGTCGCGGGGGTGGCAAACACCGGGACCCGATGGCCCCGTTTGGCAAGCAGCGGCAGCCGGCCGGTGTGGTCCAGGTGTCCATGCGTGACAAGAATGGCATCAAGCTTCTGACGGGCAGTCGTGGGGGGACGGTTCAGCGCCTCGGCTTTCTTGCCGCCCTGGAACATGCCGCAGTCCACGAGCACGCTGGCTTGTTTGGTCTGAACGTAATAAGCCGAGCCGGTGACTTCGCCGGCGGCGGCGCCAAGAACGGTGATCTTCATAGGTTGATCGTTCGGTTGGTTTGGTGAGTGTGGCGGGATTATGACGGTTTCAAGGGTCTGAGCGCCCGGCAAACCGCGGCGGGCAGGCTGCGCAGGATCAAGTCCACCGCCTCGCGAGGTGAATCCGTTACGTAGCCGAAGCCGATCTCATCTTTCGCGAAGACGCCTTCCTCCATCATGAACTGGCCCCACTGTCGCAGGCCCGCCCAGAATCTCTCTCCCATCAGGATCACCGGAAACGGACCGATCTTCCGGCACTGAATGAGCGTCGCGGCCTCAAACAGTTCGTCCAAAGTACCCAAGCCGCCGGGCATGATGATGAAGGCGCAGGAGTATTTCACCAGGCACACCTTGCGCGCGAAAAAGTAACGGAACTCCAGGCTGCGATCCACGTAGGGATTCTCGCATTGCTCGTGCGGGAGAATGATGTTCAGCCCGTAGCTCTTGCCGCCGGTTTCGTGCGCGCCGCGGTTGGCGGCCTCCATGATGCCCGGCCCGCCACCAGTCAGCGTCGCAAAGCCGGCCCGGGCCAACTCGCCGCCTACCGCGCGCGCCAGCTTGTAGTAAGGATGGTTTGCCTTGAACCGCGCGGAACCGAACACCGTGACCGCGGGGCCGACGTGGGAAAAGGCTTTGAAGGCGCGCTCGAACTCGGCGCTAATACGCTCGAGCCGCGCGCGTTCCTTCTGCGGCGTGCGCGCGATGGCCAGAAACTCGCGCTCGTCGGCGCCCCGACCGCCCACCGGCAGTTCGTAGCCTGGCAGGCCGACCTTGCTCCAGTGCTTCTGCCAACTGCGCTCCCAGGCGTCAAGATGAGGAGGCGCGTGGGCCTTGTCGCCGATGCTTGGTGTGGTTGGCATACGAGGTCTAGTGGGAGACGTGCAAATCGGCCAGGGCCTGATCAACAAGCCCTTGGAGGCGCGCCTCGCGGGCGTCGAGGGGCAGTTCGCGCAGGGTTGGTGCGGCGTCAATTTGGGTCTTCACTGAGGAACAACCTGTCACCGCGAGGGCCGTAGCCACGAGCATCGAGTACGTGATGGTCTGCAACATTGCGGGCAAGACTACCGAGGGGAGGGGGAGGCGGACTATTGTCCTTTGGTGCAGTACCGGCGGGGCAGGGTGGCGGAGTCAATGAGCTGTGGTCAGTAATCGGTTATCAGGACCGGACCGGATCAAGGAAGGCCGATCACTGAAACCCGGCCGCTTGTGCCAGG